>JBMNFI010000002.1:0-646497 GCA_050949225.1 Bacillota bacterium | reverse complement strand
AGCTATCAAATTCATTGTCCCAAGCCCTGTTTATATCAAGGGTCATTTGGGGGAACATATCCAAGCTTGACCATTGTTTGTGGAAACATATCTACTGCGTTTTTGGGGCTATCGGTAGACAGGAACATATCCAGTCTCTCTCTAGAACGTATACCTTACTTTAAAAAGGCAGAATAGCACTTAACCTATGCTATCCTACCTATAATTAAACATTTACAGTTACAAGTGATTTATTGTTTTTAGCCGTTAAATATTTTATAACTATTAAATAACGATAAAAATTGATCGAAACTAATATTGTTTAAATCATATATTCTCGCATGTTTTAAAGCTTTATTAAATTGATTTTTTGTAAACAGTTTTCCATACTCTTTGTTAACCCATTTCATTACAAAAGTTTTATATTTTTCTCTCTCTTTAAATGCCATTTTTGCTGGCTTTCTTTTTAATACAATTAATGTGCTATCCACTTTAGGTTTTGGATGGAAATAATGCCTAGGAATTTTTGCTAATATAGAAATATCTACCTCTGCCATTAACAGCAATGCTAGTGATTTGTTTGTATTTAATAACCTTTTAGCAAAACCATATTCCACTATTAAATAACTTACTGTGGCCGCACTTTCAAAAACAATTTTTCGAATTATATTTGTGCTTATGTTGTAAGGTATACTGCCAAATATTTTATATGGATTGTGGCTAGGAAATGTAAATTTCAGTATATCGTCATTTACTATTTGATAGTTAGGGTAATTTAAGAGCTTATTACGAGTTACCTCACATAATTTAGAATCAATTTCTATCGCCGTTACAAAATTACATCTTTTTATCAATTCAACAGTAAAATGACCTTTGCCTGCACCTATTTCAAAAATGTTATCTTTTTCATCTAAACTAATGCAATTCATTATTTTTTCTATGTGATATTTTGAAGTAATAAAATTTTGACTATCTTTTATATTTACTTTGTTCATTATAACCTCTCCTTAAATTCTTTCATCGCTTTTCGAATTCCTGTCATTGGTGCAGGATTAAAATCCATTTCTTCATAAAGCCACTTTTCTAAAATCTTATAGTTCAGTCCGTTTATCGAATCTGCTTTAAGCTCTTATCACTAATTTCATAAATTACATCAGTCACATTTTCGAGTAAGCGTTTGTCATGGGTGATAAACACTATAGTTCCGGCATACTCCTTCATTAGTATTTCCAAAGCCTCTAAGCTTGGTATGTTGATTATTTCGCGCTCCCGAGTCCACCAATATCCAATAGGAGTCCAGCAATTCACGAATAGAGTCCACTAGTATAAAGCAGTCCAATACGCACAGTAAGACAAGCGGTTCGCACCATGAGTCCGCTCTATTAGCTCCCTTCGGTATAGTTTATTGAGAAGTGAAGACACTTCTGAATAATTTGAAGGAGGCTATTTTATGGCCAAGAAAATTCCTGTGAAACTGGTGTTGCAGTATCGGGAACAAGGATTGTCTCGTAATGCCATTGCGCAGACACAGAAGGTAGGACGTAGCTCAGTGAGCGACGTGTTTAGACGAGCAGATGAGCTCAATCTATCCTACACAGACGTTGCAGCGTTAACGGATCAAGAGGTGTATCGGAGGATATTCCCTGAACGGCATCAATCAGAGGACTTGTATACACAGCCCGATTACGAGAAGATCCAAAAGGATCTGCAAGGTACTGGTGTCACTTTGAAGTTGCTATGGCAGGAGTACATCGACCATTGTAAACAGACAGGCGGCATTGCAGTTGGCTACACGAAGTTTTGTCAAGACTATCAGCGCTACATTGACCAATACCGTCTAACCAATCACCTGAAACACAAGCCTGGCGTATCGACTCAAGTCGACTGGAGTGGATCTACAATGAGCTTATTGGATACAGATACTGGAGAAGTACTGCCAGTGTATCTTTTTGTAGGAACGCTCCCATATAGCCAATATACCTATGTAGAACCAACACTCGACATGAAGAGCGACACCTGGCTACGCTGCCACATGAATATGTTTGAGTTCTTCGGTGGTACTACGATTCGGCTCGTTTGCGACAATTTAAAGACTGGTGTTATTGCTCACCCCAAGGAAGGTGACATTCTCTTGAATGAACGCTACGAATCGCTTGCGAATCACTATGTCATGGCGATTATGCCTACCCAAGTACGTAAGCCAAAACAGAAAGCGGCTGTTGAAGCTGCTGTTGGCAAGATTGCCACAGCCGTTATCGCTCCGTTAAGGAATGAAATATTTACCACAATGGAAGATTTGAAACGAGGCGTACGCGATAAATTAGAGGAGTATAACACAAAACCATTTCAAAAACGCGAAGGAAGCCGCCAGCTTATTTTCACTGAAACAGAACAGGCTAAATTGCGTTTACTCCCATCAGTACCGTACGAAATTGCAGATTGGGTCTATGGACGCACTGTTAAGTTAGATTGCCACATCACATTCGAGAAGAACAATTACTCATGCCCCTATCGGTATGTTAAAAAGAAAGTAGACGTAAAGGTAACAGAGCGTTTGATTGAAATCTACCATCAACATGAGCGCATCGCTTCGCACATACGCTTTCCGAGTTATAAAACATATGCTTTCTCGACGCTTCCCGAGCATCTGCCCGATCAATTTAACAAACCTGAATGGAACGAAGAGCGTCTATTGCGTTGGGCGGAGAAAATCGGTCCATTCACACACAAAGTCATTCGCAGAATCTTCGAATCGGCAGAGCCTAAGGAGCAAGGGTATCAACCCAGCTTAGCTGTGCTCAATCTAACTAAAAAATACTCGAATGGGGTACTCGAGAAGGCCTGTCAAATCGCTTTAGAGCGAGTACATTCGCCACGATATCGTCAACTGAATACGATTCTAACAAATCCCATCAATAGCAATGCCCTAGATGACGCCAAAGATACAAATCAAGAAACGATGGGTTATGTCAGAGGAGCAGCATACTACGGAGGAAATAAACATGATTGATGAGCACACCATAAGAAAATTACGCCAGTTGGACTTAAATGAACTGGTCAACAGTTTAGAGATGCAAGAAATGGATCAGCGGATCAGGGAACTTTCATTTGATGAACGTTTCCAGTTATCTATAGATGCCCTATACCAAGAAAAATACAATAGCCGCGTAAACGGACTCATTAAACGGTCACAATTCAGAATACAAGATGCCAATGTTGCATCCATCAATTACGATGAAAGAAGGGAATTAGATCTTCCAGCCTTGAACGGATTGATTAGCAGTAACTACATCAGCTACAAAAGAAATGTCATCTTACAGGGCTTTACCGGATCAGGAAAAACATACTTGGCCTGTGCTTTGGGAAAGGAAGCCTGTAAGAAAGAGATTCGGACTCGTTACATCAGACTTCCTAACCTGCTGATTGAGCGAGATGAAGCGACGCTAAAACCCAGAGGCGTTACCAATCTCATCACCAAGTTTGCGAACTATGGTCTGTTAATTATTGATGAGTGGCTCCTAGAGGACTTACAAGAAGAAGACTTGAAATTCCTCTTTGAAATTATTGAACGTCGGTATGACACTGGCTCTACCATCTATTGTACACAATTCAGAAAAGTAGATTGGCATAAGAGACTAGGTGGCGGCGTCCATGCGGATGCCATTATGGATCGCATTGTCCACAACGCAGTTTGGTTCGAATCAGGAAAACTAAACATGCGCGAATACCACGCAATGAATCCATCTGACGAGTAATCCCATACAGAATAGCCATGCTGATATCAGTGTGGCTATTCACTGGGCTCGTAGTGCGTATAGGTGGACTCGTATTGACTATTGAAAGACCCCACGCTGCGAATAGGTGGGCTTAAAGACGCGTAATAAGCAGGTATGTCAAGGAAGTTGCTCGGTTCATCCATTAGTAGGATGTTATATCTACCCATAAGCATTTTAGCCAGCAACAATTTAATAATTTCTCCACCACTTAAAACAGCTAAGCTTTTCCCTATATCGTTTTGTTTAAGTCCCATTGATGCTAGCACTGAACGAATTTCTGAAACATTGTAATCACAATCCTCCTGCATAAACTCCATGACATTCTGATTACTGTTGTACTTGTAACCATTCTGTGCAAAGTAACCTATTTTCGCCTTAGGTGAAATAGTAATTCCATCTTCATGATTTAAGATCATTTGGATTAAGGTTGTTTTTCCTGTTCCATTACCTCCAGTTAGCGCTACTTTTGCTCCTAGTGGAATTTGAAAAGATGCATTTTCAAACAGTACCTTATCCCCAAATGTTCCTTTATTATTTTTCATTTTTTTAAACTATTTAATACTAATGTCTTTTATAATAGCTTTTCATATATTATATAATCAATCTTTATAAGTCCTTTTATAAATTTCTTTTCTACCATTTTCGATAAATTCCTGTTTAATATTTTTAATTCCATAAACAATAGTTTCAATAGGATAATATTCTTCAACTATATCTTGATATTCTTTTGCTTTCTCAATATCTATATTTCCATACATTCTTAATATATCTTCTCCAAAATTTGTTCCTATTTCTTCTTCACTATCTTCAAGTAAGTATATAAAATCACAATATTCATCTATAATTCCAGAATCTCCAAAATCAATTATTCCAGTTAATCTATTATTGCCATCTAACAATAGATGATTACAACTAAAATCATTATGGCATAAACACTTTTTACCCTCAAAAACTGTTGTTGCATTTAGTCTTTCCATAAAACTTTCTATATAATCTTTTTCTATATCAGTTAAATCATTATAAATAGTTTCACGCAACAATATATACTCTTCTAATACATTTTGTTTATTATCAATAGTACATTCACTAATATCTGTATAATCTAAACCGTGCATTTGTCTTAAAAAACTGGCAATATCTCGTTTTAACAAATTTTGTTCTTCTTCTGACATAGTAGAATAAATTTCTGGTGTTAAAAAAGTTCCTTTAATTTCTTTATAACCTAGTATAGATAATTCATCACTAATATACGAATATTCAATATTAGGAATTTTTACATTAGTTTCTAAATTTGTATTTAAAAAATTATATATTGCTTTTTCTTTTGCATAACCTTTTTTCTTATTAGTACTAAATTTTGTTTTAAAAATGTATTCATTATTAACTAAATATGCCACACTATCATAACCACTACCGATTATTTCAATACTATCTACTTTGAAATTATCAAAGTAATGCTCAATTAAATATTTCATTGCCTTAACATTTGTGGCATTATCATCATATCTATATTCCATTAAATAACAATCTTCTTTTTTGCCCTCGTGTAATTCATGTTCTGGCAAATCTTCAATAATTCTAAAACCAGATTTTTGGTATGCCCTTATTGCTCTTGGATTATTTTTATGAGGGTCTAAAATAACTGCATTAGCATTTCTTTCTTTTTTCAAAAATTCAAAAATCAATTTAATATATCTTGTACCAATTCCTTTACTCCAATAATTTGGCTCTCCTATAAATTGATCCATACCATAGACTATCTCATCAGTTTTTGGATAATGATAATCAGTATATAACTCATCATACATTTTATATATTTGTCCATATCCAATAGGAACATTGTTATATTCAATAATTACTCTAAAAACTTCATCTTCCCAAGGCTCTGTATAATGTTTTTTTAATGATTCTAATGTATATTTTTTATCTCTACCACCATAAAATTCTAATACTCTTTCATCAGTTAACCATTTTAACATCAAAGGAAAATCATCATCTATTAAAGTTCTTATACATATTTCATTTTCAACTATATTCATTTATTTATCACCTTTTTCATAATCATATACATATACTATTTCATCTTTATAATCATTTTTACCACCTAATTTTTCATATACATGGCAAGCTCTAGGATTACCTTTATCAGTTATTAAAAACATTTCAGAACAACCAATCTCTTTAGAATATTCCTTAATAAAAGATAATAATTTTGAACCATAACCTTTGTCTTGATAGTTAGGTAACATTCCTATTGAGTGTAAATAAAACATTGTTTTTCCATCAGGTCTTAAAAGTGTATAGCAATATGCAAATCCTATAATTTTATTATTTTCTTTAGCTATAAACCCAAATGAACTGGTATCATTAAGAAATCCTTTTAAATTATCAATATCAAAAACCATATTATCATCAATTAAAACTTCTTCCATAAATGTTTTAGTAATTTCCGTACCGGCAATAGGATACGGATTGTAGAGTGCCAATGCATCACTTTGCCTGAAACGAATCCTGCTAATATTTTCTGGAGCTTCTACATTTCCTAAGGCTGCAATCCTATGGTCTAGGGATTTAGCGGCATTATGCATCTTTTTTTCCTTACTTCCTATTGATTTTTGATGAGCTAAACGCCCTCCGCCTTCAGTACTTTTTTTCTTTGAAGCGCCTTTTGCCTTCTGTTCTATTTTTCGGGCCTGTTTTCGCTTTTCCTCCGCAGCCCTTTCCAATCGCGCGCGTTCCGAAATGAATTGCTCGTATTCTGTAGCCTGGCCCTTGCGTTCTTCTTCTTTCTGACGAAGATAATCAGAATAGTTTCCCCAATACTCAGTGATTTTGCCATCTTTCAGTTCCCATATTTTATCAACTACCTCATCAAGAAAATAACGGTCATGGCTAATAACTAATAGTGCACCTGTAAAATATTTTAGCTGGCCAATTAGAAAGTCAATTCCTTCACGATCTAAATGGCTCGTAGGTTCATCCGCTAAAATACCATGAACCTGTGCCGATAAAGCCTGTGCTATTTTAAGCCTTGTTTCTTCACCACCGCTCATGGTCTGTATATCTAATTGCTCAATACCGAGCTTGCCTACAAGTGCAAAATCTTTCTCCTTCTGCAAAGTTACTTCATCCAACTGGGGAATATAGGCAAGTTCACCCAGTCGATTCATTTTACATCCTGGGGAAGTTAATTCTCCTAAAAGTACCTTGAGTAACGTGCTTTTTCCTGCACCATTTGCTCCTACTAAACCAATACGGTCATAATCATATACTTCTAAATCATCTATATTTAAAACATCGCGTCCTTTGAATTCCACACGAATGTCTTTTGCATTTAATATCAATTCCATTTTATTTCCTCCTGTCTATAATCGCATGCTTTCATTTGCTTGTACGCAGGGAAAACCCTGCGATTTAGCAGGAAGAATTACATGAAAATATAATACATAAAAATGTCCCTCCTATGAATTTTGTTTTTAAATCTAGGTAATAAAAAATGCAGGCCAAAATCCACAATGTGGCTTTTGGTCTGCATACATACAATTTGGAAACATTCATATTAACGACATAGTTAAATAAAGGTATAGTTAAATAACCTATATCCTAACCGTAACTAATGAATGCTCAATATCGTATAAATAAGCACAACAAAAAAGCCTATCATCGGGGATAGATTCTGCTTTTTTTATTGCCCGCTTATCTTAAACGCATTGAGGCTGTCATAGTTTCGGTTCCTCCTAAATTCTTATTTGTATCATCGTATATTTTAACACAAAAAGATGATATGTTCAATACAAGAATACAATTATAAACAAAACTGTGGAATGCGTCTCATACTCCAATTTCAATGCCTGATTTAAAGCATACTACAAAGTGGTCATCATACACCGTAACATTTTGGATGATCTTCCTTACAAGGGTATCATCATATAGTAAAGTCCGATATTTGTTGGTACGGATAAATTCTATCAGTTCGTTGATCCGCTCATTCTCACCACTTAAGGATGCATCTTCCACAAGAAGGGTCTGACGCTTTTCACGTAACTCTTCAATCTCATCTGCAAGGGATTCAAAATCTTTTCCCTTATTAGCAAGGCTGATTAGTTCCTTCTGCTTTTCTTCAAGCATGGTGTTAATCTCTGAAATCTTATATTCCGTGGTATCACCGATTATCGCATGTATATTCTCTTCCAGTATTCTTATCATGTTGTCCCCACCGGCAAGCAATCTGTTAATGGCAGTCATTACTGCATCATATAATTCAGCTTCTTTTACCGTTCGGTTCTTACACACCTCAGGGCCTTGCTCAATTCTTGTAACGCATCGCCAAACAAATTCTTTTCTACCGTGAATATTCCAATAGACCCGTCTGTATATGTCACCACAATCTCCACAGAAGGTTATGGTACTCAAAGCGTATTTACTACTATAAATTCTTTTATTCTTGTCTGCACCTGTGTAAATATTACTTCTGCGATGAAGCTCTTCCTGAGTCTGTAAAAAAAGTTCCTTTGGTATGATCGCCTCATGGCTATTTTCAACATAATACTGCGGGACATGACCTTCATTCTTGACTCGTTTCTTTGTAAGAAAATCCACTGTGAAAGTCTTCTGCAACAGGGCATCGCCGATGTATTTCTCGTTTAGAAGAATCTTCTTTATGGTTTCTGGTCTCCATCTTGGTTTTCCCGCTGCTGTAAAAATACCATCCTTTTCAAGGCCTCGACCAATGCCCACTAGACTCTGACCTTCAAGGTATTCTCGGTAGATGCGTTTGATAATCTCAGCTTCTTCGGGGACAATGATTAAATTTCCATCTTCATCTTTGGTGTAGCCCATAAATCGCTTATGGTTGACCTGCACCTTTCCTTGTTGGTATCGGTACTGTAGCCCAAGCTTAACGTTTTGTGAAAGGCTCTGGCTTTCCTGTTGTGCCAAAGATGCCATAATAGTCAGCAAAACCTCACCTTTGGCATCCATGGTGTTGATATTCTCTTTTTCAAAATAGACGGATATGTTCTTATCCTTGAGCTGTCTAATATATTGAAGGCAGTCTAGGGTGTTACGTGCAAATCTGCTGATGGATTTAGTAATAACCATGTCGATGTTACCATCCATACACTCTGCAATCATACGATTAAATTCGTCACGCTTTTTAGTGTTCGTACCGGAGATACCATCATCTGCAAAGATGCCAGCAAACTCCCACTCAGTATTCTTCTTTATAAACTCTGTATAGTGTGCGACCTGAACCTCATAACTAGAATTTTGTTCTTCCGTTTCTGTAGAAACACGGCAATAGGCAGCAACACGAAGTTTCTTTATCTTTTCTTTTGCGGCTGTACTTCCTACCCTTTTACGAGCAGGAATAACCATTATATTTTTCTCTGTCACTTTATTCCTCGCTTTCTATCAGACTATATAAGTATTCTGCTCGTTCAAAAGGATCCACTGGCATTTTATTATCTGCCTTTCTCATTTTAAATCGTTCTTTGGGAGGGGGAGAGGTGAAAGCGGCAAGCTCTACCACTCGTCCTAAATCCTTTGCACGCTTATCTCTAACTTCTTCAGCTTTATCAAATATCTCTTTATCAATGATCGCTGGATACGTATCATTTCCAAGGTAGTTGACGTTTTTCAAAATGCGTCCCATCACAGAGTGTGTCTTATCAATACCTGCCTGTTCGCCAGCCACTGTAAGGGATAGTCCTGATATGTATTTCTTAAAGAATACCTTTACTTGACCTGCTGCCTTTTCATCGACAATAACCACTCCGTCTTGAATTTTGTATCCATATGGAATATATGCCATTTATCTCACCACCTTTTCTTTCAGGGAAAGACCGCATTTCAAATTGAATGTCAGCTCATCCCTGGAATTTACAATGATGTTCACTACAAATTCTTCAAATAATTCTTCCGTGTAGTCACCATTAAAATTATCTGCTGACACATAATTAATGAGGTCCTTTATCTCGTTTGCTCGCCAAACCCCACTCGCGGAATTTGATACAAGGTTTGTTTTTTCGGTTGAAAGATTTTTCATCTCACTATCCAAAACATTTCGTTCCTGATTAAATAGAGCAGGCTCAAGGAAACCTTTGGCCATCAGTGTAATAAGGGTGTTGCGTTCTTCCATGAGTTGTTCCATTCGCTTATCAATAGCATCCATTCTTTCACGGTCGCTTTCTTCATCGATTTGGTTAATTGATTTGAAAAGTGGCTCAAGGATTAGCTTGTTACTGAAAGCAAGTTTATTCATCATGGTTGTAAATGTGGCTTTGATTTCCCCATCTCGCAAGAACAACATGGAGCAACTCTCTTTGTCTTCGATATGACCGATGCAACTCCAAGCAATGTAACTCCTACCAGCTGAGTAGTTTGTCTTTCTCCTAAAATTGCGACCACACTCTCCACAGACAATCTTGCCACTTAAAGCATATCGATTAAGATAAACGTTCTTTTTCACGCCCTTACACTTCATCTTGGCTCTTTCATCAATGAGATCTTGTGCCTTAGCAAAGTCTTCTCTACTTATAATAGGTTCATGATTGTCCATGTAATAGTACTGGTCTTTTTCGCCTGTATTCGAATGGCGGTTGTAGTTACTATCAGTGTAGGTCTTTTGTAACAAAACATCTCCCATGTATTTTTCGTTTCGGAGCATGTCTATCACCGTGCCTGCACTCCAGTGATTACCTCTTCTTGCAGGGATTTTGTCTTTGTTCAAACCTCTTGCTATAGTACCTCCACCTTTCCCTGAAAGGCACTCTGCAAAAATACGTTTGATGATTTCTGCTTCTTCTGGGACGATTACCATTTCACCATCTGTATTGGTGTAGCCGTAGGGTGGAGTACCTACATAACTGCCGTTTTGAAATCTCTTTTGAATGGACCATGTTGAGTTTTGTGAAATAGATGCAGACTCTTCTGCAGCAAATCCAGAAAGGATAGAAAGCATCAGCTCACTTTCCATATCACCCGTATTTAGATTCTCTTTTTCAAAATAAATGTAAACACCGATATCAATCAGCTTTCTTACTAACTCTAGGCAATCTACTGTATTACGAGCAAAGCGGCTGATTGATTTGGTGATAATAAAATCAATCCGACCTTGCTTACAATCTCGTATCATGCGGAGCAGTTCAGTCCGTTTCTCCATCTTGGTGCCGGAGATCCCTTCGTCATAATAAAGACCAGCAAACACCCATTCTGGATTAGACTTAATATATCGCTCATAGTGTTCACGCTGTGCTTTAAGGCTTTCAAGCTGTTCATCACTATCGGTTGATACCCTGGCATAAGCTGCAACTCTAAGTTTAGTGTTGGATGGTTGCATTTGGGGCAGTTCATCTATTTTTGTTATCTTTTTCATCATCTCACCTCGCTTTCGCCCATTACATACATCACTCTAAAAGCTATTAATAGCAAGCTTTTTAGAACATAATCTCGGCTAAACGAGGAGAGAATTTCTGCCTGTTCAAGGCTGATATTTTGTGTAATTCATCCGCTGTGATTTTGCCTTCTTTATATAGGTTTGCGACAATGCTCTCCGCTATGTGAAAATCATATTCCTTTTGTAATTCTTCCTCTGTCATCTGCTCGGTCTTACCCTTTAACGGACAACCATCTTTTACTTCATAAATGTTCATAGAAAAACACCTCCTACCTAGTAGCCATGGCAGGAGGTGAAATCTGATGATTTCTTTAATCTTTTTGATAAAAGTCACATTCATAGCCATCGGCGTCAAGAAGCAGCCCTTTTGCCCAAGGTGGCACTTGACTCATCTGTTTACATACTTCAGTAACCGCTATTTGAGGATCGGCTTCAATAATTACTTCATCATGGACATGAGCCACAATAGGATAAGTACTAAGCATCTTCATTGAATACATCAAAATATCACGGGAGATGGCTTGAACAATATTCTCTACAAACTTAGGACCGTAACTTTCAAGACGCTCCCATTTCTTTGTTCCACCTACTCCTTCATAGGTAACAGACTCACCACCAAACTGATTCTCACCAATTCGAGGTTTTACATAGGCAAGCCTTCTGCCAGAGGGAAGAACGATAAAAAGCATGCCACTAAAACAATGAAACTCGATGCCATGGGTTTCTTGTGATTTGTTTTCCTTCACGCATTGTTTAGCTGCCCGATCTACATCCCACCAGAACTGTGTGATGTTGGGATTAGACATTCTCCAGGCATTCACAAGCGGTTTTAATTCTTCCTCTTCAAGCCCCATCTCTAATGCACCCATGGCTTTTAGCGCACCAAGAGAACCACCATATCCAAGTGCCAATTCAGCAATTTTACCCTTCTGTCTCAAGTGACCGTTCACACCATGCTTTTCAACGGGAACACTGAACATCTGGGAGGCAGATGCACAGTAGATATCGCCACCACTAGCAAATACCTTTGTTCGCCATGTTTCGCCTGCAAGCCATGAAAGCACACGGGCCTCAATGGCTGAGAAGTCAGCCACAATAAACTTATGACCCACTCTAGGTACAAAGGCTGTACGAATCAGTTGTGAAAGGGTATCAGGTATATCTTCATAGAGCAGTTCCAGTGTTTCAACATCACCATTTCTGACAATATTTCTCGCCTCTTTTAAATCTGGCATATGATTTTGAGGGAGGTTTTGTAATTGCACAAGCCTTCCGGCAAAGCGTCCGGTTCTGTTTGCTCCATAAAACTGAAACATCCCTCTGGCACGAGAATCACTACAGACCGCATTTTCCATTGCTGTATATTTCTTTACTGAGGATTTTGCCAGTTGCTGACGAAGTGAAAGAACTTCATTTAGTTCACCATCGGTTTCCTTAAGTTTCTCAGCGACAGCTTTTTTACCGAGAGTCTCCATCTCTAGACCATTTTCACAAAGCCAGCTTTTCATCTGTTGTACAGAGTTTGGGTTATCGAGATTTGTTATCTGCTGCATGGCAGTTAGTAGTTTTTCATGAGATATGTCATCCATGGCAATGGCCTGCTTAACAAAATCCATATCCACCTTTATGCCTCGATCGTTGATTTCTTGGTCGAGATGATACTCATCCCAGATGTCCTCTGGCACTGGAAACTTGATCAATCTTTGTTGTATCTGTATTTCTGCCTCCACATCACGCTTGTTATATACTTTAAACTGCTGCCATTTATCGATTTCATCAGTGGGTAGGTTACGGGTTCTACCACCATTTATTTTTGTTGGAGTACATGGAAGACAAAAATATCGTATCAAGTCTTTACCCTCTGTCAGCTTTTGTTTTTCAAGTCCTAGCACTGCACCTACACCTTCTAAAGAAAGAGGAAGTCCCATATAGGCAGACCAAACCATGGAACATTTCCATGAGGAAGGATTTAGATAAGTTCCAGTGGGGTAGCCCAAATAACGTGAAAGGCAGACTCGCTCAAACTGAGCATTAAATGCCCACTTCGTAATGGTTTCATCGGTTAAGGCATCTAGGATTTCTTTTGGAATCTTTTCTCCATTCATCAAATCAACGACCTTAACTTCACTACCATCAACCGCATAACCAAACAGCATCACCTCAAAATCATCTGCTTCTACGTAACGATAGACACCACTTTTTTGTAGATTGGTAGATGAATAGGTTTCGATATCAATTTCTAAGTTCTTCATAGCTACCACCTTTCCTAAATGAAAAAAGGTGGCAGAGGGAATACCTCCACCACCGTCAAGTTTTCTATTCCTTTTAGGCAAGGAAGTCATCATCGACAAGAGTCGTAAAATCATCTACTGCAGAAGTCTTACCGCCTAGAGGTTCTCCGTCTCTAATTTTTTGAATGTTACCAAGACCACAAGCTACACCTTTATTACCATTTGAGTTGAAGGCATAGAAGTTAAGTGAAACCCTGCCATAACAACCGCTGTACACCTCACTGCGATCCAGTATCGGCTTAACACTTTTATCTACAATCTGTGGCGCTGTCTTGCTATTTGCATTGATGAAGTAATGGCCTTTATAAGCCTCATCATCACGCTCTACATCTCCATCACGCAGTGGTAGTTTAATAGCAGCTTTATTAGGTTTCTTACCTCCAAACTTTGCGATACCTTCCTCTATGGCAGCATCAACCGCTGCATGGATGGCATTAATGGTTTCCTTATCATCCTTTGGAATAAGAACAGATACACTGTACTTTTCTACACCACCATTAATGGATACAGGCTCCCAACCGTGGAAGTAAGAAAATCTTGAGTTTACACCTGTGATAACTTTTGTTTTGTTTTGCATATTTGCCATAATATTTAATCCTCCATAATTTCGTTAAATTCGTTTTTAGCATCTGCTACGTTCATAGCCGGTCTTTTATCTGAGTTTGGAACAAGAGTCGGCTTACCCGGTGGTTTGTAAATGAGGTCACCGAGGAGTTCCTCAAATTTGGATTTACCCATCAGTTTTTGCATCTCTGTCAGTGGAATAAGGCTCTTTCTGTAAATGTCCTTATATCCACCTGCTACAGCTTTTTCTGCGATGGCTTCTTCATCTTTATACTTACGAACCGAGCGACCTTCCACAACTTTAAAACCGTTCCACTCTTTACCGTGATTGACCGCTGCATCAGTGGCATAGGCAGTTATTTCATTCGCCCACTTGGTAAGGTCGGGAAGAACAAGTAAGATTTCTTCTATTTCTGTGTCCGTCAGTAACGGCGGCATCTTGAATTCTTTCTCTGCAAGTTTTAATTTTTCTTCGGCTCTAGCTCGACATCTGTTTGCCGCTTTACAGAACGTACACCATGGACCAGGAATGTACTCACCCTCACCGTTAAAGGCCTTGACAGCTCTAGACTTTAGTTCCTCTTCAGCCCAGTCTTTTAGTTCTTCCACCGGTATTGTCCAGGTGCTGACATTCTCTCTTCTAGGCTGAAAGATCGTCATGGACACTTCTTTAATGTCGTACAGGTGATCATAGATTCCAAGTGCTCCTAGGGCATACAGTTTCATCTGTGGATTGTCCACTGCATCGACTAGCACTCCCAGCCCATACTTAAAGTCTACGATGTGAAGTCTGTCATCCGCGATAATCACACAATCTCCTGTTCCAAAGCCGTCTGGAACATAACAAGAGAAGTCAAGACGTTGTTCAATAAGAACGATAGGATCTGTGCAAGACTTTCTTGCAAGTTCCACCTGCTCCATAACAAAGTCCACGTAAGCATCTGTACATTCCTCCATCTCATCAGAGTTATACTCAGAGATAGGTCGCTGACTTCTCATATGAAGTGCCTTTTTTAGTTTGTGTTCACACAGGTCATGAGCCGCTGTGCCTTCTTTTGCTGCCTCACCACTTTGGTCTTCAAACTCCAGTTCAAGTCTTGCAGAGGGTAGGCAGTTAAGCCACCTGTGGGATGAGGATGCAGATAATATTGCATGATTACCCATTTCCAAGACCCTCCGCATCTTTCAAGATGTCAGAATAATACGCCTTATCAACAGCACTTAACTTGTCTGCACCATACTTCTGAATGAGTCCTCGCACTTCGGCAGTAAACCCAATCTGGCTCTTTTCAGCAAGTACCATACGCACTTTTTCAAGTGGGATATCCGGCTCTTTTACTGGTTCTTGTTCAGTTGCAGCTTTTGCACTTGGAGCAGGATCTCCTTCTGTCATCGCATCGCAAACTGCCTGTATGCTGTCAGCAAGACTTCGCATATCATTGACCACTTCAAGCAGTAATTTTATTTTGCTCAAGGTCAGTTCCTCCTTTCGTCATTTCACAGATAGAGAGTTCCTCGATGCTATCTCCAGGAATCACAATCGTTACACGCTGTTTACTCCCTAAAAGAAAGCGAAGAATTCGTTCCCTTACGGACACATTACGGTAGGTAACAAGTCCGCCTGTCTGTGGTTTCTTAGAAACACTAATTTTGAGATTGTGTTTCATATCCATCACCTCTTTTCAAAGGGCGATTTATTTGTTGCCCTCTACCTAGTAGCCACGGGAGGTAATAGAATCTGACGGTTTAGAAAAAAAGAATGCCTACCAAAGAGAAATACTCCTTGATAGGCAATCTTACTAGTTCTTATTTCAAGAGTTCATTGACCCTTTTTTGTACCGAAATGTAGTCATAACCGGCATTTGTAAGTTTGTTTTTTCGATCTTGTCCGTTACCCCAATCGCCACGAATGACTTCCTTTGCGATGGCATCAATAGACTTTTTACTAGATAGCATTTCATTGACCTTTGATTGCACTGCCACATAATCATAGCCTGCATCCGTTAAGCGTTTCTTTCGTTCTTCACCATTACCCCACAACCCTTGAATGACTTCCTTGGCCAGCAGCTCGACCGATTTCTTTTCTGTAGGAGTAGGTGCATTTTCTTCTTTGCCAAGATGATTAAGCCCTGCACTTTTGATAATCGCTTTGTAATCTTTATAGGCATAGTTCATGTCTAAGTTTCCTGAGTAACCACTTAGTTTACCTTTGCTTGAGTACTGCCAGATACCATGACGAAGTGTCGGTTCTTTATTAGACCACTGAGCGACCCAGAAATCATAAGGTGCTAGACGATCCAGTTCTGTTAAATCTTGAAACCAAGAACTAGACGCATAGATACCGGCATAATAGCCAGCATTTTCTATGGTTTCACAAAAGCCTACTAAAGCATCGGTAATGGCTTTCTTGCCACTTGGTCGCTGGTGATAATTATCCTCTGTATCAATAAATACAGGGTAGGAGATGGTCTTGCCTTTGATAATTTCTAGGCATTTCTTCGCTTCTGCTACGCCTTTGGCATTAGTATTCGCACAGCTGTACCAGTAAACACCGATAGGAATACCTCTCTCGTGAAAGGCTTTGTAGTGTTTTTCAAAGGCATCATCTTTGTGTAAACTCACTCCTGTACCGTGACCGGTGTATCCTGCACGTAGAATGACAAAATCAACCTCTTTTGCAAGTTGGTCGTAGTTTATCTGACTTGGTTTTTGCCACGTGCTGATATCGATTCCTTTAGTTTTCATGATTATTCCTCCTCGTCGCTCTTGTTATGAAGCTGTTCTAATACATCTTTTAGTTTTTCTGGGATAGGTAGTCCAAGGTGAGCTGAATTTTCTAAAAGCGAAATTCCCTCATTTGATAGATAGAAGAAAACAATCGCTGTTCTTAGTACGCTCCCATCACCAATCACATAAACGTCTAAAATATTGGCTACACCCACTAAAACAAAAATCAGCACTTTACGGCTGATTCCGATAAATCCCACTTCACTTGATAGGGTCTTATCAGCGATTGCACATAAGACACCTGTTAGATAGTCGATGACTACAAAGACTAGTAGCGCATATAAAAATCCGTCTGCTCCTCCTAAAAACCATCCGAAGAATCCACCAATTGCTGTTATCACAACTTGGATCCAGTTCCATATTTCTTTCATTTAAAATTCCTCCTTTTGTTGAAATAAAAAGAACACCTACTTTTGCAGATGTTCCTTTGATTACTCTATTTGTTTTGGTAGCCACTCCCAGAGTCTTAAATCCTCCTGCCCTAGTGACCACATACACATGCCTCGAAGTTTCCACCGATAAGCTGCTTCATTTGCCCAGTACACAAGGCTATCCACATCCTGATAATAAAGAATGGAAAATCCGTCACCATCACCTAAGAAAATACGAGATATCCAGATGTTAATATCCCTTGGAATGATGGTGACACTGTAGTCATTTCCACACTGAATGGATGGCATCATATCTGAATGAAAAAAATCATAATCTAGGGAGATGCTTTCACTTCTTGTGGCTGATTCTTCAAGGTCTGCTGTTAAAGTAAACACTTGAAACTCATCATCCCAAGAACAGTTACTTCTTGATAGCCGACCATAAGTTTTAAATGTTCCATCTGGCATAAGCACGTCAAAGCGTTCATAAGGCTCATAGGTCCAAGCATCGCCTAAGCGAAGCAACTGGCAATGGACTTTATTATCCGAACGAATACCTACATACCCTGTCACATCCGAGCAAGCGGCTGTAAAGCGCAGTGTATTGGATGCAGAGGAATAGACCCGCACTTGATTGCCACGCTTTCGAATTTCTAGAGTGTAAAAGCTTGGATTCGATCGAATGTTTGCGGCCGATGTTTTTGAAAAGCTGGTGGCATAACTACCTTTTAAAGTAGAACCTTCATACAGTTCAATGCGCTGGTTATCATAATTAAAGCAACAATAAATCGTTCCAATAAAAACACCTGCCTTGCCACTAAAGGTCTCAGGAAAAATAATCTGCGCCCTTAAATGGATATCTGAAAAATTGTTGTAGTTCCATGCTAACTGCCCCTTACCCTCCAGTTGGGAATAGGGTCTATTCATCGAACTGCTTGTATCTTGCCAAACACTCCATTCGCCTGATAATGTTGTCCAGTAGCTTTGGGGGAGAGGGTTATCATCTCTAAAATCCTCATACCACACAAGGGCAGAATCTGCTTTTCTTCTAAGCATCTCAAGCGTCAACTTAAAACCAGTTGCAGGCCCTACCATATCACCATTTACATCTTTGAAATGTCTAGGAGCAAGGGTATATTCTGCTTCACCAACTGTTGGCTCCTCAGAAAATGAAGAACAGACTCTAAATCCATAAAACTGTACACCCTTTGCCCCAAGCGAAATGGTGATGCTGTGTGTTCCTGCAGAAAGGCTCACTCCTTTTTTAAGCACCGCCCAGAAAGTCGTTCTCCAATAAGGCCACCACAGTCTGTTTTCAAAAAAATCTACTTTATTTCCATCAAGGGAGATATGAATATTATTCTTATCCCAAAATGGAAAGCCTAGCTTTACTGCTACATCATAAGTACCTGCCTGAGCAAGCGTAAAATGATAGGTTGCCGCACCTTCATCCCCCAGTGTTGTGACGCTATTAGAAACAGAAACAACACCAGAATAACTATCCGGCATGGCATCATGGTCTACATAAACAGTTCCAAAGGCTAACTTTTGTTGTTTGCCATAGGCTGTCAGATACTGTCTGCCATTGTAGCTTGCAGATAAGAGTGGATAGCTATAGCGAGTGGCATCTCTTCCTTCCATATAATCGTAGACATGCGGCAATGCCCAGGGCACTTTATTCTCATCATCCCAGTAAGCCACGATGGGAATAAACGGTTGAGGAGGCGCATCGTCTGTGAAATTATAGACTCCTGTCATCCAGTATTTTGCCGCATAGTAGGTATGAGACGTTCCCCTATAGGCTTTACCTAGGTTTTCTGGTGTGTCATAGATTTGCCAGTTCCATCCATAAGCAGGCATCCCAAAGAAAATCTTATCGGGATTCATCACTGTAACGGCATAATCATAAATCCCTTCAAGCCAGCTCCTTGGAGATACAGGTCCCGGTGCAGAACCTGACCAAGCCATACCATAACTCATAATTGATGCGGTATCGCAATAAGGGTCTAGGTCACCATAGACGCACCAGTTCTCACCACCTACAGAGCCATTGACACTGGTCATACCTGGAAGGCAAATGTTCATCAGTTTACTTGAATCATAGGCTTTGATGGTGTTGTAAATATTTTTAAACATGGTCGTTGACTCAGCATGAGTGGAATAGTCATCGCCTCTTTCTAGGTCAATATCAATACCATCGCACCAAGGATACTTTTTCATAATACGAATAAGCTCGGATAGAAACAGTTCCTGAGCGCCATTTGTGTTGTCTCTCAATGCTCTGAAAATACTATTTGCTCCATCATTGGCAATGGTAAGTAACCATTTGATGTGACGATAACGGTTAATGTAGGGGAGCATACTACTGATGGTGACACCACTCTCAACAATTTCACCCGTAGCTCGTACCTTAAAAGAAAAAAGACCGATGGTATCAATCCGGTCTCCATATTTCTCTAAAGCTTCATACATCCGTGCATTTCCCATAAAAGTCCACACCATGATTTTCTTGCCTTTTAGTCGTTCCATTAGAATGGTTCACCTCCGTCTTGCATTTCCTGCATGGTAAACAGCACCCTTGCAGATTTCCCTTTTTCAAGGGTCACTTTGTGCTTTGAGTCCCAGGCAGCACTGTATTGATAGAACCCCTCTTTGGGTTCGCTTGCTCCGTTTTTGGTACATGCTCGTGTAGATGCTAGGAGCGCCAAATCAACATCTTTTCCAATGGTTCCAGGGAAGGAGACCTGTTGCCCTCCTATACCTTGGCTTAGTTTCACTGTTCCAGCAGACATAGAAAGCTTTGGATAGATATGAATATCAAGTCCTGCAGAGGTTTCACCAACATTAAATAAAATAATGGTTTCCTCTGAACGGACCACACCGTTAAACCAAACAGGATTCTTGATACTGCCATCTTCCTTTAGTTTTTCTAACCTGCTCTCTGTATGAGGCGCATAACCATTTAGAACAGGTCCTTCTTGTAACTGGATGTCCGTAAACCAAATCATGCCAGTGCAATCATAGAGGGTAGGTTTTATGCTTACACTCATGACACGCTTATCTTGTTTTTTATTTATGACTTCTGCCAACCTTATAAATTTAACCTTAGCCATCTAACGTCCACCTTATTTCACAGGGATGACCTACCCATCCCGTGACCACTGACCCTGCTTGTAAAAAGAGATCCGTAATATAAAAAGTGCCTGTGCAATTTGTGACACAGACACGGATGGTAATGGATTTTACTTTAGAAGAGTAGCTTTCTGGGAGTATCTTTTCTGATGTTCTTGAAAAATAGGCCACCAATCCACCTCCTTAATACAAATCAATAAACCTTGCTTCTGTCGTTCCATCTTCATATTCAATAACCACTTCAATGCCAACCTGTGAGTTGCTACTCAGCTTTTCAAGGTTTTCAGATGCGATTTGTGCCGAGAGCGTGTAGCTAGAACGATTCGCTGGATAGATGGTCTGAGCCATACTTTTTGTCATATTGGCTATACCCATTGCCTTAAAGGATGTCGACCCACTTACACCGTTATCACCATCTACTTCAAAGCCTGAGTTAACCCAGTAAGCCATTCCATCATCAGCACGAGAATTTCGCAACAGATTAAAAGGCACCATTTCCCGGATATCATTGTTTGTCA
The DNA here is from genome assembly GCA_050949225.1 of Bacillota bacterium. Taxonomy (GTDB): domain Bacteria; phylum Bacillota; class Dehalobacteriia; order UBA4068; family UBA4068; genus JBMNFI01. The sequence continues at coordinate 625,683 of JBMNFI010000002.1, read as the reverse complement.
CCATACTTGTGCCTTCAAGAGAATCTGCCACGTTATCCCACTGGCTTGCAGAACTACCCAGATTTTTAAGGGTAGTAGATAGTTCTAATACTGTATTCCATGGTTCTTGTAAGTTGTATTCTCTTCGTATGACACGAGTGGTCACCGACAGCCCTAAATCCTTATCTTCTACATGAACGTAATCGCCAAGCGACCATGCCTCATGCTCATAACCCGTTAAGACTGATAAATCCATTGCATTTAAAACATAGGAGATATTGGGTTTTGCATACTGAGCAAGCCTCATCTCGGTATATTCTTTCATCTGATAGGGATTGGTAAAGGAAGAACAATCAAGCGTTGATATTCGAATATCAGACGAATAAGTATAGTCCTCCACATACGCCTTTCCTCCATTGATGTCTGCAAAGGTAAGACCATCGCTGCCAATGGCATAGAGCCTTGTTACAAGACTTCTGGTATCAACGACTCTTTTAATGCTCTTCATATTTTTCTTATAGGCGAACAATGCACCACTATCCGTACCATAGACCGTTAAGAGATGGACCAGTCTATTCGGGCAATCAAAGACAAGGTCTCCACCGTGTAAGTCAGCAACCGTGCGAAGGATGGAAAGTGCATTCTTTTCTGTACTTGTCCAGGTTCTTTTAGTTCGTACATTAACTGTGCCTACGCTCCATTCCGTTCCTTCTAAGGCATAAGCCATAGAGACTTCAGCAGTTTCTGCATCAAATTTATGCTCTTCTTTTCGCACTGAAAAAGTCAGGTCATAAAACTCTGCCTCAGCATACACTTCAGTCGCTAGATTTCCTTCGCTGTCTTTTGTATCTGTTAAAGTCCTTACTTTATAGATGTCATCAACAATCTGAATTTTCTTTTCGCTATCAATAAATCCCCGCTTGGGATCACGGTAGGGGATCATAAAGGAGAGCGTATCCTCGCCATTGATTTCACTGGTTACCACAATGTTATAAGCATTTTCTAACACAGCCTCCCAAGCCCCATTTGAATCCAGTACGACCGGTCTTGAAAAACCAATCCTCTCATAAGGTGACTTTGGAATGTCATATAGCCTGATATCAATAATTCGAGGGGTCTTACTTGTATCTGCCGTAGTAAGTGTGACCTTAAAACGAATGTATGCCTTATTTGGAGATACCAGTTTTCCATCAAGTGCGATGGCTGCCCAATCACTCCAATGAACTAGGTCATCGCTTGTTGAGGTTTCTATCGGCCCAACTGCAGTTACCCCAGAAATATATTCACTGGTAACGGAGACCCGACCTGTGCCAGATAGATTGCACGTTGCCGGAGCCGTATATAGTGTTCCTTCCGTTGGATAGACACCTTCTGTTTCCCTTAAGCTCACCACTCCCGGTACGCTAAGGGCATCAACAGCACCGCCCATATCACCACCGTTAGTCAAAAGAGACCCATTGAAATAATCAATCAAATCATCCGTTGTAAGACTGGAATCCATATCAAAAAACCAGTCATCAAATCTTCCTGCATACCAATAGGCATCTGCATGCATGCCCATAATGATGTCGGCCGTGCAAGAAGGATTTAGTGTGCCTGTAAAGGAATAGGTCGGGGATACCCAGCTCGTTCCGCTCGTCTTATCTCCCAGTACAATCCATGCGTTTTTATTGTTTGGTTCTATGACCATGCAAATAAAATACACTCCACCATTGATTAAAGAAAAAGGCGGTGTAGTTGTTTGGTCGAGTATAAGAGAACCACTAGCGTTATAAAGCATGATTCTAGGTCTGCCTGCAAAGAGCGACAGGTAAAAGATTGGCTGACCAGGACCATAGCGCGTATTCAATATGGGGCAATAGGTATTTCCCACCGAATAAGTAGTCGGTATCATCCAACCGCAAACAAGGATTCGCTCTCCCATCTCCGAAAAGAAAGTACCATCATTGGCCACTTTAAGGTAGGTTTTTTCTGTAGCGGGATTGTTGATGTTGATTCGGATTTGTCTCCCTTTTTGCCCGCTTTGAAGGCTTGCAGTTGTTCCTAGATAATTGACAAGCTCTATTTTTCTATCTAACCCAGAAGAGTCTGCAAGATAGCCATTTTCATCTACCGATACATCATTGAATCGCCACAGTCCAGATTTTGCATACTCGACTGGGAACTCTCCCGTAAAATCTGTCTGTTTATTTAAAATTGTTTTTAGTGCCACTGGATCACCTCCATCTACTGCGAGCCTTTATTTCAAGCGCTGTAAATACAGCATTATTTGTTGTTATAGTTAGGGTATTATTGCCTACATTGAGACTTGGAAACTGTATCTCCTCTAGGTAAGGCAAAGCGTTTCTTAATATTATTCCGTTTTCGTCTTCCACATAAGCCGTCATCTTATCTGTATCAATGACAAGTGTTTCTTCCGCCAAAAGTACAGCATTCACTATTTTTATTTCCAAGCCATTGGTTATAACAGAAATCGAATTGTTTACACCAGAGGTAATGATCCCCTTCAAGCGATACATAGGATTGGATTCTACATTACCGGTATGTCTTAAAATCGTGTGGCTCCCTTCGCCTTCTATTAAATAATTCTCACCCGTAATGGCATAAGCGAAAGGGTCAGGACAGAAAAACTTCAAGTTAAAACTTCCTGCAAAACGAATGAGTCGTTCACAGTCCACTTTTTCATTCAACCTTGCCATGAAATACCTGTCGGGTACATCATCAAAAACAAGTTCTTTTAACCCTTGCATGGGATCAAGCCATGTTGAAAGTTCATCAAGCGTACTCACCAGAGAAGAAAAGCTATGCTTCGGATAAATATTACAAGCTACACTGATTTCTCTGTAATCAAAATCAGCTCCAAAGTCTGTTACCCCATACTTTTCAGGTACGGTGGTGGTAAAATTACGCATCCCTCCACAGACCTGCCAGGAAGTGAGCCTGGCTTTTAGTCCCATGCTTTTTGAAGAAACATCGTTATATGAAAAACCCATCGGCACACCTCCTTATGTTGTAGAAAACCGACCCTGAGCACGAGAGCCTGTCTGAATTAAGTTATAAAGTTCCTGAGATACCCTTCTGATATCATCTTCACTTCGTACAATCATCTGCTGTACCGTAACCAGCGATCCACTGACACCGCCAAGAGAAGAAGACGCTGCATTTGAAATCACACCACCTACAGAAGTATCCACTGAAAAGTCTGTAGGTAGGGACGTACTCATATCATCGGCCAGACTAGTCATCACATCGTTGATATCCTCGCTCATCATTTCAGCAGCCTTTACAGCCTCATCACCATTATCTTGGATAGAACCCGCAAGACCTTTCACAAGCATTTCACCGACCCACCCCATCTGTTTCGAGGGTGATTTGATACCGAAGAAATCCTTGATGCCCGTCCAAATACCACTAATCCAACCACTCACTTTATTCCATAGCCAAGAAGCAAGGGATTGAATACCCTGCCATAGTCCTTTTACAATGTTGCCACCCACCGTCACGATGGAGCCCATGGAGTTTGTAAATGCTCTGACGATGCCGCCAATAATCTGAGGCACTGCTTTTACGATCTCTACCACAATGGTTGGTAAATTCTGAATGAGTGCTACAAATAGTTGAACCCCTGCCATAATGATCTTGTCGATGTTTCCAATTAAGGCATTTACAATACTTGAAATGATTTGAGGGATTGCCGCCACAATGGTGGTAATAATAACCGGTAGATTTTGAATCAGTGCAACAAGTAAGTCGACACCCGCTTGTATGAGTTGTGGAATCGAACTTAAAATCCCATTTAATATTCCATCAATTATCTGTGGAATCGCCTCTACAATAGCCATAATAATTTCAGGCAAGGCTGTAACCAGCGATGTTAGTAACTGAATACCTGCATCTATAATCTGAGGAATTGCGCTAATAATAAAATCAACGATTGCCAAAATAATCGTAGGGAGAGTCTCAACTAGTTGTGGGATCGCCTCAAGTAGCCCCTGAGCCAAACCCAGTATTAACTGCAGTGCTGCATCGAGCAGCATGGGTAGATTATCCACCAAACCTTGCACAATCGTAGTAATTGCATTAACTGCCGCAGGAATCAGTTCTGGCATTGCCTGCCCAAGACCATCCACTAAAGCGGCTATTAACTGAACGGCTGCATCCACTAGCAGTGGTAAGTTTTCAATCAAGGCATTCACAATCGTAAGGATGGAATCAACCGCTACCGGTATTAGGGTAGGTAGTAGGTTCATTAGTGCGTTCAGTACCTGAGTAAATAAATCTGTCACCGTAACAAGCAGTGTCGGTAATAAATCAGAAATCGCATCCAATAATGCTTCAATTGCTATGGGCAGGGCCTTTACGATATTTTCAATCACTGGAGTAATGTTTTTTACCACCGACTGAAAGGCATCCACCATGTTTTTACTGAGTTGTTCCATATCTGCATCGGCATTTCCAAAACCAACTAAAAGATTCTGTAAAGCAGATTCAAAAGCATTCAAGGACCCTGAAATAGTCTCCTCTGCCTCAAGAGCAGTCGTACCAGCAATACCCATGCTTTCTTGAATGACATGGATGGCAGAAACTACATCGGCATAAGAAGAAACATCGTACTCAATGCCAGAGATAGCCTCGGCATCAGCAAGGAGTCGCTCCATTTCACTTTTTGTACCACCATATCCAAGTTTAAGGTTGTCCAGCATGGTGTAATTTTGCTTAGCAAAACCCTGATAGGCATTTTGAATGGATTCCATGTCTGTACCCATTTTATTGGCATTGTCAGACATATCAGTAATTGCCATATCCGCATATTCAACAGCTTTTTCAGTATCTCCTCCAAGAGAAGAAATAAGGCTTGCAGAAAACGAAGTGACGGTTTCCATGTAGTCATTCGCAGAAAGACCTGCTGTCTTATAGGCATTCGATGCGTAGTCTTGTAATTGCTGAGAATTCTCTTTAAAAAGCGTATCCACACCACCTACTAATTGTTCGTAATCGGCATAAGCGGAAATAACTTCTTTACCAAGTTTGACAGCCGCCGCACCTGCTGCAACAGCAACAGCTCCCATCGCAATGCCGATTGATTTTAGAGTTGTACCTAAGCCTTTAAACTTAGATTCGGATTTTTCAGCAGAGTCAGCCGCCTCATCAATCTCTTTTCCCATGTCATCTGCACTGTCGGTGACATCGTTCATTTCACGGTTCACGTCATCGAGAGCATCTTCGGCATCATCATAATTGGAGTTTGCTTCTTCAAGAGCAGCATTATTGCTACTTAACTCTCGCTCCATATTGTTGAGTGCAGCCTCTGCGTTATTTAGCTGAATCTGCCAATTTTGCGTTCTTCTATCGGTTTCTCCAAAGGAAGTAGCTGCATTTTCAAGAGCCGACCTCAAGGTATCAATTTTGCTTTTTTGGGTTTCAATCTCTTTATTGAGGACTGAATTTCTGGCGGAAAGAGCCTGGACAGACTTATCGTTTTTATCAAATTCTGAAGCTACCAGTTTCATTTCAGAGCCAAGTACTTTAAAGGAGCGATTGATATCTGTTAATGCCTTCTTAAATTCTTTCTCGCCTTCAAGACCAATCTTCAAACCAAAATTATCTGCCATGCTTTCCACCTCCTTTGTCAGATTCCATCAGGGATGATGTCATCAATAAATATCTCTCTTTTTGGTTTTGCCAGCCCCTGATACTGTTTGTGACACTCCCACAAGTCTAGTAGCAAACCAAACGGCATCAGCCAAAATTCATCCATGGTCAGATGTAATACGCTGATGCCGTAATATAAAAGCCTCGTAAATAACTCTTCGTCACTTACGGGGCTACTGCGTTTTTTTGGCTTTCCTCACTGAGTACATTTCTTTTTGCACCCTTGTAAAGGGCATTCATAATTGCCTCTTTGTACTCTGCCAAATCAATCGGGCTTGTGAGAATTTCTACCTCATCTTCTGTCAGTAATTCCTTCGGTGCATCCTTGTGCTTGATGTTATAGACAAGAGTACTTTGATTGGCCAGTAAGGTAATCAGCCACACAATCTCTGAAAGTGCCATCTCGACATTCTCAGACTTCATTAGCTTATCGCCTAAGTTTTCAAGACCACCATATCGTCCTGCGATTTCCTTTGTTGCTTTTGTAGTAAGTAGTAGCACATATTCATCGCCACCAATACGAATGCTTGCTGTTCGTTCGTTATCCATCGCTTAGCCCTCCGTAACTGTGTAATCCGGTTCATAGACTTCTGTATACCAACTGCTGATAATCGATGCCGGTACATCCTTATCGCCTTCGGTCACTTCCGCTTTCCACGGATGTTTACCGCTTGTATCCGGCTTGTTTCTTCGGAGAACCGTACCTTCAATTGTTGGTGTTGAGAATGTAATACTGTCACCTTTTGTTGCTAGGTTTGTCGCAGGAATACCGAATTTCACTCGATAGAGCCAATAGTATTTATACTTGCCATTGGATTTCTTTGCTCTAAAACCAACAGCCACAGGATCCCCGCCATCTTCACTGTTAGAAACCACAACGTTGTTCTTATCAACCGTGACTCCGGTTAAGGCGGCTGCAGTAGTCGAGCCAATATCATCCACTCCAAGAGAGATAGTGCCATTTTTAAATTCTTTAACGATTTCTGCCGCACCATCATCTGCATAGAGAGTTGCCTCTGCCAGTTCAACAGATAACTCTGCTGAGATTGCTTTTGCCAGCTGAGTGGGTGTGCCATAGATTTCTTCGCCATTTTCATCATCTGTGATGGTCGCATAATAAAGTTTATCCAGACCAATTGTTGCCATTTTTAATTACCTCCTATTTCATAATGTTTGGCTACATCCACGTTGTAGTGGTAATAGCCCGTATCATCTTCAAAGCCGATGTAGCTCCGTGCGGTTATGGTGAAACTGGAAGCCAACAATAACTGCACCACTTGATTTTTTAACGCTGTATAACTGCCTTTGCTATAAATTGAAATCCGTGCCTCTTGAACATCGATGCATGGTAGATTATCCGAATGAAGGTCAAATCTATCGCTCATCGGAACAATCACCATGTACTTTGACGGCGCAGTATCCGAGAACACGCCTGTTTCTATTGGAACATCCAGTGATTCTAAAGCGACTTGTAAGTCTGCTAGAATGCTCATATCTTTTTGACCTCCTCTTCAAAAGTGCTTTTCATTACTGAGATACACTCAGACTTTGATGCACTTTTAGCTGGTTTCAAAAAAGGTTTCGCAGGTTGACCGTGTTTGCCATACTCAAGGATGTTTGCTATTTTTGCGTTACTCTCACCATCAGGCCTTGGTTCAGAAAATCCAATTTTTATATTGTGGTTTCCGTTCCTATCTAGCCTGACTGAAGTGACACCGAGTGCCTTTTCTAATTCACCCGTTGATCGTGATTCATGCTTTGTACCTTTACCGATTACAGCAGAAAGATTGCTCTTCGTTCGTTTGAAAACGACTTCGCCACCTGCTTTTAGCACCTTTTCGGCAACAGGGTCAAAGTCAGATCCAAGCTTTGAAATCTTGAGCAAAAAATCATCGGGCATCTTAATATCAACTTTTGCCAATACTGCTCACCACCTTCTTTGCCAAAACTTCTGTATACATACCTCGACCTTTTACGTTTTCTACCGAGGTAATATCAAAACGCTCTCCATCACACACAATAAAATGTTCTGTCGTGACCTCGACTCCTGGAATCGCACGAAACCTGAATAAATCTGTAGCCTCTGAAAAAGTAGCTAGGTTAGCCCAGCGTTCACTGCCATGACGCCCTTCCCGGTAGACTCGAATCGAAGCAATCACGGTTTCTGATGTTGTCGCAAATCCTTCACTGTCTTTTGTTTTTGTGACTACCTTAATATCAGCAAATCCATTCATTTTTCCGAAACTCACAACCAGTACCTCGCTTTCAATGTTTACACCTTCCAATCCCGATCGAGTCTTAATAGTAGGTTGACCGTTTTCCAAACCTGCTGACCCGCCTGCACATTATCTGCAAAGAAGCCACCTGTACTACCATCTCTGCTTTCATAAAAATGAGAGGAAAGCATAATAATGGCTTGCTCTGTAGTCGGTGGCATAGGATTGTCGCTATAGAAATTTTCTGGTACATGCTGATAACTCTCGGCATAACTGACAGCAGCGGCGATGAACATCTCTAAGAGTTCGTCATCAGCTTCATGCTCTAAAATCAAGTTTGCCTTTACCTTTTGAATCAGTGTCATACCGCTACCATCCTTTCTCTTTTTAATCAGCTTCCATGAGTCCTGCTGTTTGAAGCTTTGAGAGCAATGCATTAAAATCAGCAACTAAACTCGTAATATCTTCTGCCACACTAGGTGCTTGGTTTTCTGCAGGAGTAAAAGAAGAAGGGAGACCTGTTACGGTTGCTCCCTCCTTAATCTCTAACGTTCCTGCGATGACGGTTTTATCTCCGCCTTGTTCGGTGTAGTTTTTTGTGTTGTAATCCATATCGCACCTCCGTTAGGCTTTCTGCTGAAGAACCTTGATTGCTTCAGGTAGTACTAACTTGCCATCCACACGTTCTTTAGCTACAAAACCGACCATGCCATTACCTGCAAACAGCTCACGAAGTTCTGCAAAGGAACGAGAACCACGATCTCCAATGTTGTAGTAAGACAAATCGCCAAAGATAATGGTCTTAGCACCTGCCTCAATGGTAGGCATATAAGCAGATGTATAAACAGGATAGCCAAGTAGTTTATCTGGTTCACCTGCAACAAGGGCCGGTTGCCACATATAGGCACCGTTACCGTCCTTTAGTTTTCTAAGGGCTGCAATGGTCTGGTCATTTAAAATGAACACGGCATTTTTACGGTAAGGACGCTTCAGTGAATACACTAGGTTAATTACTTCGTCAGCAGTAATCGCCGTTGCAGATGCTGTGGTCACACCGACTTCAGCACCACCACTAGCAGCAAGAATGCCTAGAGGTTTTCCTGTGCCATCACCATTGATAAAGGCATCTTCTTCCGCATTAGCCAGAGCCTTATAAAACTCCTTAATAATGTAATTCTCAAGCTGGAAGGCATTATCATAAAGCAGCTCTTCGGTCACCTTGACTGCCACATGAAGTTTATGGGCGTCTAGGTTAATCTGAGAGAATGTGGCATCACTAAAGGTTAATGCCTCACCTTCATCAATCCATGCGGCTGCAGGTTTCGTTGCTGCGATATTGATTTTTCGCTCACCTGAAGTCGTAATTCTGTGGCCTAGCTTACGAATGATGTTCTCTTCTTCCAGACCATCAATCAGTCTGCTGTCGTACTCTTCAGGTACGAGATAGCCACCATCTGCGTCTACCCCTTCTTGTAGAACATTTGATACATTACGGAAGTTTGAGCGAAGTGCTGAGAGCATGGCTTTCTTATAGGAGTCTGCGGCACGACCTGTTTTAACCTCGCCGTTATCCATGCGACCATTCATCGGTTTCTCAATGATTGGTTTGCTGACAGGCTTTTCAAGTTCCGCTTCGATTGCCTCACGTCTTTCCATACGATGGATTTCATTGGTAAGTTCAGTGATCTCATCTTCCATGGTTTTGTAGGTTTTATCATCTTCTGCGGATAATGTGCCATTCTTGGTTTTATGAGTGTCCAAGAACCCATCCATCGTTTCAATAAGCTTTTTGCGTTTATTACGCATTTCTGTAATCGTCATAGTAAAATTCCTCCATTTACATATATTTTTTTATAATCAAAAGACGCTCCTTGAGTTCATCAATTGAGCGCCCTTGGGGTTTGGCAGATTCCTCTGCCTGAATTGGTTTTGTCTTTTCTGCCATTTTGTTAAGTAGATTAGTTGCTACTGTTTTTCTGGAAAAAGCATAGGCAGAAAAAGTGGGTTCGGATTGTTTTTCATCCTTTAACACTTCATCTGCAAATCCAAGTTCAATCGCTTTATTAGCATTCATCCAAGTTTCAGCATCCATCAAATGAGATAGTTTGATGCGAGATATTCCAGTCTTAATCTCATAAGCGTTAATAATGCTTTCCTTCACCTCATCTAGCATCTCGATTGCTCGTTTCATGTCTTCATGATCACCCATCGTGATGGTTGCTGGGTTATGAATCATCATCAGTGCTGTCGGAGCCATCAATACCTTTGTTCCTGCCATGGCAATGACAGAAGCAGCTGATGCTGCAACCCCATCAATCTTGACGGTGACCTCATCTGGGTAATCCATCAACATGGTATAAATCTGACTTGCGGCAATGCAATCTCCACCCGGTGAGTTAATCCATAAGGTGATGGGTCCTTTTCCGCTAAAGAGTTCATTTCTAAACATCTGCGGGGTCACATCATCATCAAACCAGCTTTCTTCAGCGATTGTTCCATAAAGCTCAAGAACTCGTTCTTCTTGTTCGCTTGCTTGGTTCTTCCATCGCCAAAATATCTTGTTCTTCATCCAAGTCTTCCTCCTTTCCATCCTCGTTTGTATTTGCGAATGCACCTGCCTTTGTAAGAGGGAGCATATTGCCGTTTACAAGGTACATGTCACCGCCATCCTCTGAAGGGATACGGTCTAGGTTTTCAAGTTCCCTAATATCATTTGCACTCATCCAACCGTTCTGCCTTGCTGTGGCATATCCGCTCATACGACTGACATAATCCCCTCTCAGTAGGCCTTCTACATTGAATCTAAAGAAGTATTTTTTCTTTTCCTCCGGTGTAAAAAGGGTGCGAGCTAGGGTTTGCTCCCAACGCACTACCCACGGGTCTAAGGTGTATTTCACAAACTCAAGGGATTGTTGCTCAATATTAGAAAAGCTCGATTTTTCAAGGTCACCTACCATGTGGGGAGGGACTCTAAAAATTCGAGCAATTTCATTGATTTGAAACTTCCTTGTTTCAAGGAATTGTGCTTGTTCTGGTGAAATGGAAATCGGTGTATATTTCATTCCTTCTTCAAGCACGGCTATTTTATTGGAATTGGCACTGCCACCAAATTGTGACTGCCAAGCCTCTCTGACTTTCCCAGGTTCTTTAATCGTTCCCGGATGCTCCAACACACCACTTGGAGCAGCACCGTTAGCAAAGAACTTGGCTCCATATTCCTCTGTTGCAATGGCTAGACCAATCGCATTTTTAGCCATCGCAATCGGGGAGTAGCCAACCAGTCCATCAAACCCGAGTCCGGGAATATGAAGTACATCGGAGGTACTAAGTTTTACGGTCATCCCCTTTGTACTGTTCACATCATCTGCACCTCTGGTATATAAGTAATAGAGCTGCCCACTCTCATCTCGATGAACTGACATCCGATTTGGCATCAAGGGGTAGAGTCCTACAACTTCACCTTTGCCATTGCGAATAATCTGCGCATAACAATTCCCCCATAATAAAAGATGAGTCATCAGTGTTTCTCTAAACACAAAAGAACTCATCTCAGGATTCGGTTCATCATGCAAAAGTCGATACAAGGAATGGTCAATTGCTTTTTCCTTGCCACCATCTTCTGTATAACAATAAAGATGCAGAGGAAGCCCTGCTACTGCTTCAGCTAATATTCGAACACAAGAGTATACGGCTGTCATTTGTAGGGCAGAGCGTTCCGTGACTGTTTTACCTGCTGTGGTTGAACCCATTAAAAAGGTATAGTTGGAACTCACAGCTCTATCAGTAGGCTTATCTCTCGCCTTAAAAATGGATGATAAAAATCCCAAAACCAATCACCTCCCTCATATAAAGAGAATGCCTCGGTTGTCATAAACCGAAGCACTCGTATCATTGCCACAACGAATCGCTCGATCAAGAGCCATAATCGTTGCCACTGCACCATCAATCTTTTCTGATGATTTTTCCTTGTCCGGCTTGATGTTGCCTGCCGGGTCTGTTCGAACAAAAATGTTATCCATCATCCAACGAAGTACAGGATGCCCACCATGAGCAACCTTTTCTTCTAGCGTTAGTTTCATCAGTTCCTTAGTCGGTGGACTCATATCCTTAAATCCTTGACCAAAGGGGACAACAGTAAAGCCCATGCCTTCTAGGTTTTGAACCATTTGTACGGCTCCCCAACGGTCAAAGGCAATCTCACGAATATTGTACTTTTCGCCAAGTTCTTCAATAAACTTCTCAATAAAACCGTAATGAACTACATTTCCTTCGGTTGTTTTAAGGTGATCCTGCTTTTCCCAGACATCATAGGGAACATGGTCACGGTTGACCCTGGCACTTAGAGTTTCTTCTGGCAGCCAAAAGTAGGGAAGAATGATGTATTTATCATCCTCATCTAGGGGAGGAAACACCAATACAAAGGCAGTAATATCAATGGAGCTAGAAAGGTCTAGTCCGCCATAGCATACCCTTCCAAGTAAATCCTCTTCATTTACGGCAAAGGCACATTTATCCCACCTGTCCATTGGCATCCAGCGAACCGCCTGTTTGACCCACTGATTAAGTCGTAACTGTCTAAAGGCATTCTCTTCTGCAGGGTTTTGCTTGGCTGATTCACAAGCGGCTTTTACCTTATCAATCCCTACCGTTATGCCAAGGCTTGGATTCGCTTTTTTCCACACCTTCGGATCTGTCCAATCATCTGACTCATCTGCTCCATAAATAACCGGATAAAAAGTAGGGTCAATCTTTCTTTTCTCCATGAGGTCTTTGGCTTTCTGATGGGTTTCATAGCAGATTGATTTTGTATCAGATCCTGCCGTGGTGATCAGAAAATAAAGAGGCTGCGTTCTGGCATCACCAGAACCTTTGGTCATGACATCAAAGAGTTTTCTGTTGGGCTGCGTATGCAACTCATCAAAAACAACACCATGAATATTAAAACCATGCTTTGAATAAGCCTCTGCTGAAAGCACTTGATAAAAACTATTAGTCGGTTGGAAAATGATCCGCTTTGTTGCCGATAAGATTTTAACTCGTTTACTTAGAGCCGGGCTCATACGTACCATATCAGCAGCCACTTCAAATACGATGGACGCCTGTTGCCTGTCTGCAGCGCATCCATAAACCTCGGCTCTTTCTTCGCCATCACCACAGGTAAGCAGTAATGCGACAGCTGCCGCTAATTCAGATTTCCCCATTTTCTTAGGAATCTCAATATAGGCTGTATTAAACTGCCGATAGCCATCTGGTTTCAGTGTTCCAAAGAGATCTCTGATAATTTGCTCTTGCCAATCAATCAGTTCAAATGGTTTTCCAGACCATTTCCCCTTGGTATGACTTAAACACTCAATAAAGTTGACCGCATAATCTGCAGCATCTTTATCGTAGATAGAGTCCTTTGCCATAAAAGGAGTTGGTTTATATTTCTTGAGCTTTCTGATTGCGGTCACCTCCCTTCAAAATGAGCATAAAAATAGACCCGCATCAAGCAAGCCTTATTACTCTTTCTATACGAGAAACAGAGCCAATGTTGGCACTGTCCTCTATTGCTATTTAGTTGTGTTCTAATAATAAGATTGCAAGTGCAATTTCTGCATCCTCATCCACAGGCTCAATGTCCCAGCCTCGGTCATAATTTGCAATAATCTCTTCTTTGCGCTTAAGCATCAGCTTTGAGATGAGCCCCTTGTCAATGCCAAATTCCGAACTTTTCTCATAGCACTTTACCCAATAATGGATGATGCTGTCATGAACTTTAATGCTACCTTCTTTCCACACGGTTTTATTCCTCCTTGCCTGTCAGAATGAATCTGGAATAGGCCCCCACGTTATCTGCAAGGTAAACAAGTAGCTCGTTATACCCTTCCCTCAGAGCGATTTCCTGTACTTTTCGCACATCAAACATATTGGTTTCACCGGTATCTCGAATGGCAAGAATCTGTTCTTTTATCTTACTTGTCATCTTCAATCCTCCTGCACAGGTCTTCTCCAAAAACGACTGATAAACTGGAGCCAGTTTCCCAAGACACCATGATTGATCCGATGTCATCAACACCTATGACTGTTCCTTTTGTTCCAATCGCAGGAGCTTGAATATCATCCATTCTTAGAAGTTCTACTCGGCATCCTACAGGGTACTTCTCACGAAGATTCTGTAACCGTTCTTTACTAATTATCCTCATTTTTTGCTCCTCCTTTAAATGACGATGAACCTGTCAGGTTTCTAAGCAGTATTTTTCGCTCATCTTTGTATTCTTTGCCAATAAAGCCAAGGCGGAGTAAAAAGCATCTGAAAGCGTATTTTTCATTTTCTACTTCTTTCTCTTTTACCGTGATGCGTTTCTGATTTATCGCCATCTGACTTAGAGCTGAAATGAAGTGGTTATATGCTTTTACCTCTTCTGGTGTTGGTAATTCTTCAAACCAAGGGAATGAAACTTCATCTTCAGAAATTTCAATCGGCAATTCTTCTACATCAAGTGCATGACGAATTAGTTCTCCTTTTGCCTCAACAAGTGCTTGTAAGTTTTCAAGTGCGCCTTCAGAAAAGTTGCTCCTTAGCATGGAAACTGTAAGGCCAAACTCCTCGCTGTCTGCCGTTTGTCTGCCCTCTGTAACGCTTATCTCTTCCTCAGCAATAAAACCCTCGCTGGCTAAATGTCCTGCCACACGTTCGATTTCTTCGCTGTTTACCTTGTCACTGAGTTCAAGGTTTCCATTCTTGTCGATGGTAAAGTCACCTACCTCATATCCCATACTAGGCATTCCTAGGTACTTTGCTTTAACTCCTGTGAGAGTACTAAGAGTCGTTACCAGCCTTTTTCTTTCTGCTCCTGTTACATTGTATTTAATGACCATGTACAAAACCTCCTTTGTTTTGGTATGTACATATATCACTCTAAAACACTTATATAGCAAGCTTTTTATCAATTATCTTGTGGGAAACTTTACTAGTATTCCTTATTCATTGGTTTCCACCAATTCATCATATTTATAACTTAGTCCATCCCTTTGAACACTGACTTCTTTGGAAGTTCCAACCTGCTCAATGTAGCGTTTAATAATGACATCACAAAACTTCTCATCTAGTTCCACGGTGTAGCAGATGCGTTCTGATTGCTCACAGGCAATTAGGGTACTACCACTTCCGCCAAATGGGTCAAGCACAATGGTGTTACTCATAGAGGAGTTCAAAATTGGATAGGCGAGAAGAGGAATAGGCTTCATCGTAGGATGGTCGCCATTTCTCTTTGGCTTATCAAATTCCCAGATGGTGGTTTCTTTCCTGCCTGTATACCACTGATGCTTGCCTTTCTTTTTCCAACCAAACAGCACTGGTTCGTGCTGCCACTGATAGGGAGAACGACCCAGTACAAGGGAGTCCTTTTTCCATATGCAGCATCCGGATAAATAAAAACCGGCATCCGAGAAGGCTTTTCTAAAATTAAACCCTTCGGTGTCGGCATGGAATACATAGATGGAGGCATCGTCTGCCAGAACTTCTTCGATATTAATAAAGGTATCTAAGAGGAATTGATAAAAGGCATCATTTCCCATATGGTCATTTTTAATCTTTCCTGCAGTGCCTTCATAATTCACATTGTAGGGAGGATCTGTTACACACAAGTTTGCCTTCTTTTTATTCATCAGCACATCATAGGTTTCTTCCTTGGTGGAGTCACCACAGATAAGCCTGTGTCTGCCAAGCGTCCAGATGTCACCAAGCTTGCTGATGGCAGGCTTTTTTAGTTCTGTCTCCACATCAAAGTCATCATCGTGGATCCCCTCTTTCAGCGTGTCTTTAAATAAGTCATCCAGTTCTTTAGGGTCAAATCCAGTTAGGGAAACATCAAAATCTACACCTTGTAAATCTGAAATTAAAAGGGCCAATTTATCCTTGTCCCAATCACCGCTGATTTTATTGAGCGCGATGTTGAGTGCTTTTTCTTTTTCTTCGTCCATTTCAATGATGACACACTCAACTTCTATGATGCCCATATCCATGAGAACCTTCAGTCTTTGATGCCCACCAACAACATGGCCGGTCACCTTATTCCAGATAACCGGCTCTACATAACCAAATTGTTCAATGGATCGTTTTAATTTATCGTATTCTGCATCTCCTGGTTTCAAATCTTTACGAGGATTGTATGTTGCAGGGATGAGGTCTTTTGTGTTCTTCTTTTCAATCAACATATTTGTTTACCGCCTCCCTTAGTTCTGTATAGCAATCTAGAAATTCCCACGTGCTTAAGCCATATCTGAAATGGCCGTAAGTAGCTGTATCTGCATAAATGACATCCGTCAGCTTTAGCTTTTCAATAATGGCTGCAGGCCTTAGATTGAATACATCTAACACAGCACGGCAAAGGATACTTTCCTCAACCGTCCCTGTTCCAAAGGTATCAATCTCAAGGGCAACAGGATCTGCTTTTCCAATGGCATAGGAAATTGCTACCTGGCATCGTTTAGCAAAGCCACACCGAACGATGTTCTTTGCAATGGCTCTTGCCATATAGGCACCACTGCGGTCAACTTTGGTCGGGTCTTTGCCTGAAAATGCACCGCCACCATGAGCGGCGAGTCCGCCATAGGTATCAACCATGATTTTTCTTCCCGTAAGACCGGTATCAGCTGCTGGTCCTCCTTCAACAAATCGTCCACTAGGATTAATGAGGATCTCAGTCTCATCGTCAAATGGATACTTCTCAAAGACGGGCCACAGCACCTGAGCGATGACTTCATTTCGCAAGACATCTAAATCTTTATCTGCACTGTGTTGAACGGAAACTACAATGGTCTTAATTCGTTTTGGTTTGTCACCTTCATATTCAACGGTAACTTGAGCCTTACCATCAGGGCCAATGTCTTTGATCACACCATTCTTCATCACCTTATCTAGCTTTTCGCAAATGGCATGAGATAAGACTAAGGGGAGAGGTAACTTCTCACTGGTTTCGTTAGTGGCATAGCCATAGACTGTACCTTGGTCACCCGCTCCTAACATGGAATACCATGACGTATCACCCTCACGAGATTCCAAAGCTTGATCTACACCACCTGCGATATCTTTACTTTGCTGATGGACATAGACAAAGACTAAAAACTTTCTAGGATTGTAGCCCACATCCGTCAGAACACGGCGAACAACACCTCTGATATCAATTCTCTTTGAGCAGGTAATCTCACCGGCAACAATGATGTGTCCTTTGGTAGCCATCACCTCGCAAGCAACACGAGAGGATTTATCTTTTCTTAAACACGCATCTAAAATGCTATCTGAAATAAGGTCACATAATTTATCAGGATGACCTTTACATACGCTTTCACACGTTCTATATTTTTCCATTTTATTTTCCTTTCCGAGCAGATAATAACCGCTCCATCAAATCATCCTGTGGACTTCTGCCACCAAACTCCACAGAGCAGTTTTCTTTTACAATTTGGTAAATCTGATACCAACACTGGTTGACCTGTTTCATGTATTCACGACTCATCGCAACGTAAGGTGATGCGATGGCAGCGGAAGTGGTTGGATGCTTGGCAAGAAAGCCATACTCTGAAATGCACTCTTCGCACTGAATCCAACGAGAAACACTCATGGCATACTGCTCGATTAACTGGTTGTTTACTAACATTTCGCAGCTACGATCTTTCAGCCACTTGTAAGTTTCGATATAAATATCTTCTGCACAGAGGTCTTTGCCATTTTTCTGAGTAGCCTTTAAATAATCTTTTACAGCTGGCACATCTGCACCTTCTATATCCGTTGGCTCTGGCAGGATCATGGCACCATTTAATCTGCCATCAGCGATTTTGTCGGTTAGAGCCTTTGATTTCCTTCCTGCACCAACACGCTGACCGCCTCTTGCTGTACCGTCTTTCGCCATGTTTTCACCCCACTTTCCTAAAAGTCTTTAATACCCCCTTTGATTTCTGATTTTTACACGCGAAGCCCCAGGCCGTTGTCCGCCATAAGAGGTCTAGAGATTTGACCTCCCCCTTGGGTCAGCTACGAATCTGTCGATCACCGAGTTCTAAATGAATCTTGTTGTGACAGGATTTACATAAGGACATCAAATTACTTCTATCGTGTGTACCACCTTGAGAGACAGGGAGGATGTGATGCACTTCATCAGTGGGAGTTAGTCTTCCATCCTCTTTACACATCTCACACAGGGGATGTTCTCGTACATATCTGTCACGGATTCTTTTCCAGGCTCTGCCGTATTTCTTATTAACATCACTTGACCGTTGGTACTTGTCATAGCGCCTACGCTCTTCTACTCGATGGTCTTCACAGTACTGGCCATCGGTTAAGTTGGGACAGCCTGGTGTACTGCATGGTCGTTTTGGTTTTCTTGGCATCATATCACCTCGCTTTCTGGGCATAGAAAAAGCCCTGCAGGGCGCATCCCACAAGGCTTGGTAAGTATTCTATCTTGCTGATTATAATGTAACATAAAGATGAGGTGCTTATCTCTGCTCAAAAGTGCTCATTGCTGTTCAACTTTTGAATAGTTATTGGATTTTCAGGTACGACAACGTGATTTAAGGCATTGCCATGCCATCTGCGAATGGTACTCTTATCAGCATTCAGCTCATCGCCGATTTGCTCCCAAGTATAGTTATGAACATAACGGTAACGTAACACCATGCGTTCATCAATATCCATTACTTTATTAATCACATCTCGAATCTCTGCTTTAAGTGCTACAAGATGATCCACCTCATCATTAATCTTGATTTGAAGTTCTTCAATTCGCTCCAGGTATCTGACAAACAAAGCATCGGTATGCCGCTGGGTTTGTATTCTCTCACCCCAACCAGGGGAGGAAACACTGGTCGATAGCTCCCTTAGCCTTTCCATTTCCTCAATGTTGGATTGGATTCGTTTATCTAGCCTGTAGGCTTGATGTAAATATTCTTTTGCTTTCATTACTCGCTCACCTCCGCTTGTAGCTTTTTGATTAGGACGTTTCCATCAACAGAGGTAAGTTCTCTATACCAATCAGAGCGGAAGAACCTCTCCACCTCGTTTTTCAAATCTTGTGCCGGTCCATATCTAGGCCGTTTCATTAGTTTCTTTAAAGCATCTCTATAATCTTTAACAGCCATCAAAATAATGGCATTGGCTAAATTTTGATAAGGTTCTGTCATCGCATCACCTCTAAATTTGCCTTTACCGCATCAATCAAGGCATCTTGAATTTTCTCTTTTTTTGTGAGTGCAAGCAGTACGTCTTCATCGATGGTGTTTTTGGTGATGATGTGGTGGACAATAACTGTATCCCTTTGACCCTGCCTATAAAGTCTTGCATTAGTTTGCTGATACAGCTCTAGTGACCAGGTCAGACCAAACCAGATCAGAGTCGAGCCGCCGCTTTGAAGATTAAGACCATGACCTGCACTGGCTGGATGAATAACAGCAATGGGTATCTTGCTATTATTCCAATCCTCAATATCCTTCGATGACTGAATTTGTCTGACCGGAAATCGATCTTTAATTCGTTCTAAATCATGCTTATACCAATAAGCAACAAGGACCGGTTTCCCATTAGCTCCTTCGATTAAATCTTCCAAGGCATCTAGCTTTTTGTCATGAATCACATGAGCCTTATTCTCGCTATCGTATACTGCACCATTTGCCATCTGTAGCAGTTTTCCAGAAAGGACTGCCGCATTAACCGCATCAATATCTTCATCACCTAAGTTAGCCACCATGTCTTCCTTGAAATCTGAGTAAACCTTCCATTCCTTATCACTTAAAGTGACAAATACTTCATTGCTGACATATTCAGGCATCTTGAGATAATCGGTAGATTTCATAGAAATGGTGATGTCTGATATTTGTTTGTAGATTTCCTCTTCTGCACCTGGCAGTGGTTTATAAGAAAATATAATCTGGGCATTTCGCTTATCTGGCTTAAAATAGGTATTTCGATAATGGCTAATGTAGCGTCCAAGCCTTTGACCCAAATCAAGAATTCGAAATTCTGCCCATAAATCCATCAATCCATTACTGGAGGGAGTTCCGGTAAGGCCGACTATTCTTTTTACAGAGGGTCTTACTTTAAGTAGACTCTTAAACCGCTTTGCACCATAAGACTTAAAGGATGACAGCTCATCAATGACCACCATATCAAAATGAAAAGGAATACCACTTTTATGAACCAGCCAATCTACGTTCTCACGGTTGATGATGTATAGCGTTGATTGTTTCTTGAGGGCATCGATTCTTTCTTTTTCTGTTCCCACTGCCACCGAGTAAGAGAGTCCTTTTAGAGTGATCCCACTTATTGATTTCGGCAGGCCATGTATCCCTTGCTACTCTTAAAGGTGCAATCACTAACACCTTGCAAACGAGGAAACTATCTAAACACAAATCAAAGATGGCGGATAAGGTAATCACACTTTTACCTAAACCCATTTCAAGAAATACAGCCGATATGGGATGGGATAAAATGAATTCAGTGGCATAGCTTTGGTATTCATGTGGCTTGTATTTCACTAAGTATCCCTCCAATCTGTTCTATATCATCAAGGCAATAGACTAGAAAGCCTAATGCCTCTAATTGCTTCTTTCTTTTATTTTGTAAAGGTCGCATCTTTTTCCCTGTCGCCTTACATTCGACAAAGGCGATTCTTCCCATGGGAAGTAGTACAATGCGATCAGGCATTCCATCTATTCCAGGACTCACAAATTTCGGGGCCATACCTCCCATGCTTTTTACTGTCGCTACCAGTTTTTGTTCTATATATTTTTCTTGCATAAATGACCTCCAACAATTCATCAGGAACAACAAGCACAACTTTTAACGTTTTTTCCTATACGCGCGCATACACACGCTCACGATGCCTTACTACTACTATTTATTAATTTATTACTAAGTAGTAAAACTCTTGTTCCACTCATTCCAGTAAAGCCAAAACATCGGTAATGACTGGGTTTTTAAGAGAACAAGCATAAGGAACAACTAAAGAACAAGGAACGACCTTACTCATTCTTCTCGTAACAACGTTGCCTACCGTAAATGGGAAAATTACTTGTTCCGTTCTTGTTCCCTTGGTACTTGTTCCACCCATTAATCTTTTTCATAATGCCTGCAATGGCATAGGAGTCCGCAGGCTTCATGGCGGAGGCATCCCTTCCAAAGCATTCGCACCAAATTTCCATATTGCAAACAAGCGTACGTTCTACCGTGCCGACACGGGATTCCCCACCAAATTCACTACCGTTTAGGTAGTTTCTTCGCTCGTATAAGGACAGGTCATTCCAGTCATCGGGTAAAAGTGTATCGAGGTAAGTGCGAACAAGCCCTTCTCGCTCATCACTCTCCATGGCATCTGCCTGCTCATTCGTTGCCAACTCTACATCACTGCCCTCTAAATAGAGCTTTTCACCTTCGGCCATAAAGCACCAAAGTTTCTGCCCAAATCTGCTCTACATCGTATACGGACATCTGCCATGCTTTTCTTTTACCATCACCACTAATACGCACTGGCCAGAATCTTCGGTTACCCGTGATGTCTCGCAAAAATCCACTTTCTGCATTGGTAGAGCCGACAATGATACATTGACGTGGGTGGCTTTCAACATTCACCCCATAACTGGCACGGTATTTATCATCCGATCTTGAAATAAAGGATTTCACAACCTCCACATCGGTTTTTCGCATGCCAGCTAGTTCGCCCAGTTCTAAGATCCAGTATCCTTGAAGTTTTTCAGGGCCTGCTTTGTCTTTCATATCCGTGAGGGTTAAACTATCAGAAAACCAATCGCCTGCAAGCTTTGCAAAGAAGGTAGACTTACCGATGCCTTGTGGTCCATTCAGAATTAAAACGCTGTCGAATTTCGTGCCAGGATGAACAATTCTAGCGACTGCTGCCACCATCATTTTTCTAGTAACGGCTCTGGTATAGGAATTATCTGTTGCATTAAAATAATCAATCAGTAAGGTCTCAACGCGATCGGTTCCATCCCACTCTGGTAGATGATCCAGGTATTCTTTTA
This sequence comes from Bacillota bacterium, assembly GCA_050949225.1. Classification (GTDB taxonomy): domain Bacteria; phylum Bacillota; class Dehalobacteriia; order UBA4068; family UBA4068; genus JBMNFI01. The sequence goes on along the minus strand of JBMNFI010000002.1, from coordinate 603,820 downwards.
TAGGATGATAGGATCGCTCTGCTGCGACTGCTAGTATTGCGTCCTTTGTTTTGGTTGGGGAGTAGATGCCATATTTATTAGACAGATAAACTTTAAGGGCTGCATTATCTGAATCATTCCAGCCGCCCTTCATCTGTTCCCAAGGCAGTCCGTCTCTAGCATCGATTCCATCACGGTGCTTATTAAAAGCAATGGATTCTAGTTCTGAATCGTTACGGATGATGAGAACGATATTATCCAAGGTGTCCTTAATCTTTCCTTGCTTATCCAGTTCCAGTGCTGTCTGCCAATTGTCCTCCGTAAAATCAATCGTTGCCTGCTCCATCCGCTCTTTCGTAAACTGTGCTTTTACTTCGTCGTCTTGGATAGCAAATTCACACATATTGATAAAGGATGGTAGTTTACTTGGTGGTGTGCTTTCTGTCGCTCGATCATCTAAATGACCAAACTCGGTGGATGCGAACAAGGTCAAAAGCATTAAGCAGTCTCCCACTTGCAGGATCTGTTGCGTGGTGGGAATAGGCAAACTTATCATCATAGAGGATGACCCCGGCACTAGAATCAGCCGGGATATAATCATAGCGACCAATCATTGCTGAAGGCTCGTATATATCCTTTAAGAACGTATCGATCGCTCGGCTAACTGAGTAGGTGCGGCAAAAAGTACCGATGACACCTTCTTTAGAAAGTGGATCGGCTTGTTCTTTTAATGAGCGGTCAAGGATTTCTGACTGCCTAGAGGATACGGGCCAAGTACTGGTGTCTCGCCAATCATCGTATTTATTTAGAAATACATCAGGATCAAGGAGAGAACCATCTTTTTCCTCATACACAAAAATGCCGTTTCTAGAAGTAGACGGCCAATACATTAAACGTTCCGGTTCATAAGTCGTATCATCAAAAAGGTCGATGCCGATTTCTTTTGCGACCATGCGACTAACAGCTGCATACTCTTCCTCTCCCACATCACGGAACAGAGGAATGATCAGCCTTAGTCTTGGATTTTCTGGAGTATGCTTATGAGTAGAATAAATACAACACTGATAAGGGAAGAAGGTAGAGATTTCTTCCCAGATAGTACTTATGCCATAATCCATATCAAGGGTGAGCATAGAACGAGATAGAACATTTCCTTTTTTACGTCTGCCATCTTTTAAGTGACCCCCAACAAAACCTCCGACATCTTTAATGGAATCTTGACCACCTTTTCTCATTTTTCGATATTCTTCTACGGTTTCAGTGGTACGCTGTGTGTTCTTAACCCGGGAGCAAAAGTCCTCCCAGCTGATGTCTGTGTTTTTCCATTTCTTATCCATTCGGCTGTTACCGTATGCTATCTTCATAGAGACTCTACCTCCTCAAAATCTTTATTAAAGTATCTAACCGGCTGTCTGCGCTTCTTTGCTTTTTCAATTTCAATACTCATGCCTCTTGAGATCACATCACCTAGCACCCAGACCTCTTGGCATTTGCCCATCAGGATAATATCCATAAAAATAGCGAGGTCACGTTCCTGTTCATTGTTGTCATCCATAAACTGTGGAAACAGAAGGTGAGGAGCAAGCGGAATATTGCCCTTATCTAAAGCAAAACGGCAAAACGCTCGTGTCCGCTTATTGTTGTTTTCAATATCGCCACTAAATGGAGAGCAAATATAGACAAGGGGCTTAAAGGCAGCTTTTGCTGCTGCCTTTTCCTCACGGGATATATTGCTAAGTGCTTCATGGGGAGTTGGGTCATGATACCCTTCTGCATTTTTCATATTGATTCCCATATCACACCTCCATCTCAATCTGCGGATAAATACCATCCGCCTTTAGCTGTTCATAGATAAAGAGTCTGCCTTTTTGTGTCCACTTGGTATGCACTTTCGTATGTTGGATACCTTTGCTGTCTTCATAAATGTGAGTATTGGTTTTGGTATATCCATTGGGAGCATACTTTTGATAGAGAAGCCAAATATCACCTTGCTTAAACTGAATCCCTTTTTCATGAAGGTATTCGTTCATACGCATGGCACTCCAGCCATAATCTTTGGCAATCACAGAAATGTTTACCGCATCCCTGCATTTAAGAACCACATCATAATAAGTAGCCTTGGGTTTCATCTCAGCAATTTGCTGCTGACCAATCGCAACTGCTGCCATCAATTCCTTGTTCTTTTCACGCTCTTCTTTTAATGCGGTAAATGCTGCGATGGCAAGGTCGGGGTTTGCAATTAAATCATCTGTTGCATAAAGTCCATGTTTACGAATAGCAGGGAGGACTTCATTTGTCACCCATCGCTTAAACTTTTTAGCATTTGGCATCTTGCTTGAGAGGATGAGACTGTACAGACCAGATTCGTTAATAGCAGTCATCGTTTGATTTCTTCCGATGGCGTCACGAATCGTTACGTCATCCTTGTCCTCTTCATCAACATGATCAATTAAAGCTTTGCGAGTATTTGTATAACCAAGAATGCTTGCTACATCCTTGCCAACACAATAAGGTTGACCGCCAATCGTTGTAGTACGTACGGAGCCGAACTCTGCATTTTTGTAAACTTGTAATTCCATTCGAATTACCTCCTTGTGTTTTTTTGGAGGTCTTGACCTCCTACCTAGTAGCCTTGGGAGAAGGTCAAATCTGACGGTTTTCATATTCTTCTTGTAATTTCTTTGTTGCCCGCTTTAATTTCTGAGTAATGTTGTTTTCATCAGCACCTATGAAACTGGCATATTCTCGAATCGACATACCGTCAATGCGTACTGCAATGAACATATCTGCCCAGTCCTGCTTTTTGCCAAGAGCGGTACGTATCCATTTGCAGACACCTTCATAATCATCCTGATAAGCACGCTCAATTTCGTCTTTTCTAAAAATCCTGTCGTCCGCAACTTCTTTCATAAGTGGTTCCGAGGTATCGTATTCATCACCATCGTCATTGAAGCGCTCCTTAGGAGTTGTTAAGTGTCTGGTTTCTCTGTGCCAGATGTTGTACTCCGGCTTGTTGAACTTTTCATCGAATGTTTTTTGGATTAATTTTTCCTTTTCAAGATTTTCACCTTCAAGTGAAAGACTGACCCACATCTCCTGAGTTTCTTCCTCATTGAGTTCGATGCTTTGAAACTGGTTCTCATATCTGATTGATAATCTCATTAGATTCTCCTAATCCCGTCCTGGAAGACAGCGGAGAACTAATGAATCTTTGGAAAACAATGACCAACAGAGTTACCTCCTAAAAATATGTATAGGAAATAAAACGGAGGAGCATAAATTTCACCCAACAGCCTGTCATTGGCTATCTTCGAATCATTTATGTATCCGCCGTCTTCTGCTGGCCAGCTTTAGACGCATTTATATTTTTGTAAGGCTTGTCCCTTACATTTATAAATATAATAGGTTTCAAAATTTCACGACCAACTCGTTGAGTTGGGCCAAATTTGTCTATTTATCAGTCTTTTCTAAATTTGGGTATAAAAAAAGAACCCCTTTCGGGGTCCTAAACCAACTCATCGAGTTATCAACTTAATTATTCTTTTATTTCACTACCTAGTTCCTGAATACCACATTGCTCTAGAATACCATTGAAATCATCAAGCGAAAGCCCTGGCATAGTATCCATAATACGAATATAAGTCTTATCGGGATCTTTATAATAATCTAGTTTATTATTTGATTTATCAAACAGCTTTTGCGTAATCCTCGTGCATAACTGCATACCAACACAGATGGCCATCAACACGTTCGTTGTCATATTGTTGGCTTTATCATTTTTTATTCTACCATGATAATTTTTGTGGATTCCTGTCTCTTCATTAAACTTATCAGGATAATTCCACTTTCTATTTTCCATCAAAAACCACAGACAATTACATAGTGTTTTGGTAGGGTCACCAAGCAACTTAATGAGTTCAATTTCTTCCTCCTCATTATAAGAAGCTAGCTGCTGAGAAAATGCTTGATATGTTTCTTCAGGTTCATTCAGTAAAGGGGATTGGTACTTAGGATGAAACGTAAGAAGTCTACTATCAATGCCTTCAACCTTCTTAAGGACCGTATACCCAAGCAAGTCTTTGTAAGTATTAGTGTATGTTACAAAATTCTGTTCACGAATATTGATAACACATTTAGAGAGATTTTTCTTTGCCTTTGGCGTTAAAAAGAGTTTTCCATCTTTTTGTGTAACATATTGGCTGTTGGCAAGTACAAAGTATCCGTCAGCGTATACAAAATGTCTCTCTGTTATCCAGTTCTGCAGAGTTGAATCTGAATCAATTATTTTCAATGCTTCAACTGGAGTTAATCTAACAAAATCTTGATTACTATTGATTTCTTCATATACATCATTGTAATCAGAGAATTCTGATATGATATCCTCTAAACCAACTTCAATCAATCTATATTTTACTGATAGCCTTGACGTTATAAAGAAGCTGCTTAAATCCTCAATCAAGGTGTCACAAGAGTATATTGTATTTTCACCAGATGCTTTATACTGCTCAATAAACTCTAACGCTTTCCTTTTGAAGCAATTTTTGGGCATCAGGACTCTAGGAGCTAATCTATGTGCTTGCCATTCCAACCATCGAACTTCATTTTCTTTTGTGTTCTTACCCTCTGGTGGTGTAAAGAAAGTCTCGGATTGTCGGCATAAAATTGGATATAATTTTTCAGATTCATTTTTATTTTTAACCTTAAGAATTTGAAAATATGTTTTATCTTTTTCCCAGTGTAGTGCTTCATGAATGAGCGTATTTCTTTTCGAGCCTTCACCATATAAAGACTCGGACAAAGGGTCAATTAATACTGTTCCAGCACTGAAGGAAGTTGATAAATATTTACCTGTTTCCCTGTCATATATATCAACATCTGCATCCAAAAGTAAACAACATCCAAAAACATCTAGGTCGCTTGATAAATAAACTTCTTGAACAGTAAGCCCCATATCCTTAAGAATGTCATCAACCGGAAGAGGCATCGGTTCAACCAATGCCTGTTTACAGTATTTAGTCAGAAATTTTGTAGCATAGTCATCAAGACGATTCTTTCCAAGAATTAGAGCACCTGATTTTTTATTGATATCGAATACATCACTTGGAGTTATCTTCCTCTTCATAATCTACCTGTTCTCCTTTTTCAATATGATCCAAAGGCAACTCTGACAATAACTTTCTTGCCTCTTTCCAGGTAGGGTAGAACTCCTCCACAAGTGAATTGAATCTATGGGTGTGATTCTTTTCTAACAAGTGTACCAGTTCATGGATAACAACATATTCAAGACATTCTATTGGTTTCTTGGCTAGCTGTAGATTAATCCATATTCTTTTTTTATCAATATTGCATGTACCCCACTTAGTTTTCATATTCTTAATTTTGTACTCATTAGCATGGAGGTTTGTTTTTGTTTCACACCTTGAAACAACCCCATCCAACACTCGTTTAAGTTCTTCTCTGTACCATTCATTGAATGCCCTCTCCCTTGATTCTTTAGTTGATCTTTCGGGAGCAGTCAATATTATCTTGTTTGGTAGTTTTGAAATTTCGTATTTGTTTCCTTCATAGACAACTTGTAGCCGATATGGCTTTCCCCACAGGAAATGGGATTCTCCTGAAACATATTCTCTCTCAGTTTGACGCGCCTGTGACAGCATCCTGTCTCTTACCTTAGTGATTTCTGGCATTTTCTTTAATACAAAAAGCCTTATCTCTTCATCAGGATAATCACTAGGAGTACTAACTGTTATACTACCTTCTGGTGGATTTACCCTGATATATAGATTTTTAAGGTTTTTCTTTTTAATAATTTCAACTGGCATACCACCAATTACTTCTTCACTACACATCGTATTCTGCCTGCCTTTCAGTTATTTCGAAGACTGCAGCGGTCTCCGCCGTTGCTTCATCTTCGTCATAACCATATATCAATAAATTTTCATAAATAGCAAGCCTTATATTTTGTTGTTTCTGGAAATTCCTTTTCCAATCAGGACGTAATGCAGAAAGGATAGCACTGTCCAAATTTACAGCCAGATTTTCGTTCTTCGCAAAATAATCATAAAAGGCTCTTCTAGCCTCGCTATTCTTCACAGTATCAGGATAATCCAAGCTATCTTCTGGGTGTAAAATTGCTTGTGCCAACTCAACAACTTGTCGTAAATATTCCTCGTAACTCATAGCCTCTATTCGTCTCTGGTCGATTAGTACTTGGAGCATTTCTGATAACTTACCATAATAAACTTGGTTAGATGACATCTTCTTTACAATTTCATGCTGCAAGTTATTTTCGATGATTTCTGCTTTAGCATTTTCATTACCTGGAAGACCTTGTACCAGGGCCTCTATTGGTGTTGTTGAAGTGTTTTCAAGTAACAATTCCACCAACGACATATTCCCGAGTTCACTTACAACTGTAGAATCTTCTGCACGTATATAAGTATCAAGGACATATCGCATATCAGCCTCATATGGTTTTAAATCGATATAATCACAGCTTGCTAGTTTTACCATTTCTTTTATTTTGTTATAGCCTGAAATATCACTCCTCAGCCTGCTAACTTGACCCTCTGAATAGCCATAATCACTCACAAGTTTATCACTGCAGTTAGCAAAAGAGCGTGTTAGCGAGGCTGTAAGAGTATATAAAATATCTCTGCGACCAGTGTTTTCATCATCTTCACTGTTTTCACCACAAAAATACTCAATATAATCCGTATCGTCTTTAGGATCGCTTACATTTTCTAATAGATCTTTCAGCGATGCAATTGCACCCACCATCTCAGATTTAGCTTCGTCATAGCGGTTCTTTATAAGTCCCTCAACATCTTCCTTATCAAAGTTATCGAAAGCTTCAGCAGTATAATCAGCCACTGCAAGCTGAACATTACGAAACAAGTCCATGTAATCTACGATATAGCCATAGTCCTTATCTTCGCCATCTGGTCTATTAACTCGGCAGATAGCCTGGAAAAGGTCATGATCCCTCATAGATTTATCAATATATAGATATGTCGCTGTTGGAGCATCAAATCCTGTTAAAAGTTTATCTACCACGATAAGAAGTTTCATCTTAGCAGGTTCTTTTTTGAACTGCTCTTTTGCTTCTTTTTCGAATTCAGACAGCGATTTACCTTTAAGCATACGCTCATAAATAGACTTCTTATATTCTTCTTCGCCCTCTTGACTTAAATCACTCGTAGCTGTCCTAACACTCGCGGTTGAAGGCTCAAAGGAAGTTACAACAGCACACTTGTTAAAGCCGTTGCTAGTAAAAATATCCCAGTATCTGCAAGCCTCATATATACTGTTGGCCACAAGCATGGCAGTACCACGCTCATTTTTTAGACGAGGTTTTAAGTTCATATCGAAAATGATATCGCTAGCTATTTTCTCAAGTCTTTGTTTTGAACTATATAATTTGTTGATTGAAGTCCAACTTTGTTTCAGCTGTATCTTTGCTCTATCTGTAAGACCTAAGGTTTTATTGTCAAACCATAAATCAACCTTATCTTTACTAGATAAGTCTTGGTCAACATCTCTTGCTTCATAACGTAAATCAAGAACAACACCATCTTGAACACCCTCATCAAATTTATAAGTATGGATGTAAGGTCCAAAAGTCTCAAGACTCGTTACTTTATCTTTTTTGAGTAGTGGAGTACCTGTAAAACCAATAAGTGATGCTTCAGGCATCAGTACTTTTACAGCCTCATGCAATTTTCCCGAGTTAGTACGATGGCACTCGTCAATAAAAGCTATAATATTTCCTTTTGCTTTAAAGTCAGCAGGGAGGTCTTTTATCAATTCTTTACGGTATTGATCCACGTCAGATTGTTTACCTGCATTATGTCCGTATTTATGAATCAAAGAGCAGATAATAGAATCATCATTTTTATTCAGAATCTCTCTTAAATCAGCACTGCTTTTTGTTCTTCGTACTTTTTCATTTACATCAATAAACAGGCTTTCAATTTGGTCATCAAGCTCATCTCGGTCGGTGATGATTACCACTCGGCTGTCTGCTACATTTTCAATAACCCATTTTGTAAGCCATACCATAATTAAAGACTTTCCTGAACCTTGCGTATTCCAGATTATTCCACCTTCGCCTGCAAGAATTCTTTTCCTAGCAGCAATATTAGCAAAATACTGATTATGTCTTGCAATCTTTTTCACTCCAGCATCAAAAATAATAAAGTCGTGGATTAGTGAAAGAAACCTCTCTTTATGACAAAGAGAAATTACACCATCTCTTAGCTTATTTCTCTCCTTAGATTGAATACCTTTAATAGTCAAAGAAAGTTCGTCCGTAGCTTTAATATCTTCCTTCCAGTTCAGGTAATACTTCTCAGGAGTTTCGATTGTTCCATACTTCAGCCCTTCAGCTTCATTACCGGCAAAGAGAAACTGCGTAGTACTAAAGAAATTCTGAATATACTCTTTTTTTTGGTTTGTGAGATTCTGACGAATGCCCTCACCAATACTTACACATGAACGCTTTAACTCAAATATGCCAAGAGCGATGCCGTTTATATACAGCACCACATCAGGGCGTTTTCTCTCTATTTGATTAAAGCAGAGAACACTTACTTCTTCAGCAGCATAAAAATCATTGTTCTCGACATTGTTCCAGTCGATATAATGGACTGTTTGACGATTTTTATTCTCGTCTTTAACACCTTGCTTGCCATAGCGAAGTAGGGAATATACTTCTTTATTGATTTGGTAAAGACTATCTACTTGATTACTCGCTTTTGAAACAAGCTCAGTTACAGCCTTGGAAATCTGTTCTTTCGTATAGCCACGTTTTTCAAGATTCTTCTTTAGCAAATCTTCTCTGATAGGTTTGTTATTCTGATCCTCTAGATTTCCGAGATACGTATAACCAAGACCACCGTCTTCCTCTTTATCTATTAACCAGTGAAGGACCTTGTTTTGCAATTTTCTCTCTAAATCAACAGACATAGCCTTTACCTCCTCATACTTTAAGACGCACACGGCCTGTTAAGAGGTCGTCCATTGCACCTTCTTTAATTTGTAACATTTTTTCTTTTTCTACTTCGAGAGATTCTATTTCTTCATCCATTGCTGAAAGGACTTGAGCGATGGCTTGTTGTTCTGAAATACTTTCTGGTAGTGTTATTTCTATATTTTTTAATGTTTTACCATTTAACTTTGCTCTCGTTCCTCCCACAAGAACTGCAGTATAATCAACTTTTTTTAGTAGATAAGATAAAAATTTCGTATCTGCTACCGATTTAATTCCAGCTAAAACGTGAGCGTGATTGTTTACCCATATCTTCCCACTTGCATAAGTTATTGGATAGTTAAGAAGATCGTTCGCACCATCTTCAGCGATAAGAATGAATTCTCCATCATGTGTATAACCACTTACATAATCTTGAATACCATTTGCTCCATAGTATGGAGTATTTCCAGGCATTCTTTGATTCTTAGTTACTGGAATTCGCAGATTATCAAAAAAATCAGCAACATCATTTATTTTACAAGAATTCCAATCACCTCTAAACCCATCGAGTCTTGTTTCTCCATTAATGAGATCCTCTAACGCACCATCACGGATTGCTTTTTTCTTTTCAATTAGTTCGGATAGATTGTCGATATGCTCGTCAAAATCTGATAATACTGAAGCTATAGCTTGTTGTTCTTTAGAAGAAAGAAGCGGAATTTTATACTCTTCAGTAACTGGTAATGAAATTTGTGAAAAAGAACTTCTTCCATCTCCAGCATTTCTAAAATAATCGACATTATGTTTCAGATAATAAAAAAGAAATTTTACTGCATATATATCAGATGACGTATAGCCCCACATCTCATTTTTAAATGTACAAGGGACATTGCAATATATAAAGTCTATTACCCCTCTTGATTGAACAATTACTACAGGATCACTAATAATATTTGCATTAGGCAAATCCGATACATTTGCTCTAATCTCTGTTGCTCCTCCGGCAAAAACTCTTATCGCTCCAGTAGCAGATTTTATTTTACTCATTCTTTCTGCAGTTATAGGAGTTCCTCTAACACGCTTATATATTTTTTTTATTTCGTTATACTCAATAGTATCTTTAGAATGAGTTACCATGTGTATCCCATCCTTTCTAATGCAGATTTAACCTTAGCCTTCGACTGAACTGTCTTTTCTTCAATCTCTCCTAAAGTGTGCTCATAGCGTTTAGCAATTAAGACAACTTTTGAGGCAAGATTATTCAACACTTGATCAATCGCATCAATAATGTCGCTTTCAAGCCTTGCCATCCACTTTTTATCAAAGAGTAAATACTTTACTTCATCAATTGTTAGTTCTCCATATTTAGCAAGTACTAAATCATCCAGCTCTTTTTGAGCTTCTTTAATCGCTTTATCAGCTTCTTCTTTTTCAGTTAACTTAGCTTGGTAAGAAAGAAGAGCATTATATTCTTCAACATATGTTTCAGGCATTATTGCATTGTCATTTGCTTCTTTTAATGCATTTTTAAGCTTAGCTTTTCCGAATGAACCGTTCTTATTTCTAAGCTCATATGTCTTCAGCTTACTATTGGCTTTGACGATTTTCTCCATCTCTGAAGTACTTCCTGCATCAAATAATTCAATAAGTTTCGTAATGTCATCTATCACTTCAGAAGTCTTTTTACTTTCAAGTTCTTTTATCTGTTTATTCAGATTTGCTTTAGGTATTCCGTCCCCTTTTTCATTCAGAGCATTTATAAGTAAGCCCTCGTCACCTGATTCTTCTTCTCTCATTTCATCCAGTTCAGATTCAAGCAATGCAGATTTTTCGATTAGCTCATTAAGAGCCATTAACTCAGTTTCAAAATACTCCTGTTCAATAATGTCTCTCGAAATTAAAGCACCTTCAAACGACTTCATTTTTGAAGTATCATCGACCTTTATTTCTTCTCCATTTTCATCTTTAGCTTTCTTTTGAGCGTATACATATTCAATCTCACGTCCCGCATCATATCCACTCGCTTTTATTACATATACATCATCTTGCATTTTCTCATTCCAATAGTTAAGCAAGAAGTCGTACACATCGTAATTGTCTAGAAGTTTTGCCGATTCAAAATCTCTCAAAATTTCAATACCCAAGCTTCGAATTAATTCTTTTGGATTTGTATCTGTATTAATATTGAGTAATGAATCTTTTACTTTATTTTTCCACGTCTCGAATAGAGAACCGTATTCAGTCTCCTTTTCAACCTTTATAGTTTCATCTTCAGAAATGACTGTTTCAATTTCATTTGGTTTTATAGCAAGATTATAGACATTATGTTTTTCATCAACACAAGTGAATATCTCTTGTCTTAACTGTGGCGATATTTTCCAGAGTCTCTCTAAAGAGTTAATATCGACTTCTGGAATACCACCCTTAAGATGAGATGCAATGTTTTGAGGTAATGTATCATCTATTTTTTGGATATAACGAGGCACATTAAGGTTTCCTTCGTTCTCTTCTAAAATCTCCTTATAGGTAATAAAGCGGGAGTACCCCTCAACCTTTTCTTGGTGAATAAAGGTTTGCACAATTTTCTCAATATCCTGTTCACGAAGACGGTTCTTATTTCCATCTTTCTTAAACCCATCGCTCGCATCAATCATAAAGATACCTTCACGTTTATCAGCGTTTTCTTTATCGATTATGATGATACTAGCTGGGATTCCTGTACCATAAAATAAGTTTGCTGGCAGACCAACAATCCCCTTAATGTATCGCTTCTCAAGAACAGCTTTTCTAATGGTTTCTTCTGAGTTTCCTCTAAAGAGAACACCGTGTGGCAGAATAATCCCTGCCTTACCATTGCTATCCAATGCTTTTAGAACATGTAGAAACCAAGCATAATCACCATTCTTTTCTGGTGGAATGCCATAACCATCAAACCGCTTATATTTATCTTCAGATGGTTTAATTCCATCAGTCCAGTCCTTATCAGAAAATGGTGGATTCATGACAATAAAATCGAATTTTCTAAGTCCACCAAAATCATCAGTATATTGTGGATTGGCTAATGTATTTCCACTTTTAATTTCACCTGTACCTTTGTTATGTAAGATGAAGTTCATCTTTGCTAAACCAGCAGTATCAGGATATTTTTCTTGTCCAAATATTGTAACTATGGAATCGCCATTATCATCAGTTGGTGCTTCATCTGCTGAACGAATAAGTAATGATCCACTCCCCGCCGCAGGATCATGGAGAGTCCATTTCTTTCCTGTCTCTTGTTTAATATTGCCAATACCAATAAGTCTAGCAATAATACGTGACACCTCACTAGGTGTATAAAACTGTCCCTTACTCTTACCAGACTCCTGAGCGAATTTCATCATGAAGTATTCATATGCATCCCCAATGATGTCATCTCCACTGGCTCTGTTGCTTTTAAAGTCAATAGCTGGGTTTTGGAATATAGCAATTAGACCAGAGACTTTATCTACGAGCTCCTTACCAGAACCTAGTTCATCCGGATTATTAAAGCTAACATCAGGAAGCGCTCCCACTAGCTTATTATCCTCGAGAAACTTTTGAAGAATTACATCAACTCTTTCACCAACATCTGGTTTACCTTTTGCAGCAATCAAGTCGTCAAATGAGGCACCTTCATTTACTGTAAATTCAGCAAAACGTTGCCCTTTATATCTGTCTGATACATACTTGAAGAATAACAATACAAGTACATAATCTTTATACCTTGAAGGTTCTACTCCACCTCTTAATTTATTACAAGCCTCCCATAATAGGGAATACAATTCTGATTTTTTCACAGCCATTCATTTAACCTCTCTCATCTATTTAAGTGTTTTATATTTAGTATTCAGTAATATCTATACCTGATTTTAATAATCTTTCATATCTCTCGTGGGAGATAAGAACTGCTACAGGTTTTCCATTTTTCAAAACAAAAGCTGTTTTATCTTCATCTGATAAACCAGTAATTAATTTTGATGATTGTCCTCTAAGAAAATCTGACATGTTATAGAATTCCATCGGTTCCTTTTGGACTTTATCTTCCTTATCCATACCTAAATCCACCTTTTCTTTTTATCATAACATTTTACTACTCTTATTTCAACCTTTATATGTACTTGAAAAGTAATTACTTTATAAGTGCATTTCAATCTTGTTTCTCTATTCAAGCCAATAGCCATCTTGTCAACTCACCACATTTTTGCCAGCAATCTTTTCAACTCACCAAGCCTATATTCAAATTCGTAAATCCGGTGAGTAATCCACCACTCTTGGATATCTTCCCACAAAGCAAAAATCCGTGATTATCCTTCCGGCTTAGAACCAGACCTCAAACCACGGAAAGCCTTTATTTACTTGCTTTTTTACACTCTTATTTATTAACCCTTGACATCAATACAACCGTCTCAACATGGTACGAATCCCGCGATGGCTCGACTGCCGGTTTCTTTGCCGACAGCGTTCAGGCTTCTCAACAAGTCTGGAATACAGTCAACATGCTTTTGCGTCTTGACAGATTGTGGGGTGTGTAAGCATGGGATACGGAAAAATGAGTACGCCAATCAACATCATCTCAACCGATCCCATCAAAGATGCAGAGGGTTTCGTCACTAAAGGCGACAACATTATCGCTTCGGTTAAGGCCTATAAGGAAGTTCGCAACACCACCGCAAAATGGGAACGGATTATTGGGAACGCAGCGTTTTCAAGCGTAACAGCGATGTTTCGCTTCCGCAAAATTCCGGGCTTAACGGTCACGACTTCACACTTTATCTCCGAAGCTGATGGCCGCTATAACATTATTAACGCGGAAGATGTGCGTGGACGCGGAATGTATATCGAAGTGTTGGCGGAAAAATTGGAAGGGACGGTGAGATAATGGCAAAAATCGAAATGAAAATGCCGGAGGAATTCCTCTTAAAACTCTCTCGCCTTGGCAATAAAACGGATGAAATTATCCCGAAAGTGCTGGAAGCAGGCGGTGAAGTCGTTCTTTCTAAGGCAAAAAGCAACCTCTTTTCCGTAGTCGGGCATGGCACGAAAACAAAGAGTCGTTCCACAGGTGAGTTGGAAGACTCTCTCGGTTTGTCGCCTGCGAAGCAGAAACGGGACGGCTCAGGCTGGGATATCAAAATTGGTTTTGCCGAGCCAAGAAGTGACGGCGACAGTAACGCCAAAATCGCTAATATTCTCGAATACGGTAAGCACGGTCAGCCGCCGAAACCCTTCTTAAGGCCAGCCCGAAGACAATCGAGGAATGCGGCTATTGAAGCGATGAAAGATAAACTTAAGCAGGAGGTGGAGCGCATATGAGCATTTTGCAGGAACTGAACGCGCTGCTCTCTCCTCTACTACCGGTGGAAACGGGCATATTCAGCGGGGTTGCACCCAACGAGTACCTTGTTCTCACACCGATGACGGATGAGTTTGCCTTGTTCGGGGATAATACACCGCTTATTGATGTGTCCGAGGTGAGGATATCACTGTTTTCAGAAGGCAATTACATCAACCGGAAAAATCAGATTACTGTCGCCCTGCTTGGTGCGGCGTTTACGATAACAGATCGCCGCTACATCGGCTATGAGAACGATAGCGGCTATTATCATTACGCCATCGATGTGGCGAAAGAATACGAAACGGAGGAAATTTAACATGGCTACAATTGGGCTTGATAAACTCTACTACGCAACAGTCACCGAAGCGCCTATTACGGGTCACGAGACCTACGGCACTCCAGTAATGCTGGCCAAGGCAATCTCAGCTGAATTATCTATCGAACTTGCGGAAGCGACACTCTGGGCGGACGATGGTGCCGCTGAAATCATCAAGGAATTCAAAAACGGTAAGCTGACCCTTGGTGTGGATGACATAGGAAAAACCGTCGCCGCAAAGCTGACAGGAGCGACCATGGATGAAAACGGCGTTCTTATTTCGGCTTCAGAAGACGGTGGTGACCCTGTCGCTATTGGATTCCGGGCAAAAAAGGCGAATGGTAAGTATCGCTACTTCTGGCTTTACCGCGTGAAGTTCGGCGTTCCGTCCACCAATCTCGCCACCAAGGGCGATAGCATCACCTTTTCCACACCGAGTATTGAAGGTACTGTTTCCCGCCGCAATAAACCGGACGGCAATGATCGTCATCCTTGGAAAGCGGAAGTTAACGAAGATGATGTGGATGTGCTACCAGGTGTGATCAGCGGCTGGTATACGGAAGTGTACGAACCTGACTTTGACACGGTTTTGGAGGGGTAATGCATGGATAACGAACGAAGCGCCGTCATAAAAATCGGCGATGAAGATTATCAGTTGATTTTGTCCACCCGTGCTACAAAGGAAATCGCCAAACGCTACGGCGGGCTGGACAATTTGGGCGAAAAACTAATGAAGTCAGAAAACTTCGAGATGGCTCTGGACGAAATTATTTGGCTGATTACGCTCCTTGCTAACCAGCCCATCCTCATCCACAACCTGCGCAACAAGGAAAAACCGAAAGATCTACTGACCGAGGAAGAAGTGGAATTGCTCACCTCACCACTTGAACTGGCGGCGTATAAGTCTGCAATTACCGAGGCGATGTTCAAAGGGACGGCTCGTAACATCGAAAGCGAGGATGGCGAACCAAAAAACGCCGAGGTCGGGTAAGCGACGATGAGTTGTTTACCCGACTTTTATATTACGGTACGGTTCATCTGAATCGGTCCGAAGAGGAAACGTGGCTCACCCCGATTGGGCAATTGCTGGACTTGTGGGAATGCCATCGCCAGTTCCTCGGAATGACCAAACCAAAGTGCGAACTGTTTATTGAAGATGTCATACCTGATGGCATCTAATTTTTTTGAGGGAGGAGGTGTTTTAAGTGGCTGACAACTTTGGGTTGAAAATAGGTGTCGAGGGCGAGAAGGAATTTAAAAGCGCACTGCGTGATATAAACCAATCCTTCAAAGTACTGGGTTCAGAAATGAAGCTGGTAACGAGCGAATTCGACAAACAGGACAAATCCATAGCCGCTACTGCTGCCCGTAACGAAGTCCTCAATAAAGCGATAGACGCCCAGAAGGACAAAATCTCCACCCTTGAAGCCGCTCTTCGAAACGCCTCCGACAGCTTTGGCGAAAATGATCGCCGCACTCAAAACTGGCAGATCGCCCTCAATAACGCCAACGCGGAACTGAACAACATGGAGCGCGAATTGGATGAATCAGCGGAAGAAGCCGACGACCTTGGTGAGGAACTGGAAGACGCTGGCGACAGCGCCGAAAAATCCGGTGGAAAGTTCGAGAAGCTGGGCAGCATCCTCAAAGGCATTGGCGTGGCAATGGGCGCGGTGGCTGTTGCAGCCGGAGCCGCTGCCGTCAAACTTGGCAAAGAAGTCATATCCGCCTATGCGGACTACGAACAACTGGTCGGCGGTGTGGATACCCTCTTTGGTGAAGCGTCGCAGTCTGTTCAAGAGTATGCTGAAAATGCCTTCAAGACCGCCGGTATGTCCGCCAACGAATATATGGAAACCGTCACGGGCTTTTCAGCAAGTCTTATCCAGTCCCTCGGCGGCGATACCGCAAAAGCAGCGCAGGTTGCGGACATGGCTATTACGGATATGGCCGATAACGCCAATAAAATGGGTACGGACATCGCATCCATCCAAAATGCCTATCAGGGTTTCGCCAAGCAAAACTACACGATGCTCGATAATCTGAAGCTGGGCTATGGCGGCACAAAATCTGAAATGGAGCGACTCTTGGCTGATGCCGAAAAAATCTCCGGCATTAAATACGACCTCTCTTCATTTTCCGATTTGACGGAAGCGATCCATGTCATTCAGACCGAAATGGGAATCACAGGAACGACCGCTTTGGAAGCCACGGAAACAATAGCTGGCTCTATGGCGGGGATGCAATCGGCTATAGGAAACTTGATGGCAGGGTTGGGTAATGCCAATGCTGATGTCGGACTTTTGATTAATAATGTGGTTGAAGCGTTCCAGAACGTCGTGAAAAACATTGTTCCAGTTATTGAGAATATCGTAAGGGCATTGCCGCCTGCCCTCGACGGGATACTACAGGCAATCGGTGATTTGCTTCCGACTCTGCTCTCTACGGTAGTCGATCTTTTCACACAGGTGCTGACAACGATTTTAACGCTTTTGCCCGAACTCATCCCCGCCGCCGTGGATGCCGTTATGACCATTGTGGGTGCGCTGATTGATAATCTTCCATTACTTATTGATGCAGCGGTTCAATTAGTGGCCACTCTCGTTACAGGCATCGCCGATGCACTTCCACAGTTGATACCGGCGGCGGTGAACGCTGTGATCACAATCGTTCAAGGCTTGATGGAAAGCCTGCCTATGATACTTGATGCCGCCCTTCAACTGATTCTTGGACTGGCACAGGGAATCCTGGATGCACTGCCCCAATTGATCGCTGCTCTGCCCGCTATCATCCTCGGCATTGTAGATTTTATCATCGGGGCCATCCCGAAAATTATTGATGCAGGGATTCAGCTACTGGTGTCCTTAGTAGACGCCTTGCCTGAAATCATCACGGCAATTGTGGCGGCTATACCGCAAATTATCGAGGGTTTAATTACAGCGATCCTCGGCTCTATTCCCCAGCTTATTGACGCCGGGATTCAGCTGTTAATATCGTTGGTTCAAAACCTGCCGCAGATTATAACTGCCATCGTGGCGGCGATACCACAGATCATCTCATCGCTTATTACAGCGATTATCGGGAGCATCCCGCAGCTTGTGGGAGCGGGCATTCAGCTGTTCGTGGCGTTGATAAAGAACCTGCCAACCATCATCGTGGAAATCGTAAAAGCGATACCTCAGATTATTACGGCCATCGTGAAAGGCTTTACCGGTAACATCGGTAAAATCGTACAAGTCGGCAGCGACCTTATCAAGGGGCTGTGGCAGGGTATTTCGAGCGTCACCGATTGGATTTGGGGTAAAATCTCCGGCTTCTTTGGAGGGATCGTCGACGGTATTAAAAACTTCTTCGGTATCCGTTCTCCCTCCACCTTATTTGCCGGACTTGGCGAAAACATGGGTCAGGGCATCGGTGTGGGCTTCGAACGGGCGATGGATGAAGTCGCAGACGATATGCAGAACGCTATCCCCGCCGCTTTTGATACGCCCGGCATAAACATGGGTGATGTGACAGGAAGTCATGGCGGCTTTGCGGTATCAGGCATGCCTTCTCTCATCAACATACAGCAGATGATTGTCCGCAGCGAGGACGACATACGCAGAATATCACAGGAACTGTACAACCTGATGCAAACCGGCTCGCGGGCGCAGGGGCGGTTTAGCCCGGCATAAGGAGGTGTTGGCGTGGGCTTTATTTTCAACGGAATCTCATCACAAAGCATGAACGTCAAGGCTCGGCTGACCTCTTGGCAGGCTTCGCCACCCTTGCGCAACTCCTTTGTTTCCATACCCGGCAAGCCCGGCGTGGCAGACTTTGGCAGTGATAGCGCAGAGCGGGTCATAACCGTTCGCTGTAATATCGCTCCAAAGCACAACCTCGCTTCATTGGTTGGAGTGTTAGACGGCCTTGCCGAGTG
Organism: Bacillota bacterium; assembly: GCA_050949225.1. GTDB lineage: Bacteria > Bacillota > Dehalobacteriia > UBA4068 > UBA4068 > JBMNFI01. The sequence continues at coordinate 585,282 of JBMNFI010000002.1, read as the reverse complement.
GCTGGACCCCGACAAAGGTCTGAAACAGCTTGTGCTTGACGATGTACCCGACCGCTATTTCACAGCGCGACTTCAGACGGAAGTGAACTGTGAACGGCTTATTCGCTCAGCGGGTGCATTTGACTTGAACTTCGTCTGCCCCGACCCACATGCTTACGCTTTGACGGACGAGGGTTTTACGCTAACCCAAGCAGGCGCGAATGCGGTCACGAGGAGTAAAGGCAATACAGACTCTTTGCCTGTCTTCCTTTTGAAAGGCACCATTCCATCAGGGGCATCAACCTATGTGTCGTTGAAAACAAATGACGAAGAACTTCGCGTTATCGGTGCGCTGGCTGCCGGGGAAACCCTTGTCATCGACAGCGGTTTGGTTACTGCCAAGGTGGTAGACGGCACGGGCGAAACGCTCCGAAATGGTCTGCCGCTGCTTCAAGAGTTGAACTTTCCAATTCTTCGCAAAGGAGCGAACAGCGTAACCATTACGGCAATCGGTGCGACCTTTACAGAACTGCAAATACAGGCGAAGAGCCGTTGGAGGTGAGGACATGGCGGTAAAATCCATATTGACTTCTCAAACAGACTTTACAGGCGAGATCCCTGTAACCGAAAAAACTTCCGCACTCTGGCGTTTCAACGAATCCACGCCGGACAGCGATACCCGCCTTACAGACTCCTCCGGCAACGGACGACATTTTACTGTCTCCGGCTGGAGCGGCACAACAGCCTCTTTACTAAACGGCAGGTTTGGGCGGTATTTTCGCATAAACATCAACAACCCAACCACAGAAAAGACGCACCTTGTCGCCACCAACGACGGTACATTCTTTTCTGATCTCGGTGATAAAATTGCCGTCGGCGGTTGGGTAAATCCGACCACCTATTCTGTCGGGCAGAACTTCATTCCGCTTTTCAATACAAGGCAAGGACCCGGTCAGCCAATTTTATATATTTCCCTCTATCAAGGGCGGCCGCGAATGATGCTCTATAATTCGGCGGGCACGCTTATCCTTGACCAAACCGAAACACCTGGATTCAACATGGTCAATGGTGGTTGGTATTTCCTCTCTGCCATCATAAATGCGACGGACAAAACATCTCAGATAGTTCTGTGCAACCGTGCCGACGGTGTAGTGTGGACAGCCCCCTTGCGGACATTTACTGGTACATTGAATCCATCCTGTATAGCAGATATCGTCATGGGAATGCACGCAAATCAGTATTACTACGCAGGTGGCTTGGACGAGTGGTTCTTTGAAACAGACAGCGACTTAACTATTGATGATTTGATTCACTATTTCCGTCAGGCGATGCTTGCCAATGGCGGAGATACTTCGGGTAACGTGGATGCGCTAACTGAGCCGGGAGCTGTTACCCTACGGAAAGGAATTGATAATCTCTACCCCGAAAGCGGCCAACTGACGACGATTGCTGCCGAATGCAACCTTGCCGGGAGCGGTCGGGTATCGGCAACAAGCGAATACACGGCGGGCGTCACGTCCATTTCACTGATAGAAACATCAACCTCAGATGATTTACAGGACTGGTCGGCATGGCAGACAGTTGGCACGAACGGCGAACTGTCCTCACCGAATCGCTCATATATCCGTTACAGGGTAACGCTCAGCACCAGCGATACGACGGTCACGCCAAAGCTGCTCGATATCACACTTCATGATATCCCCAAATCTCCGTATGAGAAACTGGGTTTTGCCCGCCCCGTGGTTTTGGACGGGAACGGAGCATGGGAAACGGTTCTGGAGAATGCTTACGACATCATTGTTACGGGCGAGATCAACGGAGCGGACACCTTGGAATTTAAGCTGCCCTACAGTGACCCGAAGCGGGCGACGCTTGACAACGAGAAGCAGGTGCAGATCGCTGAGGATGTTTACCGCATACGGACAATGACGGATGAAAAAGGTTCGGATGGCAACAGCATACTCACAACGGTCTATGCTGAAGCGGCATTCTATGACCTGACTTTTTCTGCAGAAAAACAACCGATTGAATTCAACGCCGACCTGCCCGCTGCCCCGATGGCGTTTGCGCTTGCGGGCACAGGCTGGGAAGTCGGCACGGTAAATGTGATCACCCTTCGAACATGGGAATGCCAAGAAAAGAACGCACTCTCCATCCTGCGGATGGTGCAGAACATCCATGGTGGCGATTTGGTATTCCACAGCCGGGACAGGCGAGTGGACTTACTGACATTCAGCGGGACAGACAGCGGTGCGCTCTTTGCCTACCGCAAAAACTTGACGGGGATTAAGCGTGTAGTCGATACTCGATCCCTTGTTACGCGACTCTACGCCATCGGTAAAGACGGCATGACCTTTAGTGCCATTAACGGCGGCAAGGAATATCTGGAGGACTTAACCTATTCAAGCGAGGTGCGGGTAGCGACACTCGACTGCTCCAGTTTTACGAACCCCTATCAGATGCTTGAATTTACCAATATGCGGCTTGCTGAGTACGCAAAGCCCCGCGTTTCCTATGTCCTCTCGGCGATGGATTTGTCCGTATTGACAGGCTATGAACACGAGCGCTGGAATTTGGGTGATATTGTAACCGTTGACGACAGGGATTTGAATCTGACCATTAAAACACGAATTATACGCCGCCAGTATAACCTTCAAGAGCCGTGGAAAACCGTATTGGAACTCTCCACAAAACTCAGAGAACTTGGCGATTCCTCATCAGCAACGATTGCCGACCAGTTCGACCAAAGCAATCTCATCGGGCAGGAAATCAAGGATATGGTACCGTTCAACCATCTGCGAAACAGCAGAGCCGATGATGGCTTCGCCTATTGGCAAAATAGCGGCTTTGTAGTGGATACTGAAAACGGTGTATCCGGTACAGCTTCCTTTAAGGCAGTTGGTGTGGCGGATATGACCAAAAGCATGGCGCAAACAGTCTATCCAGCATCAAGACGTAACTACACTATTTCGGCTCAAATCGGCTCAGATAATCTGAACAAGGGTGCAAATGGACAGGTCGGTATCGAGGTAGTATTTGAATACGAGGACGGGACGACCGAAACACGATTTATTGATTTGTATTGAGAGGGCGGTGATTTCACATGGTATCTTTTCAACAAGTGGCGCGAGACGCTTCACCCAAAGGCTACGGCAGGCTGCGCTCCATCACCATCCGTCTTGTTATACAGAACTGTACTGGAGAGGTGTTCTTCACTGATCTAATGTTGCAAGCAGGTATCGTCGCCACAGGCTGGGTCGGCCACGTCTGTGAAATTCAGTGGACACTCGATGGGTAGGTGGAGCTTATGATCATCAACAACTTTATCCGCTTTGCAGAGGTAATAAAACTCAAAGAGGAAAAACGAATCGTGAGCGTAACCCTCCGTCCTCTCATTGCCGATTGCACAGGCGAGATTTACTACACCGACCTTCAACTTCAGGAGGGCGACAAACTGACAGGCTATACACCGCACACCTCGACCATGCTTCAAGGTAGCGGGAATGCCCCTCGCTACCAAAATGCCGTGGTGCGTGGCGGCGCGACCCTCGTCCTCTTCAACACCGGGGAAACCTCGGCGGGTCTTGACTTATATATCTATCCTAAACAGCCAATGGCGGCGGGAAGCATTGAAATTTCACAAGGTATGGGTTCGCATAAGTGCAAATTTACATCGGCGGTAAATGCGGGTGATGAATTTGCCTTGAAAGCTGTGTCAAGGGAATGTCTGCGAAATGGCAATCCCACGCCAAAGGATGGATTTTACCAATATACCGCCGCTTACGACAGCAAGCACCACGTGAAGCTGGAAAGCGGCAAATCAGCGAGGGTCTACCTCGAATATGTAGAAATGATGGAAGGAGATCCGCGTCTATGAGCAGGGATTATCTTAAGGGCAAGAAGTGCATGATATGGTCGTTCATGGGCAACACCCGAATGCACCAAGCCTTGAACAATTACGGCGACCGCTTTGAAGCCATCGGCATCTTCACCTTCGAGGTGGACATAACAGGAACGATAACCGAAACAGGGACGCCGATATCCGGCATGATGCCGTACATCAATAAATGGCCTAAAGTGCGGTGGTTTCTCACTGTAATGAACCACGGCGCAGCTTCTATCTTCACTGCTCTGCGGAATAACGAAAGTGGCGCAAAGACGAAGTTTCTCTCCGAATTGGTACGGATCATGCAGAAATATCCGTGGTGTGCTGGTGTGGATATCGACTTGGAACGCGGCGGTGGATATGAGAACAAGGATGCGGCAAATATTCTCTTCAGCGACATTTACCAAACCGTCAAAGCGTACAATCCTGCCAAACTGGTCAATATCTGTTTGCCCGGTATGACGGGCGTCCAAGGCTCAGTCGGCGGCGAGAACTGGTGCGTCTATGCCGATCTCGATGCTTACTGTGACACGGCAGCAATTATGTCATACGGTATGGCCTGGGCAGGCAGCGCACCGGGTCCTGTCTCTCCACGGGACTGGCTTGTCGGTGTTTATGATTATGCCGCCAGAGTAATGAATCCGCAAAAGATCTATATGGGTTTACCGGGTTACGGTTGGGAGTGGCAGATATATACAAACCCTGCCGACCTCGGCCAGACGTATCGTGGCGTGTCGCTTACCTATTACGCCGCCAAAATATGGGCGGAGGGCGGCTATAACTTCACGGGTAATGCTCCTCCGCAGCCGATGATACCGTGGCTTGCCTACTGGGACGATTACGATCAGGTACCGTATATGCTCCCTCAAGTCTACGATTATGCTGAGGGTGGCGATGCAACCAGCCGAGAAGCTCCAATAATCGGGGAAGCATACAACCGCCGTCGATACTTAACTTGCTACGGGAAAACACAAAAGGCAGAGTTTGGCACAATCTATATTGACCGCGACGGCGAGCCGGATAGTTACACAGAGGGCGTGGTTATTGGCAACGGAATGATTACGCTCTCATCTGAAATGGGTACAGCAACCTACGATTTTACCGTTCCGCAATCGGGAATTTATGATGTCGCCGTCCGTATCTGCTATCCGTATTGGGATAAGAACGGTATCAACATATCCCTTGACGGTTCCCCGGTCGGCTATTACGAAAACCGCCTATGGTGGCCGTATTGGAGAAGCACCTTCTGGGCGATTCTTGCTAAAGGACGCAGCTTGTCGGCAGGAGAACATACCATCACCGTTGATGGCGGTGTGGTGGGCGCGCAGTTATATGGCTTTCGTCTTTGCTCATCGTTTTCTGAACAGCCCTCGGCAGGTTCGGCTACCTTTGAACTCTCTCCTCGTAGCTTCAAGGACGTGAACGGGAATATGGCCGTGCCGGACAAAGGCTTCAAACTGACCACCGAGATTCTGCGGCGAAAACCCGATTCGGCTCTGGTGTGGTATGAGGACTTCCGAGATCCCATCACACTGCAAAGCACTTACTGGACTACACTTTCAGGCAGTTGGGCAGTCTGGCGAAGCGATGAATATGCATCCGGCAGGGTTTATTCACAGTTGGAAGGTAGTGGCCAACTTGCCTGGAGATATGACGGTTTCTCCGACGTTCACCTTCGAGCACGGCTTGCCTTCCCTCACAACGGGAGCGGGCGCGCCGGGGTATTTATCGGCGACATCTTCTGTTGTATCAACATCGACACTGAGCGAGTGGAACTCTATCAAGACTCTATTTTGCTCGGCAGTTATGGTGCAGCTTACGCTAAAACACCTGCCACCGACATCCGCACAAACCCCAATATGTATCTCATTGAAATGAGGAAACGCGACAACAGTGTGAGGGTCTATTCCGGTAACAGTAACACCCTCCGCTTCACAGCCACGGTATCACCAGCAAGTGGTTATTGCGGCATTCAGTCGGATAATGAAATCAAGTGTGAACTTCTGCGTTTAGGCGATGCCTGGACTTACGAGCCGTATGAAGCCTTTGATGTAACAATGCCAAACGGTACTACCGAAAACTACGGCAGGATCGCCCGGAGTAGCGTGACATGGGACAGTGAATTCGAGGTATTCACGCTTACCTCAGATGTGGAGGAATCCGCTACCCGAAGCGAGGATATCTCTATGGAATACGACTTCGTGCATTCCGCAATGCTATACATTCCATGCAACGCTGACTACACGGCAAAATTCACACCACGCGACATCAACGTCTGGTGTTCGAGGGTATTCCTCGGTGATGGGGATGGTTTTGGAATTGTCTACTACCAAGACGTGGACTCGATTGTCTACTGGGCAAATGAAGCGGCATACCGATGGCGGTTGCGTGGTTTTGCCCTATGGTCACTCGGTCAGGAAGACTTGCGGCTTTGGGAGGCACTCCCGAAACAGAGTTAAAGAATAATCATTCATATCGGCATTCACGCCTGCTTATTTTAGCAGGTGTTTTTTATGCGAAAAAACAGGAGGTAAAACGCAAATGAAAGAGATTTGGAATTGGATTCAGGTTGCATTTGCAGCCATCGGAGGTACGCTTGGCTGGTTTTTGGGCGGATTGGACGGCTTCCTTTATGCGCTCATCGCCTTTGTGGTCGTCGACTACATCACGGGCGTGCTTCGGGCAATTGTGGAGAAGAAACTGTCCAGCCGAATCGGAGCGCAGGGTATCGCCAAGAAGGTAGCGCTATTCCTTGTGGTCGGCATTGGTCATCTCATCGACACCTATCTGCTCGGCGGCACGGGAGCACCACTTCGTACGGCGATTGTCTTCTTCTACATTGCTAATGAGGGAATTTCTCTCGTTGAGAATGCCACGGCTATTGGGTTACCCGTGCCTGCAAAGTTAAAAGATGTGCTGGCACAGCTTCATGGAAAGGATGAACAGAAATGAATCTACGGAAATTGATATTCACAAACAACGCCTGCTACAAGTCTGGCAGAACTATTACTGTCAAAGGCATTATGGTTCACTCCACCGGTGCGAACAATCCGAATCTGCGCCGTTATGTGGGTCCGGACGACGGTCTGCTGGGCAAAAACCAGTATAACAACCATTGGAATCAGGATAAACCGGATGGGCGGCAGGTCTGCGTACACGGCTTCATCGGAAAACTGGCTGATGGGAGCATCGCAACCTATCAGACACTGCCGTGGAATCATCGCGGTTGGCATGGGGCTTCCGGCTCAAAAGGATCGGTCAATGACAGTCACACAAGTTTTGAAATCTGCGAGGATGGCCTAACCGACAAAGCCTATTTCAACGCAGTCTACAGGGAAGCCACCGAACTGTGTGCCTATCTCTGCAAGGAGTATAATCTCGACCCGATGGCAGATGGCGTTATTATCGGTCATTACGAGGGACATAGACGCGGCATCGCCAGTAACCATGCCGACCCCGGCCACTGGTTTCCGAAGCACGGCAAGTCAATGGATACATTTCGCGCCGAAGTTCAAAGGTTGCTCAAGGCAACAGAACCTTCAAAGCCTCCCATTCCCAACCCAACTGAACCGAAAAAGCTGTACCGTGTACAAGTCGGTGCTTACGCCGTCAAAGCCAATGCTGATGCCATGCTAAAAAGAGTCAAGGCGGCGGGATTTACGGATGCTTTCATCAAAACCGAATAACCAGTATATGCTGGTACGCAAGAGCCCCTCTTCTGTCTGTAGACGGTAGAGGGGCTCTTTTCATTTCCCCTCCGAATGGAGGAAAGCTGAGTGAACAACTTACAAAACCAAGGTATCAGCACAAGCGATATTAATGCTGTATCGGAAAAAAGGCCTGTACCGCAGGAACAAATGCAGCGTGAAGTCGATTATGTCAGGGCACAACAGATACTAACCGCAATGATGAATTGTGGACTTATTTCCTTGTCAGAGTTCAACAAGATAACCGAGCTAAACCGCAAAACTTTCTCACCCTTATTAGCTGAGATTATGCTCTAAAACCGTTGATATAACTTGGTTTTGACGGTAACATGTGACACTGACCAAGGAGGTGAGAAATTGAAAAAGGTAACAAAAATAGCTCAAAATACAGTCGATTTAGCTGAACAGTCCAAGCTCAGAGTTGCAGCTTATTGCCGTGTGTCTACCGACAGTGATGAGCAACTCGTCAGTCTGGATACGCAAATAAAACACTACAAAACCTACATCAATGCAAACCCTGAATGGGCGTTTGCAGGTCTTTATTATGACGAAGGCATCACCGGCACGAAAAAAGAAAAACGACCTGAGTTGCTTCGAATGATTACCGACTGTGAAGACAGAAAAATAGACCTCATTGTAACGAAGTCTATCAGCAGATTTGCTCGAAACACTACCGACTGCCTTGAACTGGTTCGAAAACTGCTTGACCTCGGCGTTTTTATTTATTTTGAAAAAGAGAACATCAACACGGGGTCAATGGAAAGTGAACTCATGCTGTCAATCCTAAGTGGACTGGCCGAAAGTGAATCGGTCTCCATTGCTGAAAACAACAAGTGGTCAATTCAGCGTCGCTTTCAAAATGGCACGTACAAGATATCCTATCCACCCTATGGCTACGATAACATAGATGGTGAGATGGTCATTAACGAGCAACAAGCAGAAATTGTTCGCTATATTTTCGCTTCAATTCTATCCGGTAAAAGCACTCATAAAATCGCCGACGAGTTGAACAACCGAAAAGTACCCACCAAAAAAGGTGGCCGCTGGACAGCAACAACAATCCGCGGAATGGTGGGGAACGAAAAATATACAGGATATGCACTTTTTCAAAAAACCTATACCGATGTCCATTTTAATCGCCATAACAACAATGGGGAAAAAGATCAATATCTAATTCGAAATCATCATGAGCCGATTATCAGTCATGAAAATTATGAAGCTGCTCAGGATATTATCGAACAGCGCGGCAAGGAAAAAGGCTTAGAAAGGCAACATAAAAAATATCAGAACCGTTACCCCTTTTCTGGAAAAATCATCTGTGGTCAGTGTGGCGGGACGTTTAAGCGCAGAATTCACTCAAGCGGCAGACATAGAATTGCTTGGTGTTGCTCCGCTCATATCGCAAACATCAAGAAATGCTCTATGAAATATGTGCCGGAGTCCGATTTTGAATACGCATTTGTCACCATGATGAACAAGCTCATATTCGGGCACGAATTTGTACTCAAGCCGTTGCTCATCAGTCTGCGTGGGATGAATTCTGATGAAACTCTGGAAAGCATTCATGCGCTTGACAAGAAACTCGAAGAAAATGTGGAACAGCGAAATGTACTGGTTGGGCTGATGACCAAAAAATATCTTGAGCCTGCCGTTTACAATAAGAGCAACAATGAGCTGTTGCAAGAGGCAGAACGGCTACGCCGTCAAAAAGAATCAATAACCCGATTCTTAAATAACGATTTCCAAAACGTAAGTGAGGTCAGTGCCCTATTGCAATATGCTACCAAGGCATCGATGCTGAATGGCTTTGACGGGAACATTTTCAAACGCTTTGTAGAGCGTGTTGTTGTGTATTCCAGGTCGGAGATTGGATTCGAGTTTAAATGCGGCATTACACTCAAAGAAAGGCTGGTGAGATAAGTGAGTCACACACCATTTGGCTACCGCATTGAAAACGGAAAAGCCGTAATTGATATAGAAGCTGCCAAGCAGATAAAAACCTTATTTGATTCCTATTTGTCCGGCGATTCACTGGCAACTGCTGCAAAGAAGGCGGGTATCACAGCCTTCCACGCGGGAATCGGCAGAATGCTTCGTAATACGCGTTATCTTGGCGACGACTATTACCCCGCCATAATCGACCCGAACACATTTACAGCCGCCGAAGCGGAGCGTATCAGGCGGGCTGAGAAACTCGGTCGTATTTATGAACCAAATGAAGAAACAACGGTCGTCTATCATACTGCTTTTCATGTAATAGAAGGAAGAGAAGAATTCGACGACCCCTTTGCACAGGCGGAACACGCCTACAGTTTAATCGAAACGGAGGTGAACAAGAATGGCAGTAAGTAAAAGCGTCACCGTGATTCCTGCAAGGAAGCATACTCGAAAAGGTGCAGACGAAGAAAAACCCAAACTCCGGGTTGCGGCATACTGCCGAGTTTCCACGGACAGTGACGAGCAGGCTACCAGTTATGACACGCAGATTGAACACTATACCACCTACATACAAGGTCACCCCGACTGGGTACTGGCGGGGATTTTTGCGGACGACGGTATCTCCGGCACCAATACTAAGAAACGCGAAGAATTTAACCGCATGATTGACGAGTGTATGGCCGGTAATATCGATATGATCATTACAAAGTCCATCAGCCGATTTGCCCGAAACACACTGGACTGTTTGAAATATATCCGTCAGCTCAAGGAGAAAAACATTCCCGTTTATTTTGAAAAAGAAAATATAAACACCATGGATTCCAAGGGCGAAGTCCTGCTCACAATTATGGCATCCCTTGCCCAACAGGAAAGCCAGTCATTGAGCCAAAACGTAAAGCTGGGTCTGCAGTATCGTTATCAGCAAGGTGAAATCCAAGTCAACTGTGCTCGGTTTCTCGGTTATACAAAGGATGAAGACAAGCGCCTGGTGGTTGTACCCGAGGAAGCTGAAATCATCAAGCGCATTTACCGAGAATACCTTGAGGGTGCCAGTATGCTGAAAATCGCTCGCGGTTTGGAAGCGGATGGTATCCTTAACGGTGCGGGCAGGGAACGCTGGCATACAAGTAACATAAATCAGATCCTGCGTAACGAGAAGTACATCGGCGACGCGCTTTTACAGAAAACATACACGGTTGACTTCCTCACAAAAAAGCGGGTCAAGAACAACGGTATCGTTCCGCAGTATTATGTAGAAAATAGCCATGAAGCCATCATCCCGCGTGAAGTTTTCATGCAGGTGCAGGAGGAACTTGTCCGCCGCCGCATCGTCCACACCAGCCCGAACGGAAAAACCAGAACCTTCAGCAGCAACCACGTCTTTGCTCAGATAATTATTTGCGGCAAATGCGGCGAGGTTTTCCGCAGGGTTCACTGGAACAATCGCGGCAAAAAGTCCGTCGTCTGGCGCTGCGTCAGCAGACTGGAGAACACTGGCCTGTTCTGCGATGCCCGCACGGTGCTGGAAAGCACCATTGAGCAAGTACTGGTCACCGCCATCAATCAGGCACTTTGCGATAAGAGATTCTTTCCTCTCAACCCTACAGGATAACATTGCCACCATCATTACTCGTGAAGGTGACAAAGCCTTGGCAGATATCGATAAGCGGCTGGAAGAACTTCAAACGGAACTTCTAAAGCTTGCCACCTCCAATGCCGACTATGATAAAGTCGGCGATGAGATTCACCGACTGCGTGACCAGAAACAAAAGATGCAGCTTGAAAGTGCTAACCGTGATGAACTCAAAAATCGCATGGCTGATATGAGCACATTCCTAAAAAAGCAATCCACCGCCCTCGCTGAATACGACGAGCAGCTTATCCGCCGGCTGATCGAAAAAGTCAGCATCTATGAGGATAAATTTATTGTGGAATTCAAGTCCGGCGTGACGGTGGATGTAAATGAATAAGCTAAAAATAAACAAGGCACCCTACGGAAATTAAGTCGTGGAGTGTCTTTTTCATAAATCACATAAAACATATTGACATTTTTGGATTTGAAGCATATAATGTATCATATCAAGTATTTTGGATTTGAGGTGAGAACATAGTTACCACATATGATGATCAAGTAAAGGTATTCAAAGCCTTCTGCGATGAAAAGCGGCTACGTATTCTTGAGTTGCTTCGTAGCGGTGAAAAATGTGCCTGTGTTCTGATAGAACAGCTTGATATGCCGCAGTCTTCGCTGTCCTACCACATGAAAATCCTCTGTGAGTCTGGGATCGTGGACAGCAGACCTGAAGGAAAATGGATGTACTATAAAATAAGCGAAAAGGGTGGCGGAGAAGCTATGGCACTGTTGAGAGAGCTAATCACGCCAAATGCTATTGCTATGACTAAAGAAAGTAATTGTTGTCTGTAAAGGCCATTTATTTAAAATGGCTTTTTTCAGACACTATACATCAAGTTTTTTAGATATGACTGTCCGTGTTCAGAAAGAAGGTTAACTTATGCAAATATTAAAAACAATCTGGGATATTTTTCAGAATCAGATTCTCGGCATGAGATGGCTTAACGACCTAATCGGAAGTATGCTGTCTGCTTTTAGGCTAGACACTGCCAATCGCTGGGTAGGTAGCATTCAGTTTTTCATTTATGACGTTATAAAAATAGTAGTGCTATTATGCGTCTTAATCTTTATTATCAGTTACATTCAAAGCTACTTTCCTCCGGAGCGTAGCAAAAAGATCTTAGGGCGGTTCCGCGGTATCGGTGCAAGTTCCGTTGCTGCTCTGCTTGGAACGGTAACACCCTTTTGCTCCTGCTCGTCTATTCCATTGTTTATAGGTTTTACATCCGCAGGTTTACCCCTCGGAGTCACTTTTTCATTTTTGATTTCTTCACCGATGGTAGACCTGGGTTCTCTCGTTCTTCTAATGAGCATATTTGGAACAAAAATCGCCCTATTATATGTCATATTCGGACTTATCATAGCTGTGGTCGGAGGCACTATCATCGAGAAAATGCGCATGGAAAAGTATGTGGAAAGCTTTATTTTATCTGCTGGCAGTGTTGATATTGAATCTCCTGAACTCACAAAAAAAGAACGGTTGGTTTATGCAAAGGAGCAAACGCTATCAACATTTAAAAAGGTTTTCCCGTATATCTTAATTGGTGTCGGAATAGGCGCATTTATTCATAATTGGATACCCGAAGAATGGGTGGTATCCCTGCTGGGAAGCAACAACCCCTTCGGTGTAATACTGGCGACTGTGGTCGGTATTCCGATGTATGCTGACATTTTTGGTACGATTCCGATTGCGGAAGCACTGCTGGCTAAAGGGGCACAGTTGGGAACGGTGCTGGCATTTATGATGGGAGTAACTACGTTGTCTCTACCATCTTTGATTATGCTTCGCAAGGCAATAAAGCCAAAACTGCTGGCACTGTTCATCGCCGTATGCACTGTAGGAATTATTGTTGTGGGATATATTTTCAATACTTTACAAGCGCTAATAATATAATTTGGGAGGTATGAATGGTGACAAAAACATTAGGGAAATCCTGCTGCTCCTGCGGATGCGGTGATTGTGATAAAAAGGTTGTTGTTGAATATTTCTATCTTGACCTTCAAACCTGTGAGCGTTGTATCGGGACAGACAGCGTTCTTGATGAGGTGATGCGGGTGCTTACTCCTGCATTAGAACTTGCCGGTTTTGATGTTGAGTACAACAAAACTGAAATTAAGACAGTTGATATGGCCATACAGCATCAATTTGTTTCGTCACCGACGATTCGGGTGAACGGTCAGGACATCTGTAAATCAATTGCTGAAAACAGTTGTGGCTGCTGTAGTGATATCAGCAACACAGATGTAGAATGCCGTGTGTTTGAGTATAACGGTAAGACTTACGAGATTCCACCCAAAGAAATGCTAGCAGAAAGCATCCTTCAGGGTGTATTTAGTCAATTCAATGAAGAATGTTCCTCTGATAAATACCAATTGCCTGCAAACCTAAAAAATTTCTTTGATGGGAAGAAAACCAAGTCTGGGTGTTGCTGCGAAGGCAATTGCTGCTGATAAATAGGAAGTTCTCTGACCGCAATTTGAATTGTGTTAACCTCGGATTCTAATAATGATATAAAGGAGAAAATTTCATGGCTTTGTTTGGAAAGAAAAATAAGAATGAAAAAAATACCTCCTGTTGCGGAGGTAGCTGTGATACTGAAAACATGGCAAAGGCTGAAAAAGCAAAAGCAGAGGGCGCAAGTGTTAAGGTGCTAGGAAGCGGCTGTGCGAAATGTAATCAACTTGAAGCTGCAACAAAAGCTGCACTCGAACAACTGGGCATGGATGCGACAATCGATCATGTGACTGATTTCGCACAAATTGCTACTTACGGTGTGATGACTACCCCTGCGCTGGTTGTAGACGGAAAAGTTGTTTCTTATGGCAAGGTTCTCAAAACCGATGAGGTCGTAAAAATCCTGCAAAGGGTCAGAGGACAGAATATGCATAAAACCAAAGATGCGGAAATAGATAAACCAAGGGTTGCATTTATCTGCGTCCATAATTCTTGTCGCAGCCAAATTGCCGAAGCACTCGGCAAACATTTAGCATCTGATGTTTTTGAAAGCTACTCTGCAGGCACAGAAACAAAAAATCGCATCAACCCTGATGCAGTAAGGATTATAAAACAACTTTATGGAATTGACATGGAAGAGACCCAGCATCCCAAGCTTTTAGAGGATATCCCCCCTGTGGATATTGTTATTACAATGGGATGCAATGTCGAATGTCCATATCTGCCTTGTAGGCACCGAGAGGACTGGGGCTTGGATGATCCGACCGGAAAGAATGATAATGATTTTATTGAAGTTATTAAGAAAATTGAAACTAAGATAAAAGATTTAAAATCGACTCTAAGTAATATATAAGGTTTATTTACTTAAATTAAGCCCTGTGTAAACCTTATGATAATAGAGCAAGACCTCCTATGAAAACCATTTAAGGAGGTCTTTATTGTTTTACATCCAACCTGACCACACAACCTCGGCAAAATCCGAAAAAACATCCAACCTGACCACTCACGAACGCTGACATCTAACCCGACCACTCGCCAAGCACTGACATCTAACCTGACCACTTGACTATCAAAAACCGCTCTTATGGACTTGTTTCCACGAAGCGAAAAAATGTCATTTTCGTTCAATGGGTTTCACACCCATGTGTGCTAAAAGCCTTGATATGTAAGGGTTTTCAGCACCCCTACTCTTTTACCCTTGACATCAATACCACGCACTCAACGTGGCTGATCAAAGCATTAAATGGGATGTTGTTATTGCTGCAACCCAAGGTGGGGCAAATATTGACTTGGAAGGTTATAAATTTTACGATAATCTGTCGGCAGTAGGCAGCTATATAGCTGATTCATTTAAAGTTGGTGGCGTTTCTAAAACACCTACATGGGGAAGCAATATTTTAAGCTATGAATTTCCTAATTCATCTATAAGTCCTCAAACGGTCTCTTTTAAAACCGCAATATCTGATGATGCTTATTATAATACAGTAGAAAAGACTGTAAACAATAAAGCTCAACTTCGTACTGGCGAAAATAGTATTGTCAAAGAAGGCTCAGCTCAAGTTAAGTTTACCCCTAAATGGATTACTAAAACGGGAGAAGCCTCTGATGATGCCAGTGTCGCTGAATATGACCCTAAAAATCGTACTATCACTTGGACAATCATAGTCAATCATATGGGAGCAACTTTAAATCAGGCGATTATAACAGACCTGCTTCCGGCAGGCTTAACCTTAAAATCTGCTACATGGCAAGTTCCTGAGTTGCCTGGTCCCTGGAACGAATCAACAACTTGGGGTGCGGCAACATCTATCACGCCTAACGCACAAGGTGAATATTCTCTAGGGAATATATCTTCTCCGGTTTTACTTAAAATTGTAAGCAGTGTTCCTGATGAAGATTATGAAACCGCTATAACTACTTACAATAACTCGGCCAAGCTTAGTTGGACAGGCGGACCGAGCGGTGGACTTGGTTCAGGAAGTATTGGAGTTGGTATAGGCTATAATGCCATTAACAAATCAGGTGTGGCAGATCCGAAAAACCGTAAAGTTACATGGACTGTCAAGGTTGATACTAAAAAACAAAACATTCCCAACTTAAAAGTATATGATCTTTTAGTTTACGGAAATAGCAGCAGCGGCTTTAATATTGCTCAAGCAACAGGCTTTCCTACCGGAATTAACCCTGCTGACTTAACCATCCGTTATGATCAAAAATATCTTACCGGGACTTTTGCCGGCACTGGTTTAACCTGCACTGTTCATCCTATTACACAAGGCGGAAAAGTTGTTGCTGATCTATTAGAGATTACCGGATTCTCAACAACTGTTCCTAATACTTTCACCTTTGAAAGCCAAGTCTTAAATCCGGCGATCTTTGCGAATAATGCTACAACTACTGTACGGAATACCGCTACTCTCTTTAGTGGAAATGTAAAATTAAATGCGGCATCCGCATCAGTAGATTATAAAAGCACTATGCTTAGTAAAGAAATGCTCAAACGCGGGGCAATGACTAATCCCGCAAATGGAGTAAATAACTCACTTACTAAAAACTTAACTGAAGGATTTAATTATCAAGAAAAAACGGTTATTTTCCGTTTAGACGTTAACCACAATGGTCTTGATCTACCCAACATGACCAATGCCAGTGGAGAGGCTTTAGGTACAGTAACGCTTACCGATACCTTACCTGAGGGTTGGAAATTTGTAGACATCATTGCCGGCTCCCAGTTTTTAATTTTTGAAGGAACTGGCCAAACTGATGGAACAGTTAGGGCAACGGATACGACACCGGATACAGTAACGGGTCTTACCTCTGTTATCGAAAACAGAACTGCTGTTTTTACCTTTACTGAGCTATCAAAACCCTACGTAATTTTAGTCAAAGCAAAATTAACCGATGAAGCTGCCATAGAATATTTTAGCAGTAATAAAACTACTACTGTACGTAATAATCTTTCTTTAACAACTGAAAAATGGACCCCTGGTACGACAAGTTATCAGGATGTTTCCGTTACCAGTACCATCCTGGGGAAAGAACTTAACTCATCAACAGATGGCGAATTGCATTGGACAATTAATTATAAGCCTTATGATTTACAATCAAACTGCACCAAAATAGAAGATGTTATTCCGAAAAGCCTGGATTTGCGCACAGATGCCAATGGCAATTTGTTGCTTGAAGGTAATATTTCAGTGCGGGAAATGATTCTCGGTACAAACGGCAGCTATTCTTTAGGCGATGTAGTACCTTTAGTTCTTGGCACAAATATCTTTTATAATAGTGAAACACGTGTTTTAACTTTTATGATTCCTGATAGCACAAAAGGTTATCGTTTCAGTTATATCACAGATACGACAGGAAACCCCGGAACAATTTCCAATAAGGTAATACTGTATGCCAGCGATACTGTACAAGAAGAAACCTCTCTTGACTACGTAATCACTGAAGCAGATGGCGAGGCCAGCATGAAAAAAAATGGCTGGATCAGTATCACCAAAACAAATGAATTAGGTAATCCTTTACCCGGTGCTCAGTTTACAATCTTCGCTTTAGATGGTCAAACAGTCATTAGAACAGGTTACTCTGACAATAATGGCATGATCAAGTTTAAAGTTATCCCGGATGGTGATTACATCCTTAAAGAGGTATCCGCTCCTATTGGATATACTCCCGAAGGTGTTAACCATACTTTATCAGTCAAAACTAATGGCATCAGTGTTGTGACATCAATTGACGGTAAAACCGGAGCCAACTCCAACACTCTTACTATTCAAAACTTCAAAGAGAATACCACAGGTAATCTCACGATCAGAAAAGATGTAGACGGGGATGATGCCGATCCGGAGAAAAAATTTAAATTCACCCTCACCCTGGTTGGTGCAGATGGTACCTATAACTACATCGGCAATGGCGTCCCCAGCGGCACTATTTCCAGCGGCGATACCATCTTGTTAGCACATAATCAAAGTATTACTATAGTAGGTCTTCCTAAGGATGCTACATATACAGTAAAAGAGGATAATTATTCTGCGGAAAAATATCGTACAGAAGCTACCGGCGCCTCCGGCACTATCGTAGCCGATCAAACCAAAACCGCCGCTTTTGTCAATATCAAAAACGCTATCGGCGACCTTACTATCAAAAAGAGAGTAGAAGGTAATGCCGGTGATCTTTATAAGAGATTTGAATTTTTAATATTGCTTGAATATCCAAATGGCAACTATACAACAGACTTCTTCACACTCGCTCATGGAGAAAGTAAAACCTTTACACAGATTCCTAAAGGCACTGTATACACAGTTACTGAAGCCGACTACTCCGGCGAAGGATATGTTACCGCAGCAACTAATGCCTCCGGTGCTATCCTTAAAGATCAAACACAGGCTGCCGGCTTTATCAACACCAAAAACGAATACGGAAATCTTTCTTTAAGTAAAACTGTAGAAGGTAATGCCGGTGATCTTACTAAACTATTTGACTTCACTGTCGTTTTTGAAGATGCAGCAGGCACTACCTATAACTACATCGGTGATGGTGTTCCTGACGGAACCATCTCCAGCGGCGATACCATCTCCTTAGCTCATGGTCAAAGCATCACGATCATGGATATTCTGAAAGATACCGCCTACACTGTTACTGAAACCGACTACTCCGGCGAAGGATATGTTACCGAAGCAACTAATGCTTCCGGTGCTATCCTTAAAGATCAAACACAGGCTGCCGGCTTTATCAACACCAAAAACGAATACGGAAATCTTTCTTTAAGTAAAACTGTAGAAGGTAATGCCGGTGATCTTACTAAACTATTTGACTTCACTGTCGTTTTTGAAGATGCAGCAGGCACTACCTATAACTACATCGGTGATGGTGTTCCTGACGGAACCATCTCCAGCGGCGATACCATCTCCTTAGCTCATGGTCAAAGCATCACGATCATGGATATTCTGAGAGATACCGCCTACACTGTTACTGAAGCGGACTACTCCGGCGAAGGATATGTTACCGAAGCAACTAATGCCTCCGGTGCTATCCTTAAAGATCAAACACAGGCTGCCGGCTTTATCAACACCAAAAACGAATACGGAAATCTTTCTTTAAGTAAAACTGTAGAAGGTAATGCCGGTGATCTTACTAAACTATTTGACTTCACTGTCTTTTTTGAAGATGCAGCAGGCACTACCTATAACTACATCGGTGATGGTGTTCCTGACGGAACCATCTCCAGCGGCGATACCATCTCCTTAGCTCATGGTCAAAGCATCACGATCATGGATATTCTGAAAGATACCGCCTACACTGTTACTGAAACCGACTACTCCGGCGAAGGATATGTTACCGAAGCAACTAATGCTTCCGGTGCTATCCTTAAAGATCAAACACAGGCTGCCGGCTTTATCAACACCAAAAACGAATACGGAAATCTTTCTTTAAGTAAAACTGTAGAAGGTAATGCCGGTGATCTTACTAAACTATTTGACTTCACTGTCGTTTTTGAAGATGCGGCAGGCACTACCTATAACTACATCGGTGATGGTGTTCCTGACGGAACCATCTCCAGCGGCGATACCATCTCCTTAGCTCATGGTCAAAGCATCACGATCATGGATATTCTGAGAGATACCGCCTATACAGTTACTGAAGCGGACTACTCTGACGAAGGATATATTACCGCAGCAACTAATGCCTCCGGTGCTATCCTTAAAGATCAAACACAGGCTGCTGTATTCATTAATACCAAGGATGATTCATCTATTATCCCTGTAGATGATTATGATAATGTCCAAACAGGTGATAATAATATGGGCATCTTCTGGGCAACTTGGTTAATTATCTGTGCAGCTTTGATGCTATTACTAATTGGATTAAAATCGCCATTCAGAAATAATACCAAGAAATAACCAGGATATAATAATGATAACTCTATAATATAAACCAACATATTATAGATACAAAGTAAAATAAAAAACACCGCCGAAATGATTAATCATTTCGGCGGTGTTTTTTATATCTTTAATCCTTATTTTTTACCAAAACCCTCTAGTCTTTTTAAAGCATCCTTAAAAACACTATCATTCTCCCCTGTATTTGTCTCTTTTATATTATCATTAGATAAAACAGCGGTGAATTTATTTTCAAGATCCTCCACATATTGTTTTAAGCTTTCTTTAAGTTGATAGGTTTTATCATGCATTTTTTGGTTAGCAGCAGTCAAAGACTGACTCTGTTTTTTTGCCTCTTCTAAAATGTCAGCTGCTTTATCTTGTGCTTTTTTTATAGTTTCTTCCGCATTCTGTTCGGCATTTTGTAAAATTTGCTGTGCATTTTTTTGTGCATTAACCAAAATTGATGACAGTTCAGCTTCATTTTCCATGTTTTTAGCCACTTTTTCACGCAGATCAGCTAATTCCTTTTGTACGTCATCGGCTGCTTCCGCAATATCATCTAAGCATTTATCAACTTCTTGGGTAAGATAATATTTTTTTTTGATGTAGGTAAGACGAATCTGTGAAATACCCTCTTTAGTCAATTTCATCGTGTTTGCTCCCCTCACAAAATATATATTCATTATAATACCCCCTACTTTTATTGTCAACAATAGCAAGATAGTCAAGCACATAATGCAAAGCTAAACAATAAAATATTTATATAAATTCCAAATTCAAGGAGGTCAAACATGAATAGCAAACGTTTTTACGAAAATCGGGAAAGCGACCCCTGTCCATTGCGCATTGCTTATGCCACTGTTCCCTTGCAAAAAGTTAAAAATATTTATGATTATGAAACAGCATTCAAAAATGGCACCCTCTTTCCAGAGCTTAATATTCCTCTCGGTAAATATGGTCCAAATGAAATCAAGTAAATTTAGACAAGAGGGTCATTAACTTTTATCGATTAAAAATTTAAAGGAGGTTAATTTTATGAGTATTGCTGTACGACCTAAAAAAACAACTCAAAGACAGCTGTTGGAAAAAATCTGTAAACTTGATTTTATCATTACAGAAATAGCCCTTTATTTGGATAATCATTCCGATGATCTGGGAGCTTTGGCTCGCTTGGAAGAAGTAGCTGATGAAAGGGCTGTTTTATACGAAGAATATGTCAATACATATGGTCCTATTCGGACCTCCGATGCCAAAGTTGATCAAGGTTGGCTGTGGGCTGAACAAAATTTCCCCTGGGACATGTAAAACATTGACTAAAAAACCTAACTGTGTTTATCGAGTAGTAAAAGGATTTAAAAAGGAGGATTATTAAATGTGGGTCTATGAAAAAAAGTTAATGTATCCGGTAAAAGCTACCACCACTAACCCCAAGCTAGCAAAGCTTATAATAACACAATACGGCGGGCCTGATGGTGAATTAAGCGCAAGTCTGCGCTATCTTAATCAACGTTATACCATGCCAACCAATAAGACAAAAGCCCTTTTAACTGATATCGGCACTGAAGAACTGGCACATATGGAGATGGTAGCTGCCATGGTCTATCAATTAACCAAAAATGCCACCGTTAAACAAATGGAGGAAGCCGGCATGGCGCCGCATTTTGCAGAACATGGCAAGGCTCTTTTTTATGTTGATGCCACCGGTAACCCCTTTACCAGCACCTATATAGCTGCCAAAGATGATCCGATTGCCGATTTAACTGAAAATCTGGATGCTGAACAAAAAGCTCGCGCAACATATAACAATCTTCTGGCCTTATCAGATGATCCGGGAATTTCTGATGCCTTATACTGGCTGCGTGAACGTGAAATCGTCCATATTCAACGCTTTGGTGAAGCCTTGACCGAAACCCAAGAAATGTTCTGGAAAAAGGTTTCTCGGTAAAAGCTTCACTCTCGATTAAAAAACTTATTTCCAAATATCAAAAGAACTAAACCTCAGTTTGGTTCTTTTGATATTTGGTTTCGATCCAGATGAATTATTCACCAAGCTCTCACCTCAAACTTGCAGGTTATTTTACTAAAATAGTTTGCATCAAATCCGGTTAAACAAAATCTCAAAAAATATTTATAGTTTGGATAATGGTATTTTTTGTAGCGTTTTATATTAAAAAGGGGTTCATCAATATCCTTTCCTTTGTGGGCAGAAATGATATCATTAAACTTTAAAATAAGCTTCTTGTTTTCTTGACTTTTTAATATAAAAAAACACATTGATAAGCTTGTTTCATATAATAAATTAAGAAGTATTTTTTCAATATTTCTAGATTAAATAATGAAAGAGGTTTATTATTATGAAAAAGCGCCGTTGTAATCGCTCTTACCGTAACCGACCCACATGTAATATACAAATATGTAGCTGCAGAAGATATTGCGGCTGTTGGCAAAGTACTTTTTATTGTAACCCTTGTTATTGTTACCGCATTCCATCCTGCGTTTGTTGTGTTCCAATCTATAGCTGCTGTCCTTCGGTTTGCATAAAATATCCTTGTTAATTTTACCTTACAGTAAATAAATTTATTAGTTCCGTAAAAAAAACGCAAACACAATATATGCACCCCTCCTGTGAACGGTAGCATAGTTACCCACAGGAGGGATTTTTTGGAATAACCCCACTACTTAACTTTATACACAAAAAATTCATATAACTGTTTATGCTGTTAAATCAACTCTCAAAACCACTAAAAACCTGAGGGCATAATACCCCCTTTAAGCAGGGAGAAAACATAAGTATTTATTGTTTTAGACCGGTAAATATCTGAAAAAATTTTCTCTGAAGGGAATAAAAAAACCTTTACATCAGGCTCCTTGTCATTGTAAACTTGACTTTTATCGACAAAGATATGTATAATAAGCATACCTTTATGCATTTTATGCGATATTTAAGAAAGGAGTTCTGTTTTGCCATGAAAAAAAGATTTTCTCTTATAATCGTAACAGCTATTATTTTGATGCTTTTAATTAGTGTTACGACTGCATCAGCTGCCGACTTAACCATCAAAATTGATAACCAAAATGTTGTTTTTACAGATAGTATGGGCAAGCCGTTTATTGATGAAAACAATCGTACTCAGGTACCGCTGCGAGTAACCATGGAAACATTCGGCTGCCAGGTCAACTGGGATGGTACCAATAAAATAGCGACAGTCACAAAAGATAATATTACTGTCCAAGCTCCCATTGGTAAATCTTATATCCTTAAAAACGGCCGACAAATCAACAATGATACCGAAGCCGTAATCAAAAACAACCGCACTTATCTACCAATACGCATTGTCCTGGAAGCCTTTGGCGCACAAGTAAACTGGAATAACACCAGCAATACCTGTACGGTGAATTCTAACGGCTCCTCATCTACAGTTGATAGCAGCTTAATCAAAACGGCAAATTTACTTTGGCCCGTACCGAATTATTATCTAATTACCTCTGATTTTTATGATCGAAATATGACCCATTTAGCAATCGATATTGCCGGCAGCAACATTCAAGGAAAACCTATTGTAGCCGCCCAAGATGGAGAGGTTACTACCATGAAACAACTCACCACCAGTTACGGTATTTATTGCATTATTACCCACAAAAACATAAAATATAATAATAACCACCTCTCTACACTTTATGCTCATATGGACTCTATTAACGTCTCTCTTGGCGACACTGTTAAGCGGGGCGATGTAATAGGCTATGTGGGCAAAACCGGTAATACTACCGGCTATCACTTGCATTTTGAGGTACGTGTGGGAAAAGAAAAAGTTGATCCACTGGAATTTTTCTAAATAATATATAAATTATCCTCAAAAGGACAAAATTCTCTCACGTTTTTCTTTCTTTTATAAGATATCAATAAAAACCCCGTCTTTAAAGACGGGGTTTTTATTCTTTAAGTGATATTTTACTCTAATGAAGTAGCCTTCATTCGTTCATCATGAGACATGTCAGCAAGCTTAATAACCTGGGACAATTCAAGCCCCAACAAATTAGCCAAACGAGTTCCATAGTCCGGATCCGCCAAATAACAATGTGCACTATGGCGATACTTGATATTATCAGTAACACCCTCCATATTGCGCACCGTATTTTCAACTAATACCTGTTTTTGTTCCTCGCTGATCAGGCGGTATAAATCACCCGGTTGATAAAAACAATCATCTGTTTGATCATCCTTGGGTTCATAAGAATCCATAGCTCCCTGAATTTCCAGTGGCGGTTCACGAAAATCGGACTGCTCTGCCCATTCGTTATAACTGTTAGGCTGGTATGTAACAGTGGAACCATAATTTTCATCCACACGCATCTGCCCATCACGATGATAAGCATGCACAGTATTTTTAGGAGAATTAACCGGAATAGAATGATGATTAACTCCCAAACGATAACGCTGCGCATCACCATAGGAAAAAAGTCTGCCTTGCAAAAGCTTATCCGGTGAAAGCCCAATTCCGGGTACAATATGAGCGGGATTGAAAGCCGCCTGCTCAACACTGGCATAATAATTCTTGGGATTGCGATTAAGCTCCAAAACTCCTACAGGTATTAAAGGATATTCCTTATGATGCCAAACCTTAGAAATATCAAAAGGGTTTTCATGATGATTCTGCGCTTGTTCCTCAGTCATAACCTGAATAGAAAAATCCCAACGAGGAAAGTCTCCACGCTCTATGGCCTCAAAGAGATCTCTTTGATTACTCTCGCGATCATGGGCAACAATCTCTGCCGCCTCTTGATCAGTTAGGTTTTTGATACCTTGTTGTGTTTTAAGATGAAACTTAACCCATACACGCTGATTATCAGCATTGATTAAACTAAAAGTGTGACTGCCAAAACCATCCATATGACGGTAAGAGGCGGGTATCCCACGATCCGACATCGTAATGGTTACTTGATGAAGTGCCTCCGGCAACATGCTCCAGAAATCCCAGTTATTCTGAGCTGAACGCATATTAGTCTTAGGGTCACGCTTAACAGCGTGGTTAAGATCCGGAAAACGCAAGGGATCGCGTAAAAAGAAAACCGGAGTATTATTGCCCACCAAATCCCAGATACCCTCTTCTGTATAAAACTTCATGGCAAAGCCCCTGATATCCCTTTCCGCATCAGCCGCTCCTCGTTCGCCCGCCACAGTAGAAAAACGAACAAAAGCTTCAGTTTCTTTACCAATATCTGAGAAAATCTTAGCTTTACTATACTGTGTAATATCATGAGTAACAGTGAACTTACCAAAGGCGCCGGAACCTTTGGCATGCATGCGACGCTCAGGGATTACTTCTCGATCAAAATGAGCTAGTTTTTCAATAAACCAGGGATTTTGCAGCATCATACCACCACGCGTACCGGCAGTAACTGAATTAGTATTATCCGCTACAGGTGCCCCTGCTACTGTAGTAAGTTTTTTATTCTTGTCTTTTTTCATGATGATCCCTCCCTTTTTTATATTATGTTTTTTATAAACTTCCGCTTTTACTAAACACTCTTAATTATTAGTTATTTATAAAATTTTTTTCAGATTTTGCACCTCTTGTCGCGCGACATCTGACAAAAAGTTTTTATAACCATAGAAAGCATACCCCTCAACTTGTCCACTCGCTCTGCCCGCTTCAACCTGACGCTTAATGATATCATTATAACGAAGCCACTCAGACGTAGGATTACCCTCTTTATTATCAGTTCCGACTTTATACATAGCCAAACCAATCATTAAATCAACATTACCCTTCTTTTTCAGATTAATCCACGTTTGCAAGTTATTGTTATATGCCCAAGAAGCTAATTTTCCACCGCTTTTAGCCTCAAAACCCCAGTATAGCTGAGGCATGATATAATCTATATAGCCTGACTTAGACATCCAGGTGTCAATATCGACAAAATACTGTGTCGAGCTACGCAAATTATTAACATTTCCATGAGGACTGATACCAAAAACCACCTGGGTTTTAATGGCTTTAACAGCTGAGTAAGTATCTTTAACTAAGGTATTAACATTAGCCCGCCGCCAGTTAACAAGACTGAGCGAACTGCCAGAGGCATCATATTCAGGTTTGTCAAACCAAGTGGCAGAGACGTCCCCTACAGTGGGATAAAAATAGTCGTCAAAGTGGATACCATCCACATCATATTTTTGCACTATCTCCTTTACACCATTAATAATTAATTGTCTGACCTGTGGCACAGAAGGGTTGTAATAATAATTACTTTGATGTTTCAAAACCCAACGATCATTGCTGGTATCGTTATCACTACGCCACTTTTTAGCCGGGTTGTCACTTGATAATTTACTCCATTCAGCTTCACTGCACACACGATATGGATTTATCCAAGCGTGAAATTCTAAACCCCTGTCATGAGCTGCCGTAATCATATATTCCAAAGGATCATAACCCGGGTTTTTCCCCTGTGTACCAGAAATATACTTGGACCAGGGGAAATAATCAGAAGGATACATAGCATCACTATGTGAACGCACATGCACAATCACCGCATTCATGCCATAAGATTTACATTTATCAAACATCGTATTGATGGCTGTCTTAAAGCCATTTTCTGTTCTAGGCAGATCATTAAGTTCTATGTAAGAAATCCACATTGCTTTCATTTCTTGAGTAGGCATTGGTGGAGTCTCTTGATCTTTTTTCGTAACTATCACTGTAGAAGTGGAGCCATTCCATTGAACATAAGCACCACAGGATTCCAAAATAATACGAATCGGCAAATATGTACGTCCACCATCTTTGATAATTGATGTGGTATCGTTATCTTTTTTCACGCCGTTAACATAAATATATTTTTCACCGATAGGTACACTAATCCTAGTGTCGCCATAAACAACAGAAGCAGTCTTAGTGCCCGAATTCCAGCCTACTTTGGCACCAAAAGACTCCAATGCCCCCCTTAAAGGTATCATGGTGCGGGAATCTTTGTTAATATAAGGCTCCCCATATCCCTGCTTAAAAACTACTGGAGTGCCATCAATTACAACACTAATATTTCTGGCGGCGGTCACTGGTAAAGCTATTGCAAAAATCATCATTACTGCTACCATTATTGCTATAATTTTTTTCATGCTCTAAACCTCATTATATTTGTTATTTCTGCTAATTATATCATATTGTGACAAACAAATAAACTATAGATCATACACCATTACTATTTTAATACAGTTTTTTTCCACTCTTCTTCCTTAAATCCTACCAACACAAAGTCATCACCAACTAAGATAGGACGCTTCAACAACATCCCATCAGTCGCCAAAAGCTGCAGCTGTTCTAAATCACTTATGGCAGAAAGTTTATCCTTAAGCTTCATGTTTCTATACAATTGACCGCTAGTATTAAAAAAACGTTTGAGAGGCAAGCCACTTTGCTGCTGCCACATTTTTAATTCATCGTAGGTTGGATTGTCCGTCTTAATATCCCTTACTTGATAAATAATTTCCTGTTCATCTAACCATTTTTGAGCCTTTTTGCAAGTTGTACACCTGGTATAACAAATAAACAACATTTACATCACTCCTTAAAGGTATTTTATAAAAATCAAGGCATACTGCCCTTAAGCGGTATGCCCATTATTATCAATTATTCAACTAACTACTTTGTATATTTCATCGGCGGCCGGCGGCTCAATAGGTTGCAAAAAACCATCTTTTTCAAGCAACGGTTCAGCAGCGGTAACCTCTCCGATACAGGTAAAAAGAATACCAGCTTTCTCCATCTCTAAAGACATCTCTTTTTGATGATGAGGCGGCACAATAATCAACATACAGCCACTGGAAATAAGTTTCAAATAATCTACAGAAAAATGAGCACAAATCTTTTTTGTAACCTCAGCTACCGGGATTTGTTCAAAAACAATAGTAGCACCACATTCGGCAACACTGCATAATTCCCAAACCGCACCCAAAACGCCGCCCTCGGTAATATCATGCATCCCGGAAGTACCGATGCGACCGGCAATAATTCCCTCCGGAACAACACTCACCTGGTCAATCATTTCCTGTGCTATCTGTAATTCTTCAGCAGACAAAATTTGCGCCACTTCTTCTTGTAAATCACAGGCAATAATACCCGTACCCTCAATTCCGGCAGTTTTGGTCAAATAAATTAAATCACCCACCCGCATATTTTTAGCACTTTGAGATTGCCCTTTAAGTCCGCGCCCCAATGCCGTAGAAACAATAACCGGCTTATTAACAGCAGATGTTATTTCCGTATGACCGCCAATAATCTCTACCCCGCAATGCTCAGCGGCTTCGGCAGCCTGCTCCATAATACATTTTATGTCCTCCTGCACCGTTCCCACGGGCAACAAAATCACTAACATAATGCCTAAAGGTTCAATGCCGTTAGAGGCAATATCATTACAGGAAATATGAATAGAAAGCCGCCCGATATCAGCCACTGAAGCTGTTATCGGATCGGAAGAAAGCACACAATCATATTTTCCAAAATCGATTACCGCACAATCTTCACCAATACCGGGTTTAGTGGTCACTTCCGGTCTTTGATATTTTATATTATTAAAAACAAGCTGCTGCAAAATACGACTTTCTAACTTACCTGTTGGCAATGGTTCCTGTTTCATCTCTCTACCTTCTTTAAAATAACTTTAATTATACTTAAAACAGCAAAAAACCACTCTCACGAATGGCAACTGCACCTATATTTAATCTTTTATTATAACCTTATATTTTATATGCATAATTATATCACAGACACTACTCTTTTGCAAAGATTAAAACAAATGCACTTAGAAAAAAACATAACTCAGTTGCAACTTGCTCAAAGAATCAGTGTAACAAAATATGTAATCAGTGCTTACGAAAACTCTCTTTGTTATCCTTCTTATGATGTGCTGATCAAAATTGCTTCCCTTTTTGGCGCACAAACTGATTATCTTTTGGGGCAGGAGGAAAAGCGTTATCTGGAAATAACAGCCCTTATTTCAGCTGAAAAGTAATCGATAGCCCCCTTTTACCATACTAAAAACATCAAAAAAGCGGCAAGACATTTTTTTGATGTTTTTTAAGTTACTGCTCAAACTAGATCACCCTCAACCTCGCCGATATTAACTTTTACTCTATACTTTTCAAAGCCTCTACCATATCAATACGATCAAGGGAACGATTTGTCAAAAAGTTGACAATTATAGCAAAACAGAAAGTGATACCACCCGCAAGCAGATAGCTGGTCGGTTCTATATATACTGCAAAATGGATGGACGGCATATTAAGTGCGGACATGATAAAGCCACTAACAATGCCCCCTAACGGTAAACCAAGCAGAATACCTATTACAGTCATAATCATCGTTTCTTTGTTTACATATTGGTAAACCTCTTTATCATAAAACCCCAGCACCTTCAAAGTGGCTAACTCTCGAATACGCTCTGAAATATTAGTATTTGCTAAAGTGAACAAAACCACAAAGGCCAAGCCACCCGCCATGACAATCAGCAACAGGACCACCGCGTTAATTAAATCAAATCTAAAACCATCTCGCAGCGTATCCACGCTCACAGCTGAAATAACCGATTCTTTATCAAGCAGCATTTCGGCATAGGCCGACTGGTCGGTACAAGTGTCTGACAAGTGCGCCAGCACCGCATTAGGCTCATAGTCATTAAACAATAATTCATACGTTTCTTGATTCATGTACACATTGTTACCCAAATAGTTACGCACAATACCGGCAACAGCAGACTCGTTTTGCTCCAGTCCTAAATTTTGCAAAGTAACAGTATCACCAATAGCAAGATTAAGAATGCGAGTAGCATTCTGGGTAACAACAACACCATCATCTAAAGTGGCTAATGTACCATCCACATTTTCTAAGCGAATGTAATCAGCAAGCGATTTTCCGTCAGGAATAACCATCAACTGCACCGGACTTGATTCCCCCTGAAGATTAAATAACTTTATGCTGTCAATCCGTAAATTCAAATAATCCTCAACATTATCATCATTTGCCAATTGGTACACTAATTTATCATTATCATCTTCTTCAAAAACAGTAATCAGATCATATTGATAAATATGATCGTACTGCTCCGGTGTTAAGTTAGCAACAGAATCTTTAATGGCAAAACCACAGACAATCAATACCATACAACCCATAATGCCACCAATCGTCATAAATAAACGTCTTTTATAGCGAAAGAGATTGCGCACGGTAACCTTATCAAGAAACCTCAAACGCTTCCAAATTTTTGGCAGATGTTCCAACCAGATGCGGGCCCCCGGACGGGGGGCTTTCGGCCGTAAAAGCGTTGCCGGCATCCGTATAAGTTCATTGCGGCAAGCCAATGCAGTTGCCCCCACTATAGCAACTATAAATAGTAACACACCACCCACACCATACAGGACGTCAAAACGCAGATAATACTGTGGAAAACTGTAAAGCGTTTCTAAAAGAGTGGCCAGAAAATGCGGCATGAAAACAAAGCCAAAAATATCTCCCACAAGACCACCAAACAAACAAGCCGCCAAGGCAAAAACAAGATACTTTTGGTAAATATAACCATCAGCAAAACCCAGCGCTTTATAGATACCGATCAAGCTGCGTTCTTCATCTACCATACGTGTCATCGTTGTTAAGCTCATAAGCACTGCTACTAAAAGAAATATCAAGGGGAAAATTTTACCGATACCTTCAATAGAGGACAAATCGCTCTTAAGACTGGAATAGCTGTCCAATGAGGAACGATCTTGTACATACCATTGTGTCATCTTAATATCTTTCAGCTCAGTATAGGCATCATCAATTTTTTGTTGAGCTTCTTGTTTTTTTTCCGCATATTGTTGCTGCTGCTTATTGAACTCCGCTTCACCGACCGCCAATTCTTCCTTCCCGGCGGTCAGTTCAGCCCAAGAATCCTCTATTTTTACTTTTGCAAGAGCCTCCTCTTTGGCTAAAAGCTCCCTAGCTCCGGCAATTTCGGCCTTACCTCTTTCCAGTTCGGCTCGACCTGTAACCAGTTCAAGCTGACCCTTCTCCCATTCTCTCCAGCCCTCAGTAAGTTCAGCCTCTCCCGCCGCTACTTTAGCCTGTTCTATATTCAGCATATTCCTGGCTGCCGCCAATTCCGCCTTTTGCGCTTCCAGTTCCTCACGGACTTCATTGAGCCGTGCCTCCCCTGCCGCCAGCTCCGCTTCTGCCTCAGCCAGTTGTTGCAAAGCTAATGCTTTTTGTGTGGCAAACATGTTTTTTTGCTCATTCAGGTTTTGCTGTCCACCATTTATCTTACCCATTCCCAAAGCGGCTTGAACAGCAGCAGTCGTTGGAAAATTCTCCAGTTGTCCGATCTGCAGCTCTAACTGTTCAATGACAGCATCTAGTTCTGTCGCTGCCAAAGTCCGATCATGATAATCAGCTGTCAAATTATTTACCGTTATATTAGCCGTCTGCCAGACAGCTTGAGCCTCTGAAACAGCATTATCAGCAGCCACCACAACACTGTAAGCTTCGTCCACAACGGCCTGCTGTGTTAGATATTCCGGAGTCCCTTCTGTTAAAGCCGCTAATGCTTCTTTCTCTTGTTCCCATATATCCTGCGCCGCTGTAGCGGCAGCCTGTTTTTCATTAAGAGTGTTCTGAGCATCAGTTAAATTTCGATAAGCAATCTGCAACTGTTGTTCAAGCGCTTCTATTTGCGTGTTCAGATAAACCAGATCCGCCTCTTTTTGGCTCATCTGCTGTGACAGATTGTTTTTCAGAGTAGCGATCTGTCCTTGTAAGACAGAAATAAAAACCATACTTTCAGTAGCAGTACCATCCGCAATAGCCTGATCACTCGCACCGGCAGCCGCCAAAACGGTAGCAGCATCTATTAATGCCTGCCATTCATGGTTCGGCCATTCTGCACCTAAAATACTTTTAAGCTGCGCAATCTCCGTTTCCAACTGCATATAAGCAGCATCCAGCTGACTTTGCGCCAGATTAAGCTGTTGCTCCGCAGTCGCCAGCTGCTCCAAAGTGTTTTCTCTTTCTTGAGACAATTGCTCCCTAGCCTCAACCAGCTGTTGCAAACTTAACTCTATCTGTGTTTCAGCTTCTGCAAGCTGCTGTTCTCCTGCTATCAATTGTTTTTCAAATTCCCTCAGCTGATTTTTGGCAAAAACTAATTTATTTTCAGCCGCCAACAGCTCAGTTTTCCCCTGTTTGAGACGCTTTTCACCTTTAAGCAACTCCTGTTCAGCTTGTTTCAATTCCCCGGTTGAAGTATTTAGCGTCTCGTGCGCTGCGGCAAATTGTTCTTGCGCCTTTTTTTGTTCACTAATCAGCATAAGCTCACCTGCAATCAATTCCTCTTTAGCAGTAACGAGCTCCAGCTTTGCCGCGGCAAACTTTTCTTCTGCTGCGGCAAACTTTTCTTTCATAATCTGATTGGCATCAGTAATTTCTTGTTGCGCTTGACTGATCACAGCATCATAGCGTTCACGTTCACGCTGATTTTTAAGATAGCTCTCTATATCACTAATGACAGCTTGTACTTTGGTCTCATATTCATCGGAAAAGGTGTTCATCTCTTTTGTTCCGGATAACACCAGATAAACCACGGTAAAGATATCACTGCTTACATTATCATCTGTAATAAAAAAAGTGTAATCAGAAGTTACAGTAAAACGAAAAGAACTATCGGAATCATCAATACCCTGAATATCCTTCGGATCTAAAACAACACCGGTAATGGTAAAAGTGGTGTTTAAAAGTGTATTGGCATCATTTTCCACTTCCAAACTGATGTCTGTCTCGAATTCATCATCCTCGAGCAACTGAACCTCAGTACCGCCAGTATCAGCGATAACCGAAACACTTTCCTGAGAATTTTCCTCTACAACAAGCGTACTACCTATTGATTTACCGCTATCATCCAAATATTTTTGGGTAACAGCAATTTCGCCCGCCTCCTTAGGCAAAGCACCGGCCAACAATTGCGGTACATTGATTTTCTCCAAGTCCAGCACAGTCAGATCCACGCTCTTACGAGCATCATTCATATCCGTTTGGACAACCTCAATATAACCGCCTTCAGCGGCCTCAACACCGTCCACCTGTGCCAAAGCATCCACATCATCTTGGGTCAATCCCAATGTGGACAAAATCCTTACGTCAAAGAGGTTTTGTTTATCAAAAAATTGATCGGCTGAATAGTACATATCCTGACAAGCTGCATATATGCCCGTCATCATACCGACACCCAATGCCGTTATAATTATAATCGACAAAAAGCGCTTCCACCCTTTTTTTATGGAGCGCCAAATATCTTTATGAGAAGCTTTGATCATACTATCACCACTCAATCTGTGCTATGGAAAGGGGATTTTTATTTTCCTCCGTTTTTATGACCTTACCATTTTTGAAATGAATAACCCTGTCAGCCATCGGTGCCAAAGCAGTATTATGTGTGATAATAAGCACCGTAATATTATCCCTGCGACAAGTGTCCTGTAAAAGTTGCAAAATTTGTTTCCCGGTATTATAGTCCAGCGCACCAGTAGGTTCATCACATAAAAGCAATTTAGGATTTTTCGCAAGAGCACGAGCAATCGATACACGCTGCTGTTCGCCACCGGAAAGTTGGGCGGGGAAATTATTCATGCGTTTTGCAAGTCCTACTTTATCCAGCATTTGGGTCGGACTTAAAGAATTCTGGCAAATTTGCGCGGCAAGCTCCACATTTTCCAGTGCCGTTAAATTAGGTACTAAATTATAAAATTGAAAGACAAAACCGATGTCTGTACGACGATAATTTACTAATCGCTTATGACTATATTTAGAAATGAGCTTACCATCAACAATCACATCGCCGGAAGTAACGGTATCCATGCCACCTAAAATATTTAAAGCCGTTGTCTTTCCGGCACCGGAGGCTCCCAAAATAACGGCCAGCTCGCCTTCATACACAGAAAAACAGGCATTATCCAAAGCACGAATTGCCATGCCATCAGAGGCATACTCCTTTATGATATTCCTGAATTCAATATAAGCCACAAGATCCTCCCATTTTTGACTCGGCATCTTTATCAATATCTTGATGCAAAAAAATTATCCAGCTCTATTAAAAAACCACCGCTTGACATTTGTTAATCTGTAGATTATTATACATACATGATGTTGTATTGACAACCATCAGATGTTTATGAAACGTATCATTTAAAACAAATTACCCCAAAGTGTTGATTTCTGAACAAAACATAAAAATATTATCTAAGGAGAACTCCTTTTCATGAAAGAAGATAGAAAAACGCGCTATACCCGCATGGTATTACGGGATAGTCTGATGGAACTGATGAAAAATAAGCCTATTACAAAAATAACGATTACGGAATTATGCAAAAAAGCAGATATCAATCGATCTACATTCTATGCACATTATACCGACCAACATGACTTATTGCGTAAAATTGAAGATGACACTCTTTTATGGTTAAAGGATGCCATCGTCAATGTCTTGGGAAAAACAGATAAATCAGAAACCATTGCCGTTATGGAAAAAATTTGTCAGTATTTTGTGGAAAACAGCCAGCATCTCCAGATTTTAATGAGTGAGCAAGGTGATGTTGATTTCCAAAAAGAGCTCTTTATTCTTATTTATGAACAATGCGGCATTGCCTCTTCAATCTTAACCTACACAGGGCTAGACATCGATGAAGATTACTTTATTTTCATTATTAACGGCAGTGTCGGTCTGATGCACCATTGGTTAAGAAATGGTTTTACTAAATCAGCAAAAGAGATGGCTGAAACCATCTATGACATGGCAAGTCCCCCTGCGGCAACTTAATGAAGATATAAAATGACACTCTGTTTTATTACTAAATAAACAATAGCAGCCACTTCTTACCACAAATCCCTCGATATCTATAAAAATTCTTATTAACTTACAAAAAAGCTTTCTCTGTCAAACTTGACAGAGAAAGCTTTTTTATTTGCGTTGATCTTTCAGGAACTTTTTAAAATTATCCCAGATGATCAATAATCTCAACAGCATTTTGTACCAGATGAGCTATCGTCAAATCCGGCACCCCGGCGATAATATTGTCACAGCTATTGATCGGAATTAAAACCCTTTTAGCGGAACTTTGGCCAACAGCCATAGCCATTTTATGAGTAATTTCTCCCAATAGAGAGTCAGCAATAACAATCCCCACAGGTCCAATGATCAGATCCGTTTTGCGACAACCGGTAATTATGGCATTCTCGCCGGTAGCCGCACGATCAGCACCGGCCTTAAGCATGGCAGTCGTTGCCATACTATTGGTCCCCACTGCAGTAATAATGTGTTCATTATGTTTAGCCTTGATAGAAGCAACTAATTGCTTACCTATTCCACCACCATGTCCATCAATGATCAGTATCCTCATAAGACCCTCCTCGGAGCTGCACCCATAATAAAACAACCTTTTTATATATCCCCACTAAAATTCAGCGACACCATTTAGCAACCTATATCTTAATAACTTCCCGGTGCTTAAAGAATAGTTCCTCCGCCAACGACAGTCTCCCCTCGATAGAAAACTACCGCTTGTCCGGGACTAACAGCTTGTTGTGGCTCTGCAAATTCGACAAGAATTTGTCCTTTGTCCAAGGGCTTGATAATCGCCGGAATATCAGTTTGTCGGTAACGTGTCTTAACCGTAACCGTCAAAGGTTCTACTAATTTTTCTATAGCAATTAAATTGACATCATCCGCTACTAAACTAGAACGCAATAACTCATTTTTTGAACCTAAAGTAACGGTATTATCTTCTTGATTAAGTGCTATCACATATTTAGGTTCACCAAAACTCAAGTTAAGTCCTTTACGCTGCCCCACAGTATAATGAAATAAGCCCTTATGCCTTCCCAAGACTTGCCCACTTTGATCAATAAAATCCCCCGCAGATGATTCTATACCCAGCACATTTTCTAAATAACCGCTATAATCACCATCTTTGACAAAACAGATATCCTGACTGTCCGGTTTGTAAGCATTAATAAACCCTTGTTGATCTGCTATTTCCCTCACTTGGTTCTTCCGCAAATTACCCAAAGGAAAAAGCGTTTTGGACAAAATTTTCTGCGTCATGGTATATAACATATAGCTTTGATCCTTGAATTCATCCAAAGATCTTTTTAGTAAGTAGCGGCCACTTTCATCATCAAATTCCACTCTGGCATAATGACCGGTAGCCAAATAGTCAAAACCGATCTGCTGAGCACACTGCCATAAGCCATTAAATTTAATATAGCGGTTGCAATCCACGCAAGGATTAGGAGTAATCCCCCGTTGATAAGCTTGGGCAAATCTAAGTATCACCTGATCATAAAAACTTTCAGTCAAATTAAAAACATAATGTGGCATTTCTAAACGCTCGGCTACTTTACGTGCATCCTCAATATCAGAAGGCGAGCAGTAATCCTTTCGAGACTTTTTCTCATTGTCCTCAGCAGCAAAAAGTTGAAACGTCACTCCCGCAGCCTCAGTTGTTTGCCGCAACAAATAAGCAGCTACAGAACTATCAACACCGCCACTCATGGCAACTAAGACTTTCTTTTTCATCTGACTACCCCAATTCGATCATTTTATCAATACATTTTTTAGACAATCTGATTGTTTCATCAGATAAAATAATCTCTTCTCCACCAACACCACTCACACAATTATAAAGATCCATTAACGTTGTCACCTTCATATCACTGCAAATCAACTTTTGAGAAAGATAGTAGAATTTTTTATCCGGACAATCGTATTGCAAATGCTCGGCAATGCTCATTTCCGTACCAATAATAAATTCCTTATGTGTGGACTTTTTAGCATAGTCCAAAATAGCCGACGTAGAACCCACAAAATCAGCTCTTTGCACCACTTCGGGCTGACATTCAGGATGCACCAAAAGCAGAGCCCCCGGATGTTTTTTTTGCATCTTTTCCACTTCTTGCTTATCAACCGCAGCATGCACAGGACATCCTCCCTGTAAAAGCTTGATATTTTTATCCGGACATTGGTCAGCAACATATTGTCCAAGATTGATATCAGGAATAAAAAGGATATCCTTGTTTTCCAGCTTGTTAATGATTTTAACCGCTGAAGAAGATGTCACACAAACATCACAAACTGTTTTCAGGTCGGCAGTGGTATTAATATAACAAACTACTGTATAATGAGGATCCTTAGCAAGAACTCCCCTAATCAGTTCCTTATCCATCTGTTCTGCCATGGGACAGCCGGCTTCAGGATTGGCCAAATAAACTGCTTTTCCCGGTGATAATATTTTCACAGTCTCCGCCATAAAACGCACTCCGCACATAACAATCTTCTTTTGCGGAACCTTTCCTGCCTGAACACTAAGCTGAAAAGAATCCCCCATGTAATCAGCCACTTCTACAATCTCACGCGCTTGATAACTATGCGCTAAAACATAAATATCATTTTCCTTTTTTAGTCGCATGATTTCATCTTGAATGTCTCTGATCATAATACACCCTCACTAAAATTTTATATTTTTTACTCTCAGCATAGCTGCTATTTCTTTATCCCCAACATCATCAATATCATGATTATAGGGTTGCTGACAAAAATATTTGGACTAACCCCGTTGATAAGCTTTAAAAGCCCACTTTAACAGACTGTAATTATTTAATGCTCTTTTTTAAGCAGGCTTCTCTGAAAAGGGGACATATGGCGCAGCCGCGCCACAAGCGGTGGCAGTTCTTTGATGATATAGTCAATTTCTGCCTCCGTATTGCTGCTACTAACAGATAGGCGCAAAGAGCCATGTGCCAACTCATGTGACAAACCAAGTGACAGTAACACATGGCTGGGGTTAAGCGACCCGGAAGAACAAGCAGAGCCCGTTGAAACACAAATGCCTTTGTGATCCAAGGCTAATAACAATGATTCTCCCTCCACACCTGCAAAACTAAGATTAACATTACCGGTTAATCTTTTTTCTCTATCACCATTAAGCCTTGTATGAGGTATTTTTAACAGCTCTTTTATTAACCGCTTACTCATGGCAGACTTTTTAGTATCATTTATTGATCTTTCTCGACAGACTTTTTCCAAAGCTGCCGCCATACCCACAATGCCGGGTACATTTTCGGTACCGCCCCGCCGCATTCGCTCCTGCGTACCGCCATCAATAAAACTTGGCAGCTGGATCTCTTGACGGCAATATAAAGCTCCCACTCCCTTAGGGCCATGAAATTTATGCGCCGCCAATGATAAAAGGTCGATCTGTTCCTTTACAACATCTATAGGCAAATGACCCGCAGCTTGTATCGCATCTGTATGAAAAGGCACCTCCGCCTTACGGCAAATTTCGCCAATCTCTTGGATGGGCTGAATAGTGCCAATTTCATTGTTAGCATACATAATGGTCACCAAGGCCGTATCATGACGCAAGGCTTTTGCAACATCATTGGCCTTAACAATACCATTTTCATAAACATCTAAATAGGTAACCTCAAATCCCCGTTTAAGCAACTTGTCCAATACATGCAAAACCGCATGGTGTTCTATTTTACTGGTGATAATATGCTTTTTCCCCTGGGCTGCCCCTAAAAGGGCCATAGAAGTAATCGCCCAATTATCAGACTCCGTCCCTCCGGAAGTGAAATAAATCTCCTCATCCTGTGCACCAATTTTTGCGGCGATCGACGCTCTGGACTCATTTAAAACAGCTCGAGCCTCTCGACCCAAACTGTGAATACTGGAAGGGTTAGCATAATTTTCCTTAAAATATGGCTGCATAGCACTAATAGCTTCGTCACACATAGACGTAGCGGCGGCATTATCTACATAAATTCTCTTCATATATTACACTCCGATCTGCTTTATTTATTCTACTGATAATCCCGCTTAAGTATTTTCGCATCAGTTCCTTTTATAAAAAATGCTTAACAGATAAGTCCTTATTTAATCATCTCTGAAAACAAATGACCATATCCTGAACAGCTAGCGAAATTAATGGTAGAGGCACCGTCCATAAAACGACTGCCCTTTTAGCAAAAAGAGTGTAAAATTTTTTTAACAAATGAAAAATCGAACCGGCCTTGTTAATCATACGATATCTACCGCAAAATAAAAAATAACTAACATTTATATTATATACAACGATCTTCCATTTATTCTTTCATGGTTATCTATTATACGACAAAATTGCATAGTCAGCAAGTTATCTGCGATATTATTGTATTTTAAGTTTTTTAGCTAAAAACATACATATTAAGTATACAAAAATCAAGTAGGTTTTTCAATATTTATCCTAATAAAAGCCTTGCTGATTGACTTATAAAACAATTTTAATCTAATTTTTGCTCTTATCCTGCAATAAATCGGCCAAAGTATACGTATCAATATAATCATTAATAGTCTCCTGCAAACCTCGCCAAAAACCGACAGTTAAGCACTGCCCATGCCTAATACATTGATTAGACTCATCCTCTAAACAAACTACCGGCTCTATACAACCTTCCGTAACCCGTAAAATAGCACCAACCTTATATTGAACAGGCTGACGACTAAGCTTATATCCTCCCTGTGGACCACGTAAGCTTTTCAAAAATCCGGCACGGCTCAAACTGGTAACTATTTGTTCCAAATATTTAACCGAAATTTGCTGTCTGTGCGCAATATCCTTTAAGGCAATATATTTATCTGTCCCATGCTCGGCTAAATCAAGCATTAATCGTAAGGCATATCTACCCTTCGTGGATATTTTCATCTTATACCTCCAACAATTATCACTTTTATCAAAAGTATTCACCCATCATTATTTTTCTCTTTAAACATTAAGGAAAATATGGGCTGTTAGACAATGAGGAATAATTTACCCGTTCTACCTGCGTATAATGCTGCAAAAACTTTACGACCTTAAAAGCATTTTCTACATGTCTTTCCACTCGCAAGGAGAAAGTTTCCAAACCCTGCAAGAACAAAGAGGAATTAAAAGGGCGAAAAGTTGCCACGATATCCCGAAGCAAAGTCACTCTGGCCTTGACGATATATGCCGGATTTCCCGCTATTTTAGTAAAACGCACACCATGATAGCTGGGATCCGGCTCTGTAAGACAAGAAAACTTACCGCTATCCACAATCACGCCATCTAAAAAAAGATCCATGCTCACCAATAAAATTATTAGCGGAATGGACAACAATGTCCGCCCCATGCTCAATAGGACACAATAAATATGGTGTGGCAAAGGTGTTATCGACAATTAAAAACAATTAAAAGAGTATTATACGCATGTGCTACTGTTGCTACCTTTTCAATGTCAATCAAGCCGGCATTAGGATTACCTAAAGTTTCAATAAAAGAACCTTTGTATTGTCCTGAAGAGGCGCAGCAAAGCTTCCCAGCATGTCAGGATCAATAAAATGTGACAAAAATACCAAAATCCCTAAAAAGATGTGCAAACAAATTATAAGTATCACCATATAATATAGTATCTGAAACAAGATGATTTCTTAAGATAATTAGCTACCGTGAAAGTTTTTACTGAACTAAAAACTTATTCGGCAAAAAGTGGTGTTGACAAATATCTTTCACCTGTATCGGGGAAAATAACAATAATATTTTTCCCGGCGCTTTCCGGACGTCCGGCCAGCTCTGTTGCGGCCCATAAAACCGCCCCGGCAGAAATACCCACCAATAAGCCTTCCGTTTTTGCCAGCTCTTGCCCCACCAAATAAGCATCCTCGTCCTTAACTTTTATTACTTCATCATAAATAGCAGTATTTAACACCTCCGGCACAAATCCCGCACCAATGCCTTGGATGCCATGCGCGCCGGACTGCCCCTCCGATAAGACGGGAGAAGAAAAAGGCTCGACAGCAATAATCTTAATTTTAGGATTTTGAGCTTTTAAAAATTCCCCCACACCTGTAATAGTTCCGCCCGTACCAACAGTAGAAACTACATAGTCGACCTGTCCATCCAAATCATCCCAAATTTCCGGACCGGTTGTTTGTTTGTGTACGGCAGGATTGGCGGGGTTGACAAATTGCCCGGGAATAAAAGCATGCGGAATCTGCTCGGCAAGCTCATGCGCTTTATCAATAGCCCCCTGCATACCTTTAGCACCTTCCGTTAGCACCAGCTCCGCCCCATAAGCCTGCAAAAGCTTGCGACGCTCCACACTCATTGTTTCAGGCATCG
This sequence comes from Bacillota bacterium, assembly GCA_050949225.1. Lineage (GTDB taxonomy): Bacteria > Bacillota > Dehalobacteriia > UBA4068 > UBA4068 > JBMNFI01. The sequence goes on along the minus strand of JBMNFI010000002.1, from coordinate 544,603 downwards.
TCAAAATAACGCGATACCCCTTTGAAGCGGCTACAGAAGCTAATCCAATTCCGGTATTACCACTAGTAGGTTCAATAATCACTGCACCCTTTTGTAACTTCCCCTTAATTTCAGCATCATCAATCATTGCTTTGGCTACCCTGTCCTTAATGCTTCCTCCCGGATTAAAATACTCCAATTTAGCAATAATTACCGCTGATAATTTATGTCTTTTACCATAATTTATAAGTGATAACATAGGAGTTCTCCCAATTAATTCAGTCAAACTTTTATAAATTTTGGACATAAAAAAAACCTCCTTCAGCAAAAACAAGTTAATATATTATTCATATATGTTTGGTATGATTTTTACGTTTATATCATATGCCCAAATCCAGTGTTTGTCAATAATTTTCAAAAAACTACAGCAAATTTATAAAGATAATAAACCCTTGACAAGTTCCCTTTTCTTTCTTATCATTTAGAATACACATAACAAAGTAAATATAGGAGATTAGCAAATGAAAATATCTACTAAAGGACGCTATGCCTTAGCCTTAATGATGTATCTGGCTCAAAATTATCATAATGGTGATTATCTTGCTGCTGCTAATATTTCAAACCACCTCAGCATTTCAAAAACTTATCTGGAACAGGTGCTTGAACTTTTAAAAAGAGGACAAATGGTAAACTCCGTAAAAGAGGGGCAAGACGGCTATCAACTGGCACAAATGCCCCAAAATATTACCGTCTATGATATTTTATCTTCTGTAGAACAGACACTTTTTGAAAGTACGGAAGAAACCGTCCGCAAAAAAGCTCCGGAAATTGATCTGGCTATGCATTCAGCTGTTTTTGAAGTTTTGGATCGAACCATTAAAAATACTTTGCAAAAAATCACACTTACAGATCTGCTTATTAATGCTGAAAAACATCAAGAGGATCAAGGACTGATGTTTTTTGTCTAGCCTAACCGTATCTAGTTTAACCGAAAGGCAATAAAATGACTACGCATAATTTTCATGAAATAATCGAGCGCAAAAACACTGATTCACTTAAATATGATTTTCCTTTGTCCCAGACTTCAACTAAGGATTTGTTGCCTTTATGGGTTGCCGACATGGATTTTCAGACAGCCCCTTCCGTTATCGAAACGCTGCTGGAAAAAAGCCGACACGGCATTTTTGGTTATCCTTATCCTGGTGATGACTATTTTAATATTTTAAAAGCTTGGTTTTCCCACAATTTTAAGTGGAATATTAAAGAAGAATGGCTAGTCACAACACCCGGTGTAGTTTATGCTATTTGCAGTGCTATTCGTGCTTTAACAAATCAAGGTGACTCTGTGCTGATTCAGCAGCCGGTCTATCATCCTTTTTCCAGTTCCATTTTACTCAATCAACGTCGGCAAATTATTAATCAGCTTGTTTATCAAAAGCAAAAATACTTCTTGGATTTTGCTGATTTTACGGATAAAATTATTAAAAATCGGGTTAAGTTATTTATCCTTTGCAATCCGCATAATCCGGTAGGCAGGGTCTGGACAAAGGACGAGCTCATGCAATTAGGTGAAATTTGTCTTAAACATAATGTACTGGTTATTGCCGACGAAATACATGCTGACTTCATCTACCCGGGATATCAACACCAGGTCTTTAGTCAACTTAAGCAGGAATTTGGTGCTATCACAATTACCTGCACATCGCCAAGTAAAACTTTTAATCTTGCCGGCTTGCAAATATCTAATATTTTTATAGAAAATAGTGACATTCGTGATAAATTTCGCAAGGAATTAGCCAAAAATGGCTATCATCAACCTAATAATATGGGTATCGCTGCCTGCAAAGCCGCCTATAGCGGCGGCCAAAAATGGCTGGAAGAATTAATGAACTATCTTACCGAAAATCTTAACTTTGTACGCAGCTTTCTTGAGAAAAATTTACCTAGGATTAAACTGGTTGAACCACAGGGAACATATCTTATCTGGCTGGATTTTTCCGCCTTGGGATTATCCGATGATCAGCTGGACGAACTGATCACTAAAAAGGCCGGTCTCTTTTTAAATTCAGGTAAGATGTTCGGTGTCGGCGGATCCGGCTTCCAACGCCTTAACATCGCTTGCCCCAGAGCCGTACTGAAAAAGGCTCTGCAAAACCTGGCGCAAGCTATTTTAGAAAATCCTGCAAATTAACATGTTAAATAAATTTGTTTCTTTTTAAGATCAAAGCAAAAAACCGCCTTAAAAGGCGGTTTTTTGCTTTGTTGGAGGATGGGGAAACACTCCCCGTTAACTAAGACAATCTACAATATTTTTAAATGAAGATCCCGTATCCTCAGTCTAAAAATATTCTTTATCCCTAATTATTTGTTTTATATCTAATATTTAATAGTCAATTCACTTTAATCTTCACATTCACATTCACAACTATGTCGATATTGATGTTCATTACAAACAGCATCAGTGGACTTTAACTCACCTTTAAGATATTTTTTCACAGCATCCTCAATTTCCCCGTGCACTCCGGAGATAATTTCAATACCTTTATCCTTAAAATGATCAATGGCTCCACTGCCCATCCCACCGGCAATTACAAGGTCAGCCCCTTTTTCTTGCAGGAATACCGGTAAAAATCCCCGCTTATGCCCGGGATTAGCAAAATAAAATTTTTCCTTAATTTGCTTATCCTCTATTTCAAAAAATGTGAACCCTTCACAATGACCAAAATGCTCTGACACCATTTTGCCTTCACTGGCAACTGCGATTTTCATAATAATTTTCTCCTCTCAAATATTTATTTTATTAATATGTTTCCTACAACATTATCTTTATCTAACCTGAAAACCTAATTTTAAAATATACCTTTTCTGCATGAGAAAGCATATAGCAAATAAAAATATCCTCACAAGGCTATTCCAGTCGTTTAGCAAGATTAGATGCACGACTGATAAGCTGCGTCAAATCCTTTTGACTAGGCAATCCTTTGATATTGCCCATTCTACCCAAAGTGCTGTCCTCTTCAGAACCATGAAACTCACTTAATACATACCATTCATCAACAACAGTAAAACCAAGATGCTCAAAAAATTGTCCCACATATTTCCCCACAGGAAGAGCTTCTCTAATACCGGTATGCGGGCCGGAATAAGTGCAAAAAACCAAAGCACTTTTACCTTTAAGAGGGGGAGCACCAGGCTTAACTAGTCCTTTTTTCCGATACTGCAAAAAGATCTTTTTTAAATAATCATCCATAGCTTTCGGCGGATGCCAATGATAAGAAGGTGTCCCCAGACAAATCAGATCAAAATCATAAAAATCCACATCCTCAGCATCTTCAACTGAAAAGAAGGAAACCTGCATGCCCCCTTCGATGAGACCCTGCTGTATGCTTTCTGCCACCTTTTTCGTATTGCCGGTCAATGACAGATAGATAATTGCTGCTTTTTTCACAGTTGCCCTTTCCTTCCTTTTAACAATCTGATCACGCATAAATTCAAAAGCACAAATAGTCTCGAGTATCTTTGGGTATTATTATACTAAATAATCTTATTTTTATGCATTGTTGATCGTTTTGCTTTATAAATCAAATCACCGGTTACTTTTTAGTGAGCAGCTTTTCTATTTTATTAACCGCACCACTTAGATGATTACCTTGAAGCTGCTCAAAATTACCACTATCAGCAAGCTGAGCCATTGCCGGATCAATAGGTAAACTACCCAAAATATCCAAACCCAAATCCTCAGCAGTTTTCATCAGTCTACTTTCACCAAATAGCTCAATTTTTTTACCGCAATCCGGACACTCGACATAACTCATATTTTCTATCACTCCTAAAACAGGTACATTCATCTGTCGAGCCATATTGAAGGATTTTTTAACAATCAAGGAAACAACTTCCTGCGGTGAGGTTACAATAATAATCCCATCTAAGGGGAGCGACTGAAAAACAGTAAGCGGCACATCCCCGGTTCCCGGGGGCATATCTACAAATAAAAAATCCAGATCTCGCCAAATTACATCTGTCCAAAATTGTTTAACTATTCTTGTAAGCAAAGGTCCCCTCCAGATAACCGGTGCATCATCTTGCTCAAGCAACAAGTTAATGGACATAATGCTGATACCGCCAGGTGTTTTCTGAGGAAAAATCCCCCATTCACTTTTTTGTGCCTTTTCCGTTATGCCAAACATTTTAGGAATGGACGGGCCTGTTATATCTGCATCCAAAATTCCCGTGCTATACCCTTTTTTGTTGATCAAAACGGATAACATAGAGGTCACAAATGATTTACCAACACCGCCTTTACCGCTAACGACACCAATTACTTTCTTAATAGAATTCAATTCATTAGTTTCTACAAGAAAATTTTGGGGATTCGCATGCCCACCTGAACAAGCCTGATCACTGTTTTTATTATCCGTAAGCGAATTACCTTTGTCTGACATGTTTTTCAACTCCTAATTAATTAGATTATATTCTTACAAGAACCTGCTCCATGGCCGGTTTTAATGCCATTGTGCCACCACCCTGACTGATAATTGGTAAAATTTGCTCCGGTTTTTTAGCCAAACTACCCGCCAAAAGTGTAATATGATGCTTTTTAAAAACCTCCGGACAAAGTGGAGTGGACGATCCCACAAGACAAACTTCCCGGACATTTTCACAATAAGAAGAAATTTCATCGATGGTATGATTGATAATGCTGGTTGCAGTTATTACGATTACATCACACTTAGGAAGATAAAGCGGCATCGATTCTGCAGGATATAAATTACTGCCTTCAGCTACCTTTTGTTCAAAAACATAAATATTTTTAGTCATCTTTTTTACTCTAGATAAAATCGGATGAAAATCCCCCACCATGCCAAACACATCCGTTTCCTTAAGAGTAAAGGCCGTCACCACATTGCCCTTGTCCCAATTTTTTTCCGGATCATTAATTATAGCATTAATGGCAGCAAGCCCCATTGCGGCTTTCAAACGATTATTGTTTTTTGCCCAAGGAATAATTTCTTTGGCAGTCATTCCAATAAGCTTCCCGGCATCTTTTAAGATTCCGCAACAACCACCCAGCTCTTTTCTAAAAGTATAAGCCATTCCACAACTATTATCATCAAGCAGAACACAGGTATAACCCAGTCCGGCGCGTATATCCTTGATTTTACCGCCTTGATCCATCGCTAAAGCCTTTTCGATCAGTTCATCAATAATCATCATTTGCTCCCTTCTTTCATCCTAACTTTTTAGTAAATAATTCTATTTTTCAAAAGTTCCTTCTGATCTCTTTTTGTCACCGACAATATTTCCTGTTAAAAAACATTGCCAAAAGACGATTTCTACTTATAATATACCCTGTATCAAATACTTTAATAGATATACAACAAAGGATAATTCTTCGTTAATAAAAATTCTTATATGATACAAGGAACTGACAACTCATATTCTCAATTAATATTCTACTCTCATTATGGGCATATGTCAATATCTATTTTTAATACTTTCCCCTCTCCTAAAGCAATGTTTTTACTAAATATTAATACGCTAAAAACAAGCAATATCCATCATAGATGCTTAAAAAAATTATAACTACTGGCGGCAGATAACCTGCCGCCAGTAGTGGATAAATTGACTTTTTCTATGCTCTTTCATTAACTATAAAGCTCAATATATTCCTTTACACCGGATAATCCACCGTATGTTTCCACGTTTTGATCCGTAACGGAAACCAGGGTTGGTGCCTGATAAATATTATATTTTTTGACCAAATCCCTTTCTTCTCTTGCATCCACCACTCGATAAATGAGACCAACCTCCGTTAATGATTTCTTGATCAAGTCACAGTTTGTGCAGGTTGATGTGGTAAACAGCAGTAATTCTTGATTCCCTAAAGAAGAAATGGTTGGGGATTTTTCTCTCATCTTTGCCAGATCGTAAACCTTGCGATCCTTAAATTCCTGCGTTTTCCCTTCATTCCAATTTTTCACAGGACGATAGTAGCCTGTAATACGACTATAAATCTCGGTTTTACCGCCACATTCCGGACATGAATGATGTTCACCACTGATATAACCATGGGTTCGGCAAATAGAATAGGTTGGCGAAATTGTATAATAGGGCAACTGATAGTTTTCGGCGATTTTACGTACCAAAAGTGCCGCCGCCTGCCAATCCGGCAGCTTCTCCCCTAAATAAGCATGAAAAACTGTCCCGGAAGTGTAAAGACCCTGCAACTCATCCTGCATGTCTAAGGCTGCAAACAAATCATCCGTTGCGCCAACCGGTAAATGAGAACTATTTGTATAATAAGGTGTTTCATCAGGATCAGCGGCCGTAATAATATCAGGAAATCTTTGTACATCATGTTTAGCCAGACGATAAGTAGTAGATTCCGCCGGTGTTGCCTCCAGATTAAACAAGGCCCCATATTGTTCTTGATACTTAACAAGCCTGTCCCGCATATGATTAAGCACCTCTTTGGCAAAACGCCGCGTGTTTTCTTGATACATATCAGCACCCAGCCAGCAGGCATTTAAGCCAACTTCATTCATACCAATAAGTCCAATAGTAGAAAAATGGTTATCAAAAGTACCCAAATATCTTTTGGTATAAGGATAAAGACCGGCCTTCATCAGTTTAGTAATAACAGTTCGTTTGGTATGTAAAGAACGAGCAGCTATATCTATCAGCTTATTCAAGCGATGATAGAAATCCGCTTCATTTGCAGATAAATAAGCCAGACGAGGTAAATTAATCGTTACTACACCCACAGAACCCGTGCTTTCACCGCTGCCGAAAAAACCACCGCCTTTTTTGCGCAGTTCCCGTAAATCCAGACGCAAACGGCAGCACATACTCCGCACATCACTTGGCTGCATATCACTATTTATGTAATTCGAGAAATAAGGTGTACCGTATTTGGCAGTCATTTCAAAAAGCAAACGATTATTTTCTGTGTTGCTCCAATCAAAATCTTTGGTAATGGAATAGGTTGGAATAGGATATTGGAAGCCCCTGCCATTGGCATCTCCTTCAATCATTACATCAATAAAGGCCTTATTGATTAGATCCATCTCTTTTTGACAATCTTTATATTTAAAATCCATTTCTTTACCACCGACGATAGCCGGCGCTTCAGCCAGATCATTCGGCACAGTCCAATCTAGCGTCAAGTTAGTAAAAGGAGCCTGTGTCCCCCAGCGGCTGGGCGTATTAACACCATAAATAAAGGACTGAATACACTGCTTGACCTCCTTATAGTCAAGATTATCAGCTTTAACAAAAGGCGCAAGATATGTATCAAATGATGAAAAGGCCTGTGCTCCGGCCCACTCATTCTGCATAATACCCAGAAAATTAACCATTTGATTACATAGCGTGGACAAATGGCCGGCAGGAGATGAAGTGATTTTACCTTCGATACCACCCAAGCCCTCTAATACCAGCTGTTTAAGTGACCATCCGGCACAATACCCCGTTAACATTGACAAATCATGAATATGAAAGTCCGCATTACGGTGTGCATTGGCAATTTCCTCATCATAAACCTCCGAAAGCCAATAGTTTGCTGTAATAGCGCCTGAATTGCTCAAAATTAAACCACCAACCGAATAAGTAACGGTCGAGTTTTCTTTTACTCTCCAGTCATCGATATTAACATAACTGTTTACTAAATCTTTATAGTCAAGAAGTGTTGACCTTGTATTACGTACTTTTTCCCTTTGCTTACGATATAAAATATATGCTTTGGCAATATCAGCATAGCCCGCCTGTACCAAAACCCTTTCAACGCTGTCCTGAATTTCTTCTACGCTAATCAGCTCATTTTTGATTTCTTTATGATAGTCAGCTGTTACCTTAAGCGCCAAAAAATCAATAATATCGGTATGATGTTGTTTGTTTTGTGCATCAAAAGCCTTAGTAATCGCCTTGGCAATTTTATCAATACTAAATTCTGCAATGGCTCCATCCCGTTTAATAACTCTATACATGATCCAATACACCCCTTTATAATTAAAAGCAGCAGCCTGCCACCCTTGTCCTAAAAAACAACTCTATAAACAGACTGTAAAACATGTTTATTGTACCTTTTTTTGGAGCAGATGTCAAGCAAATTATACAATATATTGTAATTTTGAATCATCCTACCTACAACATGTAGTTTAAGTACCTCTAATCCGGGCAGAGGGAATATACTCACGCAAAATCTGAACAAAGGCTGCTAATTCTGACCGGCTTACCCCCTGAAGTCCGGGTTGAATAAGATCTCCGGAGTCGACAAAGTTTTGTAAAAAATATTTTTCGGCACCTTTAAGCCACTGCCCTATCGCTGCAAAATCCTCTGCTTGATGAAAATTCTTTACCACCGTGGTACGAAATTCATATTCAACAGGAGCTGTTAATAAAAAGGCCGCACTTTCTTTTATTTTAGGCAGCACCGTTTCAGAGGTTCCCGCCGTTTGGGCATAAGCGGCAGGAGAATTTTTTATATCCATCGCAACATAGTCGATCAAACCGTTTCTGACAAGTTTCTTGAGCAGCTCGGGAAAACTACCGTTAGTATCAATTTTTACTAAAAAACCGAGATCCTTTATTCTAGCGATAAAGTCTTCTATCCCTTTTTGCAAAAGTGGCTCACCACCGGAAAGACAAACACCATCCAAAACACCTTTGCGCTTAATAAAAAAATCAAAAATTTCTTTTTCCGCTATCTTTTGAGCTTGCTCAACTTGCAATACAAGAGAAGCATTGTGACAATAGGGACAGCAAAAATTACAGCCACCGGTAAAAACCGTGGCTGCCACCTTGTGGGGATAATCAAGCAAAGTCATTTTTTGCAGTCCCAATATTTTCATAGAAATGCCCTCCGATTAGACAAATTTATTTCTCCTGACTATCATAACACCAGCAATAACTGCGGCGCAACTTGCCTTGACATTTTTTTTGGCAAGTTATTTTTGTCGAACCACATGAGGAACAAGTATATTTGCCATTTTTTATAAATTCCGCTTTCTCAACCCTTTCCGTCCACTCATTGCCACAATTTTGGCATTTTACGGGGCAAGTATGACAAGTAAAATGACCACCCTCTATATGAATAATTTTACCATTTAAAAGACTGTCCGCTATTTTTTCCCTTGCCGTAAGCAGAATCCGTTGAAAGGTCGGACGGGAAATCTCCATCTTTTCTGCACACTCTTTTTGTTCAAAGCCCTCTAAGTCTTTCAGGCGAATCGCCTCCAACTCTTCCAGCTTTAAAACATTTTTCGGCATTCCGCTAACCTCTTTTTCCGCAGGAATAAAGTAAGGCGCTGTGGGAATATTTTCAATCCTTCTCAACTTAGTAGGCCTTACCAAAACAGCCACTTCCTTTCTAAGCTTCACCTAATACCTGTAAAAGATGGTTAAATTTTATCAGTTTTTAGTGCCTGTAGATAAAATTAAGCAAACTATATTTATTTTTCGATCAAAAATCCCGCTAAAGTTTGCGTTTTCCTGAACTATATACTCTTTTATAGTAGCCATCCGATAAATATAATGCACCTAAGGGATTATGTGCTAAAGCTCGATCTTTAACGGCAAATACGGTCACAGGTGCATCAGCATATTTTATAAATAATGAATCGTGACCAACACATAAACCTAAAATAATATTAAACTCCGTTTGTGCTTTATTGAGAAATTTCGCCTGCCCAATAGGGTTACATATCGGCTCATATCTGCCTGGACGTACCTTCTCATTATCCTTAACCCCTAAAAACTCTTTGGGAATACTGCCATTTTTACAAGCCACAGAATGTACTTCAAAACCATTGTGTAAAAGAATTTTACAAAGTATCCTGGCCTCTTTGGCAAGTCCCACACAAAAAGCCAAACCCAATTTTTGATAGTGACACTTGTTGGCAAAGCTCATAATCTCTTCTAGTCTGGTCTCCCTGCCATAGCCTTCTGCCTCCGTCAACGCGGAACTATATGCTATTTTTTTGTTGCTCTCTTCTAAATACAATTCCCGGACCATCTCCTGATCACTTTCTTTGCCGGGACAATTAGATGGCATTTTATCAAGTTCTTCCGTCCTGCAGCTTTGCTTGCCGCACAATGCGCATTTATACATATGAGATCTTCTTTCTTTAGTTATTTCTACAATATTCTTTCATTTTAATTAGGACACAATTATATTTTAAGCCACTTATGGGCATATGTCAATATGCCTTGATGGTTCCTGTTTACAGCAAGAACAGCCTTTATAAAGACCGCTAAGATTTAAAAAATATCTCTCACTCAAAAAGGAACCCTTTAAATTTATAAAAGGTTCCTTTTATGCTATTATTGTTAATTTAAAAGCAGTTCCGGCTTATATTTTTCAATCATTACATTTATGGCATCTAAAATGCTTCGGGGCATATTATAGTCACCATGTACAATAACCTCGGAACCATCGCTTTTAACCATCTTGCCATCTTTTTCAACTGCTCCTTGACCAATGAAACCATAGGGTGTTTCTCCATATGTAGCAATTGTGGCAGCATCATTGAATTGTATGTAATATTCAATTACTCCGCTATATACTTCGTCGTTTTTCTCCCAGGAAGGGAAATCAACAGCCTCAATCATTTTTTGAATATCTGCGGAATCGGTAATTTCAAAAGCCAAAGTGTAGCCACCATTATCCACAGTCCCCAAATACCAAACGCTGACTTTATCTATATTTGTAAGATCATAAGTAGTTGCTAAATCGACCTCTTCAACAACTTGTGGTTCAACATTTGTCGTTTCTTCTGGCTGTTTGCTATTGCTACACCCTACTAATGAAGTTAGGGTTAATAATAAGGTAAGGGATAACATTAATATTTTTACAAGCTTAGACATAATCCTAAATTCACCTGCTTTCTGAATGTTTTTTACAACTTGTAGGCACGGTCTCCACAGAACCATATTGGAATAGTGTATCCTGATAATACATTCCTCGCATCTACGTCAGCTTTATGCAAAGAACGGTCATCTTTTCCTGCCAAATAGTGATATTCGTTATTGTATTTATCAGATGCAGTAGCACCTATGTTGCTAGAAAATCCCAAAAAGGCCCTGTTGTTAGAAGTATTGGTAATTAAAAAAGGCATGCGTCCAATTAGCTGTTCCTGTGGTGCAGGCATCTAAAAAGACGTATTTCCAATTGCCAGTATTTGCAGCTACATTAGTCCTATATATAGCCCAAATAGCGGTGCGATTAGGAACAGTGAACTCATTTACTGCCTGAAGAACATTAGGTCCACCATGTCCAGAAAAATGAAAAGCATAGGCGGTGGGTTGATTGTATAAGAAATTTTCAATACTAGATTTTAATGTGGTGGAGTTAGACGCATTCTGTGTAACAGTATATCCTCGATTAGAAAAAAAGTAGCTGCTCTTTGAACTTTTCTTGTGAAGTTAAATGAATCATAGCCAATAGTTCTATTCTTAGCTTGTCCAAAAGATCCACCTTTATCAAGAGCCATCTCACCACCAACAACTTCGCCAGTTACTACATCAATATGGACTTCGAAATTTTCTTCAAGCTCAGATTGCTTTATTGTAACATTAATATTATATACCAAACGCACATAATTAGCTGGTTTTGTTTTGCCGTCAGTATCCTAAGCATAATTTGGACGGGTGTACATCAATTCTATTTTAGCAAGCTCAACGCCTTCACCTAATTTATCAATAGTTGATTGACCTTTTGCTAAAGTTTCTTCTTCCGTAATTTAAGATTTTTCAGTAGTGTTCCATTTGCATTTATCACCACTACTAATAGTTGATTCATCATAAGTAGATAATGATATAATATTATTATCAATATCTATATAATTCATGCTGTTAATCTGATAATTCGTATATTTGCTATCGCGAATCAGATCGTTGGTCAACCTCCATTTTGCGTCTTGACTTTCAGCAGGCTGGTGATATTGCCTAAAGCATCTCTCACATAATAATAAAGATTATAGGCTTTACCATTACTGAAATTATCGCTCTTGGACAGCAAAAACTGGAGATTGCCATCGTTGGCGGTGTTTTAAATAGCATGTGGATGTGGTCACTACAGGCATTCGCTTCGATTATTTCCATATTTTTTTCTTTCACAGAGCTCCTTTAATATTTGACCTGTATCTGACCTCAATCTGCCATAGATTATCTTTCTCCTTTACTTAGGGTTAATCACTATATGGTATTTACAGTCCCATCTCGCATTTGATAAACTATTCTCATCTACTGACATGTGAAAACCTCCTTTGATTTAAGTCGGCTGTTGAAACCTTCTCTATTTTATCATTAGGGGTTTTTACGCTAAGGATTTTTCTACTCCTCTTGCAGTCAAAAAAGATAAAGAGATTGTTGTCTCTTTATCTTTTATTCATTTAGTCTTCAACTTCATATAATTCCCAATCAACACCCTCCCATATTTTTTTCCCCTTGTCAGTCATTTTGTACCAAATAGCTTGTTCATAATCATGCAAAGCCTGATAATCATCAATATATTCAATATAAATAAGTTTTTGTTCCAATAGCTGATGAATGCATTCTTCAATCTGCTTGCTGGTAGCTGATATTCCCCATTGCTTGACACCAATGTTAATAAACTTAAGGTTTTCGCTATCATCAGCTAGAGAATCTAAAATTGCCATCCAAATATCAGGAGTAGTCATTATAATCCCCCCGTCTAACATTTAATTAATTACTTCCACCAGTTTACTCTTTTATGTTGGTGTACAACTTTACCATTTCTATATATAGTGTGGGTTACATATGGTCTCCATGTAATTCTATGTCTATAGAATCTATTTACAGATATGCCGCCTTTATATCTTTTTCTAGCTGGCTCAATCGTTTTCTTAACAAATCTGTAATTTCTAGGAAACCCTTCCGGATTTTTCTTTTTCTTTATTGTCTGAGTTGAAGCTTTCTTAGCACAGCTATTATGCACCAACACACTAGATTCAGAAACATAATATGTATGAAGATCAACCACCTCAAAGTTATAAACCGGCTCAGGATTTTCTAGGATTTCATGCTGAACTTGTTCAATAATTACCACTTCGCCAGAACGCAACAGCAATTTGTCCCCAGCACGCAAACTAATCGAGTCCAGCCAGCCTTTTTGCGGCACATAAAAAGGATGCCCTGGAGTTGTGACAATTTCTTCGCCGTTAACAAAAACAGATACTAATTCATTGGACTGTTTTATAAAAGTCCTGACTACCTTTTTTAAGCCCTTTTCTTTTGTCTCAGGATCTTGAGCATAAACATAATCTCCTGCCTGTACTTCTTCTATTGGCACATGACCATCTACCGTCTCAACTAACGTACCTTCAACAAAACATACGCTTTTAAGTTTAGCTGTTTTAGCCGCTTTAGTCGCCGGCTTGACTGCCTTCGCCGCCTTGCTACTCAAGCTTAAAGACTTCCCGGCAGTCCCGGCAACCTTGCTAACGGCACTAGCTGCACCACCACCAATAGTACCCATGGCAGCAGAAAGTCCGACAGCTTTCCAGTTAGTAATCTTACCGCTGGTAATCACCTGTGATGCGATCTCTATCCCTGCACCAATAGCCGCACCAATCACAAAGTTCCAAATCTCTCCGCCCTTATCTGCGCGAGAAATTGGATTATTGGGACCAATCTCTTTTATTTTTTATAAATCAAGTTCAAATATACTCTGCTATTTAAATCATTTAATACTTCTATGCTCAAGAAAATGTTTATGAACTATAGATAGAATACCATTTTTTAGATCAGGATTATTTGTTTCTATTTCCATCTCCATTAAATCATGTATATAAAAAATAGCATCTGAGGACCGCTTAAGTATCTCATAAATACCCTTTTCCCTCATTTTTTTCATTTTCAGCTCTTTTTTATTAATCTCTTTAAGAAATTGTTTTATATTCTTGACTGCAACATAATTAAAAATATGCTTATCTGGCAATTGTATCTCCCTTAAAGCATCTTCCCATGTATAAGCCATATCTTCATCCAAATTACCTTCCTCATCATAATTCCATTCATGAAGAAAATCCTTTACATCTTGTTCTTTAACCTCCATTTTTTCAAGATACTCTTTTGGCATTTGCGCAATAGCAAAGTAGTTATCTCTGCCCTGAATAGGAAATACCGTTTCCAATTTGTATTCGTCTCGACATACCTCCCCTTCCAAAAAATCTTTATATGTAAAAAAGAAGCTCAATAATTCATAGCCTTTGTCCTCAACTAAATATCTGTTCAAATCCCAAATAAATTCACTTGGAAATCGTCCTTTTTCTATTTGTTCAAATAAAAAAGCTACTCTTTTAAAGTTATCTGGGTGTGGGAAAATATTAATAGAATTATCCTTGATATCATAAACAAATCTCACATTTTCATCTCCTTTACCAGCATATATTTTCTTACTTAGGCAATCTTTTTCCATACCACGTCCAATGCTTTATAGCATAAGAATTATATTTTCTTTTTTGCCATTTCCACGAATTTAATTGCCAATGAATTCTACGACCTGCATGTCTATGTTTATAATGAAATTCCAATGATCTACGTTTGACCTTATTGCCAGATTTATATCTAAATCTTATTCCATGAGATGTTTCTTTACGATTTGCAGGTTTTAATTTACCTATCTTTTCAATCTTCGCAGTCTTTGCAGCTTTTATTATAGGTTTCGCTTTCTTAACCGCCTTGGTTGCCTTTGCTGCTAAGCCGACTACTTTACCAACTGCACCACCACCAATAGTACCCATGGCAGCAGAAAGTCCGACAGCTTTCCAGTTAGTAATCTTACCGCTGGTAATCACCTGTGATGCGATCTCTATCCCTGCACCAATTGCCGCACCAATCACAAAGTTCCAAATCTCTCCGCCCTTATCTGCGCGAGAAATTGGATTATTATCGCAGTAAGCATAGAGATTTTTGTCACCCATCTCATCCGTGCTTTCGGCGATCAAGCTCACGTCATCGGCACTGATAAAACGTCCCACTACAGGATCATAATAGCGAGTGGTTAGATTATACCAACCCGTATCAGCATCATAATAATAATCCTTATAGCAGATCGGATTGACTTGGTAAATATCATCCGTCACACCTGACGGCCTGGTCGCTGAAATTATCTGACCATAGGCATCATATTTGTATTCAGCCACCAAGGTCTTGGTATCAGTAGTTCCTATACTGCCATTTTGCGTCTTGACTTTCAGCAGGCTGGTGATATTGCCCAAAGCATCTCTCACATAATAATAAAGATTATAGGCTTTACTATTACTGAAATTATCGCTCTTGGACAGCAAAAACTGGAGATTGCCATCATTGTTATAAAAGTATTTTAACACACGGGTCAAAGTTCCGCTACTAAGATAAGCAGGGAGGACGCTTCGCATCCTCCCTGGTTTTTACTTCTTCTCCGCTTCTATTTCCGCCTCTCCTGGTTTTAGCTGATTTTCAACCAAACTCATAAATAACTTCTTCAACTTCTTATATTTCCCCGGAAATAGCGTCCCCTTTTGGACAGGGATATAAAGGCCGCGCCCGCCAAAAGAGATCCCTATCGGCAGCTGGTAGCGACCCACATAGTTCTCAATCTCTTCATAGAGAAACTCACGAAAGGCTTTGTTGATTCTTTTAACACAGATACAGTGGATGAGATGGATATCTTTAGTCTTTACCAGCTTACTTGTGCCTTCGGTATACTCCCAGAAGTCGGTATAAGAATCATTGATGATTTCTTCTGTCATCTCCTCGCTATTGATCAAAGCAAAGGCATAAACGCTATCTAAACCCTTTTTGAAATAGAGTGCCATATAATAGTCTTTTTTAGTAAATTCCTGTACTTTCTCAAAATCTCGCTCATATAGCTCTTCTTCCAAACGAGCCTGAAACATCTCAAAAGTCTTACTGGTCAAGATGTGTTTTTCACTGTAGTATTTGCCGATTTTGATGTCCATGGTAAGAAACATCCAAAGCCATATGCCAAAAGAGACAAACCCAATCACGACAAGGATAAGTCCTAAATTAAAATAACTATCAGGAAATATATTTATTTCAGGATCTACCATAAACGAGCCAACAAGAATAAGAGTTAGGCCAGATAATGTGAGCGTTTTAAACAGCATTTCCTTCTGTCTATCAGTCATATTTCCTCCTAATGGCTATTATATACTAAATTAAAAACCTTTCCTACCGATAACCATAGCGATAATAACTTCTACCGGTCCATTTGGAATACCAACTGCTTCTCTTTAGATAGTATCTTTTCCCTGAGCCAAAGATAGAAGAGAAATATCCTCCCCACAATGACGACTTTATAAGTCTTTTATTATACTTACTCTTAAAGTTAAAAGCGCTCCTGAATTTTTTTGGCTTATACATGCCTTTATTTATCCTAAATGACTTAGGTGATGTAGTTCTGGCTAGCTTGCCCGTAGCAATACTCATCGTACCATTGATAGCAGTATCGGCAGCAATTTTTTTGGCAGACTGCTTAACACCTGACTTAGTGACCCCTTTCCCATTATAAGAAGTCATTTCACGCACTAATGACTCTGCTGCCGCTCCGGCATAACTAGCTGCCACAACATTACCAGTTGCTGCCATCACTCCTCCACGAACTGCTCCGCCTATTGCTGCTGTACCACAACCTTCAAATGCTGCCTTTCCTCTTTTCCCTTCCAGCAGATTCGAAGCTAGGTTAACAGTAAAAGAAACTGCTGCCCCAATACCCGCACCCGCCGCCACATGCCAAATCTCACCTGAGGCATCAGCTCTCATCACCGGATTATTATCACAATAGGCATAGAGGTTTTTATCACTGAAAGAACGAGGACTTTCGGCAATCAGGCTAGGATCATCAGAGTTAATAAAGCGTCCAATTTCAGGGTCATAATAACGATATCCTAAGTTATACCAACCCGTATCAGCATCATAATAATAATCCTTATAGCGGATTGGATTAACCTGGTAAATATCATCTGTCACACCACTTGGCCTAGTCGCTGAAATAATCTGACCATAGGCATCATATTTGTATGCAGCCACCAAGGTCTTGGTATCAGTAGTTCCTATACTGCCATTTTGCGTTTTGACTTTCAGCAGGCTGGTGATATTGCCCAAAGCATCTCTCACATAATAATAAAGATTATAGGCTTTACTATTACTGAAATTATCGCTCTTGGACAGCAAAAACTGGAGATTGCCACTCATTGTTATAAAAGTATTTTAACACACGGGTCAAAGTTCCGCTACTGTTATATCTCAGCTCACATTCTAAATCGCTGCCATCCGTATAGAAATACTCGATATACGAACCATCTTTTTTGACCACCTTAGTAAGCAGCTCATTCTCATTATAATAATAAGTATTATCCACCGCACTGCCCATAGAAAGGGTATCTAGCAGCTTACCCTCTTTCCAGGTCAGATCAGTAGTCCTGGCATCGGTACCTGTCTGGGTAATCTTGGTGGGATTGCCCATGGCATCATAAGTATAGGCTCGCGTGTATTCACCTGTTATCGTAGTTCCATTAGCGGCATAGCTCTTCAAGTTAAAACTTGTAAGCTGATCCAAGTTGGTGATGCCATAGGTATATGTACCTAATGCCTGCTGTACATTACCAGTAGTTAGCTTTTTCTGCTGGGTAATATTACCACGTGTATCATAGGTATACTGGTAATTGGCACTGTTTTTGTTAGTAACCCCTGTCAGTTGATCCTTAGCATCATATGTGTAACCGGTTGTAACAGCTGTACCGGCCTTATTGGTAAACTTATCCGTCACTACATTGCCGGCACGATCATAAGTATATTCATGTACCTGATCAGCATTTTGCCCTGAACTCGAAGAACTGGAATAACGTACCGCATATTTAGAGAGCAAGTTGGTGCTATCGTTACTGGCATTACCTATATCCAAATAAGTCAGGCCCACAAAGATACTATCATTGGCTGTAACCGTATCAAGAACTCTGGTTGTCTTGGCTCTACCCAAAGTATCATAAGATTGCGTTATTTGTCTGGGACTGGACTCTCCCGTCGCTCCGGCGGTCATATTAGTCAGATTATCCACACTGTTATAAGTATAACCTGTATCAAAGCTCAAGAGAGCCTGATCATTTTTTACATAAGCAGTATAACCCGTACCCATATTGTTTTTATCATAAGTGATATTGTTAATCCCAAAACCTTTGGAGTTATAAACACTTAAAATACGGTCTGCAAAGTCATAGTCATAGTTCGTTTCGACCGGGTTATCGGTTCCTTCATCATAAGCTACTGTTTTACCCAGCTCACCGCTGGTATTATAAAAGAACCGGGCTTTTAAATCATTGCCCCACTTGCTGCCTACAACACGATCTTGCTTGTCATAAACCAGATACTGCTTGGTGCTGCTATTAGCATACTGAGATTCAACTAAACGATTATTATCATCATAACCGTTAGTGACTAAAGTTGCGGGACTCCCGGTATTTCTCTGCACAGAAATATCGGTTAAATTGTTCTTTGCATCATAAAGCATATTGTATTGCAAATAATTGCTTATTGTGCCGAAATCTCCCCTTAAATAAAGGACAAAAGGGCTTAGCCTCTTGTCCTTTATTTATATAATTCTCATTCTCCTCTTCATAAACAGCTTACTCCCATATGTTCATCTATTTAAGAAGAGTAATTAAGATAAACTAACTGAATCAATTTATACCTTAAATAATCTACTAGGCTCTGATCATCACCACCATCAACTACAATCTGCATATTGTTAACCACAAACCAATCCGTGCTCAACCATTCTAAATCCTGATAACTAACCCCTTTTAAATTTTTTAAAAAACTCCTATCAATTAATAAACCCTGCGTTTGTTGATACTGTCTGTTTTCTGTTATATCATCCTTAATTTTAATAAATCTTTTTTTGCCTTGAGCAAGAATACGAAATAAATAAAAGTTAATAGCTTTTATAAAAGCACTTGTTGTTTTTTTAAAATACTCTAAAGAAGATGTGTACAGTATTGTGAAATACTCATTATCATATTCTATATTAATAACTTTTTTTATCTTTTGAAAATTTGATAATTCTTTAGTTGCCAATAAATTATACCACTGATCGCAAATCAAAGATTTAAAAACTTCCAAATGAGCATTATTAAAACCGGCCTTTTGCAACATCTCTGTAGGAAGAGAGATCTTGACAGAGACAACATTATTATTTGTGGGATTATACTGTACTTTTAAATCAGTATTATCTTGTCTGCTTAACATTGTAAGATAATATTCTAACTGACCACAAATACCATCTTCTTCACCATAAATAATAATTTCTTGCAAATCATTATCTTCCATAATATGTATATTCTGCCCGTCTTCAGACCAACTTATAGGAGTTGACTCAACAACCATTTCATATTCATCATAGGGAGTTTCAAAAAAAATGACGTTTTCACCTTCTCTATTAATTTCACAGATAAAATAACAACAATAGTATTTAGATAGAGCCGGCCTTTCATATAAGATTTTACTTGCAAAATCCCTAGAATTACTCCACAATAATTTTAATCTAATATTACAATTGTATTCCTGAAACTTAGCAGCATATCTGTCCATAATAATATCCCTGCAAGAAAAGAAAAGCTCATCTTCACTATTGTGAAGTATTAGGATATCTTCCTCATCATATAAAATTTTCATCATATTGATTTCTCCCTAAAGATAAAAGATCTCACTTAATTCGCCTGCCCAACAAGGTCCAACGATATGCTTTACCTTTATATTTATTCGATCTTTTACCCCATTTATTTAATTGCCAGTGCCACTTAACTGGCCTCCCTTTATAGAAATGCCCAGAATGTCTATGCAGCTCGAAAGAGCGCAGTACCCTTTGACTATAGCGATTTTTTGCAGTGAATTTAACACCTAAGTATTTTGTTTTTCCTCCAGATTTACCATAAGATAGCTTGCCTACCTCTTTAATCTTCGCAGTCTTTGCAGCTTTTATTATAGGTTTTACTTTCTTCGCTGCCTTGCTACTCAAGCTTAAAGACTTCCCGGCAGTCCCGGCAACCTTGCTAACGGCACTAGCTGCACCACCACCAATAGTACCCATGGCAGCAGAAAGTCCGACGGCTTTCCAGTTAGTAATCTTACCGCTGGTAATCACCTGTGATGCGATCTCTATCCCTGCACCAATTGCCGCACCAATCACAAAGTTCCAAATCTCTCCGCCCTTATCTGCGCGAGAAATTGGATTATTATCGCAGTAAGCATAGAGATTCTTGTCACCCATCTCATCCGTGCTTTCGGCGATCAAGCTCACGTCATCGGCACTGATAAAACGTCCCACTACAGGATCATAATAGCGAGTGGTTAGATTATACCAACCCGTATCAGCATCATAATAATAATCCTTATAGCAGATCGGATTGACTTGGTAAATATCATCCGTCACACCTGACGGCCTGGTCGCTGAAATTATCTGACCATAGGCATCATATTTGTATTCAGCCACCAAGGTCTTGGTATCAGTAGTTCCTATACTGCCATTTTGCGTCTTGACTTTCAGCAGGCTGGTGATATTGCCCAAAGCATCTCTCACATAATAATAAAGATTATAGGCTTTACTATTACTGAAATTATCGCTCTTGGACAGCAAAAACTGGAGATTGCCATCATTGTTATAAAAGTATTTTAACACACGGGTCAAAGTTCCGCTACTGTTATATCTCAGCTCACATTCTAAATCGCTGCCATCCGTATAGAAATACTCGATATACGAACCATCTTTTTTGACCACCTTAGTAAGCAGCTCATTCTCATTATAATAATAAGTATTATCCACCGCACTGCCCATAGAAAGGGTATCTAGCAGCTTACCCTCTTTCCAGGTCAGATCAGTAGTCCTGGCATCGGTACCTGTCTGGGTAATCTTGGTGGGATTGCCCATGGCATCATAAGTATAGGCTCGCGTGTATTCACCTGTTATCGTAGTTCCATTAGCGGCATAGCTCTTCAAGTTAAAACTTGTAAGCTGATCCAAGTTGGTGATGCCATAGGTATATGTACCTAATGCCTGCTGTACATTACCAGTAGTTAGCTTTTTCTGCTGGGTAATATTACCACGTGTATCATAGGTATACTGGTAATTGGCACTGTTTTTGTTAGTAACCCCTGTCAGTTGATCCTTAGCATCATATGTGTAACCGGTTGTAACAGCTGTACCGGCCTTATTGGTAAACTTATCCGTCACTACATTGCCGGCACGATCATAAGTATATTCATGTACCTGATCAGCATTTTGCCCTGAACTCGAAGAACTGGAATAACGTACCGCATATTTAGAGAGCAAGTTGGTGCTATCGTTACTGGCATTACCTATATCCAAATAAGTCAGGCCCACAAAGATACTATCATTGGCTGTAACCGTATCAAGAACTCTGGTTGTCTTGGCTCTACCCAAAGTATCATAAGATTGCGTTATTTGTCTGGGACTGGACTCTCCCGTCGCTCCGGCGGTCATATTAGTCAGATTATCCACACTGTTATAAGTATAACCTGTATCAAAGCTCAAGAGAGCCTGATCATTTTTTACATAAGCAGTATAACCCGTACCCATATTGTTTTTATCATAAGTGATATTGTTAATCCCAAAACCTTTGGAGTTATAAACACTTAAAATACGGTCTGCAAAGTCATAGTCATAGTTCGTTTCGACCGGGTTATCGGTTCCTTCATCATAAGCTACTGTTTTACCCAGCTCACCGCTGGTATTATAAAAGAACCGGGCTTTTAAATCATTGCCCCACTTGCTGCCTACAACACGATCTTGCTTGTCATAAACCAGATACTGCTTGGTGCTGCTATTAGCATACTGAGATTCAACTAAACGATTATTATCATCATAACCGTTAGTGACTAAAGTTGCGGGACTCCCGGTATTTCTCTGCACAGAAATATCGGTTAAATTGTTCTTTGCATCATAAAGCATATTGTATTGCAAATAATTGCTTATTGTGCCGATCTTCATGAAAGTCAGGTTGCCCTTATCATAACCATAATTTAAACAAGCAGCATCTGCACTATTAGTAACTGCAGTTAAAAGCTTTGTTGGACTGTCATATCCATAATTCGTCGTCCGTAAACCAGTAGTACCCAAAGCGCCTACAGGTTCTTGGACACTATTCAAAAAACCCGTAGTCTGGCTATAATTATAATTAGTTACGAGACCTCGCTGATCAGTGGTAGAGGACGGCTTATGGTTATTCGTACCCGCATATGTAATACGACTAGCAATCCTTTTATTAGTGTTAGAGGGGTTTTCTACGTAACCATGAGAATAAACTGTAGTATAAGTCGGTTGCCCCGTACTACTATAGGCCATGCGCGTATAACTGCTATCCGGCGCTTTTACTTCAGTTAAATTATGGTTTTTAGCTGATGTGTTACCATTATCATACTCAAAAGTATAGGTACCTCCCTTGCCATCCTTGTATGATGTCAGATCATTGTTGCCATTATGGACAATATTTTCTGTATTCTTAGCCATATCTACAGCCGAGATCACATTGCCTTTGGCATCATAGTTAAAACTCTCACCAAAGCTATCCTTATAAAGCTGCGCTTCATCAAAATAGACATCATTATATTGGCGAGTATACTTAAGATGCACAGTTGCAGTAGCAAAATCACGTACCGCAATTGCTTCCAAAGCTATATATTGCCAATCCGTATTGGTTGGAGAAAAAAGAATCGATTCGTACTGGGATGTTCCTGCTGAGTTTTTCAATTCTAAGGTAATCCCCACACTTTGTTTATTACCGGTAGCATGCTTATCTTTGTTGGGTACACCATTAGTTTTTACCCAAACACCGCAAACCAGTCCTTCCCCCTTTTTGCCATTAACCTTGACAGTTTGATCAATCCATTTATTAAGGCGAGGATTGCCTTTCATATGATAAGAATGTGTTCCACTTCTTTTTTGAGCTGCAGTCCAGCCATCCCCGGCTGCGGTAGAGGTGTAATGACCTTCCCAATCGCCATTATTTGGATAGTCCAACTCTGGATTTTCTAACATATTATAACGGCTGGCACATTCACCTTCTTCCAATTGTAAGGCATCGAGAAAGACTGTGCCGGTTGCACCAGAGGCATTAGTGCCCTTAGCTCCAACAGTTGCTTCTAAAGTAACGTTTGTATCTTCGCTAATATCTGTCAGGTCAATCGTAACTGCATAACGAACATAGTGTCTCGAGCCGGCTATTAAATCCTCCTTCTTCTCAATCCGATTTTGCCCGCTGGCCTCTAAAGACAAATAAGCTCCTCCCTCAGCAAAATTATATGATTTCATATAAGCAGAGAAAGTATACGTCTTACCACCCTTAACAGTTACCTGCTGCGTTAGTTTCTCATCAGCATTTGCTGCATTCTGAATTCTCACTCGTTGCGTGCCTATAAATGAGCTGGTATTACCCATTTGCAAAACCACATTGGCGGTTTTTGAATTAAAGTTAGTTATCGAACCATTTGAACCTGCGGCCTTCTCAAAGTTATGATTATCTAAAAGATTAATTACTGATTTTTGAACTTTGGATTCAAAAGTTATCTTATTCTTTGCCCCGCCGGCTGCTCCCATTCTATAAAAAATAGCATAACCATCCTGATCCTGAGCATTTATGGTTTGACCAAGAGCATTGAAAATATATTTTTCCCAACGACTACCATCCCCGGGGATTGCTTCCGTATGCCTTGAGGTATGATAGCCATACGTAACATCTGTCTGACCCTCCAGGTTGGCATTTTCACCATCACCAACTACATAATTAGTGTAGTCATAATAACGATGAACACGGTAACATGAGGCAGCTTCCTCAAATCTGAATCGTACACTGTTTTTCTGTGGCACATCAACCATCTGGATCAGAAACTTGGCATTGGCACTGCCTGAATAAACATATTTAGCTTGATTGGCAACAGAATTGCTGCCTCCTCCATTAACCACTGAACTTCCAGGGTGGTTAACAGTTTCCAAGTAGCCATCAACATATTCATAAGAAATTGTCCGACCGTCAGGCATATTGATACTTGTCAGTTGATTAGATGAATTTTTATTAAATGTAATAACCCCACCGGAACAAGTTGTCAATGAGGCAATTTTACCACTACTATAATTAATAGTAACTGCGTTGTCATTACTATCCGTCATTTTGGTTAAGTAACCGGCAGATTTATTGAATGTTCTGACAAAATCTTCTTTACTGGTAATCGTATAAGTAGATGTGCCAATAGTTAAAGTAAGCTCTAAGCCCGAATCATCTTGCCAAACATTACTGCTGTTTTTTTCAAAATAATGCTCGGTACCATCTCCATCAATATATTTATATTTCTGCACACCATTTAAGGTAACGGATGTCACGCTTTCCTGGATATTTAGCATCCAGCCCTTGCCCACATCCAAGGTGCTTTGTGATGTAGCACGGCGACTACTGGAGTAAACGTGCGATAAAGCAAAAGGCATACGATCACTATCCAATAAATAGTCGGTAAAAGCGGCTGTTAATTCACCTGTGAAATCATTAATATAACCTGTGCCGGCCAAGCCGGCATCCAGGGCATGATAAGTCCAATAATCTTCTAAGCCAATAGTGTTTAAATAAGTAATATAGACAACCGGTTTTGCATCAGTTATTGATGATTGACAAGAAGCAAAATAAGCTGCAGCATTAGCCCCATAGCCGCTCTCATCATTGTATTTCAACATTAATCCTTCATTGACATCGTAAATATACCACTTATCCACTAATTTTGTAATATCCCACAAATACCAACGGGTAGCTGAATTAGTAGTATCATTAGGACCAATTGTTTCATAATCAACAACCTTAGCATCATAAGACGGTTGATTATTCCAGTTAATGGTAGTAGACCCCCACGTACTTGTAACATTATGAGCTTCTATGATAGGTGCACCATTACTATTGTCAGCAAGCGTGGGGAAATCAGCTGCTGCAGGACACAAGGCAAACTGAGCATCTACTACACGATCCGAACCTTTAATAAAGGTTGGCAGGTTGAAACGGAAAAAACTACGATATTTTGTAGCATTATTTTGCCCCACTTTAACAGTAGCATCACTATTATAATTAGTGCCGGGAGAAGCGGAGCTTACATAAGAATCATAGATATTACTAGAGCTATGCGTAGCACTAATCGTTGGGTCAATGGTAACCGGGTAAACACGCTCTTCAGCTTCTAACCATTCTTTTGCAGCTTCAATTGTCAAAAGATATGATCTGCATGACTGTTTCCCCATAGAAGAAGAATTGTTTTCAAGCTCTTCTATAGTGACATCAATATCATCACTATATCCTTCACAAGAATCAAACATATAGAAAGGATAAAGATAATAAATTGTTGCGCCCTCTTCATCTTGGAACAGGATATAGCCATCTTCTTCTTTCATAGATAATTGACCGGCTTCAAAAGTAAATTGAAAGATATTTGTGCCACCCTTTTCATTAATAACAATATTTTCTTTAAGAGTTCTGCCGGTCAATCCATACTGAAGATCAACATCCTTTTGCACATTTTCATACACTAATGCAGATTCTGCTTTTTCTGCCGCCATAATAGAGTATCTGACAGACTTTTTAGCATCAACTTCAATAAGCTTAGCTTCAGTAGCCAAGCTAGTAACAGCTGCATCTTTTTCTATATCTCTATCCACAACTTGTTCTGTAGTTTCCGTTGTTTCTATAGTTTCTGTTCCTTCTTGAGCTGTGGAAGTGGAAATATTTCCTAAGAAGTCCTCAGAGGTTCTCTCTTTTAAGCCGGAGCTTTGGGAATCATCTTGCGAATTTGCTGTTTTTGGGTCAGCTGCTTCATCATCGGCACTTAATGCGGAGGAAGTCTTACTTACTTCTTCCTTAGCTTGCGTTTTATTCATTGACCATGATAATTCATGACCTTTATAATTTAAGATAACCAACTCATTATTGAGTATGCTTTTAGCAAAGCTTACTTTAAAAGGATTATCCTGATTACTATAGATGCTCTCACCACTTTTAGTTTTGGACAAAGCTAATCTATTATCTATCTCAACATATTCTCGTTCTTCTTCAAGCGTATCAGCAGCTGTTTTACCATCATTGGCCATCATTTCTTTATTAGCTGCTAATTTCTCAGCTGCTTTTGCTTTAAGATTGTAGATGTCGTTTTTATCATAATGAACATCATAATCATAAACAACCGCTGTCATGGTAGAATCATCGTTCAAAAAATGCTTAACATTAGGCTCTCTTTTTTCAGCCAGCTCCATCACCGGAATATGCTCTTCAGCCACATTTTCCAGATAAGTATTTCCATCTGTTAGGGCCTTATCTAATGCTTGAGCTTCTGGATCTTTAGCTTGTGTGGCAACTGCTTCATCTTGAGCTGTTTGCTGCGCTGTTGTTTGCCCCGTCAACTCCAAAGGTTCTGCAAACGCCGGCATTGAGGATTGCAATATTAACGAGAAACTAATTGCAAATACAATCACCATTTTAAGCTTTCTCCATGCCTTCCCGCTCATTTGCTACCTCCAATTAATTATGTTTTTCATGTGTTTAGAATATGTTTTTTAATCAAGCTCCATATGAACACCAAGAGCAACTATATCTTTTTTTGTTATATTTTGTCAAGTGTTTTTTCATAATTAATTCCATTTTCCCTTATTACTGGCTCACTTTACATAAACTGGGCAACTATTAAAATTTCAAAAAAAGGCTCATTAAAAATAATTATTAAAACAATTTTATATGCTATCACAAATAAACATCAAACAAAATCAACAAAACAAATTACAGCTCGGTTGGAATTATTAAAAAGCATTCATTAAGAAGGCTTATCCCCTTCTTAATGAATGCTATGAATGCTTAAATATCCTATATCATAAACGAACTTCAATATAATAAGCACCTTAAAATTTATCTCTGATAAACGTGGCTGCAAAGAAACACAATCTTTATTTTAATATATAAAAAAATATTCTTGCAAAAATAGCATATATCCTAGTTTTTAAATCGGGTAGTGTTGATTTTTTAAATTGCATAAAAAGGAACTATGCAACAGATGCATTTCGCTATTTATTTAGAACATGGAACAAAAGCTTATTTTTGCCACTTAAATTTAAAACAACATTCCACACTAGTTCATGCTCTAGAATACTATTTGATGGGATAAAATTCTTCGATCTGATAATATACTTTATTTTACCAATTATATAGTCCAGTGTTAGCAGCCATACCCATGTCGCCTGGGCCGGGATGAAAATAAGCTTGTCCTGCCTTAACGCCAAAAGCCATACCCATGTCGCCTGGGCCGGGATGCTTCGTGATTGACAACTTTGTACCCACTGCGACCAATCAGACCCATTTAACTTTACAATTTCTGCTCCGCTAGGATATTTTCTCCACCCATATTGTATACCACCATTGAACGTCAATATCCCTAAGGTAAGAAGCTTTTCATCATTAATAGGACCAACAATTTTACCAAATGCCCCTAGTGTCTCAATACATATGTTCATACAGGTTTTAACTTTTTTTACCCGCTTCTTTATAGTCTAATGCTTCCTGTTCAGTACCAAAACATATAGCATTATTGATTATTAATGCGGCAATATCGGGATGCCCCTTCACTATTCGGGCAAAATATTCAATTGATTCATAAATGGAGAGGTAAAAGATACCGAGACGAGAATAGTATTAGATATTACATTAAACAAGACTGATAAACTTGTTATTAGCTATTAAAAAAGGGCTAACAAGGGTTATTGTTTTTACAGAAAATATTTCACAGGGCCTGATAATCATACAAGCCACTTGATAAATTAAATAAAAAATTACCTATAATAGCTAGGTAATTTTTTCATTGGTTATGTTATTAAAAAACTCCTCTTAGCACCAGCTTAAAAGCTATCTAAGAGGGGTTTTCTATTTGGAGCGGGCAAAGAGATTTGAACTCTCGACTTCGACCTTGGCAAGGTCGCACTCTACCGCTGAGTTATACCCGCAAATGGTGCCTCGGGGCGGAATCGAACCACCGACACGAGGATTTTCAGTCCTCTGCTCTACCAACTGAGCTACCGAGGCTTTTGGCGGAACTGACGAGAATCGAACTCGCGATCTCCGGCGTGACAGGCCGGCATGTTAACCGCTACACCACAGTTCCACAAATGCCAAATTTAAATAATAGTTAGTAAAGCATGGTGGGCGATGACAGGCTCGAACTGCCGACATCTTGCTTGTAAGGCAAGCGCTCTCCCAACTGAGCTAATCGCCCATGCTTTGCCGACAGATGATATTATACACAACTTTATCCGATTTGTCAAAGCCTTTTTTATCTTAATAAAATAACTTTTTGAAAGATTTCTTAAATCTTTCAATTTATGCCTCGGCAGCTCTATTATTATAACTAATATTATTAAATTTGTCAATGCCCTAAAACCTATTATTCGGCTGCTGCCCGACCGGCAGCGCGTCCGGTTGACCAAGCCGCTTGCAGATTAAAGCCCCCTGTAAATCCGGCAAGATCCAAAACTTCACCGGCAAAATACAATCCCTTAACCAGCCTGGAACCCATGGTTTTAGGATCGATCTCTTTTAGCGAAACGCCTCCTGATGTGACAATGGCCTCAGACAGCGGCCTGGCTTTTGTCACACTAACAACTAAACCTTTTAAAATATTTACCAGCTGATCACGTTCTTTTTTGCTGATTTGATTACCTTTTTTATAGGGATCAATAGTTGACAACTTAACAATTACAGGGATCAAGGAAGCCGGCAACAAATCCGTCAAGGTATTTTGAAAATGTTTTTTAGCATATTTATTTAAATCACGCTGCACCCGCACTTGCAACTGCTCTGTGGAAAGCGCCGGTTTTAAATCTATCCGTAAGGTTATTTGTCCTTTTTGTAAATGACGGCAAACAGTCTGAGAAAGTGTTAAAATCACCGGACCTGAAACACCAAAATGCGTAAAAAGCATTTCTCCAAATTCTTTAGCCAATAATTTTCCGTCGCAAAATACACTAACCATCACATTCTTCAAAGTCAGTCCGCTAAGCTCCCAGGACCACTTTTCCGCAGTTTCTAAAGGCACTAAAGAAGGATAAATAGGCGCAATGGTATGCCCTGCATCCTGCGCCAAAATAAAACCATCACCTGTAGAACCGGTTTTGGGATAACTTTGCCCTCCTGTAGCAATGATGACAGCATCAGCCTTCAAGCGCCGCTTTCCACAGTCGCTACCGCAAACAGCGTTTTCCTTTAGCAATAATTGATTCACGCGGCAATTATAATGAACCTTCACGCCCAGGCGCTGTGCATAGTCTGTCAAAGCCTGTACAATCTCTTCCGCCCGATCAGAAAGAGGAAAGACCCTGTGCCCACGCTCAACCTTAAGTTTCACGCCTAAACCTTGGAAAAACTCTTTAACATCCTGCGGCGAGAAAGCAAAAAGCGAGCTGTAAAGAAAATTACCCTGATCAGGAAAATTTCTGATCACTTTTTCGATTGTGCAATCATTAGTTAAATTACAGCGTCCTTTACCGGTAATCGACAGTTTTTTTCCTAAGCAATTATTGCGCTCGACGACCTCTACCGCAGCACCACATTCAGCAGCACTGATAGCTGCCATTAAACCGGCCGCACCGCCGCCTACTACTAAAACTTTCATAAAAACTCCTAATATTCAATCCCTTTGCGTCGCTGAATACCTCGACTGTAAGGGTGCTTGATTTCTTTAAATTCCGTTACTAAATCAGCAGCCTCAAGCAAGAAATCAGGGGCAATCCTCCCCGTAATCACAAGCTCTGTCTGCTCCGACTTTTGTGCTAAAAAATCCTTAATCTCTTGTTCTGTCAAAAGATTAAAATACCAGGCATTAGTTAATTCATCCAGCACTAAAATATCTACCTCCGGCATTAGTTGATAAGCTTTTTTTAAAGCATCTTGAGCCAGTTGCACATCTTCCTCGGCCGCAGCTTGGCGATCCAACAAGAAACCTTCTCTGCCATAGGAATACAATAGAATTTGCGGCAATTGCTCCAAAATAGCACATTCTCCGGACATACCTGCCGCTTTCATAAATTGCACAATCGCACAGGTAAAATCATTACCCGCTGCTCGTAAACATAAGCCAACAGCACAGCAGGTTTTCCCTTTACCGGTACCAAAATATAATTCTATTAGTCCTTGTTCCATAATTTCTCCTAAATCCTTTTCAACAATTTTTCCAGCTCTCGATCTGTCAGATAGCGCCACTGTCCGGGTTTCAGCCCCTTTAGCGTGAGATCAGCAAAAGCGATACGCTTTAAGTGTACTATTTTGTGTCCTAAAGCTTCCATCATCCGTCTTACCTGACGGTTTCGTCCCTCATGAATGCTAATCTCTAAAGATGTTAAAGCCTTGTCCCTTTCCGGCAAAAGCCTGACTTTTGCCGGTGCCGTCATACCATCATCCAAGCGTATCCCCTGACGCAGCTTGTCCAGTTGAGCGGGCATGGGACGTTTTTCTAATTGCACCAGATAAGTTTTTTCTACTTTTTGTGAGGGGTGCAAAAGCCCATTAGCCAAGCTGCCATCATTGGTGAGTAATAAAACACCACTGGTAGCATAATCTAAACGGCCCACCGGATAAACACGGTCACTAACCCCCTCCAGTAAGTCAATTACCGTTCTTCTGCCTTTTTCATCATGCAAGGAACAAATCCATCCGGCCGGCTTATATAGTAAAATATACTGCAGCGGTGGTCTGCTTGTATATAAAATACCATCAACCATAATTTGATCCTTTTCGGGATCAATTTTAGTGCCTAACCGGGAAACAGTTTGCCCATTGACCTTGACCCTACCCTCAGAAATCATTTTTTCCGCCGCACGACGGCTGGCAATTCCCAGGCGGGAGATAGTTTTTTGTAATCTTTCTAATTCGCCCATCATGACATCCTTTCTTAGTCAAATTAAAGTATAACAAGGATCAGCAATCTTGGCAATCAGAAAAAGAAATTGCACACAGAACAAGCAATAAAAAAACTGACGCAATCGGCGGAAAGTCCAACCAACAAGGCATAGCGATATTTTTTAATCGCTACCGAACCAAAATAAACAGCTAAAATATAAAAAGTCGTGTCAGTACTGCCTTGCACTACAGAAGCCATGCGTCCAATCAAAGAATCCGGACCATAGTAAGTTAAGATGTCGGCTGTCATACCTAAAGCACCACTACCGGATAAAGGACGCATTAAACCCAAGGGCAAAACCTCTGCAGGAATACTCCATGGTTTTAAAAACGGACTGACCACCGCAATCACGATCTCAAAAGCTCCGGAAGCACGAAAAATTGCAATTGCCAACAAAATTCCCAAAATAAATGGAAAAATTTGCAAAGCAGTTTTGACACCTGCCTTAGCTCCCTCCACAAAAGTTTCATAAACAGGTACTTTTTTGATCAGTCCATATAAAGGGATAGCCAATAATAACAAAGGAATAATATAATGGGAGATTTTAGTCAAAGCTGCTAACATTTTTTAGCTTACCTCCCAAAATAAATTTTCCGCAGCAATCTGTCAAAAAGAATGGCAAACAAGGCTCCACAGGAAGAAGCAATTAAGGTGGGGATAATGATTTCTCCGGGCGCTGCTGAATTGGCCTGCGCCCGCAAACTGATTACCATCACCGGAATCAAGGTAACCGAGGAGGTGTTTAGGGCCAAAAAAGTAATCATGGGCGCACTGGCCGCCTTTTTTTCATGATTAAGTTCTTGCATCTCCTGCATGGCCTTAAGGCCAAAAGGTGTGGCAGCATTGCCTAAACCCAAAAAATTAGCTGACAAATTCATGATGATCGAAAAACCTGCCGGATGTCCTTTTGGTATATCGGGAAATAAAAGACGAATCAAGGGGGTCGCCAGCTTGGCTATTTTAGCAACCAGTCCCGATTTTTCAGCAATTTTCAGTAAACCCATCCACAAAGCCAAAACACCCGTAATCTCAATCGCAACCACTACTGCATTAGCACAGGCCTTAAAGGCTGCATCTGTTACTGCATCCACATTACCATTTATAAATGCTACGATAATACCTCCACCCAATAAAATTACCCACACCACATTGAGCATAAAAAAACCCTCCTGAATTTATTTTATGCTCCCCCTAAACTCACTATGACAGACCATCATATAACAATAAGACTCCCCCTACCGCAAACGGAAGAAAGGGAGTCTTACACTTTATTAATTTACTGTTTATTTTTTATTATTTAACTATCATCACAGAAAAAATTCTTTGCCAAGCCGAACCGATCACACTAAAGAGGGTATATTTTTCGGCATCCGTTCCGGCCGCTACATCAACCGTAATCACATTACCATTAGAATCTGTATAAGTAGCTGTACCAATTAAATCCCCCTTGACAACTGGTGCTTTAAGTGATTCCGGAACCTCTAAAACATAGCTGGCTTCCACCTTGGCCCCTTTATTAGCAATAATATATGCATCCTCTGATAACACCACATCTATTTTTTTAACTTTGCTGTTTTTAACTGTAATCTCACCCAATGATTGATCCTTTTTACCAATTAAAGAAGCAGCATAACTATTAAAGCCATGATCCATTAAGCTGGCCATTTGACTGTACATACCATCAGCATTTAAAACCACACCAATTAAACGCAAACCTTTGCTGCTGGCAGAACCAATCATTGAAGAGCCACCTTTTTCAGAGGCCCCCGTTTTAACACCGTCGGCATTTTTATAATTGGCAAGAAATTGATTATGGTTTTTTAAAGAACGTTTGACATCATTACCCTCCCAAGGGATTTCATACTCTTTAGTAGCAATAATTTCATTGAAAAGAGGATGCTTAAGGGCTTCTCTGGTGATAATCGCCAAATCGGCCGCTGTAGAGGCATGGCCTTGCTCATAAAGACCATGAACATTTTTCCAGGTACTGGTAGAAAGCCCCAATTCTTGCGACCGGATATTCATCATTTCAACAAAAGCCTCTTCCGAACCGGCCACTCCAATCGCCACAGCCTGCGCCGCATCATTGGCGGAGGTCATCAATAAAGCATACAACATATCTCGCAAAACGACTTTTTCACCCACGGCCAAGTTGATTCCCTGGTCACCCACATTAGCACTCACAAAACCATTGGGAATAGTGATGATCCTTTCCAAATCCCCCTTTTCCAAAGCAATAAGTGCCGTCAATACCTGGGTATTGGCACCGGGAGTAACCTGTTTATTAGAGTTTTGTTCATATAGAACCTTGCCCGTCGCAGAGTCAGTCAAAATAGCTGATGTAGCGCTGACCTCCAAAGCCGAAGCAGTTATAGGTATTCCTATCACAAAAACAAGACAAAGCAGCATCAACAGAGCTAGCTTTTTCATGCATAATCCTCCTTCATACAAATTCATGCCATTATTATATCAAATAAATCACTGTTTGACCATAAAAATAACCCTAATAAATTAGGATTATTTTAGTAATATTAAATTAATTGGTTTTTTCCGTAGACTTCGGATTATCATCATTAATAAATTTCTTTAAAGTATCTAAAAAAAGTGGTGCGCTGTCCAAAAGACGGTCAATTGTATTACCATTTTCTACACCAATCAGTCTTATTTGATCATCATTCACAATCAAAAAACCCACCGGCTGCAGCGAAACACCGGCGCCGCTGCCACCGGCAAAAGGATATTCTGCCTGCTCCATTTCCAGTGATTGGTTTTTACCGTATTCACCGCCGCCGGCAAAAAAACCACAGGAAACTTTAGAAACAGGGATAATCGAGGTGCCGTTACCGGCCTCCAGCATTTCACCAATAATTGTATTAACGTCAATCATTTCCCTGATACTATTCATAGCTGTTTGCATAAGATTTTTGATTTCGCCTTCTGCTACCATTTTGATTTCTCCTTTTAATTAAAATTTTTACAAGATTACTAATAATATGACCTGTTTTAAGCCCCACTATACAATTTACTTGCAGCTTAAGTTTTTTTTCGCTCCAAGATGGCTCAATATCTATTTGCCTTTTTTGATAAGATGCTGAACTATTTAAAACAACAGCTACCAAGCTGTTTAAAGATGCTGAAACAGCACCACATAAAAGAGCTGTCTGTGCCGCATCCGCACCGCCCACTTTGAGCCTTACATGGAGCTTAGACCAGTGCAAATATGGTAAGAATATTTTAAAAACAGACATCAGGCTACGTATTTTATCCAGCGATAAATTAAAACTCATGTCCAGCCGCACCTTTTTAGGCATTTTTAATTTTACTTTCCGCTTAATGCCTAAAAAAACCCCCGGCAACCAATATAAGTATAGTTTGTTATCATCAAAATCAACTTCTATTGTCACCGGATAAAACAATAAAAACAGCAAAAAAACCACTAAAAAAATCAGCCACATAACTAAGACCCCTTCCAGGCTTTAGTATGGGCTGATTTTTAAATTCTTATACAAATTACAATGTTTTTAAAAGATTTGTCATTTCAATCGCAGTCAAAGCGGCATCACTGCCTTTATTGCCGGATTTCGTGCCGGCTCTTTCGATCGCCTGTTCAATATTGTCAGAGGTAATAATACCGAAAATAACCGGCTTGCCACTGGACAGACCAACGGCAGCCACCCCTTTGGATACTTCACTGCAAACATAATCAAAATGTGGCGTCGCCCCCCTGATAACAGCACCTAAACAAATTACAGCATCATAATCCTGAGCTGCCAATTTTTGTGCCACTACAGGTATTTCAAAGGCTCCCGGCACCCACATAACATCAATAGCATCACTATCATGACCATGCCTTTCCAAGGCATCAATAGCCCCTCCCAGCAGCTTAGAGGTAATAAATTCGTTAAATCTGCCGGCAATAATCGCAGTTTTCATCCCTTGAGCTTGCATTTGTCCCTGATAAATATTTACCATTTCTATCACTCTTTTCTTTACTTTTTTTCATCACCTATATGCAACATATGTCCCATTTTATCTTGTTTGGTGCGTAGATAAAACTCATTTTGTTCTTGAGGCGGAATCTCAATGGGCACCCGTTCCACAACTTCCAATCCGTATCCCTCAATCCCGGAAATCTTACGCGGATTATTGGTCAAAAGACGAATCTTACGAACCCCTAAATCCGCAAGAATTTGTGCCCCGGTCCCATAATCGCGCAGATCTTCCGGAAAACCCAGTTCAATATTAGCCTGCACCGTATCCAGGCCCTGATCCTGCAGTTGATAAGTTTTGAGTTTATTGATCAAGCCAATGCCGCGCCCTTCCTGCCGCATATAAACAAAAACACCTTCTCCTGCCTTTTCAATCATCTCCAAGGCTTTGGCCATTTGGCTTCCGCAATCGCAGCGCTTAGAGGCAAAGACATCCCCAGTCAAACACTCCGAATGCATGCGTACTAAAACAGGTCGATCCGCTGAAATCTCTCCCTTAACCAAAGCAATATGCGGCTGCGGATCCAAATCACTTTCATAAGCAATCGCCTGAAAATCACCATAAATAGTAGGTAACGGTGTCGAGACTACGCGACGCACCAGCTTTTCATGCCGCCGACGCCAAGCAATAATATCTGCCACGGTACACATAGAAAGACCATGTTCATCCGCAAAACTGATTAAATCGTCCACACGCGCCATCGTGCCGTCATCCTTGATCACTTCACAAATAACTGCAGCCGGCGTTAAACCGGCCAGCCTTGCCATATCGACAGAAGCCTCCGTATGTCCAGCACGCTGTAAAACTCCACCTTCCTTCGCCCGCAAAGGGAAAATATGGCCCGGACGACGAAAATCCTCTGCCCGATATTGCTGATCAATTAAAGCCAACACAGTATCAGAACGCTCAAAAGCGGAAATACCGGTCGTGCTATGCGGACCATCTACTGAAACTGTAAAAGCCGTACCGTAACGATCACTATTATCGCTAACCATCGGTTCCAAACGTAAACGGTCAATCAACTCATGATGCATCGGCATACAGACAAGACCCTTGGCATGAGTTATCATGAAATTTATCACTTCAGGGGTGGCAAACTGTGCAGCGCACACTAAATCTCCTTCACCTTCCCGATCCTCATCATCTGTGATAATAATCATTTTTCCGGCTTTAATTTCTTCGATAGCTTCTTCTACACTAATAAATGCCATAATAAATCCTCCTAAGTTCTCTTTATATAAAACCGTTTTCATTAAGAAAGTTTAAATCAAGCTGATTTTTCTCTTGTCGAAAACGTAATAAACTCTCGACATATTTACCAATAATATCAGTTTCCAGATTGACCATGTTGCCAACTTTTTTATCCGCCAAAGTCGTCTCCAGCAAGGTGTGCGGAATAATTGAAACCATAAAACGATCCCCGTGCTTTTCTGATATAGTCAAACTGATGCCATCTAAAGCCACCGAACCTTGAGAAAGCAAATAAGGCAGCAGCTCTGAAGGGGGACGCAAGGTGATAATCGTTGCAATATCGATGATTTTTTTATCCACAATTTGAGCCACCCCATCAATATGTCCGCTAACTATATGTCCGCCAAAACGTCCATCGGCCGCTAAAGCCCTCTCCAGGTTGACCCTGTCTCCAGGGGTCAATTCACCTAAAGCAGTCTTAGCCAAGGAGGTAATCATAATATCAGCAACAAAAAACTCCTCCGTCGAATCAATCACCGTTAAACAGACACCATTGACAGCAATACTATCCCCTACTTTAACATCGGATAATATTTCTTTGGCAGCTATCGTTAACTGTGCTGAATCACGTCCACGCTGTAAATTTTTCACCCTGCCGACTTCTTCAATTAATCCTGTAAACAAAAAAATCAACTCCCTTTATTTGGGGTAAGCAGATATCAATATATCATTGCCAAAATTTTGTCTTTTTATAACTTCCAGCTCCAGCGCATTTGCCATATTAGCAACACCCGTACCGGAGAATATTCCCGGCGCTTCCTGGCCGCAAACAAATTTAGGAGCAATAAAAACATAAAACTTATCAACAAGTTCGGCGGTTAAAAAAGCCTTATTGAGACGGCTGCCGGCTTCCACCATCACACTCATTACACCCATTTGATACAAAAATCGCATCAGTTCAGCTAAATCAACATGCCCTTTTTCATCATGCGGCAAAAAGCATATTTTTGCCCCCCGAGAAGATAATTTAGATTTTTTATCAGCCAAACATTCCTGCTGGGTGATAATCATGGTTGGTGCTTCCTGAGCCGCCAGGATTTTAGCATCAACAGGAATTTCTAAATTGGGATCCAGCACAATCCGTAATGGCTGCATAGCCGCAGGTTCCACTAAACGCACATTAAGCTGGCAATCATCAGATAAAACTGTTTTAACACTGGTCAAAACGGCATCATGCTGGGCACGTAAATAATGCACCCTTTCCCGGCTCTTTTTATTAGTTATCCAGTGAGAACTGCCGCTAGCCGTAGCTGTCCTTCCGTCCAGCGTCACAGCAGTTTTAAGAGAGCAAAAAGTCTGCTTTTTAAAAATATTTTTTAGGTAAATATCATTTAAATAAACAGCCTCTTGCTCTAAAACACCTTTGGTGACTTCAATTCCGGCCTCCTCCAGTTGGGCTATACCCTGCCCTGCCATCGCCGGATGGGGGTCAACCATGGCCACAACTACTCTTGATATCCCGGCAGCAATAATAGCTTTTGTGCAAGGCCCCGTTCTACCATGATGACAGCAAGGCTCCAGTGTTACATAAAGTGTGGCATTTATCGTTTTATTACCGGCCATATCCAAAGCATAACGTTCCGCATGAGGTCCACCGGCTCTCATATGATAACCATAACCTACTATTTCATTATCCCGAACCACCAGCGCCCCCACACGAGGATTAGGACTGGTTCGACTCAAGCTGTGCTCTGCCAAATCCAAAGCCGCTTGCATAAAAAACACATCGTTTTTTCGCAGATTCATAAAACAGCAACCTCCTCAAAATTGACTACAAAAAATCCCCGATAAAAATCGGGGATAACGCAGACATACTGATTCAAAACATCTTCTTTCATCCGGACTATCACCGTCGGTGCAGGATTTTCGCCTGCTCAGCCTAAGCTCGTGGACTATTACCACCGATATGGATTTTCACCATTCCCCGAAGATTGATATTAATTTATGTAAATATTATATACTTACCTTTAGACTTTGTCAATCTAATCTATTGATTCTGCCTTAAGTAGCAGATCTCGTACGGCTTGAGCACTATCTGCCGCACCAAAAATTGCCGCGGCCGCCACCAAAACATTGGCACCTGCACGAACAATTTCTTCGACATTATCTAAACCCACACCACCATCAATCTGAATGTCAAAATCTAAACCCTTTTTATCTCTTATTTTAGACAAAGAACGGCATTTTTCCAAAGTAAAAGGTATAAACTTTTGCCCACAAAAACCGGGATTAACACTCATCAAGGTTACCATATTCAGCTCAGGCAATAAATCTGCCAAAACAGCAACCGGAGTACCCGGATTTAAAGCTACACCAACTTTAATTCCACAGTCTTTAACCTGCTGTATCACTCGATGAATATGTAGACATGATTCGTGATGAATGGTGATCAAATCTGCCCCCGCTTCCACAAAATCATCAATAAAACGTCCCGGCTCATTAACCATCAGATGAGCATCAAAAATCAACCGGCTATGCGGTCTGATTTTTTTTACCAAAGCCAGACCAAAGGAAATATTAGGGACAAAATTTCCGTCCATGATGTCCAAATGTAACAGTTCAGCCCCCGCTTCCTCTACCACTTGAATTTCCTGTCCAAGTCTGGCTAAATCAGCGCCCAAAATAGATGGTGCAATTTTGATCATCTGTAGATATCCTCTCTTTCCCTGATTTCATTTAATAAGCGTAAATATCTTTCATAACGAACCTTGGCAATTTTCCCTGAATTAACCGCCTCTTTTACCACACA
The DNA here is from genome assembly GCA_050949225.1 of Bacillota bacterium. Classification (GTDB taxonomy): domain Bacteria; phylum Bacillota; class Dehalobacteriia; order UBA4068; family UBA4068; genus JBMNFI01. Next base: position 505,641 of record JBMNFI010000002.1, on the reverse strand, counting down.
ATCGGGCTCCTGATCATGAAGGCAACCATCAAAACGGCATCGACCCAAACCCACAAAATCAGGATAAGCTTGCACCAGATGCCGCTCATTCAAATCTTGCGGCAAATCTAAAAGTGAAAAACCAGGTGTATCCGCCACCAAGGTATGGTCTTCCAAAACCATAATTTTAACATGTCGAGTGGTATGTTTACCCCGCTGCAAACGTTGGCTGATTTCACCTGTTGGTAAATCTAGTTTTGGAAACAACGTATTTAAAAGACTTGACTTACCGATACCGGAAGGACCTGCCAAAACAGAAAATTTTCCGCTTAAAACCTCTTTCAGCTGCGTTATGCCATATCCCGTTTGTGCACTTACCAATAAGACTAAAAACTCAGCCTTTCTATAAGGCAAAAGATCCTCTTCTAATTTTTTTTGAGCGGATTTTTCTAACAAATCACATTTATTGAGACAAATTACCGGCCGAACCCCATTGTAAGCTGCCATCGCCAACATCCGATCCATAAGCAGCCAATCCGGCTTAGGATCCTTAGCCGCTAAAATCAAAATAGCTTGCTCAACATTGGCCACCTTAGGTCGTAAAAACAAGTTGCGCCGCGGAAAGATCTCCTCAATCATCCCTTCATGCTGCATTCCTTGTTGAGAAGTTTGCCGCTGCTCATCCAAACTGATACGCACAAAATCTCCCGGGAAAATTCCCCCATCCTGTTGTTTAAGAGTACCACGTAACTTACAGATAATGCTGCGCTGTGGCAGGAGGACTTGGTAAAAACCACCAAATCCCCAGAGCACGGTACCGGACAAACTATGTAAGGTCTCTACTGTTGACTTGTTTTGCTGCCAATGTTTTTTCATATAAATATATCTAATCTTTCCCTTAAAAGATATTAGGTTGACCTAAACTCCCTGAGCCAGCCATACTCCAACGATCTTCCTTTTATCTAAATCTACAAGCTGATTTACTCACTAACCACCAAATTAACCTTGCTGCCCTTATTCACACTTTTACCCGCAGTAGGTGACTGTGAGATTACTATGCCGGGGGCATATTCACTGCTGGCTTCAGTTGTCATACCGCCATAAACTAATCCATAATTGGCAATAGCACTTTTTGCAGTATCTAAGGTTTTACCGACCAATTTGGGTACGGTCACCTTATTGTCCACGGGTACCTTTGATTCCTCGCTACCTTTACTGATAATAATGGTAACCTCGGCCCCTTCATATACACTGGAACCGGCCGAAGGACTTTGCTTAATCACGGTACCCTTGGTCTCCGAACTTTCCTGGCTGGTTACAGCATATTTAAGGCTCGCATTAGAAAGAATATTTTGCGCATTAGACTGAGTTTTTCCCACTACATTAGGCACAGAAACCTTAGGTGTTGGTTTTCCGCTACTGATCACTAAATTAACAGTACTACCTTTAGCTGCGGGAACATTTGCACCGGGCTCTTGCCTAATAATAGCACCTTGATCGATATCTTCACTTGTTTCTTCCGATGTGGTAACTTTAAAACCGGCCGCTTCTAAAACTGCTTTAGCTCTGGTTTCCGACAAATCAAGCACATTGGGGACTTTTGCATCTTCAATCCCTTGGCTAACCGTTAAAGTAATATTCTTTTTACCTTTCACCATTTGACCTGCCGGAATACTTTGCTCCATAACCTCACCTATTTTATAGGTGTTACTTTCATCAAACTCCTCTTTTATGTCTACAGTAAAACCCAACTCCTCTAACGTTTCTTGAGCCTGCTCTATAGGTTGACCTACGACATCCGGAACCTCAACCTCCTTGGCGGAGAAACCACCGGTAACTTGATAGAGTAAAAAGCCTATCGCTGCTGCCAAAATGACCGCCAGAATAATAATCACCTTTTTATTTCTCTTGCGTACCGCAGCAGAGCTTGCTCTCTGACGCGGAGGATCTTCCTGTAATTGCTGTGTATAGGCGGTTTCCTCATAAGGAGAATCACCCATAGCCTCCAACTCTCTGGTATCCTCTTCAGATGGCTCATAGACACTGTTCAACCCCTCAACAGCAGCCCTAATGGCATTTTCCATCTCAAATGCAGAAGCATAACGCACCTCAGGATTTTTACGCATAGCACGCATCACTACATAAGAAAGTCCCACCGGAATTTCAGGATTAAGTTGATGTGGTGGAATAACTTCACCTTGAACATGCTGCATAGCAACGTTGATGGGAGAATCACCACTAAAAGGCAGCTGTCCCGTCATCATTTCATAAAAAACCACGCCTGCCGAATAAATATCAGAGCGCTCGGTAACTTTTTTACCCTGCACCTGTTCAGGTGAGATATATTGCACCGAACCCATGATCTTTGACGAAGAGGTATATGTTTGCGTGACATCACTGATGCCGACCGCAATCCCAAAATCAGTTACCTTAACACGACCGTCAAGTGACAACATAATATTATGCGATTTAATATCCCTATGTATGATGCCGTGTTCATGAGCATAACCCAGTCCCTCCAGCATTTGACACATAATATTAACACAATCATTGGTGGAAAGGGCGCCCATACTCCTAATGTAATCCTTCAGAGACTCCCCTTCTACAAATTCCATGACGATATAATGCATATTTTCTTCAAAGCCAACATCATACACGGCAACTATATTACCGTGAGAAAGACTGGCAACCGCTCGAGCCTCTCTAGCAAAACGACGCACAAAGGTTTCATCATCATTATATTCTTCGCGTAAAATTTTAACGGTAACAGCCCGACCTAATAACTGATCAATCCCTTTGTAGACAACGGCCGTACCGCCAGAGCCAATCTGCTCTTGTACTTCATAGCGGTTTTTAAAAATCCTACCGATCATTTATTTCCCTCCCCTTGCAAATGCACCAACACAATTGAAATATTATCAAATCCACCGGCTGCAAGTGCAGCTTCTACCATCTGTTTTGTGGTTAAAGATAAATCAGTACTGCCGCAAACCATCTGCTGAATTTTTTCTTTATCGATCAAATTATATAAACCATCACTGCAAATTAACAGATAATGACCTGTCTGCCAGCTTACTTCACCGCTATCTACTTTGACAAGTGATTCCTGCCCCAATGAACGGATGAGGATGTTTTTTTGCGGATGATGTTCAGCCTCGTCCTCGCTGATAGTCCCCTCACGCAATAATTCACCCACTAAAGAATGATCCTGAGTTAATTGTTCAATCCCCTCTTCATTAATTAGATAGGCTCGACTATCGCCAACATGAGCCCAATAAAGACGATCCTTGCGGATTAAAACTGCTGTCATCGTCGAACCCATCCCTAAATGCTCTTTTTCCTTTCCTCCCCGAAAAAGCGCATCATTAGCACGATAAAAAGCTTCTTTAAGTACAGTCAAAGGGTTTTCATCACTTTCAGACTTAACCGTTTCTACGGCAATATTAATAGCCATTGAGCTGGCCACTTCACCAGCCAGGCGACCACCAATGCCATCTGCTACGATAAATAGTCCTAAATCCGCATCACAAAAAAGCGCATCCTCGTTTTTCTTACGCACGGATCCTATATGACTATATGCATATGCCTGCATCCTACACCTCCACTGAGTTTTTTTTCACTAACTGTCCGCAAGCTGCAGAAATATCTAACCCCCTGGCCTCACGTTGAGAAACATTAAGACCATAAGCCTCAAGTATTCGACAAAAGTTTCTTACTGTTTCGACCTCGGAGGGGAAAAATCCTGTTTTAGGTACCGGATTTGCCGGAATAATATTGATCAAGGCTTCCTCCCTTAACAATAAACGAACCACTTTACGGGCCTCTTCTTCGCTATCATTACAATCTTTAAACAAAGCATACTCATAGGTAATGCGCCTTCCTGTCCGTTTTTTATAATAGCGGCAAGCAGTTATTAATTCATCTAAACTATATTTATTAGCAATAGGCATCAAACGAGCACGAAGCTGATCATCAGCTGCATGTAAAGAAACGGCTAGGTTAACCTGCTGTCCCCAATCAGCTAATTCATAAATTTGCGGCACTAAACCGCAAGTAGAAATGGTCATACGACGCATACCAATATTTTGACCCTGACTATTATTAAGTAAAAGTAAGCTTTTTTTTACCGCCGATAAATTAGCGAGCGGCTCACCCATACCCATATAAACTACATTGGAAATCGAGCCAAACCCGTTATTTTGCGCTATTTGAGAAGCCAGCAAAACCTGAGAAATCAATTCACTGACGGTTAAATTACGTCCGGCACCTCCTTGCCCCGTGGCGCAAAAGTGACAGTCCATCGCACAACCTGTCTGTGTACTAATACAGCAAGTATTGCGGTTTCTGCTATCCTCTCGACTGTAAAACAGCAAAACCATCTCGATTGTTTCACCATCTGCCAGCTGTAAAAGCAACTTAATGGTATACCCATCGGCAGATTTATTTTCTTTAATAATCTGTGGCAAAAACAGCTTCGTCTCTTCGTCCAATTTTTGACGCTGAGCTAATGATAAATTATGAAAATCAGCTATCTTAAAGACCAGCTTTTTTTGCATCCAGGTAAAAATCTGCTCGCCTCGATAAGCCGACCAACCCCAGCTTTTAACCAGTTTCATTAATTCTTCCAGATCAAGAGCCAATAAATCCTTTTTTTCCATAATCTTTCCTCATTTTTTCTTATATAAGCGGCTAATAAAAAAACCTTCCAGATCCGCATGATGCGGCATAATTTGCACCATTCCTGTTTGGGCTTCTTCTAAAAGAATCGGTGGTAATGTCGGCGGCAATAACTCTGCAAACGGCATTAAGCTAAAATCAGGCCGCTTTTTTAAAAACCATTCCACTGTTTCTTGATTTTCTTCCTTACTGACAGTGCAGGTGGAAAAAACCATCACCCCTCCTGCCGTTAAATAATCAGCAGCTTTCAGCAAAATACTGCGCGATAATTGCGCCATCTCCAAAATATTATCATAGCTTTTTTGCCAGCGTGCATCGGCTCGCCGTCCTAAAATACCCAGACCACTACATGGAGCATCAAGAAGTAAATAATCGGCCCACCCGCTAAACTGATCCGGCAAGCATCGCGCATCCAAAGCTTGAGTCTGGACACTTTTAATACCTAAACGCCGGCAATTCTCATCAATTAAATTTATCCTATGTTCATATAAATCAAAAGCTCTAATCTCACCCTGGTCATTCATCAGCTGCGCTAAATGACTGGTTTTGCCACCGGGCGCAGCGCACAAATCCAAAACCTTAGCAGTCGGAGAGGGTTGTAAAACATGAGAGACCAACATAGAGGTCTGATCCTGCGCCTGGAATAAACCATTAGCAAACAATTCACTCTCAAATAAGCCCGCCGAACGCAATACTCTAATGGCCTCAGGTGCAAATTCACCGCTTCGAACCTCAAAGCCTGCCTGCTGCAAACGATTCATTAAGACAGAACGCTCAATCTTCAAGGTGTTACAGCGAATTATTACCTCATGTGCGCGGTTATTATATTCACAAAAACTCACAGTCGCCTCTTCACCAAAAATATCTAATAAATAATCAACCAACCAAGCAGGATGGGACTCTGTAATCGTCAAATATTGTTTTACATTCTCCCTGCTCGGCAAACGATAATGACTCTGACGGCGTAAATAACTACGCAAAACTCCATTAGTCAAGGAGGCCGTCCCACGATGCCCATATCTTCTGGCCAACTTCACAGCCTCATTAACCACAGCTGACGGCGGTATTTTTTTTAAATATAAAAGTTGATACAAACTGATACGCAAAATAATAGCAATCAGCAAAGGTAAATCAGCCACCGTCTTTTTAAGCAGCTGATTTAGTATATAGTCCAAAGCATTTTGACGACGCAAGGTTCCGTAAACCAGCTCCGTCACAAAACGCCGATCTTTATCACTTAAAGATTCCAAGCTATGCATAATTTGTAAATTAGCATAAGAACCATCCTTGTAAATCTTCTGTAAAATCACTACAGCCTGCTGACGAGCTGTAGTTGGATTTTTTTGTGAGATCGTCAACGTCTGCCACCAAAAATCATAATCAAACGTAACATTTGTAATAAGCTCACCAAAAGAGCAGCTATATAAGTCAAAGCTGCTGCTGATAAAACCTTCTTGGATTGAGCAACTTCATAATCATACAGATAATCCCCATTCGACAAAAACGAAAGAGCCCTTTTGGAAGCATCAATTTCTACCGGTAAAGTTACCAATTGAAAAGCAATAATCGCCCCAAAAATTACAATACCGATTTGTGCCAAACCCAAAGCGCCAAAAATAATACCAATAATGATAAAAATCCATGAAGCATAAGATGCTACATTGACCACCGGTACCATGGCCGAGCGCACCGTCAAAGGAGCATAATTTTGAGCATGCTGCACAGCATGTCCGGCCTCATGGGCCGCAATACTGATAGCCGCCACAGAAGTATCATTGTAAACAGCTTCTGAAAGCCGCAAAACCTCTTGACGCGGATCATAATGATCAGTCAAATGACCCTCAACCTGCTGAACTTCTACATGCTGTAAATCATTTTGATCCAAAATCCCCCTGGCCACCAGAGCAGCAGCTTGTCCCTTTTCCGAGGGTACTTTTGAAAATTTATTAAAAGTTAAACTGACCCTGGCCTGCGCCCAAATGGTAATAGCAATTGCGGCAAAGAGTAAAACCCAGCTCCACAAATAATATGTCATTATAAAACCTCCTTTGTTTAGATAAAAAAATCTATGGCTTGTCTGATCTCGTCAATATCTACTCTGGTATCTTTACATGGTCCCTGAGGACGACTGTTACAAACCCCCAGAACAGGTAAAGAACCTACGTCTAAAATTCCGGCAGCCAAATCACGCTCACAAGCCACAGCAATAATCGCCTTGGGCCGAAAATTCTTGATACAAATTCTGGCTAAAGTTCCGCCGGTAATTACTACGGCATTTATGCCCAAACTTTCACTAAGCTCAACTACATCACCAATGTCGCAACCTCCGCAATGGTGACAATTATTAATATCCTGTGTCACGCGTGACTGACAAGAAGATTTTTGTAAACAATGCGGCAATAAAATCAGAATATCTGCCGGTTCGAGTCGCATTTCATAAGAACGTACCAAATGATTATTAACCTCCACAAAGGAAGCCTGAATTTTTTCTTTATCAATGGCAAAAATACGACCAATTATCAAGGCCAAAGGATACAGCATTAGGGCACCTCTTAGAAATAACCTTCCCGGTGGTCCTAACTGTCGATTATTCCAGATAGAAAGAGCCACAAATAAGATGCCTAAACCAGCAATTATCAAAACAGCTGCAATCGCTAAACCAATTATCAAAATAATGATCTGAAAAAATGAACTTACAGGATGAAAAGCAAAAAAAATAAAGAAAAAGGCACAAGCAGCGAGAAAAGCCACGCTGACTGCCAAAAGTCCCATAAATAGCCTTTTTTTACTGGAAATTGCCATGTTGCTCCATCAACCCAACCGCTCATTAACTTTAATACCGTAACCACGAATAAAATCTGCGCTGCTCATCCGGCTTTTTCCGGCCGGCTGCACTACTGAAATGGCCACTGCCCCCTTTGCACAAGTCACCACAATACCGCGCTCATCAAGAGCCGCTATTATACCAGCCGGCCCTTGTAAATCAGGCAAATAAGAAGAAGCATAGATTTTTAAACGTTTACCTCGATAAAAAGTATATGCACCGGGAAAAGGTGCCAGTCCCCTAATTTGATTATAAACAATAAAACCTGCTTTTGACCAATCTATCAACTCATGTTCTTTTTGCAATAAAGAAGCATAGGTAGCACTCGCATGATCCTGTTTTATTCTGGGCGCCTTCCCCTGAGAAATCAGATCAAGAGTTTCTAAAAGCAAATCAGCCCCCATATGAGCTAATTTATCATGAAGAGTTCCCACATTATCTTCCGGTAAAATCAGACAGTCGGACTGAAGAATGATCTCCCCAGTATCCATCCCTGAATCCATATACATGGTAGTCACCCCGGTTTTAGTCTCTCCATTAATAATTGACCAATGAATAGGTGCCGCCCCCCGATAAGCGGGTAATAATGAAGCATGAATATTAACTGCACCATAAGGAGCCAAGTTAAGTAACGGCTGCTTCAATAATTGCCCAAAGGCCACCACAACTAAAAGATCCGGCTGCCAATCTGCAATTTTTTGAACACTTTCCGCTTGATTAACATCTGCAAACTGTAAAAGCGGTAAATTGTGCTCCAAAGCTACCTGTTTTACCGGTGTCGGCAAACACTTTTTACCTCGACCCTTAGGACGGTCCGGCTGAGTTATTACACCTACTATTTGATGTTTATTAGAGGCTAAAATAGCCTTTAGAGGTACAACCGCAAAATCCGGGCTGCCCATATAAACAATACGCATCAATCAAAAAGTTCCTCCGTCATAATATCAATATATAATCGCCCCTGCAAATGATCATTTTCATGCTGAAGGGCTCTGGCAAATAGTCCGTCCACCTGCATAGAAAATTCTTGACCATAACGATCTTGTGCTTTAACTGTCACTGTCTTATATCTTTCTACCAAGCCCTGACGTCCGGGAATACTAAAGCAACCCTCGGTACCGGATTCCTTTTCTGCGCCTTTGATCAATTGAGGGTTAATAAACTCAGTAACTCCTTCACCCACATCAACAATAAAAAAACGTTTACTGATACCGATTTGTGGAGCAGCCAAACCCACACCTTCCAAGCTTTCTAAAGTACAAGCCATATCATCTAAAATATTATGTAAATTTTGATCAAACCTTTTAACGGTCTGAGCTTTCGCACGCAAAAGTGGATCACCAATTTCTGTAATCTTGCGAATACTAGGCAAAATACATCCCTCCCAACAAACTCTGTTAACTTATATTATACCATACATAATGTTCTTTATACAACTACATCATCTGCAAAGGATCTACATCTATCTGCAAGAAAACCTCATTCTCTTTAAGGTTTTCTTGCTTGATAATTTTTTGCCAGATTTCGGATAAAAGCTCTTTTTCAAGCTGACCTTTTAAAATAATCTGCCAGCGGTAATGATCTTTGATCTTTTCCCAAGGTGCAGCCGCCGGTCCCAAAACACTCTCTTTGCCAAAACTAAAGCGACTAAATTCTGCCAATATTTTGGCTATCCGTTGAGTTTTTGCCAAATCACGCGAAACAACCAGCAAGCGAATTAACTGCGCAAAAGGCGGATATAACAGTTCACGACGTAGACAAATTTCTTTTTCGTAAAAAGATCGGTAATCCTGAGTGGCCGCCGCCTCAATGATCGAAGACTGAGGGGTATAAGTTTGAATAATGGCCTCCCCCTGAACTTGTCGGCGACCAGCCCTTCCTACAATCTGGGTTAAAAGCTGAAAAGTTCTTTCGCCGGCCTGCCAATCCGGCATATTAAGCGTAGTATCGGCGGCCAACACACCCACCAAAGAAACCAAAGGAAAATCTAAACCTTTAGCCACCATCTGTGTCCCCACCAAGATATCAATATCATGATTGTGCATAGAACGATAAATCTTTTCATAGCTACCGCGTTGAGTTACCGCATCCCGATCCAAACGTGCAACCTTGGTCCCGGGGAAAATTTTTTGCACTTCATCGACTACTCGCTGCGTACCGCTACCAAAATAACGAATTGCCTTGCTGCCACAGGTAGGACAAACAGACGGAGGAACCTGCATCGCTCCACAGTAATGACACTTAAGACGCCCTTCCTTTTGATGATAAGACATCGGTAAAGCACAATGCAAACACCTCACAGCTTCCCCGCAATGACGACAAGAGTAAAAAGTATAATAACCCCTTCTATTTAAAAAGAGTATAATTTGCCGATTTTGTTCCAAAGTTATCCGAATTTTTTGTTGTAACGGTGCACTAATCATGGAACTATTACCTTGTTTGAGTTCTTCTCTCATGTCTACAATCTGTACTTGAGGTAATGGTGCAGAAAAATAACGCTGCGGCAGCTTTGCCAAAGCATAGTCCCCTGTTTGTGTGGCAAAATAACTTTCTACAGAGGGCGTAGCACTGCCCAAAACCAGCTGCGCTCCCTCTAAGCGGCAACGCTCTTTAGCAATTGTTACGGCATGAAAACGAGGAGAATTATCTTGCTTATAACTAGTCTCTTGCTCTTCATCAACCACGATCAAGCCTAACTTACGTAAGGGAGCAAAAACCGCCGAGCGTGCTCCCACCACCACCGGATATTTTCCTTCAGCTATTTTCTGCCAGCTTTCCCGTCGCTCTTTATTAGTTAACCCACTATGCAGTAATGCCACCGGCAACTGCAGTCTTTTATGTAAAAAATCCAAAATTTGGGTAGAAATCGCAATTTCCGGCACCAGTAATAAAGATTGTTTTCCTGTTGCCGCAACCTCTTTAATCAACTGCAAATAAATCTCTGTTTTTCCGCTGCCGGTCACGCCATGAAGCAAAAAGGGACGTTTTTTTTCTGTCATTTCTTGAAAGATGCCCTCCAAAGCCGCCTGTTGATGCTCATTTAAAACAGTAGGAACTGTTGAAAAACTCTCTTCATTATCAACAGCTTCACGTTCCTCCTCTTTTAAAACACCCTTTGTAACCAATCTTTTTGTCACATCAAGACTTAAACCGGCTGCCTTAAGCTCTGCTGTGGAAACCTCCCCGTATTTTTGCACAAAATCTACCACCTGCTGCTGCTTAACAGTTAATTTTTCTATAGATTTTTGCCAAGTATAGTATTTATAAAATACAGACTTGCGTAAACGCCCCGTCAAGGAAAGACCGGCCGGCAGCATCGCCTGTAAAGCCGTAACATACGGACAAAGATAATAATCCGCCATAAAACGAGCTACCTCTAAAAGCTGATCACTAAAAAGAGGTTCCTCATCAATTAATTCAATAATATCTTTAAGTACAAAATCCCCCTCACTATGGGGTTTTAACTTTACCACGATACCTTCTAAGCTTTTGGTATGATGAAAAGGCACTCTCACCAAAGAACCGCGCCGAACTTGTCCCAAAAGAGAGGCAGGAATGGCATAGTCCCAAATCTTATCAACAGCCTTTGCTCTACGGTTAACAACAATAGCTGCTACCTTAGCTTGCTCCATATAACTTCTCTCCTACAATAATCGTTACTTAAATTATAACAAATCTCACTACATATTTAAACATTTATTGCTTTGGTCTGAAAAAGAACGAGGCAATAAAAGAAAAAACTACTGCTGCGGCAATCCCCGGAGAAGCTTCAGATAAAAGCCCTTGAAAAATCCCCCAAAAGCCTAAATCCTCCATGCCTTGCATAGCTCCCTTAACTAATGTATTGCCAAAACTGGCAATCGTTAATCCGGCACCCATTCCGGCAAAATCAACCAGCTTTTGAAATAAACCAAGACCTCCTAAAACAGCACCACTAACCACTAATATGCACATTGTATGCGCTGGTGTTAATTTAAAAATATCAAACATGATTTGTCCGATTAAACAGATTATACCCCCTATCAAAAATGCCGGCAAAAGCTGTAACAACATCAAAAATCACCTCTTTCCAGGCTGACCGCATGCGAAATACAAAGAATGCTTTTATTTTGATGCACTGACATCGGTGAATGTAATGCGCCTGTGGTTGCCACCAAAACTCTTTGCAAATTGCCCTCTTGCAGCTCTTTAACAAAATGGCCATAAACCATAGAAGCGGCACAACCGCAACCGCTTCCACCGGAAAAAACATTTTTTTGATCTCCATATAACAAACAACCGCAATCCATAAATTGCTCTTTATTTAAACTAATACCATCCTTTTTTAATAAATCGCTGGCAATATCGTAGCCCACTTTTCCTAAATCTCCTGTAATAATACGATCATAATAATTTGCCTTAAGTCCTCTTTCATTTAGGTGATTACGAATAGTAGAAACAGCGGCTGGTGCCATCGCTGCTCCCATATTTAAAGGATCCGTAACATTGAAATCAATAACTTTACCAATGGTAGCTGAGGTAATTTGAACGGGATGTCTGGAAGTGGAAACCAAAGCGGCTCCGGCAGCTGTAGCCGTATACTGACTATATGGCGGTTTTTGTGCACCATATTCTGTAGGATAACGAAACTGTCTTTCTGCAGTACAATTATGGCTAACAGTAGCTGTTAAAGCGGAGGAGGAAGCACCGCTTGACACTAATTGAGCCGCCAAAGCCAAACCCTGCATGGAAGTGCTGCAAGCAGAAAAAATGCCTAAATACGGTATATTTAGGTTACGCGCCGTAAAACTGGAAGAGGTAATTTGATTTAATAAATCGCCCGCAATAAAAACATCTATTTCGTTTAATTTCCATTGAGCTTTTTGGGTCGCTAATAAACAAGCCTTTTCAATTAAAGCTTGCTCGGCTTGTTCAAAGCTAGTCTGTCCGGCATAATTAGAGGTAAACAAATAGTCAAAATTTTTAGCATAAGGGCTTTTTTGTTCCATCGTTCCACCCACAGTAGCTGTTGAGACTATATAAACAGGATTTTTAAACAACCATGTTTGTTTAGTTTGCGACATACCTTTTTTCACTCCTTTATATCACTAAATATACTAATAAAAACAAATATTTGATCAAAGTAACTATAAAGGCCGCCGCTAAACCAAACATGATTACGGCCCCGGCCAACATAAAGCTTTTACTGCCGCTGCCTAGGACCATCCCTTCACTTTTATGCTCAATAGTTGCCGATGCGACTGAGTTGGCAAAACCTGTGATCGGCACGCTTAAAGCCGCCCCCACATTTTGCGCCAATTTATCATACAATCCTAATCCTGTAAAAAACACAGCTATTGCAATAGCTGCTACTATTACAATCTCTGTGGATAGATTCTGACTAAAACCTTTATATAGTAAAATTTTATGAAAAAATTCTGCCAGAGCGCAAAAACCACCGCCAACGATAAAGGCTAATAAAAATTTTTTCACTAAATTTTCTTTGGGCATATTTTTTTTTATAATTTTATTATACCAAGGTATAATTTTAGGTTTTTTCATTTTCTCAACTCCTTTTTTTATTATGAATCAATAGTTAAAGATTTAATATGGTAATATTCACCTGTTTTTTTTTTTATTATTAGCTCAAGATAGTCATATAGAATAAAAGGAGTTTTTTTATGTTATTATTAATTATTCGAACTTTAATGCTCTATTTTCTTATCCTATTTATGATGAAGATCATGGGAAAAAGACAAATCGGTCAACTGCAACCATTTGAGTTGGTCGTTGTGTTGATTTTTTCTGAATTGGCATCCTCTGCTATGGATAATACGGCTTCACCCATCTTAAACAGCATAATACCCATTATAGTAATCGCCATTATTCAAGTCGCATTGGCTATTATAAATCTTAAAAATGAAAAATTGCGCGATTATATTTGTGGTAAGCCTTCTATCGTTATTTCTCAAGGAAAAATCATGGAAGAAGAAATGCGTAACTTGCGAATGAATATTAATGATTTACAAGAACAGTTGCGCTCTAAAGGTTTTTTTGATATCAGCGAGATAGAATTTGCGATCATGGAAACTAACGGACAGATAAGCGTGATGTCAAAAACCCCTAAAAGACCCGTTCAAGTTGCTGATCTTGATCTGAAAATCAAACAAGAACAACCGGCTATGATTCTTGTTTTAGATGGAAAAATTAATTATGATGCACTAAAATCTATGAATAAAGACCAGAATTGGTTGATGGCAAAGCTTAAAGCACAAGGCAATAAAAATATTCAAGATATTTTTATTGCCAGCATCAATGACGGCACTTTGTTCATCCAAACAAAAGAAAATAAAACACAATCTTCTCAAGGGCAGGTGTCAAAATGAGTAAAGCTTATCTTTTTTTAATAGTAGCCATAACTGTGGTTCTCGGTATTTCTTTAGGATCTCTTTATTATTTGCATCATTCTGCCGGTGAAATAAGTGAAACTTTTCCCGCTCTTGAGCAATCAATTATTAATGAAGATTGGAATGAAGCTCAAATATATTTTACTCAAAGCCGTACCTCATGGGAAAATCATAATCGTTATTGGCCTTTACTTGTCAGCCACAATAAAGTATCTACGATTGATAAAGCTTTTAATAGTCTGCATGAGGCACTCTACAGTAAAAACAGCATCAATTCTCACCTTGAACTTACTCAGTTGACATATTTAGTTGAGGAAGTCCCTCGTGAGGAAAAACCTATTTGTCAAAACATTTTCTAAGCTTTTTATCATTAATTTATGACAGACTAAAAAAACCATACACGCCTTTATAAATATCCCTGTTTTTTGTATAATATTTACTTTTGTCAAGTCCGTTTACCATGTAAAATAATTGCCTGAACTCATAAATCCTTTACTTTAAATGTGTAAAACAAAATAGAGTAAAAACCTTAACCCTACAAAAATACTTCTAAAGACCTTAAAAATTCATTAAATTAACTATACGATAACAAATTAACCGGGAACATTTAAATGTTCCCGGTTAGATTTTTAACTATTTTATTTTTTAACTGTCCGAACTACATCATGCCCATACCTGGGTTTGGCATAGCAGGGACAGCCGGTTCCTCCTGCGGAATATCAGCAATAGCAGCTTCCGTGGTCAGAAGCAAAGCTGCAATACTGGCAGCGTTTTGCAGTGCCGAACGAGTAACTTTAGCAGGATCCACAATACCTTTTTCAATCATGTTATCAAAGGTTTCACTGTCAGCATTAAAACCAATGCCTTTATCTTCAGCTTTAACCTTTTCAACTATTACCGCACCTTCCAAGCCGGCATTAGAAGCAATTTGCTTAATCGGTTCTTCAAGCGCTTTTTTAACAATATTAATACCTGTCATGACATCGCCTTCAGCCGTCAATTCTTCTATGGCAGACAATGTTTCCAAAAGTGCCAAACCGCCACCGGAAACGATTCCCTCCTCCACAGCAGCTCTAGTAGCAGATAAAGCATCCTCAATTCGTAATTTTTTCTCTTTCAGCTCGGTTTCCGTTGCAGCACCAGCCTTCAAAACTGCTACACCACCGGCTAATTTAGCCAAACGTTCCTGAAATTTAGTACGCTCAAACTCGGAAGTGGTTTCATCAGCCTGTCTTCTAATCTGTGCCACTCTGGCAGCAATGGCATCAGCTTCACCGGAACCATCAATAACGGTAGTATTTTCTTTATCGATTTTAACCTGACGTGCCGTACCAAGCATTTCCAAAGTCGCATTTTCTAATTTGATACCAAGATCATCAGAAATCACTGTACCGCCGGTCAAAATAGCGATATCTTCCAGCATAGCCTTTCTTCTATCACCAAAACCAGGAGCTTTAACAGCCACACAAGTAAAAGTACCGCGTAATTTATTAACGACTAAGGTTGTCAGAGCTTCACCTTCTAAATCCTCAGCAATGATGAGTATCTGCTTGCCGGTCTGTACCACTTTTTCCAATAAAGGCAAAATATCAGCAACATTAGAGATTTTTTTATCGGTAATCAAAATATAGGGGTCATTTAAAATTGCTTCCATTTTGTCCGTATCCGTTACCATGTAAGGGGAAAGATAGCCGCGGTCAAACTGCATACCTTCCACAACTTCCTGAGTTGTTTCAAAACCTTGACTTTCTTCAACACTGATCACGCCATCATTGCCTACTCTTTCCATGGCATCGGCAATCAATTGACCAATTTCCGGATCGTTAGCAGAGATAGATGCAACCTGTGCTACTGCTGTTTTGCTTTCAACAGTCTGAGCATTTTTACGCAATTCACTTACAGCAGTAGCTACTGCTTTTTCGATTCCTTTTTTCAATACCATTGGATTAGCACCGGCCGCAACATTTCTCAAGCCTTCTCTGATAATGGCCTGTGCCAGCAAACAGGCAGTGGTAGTGCCGTCACCGGCAATATCATTAGTCTTGCTTGCCACTTCTTTAATCAGTTGTGCTCCCATATTTTCAATAGGATCTTCCAAATCAATATCTTTAGCTATAGTAACACCATCATTAGTAATCACTGGTGAACCAAATTTTTTCTCCAAAACAACATTGCGCCCCTTGGGTCCCAAAGTCACTTTAACTGCATCCGCTAAAGTATTAACACCGGTTTCTATCGCATAGCGGGCATTTTCTTTAAATTCAATTTGTTTAGCCATTTAAAAAATTCCTCCTTAAAGTTAAATTCATTATAAGTTTTTTATCCCAAAACAGCCATGATATCGCGTTCGCCATCCATGATTAAGAGAATATCATCCCCATCTTTTAGCTCATGACCGGCATATTTAGTATAAAAAACTTTATCGCCAACCTTAACTTCCAGGGGAACATATTTACCCTCCTGATTAGTAATTCCCGGTCCTACGGCAACAATTTCCCCTTGCTGGGGTTTTTCTTTGGCATTATCCGGCAGCACAATCCCGCTTGCGGTCACCTCTTCGGTTTCCAAAGGTTTAACCAAAACTCTTCCACCCAATGGTCTGATTTTCATGCAAGTAACCTCCTTGAAAAATTTATTTATTTTTAATTATTAAATATATTACTAGCACTCAACAGAATCGAGTGCTAGCAATATAATATAAAACATTGCCCTGATATTCAAATCTGCTATACAGTCAAAAACAGGGGTATTGTTAATGTATTCTAAGTATATCTTAGAAATCCTTCATTTATCTCCTTTTTTCATATTTATCAAATAAGGTCAAACAACAAAAGACGTGCACAAGCTTACTGTCTATGCTATAATAAAAGTAACAAATGACTCAGAGTTATGTAATATTTTAAGTATGGAGGTGCTGATAATGTCCAAAGAAATTTCCCCAAAAATAATGTCGGCCGTCAAACAAGCTGCTGTTGATGAGAAGATTTCTTGCGCTAAGTTGATGAACTTGGCTGATAAGCTTGGCTGCAGCTATGCCGAAATTGGAGAGGCTGCCAATCAGCTAAAAATCAAAGTTTACCACTGTCAGCTAGGATGTTTTTAGTATGATTAAGCAGTCTCAAACCACAGACGATAAAGAACACGTTATTAAGCAGGGTCTGTGTAATAGGCTCAAAAACCACTTTTATGCAGAAGCAGGTGGAGCCATTTTAACAAGTCGGCGTTTTATCTATGCTAAAAACAGCTCCCTCTTAAAAAACAACAAGGGTCTGCATGACTTGATTATCCCCTTGACAAAGATCTCCAAACTGGAACAAGGGCGACAAGGGCTTAATAATCAAGTGCTGGTGATCGAAACAAGCGATGGTGCCAGCTATAAGTTTACAGTTGCAAATGTTGACACCTGGTTAGCCGCTTTCACTCCTTTATTGGCAAAACTAAAGCCTGCATCAAAAGAGTCTCAACCAACCGGTCAAAAACAAAACAGTCTGTGTCCATTCTGCACACAAAGCATAGAGGTCTGGCAAAATTATTGTCCTCATTGTGGACAAGCGTTAAAAAGACAGTAGCTTAAGCTACTGTCTTTTAGTTAATTTTTATATAGTTATTGATGCATCAGATAGCTTTTTACTCACTTATCAATTCTGCGTTTTTCTCTAGAGGTTTACTGATATCTATCTTACCACACAAAGTTTTAGGCTTCTGTCCGTTAACCATGATCTGTACTTGGTCAACCGAATTAAACTGCGTCAAGGTATTAACCAATGAATATACCGCTAATTTTTCTTCCTGCTCACTACCTTTAAAAATTAAATGTGAACTAAAATCAGCTGTGCATAAACCTTCTTTAATATCCATGCTCAAAATGGTGGTGCCCTGTGGAACAGCTGCTTTTAAGGAAGTATCTTTTGGCCCCTTTAAAAGCTCTTCTATAGTGCTTTTTGCCAGTCCATCAGATTTAAGAATTCGTCGACTCTCTTTTTGCAGCAGCTTACCATCTGTTTGCGCAAAATATAAAATCACTTCATGGCTGTTATCAGTGGTCAGATCCTCAGTTACCACCTCTAAATCAACCAGCAAATTATCCTGCTGCTCCGAACTTTCTAGCGGTGTCTGCTCTTTTTCACCGTTTTTCCATTCCTGTAAACTGTCTAAAGCCGAACATCCGGCCAAAAAAACACAAGCGATAATGGCTATAACGAAGATAGCTTTCTTTTTCACTACAATCTCCCCTGTCCAAATTGTTATTTATTAATAACTATGCTCAAGGGATTTTTTTAGTACAACTCTTTACGAACTTTGAATGCCGTAAACCTCCGCCTCTTGTAAAACAGTAAAACCTTTTTCCTCGAGTAATTTAATAGCCTTATCCATCTGTGAGGTACGCAAAACATTAATAGCACGCCCTGATAAAGGTGCATAAAAAGCGTAAACATACTCAATATTGATATCATTATCATCCAAAACTGTCAAAGCCTTACTTAGTCCACCCGGTTCATCATCTACACCTAAGGCAATCACATTAGTATAATGAACAGTAAATTGACCTTCCTTTAAGGCGTTATAAGCTGCTTCAGGCTGATCAACAATCATGCGAACAATACCAAAATCAGAGGTGTCAGCCAAAGACAGTGCACGAATATTAATATTATTATCACCCATACAGCGGGTCACGGCCAAAAGACGGCCCCTTCTATTCTCAATAAAAACTGAAATTTGCTGCACAGTCATCAATATCGCCCCTTTCATTTATATATTTATATTATATCATAACGTGGCGGCAATGATCATTAAGCTTTATCTTTTTGACGATTATCAGTCACCCGTACCGCTTTACCGGCCGTCCTTTCCAACGTTTGAGGTTCAACAAGGGTAACTTTACAGCTCAGGCCAATCACGGCTTCAATTTCTTTTTTTATTTTATGATGCAGGTTTTCTAATAAACGCACCTCATCAGCAAAAAGATCTTCAAAAATTTCTACTTTAACTTCTAAAGTATCTAAATTATTGACTTTATCAATCACCAAATGATAATGAGGTGATACACCATCCACATCTAAAAGTACACTTTCAATTTGGGAAGGGAAAATATTAACCCCGCGAATAATCAGCATATCATCACTGCGGCCAATAATTTTACCCATCCGCACATGGGTACGGCCGCAAGCACATTTTTCATGCTGTAAATACGTCAGATCCCTGGTACGATATCTAATCATTGGCAGACCCTTTTTAGTCAAACAGGTTAACACCAATTCACCTACAGTTCCATCAGGGAGCACCTCCCCGGTTTCCGGGTTGATAATTTCCGGCAGAACAATATCCTCAAAAATGTGTAAACCGGCTTTAGCCGGGCAAGATATCCCCACACCGGGTCCATAAATTTCCGATAAACCATAAATATCATAAGCCTCAATACCCAGACGCTCTTCAATCTGTCGACGCATACTATCTGTCCAAGGCTCTGCACCAAAAATACCATATTTAAGTTTAAGCTCTTGGGAGGAAATCCCTTCCTGTTGCAATACCTCAGACAAATAAAGAGCATACGAAGGGGTAGAGCATAAAATGGTGCTGCCTAAATCACGCATCAACATCACCTGTTTTTTGGTATTTCCACCCGAAGTAGGAATAACAGTGGCTCCCACTTTTTCTGCTCCATAATGCAATCCCAAACCGCCCGTAAAAAGACCATAGCCGTAAGAAACTTGAATAACATCCTGAATACCGCCGCCCACACAGTAAATATTTCTTGCCACCATCTCCGACCAAGTATCAATATCTTCTTGTGTGTAAGCAACAACTGTCGGCTTACCGGTAGTCCCGCTGGAGGCATGAATACGAACAATTTGTTCTAAAGGAACCGCCAAGCTGGCATAGGGATAATTATCTCGCAAATCCTGTTTAAAAGTAAATGGCAGCTTATGTAAATCGGCCAACCCTTTTATATCCTCGGGAATTAATCCCTTTTTTTGCATTTTAAGGCGAAAAGGTGTCACTTTTTTATAGGTATATTGCAATATCTCCCGTAGTCTTTGCCACTGCAACTGCTCCAGCACTGCTCTGGGCATGCATTCCATTTCTTTATTCCAGTACATCATATCCTACCTCCTAAAATAAAAACACTTAAAATAAAAAAACCTCCCTAAATAAGGGACGGAGATTTCCGTGGTACCACCCAACTTAACTTTTAAAAAGTCCACTTTTTAGAATGAGATGAGTAAAAACCCCTCCCATAACTATTGCTTATAACGCAGCAAAAACGACCTAGGCTACTAACAGTTTTATTTTAGTGTTCACCCGACAGCTCAAGAGTGAATTCATCGGTAAAGATTCTCCAGGATGCTTTCAGTCTCGGACATCCTTTCCTTTCCGGAGCTTTTTACCAACCACGTTCTCTATCATTGCTTTTAGATAATTAATTTTTCATGATTTTAACATAAATAAAAAAATTTTGCAAGTTTTCTCAGTATAAAGAAATTTTCTGGTGAGAAAATAAGTATGTAAATATTTTATTAATAAAGGAGGGAAAACAATGTCAAAAAATAAAACACAAAAAATCGCTAATGAAACAAACAACAGCAATATGTCAAACTCTAATATGGCATCTAACACCAGTAACACTAAAGCTAAAAACAGTAAAAATAAGAACAACAAAGATATGGGTTATCTTGCTAATTCTCAAGCTGATGATTGCACAAACTGTAATAAAAGTTAAAATATTAAGCCCGTCAAAAAAATACAATTGAAGAAATAATCAAGTAAGAAAGAGTCTTAAGACTCTTTCTTACTTGATCTTACATATAGATATACTAACTATCATTTTTATCAAGTTCCTTGCGTAAGTTTTCAAAATCTATTCTCAACATGGCCATAGCATCTTTTAATTTACACATTTCCTGTACCTGTGGATCAGGAATATGAACCTGATCTAAATCTACAGAAGGAATTCTCTTTTCTTTAATTTTAACAGGACGTCCGGGAATACCAATTACAGTAGTATTGGAAGCAACTTCTTTTAAAACGACTGAATTTGCCCCGATCATCGCATTATCACCAACCGTAAATGGACCCAAAACCTTAGCGCCGGCACCAATTAGTACATTGTTACCAATAGTGGGATGTCTTTTACCGGTATCTTTGCCGGTACCTCCCAAAGTAACACCATGATAAATCGTACAATTATCTCCTATTTCTGCTGTCTCGCCAATCACAATTCCCATACCATGGTCAATAAAAAGACCGGAGCCAATTTTGGCTCCGGGATGTATTTCTATCCCTGTCCAAAAACGACCAAATTGAGAAATAAAACGAGCAAAAGTAAAAAGTTTTTTATTATGTAGCCAATGTGCAAAACGATGAAAAACCAAAGCCTGAAATCCGGAGTAGAAAAAAAACACCTCTGCGGTATTACGGGCTGCGGGATCTTTTTGAGCCATTGACTTTGCATCTGCTAATAAGGACATGAGTAATCCCCCTATACCTGCATCTTAAATTCATAGTAATTTACTAAACTATTTTATAGTATACACGTTTTTGACATCCTGTGCAACAGTTAAAAAAATTTATTAATAACAAAAAAAGAGGAAAGAATCCTCTTTTTTAAATTAACTGATAAAAATGCAGTTTATATGAAATTATTGACACATTTATTTATTAATAGGCAGGCACATCACAAATCTGGCTCCTTGATTATTTGAGTTTAACAAATATAAATCGCCGCCATGTTCTCGAGCAATTTGTTGACTGATAAATAAACCTACACCGGTACCATCAGTTTTATCAGTAAAAAAAGGTTTAAAAATTAAATCCCTTACTTCCTCCGGAACACCTTTTCCCTGGTCAAGTACGGACATGTAAATCAATTCATCATCCACATAAGTTGAAATGGTAATGCAATCGCCTTGCTGGGAAACATCCAAAGCATTAGTTAAAAGATTGATTAAAATCTGCTTAATTTTAGATTCATCACACAATATTCTCGGCAAAACAGCAGCATAATCTTCTTTAATTTCCACGATTTTTAAAACGGCACTGCTATTTAACAGCATGACAACCCTTTGACAAATACAATTTAAATCACAAGATTTAAAACTTGCCTCATAATCACGAAACATTCCTAAAAAATCTGTGAGTAGGTGATCGGCCCTTTTTAATTCTTCTTTGATCATTTCAAGTTGTTCATTGTTTAAATCTTGATTATCCTCTAAAGTGTTTAACCAGGCCTGTAAGGTTTGTAAAGGGTTTCTTACTTCGTGAGCAATAGCTGCCGAATTAGCGGCCAGATGATTTAGTAAGTTATTTTTCATAATCTCAGAGCAACAATAAATTTTATCATTTAATTTAATAGTTTGTTCGTCAGGAGAAAGACTAGTTTCATCTTTTCTTGTATCTTCTATTATATGATTCATAACCATAACCCTCCTCGATCCTGAAAACACAAAAACCTATTATTTATCTTTCTCACTGTATATATTTCTCCTTGTAGATCTTTTTCCCTCTTTATGGAAACAAATTATAAATAGACGGTTTTAGCAAAAATACTCCACATATTAGAAACGATCGGTAAAAAAAAGGAAGAAATCATAAAGATTGTGTCGAAATTAACCTTTTTTTACATGTTTTATACACAAATTTAGTTACTCCTTTTCCTGAATATATAAATAATCGACAATTTCTTCACAGGTATCAAAAAATGTTTTACTACCTAACAATAGTTATTAACATGCTTATCCACAATATCCACAGCCTGTCAACATTAAATAATCCACAGCTTGCGGATAGGTGTTTATAAGCTAACGTAAATAAATATCCTGACGAGGATTAGCATTTAATGAAAGATCAGCAAAGTCAGTTTTGAGGTATTTATCATAAGCCGCCACGGCAATCATGGCTGCATTATCTGTACAAAATTCCACAGCCGGATAAAAAACCTTTGTTTGAGATGGTTTTGTTTCTTCAAAAATTTGCCGCAGACGCCGGTTGGCAGAAACACCGCCCGCCAGAACAATTTGCGAGCAATTTAAATCTTGAGCAGCCTGTAAAGTTTTTTCTGCCAAAATACCGGTAATAGCCTCTTGCACAGAGGCTGCAATATGAGGAATCTCCTCCTTTGTTAGCGGATCATTTTTCAGTTTGCGCCGATTAAGATAGTTTAATACCGCTGATTTTAAACCACTAAAGCTAAAATCATAGCTGCCCTTTAAAAGCGCTTTAGGAAATTCCTGATAATCAGCATCCCCTCTAAGGGCCGCCTTTTCAATCTGCGGACCACCAGGATAACCCAAACCCAAAGCACGCGCAATCTTATCAAAGGCTTCACCAGCAGCATCATCCCTACTAGATCCACATAAATAATATTCGCCTGCCGCTTTAACATTAACAATGCCACTGTGACTGCCTGATGCTACTAATGCTATAAAAGGGTATTCAAGCTGATGTTCTAAAAAAATCGCTGCAATATGACCTTGCCAATGATTAACAGAAATCAGCGGCTTTTTTAAAGCATATGATAAAGCCTTTGCATAAGATACACCCACTAAGAGTGCACCTACCAGACCGGGACCGGAGGAAACAGCAATCGCATCCAATTGGTCAAAGTCTAAATTGGCCTCTCGAACGGCCGCCCTCACTACAGGAACAATCGCCTCCAGATGTTGACGGGAGGCGATCTCCGGCACAACTCCTCCATAAGGTTGATGCACCTCAATTTGGGAAGAGATTATGTTAGAAAGCAGATGGCGTCCATCTTGCACCACCGCCGCTGCTGTCTCATCACAGCTGCTTTCAATAGCTAAAATTTTGACTTCTTTCATGCTTACTCCTTTTGCTTTTCAATAAAGCTTGATAAGTTACACCACATTATCATGGCTGCTTCTCCATTATCAGTATAATAACCGGGACGTAATCCGGCAGAGGAAAAACCCAGTTTATGATAAAGATCTTGCGCTAAAAAATTGCTCTCTCTAACCTCAAGTGTCATTTTTGTCATGCCTTGCAGATGAGTATAAAACATTAATTTGCGCATCATCAGCTCCCCTAATCCTTGCCCCCGAAAGAGCGGATGCACGGCGACATTGGCAATATGACCCTCATCCATTATTAACCAGACTCCCCCAAAAGCCACCAAGCGATCCTGCCAAAAGAGCCCTAAAAAATGTGCCAGGGGGTTATCGCGCAATTCATTAACATAAGATTCTCTACTCCAGGGGAGTGGAAAAGAAAGCTCTTCTATCTCTAAAATATCCTCCAAATGGCTGATATTCAAAGCATGTAAGGAAATTTTATCATCTATTCTGATCATCGGCAGCTGCTTTTTAGCCATGTGGTGCCTCCTTCATTTGTTTCTTTTCTTTAGTGACCTCCGCCTCGGAACGCCTGAGATAAGACGGCCTCAACTGCTCCGCTGTCACGGTTTGTCCTGTTAAAAATAAACTACGAGCCAAAAAAGCAGCCCCTTCAGCTAAAAAAAGACCTTTATCCAAGGTGGGCTTTTGCAAGCGATCCGTCATTAAATCAGCCAGTTCTTTTTCATAAACACTAACAGCATCGCCACAAAACAGCACCCTACCTTCTGTCGGCAGTTTGTGAGCTAAGTCTGTTAAACTAAGTGCTTGATCTTCCCATATTCTTTTAGCATCCTGAAATAAGGCACAATAAACCTGATTTTTTCGGGCATCAAAAATAGGGCAAACATAACCGCTATGATCTGCTGCAGCGGCCGCTGCAGCTAGGGTGCTGACAGGTATCAGCGGCAAATTTAAAGCCTCCGACCAAGCTTTAGCTGTAGCAATACCAATACGCAAGCCGGTAAAAGAACCCGGACCAATGGTCACTGCCACCGCCTCAACATCAGCTAAATCAATTTCCGCCAGAGTTAGCAAGCTATCCACCATCGGCAGAAATTTTTGCGAATGAGTAAGTCCGGTATTCAAACCGCAACGAGCAATCACGGTAGACTCATCCACTAAAGCCGCCGAAGTCGCTTTACCCGCTGTATCTATTGCTAAAATGTACATATTGTCTCCTCCAACCACGGCGCCTGCTGTGGCTCCAGCAGGAAATAAAAGTCGCGCCATTGACGTTTTTCGTCATAACCATGCTTGATCTCAATTCTTATTACATTCTCCGGTAAAAGTTCTGCAATCTGCTCCGGCCATTCTACCAAAGTAACGGCAAAATCCTCAAAACACTCCTCTAAGCCGATTTCCTCTCCCTCACCGGGACTTAAACGATAGGCATCCAGATGATAAAAAGGTAATCGCCCTTGATACTGTTGCCAAAAAACAAAAGTTGGACTGGTTACCTGCTCACGCACACCCAGTCCCTGAGCCAAACCCTGTGCAAAGGTTGTTTTACCTGCACCCAAGTCACCTTTAAGTGCCAGCACAGTTCCGGCAGGAATAACTTGTCCTATTTTTTGTGCCAGCTTGATAGTTTGCTGACTGCTATCACTTCGTAAATGTATCAAGGTTTTCTCCTTACTATAAATATTACAAAATTTCTATTTACTCTAAAGGCGGAGGCCAAGTTTCTTCAAGCTTAAAACCTTTAAGTTTTCGATAATGATCCCGCACCGTCCGCATATCCGAGTATACTTCCCTCTTTTTACTTTCATCACGCAATAAGGCAGCGGGATGAAAGGTCGGCATAATATGAAAAGGACCTTTTTTTAGCCATTGACCTCTGATTTTGGTGATCCTTGCCTCCGGATCAATTACTACTTGAGCGGCCAAAGAACCCAGGCAAACAATAATTTTAGGTGCAATATATTTGATTTGTTGCCGCAAAAAGGGCTTACAAGCCTCAATTTCAGCTTCTTGTGGTAAACGATTACCGGGTGGACGGCATTTAACAACATTGCAGATATAGATATCATGTGGCGGCAGTTCGGCTGCTTCCATAAGATGATCTAACAGTTGGCCGGCACGACCAACAAAAGGCCGACCTAAACGATCTTCATCCGCCCCCGGACCTTCACCAATAAACATAATATCCGCCCGCAAACTGCCTTTCCCAAAAACCATATGCTGCCGCTTTTCACTTAGAGAACATTTCTTGCAGTTTTGCAGCTGTTCTGCCAATCGCTTTAATTCATGCATGAGATTACTCCATCAATTATACTATATATATAGTATAATATTAATGCCCGTTTTTCAAACCTTATTTTAAGGCTTTAACCAATGAACGGAACAAAGCAAATCCGGCAGCTTCCTCAGACAGCCATTCAGGATGCCATTGCACACCTACAAAAAAATGTTTTTCGCCCATTGCTGCCTCTATTAAGGAATCATCGGCTAATGCCGTTTTGATAAGTGATGGAGCCAGTTCTTTGATTCCCTGGTGATGAAAGCTGTTGACCATTAATTCAGCAGCCTTTGGCTTGCTTTCATCTAACTGTAAAAGATCGCTAAATTCTGCATTTATCACCCTCACGCGGTGAAAAACGGAGGAGAAAGGTAGTATTTGCTCATGATTTTGATAATAAGCGGGTAAGTCCTCATAAAGAGTCCCGCCTAAAGCTATATTCATTACCTGTAATCCTCGGCAAATACCTAAAACAGGTCGTTGATAATCCCAAGCTGCCTCTGCCAGCAAAAGCTCACCCCAATCCCTTTTTCTATTGATATTTCTCGACATTCCACCGCTCTTAACTTGCCAAAAAAGGGGATCAAGATCTCCTCCTCCTGCTAAAATTAAACCATCCAGTTGTTTTACTAACTGTATCGCCTCCGTGTGTGTATAAGGAGGCGGTATCAACAGCGGCAGTCCGCCGACTTGCCTGATTTTATGAGCATAGGTTGCTCGCTGCCAAAAGGCGATTTCCTTTCTTTTGCAGGCCACGGTAATTCCTATCACAGGCTTCATCTATTAACTCCTTCAAAATTGTATTATACAATTTATATGTCTTAAGTATTGTTTTTACTACAAAAAAATGATAAAATAGCTAGGTGTGAAAATATTCCAAACGTGATAAAAGGAGCAATATTTATGTTTAAAGATTTACAAGAATTCCAGGCCTTTGTTAAGACAAATGGCATTACTATGGTTGACTTTAAAGAAATCGACTTAAGCGGACGCTGGCATCATCTTACCATACCCGTAGAGCGTTTTAACAAAGATCTCTTAGAAAAAGGTATTGGTTTTGACGGTTCCAGCTATGGCTTTTTAACAGTAGAAAAATCTGATATGGTTTTCATTCCCGATCTTTCCAGCGCCTTTATAGATCCGGTTGTTGAGCAGCCCACTATCGCCATGATTGGCGATATTTATAAAATTGAGGAAAAAGGTCTGGAAAGATTTACCAGTGACCCACGTTTTATTGCCCAAAAAGCTGAAAAATTTCTGGCTGATCTGGGCATTTCTGATTGCTGCCTTTTAGGGCCGGAATTCGAGTTTTATATCTTGGACAACATAGAATTTAGAAATCAGCCCAATCATATTGAAGTACATCTGGACTCGGCACAAGCCGGTTGGAACACCATCAACAGTCCCTATGATCAACCACATAACAACCAAGGGTTTAAGGTTTTAAACAATAAGGGCTATCATGTTGACCTGCCCCATGATAGCAGTTTTGATTTAAGAAACATCATGGTCAGAACTTTAGAGGAGTATGGTATTCCGGTTAAATATCATCATTCCGAAAATGGCGGACCCGGACAAGTGGAAATTGAGGTTGAGTTTGCCACTTTAAAAGAAATGGCCGATCGTACGCAAAAAATCAAATATCTGATCAAGAACATTGCCCTCCAAAACGGCAAAACCGTGACCTTTATGCCTAAACCTTTCATCGGTGAATGTGGTAGTGGCATGCATGTCCACTTACAAATGTTTAACCAAGGGCAACCTGTTTTCTTTGATGAAAACGGCTATTCTAAGCTAAGTGATTTGGCGTTGTCTGCTATTTGCGGTATCCTGCAGCATTCACCGGCCATTCTGGCCTTTTCTAACCCCAGTACCAACTCTTACAAAAGATTGGTACCAGGTTATGAGGCACCGGTAACGGCTTGCTTTGCAACTTCTAACAGAAGTGCGGTTATCCGCATCCCCGGATATGCCAGAGCTGCAGAGGACAAGCGCTTTGAATTTAGACCCGCAGATGCTACTGCCAATCCTTATCTGGCTTATTCTGCGCTGATAATGGCAGCTATTGACGGGATTCAAAAAAGACTAAAACCCGGTCCTGAATTTGGACCGTATGATAAAAACATGTACAATCTGACGGAAGAAGAAAAAAAAGTGGTTAAGATTTTACCCAAATCATTAGAAGAGGCGGCTGCCGCTTTGGAAAAAGATCATGAGTTTTTAACCAATGGAGAAATTTTTTCCCTGGACATTATCCAAAGCCAGATAAAAAGCATTAGAAAAGACGCTGAAGAAGTTAATACCATTCCTCATCCCATAGAATTCCAAAAATACTACGATCTGTAAAATTATAAACTATAAAATAATAAAAAAGAAGGCTTAAGCCTTCTTTTTTTATTAATTAAAGACGTTTTTTAAGTGGTTGCCAACTAGGGGATTTAAAAAAACAGTGATCAGCATCAACAAGCATCTTTTGTAAATCCTGATTATTAACCGTGAAAAACAACGTATCTTTAGCAAAAAAAGGACGAGAGGAAAGATCAATGTTGCCGATTACTGCTCGTGGATCAGCACTTTTATTTTCACCCAAAGGAATTCTAAAAATAGAGGCACATCCTGAGGACATCGGCGCATAAACCCGATCATAAGCACTCTTTCTGTATAAAAATAATACCGTTAAAGCCGCCAGCTGATCACAGTTTATTAAAAAAGTAACCAAGGTTGGATTATCACCGTCCTCATAAGGTTTAACCACGATATATTTATGACCATCTACCACATTTTTAGGCTGTTTATCGGACATTTCCTCAGCAATTTTAGCGTTAGCCTTAATTCGTAATCCCGGCGGAAAGCCCTCTCCCGCACCCTGAGACAGAAAAGCACCCATTCCGCCGGGCATTGGTGTCGGAGTATCGACAAGTCCTAAACCGCTTGCCGCGCCCGAGCAAGACACATTTTCAGCAGAAAATAATACCGGTTTCCCTTCAAGAGCTAAATTAAGCAGCTTCAAAGAACAGCCTTTATTTTGATGCTGCCAATTTTCATTTAATTTATTGGTCAAAATAATCGATAGAGCTTTCCCTTGCAGCTGCAACTCTTTTAAAAAATCTACCATCTTCATCACTGCACACCTCCAATGAATTACTGTATACCATAAATTATACTGATCAGATCAACAAATTGCAATTATCGGCATAAAAAACACCGCCGACAGCTTTATTAAATAATTCGATGTTTTTCTATAGAATCCTATATTTGACTGAGCAGCTTTCTGGCTTCTTTAAAGGATTCTTTCGAAAATCCTGCTTTTTATCTAGAAAACTTTCATCATATAAAAAAGAGAACCAACAGGTTCTCTTTTTTTATTTATTGATTTTTCTCAATGGCCTCTCGACCCATGGAAAAAGCTTTAAGATTGACCTCCAGGAAGTGTGGTTTAACCACAGCGGCAATGGCCCGCTCCCAAGCCTCTTGAGAAAAAGACATATACATCGATAAACAACCTAAAAGTACTAAATTCAAAGATTTAGGGTTGCCAGCCTCTACAGCCATTGATAAAGCATCCAAAAAAATCGCTTTATCGGTTTTGGCGAAAACCCGCTCTTTAATATCAGCGGGATATTCCATAGCTCCGGAAATAACCGGCATGGGGTATAGCTCACGGTCATTAACGATTACCTGTCCATCAGGAGACATCCAATTTAAGGAACGCAATGCTTCTAGTTTTTCGAAAGCAATCATCACATCAGCCTGGGCATTAGGAATGATCG
The DNA here is from genome assembly GCA_050949225.1 of Bacillota bacterium. Taxonomy (GTDB): domain Bacteria; phylum Bacillota; class Dehalobacteriia; order UBA4068; family UBA4068; genus JBMNFI01. Next base: position 475,918 of record JBMNFI010000002.1, on the reverse strand, counting down.
GAGACCAAACCTTTTCACCAAAACGCACTTGTGTAATAACGCTGCCGCCACGTTGTGACATACCATGAATTTCCGAAACCTTAACATCTAAACCGGCAGCCAAAACTACTTCAGAAATAATCCGACCGGATAAAATAGTCCCTTGCCCTCCAACACCAACAATCAACACATTGGTAGTTTTACTAGTAGTTTTCATTATTTTTCCCCCTTTGCTCCGCCGGACATCGCCTGAGTCGGGCATACTTGCTCACAAAGACCACAATCTACACACTGACTGGGCTCTATAAAGGCCTTATTCTTACCATTAGCATCTTTTTTCATTCCTAATGCAGGGCAACCCAGTTTTAAGCATAGTCCACAGCCGATACATTTTTCAGCATCAAGATCCAAAGGAATAGGTTGCAATTTTTTATCTAAAAGAATGCATGGTCGTTTAGCAATAATTACTGCCGGCCCCTCATGGTCTAAAGCCGCTTGAACAGTTTTTTCAAACCCTTTAAGATCAAAAGGATCCGCTGTCACTACGTAATCAATACCACAAGCTTGGCATAATTTAGTCATATCGATAGCCGGCGCCGGTTGACCTTTGGCATTAAATCCAGTGGTCGGATTAGGCTGATGACCGGTCATGGCGGTGATACCATTATCTAAAATAACGGTCACCGTATCAGACTCATTGTATGCAACATTGATCAAAGGTGTAATTCCCGAATGGATAAAAGTCGATTCGCCAATGGCGGCCACAACTCTTTTGCCATTGTTATTACCGGGATCACGATCAAAAACTTGTGACATGCCATGCCCCACACCAATTGAAGAGCCCATGCAAAAACCTGTATCCATAGCATCAATTGGCGGCAGACAAACCAGTGTATAACAGCCAATATCACCTGTAACAATTAAACCCATTTTATGAAAAACGTAGAAAGTGCCACGATGCGGACAGCCGGAACAAAGTAAAGGCGGACGCGGCGGCACACATTTATCAACATGTGAAAACTCCACATCACGCTGAGCGATTTGTTTAGAGATGTCTTCATGAGAAATTTCCCCGCGTAAGGAAAATAGATCTTTTCCCTCAGCCTCAATTCCCCAGCTTTTAATTTCTGTTTCCATCACAGGATCAAGCTCTTCCACCACATAAAGCCGATCCACCTGAGCTGCAAAATCTTTGATCATCTGCTGAGGCAAAGGATAACTGAAACCGATTTTTAGCACGCTGGCCTCCGGCAAAGCTTCCTTAACATATTGATAACAAGCTCCTGCGCAAATCACACCTATCGAAGTATCCTTCATTTCCATACGGTTAAGCGGTGATTTTTCCGACAGCTCAGCCAATCTAAGCAAACGCTCCACTAAAGATTTATGTCTGGGACGAGCATTCGTAGGAACCAGATTATATTTCCATTGTTTTTTCTCATAAGGAATCAAAGGGCGGTCATCACGTTCCCCCAGTTCAGCTAAAGATTGTCCATGACAAATACGGGTTGTCAGACGTACCATTACGGGAATATCATATTCCTCGCTGATCTCAAAAGCTTTTTTGGTAAATTCTAAAGTCTCCTGACTATCAGAGGGTTCCAACATCGGAACTTTTGCTGCTCGGGGATAATGACGATTATCCTGTTCATTTTGTGAGCTATGTATTTGCGGATCATCTGCGCTGATCAAAACTAAACCGGCGCTTACGCCTGTGTAAGCAATGCTTAATAAAGGATCTGCCGCAATATTTACACCGACCATTTTCATCGCTGCAATGGCACGTGAACCGGCTAAAGAAGCCCCTAAAGCAGCCTCTAAAGCGACCTTTTCATTGGGCGCCCATTCTGCATAGATTTCATCGTATTTAGCGGCATATTCAGTAATTTCAGTGCTCGGAGTACCGGGATAAGCTGAGATAAATCTGCCGCCTGACTCCCATAATGCTCTGGCAACTGCTTCGTTGCCTGTAATAAGTTTTTTCATAAAAACCCCCCTAAGAACATATTCATATCATCGAGTATCTAATCAAGTATCTGCATAGTTAATAGTTAGAAAATTAGATAGTAAATTAAAAATTATTTTCCATCCAGCCATTCTTGGCCTTGTTTAATAGCATCTCTAACCACTGTAGGGGCCGGCCCTCCGGCTGTCCGACGGGCAGCTACACAGGTTTCTAAAGCAATAGCTTTAAAAACAGCTTCATCAAAAAGCTCACAGCTTTTTTGCAGCTGATCTAAGGTCAGCTGATCAAGGGCAATTCCCTCTTTTTCACATTGTAAAACCAATTGTCCCACCACAGCATGAGCATCCCTAAACGGCAAGCCTTTGTCAACTAAATAGTCAGCCATATCAGTTGCATTAATAAAACCACCACGGGCACTTTCCTTCATAGATGCAGCATTAACTTTCATGGTTGCAAGCATCGGAGCCATCACCAAAAGGCATTTTTTGGTAGTATCTATGGCATCAAAAAGGGCTTCTTTATCCTCCTGCATGTCCTTATTATATGCCAAAGGCAGCCCCTTCATCATAGCTAAAAGAGTTATCAAAGCACCGTAAACACGCCCGGTTTTTCCGCGAACCAGCTCTGCCACATCAGGATTTTTTTTCTGCGGCATAATTGAAGAACCGGTACTATAACCATCATCTAAGGTGATAAAATCAAATTCATGACTAGTCCACAAGATAATTTCTTCACATAAACGTGAAAGATGCATCATTAAAATCGAAGCCGCCGCACAAAACTCAATAGAAAAATCACGGTCTGAAACGCTATCTAAGGAATTGGCGGTAATGCCAGAAAAACCAAGCTCTTTGGCGGTTTGTTCTCTATCAATCGGAAAGGTCGTCCCCGCCAAAGCACCGGCACCCAAGGGAGAAAGATCAACCCGTTTGCGACAATCGCTCAAGCGATCATAATCACGCATCAGCATCTGAAAATAAGCCAGTAAATGATGAGCAAAAGTAATCGGTTGTGCCTTTTGTAAATGCGTATAGCCGGGCATTACCGTATCAATGTTTTTTTCACTAACCTCTAGCAAAACCTTTTGTAAAGCCAATAAAAGATCGGCAATCTCATCAATTTGCTTTTTTAAATAAAGACGGATATCCACAGCGACTTGATCATTGCGGCTGCGTCCGGTATGTAATTTTTTTCCTAAAACACCGATTTTTGCCGTCAGAAGCTTTTCAATATTCATATGAATATCCTCTGCTCCTACCTCAAATTCAGCTTGTCCGCTTTCAATATCAGCTAAGACAGCCTTCAGTCCGGCACAAATCACTTGAGCTTCATCTTTTGTGATCACACCACAATCCCCCAGCATTTTGGCATGAGCCAGCGAGCCGGTGATATCTTCAATATACAACCTTTGATCAAAGGCAATAGACGAATGAAAATCCTCTACTAATTTATCAGTTCCTTTGGCGAAACGTCCGCCCCACAACTTCATCTAATGAAGCCCCCTTCTTAATAATATTTACTAAAAACATTGCAGATAATTATATCATATCTATTAGTAATTTCACAATAGTTTACACAAATTTGACAATTAAAAGTTCTGCCGCTTAAGGCAGCAGAACTTTTATTATATTATTGTTCCTCTTTTTTATTTTTAATGGCCCCTTGCGGACAAACTTGAGCACATAAACCACAGCTATTACACAAGGTTTTATAAATAAAGGCCTTAACTTTCCCGGTATCAGTCTGCTTGCGTCCTAAACCCGGGCAGCCAACCTTAAAGCAGGCACCGCAACCGATACAGCTTTTCTCATCGACATGAGGCAGGGATTTTTTGACCCCTCTATCCAACAAAGCACAGGGACGTTTAACAATTACCACAGCCGGTCCTGCAAAGTCCAGAACCTCCCTCATGGTTGTCTCAAATCCTTTAAGATCGAAGGAATCCGCCACAATAACCTTAGAAATACCACAAGCTTTACACACCTCTACAAGGTCTAAAGTCGGAGCTATTTCACCTTTGGCATTAAAACCGGAGGACGGATTTGGTTGATGACCGGTCATCGCCGTAATACTGTTATCCAAAATTACTACCTTAGTATTTGACTGATTATATACGATATTAATCAAAGAGGTAATTCCTGAATGGATAAAAGTTGATTCACCAATCACCGCCACCGCTCGCTTAGAAAAATCATCACCGATAGCTCGCGAAAGTCCATGTGAAATACCAATCGAGGCACCCATACAAATAGCGCAATGCAGAGCCCTAAAAGGAGATTGATGTCCTAAGGTATAACAACCGATATCACCTGAGACATCCAGCTTTAACTTATTAAAAACATAAAAAACACCTCTATGAGAGCACCCGGGACACAGTAAAGGCGGACGCGGCGGAATAGAGACATCAAGAACCGGTTTAGCGGGCGGATATTCTAATATTTTTTCTTCAATATCCTCACGAAAAATTTCTCCACCGAAAGAAAAAAGCTCTTTACCGGTGCATTTTATGCCCCAGCTTTTAACAATATCTTCAATAAAAGGATCGAGCTCCTCGATTATATAAAGCTTTCTCACTTGCGAAGCAAAATTGGTGATCATTTGCTTAGGCAAAGGATAACTCATGCCAATTTTTAAAATACTAGCCTCCGGCAAAGCCTCCTTAACATATTGATAACAAGCTCCTGCGCAAATCACACCAATTTCAGAATCATTCATCTCTACACGATTTAAGCCGCAATCCTCACTAACTTTCCCTAAATCAACAACTTTCTGCTCCAAAAGAGCATGCCTTCTGCGCGCCTTATCGGCAATCATTACATATTTATCAAAATCAACTTCATATCTTTTATCAGCTACTTGTTGGCGATCTCCTAGTTCAACCAAGCTTTGTCCATGGCAAATACGTGTTGTTAAACGCAAAAGCACCGGAATATCAAATTGTTCCGACAACTCAAAAGCATATTTGGTAAACTCCAGAACCTCTTGACTGTCGGATGGCTCCAGCATCGGAATTTTAGCCGCCTTGGCATAATGCCTGTTATCCTGTTCATTTTGCGAACTGTGAACACCAGGGTCATCAGCAGACACAACAACTAATCCACCCTTGGCACCTGTATATGCGGCAGTAAATAAAGGATCAGCAGCCACATTGAGTCCCACCATTTTCATGGCAACTAAAGAACGCACGCCACCCATAGCAGCCCCCAAAGCGGCCTCAAAGGCTACCTTTTCATTAGGCGACCATTCAGCACGAATCTCATCATATTCAGCGGCAAACTCTGTAATCTCTGTACTGGGAGTACCGGGGTAAGCAGCAATAAATTTACCGCCCGCTTCCCATAATCCACGCGCCAAAGCAAAGTTACCCGTTACTAATTTTTTCATGTTTTATATAAACCTCCTACCAATCTCATAACTACATTATTTTCCGGTTGTTTTGACAGTTTGCGGATAATAGAATGGGCTTCGGTAATAAGGAACTCCGGTGTATCCTCTATATACTTCTATCATGATTTTTTCAGCTAACAAATTCCTATCCCAAAGCATTATTCTACCTCCTTTTACAATATAGTTTTTGAGACAAGGCTCATATAAATTTACATAAAAAAATATTTTGTATAAAATATCTTCCTTTTAAATAAAGATACCTCACAAATATTTTTCATTCACAGTATATAATTAACTGCTTTAAGTACTTTTTAAGCGAAGTTATCAGAAAAAGGCTTATGTTCATAATTATCTAATATCAATATGAAGCAATTCGACATCGATACACAAAATCCTGCTTAAAAATAAAATTATAGTATGCTGCTTAGCGTACCATATCTATCAATCAACTGTCAAGACCTACTGATCATGTACGTCTAGACCGCCTTCCTTTTGATTTTTAGACAACTGTTTTTTTATCCTACTATGCCGATCAGCACTGTGATACTTGCAAAAACCTGACAAAATAGAGTATAATAAAAGTACAGAATAATAAAAACATCCTATATTAGGGAATGAAGTTCTCCCTGTGCGTTAAGCGCCAAACCGCTTTTTAGCTGATGACTTCTGTAAAATTTTTGCAGAAAGTCGCAGCTTTTTGCATTTTTATGAGGAGGAAAGACATGCAAGAAATATTATTTATTGGCTTAGGAGGGTTTCTCGGCGCCTGCTTACGCTTTGTAATCACTAAATTGACCGCTGGTTGGGTAATTTTTGTCCCCTCTGGCACACTACTTGCCAATGTTATCGCCTGTTTTTTCATCGGCTTTATCGTAGGGCTGGATCGTAATTCAACACTAATCCCTGCTGCTTTCAAGAAACCTCTCACTGTAGGTCTTTTGGGTGGACTTTCGACCTTTTCGGCCTTCAGCATGGAAACTATTGATCTCTTTAAAGCCGACAAAGCACTTTTCGGCATCAGTAATATCTCTTTAAATTTGGGTTTAAGCCTTATCAGTGTTTTAGTTGGTCTTGTCGCCGCTAAGGCATTGATTAATTCACTGTTTTTTACATAAAAAACCCCGTCTTAAAGACGGAGCTTTTCTTTAATCTCTCTAAAGGGCTCTCATTTACAACACCTTTTCCCCTATCTCTGTTAGCATTAATATCTTCTTTCTTTTCCAAGCTCCAACAAAACTTCAGTGTTTTGTTTAATCTGATTAAGCTTAAATCCTTTCACAAACTGCCTGACCCATGGCAGATGTTCTAACTAAGGTCAAATTATCGGACGCTTGATAAATATCCCGGGTACGCAAACCGGAGGATAAAACCTGTTCAACGGCCTGTTCAACGGCCTCAGCCTCTGCTTTTAAACCTAAAGAATAACGCAACATCAGAGCCGCCGACAAAATAGCGGCCAAAGGATTTGCCACGTCTTTACCGGCAAGCTCCGGTGCCGAACCATGCACCGGCTCATACAAGCCGCAGTTATTATCACCAAGTGATGCCGAAGCCAACATGCCGATAGAACCAGTCAAAACAGCCGCCTCATCAGATAAAATATCACCAAACATATTAGCCGTGACGATTACATCAAACTGGGCAGGGTCCAAAATCAGCTGCATTGCCGCATTATCAACATAAAGATAATCCAGTTTCACATCAGGATACTCTTTTGCCAATTCCTTTGCCACACGCCGCCACAGACGTGAGGAGGCCAAAACATTGGCCTTATCAACCAATGTCAAATATTTATTTCTGTTTTGAGCAATCACAAAAGCCTGTTTGACGATGCGTGTAATTTCCGCTCTATTGTAAATTTCTGTATCAAAAGCGCTGTCTGTCCCCTCTTGACGGGGGCCAAAGTAAATTCCCCCGGTTAATTCACGCACAATCATGATATCAATACCCTTGGACAAAATTTGTGCTTTCAAGGGAGAAGCTCCCGCTAATTGCCGGTACAAACAAATGGGACGTAAATTATTATAAACACCCATCACCGAACGTAATCCCAATAAAGCCTGTTCCGGCCGCATTTCCACCGGCACATCAGACCACTTAGGGCCACCTACGGCACCCATAAGCACCGCACGACTGTTTTGACAAACTTGCATTACTTCTTCAGTCAACGGCTGACCAAACAGATCATAGGCCGCCCCGCCCACCGGATACTCATTAAAGATAAAACTGTGTCCGTATTTACAGGCAATTCTCTCTAAAACTTTTTGCGCCTGGGCAATAATCTCCGGACCGATGCCATCGCCCGGTAAAAGAGTAATTTTATGCATCTTGCTCCTCCCTAATCATTTTTTGGGTATAAGCAAGTAAGCCCCCCATCTCCAAAAGGTCTCGCATAAAGTCAGGAAATGGTGTAATCTGATAGGTCTCCTGTTGTGTAACATTAGTAATTTCCCCTGCTGCTAGATCAACAGATAAATTATCACCGTTTTGAATTGCTGCAGCGGCCGCAGCAGACTGGGCAATCGGCAGACCAATATTAATGGCATTTCTAAAGAAGATGCGAGCAAAATCGGCTGCAATAACACAAGAAACTCCGGCAGCCTTGATGGCAAGTGGAGCATGCTCACGACTGGAGCCGCAACCAAAGTTTTTACCTGCCACAATGATGTCGCCCTTGTGGACTTTTTTAACAAAATCAAGATCAATATCTTCCATACAATGCTTGGCTAGTTCACTTGCCTCAGACGTTGAAAGGTAGCGTGCTGGGATGATCGCATCAGTATCAACGTTATCGCCATATTTATGTACTTTACCTTGAAAAATCATTCTTTCACCACCTTTGCTTCCTGTGGGCTACAAATTCTTCCTATTAGAGAACTGGCCGCTGCCACCGCCGGCGATGCTAAATAAATAAAACTATCCGGATGTCCCATCCTGCCGACAAAATTACGATTAGTAGTAGCTACAGCCACTTCACCAGCGGACAAAACACCACAATGACCGCCCAGACAAGGGCCGCAAGTCGGCATGGTAATTACCGCATCAGCCTCTGCGAAAATCTCCAACAGACCTTCCTGTAAAGCCTGTTTATAAACATCATGCGTGCCCGGCATTACCAAACAGCGGACATGTTTATTTACCTTATGTCCCTTCATAACTGCTGCAGCCTGCCGCAAATCCTCAATACGTCCATTGGTACAAGAACCAATCACGGCCTGATTAATGGCTATCCGACCAATATCATCAACAGGCACAGTATTAGAAGGAAGCGGCGGACAGGCCACAGTTAAAGGAATCTGCCCTAAATCTATCACCAATGTCCTGACATATTCGGCAGCAGCATCAGCCTCATAAAGCGGATAATCAGTAATGCCACAGCGAGCTAAATAGGACTTTGTAATATTATCTACAGGAAACAGCGCATTTTTAGCACCGGCCTCTACCGCCATATTGGCAATGGTGCTGCGGTCGGCAATTGATAATTGAGAAAGGCCTTCACCGCAAAATTCCAAGGTTTGATATAAAGCACCATCAACCCCCAGTCGTCCAATCAGGGATAAAACTATGTCTTTACCACTAACCCACGGCTGCAGCTTGCCAACCACTTCAATTTTAATACTTTTCGGTACTCTCAACCAGACTTTACCTGTTGCAAAAGCGATGCCGGCATCCGTCGAGCCCACTCCAGTGGCAAAAGCTCCAAAAGCTCCATGGGTACAAGTATGTGAATCAGCACCAATCATCAGATTGCCCGGCTTCACCAAACCACGATCAGGCAGTAGGATATGCTCTATACCGCCGCCGGTGATGGGAAAATAATTGGTGATCTTCTGCTCTAAGGCAAAATTCTCCATTTTTTTTACCTGAGTGGCAGCTTGTATATCTTTATTGGGCACAAAATGATCCGCCACCAGGGCAATTTTATCCCGATCCCAAACCTCTTTTAAGCCCAGCTTGTTAAATTCATCAATAGCCGGTGAGGCCGTAATATCATTGGCCAAAACTAAATCCAAGTCGCAAAAAATCAGCTCATCGGCACTTACACTTTCCCTACCGGCATGGGCGGACAAAATCTTTTCACTAACAGTCATAGCCATTTTATCATCTCCTATTTTACCTGTTTAATATCTTCAACAGGGATATCTGCCAAAACTCTATTAACAGCATTAATATATGCCAGAATACTAGCTTCAATAATATCCGGGCTAATTCCTCTACCTAAATAAATTTTGTCACCACGTTTGATACGCACCGTAACCTCACCCAAAGCATCCTTACCCTCTGTAACTGACTTCAAAGAGAAGCTTTCCAAGGACAAGAGCAAACCGGTTAAGCGATCGATAGCATTATACGCCGCATCAATAGGCCCTGGCCCCACAGCCGCTTCTTGAAATTGTGCTCCTTCACGCTTAATCGCAATATTAGCTGTAGAAGTAGCAGCATTATTACTAACAATTTGATAAGAAATTAATTCAACATCACCAGGTGTGTCAGCCAACAAGCCTTCCAAAATAGCGATAACGTCCTTATTGGTTAAATCCTTCTTGCGATCAGCCAGCGCCTTAAATTTCGCAAACGATTCTTTCAATTCTTCCTTGCTCAAATGATATCCTAATTCTCGCGCCTTATCATTAAAAGCATGGCTGCCGGACAATTTGCCCAAAACTATATCATCTACCATATACAAACCGATAGATTCCGGAGTCATAATTTCATAGGTACGGCGATCCAGCATCACACCATGCTGATGAATACCCGCCGCATGGCGAAAAGCATTGTCGCCCACAATGGCCTTGTTAGGCTGAACAGAAATACCAGTATAGTTACTGACCAAACGACTGGTACGATAAATTTCTTCCGTATTGATATGGTGCTCTACATCATAATAATCGCCCCTGGTATTCATGGCCATCACAATTTCTTCCAGTGCCGCATTACCGGCACGCTCGCCCAAGCCATTAATAGTGCATTCCACTTGTGTAGCTCCGGCCTCCACCGCCGCCAAAGTATTAGCAGTTGCCAAACCAAGATCGTTATGGCAATGAACAGCAATCTCTGCTTTATGAATATTAGGAACATTAGCAAAGATCTTTCTGATTAAATCGCCGAATTCCTCTGGCATTCCATAACCAACAGTATCAGGAACATTAATCACATTAGCTCCTGCAGCAATCACTTGTTGGATAATACGGTACAAAAACTCCGGATTGCTGCGACTGGCATCCTCTGCCGAAAACTCAATATCAGGGCAGAGTGATTTACCAAATTTAATTGCTTCGACTGCTTTTTCTACCACCTCTTCTTCAGTCATCCGCAATTTATGCTGCATATGCAATTCAGAAGTAGCAATAAAAATATTAAGCCGTGGTGCCTCGGCCTCTTTTACTGCATTCCAACCATTTTGAATATCGGCCCTGGCGGCACGACAAAAGGCCCCTATACGCGCACCCTTAACTTGCCTGGCAATGGTCGAAACGGCATCAAAATCACCTTGAGAGGCATGAGGAAAGCCGGCCTCGATTACATCAACACCTAACTTCACCAGCTGTTCGGCTATTTCAACCTTCTCGCGGATATTCAGGCTAATGCCCGGGGTTTGTTCGCCGTCTCTTAATGTTGTATCTAAAAATTTAATATGTTTTGTCATTTGCCATACTCTCCTTAAAATTTATATTTATTAATTATGTTCATCAATATAGCTGTGAATCGGGTATAAAAAAATCATCCCTGCAACTGCAGGGGCGAAGCAATGCCACACGGTACCACCCTGTTTTTAACAGACCAAAGTCTGTCCTTGAAACATTAACGGGGTTAGCGTCTTTTTCTACTTGTAAAAACTTTAGGTTCAAAAAAGCAGTTTAGGAGTGAGTGTTTTTCCATCCGGGTACCGAATTTACAGCAGACATCGGCTCTCTGAGACGCCTTTGGGAAAAAGATCTCCATCATTACCTTTGGACTTTATTTATTTGTGCCCTTTAGTAAAGGGTGTAGCATCAAGCCACTAAGTCGATATTCTGTTAACGGTAGCATACGGCACCCCTCCTTTTTTGAATTAAAATAATCTGAGTTAAAATAACCTTTTGCAAAAGTTGCCATTAATAATAACCCATAAGTTATTTTTTGTCAAGACCTGCCATAAAAATAAATTTATTTATATTTGTCTCTATCTAAATATAATTGACAAAATTAACTATTTGCAAATTGACTGAAAATACACAATTTACATTTATTTATTAATTTACTCCTTTCAATATTAGTGTTTTTTATTATAAACAAAAATAACCCCAGCATGGCAAGTTAACTTTTAACAAAAAGCCTGCAAGCCTTATTTATTCTCGGCAAAGAATAATATAAAAATATTGAAAATTAGTTGTGAAGATAGTTAAATAATGCTATAATAATGTTTGTAATTAATATAGGCAAATTATGTAATTGTATACAACATATAAAATGTTTTATACGTTTCAATTACAATCTCTTCTGCCTTAAACCATACTAAATTATGTAGATTATTTTACTACATAATCAATAAAATCATCATATTTATATTATTTAATTTTAAGGAGGAAATATAATTATGGACAATGTACAACAAGTTGCTGAGCTAATCAAAAAAGCCCGCGCAGCACAAGCGGTAATCGCAGAGTATTCTCAAGAACAAATCGATGCCTTGGTAAAAGCCATGGGGAAAATCATCGATGAAAACGCAGCTGTTTTAGCTAAAGAAGCAGTTGAAGAAACCGGATTAGGTGTTTATGAACATAAAATCATCAAAAACTCCAGTAAAGCTCAAGTTTTCTGGGATACTTTGAGAAAAGAAAAAACTGTGGGCATCATCAGCAGAGATGATGAAACAGGCGTGATCGAGGTTGCTAAACCTTTGGGCGTTATCGGCTGTGTAAGTCCAACTACTAACCCCAATCTCACTCCACTAGGTAATGGTATGTTCGCCGTTAAGGCCGCTAACGCCTTAATCGTGGCTCCACATCCCAGATCTAAAAAAACTACTAAACATACCATCGATTTGATGAGAAGTGCTGTAGAAAAATTAGGTGCACCTGCAGACATCTTGCAATGCATTGAAGAACCTTCCATTGAAGGTACTCAAGCTCTTATGCAAATGAGTGATGTAGTTGTTGCTACCGGTGGTATGGGTATGGTAAGAGCGGCTTATTCCAGTGGCAAACCTGCTTTGGGCGTTGGCCAAGGTAATGTACAAGTTGTTATCGACAAAGATTACAGCAACTATAACTATGCAGCTAAAATGATTATCCTCGGCAGAACCTGGGACAGAGGCGTTATTTGTGCCGGTGAACAATGCATCTGCATCCCTAAAGAAAAAGAAGCGGAAATTAAAGCTGAATTCGTCAAAGAAGGCGCATATTTCTTAGAAGATGAGACCGAAATAGCTAAAATTCGTCAAACTATCTTCCCTGATGGCGATGGACCTATCAGCAGAGATGTGGTTGGCCAATCTCCACAGGATGTTGCTAAAATGGCCGGCGTCAGCATTCCGGAAGATGCACAAGTTATCATCATGAAAGCTACCGGTTCCGGCAGAAAAGATCTTTTATGCAGAGAAAAAATGTGTCCTTGCATGATTTACTTAACCTACAACACTATTGACGAAGGCATCGAAATGGCTAAAGAAAACCTTTTATATGAAGGTGCAGGTCATAGTGCCTCGATTTGGTCCGATAACCAAGAAAATATCGACAAAACCGGCTTAGCTTTACCTGTTGCACGTGTCTTAGTAAATCAAACTACTATCGACGCTGGCGGCGGTTACACTAATGGCTTATATCCTACAGCTTCTTTGGGTTGCGGCTCTTGGGGCAATAACAGTATCTCTGAAAACTTGGCTATTAAGCATATGATGAACACTACCAGGATTGCATTACCTTTGACTCCTGATCATGTTCCAACTGCTGAAGAAATTTGGTCTAAGTAGCTCTATCAATTAAGTTCAATAAAAAGATAATGATTGTTCTACTCTCAGTAGGACAATCATTGTCTTTAAAAAAGGAGAAATAAACAATGGTCTACAAAAATTTTGATGAACTGGTCTCCAGAGTAAAAGACTTTCCTAATGCCAAGCGTGTAGCAGTGGCAGCCGCTCATGACCATCATGCTCTAGAGGCAGTAGTAAAGGCAGCTCAAGAAGGTATTATTGAACCGGTTTTGGTTGGGGATGCCGCAAAAATAAAAGAAATCCTTGCCGAATTAGGCACAACTGTTGACGATACCAATATTTATGACGCTCCGGAATTTGCCGATTCAGCTGCATTGGCTGTTAAACTAGTTAAAGAAGGTAAGGCTGATTTTCTCATGAAAGGCAAATTGGATACCGGTATTCTCTTAAAAGCAGTAGTTAACAAAGAAACCGGTCTTGGTACCGGGCGCATCATGACCCATTTTGCTATTCAAAAAATACCTAACTATCATAAACTGCTGGTAACTACAGATGGCGGTATGATGCTCTACCCCACAGTGGAACAAAAAAAGGATATTATCCAAAACGCTGTCAATACTTTGATCAGCATGGGTTATGATAAACCAAAAGTCGCTGTTTTGGCCGCTGTGGAAAAACTTAACCCCAAAATGCAAGAAACAGTTGATGGTGCCGAACTCAAAGAAATGTGGCAAAAAGGTGAAATCACCGACTGCATCGTAGAAGCTCCAATCTCTTATGATATCGCCATGAGCAAAGATGTGGCTAAAATCAAAGGCTTTGAAAGCCCGGTAGCAGGTGATGCCGATATACTCATTGTTCCTAATATTGCTGCCGGAAACATCCTTGGAAAAAGTCTAACTATCTCCGCCCAGGCTAAAATGGCCGGCTTTATTGTGGGCGCCCAAGTACCGATCGTTTTGACATCCAGAGGTGCCACTTCCGAAGAAAAATATCTTTCGCTGGTAATTTCCGCAGCGGCTGCTAATTAATTTTAAGGGAGAGAAGAAAAAAATGGAGAAAATATTAGTTATTAACCCTGGATCAACCTCAACGAAAATTGCTGTTTATAACGATCAGGATCAAGTATTTGTAGAAACCATAGATCATGATCCTCAAGAATTAAAAAAATTCAAAGCCGTAGCTGATCAATTTGAAATGCGTAAGGAATTAATCCTTAATGTCGTAAAAAACCATAATGAAGATATCAACAAATTAACAGCTGTGGTTGCCAGAGGCGGACTTTTGCCTCCTGTAAAAGCCGGGGCTTATAAAGTTAACATGGACATGGTTGATCAGTTGACCCACAGACCGCAAAATGAACATGCCTCTAACTTAGGTGCTATCATTGCCTTCGCAATTGCTGAGCCACTAAAAATCCCTTCTTTTGTTTATGACCCCGTGACCGTTGATGAAATGATTCCCTTGGTAAAGATCACCGGTTTACCGGAAATGGAAAGAAAAGGCATGGGACATAATCTCAATATGCGTGCCTGCGCCATCAAGTATGCTGAGTCAATCGATAAACCTTATAATGAATTAACAGTTATCGTGGCTCATTTGGGTGGCGGCATCACCTTTACGCTTCATCATGAGGGTCGCATGATCGACATGATTTCCGATGATGAAGGTTCTTTCTCCCCGGAAAGAGCTGGTGGATTACCTGTTTTCCAAGTGGCAAAAATGATTACCAGTAAAGAATATAATTATAAAACCTTTATGTCTAAAATTAAAAATGAAGCCGGACTGCAGGGCTGGCTGGGTACTAAAGATGCTCGTGAAGTGGAAAAACGTATCGCTGGCGGTGATGAAAAAGCCACTTTGATCTACGAAGCTTTGGCTTTAAACGTCGCTAAAAGTATTGCTAAACTCGCTCCTGTTGTTAATGGTAAAGTGGATGCCATCATCCTCACCGGTGGCATTGCTTATTCCAAAATGATCACTGACTGGATTACCGAAAAATCCGAATTTATTGCCCCTGTAGTAGTAATGGCCGGTGAAAATGAAATGGAATCCCTCTCTAGTGGCGCTTTACGTGTCTTAAACGGTCAAGAAAAAGCTCACACTTTCGTTGGATTAGACTAAGTTAATTATTTATCAAAAAAAGAGAGACCATTAATGGTCTCTCTTTTTGATTAAGGAAAAGGACATTCTCTTACTATATACTATAAAAATTTAACCCGGATAAACCAGCAGTCTTGTTTTAATCAATAATATTATTATTAAGTAACCCTCTATAAAAATTTTGCAGGACTATATCAAATACGCAAAAATCCAGTGCTTAAATTCGCACAAAAACATACTCTTGATTCCGAAAACCTAAATACTAGATCAGTCAATCTCTTCGAGAGTATTTTTAATTCTAAAAACTTTAAAAGTGGGGTAAAATAAAATCTAGCTAATCATGATGTTAGCTAGATTTTATTTGGTGCGGTAGATGGGACTTGAACCCATACGCCTTGCGACACACGCCCCTCAAACGTGCCTGTCTGCCTATTCCAGCACTACCGCCTATTTCATCTCCCTAATGTCACAACAAGTTATCGTCACAACAGTATTTATTTTACCACATCTCAAGTACTCCTGTAAAGTACAAACTAAAAACAGCAGAAATTATTCAGCCGTATAATCCTCAAAGCTTAATAAAACCCGTTCAATAATCTCGCTATTTTCCGTTTCTTCCGGATGATAGGTAAAGGCATTTATGCGCAAAAACTGATTGTTTCTTTCATAGTCCATAACATAAATCCAGGAAATGGTATCCTTTTTCTTAACTGTGTGGCTGACCTTAGTAGCAATTACCGGATAACCGGAAATTGTTGTTTCTTGCTGCGAGATGATTACAAAATCATCCGTAGATTCCGCAAATTTTGTCAAGGTGTTACGATTAAAACCTGAAAAAGTCATCAGCGGCTCCTGGGTCTTTTCGTCCACCTCTTTATCTGTCGCAATCACGATTAAAGCCTGCTCCTGATTGCTAGTGGTAGCGGCTATGGTAGCACCATTAGTAATGGTATTATGATCGCGTTCCCAAATAGAAGGAGCGGTAAATTGATACATTTTATCGCTTGAGATAAAAATTTTTTGCCCGTCAGGAGTATCCTTCACTAAAGGAGAGCAAGCCATTAAAAAAGTCGATAACATTATCGATAAACAAATTACCAAAAGAGTTTTACTTTTCTTCACAAAAACCACCCTTTTACTTTATTCTCTAGTATATCTTACCATAAATGCACACTACAAATCCATAGATAAATAAAAAACGTCTCGAATATTCGAGACGTTTTTTATAATAATTATTTACGCAGCTTCCGTTGGAGGAGCTTCGATTTTTTTCTTTCTTCCGGGACCGGTTTCTCTCAAAGTTGAAGCAGCAATAATAGCGATTACGTGAGACAAACCAAGGATGAAGAAGCTCCATTTAAAGCCATAGGCTTGTAATGCATTTGTACCCACATTAACACCGGTAGCTTCCAGTTTGAGGGCAAAAGCTGTAGCCAAAGCACCGCCAATAACTGGCATAATGAAACCAAATACATAACCGACAGATAAGATTATGGACCAGCCGCCGGCCACGCGAGAAGAGTTGGTGCCTTTTAATTCTGTAGGAACTAAGAACATTGCGGACATCCAACCACCGTTTCCTAAACCAAATAATGCTGCACCGATGATAACGAATTGTACACCTTGATCACAAAATAGTGCGGCAATCATACAACCGAGCAATTTAACGACCTGACAGGTTACAATTACCGGTTTACGCAAACCTAGTTTAGTTGTTGTAGTTGCACCAATGATAACCCCAATTACACCGAACATGGGGAAAGCAATGGCGGCCCAAGTATTAGCTTTAACAACGGACATGCCATCACCGGACACCATCAACCAGAGTGGTAGAATAGTAGCAATATAAGCATAAACTGTGAAGTCACAGGCAAAGGTAACCATGATGGACTTCATTTCACGTTGTTTCAGAAGCCAACCAAAAATACTTCCTTTTACGTCTGCTTCTTCAATCATACCGGTAGCAATATTTTGCGTTTCAGTCAAGTTGATATCATCGACATCTTTTCTAACTACCGCTATCCAGATAATAACAGCAACTAAACTGATGATGCCTGTATAAGCAGCACCCATTTGCCAACTACCGGCGATTTCAGCAACAACAGGGAAAGTTGCATAACAAACTAAAGCACCTAAAAGCGGGAACACGCCATACAATGCGGTCATGAATTCACGAGCTTTAGGTCTATACCATTTAGCAATAGCGGAACCGAAGGTCGGAATGTGCAAACCAAAACCGATACCAAAAATACAACGGCTTACTAAGTACATTACATAAGTAGAAGAAACAAAAGTAAGTAAAACACCAATACTTACAATCAGCATGAACAAGGTAAGCATATTTCTGGTACCAATTTTTCTTTCCAACATAGTACCAAAAAGAGAAAAAGCAATAAAGAATGGGAAAACAATTGACAATGACAAGTTCATCGCAGCTTGATCTCTTACCGGATCCATTGAATAAAATTGATACAAAGTATCAAAGAAGGGCGCTGGTGTAGTGTTATGAGCAAAAGCAATACAAGCACCAATACATAAAATAATTGTCATTAAGGCAAGCGGAAATCGTCTGCCTTTAACGGCTTCATCAAACTTTTGATCTAGCATTTTACTATCTGCTATTGTATTCAATATGACAACCACCTTTCTGATTTTAAAAATTATGCATAGCCAACACAATCGAACAGGCAGTAGAAAATAATACACATGATAACAATTGGAGAAATATAGTTAAATAGATTATAACCTTCAAACCATATCCTTGATGTACTGCCAATAAAAGTCTGCCTATCAATTACAATTATGTCTGCCGTCAGCCAGCATATAACTGCTTTTTTGACTAACCTGTACAGGCCTTTTAAACAAAAATAAGATGCTTACGCATTAATCAATATGTAAGTATCTTACAGCTCAACTCTCCTTTCATAATAATTTTGCCAAATCAAAACAGATTGTCATCAAGCAGCATTTTCCTTTAATAACTTAAAGTAATTTTATCATATAAATATACTGTGCGCAACACTATTTGGTATAAAATACAAAATACAGAATTGTCTGTTTTTTTAACCATGCTAAAATGTATTTATGACTAATTAATATCATGATTTCGGTGCTTTTAGAAGGATTTTTAAAATTATCTTTGTTATTGCTTATTTTTTCAAAGAATTTTCTCTATAACACAATCCCTTTATTCTTTATATAGAGTAATATCAACTTTTTAGACTTTTAGTAGTCGTACAGCTTATTCGACTAAACATATGGACAATTTAAGCGATCTATTTAAAAGTTAACTGGCCTTTTAAAATAAATATAAGAATAGTCTGATAATAATTTTTATCATCCTATGATAAAAATTATTACTATAGTATTTTTTTAAAGAATATTAACAGCATAAGACAAGCTCTTATGGCCTTTATGAACTTTATCTCTTTCTTTAAATGCATCTATCGCTAATAAAATATTTAATGTATTTCTTTTATAAAAAAGGAATAAATATAAGTAAATTTACTCATATTTATTCCTTTTTTAAAACCAACGTTATGGATATTTAATTATAAAAAATCCTTCCCCTATCTTATTTATCTGTTAATACTTCACTCAAGTCTAAAACCCCGCTATCATCCAACGCTAAGGAGCTCCATGATTTTTTTAAAGTATAATCACTGATCTCATAATAGAGACAAAGCAAAATACCTTGCCCTGTAAGTGATTTTTCAACTTGAGAAAACTCCTCCATCTTGATACTTTCCTCTGCAGAATAAGCATGATTTAAAGACTCGTACCAAGAACCTTTACCAATTACCCCCTGATTATCCGCATCTACAACCTCTTTAAAAAAGATGTCTAATCCGCCCCCTTTATCAACAAATTTGCCGATATAAAAGGCGGCTGTTCCCTGCCTAACGGCTGTTCTCAGCTCACGATAGGATTTAGTCTCAATTATCACCCGGCAGCCTACCTTGTTTAAGTCACTGGCAATAGTTTTAGCTATTTTAATATCCTCTTCATTAGGACCGCACATCAAAGTCAAAATAGGCAGACCTTTGCCATCAGTAAATCCGGCTTCTGCGAATCTGGCTTTGGCGACCTCTGTATCATATCCGCGTGCTGGTGTATTAGTGGATAAATCATACCAATAGTTACTTACACCTTCTGCCGGACAAATACCATAACCACCCCTAACTCGTTTTACCAGATCATTTCCTGAAACAGCAGAAAAAATGGCCTTACGCAGCGCCTCATTATTAAAAGGTTCCTTAGAACTATTAATAGCCAAATAGCGGATTACATGCACCGGACGCTCTATTTTTATAAAGTCCTCTGAAAGAGCAGCCTCTTTTTCAACTTCAAGGGTTTCATCGATAGATTCTCCTTGCTGCTTCGCAGGTAAAAGTGTAAAAGCATCTTGAACTACATCAACAACATCAGATTCTAATTTAGTAAAACTATTAGAAACATCTATATCCTGCGGAAACTCAATACGCTCGACCTTGGGTTCACCTGCAAAATAATCGGCAAAAGCACCCAAAGAAACAACCTTGCCATCACAATATTCACCTAAGCGATAAGGTCCGGTTCCGGAAGGTAAAGCATACGCTTTTTCCGACGTAGAAGGTAGAGCATAGTCGGCACCATGATCTACCAGCTCTTGTTTATCTAAAATACTGGCTGCCGGCAATGATAAATACGTTAAAAAATCCTCCTGTTTTTCAGTCAAAGTAATAGAAAAAGTATAGTCATCAATAATTTTGATACCGCTTAAAGTTTTTTCGCCCTTTTGAATCGACTCGGTGCCCTGCACATGATCTAAAATATATGCCGTTGGGGTAGTTAAGCGCAATAAACGCTCCAAAGAAAATTTGACGTCTTCTGATGTCATTTCCTTACCATTATGAAAAAGAATGTCTCTTTTTAACCTAAAAAGATAAGTAAGCCCATCCTCAGACAACTCCCAGCTGTCCGCAGCATCACCAACAATATGTCCATCCTTAGTATCCACCAAGGTAGAGTATACCAGGCGAGATAAAAGCAGCTCTCCACCTGATTGTGCATAAGCTGGATCAATAGCCTGGATTTGAGTAGATAAATTTAAGCGCAAAACATCTGTAGGCTGCTCAATATGATCATCAACCTTACTATCACAGGCAACTAAGAGTAGCATTATAAAAATTGTACAAATTATAACTAAAACCTTGCGCACTCCCGTAAAGCCTCCCCAATTCTTTAAATGTTCTTGTATTTAGTCAAAATACTTATTCCTGAAAAATGTTTTTTTGAAACCCTGTAGTAAAGGAAGCAAAATCATACAATTGACTGTACTTTTGATAACTTTTATTAACAGACTGTAGAAAATCGGACGTTTCCGTAAAAGGAATATCGGCAGCATTAGACAATGAACCATCCCACAGACCCTCTTGCAGCCAGCCATTAACATTCTGCTGCCCTGCATTATAAGCTGCAATAGCCGCCGCAATATTACCCTCATAATAAGTATCGGACAACCACTTCAAATACCATGCACCCATCATGATATTAGCCGCAGGATCCCATACAGCCTCCCGGCTGTCATAATCAAATGAAGCTTTTTGACAAATCCAGCTGGCCGTTTCCGGCATTAATTGCATCAGCCCCTGCGCTCCCGCCGTCGAAAGCGCATTTTCTTTAAAGCGGCTCTCCTCCCTAACCACTGCAAATAATAAGTTGATGTCTATATTGTTTGCTTGAGCGGCCGCAATAATTTCCTCGCAGTAATCATCAGGATAAAAGAAGGATCTATCCAAGCTATCTTTAAAAATAAAGGTTGCCGCCGCTATGCATATAATTACTAAAACAGCAATTAGTTTACCCGAGGCACCTCTCTTTTTTCTGCTTGACACAAATAATCTATCCTTTCTTTTTCACTATATATTTATCATAAAGATTATACATTTTTTGACGTAAATCGTCCACAGTTTGTTCATTCAAAATTACTCTATCAACAAATTTCACCTGATCTTCAGCTGGTGTTTGGGATTCCAGGCGACTTTCGGCCTCCTGGCGGCTCAAAAAATCTCGTTTAGTTATCCGTTTTAAAAGAGTTTTTGAGGGTGCCATGATCAACCAAATTTCATCAACCAAATTCTTCAGGTCACTGTCCAAAAGAATTGCCGCTTCCAAAACAATTATCTTAAAACCCTGTTTTTTTAGCTCTGTAATCTGTTTTTGTGCCTCTCGATAAATCAAAGGATGAGTAAGACTATTGAGCTTTAACAGGCTTTTTTGATCATTAAAAACCTTTTCACCCAGTTTTTTTCTATTAATATTCCCATCAGGTAAAAGATATGCTTGTCCAAATTCTGCTATAATAGCCTGCCAGGCCGGTTGTTGCGGTTGCACAATTTCACGTGCAATTTGATCTGCATTAATAATACCTGCGCCTTTCTCTTCTAAAAAATGAGCAGCCAGTGATTTTCCGGAACCAATATTGCCGACCAAACCGATCACAACCATAAAAATCGCCCCTTATTAGAGTATTTTCCAAACAGCCAAAGCTATCATAATGAAGCCCGGTAAATAATTAAAAACATTTGCCATTGAATCCTTTTTCTTCCCGCCGGCAAGCATTTTATTAAAATAGCGCCCTAAAAGTAGGGCAAAAACCAATAAGAAACCGGTAATCAAAACAGAGATAACCACCGTTAAAACAATGGGAAACCCCGCTAAAGCGGCGGCAAAACCGCCACCGATGGCATCAAAAGACATCGCCAATCCCAAGGCCCAGGCTCCACCGGTGTCAACATTATGTCCATTACCGGGGATCTTTTTAGCTGCCCGTTCAGGATCATGTAATATTTCAATAGCATACGGCACAAATGGTATGGGTAATTTCAGTAACAACTTGTTTTTAGGGTGCCCTTTTTGCGGCCGCGGATGTCCTTCGCGATAAGCCTCAATTAACTTATATATACCTAAAGCTCCTAATAAAGATGCCGCCAAAATCGAGATAAAAGTCGTGGACAAATAACCGGCGATCAAGTCCCCCGCCAACATAAAAAGCAGTAACAGTGCTCCCGAAAAGGCCGTTACTATGACAATCGCCCGCTTGGTTAAGATGATTTTTTTAATACCATATGATAATCCAACTAAAAAACTGTCAATGCTGATCGCTACAGCAAATAACACTATTGCCAATAAGCCCAACAAAATCGCCTCCCGCAATCACACTATTTATAATATATTGCGGAAGTAAATATTTGGTGAAACTATTTTTGACAGTAGGGACAATAAACCGTACTGCGGCCAGCCACTTTTTGCTTAATTAATAACCTGCCACAACGATTACAGGCCTCTCCGGCCCTGCCATAAGCCTCTAAATGAATCAGATGATAACCCTTTTTTCCCAACCCATCCCGATAATCACTAAAAGTAGTGCCTTTATTATTAATTGACTTATCCAAAATTTGCGGGATAAGTTTAGCCAAATTACACCACTCTTCAGCAGTTAGATCGGCTGTTTTTCGCATTGGATCAATAGCGGCTGCAAATAAAACTTCATCAACATAAATATTCCCTAAGCCGGCCAAAACAGACTGATCCAATAAAGCCTGCTTAATGCAAATCTTTCTTTTAGCTAAAGTCTCCTTGAGATAGTCCGGTGAAATTTCTTCGCCCCAAGCTTCCTTGCCCAAGCGAGCCATGCCGGTAAAATTATCCGTTTCCTGCGGAGCTAAAAGCCACAGGCAACCAAAGCGCCGTACATCCGTAAAACGCAGTTGATTACCATCACTTAAATAGAAAATCACATGCGTATGTTTCGCTGTTTCCTCTTTTGATAGAGCATAAGTAAGCTGTCCCGTCATGCGTAAATGGACGGCTAAGATATAGCCGTCCTGTAAATTAAGTAACAGATATTTACCGCGGCGAGCCAAGTTTTTTATAGTGCGGTCGGTAAGCAGTCGACAAAAATCGTGTACTGACGGATGCTTGATCACCGAATCCCGCAATACTCTTACTTTAGTAATTTTTTTACTCGCAACGAGCGGTTCCAAGGTTCGCCTAATCGTCTCCACTTCGGGTAATTCGGGCATAAAACACCTCTATAATTTCTCCATATTGTACCAATCATGACCACATTTAAGATCAACTTTAAGCGGTACTGATAATTGCACGGCCTGTTCCATAGCTTCTTTAACTAAACCGGATAAAAGCTGTTTTTCTTCCGGAAACACATCAAAAATCAACTCATCATGTACCTGTAAGATCATCTGGCTTTTAAGCCCCTGTTGCCGTAATTTAGCTGCTAAATCAACCATGGCAACCTTGATAACATCCGCGGCACTACCTTGAATAGGTGTATTAATTGCCATGCGCTGTGCAAAACTGCGTAAATTAAAATTACGGTTATTAAGCTCCGGCAAGTAGCGCCGTCTACCTAAAATAGTGCTCACATAGCCTTGTTTTTCTCCTGAAATAATAATCTCTTTTTGATACGCTTCGACCAAGGGATAGCGGCTGAAATATTTTTCAATATATTCCTTTGCCTGTTGGCGGCTGATCTTTAAATCACGAGACAAACCATAATCACTGATGCCATAAACGATCCCAAAGTTTACAGCCTTAGCCTGTCTGCGCATTTCTTTAGTGACCTGTTCCATCGGGACATCAAAAACCTCTGCGGCCGTTCGAGCATGGATATCCTGTCCCTCACGAAAGGCCTCCATTAAGGTTTTATCCTGAGAAATATGCGCCAAAATCCGTAACTCAATTTGATTATAATCGGCGGATAACAAAATATTGTCCGGTTTTGTTGCCGTAAAAACCTGCCTGATTTTCTTGCCAATCTCCATCCTTATGGGAATGTTTTGTAAATTTGGTGCCACCGAAGACAAGCGACCGGTAGCCGTCACAGTTTGTTTAAAAGTAGTATGAATCTTACCATCAAGAGGATCAATTAAAGGCCATAAACCATCTGTATAGGTTGATTTTAACTTGCTGTACATACGGTATTCCTGTACTTGGGCAGCGATGGGATAATTTTCTGATAACTGTTCCAAGACTTCAGCATTAGTTGAATATCCCGTCTTAGTCTTTTTCATAGGCGGCAGACCCATTTTTTCAAACAGAATCACCGACAGTTGCCGAGGGGAGTTAAGATTAAAATTTTCTCCCGCCAACCGATAAATCTCCTTTTCGATCCGAGCCGCTTTTTTTGCCAAAACATCTGACATTAGACGCAGCTGCTCCCCTTCTACCGTAATGCCGGCCCGCTCCATTTGTGCTAAAACTCGAGCCGTTGGCAGCTCAATTTTCTCATAAAGCTCCCACATCTTTTTTTCTCGCAACTGCTCTTCTTGCAGATCATGCAAACTCTCTAAAACCGATGCCATACAGGCTGTTTCCATAACCGGATCATCACAAGGAGCTAAAAATAAATTATTTTCTGCCGCTAAATCACGCACCTTATATTCACTGACAGAGGGATCTAAGACATAAGCGGCTAAAATCACATCTTGGGTATTTTCCGACAAATCATAATTATATGCAGCCAAGATCTCCGACAGCTCTTTACTGTTTGCCACAACTTTATCTATAGCAGAGTCAGAAAATATCGGTGCCAAAGATGCTAACTTGGCCTCTCTTTGCCACAAAAAATCAATCGCATAAGACTTGCCGTCAATCGCTAAGCCGAAATCGGTAATTTCACCTTTAATAGCCTGTCCTTTCCAAGTGAAATAACAGGCACACTGCCCGGCATTTTGGGCATCAACAACCAATTTATTCAGGTCCTCGGTATTTTCCAGCATCTCTGAAATAAATTGCGGTGCTTTATCTGCGCTATCGTTAACAGGTTTGGCAGTGTCTTTTAAATCCTTGAGCAGGCGATTAAACTCCAGGCGCTGATAAACAGGACGTAAAGCTTCGCCATTTAAACCTGAAAAACGATATTTATCCCACTCTATTTCTACCGGAACACGGCGGTCTATTTTGGCTAACTTTTGACAAATTGTCACTAGTTCCTGATTGTCAGCCAGCTTTTGCCGCAGCTTTTCTCCCTTGACTTGATCAAGATTTTGATAAAGATTGGCAACTGAACCAAATTGCTGCATCAACTTTAAAGCCGTCTTTTCACCCACTCCCGGTACACCGGGAATATTATCAGAACTATCTCCCATCAAAGCCTTAAAATCAATCAACTGCGCCGGCGTTAAGCCGTAAACATCCTGTACCGTTTTTACGTTCCAAACATCAATATTAGTAATACCGCGTCTGGTCATAAAAACATCTGTATAGTCATCGATCAGCTGGAAAACATCTTTATCACCGGAAAAAAGCAATGTTTTGCAACCATCTTCCTCCGCCTGACGAGAAAAGGTTCCGATTAAATCATCAGCTTCATATCCTGCTTTTTCTATATGAAAAATACCACCTGCATCCAGCACTTCTTTTAAAATCTCAAACTGATTACGCAGCTCGCGCGGTGTCTCTTGACGTGTGCCTTTATAGTCAGCAAAAATTTCATTACGAAAGGTTATCCTTCCTTCATCAAAGCAGATAATCACATAGTCCGGCTGCTGCTCTGTCAGCATTCTATTGAGCATAGTCATAAAGCCATAAACACCATTAGTATATTCACCAAGAGCATTATGCAGCAGCGGCAAAGCATAAAAAGCCCTGTGTAATAGGCTGCTGCCATCGATTAAAAGTAGTTTTTTCATAAAAGTTACCTTCTTCTATATGATTAATACTATTATACCTCATCTGTCTTTAAGTAACAAATTATTTTCACACAATAAAAAGCCCTTAAGGGCTTTTTATTTACGGTTGCGTCTTTTAATAAAATAGTAGATCAACAGAGCTATCACGACAATTATAATCAATGGCAACAGATAGAAAAAACCTACTAAGAAAAAGGCAACTCCACCAAGAAAAGCATTGATGCCGGCAATCAAGCCCGAGACAAGTTTTGTCCCGAGATTATCCCAGTGAACGCTGGAAAGGGATTGACCATACATGGCCGGTACTTCCAGATGGATATTAACAGTGGCAAAATCCGTAACCTCCTGTAAATATTTAAACTGGGCCGTCAAGGAATCCAGCTCCGTCTGCACACGCAGCATTTCACCTTCAATCTGAATCAAATCAGAAATATCACTGTTTTCCTGATAAAGCTTCAACAAACGTTCTTTTTGCTGCTGATACTGCTTGAGGCGTGCCTCCAGATCAACATATTGTAAAGTTACATCTTCACCATAAATTTCACGGTTTTTTAAAGAACCCAAACCGGTCAGCTCCTCTAAAACACCATCTAACTTAGATGCTTCCACTCTAATTAAGATCTCGCCGCCAACCACATTACCGGTATCATCATTGTAGGTGCTGCTGGAAACTAAATAGCCTTGATTGTCCTCGGCGATTTTAATAACCTGATCATACACCTTGTCAAGTTGAGTAACCTCTAAAAAGATATTGGCACTGCGAATCACTTTGCTTTGATCAGTGCCTGAACCCGATACCAAAGAGCCACCGATTCCTTTAGTTTCCGCATCAAGTGCGGCCTCTTGAGGCATCGATTCGGAGAGCATAAGATCAGAATCGCCGATATCACCCGCACTGGTCACAGCAGGAGTTTCTAAATCACCCGTGTTCTCTGATGCACTCCATTCAACAGACTTAAATCCCGGCGTCAAAGAACCAATAAACCCGGCGGCGACGACAAAAACAAAAATAGTGGCACAGGCTGCTATACCTTTAAACCAACGTTTTTGAAAGAACTTTTTAGGACCATTAACCGCAGAAACAGTGCTCCTTTTTTGCTGTTCTTGCAGTAGCTTTTGATGTAAAATTGCAGAAAAGCCCTCTGGTAGGGGAACATCAGGCATCTTTTGCAAAGAAATTGAAATAGATTTCATCAATTCTAATTCCGTGCGTGCCATCTCGTTTTCAGATAAGTATACTTCAAAATCATCTCGCTCTGCGGGTGATAAATACCCATCGAGATAATCTGAAAGTTTGGCAAAAAAGGCCTCACGATGACTCATGCTCTCTCCCCCCTCTGGCTAATAAGACTTAATATTTGGGGGTTATGTTCCACATCACTGGTTATTTTTCTTTGCAAACTGGCACGGGCTCGATTAATCCTTGACTTAACTGTGCCAATAGAGATACCCAGGGCATCTGCAATCTCTTGGTAGCTGTAAAACATCTGCTCACGCAAAATAATCACCAGCCGATACTTCGGTTGTAAAGAATCGATGAGTTTTTGCAGATATTCGCCAAGCTCGACGTTTGCAACTATTTCATCTGGCAAATTGGAATAATCGGCAACTTCACACGCCATTTCACCATATTCAGTAATAATTTCTTCATCTAAAGATTTTTCCAGATTACGGTATTTTTTGGCTAATTCATCCCGACAAGTATTAACAGTAATCCGGTAAATCCAGGTAGACAAAGAGGCTTCCCCTCTAAATTTGGGGAGAGCTTTATATATTTTAATCATGGCCTCTTGTGCCATATCAGCTGCATCATGAGGATTAGCCATCAAGCGGTAAGCCGTATTATAAATACGTTGCTGATAAGCGCTAATAAGTTCTTCAAACGCTTCTACATCTCCTTGTTGGCTTTTTTTTAACAGCTCATTGTCTTTAATAGACATCACTTAATCCCCTTTTTCATTGTTATTTTAGGTATTCAACATAAAAAAGTAAAAACCTTGACAATCTGCCTTATTCACTAATATTTAACAATTATTTGACAAACAGCTAAACTTTCTCTTGCAATCCCGTCTGTTTGTGGTAAAATATATTCTGTAGTTGGCTTATTAAAATAAGCAAATAAACCAAACATGCCGAAGTGGTGGAATTGGCAGACGCGCTGGACTCAAAATCCAGTATGGGCGACCATGTGCGGGTTCAAGTCCCGCCTTCGGCACCACAAGATACTCCTTGATAAAGACTCCCTGAACAAATAAGCTCAGGGAGTCTTTATGTTTATTGGCTAATTTTTACTATCTATAAACATTGGCTAAAAATCTCTGGCACATTTACAAATAATTTGATATAATACATTTAAATTTGCTAATAAGGATGAATTTATTTTTTATAAGTTTTTTATTATTTATTGGGAGGAAAAAATGATTAAAGTAAAAGCCGAAAATGTTCTGATCGATGGTTGTTTTTTCGATTATGAACTTGAAGATGGAACCCTATTAAATGCCTGGTCATGGAAACAAGGCGACTATATAGTTCATACAGATGATAATCAAGAGGCCTATTTTAAAGCTATCCTCGGCACAGAAAAAGATCATCGTGGTCAACCAAAAACCATTGGTTTTGAACTAACATTTAGGGATTTAACAGCGGAGGAAATCGAAGAACGTAAAAAATCACCATATTGTTAACTAAAATCTGATAAACCAGGAGCAAAAAAATTTAATCAAGGCTCAGCTTGCCGATTACCTATAATATTTGTTGAGTCTTCCAAAAAGTCCTATCTTTTATTGAAATGAATACCTATACTTTATCCATAGACTTTTATAAGTCTAAATTAGATGAACTTTAGATAAGCTTTAGATAAAAGGAGGATATAGTATATGATAGATCAACAAAAAGCCATGGAATATTTTAGCCAAGGCATTGATTGTTCACAGGTGGTCTTGGGTGAATTTGCCGAAGAAATGGGACTGGACGAGGAAACTGCCAGAAAAGTCTCGGCAGCCTTTGGAGGAGGTATTTGGCATGGTGAAGTTTGTGGTGCTGTGGCCGGAGCTATGATGGTTATCGGGTTAAAATATGGTCATTACCTGGAAGGTGATGAGACTTCTAAAAATATCATGGTCAAAAAAATCAATGAATTTAAGGAAGCTTTTGAAGCATCACATGGTACCATTGTTTGTAAAGAATTGCTCGGTTACAAAATACCTGAGCAGCTTGAAGAAATCATGGAAAAACAACTATTCTTCCAAGAAGAAAAATGCCCGCAATATGTTTGCACTGCTATTGATATTTTGAAAAAGATTCTTTAGTAAATTAAAAGATCCCGGCAGTAGCCTTAAGGCTGCTGCCGGATTTTTTATAAGCGATTCTTTATTAATATATAAAACTTTACTTTGATACGCTGTTTTTATATAATAAATAGATGGTTTGCTTTGTTAGTAATAAAATCCGCAAAGAAAGGGACTTTACCATCCATGGGTTGGTTGTATGTGATAATAGCCGGTTTAATTGAAATCTTCTGGGTTTTAGGTTTAAAGCTGGCCGGCTCTATCCCCGGTTATATTCTGGTTGGTGTGCTGATCTTTATCAGCTTTTTTATACTGCTTAAAGCATTTGAGAAACTACCCATCAGCACCGTTTATGCATCTTTTACGGGTATTGGAACCGTGGGGATAGTATTAATAGAAATAGCTTTTTTAAAAACACCTTTCACCCCCACAAAAATTTTCTTCATCGCCCTGATTACTGCAGGCATAATCGGTCTTAAACTAATCAGCAAACCAACAGAAGAACATGCTCAGGCAACTAAAAAGGAGAACTAGTCATGGAATGGTTGTTTTTAATCATTGCCGGCTGCTGTGAAGTTGTCGGTGTCAGTAATTTTAAGCTTTTTTCTGATCACAAAAAGCCTAAAAATTTTTTAATTACTGTCCTTGCCTTCGTTGTTGGCTTTATGATGCTGTGGTTAGCCATGAGAACAATCCCCGCCAGCGTTGCCTATGCTATTTGGACAGGGATTGGTGGTGCCGGCAGCGTGCTGATGGGGGCATTTTTTTTCAAAGAAGGAATAACGGTTTTAAAATTACTTTTTGTCACTATGATTATCACCGGTGTAATAGGCCTTAAACTATTTGCTGCTTAATATATCTAAAAAAGCTGACCGCCTGGGCGGTCAGCTTTTTTGCTTAACAGACAATTAATTCATCACCAAAAACTCGCTGCCGATCACCTCTGTTAAGGTGTTAGTAATGTATTCATAACTAAAACTACTGTCATATTTGCGTACCCCATGATTTTGTGCCAATTCCTCCGTATATTCGCTAAAGGGATAGATCTGCAAATTACTAATACCGCTGCCAAAATGCGTAATTGTCGGAACAAATTCCACTTTACTTATAGAGACAAGCGGATCTTTTTGATAATCTTTAGAGATGGTCACTCTTAATGCCCCTGCCACCATATTTTTTGCTCCATGCTGACCGGAAATAAAATTACCTAAAGAATAGATAACCAAAGTAGGCTGCTCCCCTTGTCGCTCAATATATTCAATGGGCTGTAAAGTATGCGAGTGACTGCCAATGATAATATCAACCCCCCATTGGGCCATTTTTTGCGCCAAGGCCTTTTGCCTTTCATTAGGCTGATGCGATCCCTCATCACCCCAATGCGGAGCCATCACCACCAAATCAGCTAATTGTTTGGCTTGAGTAATCTGCTCTTGCAACATTTCTTCATCACTTGTCAAAATATAACGCAGCTCACTGTCATCAGGAATACTCATACCATTGGTCATCTCTGTACAAGCCAAAAAGGCTATCCGCAGACCGTTTATACTAATAACACGAATATCAGCCATATCAGCATCATTGCGATAAATACCCACTATCTTGGTATCCTTTTTTGTATCCCAGTAATCCAGCGTGGCAATCATACCTTTTTCACCTTTATCAAACATATGATTATTCGCGTGACTGATCACATCAAAGCCTATTTCCAAAAGCTCATCGCCAACTTGAGTCGGCGTGTTGAACAAAGGATAATTAGCCGGCGGAAAAACTTCAGTGGCCAGCGGTGTTTCTTGATTAATAAAAGCTATATCAGCCTCCTGGATCAAGGGTTCCACTTTTTCATACATAGAAGAAAAATCATAACCATCAGCTGTTTCAGCCTGCTCATAAAGCGTATTATGGATAAGATTATCCCCTACTGCCAATAAAGTAACCTCCACCGCCGGAATTTGTTGCGGCTGGGCCGCCTGAGATTGTAACCCTTCATTTTTTTGACAAGCTCCCAAAAAAACTATCAGCATAATAACCAAAAAAACAGGCATTATTTTTTTAAAAAAGAACATGTGTATTCCCCTTCCTCATTATCTGATTGCTATATTCGACAAATAGTCCTTTTCACCTGTCACTTCCTTTTTTTATTTGAAAAACAAGCTTAAATATGATAAACTTTTACTATGTCAAAAAACCTGCTTAAAGGAGAGATATAGATGAAATATTTTGTAATGCTCGGCGATGGCATGGGCGATTACCCTCTTGCCGAATTAGGAGACAAGACCCCCTTGGCCGCCGCTAATAAACCAGCAATGAATCAACTGGCAGCCCAAGGAAAATCCGGTTTGATGTGTACTCTGCAGGAAGGTCTGCCTACCGGCAGTGATATTGCCAATATGGCAGTTTTAGGTTATGATCCTCACAAATATTACACCGGGCGCTCTCCCATTGAAGCCTTGGGCATGAATATAGCGATGGAAGACAGTGACACCATTTTTCGATGTAATCTGGTTACTTTATCAACTGAAGAACCATTCGAAGAAAAAACTGTCCTTGATCACAGCTCCGGTAAAATCAGCAATGAAGAAGCCTACGAACTTCTTGATCTTATTAGCGCCGAACTTGGCAGTCCTGAGCGTGTTTTTTACCCCGGGGTCAGCTACCGTCATATTATGATTTGGAAAAACATCAACTATGATTATGTAATGATGCCACCACATGATATACTGGAGCAAAAAATTACGGATTATCTGCCTCAAGGTCCTTATGGAAAGCAAGTGTTAGAGATGATGAAAAAAAGCTATCAGATTTTGATGGCTCATCCGGTTAACCAAAAACGTATTGCCGCGGGTAAAAATCCTGCTAACTGTATCTGGTTATGGGGGGAAGGCAAAAAACCTGCTTTTGATTCCTTTTCCGCACGCCACAATTTACAAGGCTCAATCATCACCGCCGTTCCGCTTTTAAAAGGACTTGCCAAAGGAATGGACTTGCGCTCCATTGATGTAGAAGGCGCTACTGGAGAATATGACACTAATTATCAAGGCAAAGCCGCAGCCGCTATTCAAGCTTTTAAAGATGGCGACGATTTTGTCTTTGTCCATGTAGAGGCCCCTGATGAATGCGGTCACGACGGTGATGTCAAACTAAAGGTAAAGGCCATCGAAAAAATTGATCAACAGGTACTAAAACCCATTCAAGAATATCTGGCTCAAAGCAAGGAAGACTACAGAATCTTATTGACTCCCGACCATGCTACACCACTTGTCAAACGCACTCACACTCTTGACCCTGTTCCTTTTGTTATTTTTGACAGTCGCCGTAGAGAAAATAATCCGCCTTTTTACGATGAAGAAGCAGCAAAAAAATCCGGTCTCTTCTTTGCCGACGGTTACCAACTCATGGATTATTTTCTCAGTGATCAGTAATAAATAAAAATTTGATAAGGATAAATTAATGATAAGAAGATTACATGCACTATTTAACAAATTAAAACAACAAAATATCCCCGCCTTGTTGATTTCCAGAGGAACTAATATCCGCTACCTAACAAATTACAGTGGGGACGAAGCCTATTTATTGGTCTTGGCAAGAGGAGAAGCTCTCTTTATTACCGATTTTCGCAACCTAGAGCAAGCTGAAAAGGAAAGCCATGGCTTACCGCTTAAGTTTGCCCGCTGCCGGGTGCAAACTCCTCCGGAGCAACTGGTAAGAGATTATTGCATGCGCTTTGGCTGCGAAGCAGTGGCGGTAGAAAAAAATTTCATCACCTATCATAATTATCAAAAACTGGTAGAAAAATTAGCGGATATCCCCGTTATACCCACTGATGACCTAATTTGTGACTTGCGTCAAATTAAGGATGAAAATGAAATCAAGGCTTTGCAACAAGCTGCCTCTTTTGCCGACCAAGCCTTTGAGCAACTGCTTGCAAAAATAGCTGTCGGTATGACAGAAAGAGAAGTAGCGGCAGAGCTGGAATATCGGATGGTTCAGCTGGGAGCGGAAGAGCCATCTTTTAAAACTATTGTCGCCTCAGGTAAAAATGGCAGCCAATGCCACGCCAGACCCTCTGAAAAAAAACTCGCACCTGGTGATTTTGTCACCATCGACTTCGGTGCCAAATACCAAGGTTATTGTTCTGATTGCACCAGGACAATTGTGCTTGGTTCGGCGACAGAAAGACAAAAAGAAATTTACCGGCTTGTTTTGGACACTAAAAATACCGTGCAAAAACAAGCTCGTGCCGGCAGCTTCTGCAAGATATTACATCTGGAGGCAGAACGCTTGCTTAAGGAGGCTGGCTATGGTCCCTACTTTGGCCATGGCTTAGGTCATGGTATTGGTCTGGATGTGCATGAAGAACCTAGCTTAAACCAAAACAGCCATGCCATTTTAAAAGCCGGTCATGCAATAACTATCGAGCCGGGCATTTACCTACCCAATTGGGGAGGTGTACGCATTGAAGATTCCTTAGTTATTGATTCTAAAAATGCCACCATTTTAAGTAAGCTGCCAACGGAGCTTATCTGCATCTAAAAACTGCATTTCTTTAAGAGAGGATTAATCCTCTCTTTTTTTATTAACACAAAAAACTTCTACTGCATATTATAAAACAAGCCACTAAAAACAGAAACAGAGAAAGGAGTTTTTATATGTTTTGCACATCAGCCAACAATGCAAGCTTTGGTATGAACCGTTGCAGCTACACCTGTGATATTGATGCCTTGATGGCTCAATATCCCCATGTCAATTTTAACGAGGTTTTCTGTCTGATCTTTTCGGGTCTGAGGGATCTTGAGGAATGCTGCTAAACAATGATCCAATGACTACATAAAAAAAGGGCACTTTTGTGTCCTTTTTTTATGTGTTATAATAAGAGATAATGTTATTATGGCAGGAGGAATATTAAGTGAAACAGGTCTCTTTTACCGATATCAAAACAGAAGTTGCCCATTTAGCTATTACAAGCAATATCTATCTACCTCATGATGTGAAAAATGCCTTAAAAGAAGCCATAAAACAAGAAACATCTGAGCTGGGCCAGATGGTCTTAGGTGATCTTTGGCAAAATCAACAAATCGCAGCTGAAGAAAATTTACCGCTTTGTCAAGATACCGGCACAGCCGTCGTCTTTGTGGAGCTGGGACAAGACGTCCATATCAGCGGCGGTCTTTTAGAGGAAGCCATCAATCAAGGTATTGCCCAAGGATATGCTCAAGGGTACCTGCGCAAATCAATGCTCAATGACCCACTGTTGCGAGAAAACACTAATGACAACACCCCTGCTATCATACATATACAATTAACAGCTGGTGATAAGCTAAAAATAACCCTTTGCCCCAAGGGCGGCGGTGCAGAAAACATGTCAAAAGTGATTATGTTAAATCCCTCGGCCGGTCGCACCGGTGTCAAAGAATTTGTGCTGCAAACAATTAAAGAAGCCGGACCGAATCCCTGTCCACCGCTGGTTGTCGGTGTTGGCTTAGGTGGCAATCTGGAAAAAGCAGCTCTCTTAGCCAAACAGGCTCTTATACGCCCGCTGGATGAAAGAAATCCTCGCACCGACCTAGCGGAATTGGAGGAAGAGCTGCTGAAACAGATCAACCGGCTTGGCATCGGACCTTTGGGCTTTGGGGGACAAACAACTGCCCTTGCTGTCGCTATTGAAAGCTATCCATGCCACATCGCCTCCCTGCCCGTTGCAGTCAATCTCAACTGTCATGTCGCCCGCCATCAGAGTGTAACTTTTTAGGAGGTATCCATGAGTGAAACAAATATCACCGTTACTTTCCCCGTATCAGAAAATGATCTCCAACTAAAAAATCTATGCTGTGGACAGAAGGTGCTGATCTCGGGCATCGTTTATACTGCCCGTGATGCAGCCCACAAAAAAATGGTTCAATTAATAAAATCAGGGAATGATCTGCCCATGGAAATCAAGGGAGCTATGATATATTATGCGGGACCTGCACCCACTCCCCCCGGTAAAATTATTGGCTCCATCGGTCCCACAACCTCCGCCCGTATGGATAAGTATGCCCCCATAATGATTGAACATGGCTTACGCGGACTTTTAGGTAAAGGCAAACATAATCAACAGGTTGCAGCGGCCTGCCATCGCTATGGCGCGGTATATTTTGCTACCTTCGGCGGTGCGGCCGCCTTATTGTCTCAAAAAGTTTTAAAAAAAACAGTCATTGCCTGGCCCGAGCTTGGTACAGAAGCTATCTGCAAGCTAGAGGTGGAAAATCTGCCGGCAGTTGTAGCCATTGACAGCCGGGGAAACAATCTTTTTTGTAATTTAAAATAACCGTCCTGCTGATATCAATGCACAAAAATTATTCGGATGCAGTAATAATCTGACCTTGATAATCTCGGGCTCTTTTTTCTAAAAAAGTATTTTTCCCATACTCTATAGCATGTTGGAGATGCTGCTGAGCCTCCTCAGATCTCCCTTGAATTTTAGCCACTTTTGCTAAATAATAATGATCTACAGAAAGAAAAAATTCTGTCCTTCCCTCTTCTTGAGAAAGACTTTCCAATAAAAGATGCGCTTCTTGATAGCGTTGATGATGGAAATCGGCCAAGGCTTGCGCCAACTGCACATGAAGACGGCTATGACGGGATTTTTTTCCTTCTTCCAAAAGATCTGCAAACTCTTTCCGCCACTTATCAGCATTTGCTTGCTCACCCGCCAAAAAGCAGCATAAAATTACATTTGCCACATAAGCTGCTCTTTCCACCGGCGGTAAATATTTTGGCTCAAACTGCGTAAGCAATTTTTCACAACTCAACCAATCCCCCATAAATAAATAGACATAAATTTTACGTGATAAATAGTGAGCACGGCTTTTTTTGCTTAAAGAAAGAACCAACTGTCGATCAATGCATTCTAAATAATGCGCATAATCCTTGTCCACAATTAAAGTTTTAAGCAAAAAGTCACTAACCATTTTTTTATGTTGTAGATTTATAAAAGCAGCTACGATTAAAAAAGCTGCTAGGATCAAACAAATTATTAAAATCATTTGCTGCCTTCCCAAAAAAACACAATCCCCCCTTGTTGTTCAAAGATCAACAAGAGAGGATAAAAAATGCTTTAGATACGTCCGTGTGAAGTGCGAATCCTATCCAATTCTTCTAATAAATATTTATTGAGGATACGGATATAGGTACCCTTCATGCCCAAAGAACGAACCTCAATCACACCGGCGCTTTCTAACTTACGTAAAGCATTAACAATAACGGATCTGGTAATCCCCACTTTATCAGCAATTTTAGATGCGACCAAAAGCCCGTTGGTAGAGCCTAACTCCCTAAAAATATGCTCGACAGCTTCCAGCTCGGAATATGATAAAGTGTCAAAGGCAATGCTCACCACAGCCTTTTGTCTGGAAACATCTTCGACTTTTTCGACTTTAGCACGTAAAATTTCCATACCGATTACGGTGGCACCATATTCGGCCAAAATCAAATCGCCGCAATCAATTTCCCCGGTTTTCGATAAAATCAAAGTACCCAAACGCTGTCCACCACCCACAATCGGAATAATGGTAGAATATTTATTTTCAATAAAACATTTACTATGAACACCAAACATACAAAAACCATCAGCATCCATATTGACCTTGGGCTCCGTCACACGCAGAAGGTCATCATTGTTTTTATCCGGAAAATGTGCATCTAATTTTACCACATCATCCATGGTCGGACAAAAAAAGTTATCTATAAAAGCATATCCCAATACTTTACCCTTCCTGCCCACGATATAAACATTGGTGTTAATGTTTTTGCAAAGTCTTTCCGCCATTTCCACAAAGCTAATAGGATGACCAGCAGCCTTTTGGATAATTTTATTAATATCCCTGGTCTTTTCCAACAAATTCTTCATCTATTCTCTCCCCTTAGTATTTGTCTATAGCCTAAATATCCACAAATAAGAAATAACAAAACTTTTTGAGATTTTAGACTATTCTAATAAAATTCACCACCAAGAGCGATATTCCTCTTTTCTATTAAAAAAAACCGTTTACTATTGCATCTATATAAGAAACATTTAGTAAAACGGTTTTTTATTTTATTTCGTATAGATGGCTGTTATTTATTACGCATAAAATTAGGTAAATCAATATCACCCAAAGGCATGGGTTTTATTTCCACATCAGGTAAATCGGTATTAGAAAATCCGCTTTCACCATGCTGGTTTTTATTGTTGCCATAAAGATGCTGGGCCTGCGATTGTTTTTTGCCGGAACGACCGGTCACCGAAGCAGAGCTTCTGCCATCAAATCCTGTAGCTATAACCGTCACTCTGATTTCATCATCCATTTCCGCATCAACACCGGAACCAAAGATGATCATAGCATCCGGATCAGCCACATCATAAATAAACTGAGCCGCTTCATTGGCTTCCATTAAGCTCATATCTTCGCCACCTGTAACGTTAAGTAAGATACCTTTAGCCCCTTTAATAC
The DNA here is from genome assembly GCA_050949225.1 of Bacillota bacterium. Lineage (GTDB taxonomy): Bacteria > Bacillota > Dehalobacteriia > UBA4068 > UBA4068 > JBMNFI01. The sequence goes on along the minus strand of JBMNFI010000002.1, from coordinate 438,122 downwards.
TGGATTCCAACATACTGCTGGAAACAGCAGCCTCTGCCGCCTTAATAGCTTTGTTTTCTCCGGAGGCTTGTCCAATACCCATCCAGGCACTGCCAGCATCCTTCATAATCGTTTTCACATCAGCAAAGTCCAAGTTAATCTCAGCCGGCTTGGAAATCAAATCGGAAATACCCTGCACACCTTGACGCAGAACATCATCAGCAATGGAAAAAGCCTCGCCCATCGTAGTTTTTTTATCCACCACCTGCAATAATTTATCATTAGGGATGGTGATTAGAGTGTCTACATTCTCTTTTAGTTCAGTAATACCCAACTCAGCCTGCTGAGCCCGACGACGCCCTTCAAAACTAAAAGGTTTTGTAACCACGCCTACAGTTAAAGATCCTTGTTCTCTGGCTATCTCAGCGACAACCGGAGCGGCACCGGTACCCGTTCCTCCACCCATACCGGCAGTAATAAAGACCATATCTGCGCCAACAATAGAATTTAGGATATCATCCCTGCTCTCCTCAGCGGCTTTTTTGCCCACCTCGGGATTACTCCCGGCTCCTAAACCCTTGGTAAGTTTATTACCAATTTGTAAGGTTGTTTCGGCATTAGAACTAGCAAGTGCCTGCATATCGGTATTAATTACGACAAAATCCACACCACTGAGATTATTTTTAATCATGCGATTGACAGCATTGCTGCCACCGCCACCAACCCCAATTACCTTAATTTTGGCATACTGACCAGCTATATTATCATCAAATTCCAGCATCTATATTCCTCCTTATTAAAAGCCTTCTCAAAAAAGCCTTTTTACATCATGAAAAACATACCATATTAAATATTATAATTAAATTCCCTATAAAAAGCAAGATACCTGCCTAAACATTCGATAATTTCCCCTTTTTTTTACATTACACATAATTATCAACTTAATTATAATAAAAGATGACTGGTTTTTCCAAAATACTTACGTCAATGTACTGGATCGATGCCAAATTACCGGCCTTTTTTTGGGTTTCCAGAATTTGAGTAAAAAGTTCATACTTTTTAACAAAGTCACTAGTATCCCCTACCCGAACCTCTACTCCGCTATCAAAAAAGACACGAATTTTTTGTGGATCACCGACATCGATCTCAGATATACCTTTATAAACATCATCAGACAACTGCTTTATAATTTCCACACCTGCCTCCACCTGTTCTCCTGCCAAAAATGTACCGACAGAAGTCCCGGGAACAATGCCCTCCACACCGGTCAGTAAAAGGTGCTCAGCATTACTGGAACTTTTGTTTCTGCCCACCACCATCAAGTCCTCAGTCATTGTCAAAAAAGCATTATCAGACGCCACAATGGCCACAGGTTCCCTTTCGGTAACCCTAATAATCAATGTTGCAGGTAATTTACGTTTAACTTCCGACTGCAGAATATAAGGATTAGCAGATAAGAGCTGTTCAGCTTGAGAAAAACTCTGCCTAAACAAACTGACACCCTTTTGTAAACCGGATAGCTCAACAACTTGTTCTTCGGTAACATAGTGATTGCCTTGAACTTCAATGGACTGAACATTAAATAAGGGTGAAATGGATAAAACATAACCGCCAAAAACACAAATGATAACCATCAAAACATAGGAAACCAAACGCAAGCTGCCGGCTCTCCGTTTTTTGTGACGACGCTTGTCCAAACTGGAAATATTATTACGCCCTCCGGAAAACTTTTGTCTAGTCGAAGATTCCTGGATAGCTGACCGTTTCTTATATCTTTCATCAGCATAGCTATGCTTGCGCAACGATTTTTGCTGCGCAGAAGTAGGAGAGACTCGGCGTCTGTTATGATATTTATCTGGTCTTGATCTATATGTCATAAACCCCTCAAAAAGTTGTTGCTGTCTAAATATATATACTCTATTAATTATATCAGATGACCTTATAAATTGCGATACGAATACTGTCAAAAAAAGGCCTTTTTATCAAATATCAAAGAAAATCCCGCCAATGTTCACGTATAACACGGATATAAAGCTGATCTGGCATCAACTGCTTCATTCAAAACGACTGATTGTCTGGTAATATCGGCACCTAAAGCCTTTAAGGATTGCTCAAAAGACTCATACCCGCGATCTATGTAATGAATATCATCTACATAGCTTTCACCATGCGCCGCTAAGGCCAAAAGCACCAAAGCCGCCCCCGCACGTAAATCAGTAGCCTTAACATGTGCACCTGTCAAAGACGGTTTACCTTTTACGATCGCCGCATCCCCGACAACCTTGATATCAGCACCAAAACGCATCATTTCCGACACATGACGAAAACGGTTTTCAAAAATATTTTCAGAAACAATTCCCGTTCCTTGTGAAGTTGCCAGTAAAGCCATAAATTGTGCCTGCAAATCCGTGGGAAAACCAGGATGAGGAAGGGTTTTTATATCAACAGAACGCATTCTTTTATTGCCCTTAATACGTAATCCGGCCTGCTCTTCAGTAATTTCAATACCACCCTCGCACAGCTTGGAAATAACCGCGCAACAATGATTCCCTCGATAGTCCTTAAGCAAGATATCACCACCGCTGATAGCTGCTGCCACCATCATAGTACCCGCCTCTATACGGTCTTGAAGCACAGCATGTTCGGCACCTTGAAGCCTGGAAACTCCCTCAATATTAATAATATCGCTGCCGGCACCAGTTATTTTAGCCCCCATCTTGTTTAAAAAAAGGGCCAAATCACTAATTTCCGGCTCTCTGGCTGCATTATAAATAACCGTCCGCCCCGGAGTCAAAGAAGCAGCCATCAAAGCATTTTCAGTCGCACCAACACTAGGAAAATCAAAATAAATTTTACCGCCGCGCATTTTTTGGGCCTGTGCTTTGATCAATGACCCATCATTAATTACCTTAACACCCAACTGATTTAAAGCAATCAAATGATAGTCCATCGGTCTTGCACCAATAGCACAGCCTCCGGGAAAAGTCAGACAAACCTCACCTAAACGGCAAATCAGCGGACCTAACACTAAATTAGACGCCCGCATTCTTTTCATTAGTTTAGTAGGGGAATCCTGTATTTGTAAATCATCTGCCTTTACAACCAGGGTATTGCCGCACCACACAATATTTGCTCCGTAATGTTTCATAATATCACACATCACAAAAACATCTTCTAATAGTGGAACATTGTGTAAAACACATTCACCTTTACTTAATAAACAAGCCGCTAAAATAGGTAAAATAGCATTCTTAGCACCATTGATTTGCGTTTTCCCGCGCAAAGGGTTTCCCCCTTTGATAACAAATCTTTGCATAAGGCACCCCATTCGGTTTTATTCAGTTGATAGCTTTTAAAACTCACCCAAAATCCTCACCTCAGGCTCCAACCTTATCTGATAAACACGTTCTATCTCATCCTGCACTTCCATGATCAACTGCCTCACATCACTGGCCTTGGCATTACCAAGATTGATAATAAAATTACCATGCTTAGGCGAAACCATCGCCTCACCCACTCGCCGACCTCGCAATCCGGCCTGCTCAACCAGATATCCGGCATGACTATCTTGAGGATTACGAAAAACACTGCCACAGGAAGGAAAATCCAAGGGCTGCTTGGAATTTCGGATCTGCAACCACTCTCTAATTTTTTTAAAGCTGGCCTCTTTATCCCCGGGCAAAAGACGTAAATGAACCATGGACACAACGGCAGGCATATCGAATAAGCTACTATAACGATAAGCAAAGTTCAAGCTATCAGCTGTGATTTCTTTTCTGGTGCCAGTATATTCAATCACTACAACTTTGGTGACGAATTCGCCAATGGTGCTGCCATAAGCTCCGGCATTCATGCGTACCGCACCACCGATACTGCCGGGAATACCGGCAGCAAATTCAATCCCCCCCAAAGAACGCTCTGCGGACTCCAAGGATAAAGCACGCAGCATCATGCCCGCTTGAACCTCTACATCATAACCATTCCAAGCAGCGGAGGCATAATCTGCTCCCAATTTAATTACCACACCGGGCAAACCTTGATCGCTGACTAAAAGATTAGAACCATTGCCAATCACAATGTAAGGAATCTTTTCCTGATGCAAAAGTGATAAAATATCAATAATTTCCTGTTCCTTGGTAGGTTGCACCAAGCAATCGGTCGGACCACCGATTCTCCAGGTTGTATGATTTTTCATAGGTTCATCGATTAAAATAGGCTCTTTAAAAACTTTCTGTATTTTGTCCAGTAAAGGTCTAGGGATCATTACTGCAGCCTCCTATTACGAGCATTAAGAAATTTCTCACCTGCACTCCTGATATTTCCTGCTCCCATAATCAAAACCAAATCGCCTGCCTGTGCATATTTATTAAGTAAGCGCAAAACATCCTCTTCAGTCTCCGCATACTCCACAATTTTTTGCCCTTGTCTTTTTGCCTCATCAACAACCATTTGCGAGGAAACGCCCTCTATAGGTTTTTCAAAAGCAGGATAAATCTCATTGATAATGGCAATATCGCTTTGTTTAAAGGCCGCGGCAAACTCCTTATACATAGATTGAGTCCTGCTATAGCGATGAGGCTGAAAGACACTGATAATACGAGATGAACCAATCTCACGGGCCGACTTTACAGTAGCTTTTATCTCTGTAGGATGATGCGCATAGTCATCAATCACTCTGATATTATCGATCTCTCCTAAGACTTCAAAACGTCTGCCGGTACCGGTAAAGTGACTTAAAGCATCAGCTAAATCAGCAAAATTCTCCCCCGCCATCCGACCTACAGCAATAGCGGCCAGAGCATTGGAAACATTATGCTCTCCCGGAACCATTAAATGCAATTGACCCAATAAAATCCCTTTTTCATAAATAGATGAACTAATGCCATCTTTACGAAAATGCAAGTCCTTTGCCTGGTAATCAGCTGTTTTTTCTAAAGCATAAGTGATATAATTGGCCTCAACCTGCTCCTTTAAAGAACAAATATTGGGACAATCCAGATTAACAATTGCCGTGCCATCCGATGGTATTTGTTCCAGATATTTTTTAAAAGCTCCCAGGATATTATCCATATCCCCATAGTGATCAAGATGATCCGGTTCGATATTTGTAATAATAGCTATTTTCGGATGAAGCAGTAAAAATGTACCATCACTTTCATCCGCTTCCGCCACTAAATAACGACCCTTGCCACTTTTAGCATTGCTTCTGATTTGAGGCAAAGTTCCGCCAATCACAATCGTCGGATCTTGCCCCACCTTTTCCAACATTAAAGAGATCATGCCACTGGTGGTTGTCTTACCATGGGCACCGGCCACACCGATGCTTTCCTGAATGCTCATCAAAAAAGCTAGCATTTCCGCCCGCTTATAGATGGGCAGATTTTTGCTTTTAGCCGCCATCATTTCGGGATTATCTTCCTTAATAGCGGAAGAATAAATAACCACATCAACATCCTCTGTAATATGTGCGGCATTATGCCCTATGTCTATTTCAGCGCCTAAATCGCTTAAAGCATTTGTCAAATTAGATGTTTTTACGTCGGAACCGCTGATGCGATAACCCATGCCTAACATAATTTTGGCAATGGCACTCATACCAATGCCGCCGATGCCAATAAAATATAGATTTTTACCTTCCAAATCCCGCTTTTCCATCAACAGATCCTCCATTATATCACTAAATATCACTTATATTACTAACTGTTTTTTACTATTTCTAAAACTTCGTCCACAATATTATCCAAAGCCTCCGGTTTCCCCAATCCGCTGGCGCAAGCAGACATTTTTTCCAAACGCTGTTGATCTGCTAAAAGTGGTAAAACAGCTTCACAGATCGCCCTACCTGTCAAATCCTTATCCTCTATTATAATAGCTCCGCCGGATTTTTCAACTACTTGTGCATTTAATAATTGATGATTACCTGCAGCAAAGGGAAAAGGTGCCAGGATAGAAGGTATTCCCAGGCATAAAATTTCTGCCAAAAAAGAAGCGCCTGCACGCCCTAAAACCAAATCACTAACAGCCAGACCATAATCCATCCGTTTTAAATATGATAAAAGATGTAAGTTTTTCTCATCCTGCAGGCCCTGCTGACAAAGCTTTTCCTGGACTTTTGCATATTTTTTCTCACCGGTCAAATGAACAATCTGTGCACCGGCTTTGATTAGTTCCTTCCAAGCATCAACCATGGCATCATTGATCTTTTGTGAGCCTTGACTGCCACCGGTAATTAAAAAAACTGGTTTATCCATACTTAAATCTAAAAACTTATAGGCGTTTGAACGGTCCATTTGTAAAATTTCCGCTCTAACCGGCAAACCCGTAAAGCTAATCTTGTCTCTTTGTTTAACAGTAAAAAAATCCTTAGATTCGGCAAAAGAGATACAAATGGCAGTAACTTTTTTAGCCAAAACTCTGTTACTAAGTCCGGGACGGACATTCTGCTCATGGATCAATGTAGGAATTCCCAGCTTAATTGCAGCATTCATCACCGGCCAAGAAGCATAGCCACCGGTGCCAATCGCAATATGAGGCTGAAAATCATTTAAAATAACCTGTGCCTCTCTTTGACCCTTTTTATTGACCATAAGATCATTAAAAACGGCCAAAGATTTGCGACGTAAAGGTCGTGTTGATACCCCTTTAAAGGTTATGCCAACCTCAGGAACTAAACGTGCTTCCAAAGAATCATGTCCGCCCAGATATAAAATTTCTGCAGCAACGGCTTCTTGCAAACCTCTGGCAATTGCCAAGGCAGGATAAATATGCCCGCCTGTGCCGCCGCCTGTTACAACAATCTTAATTTTCTTCATCGCTTAATCTCCGAATATCTTGATAAATTCAGTAATATTCCCATCGACACCAAACAAATAATTAATGATGTCCCCCCATAGCTAATAAAGGGTAAAGTAATACCTGTCACAGGTAAAAGCCCAGTAACAACCCCTATGTTAATAAAGGCCTGAATCCCAATATATGATGTAATTCCCACCGCCAGAAGGGAAGCAAAGGAATCTTTAAGACCTATGGCAATCATCAAACCCCGCCACACCAAAATACCAAATAGAGCAATCACAAAAAGGCCGCCCAAAAATCCCATTTCTTCTGCAAGCACCGCAAAAATAAAATCCGTGTACCCTTCAGGCAGATAATACCATTTGGAACCGCCAGCACCCAAACCAACCCCGGTCAAACCGCCATTACCTACCGCCAGCAACGACTGTACGGTCTGAAATCCCGCACCCAAAGGATCCTGCCAGGGATCTAAATAAGCTTCTATGCGGCCGGATCTAAAATCACTGCCGGCAATAATTGCGATCCCGGCGGCCAAACCGACAACAATTGTACCCAGTAAATATTTAAATTTTGCACCGGCGCAATACATCATAATTATACCGGTCAAAGCAATAATCACGGCAGTACTTAAGTCATTTTGGGCAAAAATTAAACCGGCAATCACAGCAATCAAAATCAATCCCGGCAAAAAACCCCCGGTAAAGCTACCCATCTGTTTTTGCCGTTCGCTGAAAACCTTGGCCAGCAGAATAACCATCGCCAGCTTACAAAGCTCCGAAGGTTGAAAACGTATACCGCCTAAACTCAACCAACGTACCGCTCCACCGGCCTCTTCACCACCACCACTGAATAAAACTAATAATAGTAAAACAACTACAAAAAAAACTAATGGCCAAGCAATTTTTTTGTAAAATTGATAAGGTATTTTATAAGCAATCAACATGGCCACCAGACCAATAATTGCATTCTTGCCTTGTCCTTTAAGATAATAGAAAGGATCGCCAAAATCATACTGTGCCTGGTATTGGCTAGAGCTGAACACCATAATGATACCAACTCCCAACAAGGCCATTACGGCAAAAAAGAGCCACCAATCCGGTGATTTTATTTTCTTATCTTTACTTTTCAGCAATCGGTGGACCCCTCCTTGTTAAAAAATCAATGCCGACTTATTGATGTGCTAAAACTATTTCTTTAAATAAATTACCCCTGACCTCATAATTCTTAAACATATCCCAGCTCGCACAAGCCGGAGAAAGCATTACCACTTGCCCCTTTTTAGCAGCTGCTAAGGCCTTTTCAACAGCCTCCGAAAAGGTTTCACTTATGGCATAGTTGGAAAATCCTACCTGATCAGCAGCCTCTTTTAGTTGGTATCTGGCTTCACCGACTAATGATAAAAACACTACTCTCTCTTTCACCATTTGTATTAAGCGACTAAAATCGCTACCCTTATCACGACCCCCGGCGATGAGAATAATCGGCTCATCGTAAGCCAAAAGAGCCTGAATAGTCGATTCGGGATTGGTTGCTTTGGAATCATTAACATACGTTATTCCCTTTCTTTTAGTGACAAATTCCAAACGATGTTCAACCCCGCTAAAATTGCGCAAAGTAGTAGCAATAATGTCAGCGGCGATATCGTAAGCAGCGGCAACCGCCACAGCTGCCAGAGCATTTTCCAAGTTGTGTCCGCCTTTTATATATATGTCTTTGATGGGCATAACATTAATTTTTTTTTGGCCGAGGGCTATCATCAATTGCCCATTTTCTATAAAAACACCTTGAGACAATTTTTTTTGACGACTAAAATAAACTATCTGACTTTTTATTCCCTGCGCCATAGAACGCACCGTCACATCATCATAATTTAAAATCGCATAATCATCCGCCTTTTGTTGGCTGAAAACTTTTTCTTTTGCCTCCTGATAACTTTTCATGCTGCCATGCCTATCTAAGTGATCAGGAGTCAAATTAAGCATCAGCGCAATATGTGGTGCAAAACTCCTGCTGTCTTCGGCCTGAAAGCTGGAAATTTCCGCTACAATAACCCCCATAAAATCCTCAGCAATCTCTACCAGCGGCTTACCTATATTACCCCCCTGAATGGTCTCTATACCGGCATTTTTAAAAATCTCATATATCAGTTGCGTAGTAGTCGTTTTACCATTAGTGCCGGTAATCGCCACAAAGGTGGCCTTTGTGAATAAATAGGCCAGCTCTATTTCCCCAATTACCGGTACTCCGGCATCATAGAGCAGCCGCATCAAGGAAGTTGTAGGTGGGACACCGGGGCTTTTTACCGCTAAATCATAAGTCGCTTTTTGTGGCAATTGATTGCTTAAAAGCAATTTTACACCTTGTTCTCTCAGCTTAATAACTTCCGGGGGTAAATCCGCTAAATCTTTACTGTCGGCCAAAGTAATACAAGCATTTTTAGTAAGTAAAAAACGGCAAACCGCTAATCCGCTCATGCCGCTGCCGATAACTATAATATTTTTTTTTGCCAAGTCAATTAAAGACATTTATTTTCCTTTCTATAATGCCAGCAAAATCAACGAAACAGTCGCAAAAATTGCTGACAAAAGACAAAAAACTCCGACAACCTTTGTCTCCCGCCAACCCATCATTTCAAAATGATGATGCAGGGGACTCATTTTGAAAATTCGTCTGCCGGTTAATTTAAAACTAATAACCTGTAAAACCACAGAAACTGCTTCTATTAAATATACGCAACCCAAAATCAAAAGTAAAAATTCTGTCTTGGTCAACACGGCTAAAGCAACTACAGCACCGCCTAAAGCCAGAGATCCGGTGTCACCCATGAAAATTTTAGCCGGATAACGGTTGTAGAAAAGAAAACCTAAACAACAACCTACTAAAGCTATTGCCCCCACTGCCACACTCCGATAGTCAACACCTTCAATCGGCGGATTACTCATAGAGAGCCAGGCAATCAACGTGAAAGCAATAAAGACAGAAATGGACACCCCGGAAGCCAGTCCGTCTAAACCATCAGTGAGATTGACCGCATTAACCATGCCAACCAAAAAAACACTAATCAGTACATAATAAAAAATTCCCAGATCAACCACAATCCCTGTAGCGGGTATAATAATCCCTGTACCGCGACCCATAACTTGTACAGCAATAATCAGCAAAATCAAAATGGCGATAAATTGTAAAAGTAATTTTTGTTTGGCGGTTAGTCCCAAAGAACGCTTCATAACTACTTTAAACATGTCATCTATAAAACCAATTAGACCAAAGACCGTAAAACCAAATAACAGCAATAAAGAAGCTGGGGAAACATCACCTACCACTAACAAGGGGATGATAAAAGCAGGAAAGAACAACAGTCCCCCCATCGTTGGCGTTCCCGCTTTGCTCAAATGAGCTTGCGGTCCATCTTCTCTAATTGTTTGTCCAAATTTAAGCCGCTGCAATAAGGGTATAAAAAATGGACCCAAAATCAAAACTATCGCCACAGCTAGAATTAATGCAACAAAAAACGGTAACATTACTTTACCTCATTAGCTATTTTTGAGTTTTTCTTTAAGTGCGGCTCGAGCAATCTCACGATCATCGCAATGCAATACTTGCCCCTTGACCAGCTGATAATCTTCATGCCCTTTTCCGGCAATAACCACTAAATCGCCAGCCTGCGCCATTTTGATAGCTGCAGATATTGCAGCTTTACGGTTTTCTTCTATAATGTAGCGGCCATTCCCTTCTTTGACGCCAACCTCAATTTGATCCAATATTACAAAAGGATCCTCTGTGCGGGGATTATCCGAAGTTATCACTGCAAAATCACTGTTTTCAGCGGCTATTTTACCCATGATGGGGCGCTTAGTCTTGTCACGATCACCACCGCAACCAAAAACACAAATCAAATGTCTGGGATCTAAATCCTGGGCCGCCAATAAAACATTGAGTAAACCATCAGGAGAATGAGCGTAATCAACAACAACTTTAAAATCCTGTCCCTCGCTTACCAATTCAAAACGCCCGGCAACCTGTGGCGCTTTAGCCAAATATTTAATAATCGCCGTCAAAGTCAAACCTTCCGCCAAAGCTACAACCATAGCTGCCAAAGCATTATAAATATTGAATTTACCGATTAGAGGAACATGAACCCGTTGTTTTTTGCCTCGATAAAGCAAGGTGAAATCGGTACCGCTTGGATTAAATTTATAATCCAGAACCCGTAAAGTTGCCTCCTCTTTCATACTGTAAGTCCAAACGTCAACTGTCGCAGCTGACAAAAAATGCTCGGCAACCTCATCATCAAGATTGACTACAGCATATTTATTCTGTCCTGCTTTTTGGGAAATCATTTTAAAAAGTTCTAACTTGCTGTTTAAATAATCTTCCCAAGTTACATGATAATCCAGATGATCCTGCGTTAAATTTGTAAAAACAACACCATCGAAACTGCAACCATAAACTCGTCTTTGTTTCAAGCCATGCGAAGATACCTCAAGCACCGCATTTTTACAATCATCCTCTTTCATGGTATGCAGCAGCTCAAACAGCTCATATGATTCGGGCGTAGTGTGGGTGGCCGGTAATATTTTATCACCTGATTGATTATCTATGGTACCAATTAAGCCTGTTTTTCTGCCCGCACTTTCTAAAAGCCATTTAATTAACTTGGTCGTCGTAGTTTTTCCATTAGTACCTGTAACACCAATCATGCGCATTTTTTGGTCGGGATGCTGCCACCAATGAGCCGCTATAAGTGCCATCGTGCGGCGACTGTCTTTACTAACAAGTACAGGTATCTCCAAAGAGATCCCTAGTGGCTGTTCCACTAAAAGAGCGGCGGCTTTTTTTTCAACAGCTTGGGAAATAAAATCATGACCATCAAAAGATCCACCCTTAATCGCAACAAAAAGGTAGCCCGGTTTTACTTTGCGAGAATCATAAGCAATTCCTGTTATTTCAGTTGACAAAGATTGTTCATCAATCTGCTCGATTTGCACATTATCAGCTAAATAAGTTATAATTTCACTCAGTTTCATTTTAAACTCCTTTGCTACCCTTTTCCGATTTAAAACATCTATTTATTTTACGGACCATCCTTTTCAGTCTTTTCAGTCTCCGTACTTTTTGTGAATGTAGCAGCTATGATTGTTCCCTCGGCAACTTCCTTCCCAGGGACGGGGGTTTGTTCGCAAGCCTCCCCATTACTGCCATTAGGCGACAATTGTAAACCCAAATAACCTAAAAGCTGCTTAGCTTGCCCTACTCTCATATTAGTAATATCAGGAACTATTATTTTAGCATCTTTTTGAGCGTTCCCTAAATATAAAACCACCTCACTGCCAAGCTTAACCTTATTAAAAGCAGCTACAGATTGTGATTTTACAACATCACCACTACCTTCGGTTCTCCCCTCTAACCCTAAAAGATTTAAAGCATTCAATGCCGCCTCTGCCTTCACATTAGTAAAGTTTGGCAAAGACACCTGCTTGGTTGACGCTGATGTGGAAACTTCCTTATCTTTTGAAAATTGAGGAACTACACCCAAATAATTAAGGGTATCTTCCATGACGGTTTTAAAAACAGGTGCGGCCACTTGCCCGCCTTGATACAGATATCCGGATGGTTCATCCAATATAACCAAACAGACTACCTGCGGATCATCAACCGGGGCCACTCCCAAAAAAGATGCAATATATTTGCCGGCTTGATAGCCGCCTTTACCAGCCTTTTGGGCTGTCCCCGTTTTACCGCCCACTCGATATCCCTCAATATAGGCCTGCTTAGCAGTACCTTCGGTTACAACACTTTCCAGTAGCTCCATCACTTGTTTAGAAGTTTCCGGAGAGATAACCTGACGAACTTCCTCTCTTTGAAAATCCTTGATAATATTATCGTCTTTATCTTTAACCTGATACACTAATTGTGGTTTTAAAAGAGTTCCACCATTAGCCACTGCAGAAACTGCCGTTACCATTTGAATAGGAGTAACCGCAATACTCTGACCAATCGAGATCGTGGCAATGTCAACCTTTTTAAGATCATCCTGCTTAATCATTATTCCTGATTCTTCACCGGATAACTCGATATCAGTTTTTTTCCCAAAACCAAAAGCTTTAATATATTTATAGAATAATCCTTTTTCTTTATTTTCTATATTAATCCCTAATTGCGCCAAACCGGGGTTACAAGAGTTTTGAATAATTTCTGCGAAACTCTGACTACCATGCGGGTTATGACTGCGCCAACATTTAATTGTAGCATCCCCTACCTTAATATAACCGGGACAATAAAAAGAACTCTGTTCATTTACTACATCTTCTTCTAAAGCTACCGATGCTGTAATGATTTTAAAAGTAGAACCGGGTTCATAAACTTCATTGACCAACATATTACGAAAAACATCAGTATCTGCACTTTGATAATTATTCGGATCATATGCCGGCCGATTGGCCATAGCAATAATTTCACCTGTATTGGGATTCATCATTAAGATTGAGGCTCTTTTAGGTGCCCCATCTGCCGCCATTAAACGATCTAACTCCCTTTCACAGAAATATTGAATATTTTTATCTATTGTTAACGTTAAATCATAGCCATCTTGGGCAGGTGTATAATTACTGCTACCCTGAGGTATTTGATGGTTTTTAGCATCGTATTCACCAGTGATATTACCCGCTATTCCCGAAAGCTCCCCATTTCTGGAATTTTCTATGCCTTCTAGCCCTTGATTATCAATCCCGGCAAACCCCAGTACATGGGAAGCCAAAAGATCCTGCGGATAAAAACGCTGAGTTTCTTCAACCAGACTAATTCCTTTTAAATCAGCTTGCTCAATTTTTTCAGCCTTCTCAAAATCAGCTTTACGCTTTACCCAGACAAAAGAACTTTTAGAGGTGATTTTTTTCAACACATCCTCATATTCAAGCTCTAAAACTTCCGATAAAAAAGTAGCAGTCTCCTCAGCATTTCCGGAATTTCTCACCTCAGTGGGATTGGCTGCTACTGAATCAGCGGTAACACTGATAGCCAGCTTAGAGCCGGTCTTATCATAAATAGTACCTCTTTTTGCTGCTACGGATAAATCTCTGGTGCGAAGATCTTCGGCCTTTTGCTGCAGATCACTGCCTTGAACAAATTGTACATAAGCCAGCTTACCTAATGCTGCCAGTAATAAAATTAAAATAACTACTAAAACAATAGCTATCTTACGTCGCATTTTCATTTTAACTGGCGCCATAAATACAACTCCTTATTTCTTTGCAATAGATTTATCATACTATACTGGCAGTCGATATTATAACTCTGATGCAGCAGCCTCCTTATTAAAAACTTTATGGAAAATATCACCTAAAACTCCTAAAAAAGAACCTTCATTCTGCTTTTGAGAATCGATAGATTGTTTTTCAGATGCAAGTGTTTTTTCCAAAGGATTCTCTGTTTTAGCTATTGCTACCTGTGACTCCTCCATGTTTAAATAAATAATGTCTGAAGATTCGATGCTCACCATACCAAGATTATTTTTAGCGTAACTTTCAATTCTCTCCAAAGATTTCATCTGTTCAATCTCTAAGTCAGCCACTTCACATTGGGCCTCTAATTCCGTTATCTGTGTCTTGACCTCATTTATTTCATAACCAACTTTGCCCAGCTTAGCCTCAACGGCTACCAGAGAAAAACACAATATCAAAGCGCAAGCTGTCACACAGGCAATAAAAGCTCTGCCATTTTGGGCTGCCGTTGTCTTTTTAGATCGTTTTTTAAGTACTTTTAAATTCTCTTTTTGTTCATCAAGAACTTTTACGGCCGATGGATCATGTTTTTTAGCTGCTAACATTGTATTTCTTCCTTTCTTGAAATATTACAGTTTTTGAGCAACCCGCAGCTTAGCACTCCTAGCTCTGGGGTTTAGCTCAATTTCCTCGGCTTGCGGTATCAGTGGCTTTTTATTAATCACTTTTATCTCAGCTTGGTGTCCACAAATACAAATAGGTGTTTTTGGCGGACAAAGGCAATCGGCTGCCCATAATTTAAACTTGTTTTTAACAAGACGATCTTCCAATGAATGGAAAGTAATAACCGCTAAACGACCACCCGGCTTTAATACCTTTATCGCTTCATCAAGCGCCTTTTCTAATACCTCAAGCTCATTATTAATCACCATTCTTAAAGCCTGAAAGGTGCGTTTTGCGGGATGCTGGTCTTTTTCTCTCGCCCCTTTGGGAATAGCTTTTTTAATTTCACTTACTAGCTGTCCGGTAGTGCTAATAGGCTGCCCTTGTCGAGCCTGACAGATGAATTCAGCGATCCTTTTAGCCCATTTTTCTTCACCGTATTTATAAATAATTTCCGTTAATTGCTCTACGCTGTAAGTATTAAGCAAATCATACGCACTAAATGGTTGCTCCTGATCCATCCTCATGTCCAGCGGAGCATCCTGCATGTAAGAAAACCCTCTGGAGCCTTCATCTAATTGATAAGAAGAAACACCAATATCCAAAAGAATCCCATCCACCGGCCCCCAGGCGGCCTCATCTACCACTTGTCCTAAATCAGCAAAATTACTTTTAAAAATTTTCACACGTTCAGCAAAAGCTGTTAAAGCCTCGCTGCCTGCAGCAATTGCTGCATCATCTTGATCCATGGCGATCAACTTACCATGCGGGGAAGAAGCCTCTAAGATAGCACGACTATGACCGGCTCCTCCCATAGTACAGTCCACATAAACTCCTTCACTTTTGGGCTGCAGTTGTGCTAAAATCTCATTTAGCAGAACCGGTAAATGATAAAATTTTTGCTGATCATTCACCCCGTACACCACCTAAAAACTAATATCCAAATCAAGATCAGCCAGTTTTTCAGCCACTTCTTCATACCGATTGTTGGCTTGTTCACTATATTTTTCCCAAACCTCTGAATCCCAGATCTCCACGCGACTGGAAACACCGATCATCATCACATCTTTTTCTAAAGCGGCATACTTGCGCAAATTAGCCGGAACCAGGGCACGCCCCTGTTTATCCATATCCGTATCGACAGCTCCGGAGAAGAAAATGCGTGCAAAAGAACGGGCATCCGCCCTAGTAGATGAAAGTTGACGAAGATTCGCAGCGACTTTTTTCCATTCCTCCAAAGGGTAAACAAAAATACATTTATCTAAACCCTTCGTTAAAACAAAGCTATTACCTAACTCAGCACGAAATTTAGCAGGGATGATAACGCGATTTTTTTCGTCTATTGAATGTTGAAATTCTCCCATGAACATAGGGCTGCTCCTTTGATATCATAATAATAACTTTGTTTATGCTAGCAGGACTTCTATCGAAAAATAATTCGTAAACCACTTTGAACCACATCACTCCACTTATTTATAATTTATTCGCTTGACACTCCCTTTTTCCTTCTTTAATAAGAAAAATATTTTAATAAATAATAAAAAAATGATCCTTATAAGGATCATTTTTTATACATCTTGTATAGTTTTGTTAAATTATAATCCTTTACCACCTAGATAAAGGATTATAAGAAATCTAATTATTTTTTCGTTTTCTATTTTTCTAAGCTGTCATCACTATTGTTTTCCTGATTTGCAGTCGCAGCAGCATCCGCCTCTTGATAATAGCTAATCATGCTATCTACAGCGGCCAGCTCATTTTCATCCGACAATAATTTTTTCAACCCATTCAAATGGTTCACAACAGCCTCAATACCATCTACATAATACAGCACAAATGCATATTGATTATTAATATCTAAATCAGTTTCAGCCAGTCGTAAGGCTTTTTTGAAATTAGCTTTAGCTTCGCTGGTTTGACTATTATAAAACTGCATCAAACCAATACTGGAATAAATTTGGGCTTTTCCTAAATCATTTAAATCCTTAGGAGCAGTGTCCAAAGCAGCTTTATAATACTTGACGCCTTCTTCCATGTGTTCATTCAGCTTACTGGTCTCATTAATCTGTAAATATAATCCCATCAAACTTAAATAGTTATCAGCCAGTAATTTGTTTTCTGAGAAGGTTAATTCTTCTCCCTCCGGCTCAAATTCGGCAATATATTTTTCTAAAGAATCTATTTGAGCTTGCACTTGTTCTACATTATCTCCCTGAGTCGCACTGTTAAACTTATTTCCACCGGCTCCCATAAAGGCAAAAGAGCTAACCAAACCTACAATCAAAATAGCAATAATTATAATCACAACGGTGCGGTGTTTTTTTAAGCCACGCCGCATACTTTCCATTGACACTATTATTCCTCCTTGAAAACAATCTTTACAACAACGTATTAATTATATATATAAAAAACAATAATAGCAAGCAACAATTACAAAAGTTGCTATTTATTTAAATATTTCACAGAAAAACCACCTATCTGCCAACGTGATTATCCTTTTTTTAAGGATCAGCCTAAACTTAACTCGGCCATCATTTATTAAACAAGCAGAACATACATCATAAACCTCCGGACAACATTGATCAACTTGACCTGGAGTATTTCTTTTAATTGATTATGCGATAAAATTTTTATCAACTTCAAAATCAAGAGCACGACAGCATTATCGACAAACAAAAAGATATTTTAATTAAGAGTTTTTCTAAAAAACGTCTTTGGGATTTATAATAATTACGCTCTGCAATCTTACACTCGTCTTTTCGCACCTGTAAGTCATGATAAATAGTCCCTCAGCGAATTTCAGCTATTTCTTTCCATACTATACTTTTTATAAATTTAATCCAACACAAGACAGTCGATCATGTACATAAAGCATCATAGATCAACTTTTTTTATATAATCATTCTCTTTTTTACGATCATTTGTCAACACTCTCCTAAGCTGCACTTAAAAGTCCAATTAATTCAATATTAGATCCGTTTTCGGTGACATAACCTCATATTCGGACCATAATTCTAAATCCTTACCCAATATTTTCTGTACCTGTGTTAAAAGCGTATAAAAACGCGCCTCAGCGGATAAAAAATCTTTAATCAAAGGCTCTTGGGATAAATCACGAAAAACAGATTCAAAATCCCTTACCTCTTCCATCGTATCCTCCCCAGCTAAGGCAGCTAAATGCAGCTGTAATTGCTGCTGACGGAAATCCGCCAACAAATGAGAATAGTTTTTATCCTTTTCCAGATTCTCCCGGGCAAGACAATAATCAGTAAACTCATCACTTTTGGAAATCAGATCAGAGAGCTTTTGTGCATAATATTTAATATCTTTATCTATATCAATTGCTTTATCTTCATTAATTAGTCTTGACATAAAATCCTCCCCTCTATAAAAATAATATCATATCTTTTTATTTTTATCAATATTGATTACCAGAGACATCTTTTCGCTTACTCACTTCAAAAAACCCTCGCCCATTAATTTCTGCTTGCAAGTAAAAAACAACTACCACCAATCAGCAACAGACTCAGCAGATGTTAGTTTTTCACTTTCTGCACTTTCTGTCACAGTTTTTGCCTAAAAGCTTGATTGAGCCAAGGATGATAAGCAAAGGAGATCTTTTTCCTCTGTAACTTCTTTTAATCTTCAAAAAAGCGTCATTTATAGTCATCTCCCAAGCACCATTAACCTGAAGATGCATATTATTTAGCAGCAAAGTCTTTTAGGAGTGATTTTATGTTAATTTATACAGTCAAAAAAGGGGAAACATTATGGCTTATCGCCAAACATCATCATCTTAGCTTGGAGGCACTCGTCTCTGCCAATCCACAAATCATGGATCCCAATAAAATTATCCCCGGTATGCAAATCTATATACCACAAAAACCAATGGCAGAAAGCAAAGAGGAAAGCACACAGCCTTTTTATTTTCAACAGAATGCGCATCACCAGACCAGCCAACAGGAAAAGCCACACTACCAAGAATGGAGCACCGTACCACATAATAGGGATAATGTTGAGAGAGAACCAGCAGGGCAAATGAATATCATAACTTGTCCCTACTGCCATAGAAACATCCCTCACCATTGGCCACAAAACGAACAGAACAGCAAACAATGGACTATGAAAAAATAATTTCTCTTGCCTAATTTTGTATAATTCAATATGGCTTGGTCAATCAACATCCTTACCACTAAAATAAAAAGGAGTTTAAACTCCTTTTTATTTTTTGTTTATTAAATTCAGTAAATCTTGTAAATTACCATGGTATTTAGCTTTACTGAGATCCGGCATAATACCCTCTTCCATCACTAGAAAAGTCTCCATACCCACATCAGCTGCAATCATGTCCTCCTGAGGGCTATTACCCACCATCAAACAACATCGAGGATCGGAAATAGCAGCTTTTTGCATAAGCTCTTTATAAAACTGCAGCGTGGGTTTAGCAAAATGCATCGTATCAATACCGGGAATCAGATCAAAATCAACAGGATCAATACCACACCAGCGAATCCTCTCCTGCATAGCTGTTTGAGGCATCAAAGCGTTAGAGGCCAAAATAGTCAGCCATCCCCACTTTTTTGCCGCCTTGACAACTTCAGGGGCTAAGGGGATCTTGTCCACCATCTTACCATATTTGGGATAGCGTTCATGATAAAATTTTTTCATACGACTGTCAACATCAGCATAATCAAGCTGATACCTTTGACAAAAATGCTGCAGACAAACCTCATAGCATGATTTATCCAAGCTAGGATTTTTGATCGCCCAATAAGTGGACTTCATAATGTTAGGAAAAAATTCTCCTTCAGGAAGTACGTCAAGAAAATCCTGTCCCATGTCATTAAGATAAAACTCCGTAACCCTTTCATCCATCCGACACAAAGTGCCATCCAAATCAAATAAAATTGCTTTTTCCATGATTTTTTTCCTTAAAAATTAATCATTAATAGACTCATTAAGTGCTTCTATCAATAAATCAACATTGATGCCATGGGCAGACGCACCTTGCTCAATATTTTCAAAATGAGCAGCAGCACAACCAAGACAACCCATACCATGATCCATGAATATGGCAGTAGTCTGTGGCCATTTTTGTACCACATCAATAATACCCATATCTTTTGTAATAGTAGCCATAGTTACCTCCTTATAATATATTTTATAGCTTTTGTTACTATTCTACCACAAAATATTATTTTATCATACAAAAACAGAATCTTTTTTTTAAACTACTTTTATTATAAGATATCCTTAAGCAATTATCTACTAAATCAAAATAAAAACAAGGAGATAATTTTATCCCCTTGTTTTTATTTATGTTATTTTAGTTTAAACTATACAACACCTTGGTCGATCATTGCATCAGCAACTTTAATAAAGCCACCGATATTAGCGCCATCAACATAGTTAGTATAGTCGCCTTCTTTACCATATTCTTGGCAAGTTTCATGAATGTTAGCCATAATAGATTTTAGTTTTTCTTCAACTTCTTCTGCACTCCAGCTATAACGCATGCTGTTTTGAGACATTTCCAAACCGGAAACAGCAACGCCGCCAGCATTAGCTGCTTTACCGGGTGCAAAGAGGATTTTAGCATCAAGAAAAGCATTGATAGCATCTTCGGAAGAAGGCATATTGGCTGCTTCACAAACACAGGTACAACCATTTTTGAGCAAGTTTTTAGCATCGTTTAAATCTAATTCATTTTGACGAGAAGTTGGGATAGCAACATCACATTTAACTTCCCAAGGACTGCCTTCTTTGTATTCTACGCCAAATTTTTCAGCATAGTCTTTAATAGGACGACGATGAACGGTCCATAAGGTTTTGATGTATTCTAGTTTTTCACCGGAAACACCATCTGGATCATAAACATAACCTGTAGGATCAGCAACAGTGATAATTTTACCGCCTAGTTGATTAACTTTTTCAATCAAGAAAGAACCAACGTTACCATAACCGGAAGCAGCAACATTTTTGCCTTCGAAATCTTCGCCTCTGGTGGCAAGCATCGATTGACAGAAATATGCAACACCATAACCGGTTGCTTCAGGACGAATACGGCTGCCGCCCCAGTTGAAGCCTTTACCGGTGAAAATGCCGGTAAATTCATTTTTCAATTTTTTATATTGACCAAACATATAGCCAACTTCACGAGCACCAACACCAATGTCACCGGCAGGTACGTCAGTATTAGGACCAATATGGCGATATAATTCGTTCATAAAGGATTGACAAAAACGCATAACTTCGTTATCAGATTTACCTCTGCCATCGAAATTAGCACCGCCTTTACCGCCACCTAAAGGTAAAGAAGTCAAACTGTTTTTAAAAATTTGTTCAAAGCCCAAGAATTTCAAAGTACCAAGGGACACGTTAGGAGCAAAGCGAATGCCGCCTTTGTAGGGTCCAATAGCACTGTTAAATCCAACACGCCAAGCCTTGTTAACTTGGATTTCGCCACTATCATCAACCCAAGGAACACGGAAGCTGATTACACGTTCAGGCTCAACCAAACGTTCAAG
Organism: Bacillota bacterium; assembly: GCA_050949225.1. GTDB lineage: Bacteria > Bacillota > Dehalobacteriia > UBA4068 > UBA4068 > JBMNFI01. Next base: position 416,938 of record JBMNFI010000002.1, on the reverse strand, counting down.
AATTTTGTTTTCAGCATATTTGGGATTTTTGTCAATGAAAGGAGCCAAAGAAATAACAACCTCTTTCACTGCCTGATGGAACTCCGGTTCCGCAGGATTTTTGGCGATTAAATCGTCCATAAAAGCTTGTACATTAATAGTCACTACAAAAACCTCCCTGTTAATTTTACTTATGACTTGGCATAAGTTTTTTAATTTTATCAATACAGGCCCTAGCCTATAAAGTCCACATGAAAGAAAAGAAGTAAGCACAAAACAAATGTAAAAAATATTGTCACTCACTCCCTATAAAAGTATAACTCTTTTTGTATAAAAGCACAAGTTTATTGTGTAATTATCGCAATATTTTCACAACTTTTAGTAACTCTTTTCACTTTATCGTAAAACAACCTTTTCTGCACCGAGCAATCTCTTCAAATCATCCAAAAAACGATTATCAAAGGCTACACCACTTACATCCGGTAAAACATGGTACTGTTTCAAATCATCATAATAAACAGAAACCTCTATATCACCGGGAAACATCTGTAAAAAACTTTTTATCTGATTAATAAAAATCTCATCTTCGCTGCTTGGCAGTCGCAAATACAGTTTACCGGGGGATTTAATTTGCTCCACAACTAGCTCAGCGTGCACATCTTCCTTTTTAACCTTACCTTCCACCAATAAAACTTTAGAATTAAACAGTTTATCACGAAAAGCTGTATAAACTCGAGGAAATACTAAACACTTCAAAGTATCACTTTGATCCTCCAAAGTAAAAATAGCCATATTATCCCCGCGTTTAGTAATCAGATGGCGCATCGCTGTCACAATACCACCGACATTAACCCGATCATTGGGCTCTGTGTTCTCAAGTGCAGCAATCTGATGGGAAATTTTCTCCTTCAAAAGTTCTTTATAAGCATCTATCGGATGACCACTAACATAAAAACCAATGGTCTCCTTTTCCATCGCTAAAAGATCTGCAGCTAAATATTCAGGTTTAGCCGGCATCTCCAATTGCGGCATCACATAATCCGCTTTTTCTATACCAAAATCAAATAAGGACATTTGCTGATTATCCCGATCCTCTGCCACACGCCTTCCCATCTCTAAAGCCAGATCAGCCACTTCCATCAGCTGTGAGCGATAATAACCAAAGGAATCTAAAGCCCCACATTTAATCAAGCTTTCCAGCATTTTCCGATTCATGGAAGTACGGCAGCACAAATCCATCAAGGAGGTAAACGGTCCATTAGCTTTCCTCTCTTCTACTATTTTAGCCACTGCTTCACGTCCTACATGCTTAATAGCGGCCAAAGCAAAAGAAATTTTCTCACCAACTACGGTGAATTTTGCATCACCTAAATTAATATCCGGTGATAACAATTCAATATTCATGCGCCGACATTCTTCAATATATTCAGGCACTTTATCAGCCGTATCCATAACACTTGTCATCATCGCTGCCATGAATTCTGCCGGATAATTAGCTTTTAACCAAGCCGTTTCATAAGCGATAACGGCATAGGCGGCCGAATGACTTTTATTAAAACCGTAGCTGGCAAACTTTTCCAAGATGCTAAAAACTTTATTAGATGCCGTAGCAGGAATTCCTTTTTTAGCACAGCCGCTTAAAAAAGCCTCTTTCTGCTGCGCCATTACCTCAGCTTTCTTTTTCCCCATGGCTCTTCGTAAAAGATCAGCCTGTCCCAAGGAAAAACCGGCCAAAGCTGTGGCACATTGCATCACCTGTTCTTGGTAAAGAATAACCCCATAGGTCTCTTGTAAAATATCTTTTAAAAGCGGATGGGGATAAGAAATAGACTTACGCCCATGTTTACACTCGATATAATCTTTATCCATGTTGTTCTCTAAAGGACCCGGACGATATAATGCCACCAAAGCAATAATATCCTCAAAACGCTCTGGACGCATACCACGAATCAATTTGCGCATACCATCACTTTCCAGTTGAAAAACACCAATAGTCTCACCGCTGCTTAAAAGATCATAGGTTTTTTGATCATCCCAGGAAATATTATCTATATCAATTTTTTCCTGATCCGGATGACTGATTTGAATATTATTGATTGCATCACCTATTACTGTCAAGGTACGCAAACCGAGAATATCCATTTTTAAAAGCCCGCAAGCCTCAACCTCTTCCTTTTCGTATTGAGTAGTCGCAAAATCATCTCCCAATTTCTGTAACGGCATATAACTGATAATTTCTTTCCGGGCAATCACCACACCTGCAGCATGTTTGGAAGTATGGCGAGGCATACCTTCAATCTGCATGGCAATATCCAACAATTCACGCGCCTCAGTATCCTCTTCATAAGCAAGCTTCAATTCAGGGCTTTCCTCAATAGCAGTAGCCAGCTTAATCCCCAGATCATGAGGAATTTGTTTGGCAAGCTTGTCAACATAACTATAAGGAATATCCAAGACACGACCCACATCTTTAATGGCACCACGAGCTCCCATAGTACCAAAAGTAATTATTTGTCCTACATTGTCCTTACCATACTTATTTACCAGGTATTCAATAACTTCATTGCGCCGCTCATAACAAAAATCTATGTCAATATCCGGCGGCGTTACCCGCTCCGGATTAAGAAAACGTTCAAAAATCAACTTATATTTGATAGGATCAATATTAGTAATTCTCAAAACATATGCCACCAAGCTTCCGGCAGCACTGCCACGACCGGGCCCTACATAAATACCTTGCTGCCTTGAGAAATGAATTAAATCCCAGACAATCAAAAAATAACCGGAAAAGCCCATATTATTAATAGTTTTTAATTCATAATCCAAGCGTTCTTCTAACTCGGGAGTAATCTCTTGATAACGCTCTTTAAGACCTCGCTGACAGAGCTCCTCTAAATAACCGTGTAAGGTAAAACCCGGCGGAACTTGATAATCCGGCAAATAAAGATTGCCAAATTCAAAGTCCACATTACACCGTTCGGCAATTTTAACTGTATTGTCAATGGCTTCCGGATAATCAGGAAACAAAGCTCGCATTTCCTCTTCTGTTTTAAGATAAAATTGCGTACCTGTAAAACGCATGCGGTTTTCTTCATCACGCAATTTGCCGGTTTGAATACACAATAAAATATCATGCATCGCGGCATCTTTTTGATCTACGTAGTGGATATCATTAGTTGCCACTAAAGGAATATTAAGCTTTTTAGCCAAATCAACCAAGCGCGGAAAAACCGCTTTTTCTTCCGCTATCCCATGATCTTGAATTTCGATAAAAAAATTATCCTTACCGAAAATTTCCTGGTACTCCAAAGCTATCTTTTTGGCATCTTCTTCCCTGCCTTGTAAAATTAAATCGGGTATCTCACCCACAATGCAAGCTGAAAGGGCAATCAAACCTTTATTATATTTACGCAACAGCTCCTTATCCACTCGCGGCTTATAATAAAAACCTTCTAAAAAAGCATAAGAAACCAAACGGCATAAATTTTCATAGCCCTCTTGATTTTCCGCTAAAAGCACCAGATGAAAGGGGGAACTATCCTGACGCGGATCCTTATCAAAACGAGTCCGCTGAGCAACATATACCTCACAACCAATAATAGGCTTAATCCCTGCCTTTTTCGCCTCTCGATAAAAATTAATCACACCATACATAACACCGTGATCTGTAATGGCAACTGCCGGCATATCCATTGCTTTTGCTTTAGCCAAAAGTTTTTTATGACGGGCAGCACCATCCAAAAGACTATATTCTGTATGATTATGTAAATGAACAAATGTCATTTGCTCCTCCTAAAACAGTATTCTATCTGATCAACAAACCCTTTTCTGCAAAACTGAGATAACGGTCATTACTGACGATAATATGATCCACCACTGAAATAGATATTTCCTGCATAATATCCATCAGTTTATAGGTTAAATTCATATCATTAACGCTGGGAGTAAGATTGCCACTGGGATGATTATGCACCAAAGCAACACTTTTGGCATTATGCCTAATAGCTGTTTCAACTACGGAACGCGGGTAAACCGTAACCTCATTAATAGTGCCCACATGCAGCATTGCAGCATTATTAACCTTGTTTTGCGCATCCAGACATATTAAATAAAAAGCTTCGTTTTGCTGTCCTACCATTAAGGATACAGCATATTTAGCCAAAGATTCAGTATCCTGGATATAAAGATTACGGCCGGACTTGTCCTTCTGATAGCGGCCTAATATTTCCGGCAATATAGTCAAAAGCAAAGCCGTATGCTCTCCCACGCCCTTAATTTTTATCATATCTAAAGGATCGGCCTCCAAAACAGCAGAAAAAGATCCATATTCATTCAACAATTGATGAGCCAGATCATTAGTATCACGATGGGGAATCGCAAAAAATAAGAGCATCTCCAAAACCTGATGATCCTCAAAGTTGGCTAAGCCCTCCTTGTGATAACGGCTTTTTAGTCGTTTTCGATGACCCTTGTGAACATTTTTAACCCGAATTTTATTTAAATTTTTATCTGCCTTTTTAGCGGATTCATTCATAATAAAAAATTCTCCGGATTTCTGACATATTTTACAACGCAATTTTCGACAATTTGGGGCTAATAAAATATTCCCCATACACTTCTCATTTTCCTTTTTAATTTGCCAGATATCGCAAGAGTCTGATTAACGACAACCATTTTTAAAATAACCCGGCCAACAAGGCCGGGTTATTCTACTTCCCGCTCTCCATATTATTCATGATCATCCGTTGAGGAACTAAAAAACAAATCATCAACCATCGTTTTCAATTCGCTTTCATTAATAATCCAGTAGCTAACACCATTTTTGCTGCCAAAATTACCGGGAGCAGTTTCACTTTTAATATTGGCCGCCGGAATATCCTTGACCATATTTCCTAATTTAATCAGTTGGCTCGAAGAAAGATTAGTGTCCAACACCTTGGACAATGAAGATAAAACCTTCGGCAATTTAGTAATGTTTTCTGTCGCAAAGGTTTCGTCCAAAACAGCAGAGATAAAAATACGCTGCCTTTCTACTCTTTTAACATCTCCCATCGGATCATTGCGAAAACGCACATACTGCAGGGCTTCCTCCCCATTTAGGGTTTGCAAACCGGGCTGTAGATCAATAGTACCGTAATACGTTTTTTTGTACATACGCTTATCAACATCAATCTCTACCCCGCCCAGAATATCAACGATCTCTTCAAAACCGCTAAAATCAGTCTGCACATAGTATTTGATCGGTACATCCAATAAATTTTCTGCTGTTTTACGGGTTAACTCAATCTTGCCATAAGAAAAAGAATGATTGATCTTATCCGATCCATGACCGGGTATTTCTACATAGGAATCACGCGGTAAAGATAAAAGGGAAAGATCTTCATTTTTAAAATCAATGCTGGCAACTATGATAGCATCAGCACGTCCGGAATCCCTATTAACATCGTTTTCATCAGTGCCAACAATCAAAACATTGACCCTGTCACCAAACCCGCCTGAATCACCCAACCATAATTTAAGTCCTGTAAAACCAACCACCACGATCAAAATAATTAAAATAATGATCGCAACTTTACTGCCATTTTTTTTCTGTCTTCTTCCCCTTGACCTTGACATTATGACTTAACCTCTTTTCTAAATGCGATAATTAGGCGCCTCTTTGGTGATTTGTACATCATGGGGATGACTTTCTTTCAAACCGGCACCTGTAATACGCACAAATTTAGACTCTTTTTTTAATGACTCAATATTGGGAGTCCCACAATATCCCATACCTGAACGCAATCCGCCCACCAATTGATAAACGGTCTCAGATAATGCGCCTTTATAGGGAACTCGACCTTCAATTCCTTCGGGGACCAATTTATCGGCATCCGTTGTGCACTGAAAATATCTGTCTTTGCTGCCATCTTTCATCGCCGCCAAAGAGCCCATTCCCCGATAAACTTTAAAACTACGCCCCTGATATAACTCTATTTCACCCGGACTTTCCTTGGTTCCGGCAAATAAGCTACCCACCATCACAACATCAGCCCCGGCCGCAATAGCTTTCACCAAATCACCGGAATATTTAACGCCACCATCACCAATCACCGACACACCATGCCCAGCTGCAGCCTCTGCCGCATCACTGATAGCAGTAATTTGCGGCACACCAATGCCGGCAATCACTCTGGTTGTACAAATGGAACCTGGCCCCACACCGACTTTGATAGCATCAGCCCCGGCCTCAATCAAAGCCTTAGCGGCTTCAGCTGTGGCAATATTACCGGCAATAATATCCACGTCAAAAGTCTCTTTAAGCTTGCACAGCATCTCTAAAACAGACTTGGAATGGCCATGAGCAGTATCCACTACCAAAACATCAACACCGGATTTGATCAAAGCTTGCGCCCTTTCCAGCGTATCATCCACCACCCCTACAGCAGCTGCCACCAAAAGACGGCCACGTTCATCTTTGCTGGAATTAGGATATTTAATGTTTTTTTCGATATCCTTAATGGTGATAAGACCGCGCAAATAACCCTCCTCATTTACCAAAGGCAATTTTTCAATTTTATGTTGTTTAAGGATTTCTTGCGCCTGCTGAAGATTAGTACCCTCAGGAGCCGTAATTAAACGGTCCTTTGTCATTACTTCATGAATATATTTATTATAATCTGTTTCAAAACGTAAATCCCGATTAGTCAATATCCCCACTAATTTTCCTTCCACAGTAATAGGGACGCCGGAAATACGATAATGTTTCATGATTTCTAATGCTTCACTAATTAGATGATCGGGCGAAAGAAAAATCGGATTAATAATAACACCATTCTCCGATCTTTTCACTCGATCTACCTCGCATGCCTGCTCCTCGATAGACATATTCTTATGAATAACGCCAATTCCGCCTTCCCTGGCAATGGCAATCGCCATATTAGAGGTGGTCACCGTATCCATTCCGGCACTCATTAAAGGGATATTGAGCTTAATTTTTTTCGTTAAGTTGGATGTTAAATCAATATCCCGCGGCAAAACAGACGATGCCCCGGGAATTAGTAAAACATCATCAAATGTTAATCCCTCTTTTGCAAATCTATCTGACATATTTTACACCTCCTGCAAAGTTTAATCTTCGTAATAGTGTTTTTATTTATTAATAGTTTAATAAATATTATAACATAAATACTATCATTTTTAAATAACTATCTAAAAATCCGGCTGATAATTTGCCAGAGCCAAAACATTAAAACCATCGTAAAGATCAATAATGGTCACGGCACCATTATCTTGTCGAAATTGCTTAATATACTGGTAATCCAAACCCAATAATTGGCACAATAAGATACGATTGACACAACCATGAGCAATAATAGCAAGTTCCTCTCCCTGACCTGTGGCAATGATCTCATTTAAAGCCTGTTGCACTCGCTCTCCCACCATTGTAAAAGTCTCCCCTTGCGGTATTTTTGTGGTATGAGGAGAATCAATCCATTGCTCCATCTCCCGGGGAAAGGATTCCTTGATTTGTGAAAAAGTCAATCCTTCCCAAGCGCCAAAATTAATTTCAATCAGGCTCTGATGAATTTCACAATCTAATTGATGCTGCTGAGCAATTGGCTTTGCGGTTTGCTGCGCCCTTAAAAGCGGCGATGTATAAATTTTAGTTAATTTTTTATCAGCAAAATAAGTACCCAAAGCCTGTGCCTGCACCAAACCGGTTTCATTAAGTGTCTCATCAATCTGTCCCTGATAACGCCAATCATTATTAAAATCCGTCTCGCCGTGACGCACTAAGTAAATTTTCGTCTTTTTCATCTCATATAAATCTCCTAATATTCTATAATAATAAAGGTAAATTACCCGCTACGGCCACTGCAAACAAATAAAGCAACAGGAAAATTATTTCCGACCATTCTGTCAGTGAACCATAAGCATCCCCCGTCAAGCCACCCCAACGCCCACACCATGAATGTGCTACAAAATACGCGAAAATTGCGGCAAATACCGCTGCTAAAATTGCCAGCCAATTGCCAAAAAACAACAAGATGATCACGGTAAGAAAAAGTGCCACAATAAAATATTTTTTTTCAAAATATTTATGAAAAGTAGCGGCTAAACCCGTTTTTTTAGCATTAGGAAAAGCATATACCACAAATACCAGCATAAAACGAGAAAAAACTACTCCCGCCGGCAAAACCCACCAAACCTGCACATTGACAATTAAAAAAAGATACAAAACATATTTTAACATCAGCAGTATAAGTAAAGAAATAATCCCCATGGCACCAATATGGGCATCAGACATGAAGCGAAAAGCTTTTTCCCTATCATTTCCGGAAGCCAGACCATCTGCCGTATCCATCACACCATCTAAATGCAATCCCCCCGTCAAAAAGGCAGAAGCAGCTACAGCGCAGGCTGCAGCCACGGGTGCATTGATCCCTGAAATTACAGCAGCCACACCAGCAACCAAAACGCCTAAAAGCAGACCCCATAGAGGCAAAAGCCGCAAACAGCGTGACCAATCCTCTTCCTTTATTCCCCAGTCGGTCTTAATAGGTATGCGGCTCATAAAACTAATTAAAAACAAAAAATCTTTCCACATTTTATCCAATCCTCATTTAAGAATACCTTTTAATTATACACTACAATAACTGGTACTTCAATCATCAACCCCATCTGCAAAAGAGGTTTTTCCTAAATTTCCCCTAATGGCTACCACCCACAGCATCTGAGAAAATCTTAAAAATACCACATGCTACTGCCACCACAATAACCACTGCACCCCAAATTTCTCATTTTCTAACATTGCTGTAAATAGATCATCATCTAATCTGCTCTTTTAAATGTTTGATAAAATCGAAGCATGTATACTATATAGTATTGATAGCCCCATAACATCTGTGATAAATCTTTTTTATCAACAAACAGCACCAAAACCCTTTAAAATTTAATTAGCCGGCCCTTTCTAATTAGATAAATAAAATCTTTTGCGCTAAAATTTTTCTGCATCACCAGCTATAAAAGTGTTTTTATCCCAAATAAAAGGAGAGCCTGGCGGCTCTCTTAAATATTTTGCGATTTTTGCAGATCTACAATTTGTTTGTTTTTTTGCCAAATTATGCGTGCATAACGACAATTTGATTTTTGCAATTGTTTAATTTCTTCATTTAAATGCTGAAGATCCCTTTTGTGATCATCCCTTATTTGCTCCAAAACAGTTAACAAAATGCGTCGATTCATGCGTAAATAATAAACCGTTTCTTGTAGTTGCTTGACCTGTTCTTCAGCTTGCGGAGCCTGCTCCTTTTTCATCAATAGAGCTCCCTTCCTACAACCTTTGACTGTATTATATGCAAAAAGGGCTTATCTTAATCACAATTGTTGCTGCCTTTTAGCCGCCAATCTTTCCAATTGTTTTAAAGAAGTAGTCTTGCAGCCAAGATGACGATCCCTGCGCCCGTGAAAATCAGAACCACCTGTCACAACCAAATGAAAATGTTTGGCAAAATGCAGATATTTCTTTTCTGCCTGGGGATTGTGTTCCGGATGATAAACCTCAATGCCCGCTAATCCCATATGAGCCAAAGGACCCAATAAAGAATCATGTACACTAACACCGGGATGAGCCAATACCGCCACTCCACCGGTTCTTTGAATAATATCCATGGCCTCAAAGGGAGAAAACTTCACTCTTGGCGCATAAGCCGGCATACCCCGAGCCAGCCACTTATAAAAAGCTTCTTTCTCCGTTCTCACATAACCTTCTTTGACCATTGCCTTGGCCAAATGTGGGCGGCCGACAGAACTGCCGGCAGCCTTAATGATCGATTCCAAATTAAGCGGCATTTTTAAATCAGCCAGTTTTTCCGCAATCAAATAACAGCGTCTAAGACGATCTTCCTGCAAAGCCTGTAAACGCTCTTTCAACCATGCTTGCTGAAAATCCAGCCAATAACCCAAAATATGAATATCAACACCTTGCCAGTCCGCACTAAATTCAATTCCGGGGATAACCGGAAATTTTAATTTTTTAGACAAAGTCATCGCTTGCGGCAAACCGTCCATCGTATCATGATCAGTAATCGCAATACCGTCCAAACTAACATCTTGAGCTAGTTGAATAATCTCCTCCACTGTACAAAGTCCATCGGAAGCTGTGCTATGAATATGTAGATCAAATCCCGGCATTAGGTCACCTCTTCTGGTTAAAATCTGCTAGTATGGCCTTTCTCCTTATTTGGCAACAATCCCTGCAAAAATCTCAAGAAATTATCGCCGGCTATTTTATCTAATTCCTCTTGACTAAATCCTGCCTCCCGTAAACGTAACCAGAGAAAGGGCAAATCTTCCACACCTTTAAGGGCTGCTACTTCAGCACCGTCAAAATCAGAACCAATTCCCACAGCATCAATGCCTGCCACCTCCACAGCATGCACGATATGCCTTACTATATCATCAAGGTCGGGATCATGAGATGCTAAAAAATCCTTGACAAAGGTAATGCCGACCACACCGCCTGCCCGACCCAGTTCCTTTAATTGATGATCATTAAGATTGCGTCTATGACTATGACAGGCATTGCAAGCTGCATGTGAAACCATAATTGGCTGATTGCTAACAGCCAAAGCATTCCAAAAAGATCGCTCCGAAGCATGTGCCAAATCGACAATAATGTCTAAATCATTACATTGCTTAATTACTTGTTTTCCCCAAGAAGTTAAACCCTGTTGAGAACCGCAAGCCGCAGCAAGCTGATTATCATGATTCCAAGTCAGACCCAAAAAGCGTAAACCCAAGGCCTGCATCAAAGTTAAAAGCTCCTGATCATCACCAATAAAGTCGCCGCCTTCAACCCCCAAAAGAATTTTACTCTTAGAGCTCTTTAACTGCTCTTTATATAATAATAATTCTACCAGATCACGATTACGTGATAAATCCTGTTTAAAAGTGCCAAAGTATCGCATTAATTCCGGTAAAGGACAAGCGGCATATTTACGCGGATGAATGAAAACCGCAAAAAAAGCCACGTCAAGATATTTGCAAAGACGTTGATAGTCGCAGTGACTATCATATATTTTTCGCAGGGAAGGATATTTTTGCAATTGTAAAATAGTATCTAAATGGGCATCTATAATCATCTTTCCTCCACAATCAGTTTGATTGCTGTCCTTTCCTCACCGCAAACCACCACATCAGAAAAAGCCGGTATGCAAATCAAATCTATTCCTGAAGGGGCCACAAAACCACGCGCAATTGCTACTGCTTTGATGGCCTGATTAATGGCCCCGGCGCCAATTGTTTGAATTTCTACCGTTCCATATTCCCGCAGGACACCGGCCAAAGCGCCCGCCACAGCATTAGGAACAGATTTTGCAGAGACACGTAAGCAGGAGCCGCTATTGTTTTTTGCTTTATCCGGACTATTTTTCATTGCTTAAAACCTCCCGTAAATAATCGACATGATGCTACTCTTCATTCATATGATAGAAATCAATAAAAAAGCACCCCTTTTAAAAGGGGTGCCGGCGATTCTAAAGTGACGGCTCATAAAAGTTTATCAACTGTATGTCTTGCGCCTTCCCGTCTGTTCCCAGCTCAATGATCACTCCATTGAACTGTAAGTCTCCGCGACAAGCGGGCTTAAAGCGCTGGGGAAGCTGTGTGGTCATTTTCTCGATAATAATATCCTTATCCACTCCCAAAACGGAATCACGAGGACCAGTCATACCAACATCAGTTAAGTAAGCAGTACCGCGTGGCAAAATACGCGCATCATTAGTCTGAACATGTGTATGAGTCCCCAAGACGGCACTCACTTGCCCATCCAAATACCATCCCAGAGCCATCTTTTCCGAGGTAGCCTCCGCATGGATATCTACCACAATAAAAGGAGTAATTTCTCTGACCTCTTGCAAAACCCTCTTCATAGCGGCAAAAGGACAATCAGCCGGCGGCATATATACTTGTCCGACAACATTAGTCACTGCCAGTTTTTCCCCCGCAGGTAATGTGTAAATCCTATACACTTCACCCGGCAGTGATTGTTTAAAATTAGCCGGTCGAACAAGGCGTCGCTCTTGCTCAATAAAGGTAAAAATATCGGCATTATCCCACATATGATTACCCATGGTAAAACAATCTACACCCATATCAGCCAATTCATGTAAAGATTTTTTATTAATCCCTGCACCACCGGTGAGATTTTCACCATTGATAATTGTAAAATCTATCTCGTATTCATTTAATAAATATGGCAGTTTCTGTTTCACAATATGACGCCCCGGTGAAGCTACTACATCACCAATAAACAAGATTTTCATCGTAATCCCCTTTTTTATCTTTTGTTTATCACAACATAAACAAGAAAAAGATATCTATAAGAGTACTTCTCAAAAATAATACCTTAACAAATCTTTACATTTATCATCGTTTGTTAACCTTTAAAAACATAGCAAAAATTTTCATCAAAAAACTATCTACCACAAACCATGAAGTTTAACCATGAAATTAAGCTATTAAATTTAAGTTATGAAATTAAAGTATTCTTTATGTGATAATTTTACCTTTGCCCCAAATAAATCAATTTTTAAATAATAGCCCACCAAGCTTTCTTAAGAAAACCTGATGAGCTATCTGAAAATCTAATATCATCTTTTCGCTATTAGCTACAACAGGCCTTGGCTTGTTGTAAATTATTTAGCATAATCAACGGCTCTGGTTTCTCTGATCACGACAACTTTTATCTGTCCCGGATATTCCAGCTCCGCCTCAATTTTTTTGACAATATCACGTGCAAAACGCACCGCCGCCAGATCATCAATTTGATCGGGCTTAATTAAGATGCGAATTTCACGACCGGCCTGAATGGCAAAGGATTTTTCTACCCCGGTAAAAGAATTGGCGATTTCCTCCAGCTTTTGCAATCGTTTGATATAATACTCCAAAGTCTCACGCCGAGCACCCGGACGAGCCGCTGAAATAGCATCAGCAGCCTGCACCAAGGCAGCCTCCAGACTGTTTACCTCAATATCACCATGATGTGCTGCAATAGCATGCACCACTTCCGGTGATTCATGATATTTCTTGGCTAAATCAGCACCAATCGTCACATGTGGACCCTCCACTTCATGATCAACGGCTTTACCTAAATCATGTAAAAGCCCCGCCCTTTTGGCCAAAGTGATATCGGCTCCTAACTCAGCTGCCATTAAGCCTGCCAAATGAGAAACCTCTGTAGAATGTTTCAATACATTTTGTCCATAACTGGTACGGAACTGCAAACGCCCTAAAAGTTTAATTATCTCATTGTGCAAACCGTGGACACCGGTTTCAAAGGTTGCTTGTTCACCATCATCCCAAACCTTTTGTGCCACTTCTTTTTTAGCTCTTTCTACCATTTCTTCAATGCGTGCAGGATGAATCCTACCATCCAGAATCAGTTTTTCCAAAGCAATCCTGGCAACCTCCCTACGCATAGGATCAAAACCGGAAAGGATCACGGCCTCTGGTGTATCATCAATAATTAAATCAATACCCGTAAGAGTCTCTAGGGTGCGAATATTCCGCCCCTCCCGACCAATGATGCGTCCTTTCATCTCTTCATTAGGTAAGGCGACAACCGAAACAGTTGTTTCGGCAACATGATCGGAAGCTACTCGTTGAATGGCTGAAGCCACAATTTCGCGAGCACGTTTTTCCCCCTCTTCCTTGGCTTTGGTTTCAATATCTCTGATTAAAATATTCATTTCATGCTGAACTTCATCTTCAATACTGGACAATAAAATTTGTTTAGCATCTTGAGCAGTAATACCGGAGATTTTTTCCAGCTCTTTAATTTTTTGTTGTTTTAATTCATTAATCTCAGCTAATTTTTTCTCTGTATCATGATCTTTTCTTTTAATATTTTCTTCTTTTCTCTCTATTGAATCAATTTTACGGTCTAGCGACTCTTCTTTTTGCTGCAATCTTCTTTCTTGACGTGAAATTTCACTGCGACGTTCTTTACTTTCCTTATCTATCTCCACACGCATGGCATGGATTTCTTCTTTAGCTTCAATCAAAGCTTCTTTATGTTTAGACTCAGCCTCTTTTTTAGCGTCAATAATAATTTTCGCCGCCGCTTCTTCTGCTGTTTTTATTTTTGATTCTGCCAGACTTTTTCTGATAAAATATCCTAAAATAAGACCAACTACAAGAGCAATAGCAATAAAAACAATTGTCATCGTTTCACCTCCATAATTATTTTTTTCTTTTCCATTATCATGAAAAAAACCGAGCGAAAGCTCGGTTTTTTATATACTGACGCAGGACAAAAAGACTCGGTCTTTTTGCGAAAAAACATTCATATTTATATATATTATTAACATTAACAGAACACATCTTGATAAAAGTTTAATCAAATATATATATAAATGCATAATGCTGCATCTTAATCTTCAGAAATTGTCCTTCTCATTAAGTAATTCCTGAAAAAAGTATATAAAAAGCTTTCTAACATAACCATTCTATTATTTTATGCACTATTTGTCAATATTTGAATCTAAATATTATATTAAAAGTCCTTCTTTAGTAAGATTTACTCTTTTTTTAACCCTGATTACGTTTTTCTTCAACCAAAGCAATTATTTTTTCAAAACTAAAACCTTTTCTGCCCAAACGATTAATTAAGCGTTTCCAAAATCGTTCCTTCTGCTCTTCATCCTCCGGCTCACGTAAAGCCTCTTTACAAAAAATTCGCCGTAAAACCTCTTCCTCGGTCATGTCCTGATAAAAATCATCTAAAACATTATCCAAAATATCCGGGCAGACTCCTTTATTGAGTAACTCTTGCCGAACAAAACACTTACTGCGTGGCACATGATCCGTGCGATAATAAACCCAGGATTCCACCATCTTTTCCTCATCAATAAATCTTCGCTCCATTAAGTCCATGATGACCTGATCAAGAACGGGCATCAATTCCTCCTGCTCTTGAGGATCCAAACGTTTAAGTAGCTTTTCCCGCAATCCTTTCTCCGAATAGTGACGTTGATTTAAATATCTTAAAGCAGCTGAGCGAATTTCCTTAAAGTCACTAAGATATTTTTTTTTATAATTAGAAGATCCCTTAACATAACTTAACATCTACCAATATCACCCTTGTTTTCTTCTATTGATCCACCGATTCTTCAATAGAATCGTCTTTAACTGCAGTCCCCACCTCCAAAAGTGGTTCTCCACTCTCTTTGACAGATTCTCTAATTTTGTTTTCTAACTCCTTCATCATTTCCGGATGATTCTTTAAGTATTCCTTAGCATTTTCACGCCCTTGACCGATACGTTCTGTTCCATAGGAATACCAAGCACCTGCCTTTTTAAGCAAATCCATCTCTGTGGCAATATCTAAAATATTTCCTTCTTTAGAAATCCCTTGCCCATACATAATGTCAAATTCAGCCTGCTTAAAGGGAGGGGCTACTTTATTTTTAACCACTTTTGCTTTAGTCCGGGCACCAATAATATCGGTCCCCTGCTTAATTACTTCGCCTTTTCTAACATCAATACGGATGGACGCATAAAATTTTAAGGCCCGTCCACCGGCAGTGGTTTCGGGATTACCAAACATTACTCCAATCTTTTCCCGGATCTGGTTTATAAAAATGATCGTAGAATTAGATTTGCTGACCGCTCCTGTTAATTTACGTAAAGCCTGTGACATCAAGCGTGCCTGCAGACCAACATGGGCATCACCCATCTCACCTTCCAGCTCCGCCCGCGGCACTAAAGCCGCCACAGAATCGATAACAACGATATCTACCGCACCACTTCTTACCAAAGCTTCGGCAATCTCTAATGCCTGCTCACCCATATCAGGCTGCGAAATTAAAAGCTGCTCGGTATCAACACCTAGCCTTTTGGCATACTTAGGGTCCATGGCATGTTCGGCATCAATAAAGGCCGCCGTACCACCCAGCTTCTGACACTCGGCCACCATATGCAGGGCAACTGTAGTTTTACCGGATGATTCCGGTCCATAAATCTCAATAATCCGCCCTTTAGGAATACCACCAATTCCTAAAGCAATATCCAGTGCCAAAGATCCGGTGGGAATAGCTTCAATATCCTCATGATTGACCTCTCCCCAACGCATAATAGAACCCTTGCCAAACTGCTTTTCTATCTGAGCTAAAGCATTATGTAAAGCTTTATCTTTATCAGACATCATGTACCTCCCCCAAATATTATTTGCCAACAATATTTTTACGAATGACTGTTCGAAAACAATTATAACGCATTCTAAACGTTATTGCAAGTCTTTTAGCGATAACCTTCCATTAATGAAACATATGACAAGGCATGCTGCTGCAACTCTTTTTCTTTTGCCGCAGTCAAAGTTTTAATAACTTTGGCCGGCACCCCTACCACTAAAGAATGGGGCGGAATCTCTTTGTTTTCCGGCACCAAACAACCGGCTCCTACAATGCTGCCCCGACCAATTCTGGCACCATCTAAAACTACCGCACTCATACCGATTAAACAATTATCTTCGATTTGACAAGAGTGTAAAACAGCATTGTGTCCCACGGTCACACTATTCCCCAAAATTGTAGGGGTTTCTATACCACAATGGATAGTGCAATTATCCTGGATACTGCATTTTTCGCCAATTTCAATATCACCCACATCACCGCGCAAAACAGCCCCATACCAAATACTGCTCTCTGCGGCAATCCTTACCCGACCACAAATTACCGCTGTCTCTGCGACAAAGGCCTGTGAGCTAACTTGCGGAGAAAACCCTTTAAAGTCTCTGATCATAAATAACTCCTCTATTTATTTAATTCTTTTTTAATAATGGCACAAACTTGCTCTGCAGTCTGTTCTATCGGAACTTCCATAACCTTACCACTTTTTCTGATCTTTAATTCCACCAGACCATCTTGTTTGGCTTTTTTTCCGATAGTAACACGTAAAGGAAAACCTATTAAATCAGCATCGTTAAACTTAACTCCCGGGCGTTCCCTGCGATCATCAATCATAACCTCGATCCCGGAAGACAATAAATCCTTATATAATGTTTCAGCTATGGCAATCAACTCTTCATCCTTATCATTAACCGGTACCAACACCACATGATACGGAGCCACCATAAAAGGCCAAATAATGCCATTTTCATCATAACTTTGTTCAATAATAGCAGCCATGGTACGCCCGACACCAATACCGTAACATCCCATCATCATCGCCTGCTCTTTGCCTGCTTCATTGATAAAATGAGCACCCAGAGCTTGACTATACTTATCGTATAGCTTAAAAACCTGCCCGACCTCAATACCCCTGGCACTCAAAAGTTGCTGTCCACAATGCGGACAGGCTTCTCCGGCAGTCACCAAGCGAATATCAGCCGTTATATCAACCTGATAATCACGTCCGGGATTAACATTGATGAGATGATAATCCTCCTTGTTGGCGCCGCAAACATGATTGTGCAGCAAAACCACTTCATCATCAGCAATAACTTTAAGTCCTTGTGCGGCTTGAGGACCCAAAAACCCCGGTATTAACCCCACCTCTGCCAAAGCATTATCATCGGCAAATACTAACTCCAGACAATTCAAAGTGTTTTTTAATTTGACTTCATTGATCTGACGGTCACCACGACAAAGCACCAAAACTAATTGATCATCCGCACGATAGCACATAGTCTTAACGATTTTTTCTCTGGGAACTGCCAGCAAGGTTGCCACATCTTCAACAGCTTTGCAATCTGGGGTTGCGACCTCTTGAAGTTCTGCCGCCTCCTCATAAGCCACAGGTAAGGGCTTGACCGCCGCCACCTCATTAGAGGCTGCATACTCACAATCCGAGCAATAAATAATTTCTGATTCACCGGAATCAGCCAAGGCCATAAACTCATGGCTGCCACTGCCGCCAATAGCCCCTGAATCAGCCTCTACCGGCCGAAAATCTAAACCACAGCGGGAAAATATCCTGCTATAGGCCTCATATGATAAGCGATAACTAGTTTCTAAAGATTCCTCATCACGGTCAAAAGAATACATATCCTGCATCATAAATTCACGGCCGCGCATTAAGCCAAAACGCGGACGACGCTCATCACGAAATTTAGTCTGAATTTGATATAATCTCTGCGGCAATTGCTTGTAAGAACGAATATTATTTTTCACCAAGGTGGTAATAATTTCTTCGTGAGTCGGTCCCAAACAAAAATCACGCTGATGACGATCTTTAAGCCTAAATAACTCATCCCCATAAACATCCCAGCGTTCGGAGGCTTGCCAAATCTCAGAAGGCTGTAAAATCGGCATGCATATTTCCTGTCCACCCACACCGTCCATTTCTTCACGAATGATATTCATAATTTTTTTCATGACCTTCCAAGCAAGTGGCAGATAAGAATAAATTCCGGCGGCAGTTCTATGTAACATGCCCGCTCTCAACATTAATTTATGACTAATAATTTCCGCCTCAGCCGGGACCTCTCTTAATGTTGGAGCATATAATTGACTAGCTTTCATCTATCTTCCTCCTGATTAATAATTTCTCTAACTTTATCGATCAAGGCCTGAGCCAACTGATCATTAGCGTACCTCCCGATGGCTTGTCCCTGATAAAATAAAACACCCTCATTCTCCCCGCCGGCAATACCTAAATCGGCACCTTTTGCCTCGCCGGGACCATTAACCACACAACCCATAACAGCAATTTTTAAAGGGCGAGGCGGTGTAAGCATCTCCAAATGTTTTTCTACCTCTAGTGCAATTCTTTCTACATCTATCATTGTCCTGCCACAAGTAGGGCAAGAAATGAACTCAAATTTATTTTTTCGCAAATGTAAAGCAGCTAAAATCTCTTGAGCCACTGTAATCTCCATCACCGGATCACCGGTCAAAGAAACACGCAGCGTATCCCCTAACCCCTCTGCCAGCAAAATACTTAAACCACAAGCGCTTCTGATCGAACCCCTTTTATAGGTTCCCGCTTCCGTCACCCCAATATGAAAAGGATAATCTACTTGTTTTGCTAATAAACGATACGCTTCAATCATCAATGGGATATCAGAAGCTTTAAGCGAAATTTTAAGGTCAGAAAAATTTTCTGCCTCTAAAATTTCCACGTGACGCAAAGCACTTTCAACCATGGCCTGTGCCGAAAGACCATATGCTGCCAAAAGATCTTTTTCCAATGATCCGGCATTCACGCCAATACGGATGGGAATACCGGCATCTTTGGCAGATAAAACCACCTCTTTAATTTTATATCTGGCACCAATATTGCCGGGATTAATACGTAAACCCTGCACCCTTGCTTTAATCGCAGCTAGAGCCAAACGATAATCAAAATGGATATCCGCCACCACTGGTATTTTACTCTCTCGTAAGATCAATGGCAAGGCCTGGGCCGCCTCTAGATCAGGCACAGCCGTGCGAACAATCTGACAACCGGCAGACTGTAATACGGCGATTTGCTGTAGAGTCGCCGTCACATCCGCCGTTTTAGTATTGGTCATTGATTGAATTGAAAGAGGATAACCACCACCGATTTTAACATCTCCAACAGAGATCACGCGGCTGATGCGGCGAGGGAAAATTAAAGTCACTTTAACCATCTCCCATCAAACGTAAAACATCTTTATACGTGATAACCACCATTAAAACTATTAAAGCCGCAAAACCGATAAAATGAATCAGCGCCTCATTTTTAACGGGTTTACGCCTGATTCCTTCCACGATTAAGAAAATGATGCGACTGCCATCCAAAGCCGGGATAGGCAAAAGATTGATCACTCCCAGGTTGATGCTTAAAAAAGCAGCCAAAACAAGCACATTTTGCAATCCCGACTGCACGGTTTGCCCCACAATGCTAACTACACCGACCGGACCTGCCACATCAGCCGGAACCTGCCCTGTCAAAATTTGAAACAATGTCACCAATAGTAATTTAGTCATCACAAAACATTGCTTAAATCCTAAACCGATCGCCTTTATAACCCCCACTTTTTCTGTAATGGGCATTATCCCGATTAACCATCGCTCATTATCCTGATCATAGTATGGCGTGGCCGTAAATTCTAAAAACACGCCTTCTCGTTCAATCCCTAAAAGTAAAGGCTCTCCGGCCGGCTGCTCCTGAACAGTGGCAACAATATCTGACCAACTGGCAGTATCTAAGCCATTGACAGATAAAATTGCATCTCCGCTGCGTAATCCGGCTTGGGCGGCCGGTTGGTTTGCTACAACTTCACCCACTACATTGCCCTGTGAGGCAACACCCATACCAGTAAAAATCACTACAAAAATAACAATTGCGACAACAAAATTCATCGCCGGACCACCGGCTACAATAGCAATCCGCTGCGGAATGGTTTTTTTATTAAACGCTTTAGGATCATCATTATCTTCATCTTCGCCTACCATCATGCAGGCGCCGCCAATCGGCAGAGCTCTCAAAGCAAACTCTGTTTCCCCGCCTTTTCTTTTCACTCCCCAAATCTTAGGACCTAAACCAATACAGAATTCAGTTACCCGCACCTTATTGATTTTAGCAATAATAAAATGACCAAATTCATGTGCTACAATTAAAATTAAAAATATTAAAATAGCAATTATAATACCCAAATTTAGCCTCCTATAGTTCGCTTAATAGTTTCCCGTGCCCAGCGATCAGCCTCTAAAATATCGGAAAGATCATCGCCCGACAAGGCTTGATGTTTACTTAAAATCATTTCTATATGTTGACCGATTTCAGGAAAAGTTATGTGTTCTCGCAAATAAGCGGCCACCAACTCTTCATTGGCTGCATTCATAGCCGCCGGATAAGTTTTTCCGGCACGTCCCGCTTGATATGCTAAAGCCAGGCAAGGGAATTTTTGATAGTCCGGCTCAGCAAAGCTTAAACAGCCAATCCCCGCCAAATTAATATTTTGCAATTTATTCGCCCTTCTTTTTGGATAGGTTAAAGCATATTGAATGGGGATCCGCATATCCGGCGCTCCTAAATGTGCCAGCAAAGAACCATCCTTATACTGCACCAAAGAGTGAATAATACTCTCTTTGTGCACCACCACTTTGATCTGATCAAAAGGCAGATCAAAAAGCCAATGCGCCTCAATAACCTCCAGTCCTTTATTCATTAAGGAAGCCGAATCAATAGTGATTTTAGCACCCATCTGCCAAGTAGGATGCTTTAAAGCCTCTTGAGCCGTAGCAGTCGCCAGGCGTTCGGCCGACCACTCCCTGAAAGGACCCCCGGAAGCCGTAATTAATAAATAATCCACCACCTCGGGATCATCCTCTAAGCATTGAAAAATCGCCGAATGCTCACTGTCAACCGGCAGCAGGGCAACCTGATGCTTACGCACTAAATCCATGACCAATTGCCCGGCGGAAACTAAAACCTCTTTGTTAGCTAAAGCAATGTCTTTACCGGATTTAATCGCTTCCACCACCGGCAAAAGTCCGGCAATACCGCTAATTGCCGCCACCACCGTATTTACCTCAGCCAAAGTAGCAGCCACCACCAATCCCGCCGGCCCTGCCAAAACGACACCATGATAATCATCCAGTTTTTCCCGCAGCTCTAAATATTTACTTTCATCGGCAATCACCACAACTGATGGTCGGTATTTTTCTACCTGCTTAACTAATAAATCAACATTGCTGTAAGCTGCTAAAGCGATTATTTCTATTTCCTCGGTAAACCAATCTGCAACCTCTAAAGTTTGCCTGCCGATCGAACCGGTCGAACCCAGTAATGCAATTTTTTTCATGATTTATCTCTCCCATCAAGCCTGTTTAAAACGATAAATAGCCAGTGCTATAGCTAAAGCCAGCGGGCCCGCAATCAGACCCCACACACCTAGCAGCTGAAAGCCCACCAAGACGGCTGCCAAAACCGCCAAAGGATGTAAACCTAAACGATCACCTACTAATTTAGGCTCTAAAATATTACGCACCGCCAGTAAAATTATGTAGAAGATTATCAGGCTTATACCTAATAAATGATTATCAACAAGCAAACTGTAAATCGCCCAAGGGATGATCAATGTTCCCGGCCCTAACATAGGCAATATATCCAAAACACCCGTTATAACACCTAAAGCAAGGGCTCCTTTAACACCCATCAACAGATAGAAAACAATACATAATGTTGTGGAAATGCTAATCAAAATCAATTGTGCCCGGGCATAACCGCCAATAATCTTCTCTAGATACAGATAAGCCTTTTGTACCTGCTGACGCCTAGTGGCAGGAGCCAGCTTACTAACTAAGCGCAACGGTAATTGATCATTCCGACAAAAAAAGAAAGTAGCTAATATTATAATCGCCAAACAAAGAGCAAACGTTGGTATGCTCTGTGCAAAATCAATTAAAGCAGTCACCAAGTTCTGCAAAAAGCCATCAAGCAATTGGCCGCCCTGAGATAAAACCGCTGTCAGTTCTGCATTACTGCCGGCCTGAGCCAAAAACTCCTCCAAGGACGACATCAACTGCCTGCCAATTTCTTTAAAATCATCAGCACAACTTATGGCGTATGAAACAATAATCTGAGTTGCCTTGATTATTAAGGCGGCTACCGCCGCCATCAACAAAATTACCGCTGCCGTTTTAGGTAAATAACAGCGCTTACATAACACAGTTACCAATGGTTTAGTAATAATGGCAATTATCCAAGAAACCAAAAAAGGCACTAAAACTATCCCTATAAAGGCGATAATTTTACCTAAAATAGGCAAAAACCAAGTATACCCTACTACTACTAAAACTATAACAGTGAGAACAATTAAGAGCTTTAAAAGCAGTTTTAATAAACCCTGTGTATCTCTGTCTCCGAGCATAGCCAACTCTTTCTTTGGCCGCTCTTATTGCTATTTACGCACCTAAGTAGTTAAAAAACATTAGTAGAAAATAAACTGTCGGGGCTACAAATAAAACACTGTCAAAACGATCTAAAACGCCCCCGTGACCGGGAAAAAATCCGCCCGAGTCTTTAATCCCGGACCAACGCTTGATCATCGATTCAAACAGGTCACCAAATTGGCCGAATAAAGAACCAATAACCCCTATAATGATTAAAAGATACCAAGGAATCCCCACAAACAATAAGCCAAAAACAAGCGTCGTCACGGCCGCACAAATAACTCCGCCTACCGCACCTGCCACTGTTTTATTAGGACTAATAGCAGGCGCCAGCTTTTTTTTACCAAAGGCACTGCCCAATAAATAAGCACCAACATCAGTTGCCCAGGTCAAAAGAAAGACCAAAATCAGGATACTCCAAGTATGGGGAGGCAAACGTAATAAGAGCACAAAACCAAAACCTATTCCTATATACATAATACCGCCCAAACTTAACATTATGCCCGGAAATTTTTCCTGTTTTCTCATCGCCCAAATAATTAACAGCACCAGGACAACGACAAAGATCAGCCCTAGCAGCCACCAAGCAGCCTGCCCGACCGCCACCATTATGGAAATAGCGGCCGCAATCAACAACGGATAGGGAACTTGATAATTTTTAGCTGTCATCATTTTACCATATTCATAGACACCAACACCCGTAAAAATACCCAAGGCTATCAAAAGGGGCCAGCTGCCCAAATAAATCAACAACAATAAAGCAGGTGCAAAAATTATAGCTGTGATTACTCTTGTTTTAAACATTTTTCTCCTTTACACACCACCAAAACGGCGGTCCCTTTTTTGATATGATACTATGGCCTTTGTCAACTCCCGAGGCGTAAAATCAGGCCATAAAACATCACTATAGTAGAACTCGGCATAAGCAAGTTGCCACAATAAAAAATTACTAATACGCAACTCACCGGATGGCCTAATTAATAAATCAGGATCAGGTAAACCAGCGGTATAAAGGTTTTTAGAAAAAATCTCTTCATTAATTTCATCAGGCTCTAAACAGCCATTCTTTACTTGCTCGGCCAAAGCTCTGGCAGCCTTGGTAATTTCCAACCTTGAACCATAATTAACAGCCAAACAAAATAACAAGCCGTCGTTATCCTTGGTTCTTTCCATGGCAGTTAAAAATTCATCTTTTACCGGCTCAGGCAAGAGATCTAATTCACCAATAGCTTTAATACGCAAATTTTTTTCATGCATAGATAAGAGCTCTTTACGCAAGTATTCGATAAAGAGATTCATAATAATTCCAATTTCCGTAGAAGGTCGTCTCCAGTTTTCGGTAGAAAAAGCAAAAACAGTTAAATATTCGACACCCAAATCATTACAACTTTCCACAATGTGCCGCAAAGCTTCCGCACCATGACGATGCCCCACAGGTCGCGGCAATTGTCTCTTTTTGGCCCAGCGTCCGTTACCATCCATAATAATCGCGATATGGCGTGGCAGATTGGATAAATCTACTGCTGAAAAAAGATCATTATCAACCTTGACTGAGGGATTGTTTTTATTTTTTTTCAATAAAGCCACAACAGTACCTCTCAAACATCTAAGATACCTTATTATCTCATATTTTAGTAAAAAAATCAAAGACCTTCTCATTTAATGAGAAGGTCTTTAACTATGTTGTAAATTATTGTTTACTTGTAATGTACTATTGTTCAACAATAGCATTAACAGGGCAAGTATCAACACAAGCACCGCATTCGGAACACTCATCTGTGATGTAGTAAATATCACCCTCTTTAATGGCGCCAACTGGACATTCATCCTCACATGCGCCACAAGCCAAACATTCATCGGTAATTACATATGCCATTACGGACACCTCCTTTCTTAAAAACCTACTTTATTTTATAAATAATATTTATTAAATCTCCAGAATATCCTTTTCCTTAAGTGCCAAAATTTCTTCCAGCTTTTTAACACCCTTATCAACAATCTTTTGGATGTCTTCTAATGCGACAATGCTGGCATCTTCAGAAATTTCCTTGTTTTTTTCCAAAGCCCTAACCTGATCATTCAAATCCCTTCTGATATTGCGGATAGAAACTTTGGATTCCTCCGTTGTTTTATTACAAGCTTTTACTAAATCCTTACGCCTTTCTTCAGTCAATTGCGGAATAGCTATACGTATAACAGTACCATCATTATTGGGAGTAAGATCTAAATCAGACTTTAAAATAGCTCTTTCAATTTCCGTAGCCATATTTTTATCCCAAGGCTGAATCAAAATTAAACGTGCTTCCGGACAAGAAATATTGGACGTCTGATTGATCGGTGTCGGAGTGCCATAATAATCAACCATTATCCTGTCTAAAATAGCCGGATTCGCTCTACCGGCTCTCACTGAGACCAATTCCTTTGACAATGCTTCAGCAACCTTATCAATTTTTTCCTCTCCACTGGCTAAAATATCTTTGATCATAAATTATCCCCTCCTAAATATGTGCCAATGTTTTCACCCATCACAGCCCTCACTATATTTTTTGGCTTAGTAATATCAAATACCATCAGGGGGATAGCGTTATCCTTACATAAAGAGGCGGCTGTGGAATCCATCACCCTTAATTCTAAGCTTAACACATCCATATAGGAAAGTGTATCAAATTTTTTGGCATCCGGATTAGATACTGGATCACTATCATAAATCCCATCAACTTTCTTGGCCATTAAGATAATTTCTGCTTCAATTTCTGCAGCTCTTAAAGCAGAAGTGGTATCCGTAGAAAAATAAGGGTTTCCTGTGCCTGCGGCAAAAATCACTACTCGTCCCTTTTCCAGATGCCTGATGGCACGACGACGAATATACGGTTCCGCAACAGCCCTCATCTCAATAGCTGATTGAACCCTAGTGGCAACATCAAATTTTTCCAAAGCATCCTGCAAAGCCAGGGCATTAATCACCGTGGCCAACATACCCATATAGTCGGCCGTAGCTCGATCCATGCCATGAGAGCTTCCGGAAACACCCCTCCAGATATTGCCGCCACCTACCACAATAGCAATCTCCACACCTAAGCGATTTAAATCTCTAATTTGTGAGGAAACGCCATCGATAGTATCCTGATCTAAACCATAACCTGCCTCGCCCGCCAAAGATTCACCACTAATTTTGAGTATCAGTCTTTTGTATTTAGGCTGCACAAATATCACTACTCCTTAGTTTAATTTTATACATAAATCAAATTTCTGCATAAAATGTAAAAATCCTCTCAAAAAAGGTTTATTCAGCGGCAATTTTATCAAACACAACAATTTTTACAAGCTGATTAAATATGCTTATTAACATTTATTCATAGCTGCAACTTCTTCGGCCAGATTGCTTTCTCTTTTTTCAATTCCTTCACCCACCACAAAACGAGCAAAACGACGGATGGAAATGTTCTCTCCGATAGTGGAAATTTTTTCCGTCAACATTTCCTGGATAGATTTATCGCTGTCTTTAATAAAAGGCTGCTCTAATAAACAAACTTCTTTAAAGTATTTTTCAATGCGTCCTTCTACCATTTTTTCTGCAATGTTTTCCGGTTTACCCTCATTAAGAGCCTGCGCTTTCAAAATCTCTTTTTCTTTAGCAACAGAAGCTGCCGGTATTTCCTCACGACTTACAAACAAAGGATTGGAAGCAGCAATTTGCATTGCAACATCGCGGCACAGCTCCTTGTATTCAGGTGTTTTAGCCACAAAATCAGTTTCACAGTTGATTTCTACTAAAACACCGATTTTACCTCCGGCATGAATATATGACTCAACTAAGCCCTCAGCGGCAATGCGTCCGGCTTTTTTAGCCGCCGAAGCCAAACCTTTTTCTCTCAAATAGTCAATTGCTTTTTCTATATCACCATTGCATTCAGTCAAAGCTTTTTTGCAATCCATCATGCCGGCGCCGGTTTTTTCTCTTAAATTTTTTACATCTGCTGCACTAATAGCCATTAGATATACCTCCAGTAATATATATTATGTTGGAAAAAGGCAGGGAAAATCAACCCCCGCCTCAGATTTTCTTAAGCCTAAACAGTTTTTTCTGTTGCAACATCGGCAACTTCTTTGCCAACCGAAACGGCTTCTTTTTCCGGAAGTTCTGTTTCTTCTTCCTGAGCCATGGATTCACCCTGATTAGCTTCCAAAACTGCATCAGCCATTTTAGAGGCCAATAATCTTACGGCACGAATAGCATCATCATTGCCGGGTATTACATAATCAATTTCATCAGGATCACAGTTAGTATCTACAATTGCCACGATAGGAATACCCAAGCGGCGAGCTTCAGCGATAGCGATTTTTTCTTTTCTGGGATCAACCACAAATAAGGCACCAGGTAGCCTTTTCATGTTTTTAATTCCACCTAAAAAACGTTCCAGCTTGTCTTTTTCCGCCTGCAATTGGGAAACTTCTTTTTTTGGTAATAATTCAAAAGTCCCATCTTCCTCCATTTTTTCCAGTTGACGCAAATAGTTAATGCGTTTTTGAATAGTAGGGAAGTTGGTTAGCATCCCACCCAGCCAACGCTCCTTAACATAAAACATGCTGCATCTTTGAGCCTCTTCTTTAATAGAATCCTGAGCTTGTTTTTTTGTTCCAACAAATAAGATACTTTTGCCTTCTTCTGCCACCGAACGGATAAATTTATAAGCCTCTTCTACCTTTTTGACGGTCTTTTGCAGATCAATAATATAGATACCATTACGTTCAGTAAAAATGTATCTGGACATTTTAGGGTTCCAGCGACGTGTCTGGTGCCCAAAATGTACCCCTGCCTCCAATAGTTGTTTCATCGATATTACATCCATTAAAAAAATCCTCCTTTTGTTTTACCACCGATGCTTCAAAAGGCACGCTCACCGTAAACGGCACTAGAGCGACTAATTCACATCGTGAGTAGTTTATATCAAAAAAAAGTATAGCACAATAAACCAGCAATTGCAATAGGTTTGCCCTTTCTGAACACAAAATCACTAACGGTATATGAGCAAAATAAAAGAGTGGTCAAAAGGCCACTCTTTTTTATTGAGTTTTTTACAAAATAAATCTGCTTAAATCTTCGTTTTGAGTAATATCTTTAAGCTTATCTTCTACAAACTGGCGATTAATGTCAACCTCACCCTGAGCCTTTTCCGGTGCCTCAAACAACAAATCCTCCAGTACTTTTTCCAAAATAGTATGCAGTCGTCTGGCCCCAATATTCTCCGTATTGGTGTTAACCCGGTCAGCAAATTCGGCAATAGCGTCAATACCATCATCAGTAAATGTAATATCAACACCATCCACCTTCAACATCTCCTGATATTGCATGATCAGAGAATTTTGCGGCTCCAGTAAAATCCGCCGCAAATCTTCCATCTTCAAATTATCCAGTTCTACACGAATAGGAAAACGGCCCTGCAATTCCGGAATCAAATCTGAAGGTTTAGATATATGAAAAGCACCTGCAGCAATAAATAGCATATAATCAGTTTTAACCGGACCATGTTTAGTCATAACAGTGCTGCCTTCAACAATCGGCAAAATATCCCTTTGGACACCGCCGCGTGAAACATCCGGGCTGCCGCCACCATCTTTACCGGCAATCTTATCAATTTCATCTAAAAAGATAATACCTGATTGTTCTGCTTTTTCAATGCCCAATGAAGTTACTTCATCATTATCAATCAGTTTTTCCGATTCTTCATGGGTCAGGATTTTTCTGGCCTCTGCCACAGTAACTTTACGCTTTTTACGTTTTTTAGGCATAATTCCACCTAAAATACCCTGCATATTGATGCCCATTTCCTCCATACCATCGCCTAATGGTCCCAAGGCCAAAGAATTACCCTCTTCAACCTCGATTTCTACTAATTCTTTATCTAAAGCTCCTTTAGCGAGTTGATCACGCAGCCATACTCTTTTGCGCTTAACATCCTCATCCTTTTGACGTTCCTTTTCTCGCTCTTCATCGCTTTCTAAAACGGTCTCTTCATTTTGTTTATTGTCAAAAAACATATTGAAGGGATTATTGTCATCATTTCTGGATTTGCGTCCACGTAAGGGTGCCAAAAGATTGACCAGACGCAACTCAGCAGCGGAGGCGGCCCTTTCCTTGACAATTTCCATTTTTTCATTGCGCACCATCCTGATAGCAGTCTCCACCAAATCCCTTACCATTGATTCCACATCACGACCCACATAACCTACTTCAGTAAATTTGGTGGCCTCAACCTTAATAAAAGGTGCCTCAACCAGCTTGGCTAAACGCCTGGCAATTTCTGTTTTACCAACACCCGTAGGCCCAATCATGATAATGTTTTTCGGCAAGATTTCTTCCCGGATATCTGCCTCAAGCAGCTGTCGGCGATAGCGATTGCGCAAAACTACCGCCACACATTTTTTAGCATCCTGTTGTCCCACAATATATTTGTCTAACTCGGATACTATCTGCATGGGAGTTAATTCGCTCATATGCTCCTCCTTTTAACATTTTATAGTTCCTCTATGCTGATATTTTTATTGGTATATACACAAATATCAGACGCAATATTCATCGCCTCATAAGCCATTTCCTTGGCGGATAAATCGGCGTGTTTTACTAAGGCCTTAGCAGCAGCCAAAGCAAACATTCCTCCGGAACCAATGGCCATGATATTATCGTCCGGCTCAATCACTTCACCATTACCGGAAATCATCAGCATTTTATCTTTAGAGGCCACTATCAACAAAGCCTCCAGCTGACGCAAATATTTATCGGTGCGCCATTCACGAGCTAAACCCACAGCGGCCTTTTCCAGGTTACCATGGCTTTCCTCCAAGCGTCCTTCAAATTTTTCAAATAAGGTAAAAGCATCAGCCACTGAGCCGGCAAAACCCGCCAAAACCTTGTTGTGGTATAAGCGGCGAATTTTTTTTGCGCCATGCTTCATTACTGTAGATTGACCTAAAGTTACCTGACCATCACCTGCCAGAGCAACCCGATCATCTTTTTTTACACAAACAATTGTCGTTGCATGAAAAGTTGTTTTTTCAGACATAAATCTCCTTCCTCCCTATAAATCTTTAGGCCCTGGGATGTGTTTTATTGTAAACCTCTTTAATTCTGCTTTTAGTAACATGGGTATAAATTTGAGTGGTTGAAATGTTAGAGTGTCCCAAAAATTCCTGTACCGTACGCAAATCAGCACCATTATCCAAAAGATGCGTAGCAAAAGAATGACGTAAAGTATGCGGACTAATTTTCTGCTTAAGAGCCGCCTTTTGAATATATTTATTGATAATATTACGGACACTGCGATCCGAAAGACGGCTACCTCTATTATTCAGGAATAAAGGCTGCCCTTTTTTTAAGGGATACTTCCCTTGACGCGCTGCCATATAAGCCTTAACAGCCTTAAGCGCCGGTATACCAACAGGAACAATCCGTTCTTTGGCACCTTTACCTAACACCCGCACATAACCAACTGCTTGATCGATATCCCCAATATTTATAGAAACCAGCTCACTAACGCGCAAGCCGGCACCATAAAGAATCTCCAAAAGAGCTGAGTCTCGTAATCCCAGTAAACTATTATCCGGTGCCGATATCAAAGCTTCCACCTCTGAATAATACAAAAACTTAGGTAACATTTTATCAGACTTTGGTGTTGTTACTGTGAATATTGGCACATTTTCTGTCAAATTTTCACGTAAGGTAAAACGATAAAAGGAACGCATGGCGGACAGTTTGCGTGCCATTGATCGCTTACTAATACCCTGCTGCCGTAAGTCCGCTAAATAATGACGAATAGTTAAATTGTCAATCGAAGAAAGATCAACTTCCTCTTTTGACTGCTCTTCAGCGATAAAGTCAGCTAAGGCCAATAAGTCCGCCTCATAAGCACGCACCGTATTGGCAGAGTAATTCTTTCCTACCTGCAAATACATAACAAACTTATCTATTAACTCCCGCATTTTCACCACACCCTTACATATGCAAAACATCCATCATTTAGAACTCAGTCTCAGCTAAAAATGCTAAAGCTCTCTGCGCAATGGACGCATTTTTTTCTCTTTTATTTCTAATTTTCTGTGCCGGCGGCGGTAGTAAGCCAAAGGTAATATTCATCGGCTGAAAATTACTATGGGGACTGCTGATATAGTTTAATAAACTTCCTAAAGCCGTTTCTCGCGGCAAAATTAGCGTCTCTTTATGCAATGCCAAGCGTGCCGCATTAATACCGGCAAGTAAACCGCTTGCCGCCGATTCCACATAGCCCTCTACCCCGCTAATTTGTCCGGCAAACAGCAGATCAGGGCGTTTTTTACACACTAAATCCGACCTTAAAATCTGTGGCGCATTAATATATGTATTAAGATGCATCCTGCCAAAGCGCAAAAATTCTGCTCTTTCCAAACCGGGAATCAGGCGAAAAACCCGCTCTTGCTCCCCCTGTTTGAGCCTAGTTTGAAATCCTACCATATTATACATAGTAGCGGCCTGATCATCTTGTCTTAATTGTAACACAGCATATGCTAAATCACCACCGGGTTGGGGTAAACCAACCGGCTTCATCGGGCCATAACGCATCGTCTCATAGCCCCTTTTTGCCAACGTTTCAATAGGCATACAACCCTCAAAAACATGAGGTTTTTCAAAACCATGTAATGGATAAAGCTCCGCCTGCACCAGCTCATGATAAAATCGTTCATATTCTTGTCGATTAAAAGGACAATTAATGTAGTCACCCTTTGTTTCACCCTTGCCGTAGCGTGAAGCAAAAAAAGCCTTATCCAGATCAATACTTTCTTTAGCTATCACGGGCGCAATTGCATCATGAAAAAACAACTGATCTTGGCCGGTAAACTCGGCAATTTGTCGACTCAAAGTCTCGGAAACCAGTGGCCCTGCTGCGATAATGGTCAAACCCGGAGGAATTTTTTTCACCTCTAGCTCGTGCACAGTAACCAGAGAATGTTTTTTCAGTCTGTGACTAATATAATTTGCAAATAACTCCCGATCAACGGCTAAAGCGCCGCCGGCGGGAACCTGCGTTGCATCAGCCGCTTGCATGATCAAAGAATTTAAGCGGCGCATTTCTTCTTTCAATAAACCCACAGCATTATTTAGAGAAGCGGCACGCAAAGAGTTGCTGCAAACCAATTCCGCAAAATCAGCAGTTTGATGTGCCGGCGTCATCTTGGCAGGCCTCATCTCATAAAGATCAACCGCTACCCCTCTTTGAACAGCTTGCCAGGCAGCCTCTGAACCAGCTAAACCAGCTCCGATAATGCTGATTTTTTGCATACTCCTACTCCTTTACTGTCTTTTTGACAGGCTTTTTGGTTGATGTTTTCTTAGTTGATGTTTTCTTAGTTGATGGCTTTTTAGTCTTTGTGTTCTTAGAGGTGGTCCTTTTAGCCGTTTTTTTAGGCTCCTTTTGATTGCTTGAACACTCTTTATTAGGACAAACTATCGCCTTATTGCCGCCACGATAGGTTTTTTCGCTAAGCTGTGTGCCGCAAAAGGAACAAGCCTTATCAATCGGCAAATCCCAAGCCACATATTTACACTCAGGATAATTTTCGCAGCCATAAAAAAGCCGTCCTGTACGACTTTTGCGCTGAACGATCCGCCCCCCGCAAGCCAAACAAATTTTATCAGTTGGCACAATAATTGGCTTAGTATTACGGCATTCCGGAAAACCGCTGCAGGCTAAAAACTTACCATATCTGCCCATACGATAAACCAGCGGCTTACCGCATTTTTCGCATATTTCATCACTTACTTCAGGCTCAATAGTAATCTTTTCAATTTCACTTTCCGCCTTGGCTAAAACTTCGGCAAATTCCGGATAAAAGTCTTTTAACACTTGATCCCAACGTAACTTACCCTCTTCCACCATATCCAATTGATTCTCCAGATCGGCTGTAAAATCCGCATCAAGAATATTAGTAAAATACTCTTTCAGCATATCAATGACCACACGACCCAGCTCCGTCGGATAAAATTGTTTTTCCTCCTTCACCACATAACCACGCGCCAAAATAGTATCCACAGTTGGCGCATAGGTGCTGGGGCGACCAATACCCAACTCTTCTAAAGTTTTCACTAAAGAGGCCTCGGTATAACGTGGTGGCGGCTGTGTAAAATGCTGCTTGGGATCCAATTTTAAAAGCTTGAGTATTTGCTCTGCTTCCACCGGCGCTAAAACACCCTCATCCTCTTGCTCCGATTGCTTTTCAAAATATACTTGTCTAAATCCGGCAAAACGTAAATTACGCCCACTGGCTCTAAACAGGCAATTGCCGGCATTAACCTTAATAGTCGTCACATCCCAACGTGCCGGAGTCATCTGGCTTGCTACAAAACGTTCCCAAATCAGTTTATAAAGTTTATATTGTTGCGAGGTTAAATACTGCTTAACTGAGGCGGGTGCCCGTTCCACAAAAGTCGGACGAATAGCCTCATGGGCATTTTGAACTTTACCTTTGCCTTTATAAATATTCGGCTTATGAGGGTAAAATTCTTGACCAAAATTACCCGTAATATAATCCTTGGCAGCCAGCTGTGCCACCTCAGAAATACGCATAGAATCCGTACGCATATAAGTGATCAAACCAACCACCGTGCCACCGATATTAATACCCTCGTACAATTGCTGCGCTGTTTGCATGATCTTTTTGGCAGTCATACCGGTATTTCTGGAGGCTGCCTGCTGCAGACTGCTGGTTGTAAAGGGTGGTGCCGGTCTTTCCAACTTCTCTTTAGTCTGCAAGGACTCCACCTGGTACTCTTGATCCTTTAGGTAATCAAGCAGTTTATTCATTTCTTCTTCACTTTTAATGTCTGCTTTTTTACCGGCAATCCTATTTAATTGCGCCTGCAAGATCCCTTTGCCTGTATCTAAGTCAGCTAAAAGTGACCAGTATTCCTCCGGGATAAAGGCCTGTATTTCATCTTCACGATCACAAATTAAACGCACCGTCACAGATTGAACCCGCCCGGCTGAAAGCCCCTTTTTGATCTTTTTCCATAACAAAGGGCTAATTTTATAACCTACCAGGCGATCAAGAATCCGCCTGGCTTGCTGCGCTTCCACTCGATCCATATCAATAGGATGGGGATTCTTTACCGCCTTTTTAACGGCATCACTTGTGATTTCATTAAATTCGATACGACAATTGTCCTCAGTAATCTTAAAATATTGCTGTAAATGCCAAGCGATGGCTTCCCCTTCTCGATCAGGGTCACTGGCCAACAAAATACGATCCGCTTTTTTCGCCTCATCCCTTAAAACTTTAATCACATCGCCTTTACCACGAATAGTAATATATTTGGGGGCGAAATCGTTATCAACATCAACACCTAAAGAGCTTTTAGGTAAATCCCTCACATGCCCCATCGATGATTTTACTTTATAATTACGGCCCAGAAATTTCTCAATTGTTTTGGCCTTTGTTGGTGATTCTACAATCACAAGCGTTTTCATGAGTTCCTCCATTTCCTAACAAAAAGAGTTTATATCCTATTAATAGCTTTTATGTAATATTTGCCGGGTAATTGCTTAACTAAACCTTTAATCTCCAGCATGGTCATCATTGCTGCCAGTTTTTGCGGCATTATTTCCAGTTTTCCCGCCACTTGATCAAAATGGATCGGTTCATTTGACAATAACCGCAACACCCGTTCATCATCATTATTATCAATTTCACCCTCTTGCGTTGCAAAAGCCACAGCCTTAGCCTCAGGCAAGTATTCTCGCCAAATATCTTCGGCACAACCAACGGGCTTAGCTCCTTGACTCAGCAATGCATTAGTACCCTTACTTTTAGCGCTGGTAATGGGGCCGGGTACCGTAAAAACATCCCTGTTTTGTTCCATGGCCCTGTCCACGGTCAAAAGAGTGCCGCTTCTCGTACCGGCTTCAATAACTACCACCCCTTTAGACAGACCGCTAATGATCCGGTTACGCACCGGAAAATGTCCTTTATCCGGCGCAGCACCAAAGGGCCACTCACTAATCACCGCTCCATTTTCAATAATTTGACGGTACAGCTGATCATTTTCCGGCGGATAAATTACATCTAAGCCGGAACCTAAAACCGCAATGGTCTTTCCGCCGGCCTCTAAAGCACCACGGTGACAAATAGAATCTAATCCCCGAGCCATTCCACTAACGACCCAAATGCCCTGTGCCGCCACATCTCTTGCCAAAACTCGCGCCACCTGCTTACCATAAGTCGTAGCTGATCTAGTACCAATCATGGCAATAGTAATTTCCGCAGGGCTGGGTAAAGCTCCATAATAAAAGAAAAGATAAGGAGGATCATAAATACTTTTTAATAATGCCGGATAATTATCGTCCGTCAAAACCATCATCCCTGCATAAGAATTAATATAGTGCTCATATAAGTCGGCTATCTTTACTTTATCCATAAAAGCAGCAATCAAGCCTACCGAATTAACGGAAAAACCCTCCACCTGATGCCAATTAGCGGTATCATGCCAAGCCTTTTCCGCATCATGCTCATAAAAATCCATCAGGTTTTTAAGTCGAACGGCATTCATGTTGCGCAAGCTATGCAGAGCCAGTAAATATTTAGTATTCATCATCTTCACCACCTTATCCGTCGTTTAAACTATTTTTTGCCACCTTTAAAACCACCTTGAGCAAGAATGTTTGAATCATACGAAAAAATCAGTTTACTATTTTGTCGGGCACGATCAAGCGCCAAACTAATCAAGTCATCTAACAGTTGACGATAACTCTTGCCGATAGGTTCCCACAGATAAAAAGCAAGAGAACCCGGAATGGTGTTAATTTCATTAACAAAAACCTCCTCAGTATCGGCATTGAGCAAAAAATCAATACGGCAAACACCATATTCGTCCAAAGCAACAAAGGTGCGTCTGGCATAATCCTTGATGATATTTTCCACCTCTTGACTGATATCGGCAGGTATTCGTCTTTTCACGCTGGCCATCCCTTTGCTTTTCCCACCGCCTGAAAAATACTTTTGTTTAAAATCGAGCAACCCTTCCACTGAAGGCTCTTCACAAACGGAAAGCTCCTGCCTTTCAGGAGAACCAAGCACAGAACAATTAATCTCACGCAAAGGCTGAATACATTTTTCTACTAAAATCCGCTTGGTAAAACTACCCGCCAGAGCTATCGCTTCCAGTAATTCAACCTGGTTTTCAACTAAACTAACGCCAATTGAGGAACCTAAATTAGAGGGCTTGACTATCATCGGATAACCAATCCGCTCTGTCAATCCGGTAATTATTTCCTCCTGTTTTTGCTCCCATTGATGCAGATAAAACCAGTCATAATCAGGAGTCGGCAAGTTGTTTTCTTTTAAAAGCGCCTTCATAACAATTTTATCCATGCCGCAGGCAGAACCCAAAACAGCTGAACCCACATAAGGCACACCAGACAGCTCCAGCAGCCCCTGCAGGCAACCATCCTCACCATGTGTACCATGAATCACCGGTAAAACCACATCAATTCTTTCCCTTAAAGGCTTTTTGAACAATCCACTACTCTCTAAAGCAAAGACAAGACCCTCCTGGTAATTTGGAGAAAAATAAACCTTGGTGCATTTGGGCAGTAAAGTAGTAAGATCCTGATAATTATCAATTTTCAGTAAGTCCTCACCAGTATACCACTCTCCCTGTTTAGTAATATAAAGAGGTATTATCTGATATTTATGTTTGTCTAAGACATGCGCTGCCTGCAAAGCCGAAATAATCGAAACCTCGTGCTCGACGCTGCGTCCACCATAAACTATACCTATATTGATCTTTTGCATTCTATCTCCTCCTTGTACTCGGCTCATCTAACCCCGTTTACTCATTATAAGTATCGGGCAAATCATTTTCAAACAGCACCACATCACCAACTTGTGCTATCTTGGCCAACTGTAAGCGTGCATCAGTCAAGTCGG
The DNA here is from genome assembly GCA_050949225.1 of Bacillota bacterium. Lineage (GTDB taxonomy): Bacteria > Bacillota > Dehalobacteriia > UBA4068 > UBA4068 > JBMNFI01. The sequence goes on along the minus strand of JBMNFI010000002.1, from coordinate 380,159 downwards.
CCGCCACATAATATTGATCAACCGGATAGGCAGCAGCCGCTAAGCCATCTTGTAGTGGCTGACTATGGTTTTTCCCCACCAGAATAATATAATCACAAACCTTGGCCGCCTGCTGAGCAAAAGCTTTATTCAGTTGATACTGCTGCTCTCCTAATTCTACCATACCAGGGGTGACAATGATTTTTTGCCCTTCTGTAAAACAAGCCAAAACCTCTAAGGCTGCTGCCGCTCCCTGTGGATTAGAGTTAAAAGCATCATCGATCACATTAAAACCCTGTGGATTAGGAATAAATTGCAAACGATGCTGAATCGGTAAAAGCTTTTGTACGGCTTTAGCGGCCTTTTCCAAAGATAATCCCAGCTGATGGGCTGCTGCCACAGCAGCCACAATATTATAGATATTATGTCTCCCCAAAAGTAAAGTGGTAAAAGATAATGATTGCCCTTTAGGAGCATGAACAGTAAAGGAACTACCTCGAGCATTATAGGTAATTTCATCGGCATAATAATCCCATTGAGGATCCAAGCCATAGCTAATCTGTCGACATTTAAAATTAGCCGCCCGCTTTTTGATTTCTTCATCATCAAAATTAAGCACTGCAAAACCATCCGCAGGGATGTTTTTGATCAACTCGAATTTCGTATTGATAATATTATCTAAAGAACCAAAAGTCTCTAAATGCTGCGGCCCGATGGCCGTCAAAATCCCTACTTTAGGTCTGACTAAATCACACAGCTCTTGAATGTCCCCGGCCTGTTTGGCACCCATTTCAGCCACAAACATTTCATGCGTAGGCCGTAAACTTTCACGAATGACCCTGGTTAACCCCATAGGTGTATTAAAACTGGCGGGAGTCACCAAAGTCATAAACTGCTCCGTTAATATTTCACCCAAAATCATTTTACAACTGGTTTTGCCGTAACTGCCGGTTATGGCAATGGTGGTTAAAAAGGGCAAACTCCTAATAATTTTTTTGGCATCATTTAAAAAGGCCTTATTAATCGCTTTTTCAAACGGCAGCAAAATCAGATTGGCCAGCAGCATCGGTAAAAAGGGCCAAGGACTCACAATACAAGCTGCCAAAATTAACCACAAATAACTAGCGGATAAAACAGCGAAAACTACAAATATTATGCCGAGAACAAGCACAATGATAATAGAAACCAGATAAAGACGAAAAGCCCGTTTAGTCATTACCAAAGGCTTTTTCTCAGGAGGTAGCTGATAGCTGAAAAAAAGCACGGCATAAACAATAACTAATAAAGGCATCGTTATCAAAGTGGAGGAAAAAAGACAACTAATCAACAGCAAAATCACCGGAATCAGGTCCCGCTTCAACAAAATCCGCCCGCCCTGCTCTTTCAACCAATGCCCAAAACGCTGATTGCGATAAGAGTTAAGTTGAAACATCAGTAATTCTCTACGCAATCTTTTAATTACATAAAGCACAAAAAAGACCGCGAACAAAATAAAAAATATATCTGTACTTTTAGCCAGCAAATCTAACATTTTTTACCCCTATTATTCATCATTTATTTTATCCTGAGCAAGAAAACTGTCCATCACCAATAAAAATTGACCCAGTTTATCCAAATAAGAATAATGACCCGCACCCCGCAAAACAACCAAACCACTATTGGGAATCAACTTCTCCATCACTTGTGCATCAGTCAAGGGTGTAGCCAGGTCTAAATCACCCCAAACCAGTAAGGTCGGCACCGTGATCCTTGCTAAGTAAGGCTTGAGATCCTCGTTGACAACTTTAACAAAAATCTCTCGCATAACTCCTTCTGCCTGCTGATAATCGCTGGATCCGCTTTTTTTCTGCCATTTACCGATAACCTTATCTCGCTGTCTTCGCAAACCCGGCAGAGAGAATATCTTTTTAGCCAGCTTATAACTATAGACCTTTCCATAATAACATAAACCACGCTTAGGCAAAATACCGGCACTATCAATGAGAACGATTTTACCGGCAATATCTTGTGATCCCAGAATAATCGAAATCCTGCCGCCAAAAGAATGCCCCAGCAAAATTGGTTTTTCCAAACCCAGTTTTTGCAAAAAACCGACAATACAGTCTGCATAATCATACACTGACCAAACTTTCTTGGGCGCCGGCGAAAGACCAAATCCGGGAAAATCCACATTATAAACAGTAAAATCAGCAGCCAGTTTCTCAGCCACCGGTTCAAAAGTAGTACTATCCACTCCCCAGCCATGCAGTAAAACCACAGGATTACCGCTGCCTGCCTGCTTATAAAAGAGCTGCTGCCCATTAATATCCAGCTTTTTTTGCTTGAATTTCATAATTCATCCTTTAATGTTTTTTAAACATCTATATTCAACAAATAAAAAAATAATAAACGTTTTTGGTAATTCGCTTTATTATAGATAATCCCTTTTTATTTTATATAAATAAAAAATAGTTCTTAAAAAAAGAGCCATTTATTATCTATCATAAAAGCTTACGATCAAGATTTCTATATTGAATTGCCTCTGCTATATGCTCGGCAGTAATAATTTCACTGGCAGCTAAATCGGCAATAGTTCTGGCAACCTTTAAAATACGGTCATGACTGCGTGCCGAAAGCTGCAAATGGATAAAGATCTGCCGCACCATTTCCCTTCCTTCATGATCAATCTGACAATATTTTTCTAAATCGCTATGATTCATCATGGCATTACAAGAAAGCCCTCTTTCTCGTAAGCGTTCCTCTTGAATAGCTCGAGCAGCTAAGACCCGTGTCTTAATCACCGCCGAGCTTTCACCGGCTCTTTGTTCAGCAAGATCTGTATATTTGACCCTCGGCACCTCAATATGCAAGTCAATACGATCCCACAAGGGTCCTGACAGCTTACTCAAATACTTTCTGATTGTATACTCACTACATGAACATTCTTTTAAATTATCCCCATAATAACCACAAGGGCAAGGATTCATCGCCCCCACCAACTGAAAAGAGGCCGGAAATTCAATCCGACCGCTGACTCTGGAAACCACAACTAAATTATCCTCCAGTGGTTGGCGCAAAGCCTCCAGAACATCCCGAGAAAATTCCGGCATTTCATCCAAGAAAAGAATACCGTGACTGGCCAGGCTAATTTCGCCGGGCTTAGGATGCGCCCCTCCACCAATAATGCTGGCCGAGGATGCTCCATGATGGGGAGCTCTAAAAGGTCGTGCGGTAATTAAAGGTTGGTTTTTGGGCAAAATACCCGCCACACTATATAATTTAGTAACCTCCATCGCCTCATTTAGAGTTAAAGCCGGCATAATCGTTGGTAAACGTTTAGCCAGCATAGTCTTACCTGAACCGGGAGATCCCACCAAAACAATATTATGTCCGCCGGCCGCGGCAACTTCCAAGGCACGCTTAACACCCTCTTGCCCTTTAACATCCGCCATATCTAAAAACTGCAGATTCTGTGCCTCTGTTAGCAATTTGACAGTATCCACAGTTACCGGCTGTGCTTTCTTTTCCCCACATAAAAAAGGCAGCATTTGCCGCAAACTATCCACTTGATAATAATCCATTCCGCCGGCAATTGAAGCCTCACCGGCATTATCTGCCGGTAAATAAAACTTCTCATGCATTTTTGCAACACAATCTGCCATTGCCAAAGCACCGGAAATCGGACGAATAGCACCCTCTAAAGAAAGTTCTCCCACAAAAACACCACCTGTTAAGCCCGTCTGGGGAATTTGACTTGTAGCAGCTAAAATGCCAATTGCAATCGGCAAATCAAAAAGGGAACCTTCTTTTTTAATGCCTGCAGGTGCTAAATTGACAGTAATACGGCGCAGCGGAAATTCCAAATCTGAATTGCGAATAGCAGCCCGCACCCGCTCCTTACTCTCCTTAACCGCAGCATCAGGCAGCCCTACAATATCAAAGGCCGGTAATCCCGCACTAACATCGACCTCTACCTGTACAGGGTAACCATCGACACCTAAAACTGCACAGCTATTAACAATTGCTAACAAATTACCACCCTTTTCTTCGTCCATTCATAGTGCATAACACCATTCAGTCCACATATATTTTCGCCATTGAATGCTGTTTCCCCTGCTCTTTTTACTTGAATTAATAGAGAAAATACCCTATACTTAAACTAGCTAATTTTAAAATAAAGGAGAATTTATTCATGGCAGATGTAAAAGCATTTTGCGCCTTGCGTTACAACCCGGAAAAAACTGCTGATTTATCCAAAGTGATAACACCACCATATGATGTAATTAATGCAGCTATGCAAGATGATCTTTATCATGCAAGTCCCTATAACATTATCCGTTTAGAATGGGGTAAAATCTTTGATAGCGATCATGAAAATGATAACCGCTATATTAGGGCCAAAGAGTTTTTCGAAAAATGGCAGCAAGATGATATCCTCAAACAAGATCCAAAACCGGCATTTTATCTTTATAAACAAGAGTTTCAAATTTTAGGGCAAAATATTGTCAGAAGCGGCTTTATGGCAACTATTAAAGCAGAGGGTTATGATTCGGGTCAAGTCCTGCCACATGAAGAAACCCTACCTAAACATAAAGTTGACCGCTTGCAATTAATGCGCCATACTTTCGCCAATTTCAGTCCTATTTTCGGCCTGTTTGCTCAAGAAAGCCGCAATATTGACCACGCTTTAGCAAGGGGATCCAATAATAAGGCACCCGATATCGACATCACAGATGGCGATGGTGTGCGACATTTGCTTTGGGTAGTTGATGATGCCGATATTACCGCTGAAATTGAAAAAGATTTCCAAAATCTACACGTTTATATTGCAGATGGACACCATCGCTATGAAACGGCCTCCGCTTTTGCCAAAGAGTGCCGGGAAAAAGGTCTTGATGGTTGCGATCACATGATGATTGCCCTGGTAAACCTTTATGACCCTGGGCTGGTGGTTCTCCCTACCCACAGAATGGTTAAAAACCTCCCCGATTTCCAAAAGGCAGATTTTTTAAACAAATTACAAGCAGCCGGCTTTACTTTAGAGGAAATAGCAGCCTCCAACAAGGAACAGGCACTAAAAACCATACTACAGCAAATCGCTGCTAATGGCAAAGAAAAACCCTCTTTCGGACTATATTTTCCAGAACAATTTTATGTAATTTCTTTACTTGATAAAAAAAGCGCCATCGCTAAAATCAGACCTGATAAATCCGCTGCCTATCGTCAGCTGGATGTATCAATTCTCCATTCCCTGATTCTTGAGGATCTTTTGGGAATTGGTGCTAAAGAACTAGCAGAAGAGGGCTGGATCGGTTATACTCGAGAGGATCAAGAAGCCCTTGATAAAGTGGATAGCGGAGAATATCTCTTCTCTTTTCTTATGAATAGCACAGCCGTCCAAGAATTATTGGATGTTGCTGAAGCCGGTGATAAAATGCCGCAAAAATCTACTTTCTTCTATCCAAAAATGATTGCCGGACTGACTGTCAATAAATTAAAATAATAAAATAAATAAAAAAATCCTCCCCGTTTCATTTAGAGGGAGGGTTTTTTATTTAAAACAAATTTTACACTTTACAAAACCCTGCTTTTGGGCTTCTGCCGTTGAAGGCAATAAAACCTTGTTTTTATCAGCCATCTTTTTTACGACTTGACAGTCGGCATGATGAAATTTACCTGTAGAAATATTACCTATGTATTCACCGTCTTCCTCTAGAGAAGCGGATTCTTCTTTCAGCTGATCTGAGTACTGCAGTTGATAATCCTGCCAAACACCTAATCCCTTAGACCGTGCCGTTTTTTCCAGAGCCACAAAATCATCCACATATTTGACATTGGGCGGATAAGTAGCAACCTTGGCATGACCAAGCTCTAAAAGCGTCTTATTAAACATTTCGCCATCTAAATACACATAAGCTAATAAACGTTTGTATTTATCACGCTGCGCCACATCAAATTCCAATTCAACAAAGCTGCCTGCTAGTTTTTCATGGGTAAAAGCACTGGCTATTTTGCCATAAGGAACATTTTTGCTGGCATCGGCATGAACACTTTCCGGAGTGTCCACTCCAATGAAACGTACCTTTTCTTTTGTTCCATAAAAATCAATCTCTATCGTATCGCCATCAACTATCCGTAGAACCTCAAAAACACCTTCCTCGGTGAGAGCAGACGGTTCTGCAACAGATGTTTTTTCTGTCAAAGTCCCGGGATTTTCCTCCGTTGCCGGAAGGCAGCCTAATAAAGACAAAGTAAAAAACACTATCAAAAACGACAAGCATATTTGCCTCTTCATTGACCCAGTGCTCCCTTAACATGTTCGCCTACAATAAAATTAATGCCCTTATTAATATTCAAAATCTGTGCCTCTTTATGCACTCCACCATTTTCACCATCCAAGCTCCAGGCCAAACCCTCTTCGGAAATTATCTTAATATTTTTAGCCCTTAACATATGAATTCCCTTACGATCATATTTTTTAAGCATCATCTCCAACATGGTCAAAGTAAGCAAGATGGGGTTTCTGCTATGTTCTATTAATAATAACTCAAACAAGCCATCATTGAGTCCAACATCTTCATCCTCCATCTTAAAAAGTCCGGCCATAGAAGTGGAATTAGAAATAGCACCAAAAACAAAATCATCCTCTATCACTTTTCCATCATATTCAATCCGTGCATGATACTTGGGAATCAAGCTTACAGCTGCCGGCAGCAGGGTCTTAAGTGCCGCAATAACGTAAGCCACATGACCAAAAACACTCTTGAATTTTTGTGAGGTCGTATAAGAAATATCCGATAAAGCACCAAAAGCTGCCACATAAGTAAAATACTTATCCTGATTAAATCGACCGATATCAAAAGGGAAAATCCTGCCACTGGTTAAATCCTGGGCGGCTTCTGCCATGTTTTTGGGAATAGATAAACTGGTCGCCAAATCGTTGGTCGTCCCGGCAGGAATATAACCTAAAGGTATCTTTTTTTCTAACTGCATCATGCCGCTGATCACCTCATTTAAGGTGCCATCTCCACCGCAACATACAATCATATCATAGATTCCTGCTTTATCCATCACAATATTCGTGGCATCTCCGGCGGCTTTAGTAGCATAAACAGTAGCCGCATAACCATTTAAAAATAAAGAATCAACTACATCATAAATATTGTTTTGCACCTTCTGCTTACCTGCATGCGGGTTCATCACAATCATTGCTTTTTTCATTTTCACGTAACTCCTTGTTAACTATCCCTGTCTATAAAATAGCTTGGTACCTGCTGTAAAAGCTCAGCCCTTTTACCAAAAGGTATCAATATTTCCCGAGCCTCTTGTGCCGCCTGATGTCCCATGCGGCGAGCCTCCTTCAGCCCGAACAAGGATACATAAGTGGTCTTACGATTTTTATCATCACTGCCAACAGGCTTACCTAACTTCGCTTGATCACCCGTAACATCCAATATATCATCAGAAATTTGAAAGATCAAGCCGATTTTATGAGCATAACTACTTAAAATATCGATCTGTTTGGAAGTGGCATTCGCCAAAATTGCCGCACTGACGATAGCTGCACTAAAAAGTGCCCCCGTTTTCTTTTCATGGATAAAATCTACTTGCTCCTGAGTCAAACTCTGCCCCTGCCAGGCAATATCCACCACTTGTCCCACAATCATACCATTAATACCGGCTGAATCACTAACCTTATCAATAGCAGCTAACAAATTAGCTGCATCGACTTGTCCGGGTATTTTCAACATGCAATTAAAGGCATAAGTTAACAACGCATCACCCGCTAAGATAGCTTGCGCCTCACCAAAAACTTTATGACAGGTAGGCTGACCCCGACGAAAATCATCATCATCCATAGCTGGTAAATCATCATGAATCAAAGAATAAGTGTGAATCATTTCCAAAGCGCAAGCAAAAGGCAAGTATTGACTGCTGTCTTGCTCCAAAAGCTCCATGGTCGCAATAAAAAGACAAGGACGCAAACGCTTACCCCCGGCAAAAACACTGTAACGCATTGCTTCATACAAAATTTTTTCCGATCCCCGGGGTAAAGGCAGCAGCTCGTCTAAACATTTTTCAATTAAAGGTTTCTGTTTGCTAACAAATGATTGCACATCCATCATGAATTCTCCTCTGTTTCTAAAACCTGCATCTTTACTGCAGCTTGATCAAGCTGCTTACGACAAGTAGCTAAAAGCTTGATCCCTTCAGCATATAAAGATAGCATCTCATCCAGCGGTTTTTGTTCCTCTTCCAATTCCTTGATAATATCCTCCAAACGGACTATCGCTTCTTCAAAACTAGCTTTTTTAACCATTATTTTGCCAACTCCTTCCCCGTAACCTGACATAATAGAACGCCTCGTGCCAAGCGTACCTGAAGCTCTTGTCCCAGCTCGACCTGCCGACTGTCACAAATTTGCCGATCCGCTTGATCAGTGCATAAAGCATAACCACGCTCTAATATCGCTAAGGGGTTTAAATGATCCAAAGCCGCCATCGCTTTAATAAATTGTTCTTCTTTTTGCCGATATCTTGCTTCCGCTCTCTCATGCAAACGCCGTTCAATTACATCGACATCGGCCCTTTTATCGGATATTTTCCGCAAACATAAAGTCTGCAAGCGCTCTTGATATTGTTGTAAAACCCCTTGCCAAACCTCTTGATCAGGTACGATGATTTCCGAAGCATGACTAGGAGTAGCCGCCCGCACATCAGCCGCTAAATCCGCCAAAGTAAAATCCACCTCATGCCCGATAGCTGTGATTATCGGTGTTTTAGCCGTGGCAATCGCTCTTACCACTGTTTCTGTGTTAAAAGCCGCCAGATCTTCAGAGGATCCTCCGCCACGCGAAAGCAAAAGCACATCATGGCCATTTTGGTCGGCCTTCAAAAGAGCTTCTGCCACCTTTTGAGCCGCTGCCTCACCTTGTACTAAAGTAGGATAGAGCATCAGCTCAACATGTGGCCAGCGTTGATAAGCAACCTTTTGGATATCGGCCCAAGCGGCTCCCTCGGCAGAGCTAACTACGCCGATACTTTTCGCAAAAAAAGGCAAGGGCTTTTTGTTTTTTTGTGCAAAAAGCCCTTCCTGTGCTAGTTTTTCTTTTAATTGCTCTAAGGCCATAAACTCCTGGCCCACTCCATCAGCAAACAATTCTTGAGCATACAACTGGCAAGAGCCATCCCTTTCGTACAAAGAAGCACTGCCAAAAACCACTATTTGCATACCATTTTGCGGTGAAAAAGTTAATTTTCTCGCCTGGTGACGAAACATCACACAACGAATTGCTGCCTTTTCATCTCTTAAGGTAAAATAAACATGACCGGAGCTATGCTCTTTATAGTTAGCGACCTCTCCTTGAATTGCTAAAGAAGTTAAAAAATCATCCTCTAAAAGCAACTCTTTTAAATAATAGTTAAGATCAGAAACGCTATATCTTTTAAATTCTACAACTTCAGCCATTTTTACACCTAATCTTTTCTTAACCTACGCAGCTCCGCTACAAAATCCTCTAAATTATCAAATTCAGGGAATTCCCCACGGTACAGGTCAAGGTTTCTATAAATCATCTCTAAAAGAACCTTGTCATCGGGAGCAACCGGATTATTGTTAAGCTCAACGCCATTTTTATCCAAAAGTAATCCCCAATGCCCTAATGAACAAATTCTACCCTCCGTCGGAAATACGCCAACTAACCATTCCCCATAAGAACTAATCTCTAAAGGACAAGCCTCTTCACAATAAGGACAAATAATTTGTTCTTTTTCTAAAGGCAGAGGCGGCGTTTTTCCTAAAGGCCATCTTTCAACAATGGCACCGGTAGGACAAAAATGAATACAAGCACCACAAGCTATACAATCACTATTTTGTAAAGGCTCCAAATACGGCGGTTCCGCCTTGGCATCAAAACCACGATCCCAAAAGCCTAAAGCCTCTGTCTTAATTATATTACGGCAAACATTAATACATAAACCACAAAGAATGCACTTGTTTAAATTACGCCAAATCGTTGGCTGTGAGGGATCCCGATGATGAATATGCACCTCACCGGCAAAAGTTTCACCCTGTGGATTATACTTTTGCAGTAGGGGCAGCAATTTACAATTATATAAATCATGACACCCGCATTCTAAGCAGCGTGAAGCCTCTTTTTGAGCCTCATATTCAGTATAAGGTAAAGCTACCTCATCAAAGGTCTGCTTGCGTTCTCCCGGCGGAAGTAAAGTGACTTTAACCTTGTTTGCCAATTTATGAGGAGCAATCTCAATCTTGGTATAATCTTCATTAGTTACTAAAAAGGGCTTTTCAATCCGTTTAATCTGACCCGCAAAATAACTATCAATAACTTTGGCGGCATTTTTGCCGTCGGCAATTGCGGAAATCGCAATGTCAGGACCCTTATTAGTGCCATCCCCTCCGGCAAAAACTCCCGTCAGATTGGTTGTAAAAGTCCCCTCATCAATCGCAATAGTATTTTTTCTTGTCAACTCAACCCCATCCAGTCCAACAGGATCCACCTGCTGTCCAAAGGCTGCGATTATGCGATCATATTCACGTTCTTCAATCTCACCTTCTAGCGGTACCGGACGACAGCGTCCGCTTTCATCAGGTTCACAAAGCACCATTTTTTGTAACCGTAATCCGGCAACTCTACCATTTTTCGAGAAAACTTTAAGAGGTGACATTAAGTAACGAATATAGATATCTTCTTCAAGAGCTTCTGCCGCCTCCCACTTGGTGGCAGGCATTTCGTCATCAGTACGCCGATAAATGATCTCCACCTCTTCGGCCCCCAAACGTACAGCCGTCCGAGCAGCATCTATCGCAGTATTACCGCCACCGACAACCGCCACCTTTTGACCGGCACATGATTCCTGTCCATGGGCGGCCTTAAACAAGAATTCCAAACCGCCGCAAACACCCGACAGTTTCTCTCCTTCACAACCCAAATCAATGCTCTTCCAAGCACCAACTGCTAAAAATACCGCATCATATTTATCACGCAATTCCTGCAAAGTAACATCCTGACCTAAGCGCTTGTTATAATGAATCTTTAAACCCATTTTTTCGATCAAAGCAATCTCTTGATCAACCACATCTTTAGGTAAACGATATTGCGGAATGCCATAACGCAACATGCCGCCAGCTTGTGGCATAGCTTCAAAAATTTCCGGTTCATGACCCAGACGCAACAGGAAATAAGCCGCGGAAAGTCCCGCCGGCCCGCTGCCTACGATGGCTACTTTTTTACCGGTTTTCTCCGCAAGGGGCGGCTGATAAGGAACTGCTTGCGCTAAATCCCAATCACCCACAAATTGTTTAATTTTAGCTATTTGTAAGGCCTGTTTTGCCAATTCACGGTGACAATGTTCATCACAATCCTGAATACATTCACCATGCGGCCAGCAATTAATATCCTTGGCCATCCGGCGGCATTCATCCTCACAAGGATGGGGGCAAATTCGCCCAATGCAGGCCGGCAAAGGATTGTCCTCCTTAATTAAACGAATCGCCTCAGCATAGCGACCATTAGCCACCAATCCAATGTAACCTTGACAATCATTGTTAGAAGGACAAGCTTCTCGACAAGGTGCACGACAATCACCGCGGTGATCAGTCAAAATCAATTTCATGGCCATTTTTCTAGATTCCACGAGTTGTGGAGTCTCGGTACGAATCACCATGCCATCTTCTGCCAAGGTTGCACAAGAACGAGCAGGCTTTGGCCTCCCCTCAATCTCCACCATACAAACACCACAACTGCCAAAAGGCTCTAAAAGCTGTGTATGACAAAGATTAGGTATATCAATACCGGCAGCTTGTGCCGCCTCTAAAATCGTTTGACCTTCTGTAAACTCTACTATTTTTTCGTCTATCACCAAACTCATGACAGCACCTCCCCGCTGGTTATCTTAATCGCTTCAAAAGGACAATGCTCAACACATTCGCCGCATTTTATACATTTTTCATCGATACTATGCACCTGCTTTGCCTCACCGGAAATCGCCTCAACGGGGCAACTGCTGACACATAGAGTACAACCGGTACAAAGATCTTGATCAATAACAAAATTTATAAGATTTTTACACTGTTTGGCCGCACAATATTTTTTTTCAAGATGATCCGTATACTCATCCTCAAAGTATTTAAGAGTGGTAAGAATCGGATTAGGGGCAGTGCCGCCCAGAGCACACATAGAAGCAGTGCTCACATATTTTGTTAATTGGCGCAAGTCCTCTAAATCGCCATCTAAAGCCTCCCCATCAACAATCCTTGAAAGTATTTCCAGCATGCGCTTAGTTCCGGTTCGACAAGGCAAACAACGTCCACAGCTTTCCTTTTTAATAAAATCCATGAAAAAACGGGACATCTCCACCATACATGTCTTATCATCCATTACTACCATGCCGCCTGAACCCATAATAGCCCCCGTAGCAGAAAGACTTTTATATTCAATCGGGGTAGACAACAGACTTTCCGGCAAGCATCCTCCGGAAGGGCCGCCGATTTGCACTCCTTTAAAAGGACGATCATCAACAATCCCTCCGCCAATACCAAAGATCAGCTCCTTTAAGGTCATCCCCATGGGAACCTCCACCAATCCGCCCCTTTTGGTTCGCCCGGCCAAAGCAAAAACTTTGGTTCCTTTACTGTCCTCTGTTCCCATTTGGGAAAAAGCGGCGCCACCATTTCTAATAATCCATGGTACATTAGCAAAAGTCTCTACATTATTAATGCTTGTAGGAAAACCTTGATACCCTTTATGTACAGGGAAAGGAGGTTTCAAATAAGGCATCCCGCGTTCACCTGTCAAAGAAGCCATTAAAGCAGTCTCTTCACCACAAACAAAAGCCCCAGCACCTTTAAATAATTTAATATTAAACGACAACCCGCTCTCACAAATATCATCACCCAAAAATCCGGCAGCCTTCGCCTGGTCAATAGCAATTTGCAGGCGTTTAACTGCTAGTGGATATTCTGCCCGTACATAAACAATGCCCTCAGAGGCACCTATAGCCAAAGCCGCCAGAATCATCCCTTCAATCACACAGTGGGGATCACCCTCCAAAATACTGCGATCCATAAAAGCACCCGGATCCCCCTCATCGGCATTACAAATGATATATTTTTTCTCCCCGACAGCCTCTTTAGCTGCTAACCATTTGCGCCAAGTAGGAAAACCCGCGCCACCTCGACCACGTAATTGTGATTTTTTAATTTCTTCAATCACGAAATCGGAACCCTTTGAAAGGGCTTTTTTAAGAGCGCCGTAACCATCTACGGACAAATAAGCTTGAATATTCTGTGGATCAATAACCCCGCAGTTAGCCAAAGCAACCCTGGTCTGTTTTTTCAAAAAGTCCAATTCATCAGCAGAAACCACATCAGATGCAGGCAGTTTTCCTTGTTTTATGCTCTCAGCCAAAGCCGTTGCCTTTTGTCCATCCAAACGACCATAATAAGTTGAAGAACCTTTATCATCAATAATTTGCAGCAAAGGCTCGGCAAAACACATCCCGTTACAACCTACCTTTTCAACGGGTAGTGAATCCCCCAAAACTGCACATAAAGCATCGTCAACCGCCGCCGCTCCGGCAGCCAAACCGCAGCTTCCATACCCCAACAGCAAACGCATTATGCCTCACTCCCCTCTTGCTCTTTTTGTCTTAAGTCCTCAATAATCTGTACTATCAAATCAGGAGTTAGCTTACCATAAATTTTCCCATTGATCATCATCGCCGGCGATAAACTGCAGCAGCCTAAACAGGCAACTTTTTCCCAACAAAATAAACCATCAAAGGAAACCTTTCCTTCAGCTGATTCCACAACTTCTTCTACTTTATCCGCTATCTTCATAGCATTGTTCACATGACAGGCTGTACCGTCACAAATCAAAATTTTGTATTTACCCGGCGGTGTCAAACGAAATTGAGCATAAAATGTAATCAATCCTGTCAAACGAACCAAAGGAATTTGTAAACTTTGACTAATGTGTTTAACAACTTCCTGCGGTAAATAACCATAAATTTCCTGTGCCTGTTGCAACAAGGAAATTAGGTTAATTTTTGACTTAGCATGGATATCCAAAAAAGGCTCCAAAAGTTTTAAATCAATTTTGTTCTGATCCTGATCAGACATGGCTAAGCAACTCCTTTTATAAATAGATTAAAGTGTGATTATGTTTATCTTTTGTAAATTGATCCGACGCTCAAATGCCACAGAAAAAACAAAAAACCAAAAAGATCTGCTCGCTAAAAGCCTAACACAAAGGCTTACAAGCAACATGGAATATCTTTACCGACAACTATTTGTTAGTAAAGAAAAATATTCGAGGTAGCTGCAAAACTCCCCTTAATGCCTGCTCAATATGAAAAATCAACATATCATAATCTACTAAAACATGAGCCCACGGCCTTTTTTATGAAAATAAAAACATCTATTTATCTGTGTCACTTTATAAAACAATCCACAAGAGCACTAAGTATGAAGAAAAAAGGTCTGCAATTGAGATAAATTACACAAACCCTTTTCTGTGAGCGAAACACTATTATGATTCGCTTTTATTATTTCACCATCAACTACTAACAAAGGATCAGTCTAACAACTTATCTTAATTCCCAAATTCGCTTTTTTTTACTCTTGTTACGGCTCATTCAGCTTGTCCATCTTTGTTAATGCTATCTAAGATAGCATTAACAAAGGCCCCTGACTCCTCTGTACTATATTTTTTGGCTAGTTCAATGGCCTCGTTAATAGCAATTTTGGGTTCAGAACCGGAAAGAAAATGCAGCTCATATACTGCCATACGCAAAATACTTCTATCAACATTTGCTAAGCGGTCTACCTGCCATTGGTTACTGTATTTATTAATTAGTTGATCAATTTTCTGAAGATGTCTTAAAGTTCCCTGTACTAAAGAAAGCACAAATTCTTGATTTTCTGCCGAAATTCCCGACTCATTGAGAGTCGCTTGTGCCATTGTCCAATCATTTTTCCCCACATCGAGCTGAAAACTCATCTGCAAAGCAGTTTCACGTGCTTTGTTTCTGGACATCTTCTATTCCTCCATTTAATCCCGTTTGTCAAAAATCTTATCAACAACCTGCTTGAAATCAACCTTATCGTCCACCTTTTTGCCAATATAAAACCCGACAAGCAAGCAAATAATAATAACTACGGCAGCCCAAAAATTACCCGCCACGATACAGATACCAAAAATCAAGCCGATAATAACTCCGATAACTTTACCACGATGATTTTCCAAAACATAAAATAAAAGCTTAGACCAGTCCATTATAAATCTCCACCTTAAATAGGTTTTTAGTCAATTGAAAATCCTTAATCAGTAATTGTGTTTAAGGTTGGCGATGCAGCAACAATATTGCTAACAGTAACTTTAACCTCTAAAACGTTTAAAGAAGTAATTTTTTCCACATATGTTTTAACCTCTTGCTGCAAGAGCTCGGATAAATCCTGAACGATCGTTCCCTGAGGAATATCTATTTTAAGATGAATGGCTATACCCTCCGGAAGGGCACGCATATAAATTTTGGAATCTTTAATCTCTTTGATATCTTCCACAGATTTTTTGACGATCTGCTCAACCCCTTGCAGGCTGATATTGACCTGCCCGCTTTCACTTTTCGAAATGGCCACTAAATTAACTCGGCGCTGGAAATGGCAGGCAACAATAATGCCAAAAACCCCCAGAGCGACAAAGGCAATCGCCGCCAAAGCGGGTATAAAAACGCCTCCGGAAAGAACATTATTAAACATGGTCAACCAATATGAAGCAATTTTAGAATTAATTAAAGTAGCTACCAAAGCCAAACCTATCGCAACTAAAAATAAACTCCATAAAACCAAAAGTATTCTTCTAAGCACATTCATCTTTGCTCCTCCTTGAATTCAAAAAGCTATAATAAGGGCCGCTACATCTTAGGGCGTAGCGGCCACTTTTTATCATTCTGATTTGCCGGAAGCCGGATGACCTTTAGGAAATGTAACTCCTTGAACATGAATATTAACTGTAGCTGCAGCAAGACCGGTCATGCTTTCAACGGCTTTTTTGACACGTCCCTGCACATCTTGAGCTACATCTTGAATGGGAAAACCGAATTCAACAATAATATAGATGTCTAAAACAGCATTGCTTTCGCCGACCTCAACCTTGACTCCTTTGGTCATGTTTTTACGACCCAGCATTTCAGCAATCCCGCCAACGACACCACCACTCATTCCAGCGACCCCTTCGGCCTCAGTTGCAGCTAAACTGGCAATAGTTGCGACCACATCATTAGCGATTTTTACCGAACCTGTACTATCAATCGAAGTTTCCATAAATTCTTCTTTTTTATCAGTCATAAGAAACCCTCCTTAAAGTGCTGATACTTAAGGTCAAAACGCATTATAATCCAAAAAAAAGACTTTTATTTATTATAACAGATATACTTTAAAGTAGCAACAAAAATATCAACCGCCCTCAAATAATTATTGCTCTCTGGTAATAATTACTACATTTTCATAACCGATCCCCGTAATGCCATCTACAATGTCAGCAATTTTCCCGGCCATTTGATCATCTACCTGTTCATCAATAACAACAGTGATTTTTTCATCCTGAATAAAAGCCGCCGCATTAGGAATGTTTTTAGCTGCCAAAAGTGTCTCTATTAAAAGCTCTTGTTCCATGTTTTTGGCCATGACTATTTCCTCTTGGCGAGCTGTTTTTTTCGCCTCAGCATCAGCCTGAGGATCTTCAATAATCGATTTCAATAATTCCAATGATTCACTTCTGACCTTTTCTCTTTCCAAACGATAGTTTTCATAAAAATCACCGCTTTGTTGATGAACTCCGGAGTCCCCTGACTGCACTTGAACCTGTTCATTACCGGCAGCCACCTGCACCACTTCGCCGGGATTATTGTATTTATCCAAAGGCCCCTCCTGTGACACATTGTAGACCACAAAAGTCAAACAAGCCATGCATAAGACAATAAGCCATTTTTTAGCCGATGTTTTATGGGGTTTTTTCATTTTTCTCTCCTCCAAATCTCCTTATAATCCTTCTACAACATTAATTCTATGTGCCGCAACACCCAAAAGACCCTCCACTGACTTAAATAGTTGACGTTTGACTGCTGCCTTCCCGGCACCGCTTGCCACAACCAAAACACCTTTTACCTTTGGCATGTATTCTTTAATTAAAACAGGTGAACCATCTTGCTCTGCAATTGAAGTTTTATGCTGCGTCTCCTGACTGTCAACAGTTTTTTCTACCCCCTCGGTACTGATGCGATCAACTGTCTCCTGATTAACAGCATATTCCGATTCTGCACTATATTCGAAAGTAATCGCCACACTAACCTCACCTGCCCCTTTTATTTTGCTTAAAACATTTCCCAGTTGCCTTTCTATCTGCGCCTCATTGCTGCGATGACCGCCACTGTCTGCAGAGACCTCTTGAGCTGCCGGCTGCTTATCAGAGGATGAACCACTAGAAACTACATTCATAAAAATTAAGCCGACAATCAAGACTGCCCCCAGTTTAAAAAGCAATTTTTTTTCTTTTTTACACCAATTACTCGGCGAAAAACGGTTCTTGGTTTGGTTGTTTGGTTCTTCCCGAGCATCTATCTTTTCTGATTTTTCCTTTTTTGTAGACATTTTATCACCCATCTTCCGCTTCTCCTTGTTGAAAATTAACGATTATATTTTCTTCATCCAGTGAAAAAAAACCACTGATACTAGAAACAATTTTTTGCTTTAAAGCGATACTCCCCGCTTGCCCATCCTCCGGCCGGACAAAAATCTCTACCTGCTCTAAAATCTTCCCCTCTTCCTGTAACCTTACCTCAACCATAGCTTCTTTAACCCCTGGGACTAACAGTACCAGCGCCTCAATTTGACCGACTATCCCCTCTTGATATTGTTGCGAGGCCTGATTTTCTAAGGATCGTGATAAATCATCCCCTTTTTCTAAAATCTCTTCTGTTTTTTGGCTGTAATCCTCCTCGATAAAAACAGGTGCTGAAGGAGTATGATTAACTAACACTAAAAGCGGATTTAAAACCGCCGCCAATAACAGTAAACCGATCACCAAACGAATAAAACGACTTAAAACTCCAAAAGGTAAAAGCATTTCTAGAAAAACGGCTAAAACGACTAAAACAACGACATTGCGGACTATCCCCGCGACTATTTCCATGCCCTCACCTCATCATCATCGTAATATTACCGACCCCGATACTGATAGCTAATAAGAAAAAGAATAGTAAACCACAGATAGCTACTGCCGCAAATAATAATAAAAGAGCATTGGATAATCCCGTCAAGGCATTGGCCAGCTGCTTATCCCCTAAGGGCTGAATAACCGCTCCGGCCAAGCGGAAAATTAATACCTGCACAAGAATTTTTGCGGCGGGCAGAGCACAAATTACCAGTATCACTACTACCCCGATTACACCTATGCCGTTTTTTAAAAGCAGCGCTGTCCCCAAAACACTATCTAAAGCATCTGCAAAAGATCTACCCACAATGGGTATAAAACCACTTGCCGATTTGGCTGCCTTGACCGCCAAACCATCTATAGAAGCACTGGCAATCCCGGAAACCCCCATAAAAGCAATAAAAATCCCCACACCAAAGCTCATAAATCCTAAAGCAATATCCTTAAATAATCCCGCCAGCTTATCAACGCTGAATTTAGAGGAAATATGACTGATTAAACGCAAAATAGCCGAAAAATAAATCAGAGGAAAAATGATTCTACTCATCGCTGTCATTAAAACACTGATGGCAAATAACATACTGGGATGCAAAATTCCTACCGAAGAAACCCCTCCCATGGCTGCCAGCAAGATCATCAAAAGAGGCAACACCGCATAGAGAAACCCACTCATCATATCCACAGCTTCCTTGGCCACCTCAAGAGAAACGGAAAAGGCGCTAATAGCAATCGCTGCCAACAGCAGGTAAATCACCCCCCGTGCCAGCCTGGAAATATTCTCCTTTTCAAAGGCACCACCCAAACTGGAAAGAATGATCGACAATAACGCCAATAGCAGCAGCTGTCCCAATAAAGCCCAGCTGGCCAAAACCTCCTTAAAAAATACTTTACCTAAAAGAGCAAACAGGCCACTGGCGCTCAGCTGAAAATCACCGTCTTTAACCCCTCGCCAAATACCCGAAAGTGAAAAATCCTCCAAAAATTCAGATAAATTGTTGTCCAAATGATATAAGTAATCATCAATTTCCTCTAAAGAAGCATCCTCTAAAATATCTGACGTCTGACTCGCAAATGGGACGGATGGTGACGATTCTGCAGAAGCGCAGGCAGTACCGGGTGACATCACTATTATGAAAAAAACCAGGCCTATGAGGAGTATTCTTTTCATGACAAAAACCTCAAGATAGATTGTAAAATAGCCGCCATAATCGGCATAGCCAATAGCAATATGCCAATTTTGGCCGCTAATTCCACTTTAAAGGCCAACGCTCCCTGTCCGGCATCCCGACACAATTGGGCTGCAAATTCAGCAATATAAGCCACCCCGATAATTTTAAACAAGGTTGCTAAATAATAAGTATTAATCTGCGTCTTATCAGCTAAATCTACAAACATGCCCAAAACCTGTCCCAAACGAGGCAACAGCATAATAAAAATTAATGCTCCCGCCACTAGAGTCAGCAAAACCCCTAAGACAGGCATTTTACTTTCTTTGAGAAAGACAGCTAAAATAGCCGCTAAAACTGCCAAACCAATCACCGGCAATAAGCTTTGCATCGGACGCCCTCCTCATTCAATACAACATAAAAACCGTTTCTACACCTGCAAAAAGTTCCTGAATCACAGGCAATACCTTTAATAAACCGATTGCCAAACCCACTATTAAAGTTAAATAAGCATATTCATCACGTCCGGCCTGTTTGAGGAAAGTATGTAAAACAGTCACAGCAATTGCTAATGCCGTAATAAAAAAGATAATACCTGTTCCCTGCACAATATCTCCCCTCCTCTAAAATGATATAATGGCAATAGCAATACCGGCAGCCCAGCCCAGGTTTTTCCATACTTTACCCAAACGTCTAGCCTGATCCTTTGCCAGCTCCTCGGCCTGAAACAAGCGCTGCCTGCTTAATTCAAGCCTTTTTACCTGATCCTCTGCATTAGAAAGCCCCAAACCTCTGCCAAATGAGTTTAAAATAAACAAGTCCTCCGCCTTTAAAGGCAATTCATGACTAGCTTTTTCTAAAGCCAATTCCCAGGCTCTTTGGGCACTTATTCCTTGTCGCCGGTTCAGTAGATCGACAGTATAATGAAAAACCACTGCTGATCTTCCACCTGCCTCAGCCGCCGTTTTTAAAGCCTGCGGCAGCGGTGTCTTAGTATAGCTGATCTCCCTTTCCAAAGCTAAAAGACCTTGCTGCAAATCATGTAGTAAGTAACAGCGTTTATCCAGTTCAGCGGCTAGCAAGCGCCCGATGCTCACTGATACAAAAATGATCATAACCGCACCTATAATTTTTAGCATTACTCTCCTCTTCTTTCTCTTCATCCGCTTGCAAAATATATTCTACAGTACCGGGCCCCTGTCGCCGTGACAAAAACACGATTCGCTCAAAAGATTTTTCCTCTAAAATCTGCTTTAAAACAGGCCGCCGCCAAAGATCCGACTCATTACAGCCATGGGCACTGGCAATAATACTGACGCCGGCATTAATGGCTTCTCGAATCGCATAGGCATCCTCTTGTCGCCCAATTTCATCACAAATAATAATATCCGGAGACATAGAACGAATCATCAACATCATGCCCTCGGCTTTGGGGCAAGCATCCATAACATCACTGCGTGGGCCAATCGAAAACTGAGCCTCCCCCTGCCACATAGCTGCAATCTCTGAACGTTCATCCACAATGCTGACATTATATCCCTGTTGAGAAAAACGCCTTGCCAAGTCACGCAAAATAGTGGTTTTACCGGCTCGTGGCGGACTTACTAACAAAGTATTATAGGGTCTACCATCTAAATGGGGATTACGCAGCAAAGGATAAATGCTATCTGCGACCCCCAATAAAGCACGTGCTATTCGCACATTAATACCGGAAATATCCGTCTGTGCTTTCAGAAAACCATCAGCCAAGACTGCCCTGCCACATAACCCTACACGATGTCCACCGGGTAATGTCAGGTATCCTCGCTGTAATTCCTCTGTGATAGCATAAAAAGAACTGTTAGATAAAAGCAGCACGGCTTGCTGCATCTCTTGGGCTGACAGGATCTCCCCCGCTTGCGGATCACTAACACAGCTATTATCAGCTGCCAAAAAACACTCCGTTTGTTGAAAGCGCAAAGCAACCGGCTGCCCCACTCGCAAACGAATCTCTTCTAAGTCCGAGAGCCTCTGAGGCGGCAGCCCTTCTAGTTTTTGCCGCACTTTAAGCGGTAAGTAAGAAAAAACCCCCTGCAAATCAACCCCTGCATAAGCCACATCCTCCTCCCCCTCCCTTTTTATCTATCTGAGAAATTATATGAAGTGCGGACGAGTATTAGAACAGACGAATAATTAATAAAAACTACTCATCTGGTACCCAAAAAATTAGCCTCGCCTTTAAAGGCGAGGTTTTTGAGAAAACTTCTTTATTTTACTGCATAATGAGTCAAGCTTTTATAATAAAAAACAGCTTCTAAACAAAAAAGAACCGAAACTTAAGTTTCGGTTCTTTTAACTAAACCATTAATTTTATTCCTGCGCTTCTTGTCTTTTTATTCGGAATCATCAGCCTCATCCTCAGATGTAGCATCGCAAAGCAATTCGTCATCCTGCTCATCATTAACAAAGACCACTGCACCGCATGCCGGACAAACAACCTCCACTAAATCATCAGTATAGATAATGTCCTCATCAAATAAAACATCTTCACCACATTCAGGGCAAGTTACGTCAACAAGGTCATCTTCTAAAAGATCATCATCTTCGAGATAAAAATCATCTTCCAGATCGGATAAATCACTATCCATACCTTTTACATAATCGGCTAAATCATCTTGATCATCCTTCAAGTAAGCAACATAATCCGCCAAATCATCTAAAACATCTAAAATACCGGCAATTACTTTACCTTCAGAAGATTTTTCTAAATCCAATCCCTCGGCCAACCCTTGTAAATAGGATATTTTCTGCTGTAATTCTTTCATAATTGGCATCCTCCTTTTTACTTATATAGATTTATATATATTTATAATAGGTAGAATAAAACATCATTATTATGCACAAACTCAAAGGTATTTATGCTCTTTCGAGGTATTCACCAGTTTTAGTATTGATCCGCAAAACATCTCCCACATTAATAAAAAAGGGCACTCGTAAAACGTATCCTGTCTCAAGTGTAGCAGGCTTATTGCCGCCGGAGGCCGTATCACCTTTTATCCCAGGCTCCGTTTCAACAACCTCTAATTCTACTTGTCCGGGCATATCAACTCCAATAATTTTATCCTTAAAAAATAAAACCATTAAAATCATGTTTTCCTTCAGATAGTTTTTGCCATCACCGATTTGCTCTTCACTCAAATTAATTTGGTCATAAGTTTCCATATCCATTACAACATAGGATTCGCCATCATGGTAAAGATATTGCATTTCTCTTCTATCTAAATGAGCTTTGGGTATTTTTTCCCCAGCCTGAAAAGTTCTCTCAATCACCGCACCGGTACGGGCATTTTTTAGTTTGGAACGAACAAAAGCCGCTCCTTTACCTGGTTTAACATGCTGAAATTCGACAACCTGATAGGCGTCGCCATCAATTTCTATGGAAACACCGGTTTTAAAATCATTGGATGAAATCACAGTAATCGCCTCACTCATACTTTTATTTTCTTTATTTAATTTTAACATAAACAACAAGCATTGGACAACAAAAATAAAAAGGAGAGTTTTTGCTCTCCTTTTGCATTTGCTAACGGCGAATTTCTTTGATTCTGGCTGCCTTACCGGTTAACTTGCGCAGATAATAAAGCTTAGCACGAGCAACCTTACCTTGTTGCTTAATTTCAATTTTTTCGATTTGTGGTGAATGAAGCGGGAAAATTCTCTCCACACCGACACCATAAGATAAACGACGAACCGTAAAAGTCTCGTTAATACCGCCGCCTTTTCTTTTGATAACGACCCCTTCGAAAATCTGAATACGCTCTCTGACACCCTCGACAATCTTAACATGGACTTTCACAGTGTCCCCGGCGCGAAAATCAGGAATATCCTTTTTAACTAACTCCTGTTCCAGGGTTTGAATAATATTCATAATTTTAATAAATCCTCCTTTTTCATTGGCTGTTCATGCCCATAACTTGATCTGTAGCAGCGGACCAGCCTCTATATAAAAACATACAACATATTATATCATAACTATAAATCCTCTGCAAGCAATTTTCTCTACTTATCGCAAATTTTCTTCAGCCAATAAACGGTCAATTATAATACTTGCGGCGCTACGTACTGAAAGATGATTATAGCCGCCATTACCATAAATAGGTTGTAAATAAAAATCGGCTGCCTCCATTATCTCATCTGCCAAGCCCCAACCGGTACCAAAAAGCAATAAATAATTACCCCCGCGTTGCTCCATTTGCAAACGCATAGCTGCATATGATTGAGTCTTTCCTTCTACATGAACACCCGTAGCACTGGTGGCAAGCAAATAAAGATCTCCCGGATAATTAGACTTAATCTCCTCAATAACAAATTGCAAACTATCCTTAAACTGTACCTTGGATAACGCTTCCCGGCGATCAGGATTGTAATGAGCACCAAAGCCCTCTTGCCAATATTTCAAAAGCTCACCAAATAACTGCTGCTGCTTTTTAAGAGGTTGCACCAAGTAATATTGCATTATTTCATAAGTCATGCAAACACGTGCAATATCATGCAAATCAAGATTAGTCAAACACGTATTAATGACCTGTCTTTTTTTATTATAAACAGGATAATGTATTAAAGCCACAAAAACCCTGAATGGTCGCTCCATCCCCTGTTTTATTTCCTTTAAATGTGCTGTATCAGCAGGAGTAAGTGCCGCCCCCTTTAATAAATCAGGTCGATATTTTAAAGTTCTTTCCAGGGATTTTTGCCGTCGCCATTTAGCTATTTCAGCATGATGTCCACTCTGCAAAACCTCCGGCACGGTCCATTCTCTAAACGCAGCTGGCCTGGTATACTGCGGATATTCTAATAATCCCTCGCTAAAGCTCTCTTCCTGTGCCGCCATTTCATGCCCTAAAACCCCGGGAATTAAGCGACTTATCGCATCTACCATAGCCAAAGCAGGAATCTCTCCCCCGGTCAACACAAAATCACCCAGAGAAATAACATCCGTAGCCAAATGCTCAATAACCCTTTCATCAATTCCCTCATAATGACCGCAAATAAAAATCAGCTGTTCTTCCTGCGCCAATTCCTGTGCCAACTGCTGGTTAAAAGGTTGTCCTTGCGGGCTGGTCACAATCACGCGAGCCGCATTTTTTTTCACGGCCTCCACCGCCGCAAAAATAGGCTCTGGTTTCATCACCATGCCGGCACCTCCCCCATACAGACGATCATCGGTAATATGGTGCTTATCCGTAGTATAGTCGCGTATATTAGTCAAATTTATTTGCAGCAGATCCCTTTCAACGGCTCTTTTAATAATGCTATGCTCGAGCGGAACAAACATCTCCGGAAAAAGTGTCAAAATATCAATCAGCATAATCATACCCTCATCTTAATCATCTAAGCCGGATGGCAGCTTTACTTTCATCACCCCATCAGCCAAAGATATATCTTTGACAATTGACTTTAAGGCAGGTAGCAACAACTCTTTGCCTGACTCTTTTTTAATAATATATATATCATGGGCAAGGTGATCTCTCACTTCCGTAACCACACCCAATTTATTTTCCCCTTCGTAAACAGTAAGTCCCACTATCTGAAAATGATAATAATGCCCTTTAGGCAGTGGCATTAACTGATCCTCTTGTATCTTAAGTAAGGAAGGGCATAGTGTTTCGGCGGCAGTCCTGTCATCAATCGATAAAAACTTCAAAAGCAGCCGCTTCCCATGCCAATGAGTAGATTCAAGTGTCAAAACCTGAGCGGTTTTTTCCACAAAAAAACTATTACCTGGTGAAAATCTTTCGGGAAAATCGCTAAGGCATTCCACCTTAAGTTGACCCTTAACACCAAAAACTGCAACAATCTTTCCTACCGTGATATTATATTTTTCCGTCATTTCTATCATCTATAAAGTACTCCTGATATAAAAGGGACGAACCCTCGGCCCGCCCCCTCACCTTAATCAATTTCTAAAACGTATTTTTTGCCATCTCTGCCGGCGGCGGCTTTTAAAACCACACGAATCGCCTTGGCAATGCGTCCCTGTTTACCAATAACTTTACCCATGTCATCAGAGGCCACATTCAAAGCAAGCACGATCAAGTCATCCCTTTCCTCTTCTTGGACAACTACAGCAGAAGGATCCTCAACCAAAGATTTGGCAATATGAACTATGAGCTCTTTCATTTTTAACACCTCTTTGCAACGACTAAAAAATTGCTTTATTTAGTCAATTCTTCAGTCCTTTTAGCCCAAACACCACTTTTTTTCATTAGATTTCTCACAGTATCAGAAGGCTGTGCACCTGTAGCAAGCCATTTCATGGCTTTTTCCTCGTCAATTTTAATCACCACAGGATCTTTAGTCGGATCATAATAACCGATTTCTTCGATGAATCTCCCATCACGGGGATAACGGGAATCAGCCACTACTAAACGATAAAAAGGAGCCCTTTTGGCACCCATTCTTTTTAATCTGATTTTTGTAACCATTCTTTCACCTCCTTAACAAGTTTTTATTTCAATTAGTCTTTATATTACATAAAAGGAAACGGCATCATGCCTTTTTTACCCTTTTTGCCTTTTTTGCTCACCATACCGGTACTGTTCATGCGCTTCATCATCTGTTGCATTTGTTTATGCTGAGTCAGAAGCCTGTTAACATCCTGCACCTGCCGTCCACAACCTTTAGCAATGCGTTGCTTGCGTGAACCGGAAATCAAACTGGGGTTGGCTCTTTCTTTTGGAGTCATGGAATGAATAATCGAAGCAACTACATCAAATTGTTTATCATCCAGCTGCACATTTTTCAGCTGTTTATTCATACCGGGGATCATACCCATAATTTCTTCCATACCACCCATTTTACGCATGCTTTCCATTTGTTCCAAATAATCATCAAAAGTAAATTGTGCCTTGCGCAGCTTTTCTTCCATTTGCTGCATCTTTTCTTCATCAACAACGGACTGTGCCTTTTCAATCAAAGTTAAAACATCACCCATACCTAGGATACGTGAGGCCATGCGGTCGGGATAAAAGGGCTCCAAAGATTCCAGTTTTTCACCTGTACCGATAAATTTGATGGGCTTGCCTGTAACCGCCTTCACCGAAAGCGCCGCCCCACCTCTGGCATCACCATCCAGCTTAGTGAGGATAACCCCGCTAATCTCCAATTGTTCATTAAAGGTCGCCGCTACATTAACTGCATCCTGGCCGGCCATGGCATCAACAACCAAAAGAATTTCCGTAGGCATGGTTGCCTCTTTAATCCCCGCCAGCTCTTGCATCAATTCTTCATTAATGTGCAGACGACCGGCGGTATCAATCAAAAGATAGTCATTGCCATGCGCTTTAGCCTGCTCTAAAGCCTTACGGGCAATTTCCACCGGATTCACTTTATCCCCCAACGAAAAAACGGGAACACCGGTCTTTTCACCCAAAACTTCCAGCTGCTTGATGGCTGCCGGACGATAAATATCGGCTGCTGCTAAAAGGGGTTTTTTCCCCTGTGTTTTAAGCCAAAGAGCCAACTTGCCGCTGGTAGTAGTTTTACCCGCGCCCTGCAACCCCACCAACAAAATTACCGTCGGCGGCTGAGAAGATGTTGAGATCTTAGCCTGCTCAGACCCCATCAACTCTACTAATTCTTCATTAACAATCTTTACCACCTGTTGACCTGGTGTCAAACTATTTAAGACCTCAGCACCAACAGCTTTTTCTTTAATTTTGGCGATAAAATCTTTCGCCACTTTATAGTTAACGTCAGCTTCCAGCAAAGCCACACGAATTTCTCGCATTGCTCCCTTAACGTCTTTTTCATTCAGCTTACCCTTGCCTTTAAGCTTGTTAAAGATTCCTTGTAATCTATCACCTAAAGCAGACATCTAATCACCATCTTTCATCATCTGCCACTTATACCAAAAATTCTGCCATAAAACTTCACTCGGGGCTGACTGCAATTTTTGAGCCACTTCGCCCAATTCTTTTATCTGCCTTTGCTGTCGACAATAGGTTTCGGCCATCAGTAATTGTTTCTCATATTTTTCCAACAGAGTCTCGCCACGTTTTAGTAAATCATACACGGCTTGCCTGCTAATTGCCATTAACTCACCTATTTCTGATAAGGAAAGATCCTGCTCATAAAAAAGCCGCAAAGTCTCTCTCTGCTTTTTTGTGAGCAAAAGGCGATAAAAATCAAACAGTATTGCAATATGCGCCCTCTTATCCATCAGCTAATCCTCTTCTGTCAAGCATTTTTACTTGACCATTATACACAACTTCTATACCCCTTGTCAAGCATTTTTACTTGTCAGCGTTTTAGAGCTCTCCCAATTCCGTTATTAAAAAAAACACAGCGCCAAATACTTTCTAAAACTATTAAAAGATATTTACTATAATAATCTTTTTGCCACTTGATTGGCAGCAAATTTAATTTTTTCTTCATCTACAGTCAAAAGTTCTCTTTTTTTCATAACCAGTTTGCCATTAATGATCACACTGTTAACATCACTGCCGGAAGCCGCATAAACCAGGTTGGAAACCGGATCAGTTGGTGGCTGTAAATGAGGTCCGTCTAAATCAATTAAGATCAGATCAGCCAGCATCCCTTCTTTAAGCTGCCCCAGATTAGGATAACCCAGTGCCTTTGCGCCATTGACTGTCGCCATCTTTAAAGCCTCTCCGGCCGGCAAGACAGTAGAATCGGCCGTGGCAACTTTTGCCAAGAGAGCTGCCGTACGCAGCTCCGCAAACATATCTAAATTATTATTACTGCAAGCACTATCAGTGCCAATGCTAACATTAATTCCTTTATCCAAAAAACTGCCAATAGGAGCAATCCCGCTGGCCAATTTCATATTACTGCAGGGATTATGAGCAATACTCACATCATGACCCTGCAAAAGCTCCATCTCAGATTCATCAATATACACCCCATGCGCCGCCAAGACCTTGTTTTCCGCAAACAATCCCAGTTCTGCCATAAGCTCAACCGGACGCTTCTGATATAGTTCTTGCATTTGTGCCACTTCAAAACGGGTCTCCGCCAAATGAATGTGGATAGGAGCAGCATATTCCTTCGCCAAAGCGATCACCTCTCGCAGATAATCAGGAGAACAGGTATAAGGTGCATGCGGGCCCAGCATAACGCTGATTAAACCATCATGTGCTCCCTGCCAGCGGCGATAAAAGTGAGGAAACTTTTCCAGCTTTTCTTCTTGCCCGGTCATCCCCTCGGAAAGAACAGCTCTCATACCAACAGAGGCGACCGCTTCAGCCACCGCATCCATCTCAAAATACATATCCGCAAAGCAAGTGGTACCGGATTTGATCATCTCCACCATTGATAACAAGCTGCCTTTGGCAATATCATCGGCAGTCAATAAAGCCTCTTTAGGCCAAATCCGCTCAGACAACCAGACCATCAACTCTAAATCATCACCGTAACCGCGAAAAAGACTCATGCCGGCATGACTATGAGTATTAATCAATCCCGGCATAGCCAATAAACCGCGACCATCAATTACCTGTTGATAGTTTTGCTGCCCTTTATCTTGAGCAATCATGGCAATCTTGTTGCCAATAATAGCCAAGTCGGCCGTAAAAATTGCCCTTTCATCTTCCATGCTTAAAATCGCTGCATCCTTAATTAAAATAGACATTATTATCCCCTTTTTAAAAACCCCATTGACGACAATTTGCGATTTTAGCCTTATCACAATTACAGGTCTTTACCGATTTAAGCTCCGGTGACAGCATTGTTATCAGAAGTTTTTGCAAAACTTCCCTCTGCTTACTTACTATTTGTGAAATTTCCTGTGCATCAATGGCCTCTTCTGAGGCAAATCCCGCCGCATAATTGGCCACCACCGCCAAGGAAGCGTAGCATAAACCGGCCTCCTTGGCCAGCTGCGCTTCCGGCACACCGGTCATCCCCACTAAATTTGCCCCCCACATGGCATAAGCCTTAATTTCGGCCGCTGTTTCAAAGCGCGGCCCTTGTGCGCACAAATAGACGCCACCGGACAAAATAGGTATTTTAACCGCCTTGGCCGCCGCCTGCAAATGTTCATTTAAATAAGCGCAATAGGGATCTGTCACATCAACGTGATCCACTGCCCCCTCGGTGGAAAAAGTCATTTCACGCCCCCAAGTCTGGTCAATAAATTGCTCTAATAACACCAAGCTTCCCGGTGGCATTTTTTCAGACATGCTACCCACACAGCACAAAGAAAGAATCTCTTTACAGCCCACTGAGGCCAGAGCATAGATATTGGCACGATAATTAATTTGATGGGGCAGCACACCATGCTCTTTGCCGTGCCGTGGCAAAAAAGCCAGCTTTTGCCCCTGATATTCAGACAGATACAAAACCGCCTCACCATAAGGGGTAGCAATCATTTTGTTCTCTGCTTGTTTTAATAAGTCAAACTCATAAAGACCCGTTCCGCTGATTAAACCAATAGTCATTATTATGCCTCCTTATTTAAATAAAGCCTGGGCAAAATCCTCTGCCATAAAGGGCTGCAAATCTTCGATGCCTTCACCAACACCGATCATCCGCACCGGCAGCTTACTTTCATTAACAATACCACAAATAGCGCCACCCTTAGCCGTACCGTCCAGCTTGGTTAAAATCACCCCTGATAATTCCACTACTTCACCAAAAGTTTTCGCCTGAGAGATGGCGTTTTGCCCCGTACCGGCATCCACAACCAAAAGACGCTCCACATGAGCCTCCGATGCCTCTCTTGCGATGATACGACCTATTTTACGCAGTTCCTCCATCAGATTCACTTTGTTTTGCAAACGACCGGCAGTATCAATAATCAGTAAATCCGCTTTCCTGGAAACAGCAGCTCTACAAGCATCAAAGACAACTGCTCCCGGATCAGCCCCTTCTCCCTGCTTGATTAAATAAGCTCCCGAGCGCTTACTCCACTCAGAAAGCTGCTCCGTCGCAGCAGCCCTAAAGGTATCGGCTGCCGCAACAATAACTTTCTTACCTTGTGCCACGTAATGCGCGGCCAGTTTACCAATAGTAGTCGTCTTACCCGCACCGTTGACTCCTACCATCAACCAAACATTTAAAACACCCTCTTGCGGTATCAATACACCAACTTCGGGCTGTTTAAGAATGGAGGTAATCTCCTCTTCCAAAATGTTCTGCAATAAAGCAGAATCCTTAATTTTTTCTTCCTTGACCCGTTCACGCAAGCGTTCCACCAATTCACAAGCCGTAGCTACCCCCACATCTGCCTGAATCAAGGTATCTTCCAGCTCTTCATACAAATCTTCATCTATGTTGCTTCTACTTAAAATGGCCCCGATCTTTCCCAAAAAACCATCTTTAGTAGGCGAAAGTCCCTTTTTTAATTTTTCAAAGAAGCTCATTTTATCTCTCCTTTATCCCGTCATCAACTGGTCCTCCAAGCGCACGGAAATTAATTTTGAAACTCCATCTTCACCCATGGTCACTCCCCAAAGCGAGGCGGCACTCTCCATTGTTCCTTGTCGATGAGAAATCAATAAAAACTGTGTATCTTGCGATAAATCAGCTAAATAATCTGCGAACCGATCAACATTGGCCTCGTCTAAAGCTGCGTCCACCTCATCCATCACACAAAATGGTGTCGGTCGTACCGATAAAACTGCAAAAAGAAAGGCAATCCCTACCAGCGACTTTTCTCCTCCTGATAATAAATTATAATTAACAACTTTTTTACCTGGAGGCTGCACAATCATTTCTACCCCCGTCTCCAAAATATTATCCGGCTCATTGAGTAAAAGGCTGGCTGCACCGCCATCAAAAAGCCGCACAAAGGAATCATTAAAGGCTTTGCTGAGCCGCTCAAAAGCTTTTTTAAAACGACTGGATATAATACTATCCATTTCAGAAATAATTTCTTGTAAAGAAGTCATCGCCTCCAACAAATCGTCACGTTGATCGCGTAAAAAGTCATAACGCTCCGTAACTTCTCGATATTCATCAATAGCCAGCACGTTAACAGTACCCAGCTCTTGAAGACATTTTTTAAGCTCTTGTAACTGTAAAGAGATCCCCCGACGTGATAAATTTACCGGCTCTTTTAAACAAGCTTGCGCAAAAGTCAGTCGGAATTTTTCCATTAATTTTGCTTCTTCATTACTCATTTCGCTCTCTAAACGTGTCTTTTTAAGTTCTAACCGATGAGATTTTTCTTTCAATTCCTCAATTTCCTTAAGCCGTTTTTTACTGAGCACCTGTAATTCTTGACTGCAGGCCATCTCCGCTGTCAAGTCATGCTTTTTAACCTTTAAGTTCTCTTCTTTTAACAGAGAATCCTGTTCTAAAATCAGTAGCTGTTCCTGCATTAAGACAGTTTTTTCAGTCATTTGCTCCAGCTCTTTTTCCAATAAAAGCAAATCAGCAGACTTTTTTTCGCACTCTCTGCCACCATTTTCTCTCTCCTGTGTCAATATTTCCCTTTGCTTTTTAAGATTGGCTAAGTCCTGCTCCATACGAGCCAGCTCAACCCGCACAACTGTTAAATCTTCTCGCCCTTCAGCCAATAAGGTTTGTCGCTTAACCAACTCTTGTTGCTGCACTTCAATGGTCTGCAGCAACTGCTCATATTGAGTTTCTCCCTGCAGCAAATCGGCTTGCTTTTCCCGAATTTTCCCCATGTTTTTTTCTTGATTATCGTGCAGTTCTTCTAAGTCTAAATGCACTATCTGTAATTGTTTTTCATGCATTTTCCGTTCTGATAAAGTCTGATCATTCTGCTTTTGCAGTTCATGAAGATGCTCTGTATTTATCTTAATTTGCTGAGAAGCATCCTGGATTTGCTGTTCTTTTTCTTGCACCTTTTGACGAGTCAAGGTCAGTTTATTCACCCCTTGGGCAATTTCTTCCTCTAAATTAGCCAGCTTCTGCCGTGCCTCTTGCAATTCGGTCTTCTTACTTAATAAATCGACCGATCTTTTCTGTCTGCTGCCACCGGAAAGTGTCCCGCCGGGGTGACTGATATCACCCTCTAAAGTAACCACGCTATAGCGATAATTAAGCTTTTTGGCTACCGTTCTGGCTGTAGTTAAGTCCGTGACCACTAAAGTATTACCTAATAAAAAATCTACTATCGGTTCAAGTTGCAACTTGCAGGAGACCAGTTCACTGGCTCTGCCGCAGACACCGGACATCTTTAGCACCTTACTAAAATCACCTTGAGGCCTTACACGCAAAGCATCTAAAGGTAAAAAGGTCGCCCGACCGGCTCTGCTCTTTTTTAAATAAGCAATGGCTCTTTGTGCCGCCTTTTCCGTTTCCGCTACCACATTTTGCAGCGCACTGCCCAGGCAAGCCTCTAAAGCTATGTTATATTCCTGAGGCACCTCTAATAAAGATGCCACCACACCAATAATACTCTCCGCTGCCGGCTCATTTTGTTGTTTGGCCTGCAAAATACTTCTTACTCCCGGGAAAAAACCTTCATATTTTTTGGACATCTCCTCCAAAACATGTATCCGAGAGGCTAAAGCATGTTGACGATAGCGGCAATCAGTTTCCTCTTTCATTAATTTGTGCAGGGAGTTATTCAACTGCCGCAAATGCTCCTCGGCAAGCACCAACTGATCCTCCCGTTCTTTTTGCTCTTTTCGATAATGATCCAGTTCGAGAACTCTTTGTTCCCTTTGCCTAGCCAGTTGGGCTAAATTTTCTCTAATCTCCTCTTTTTGTGCTTCTAGACGCCTCCGGCTTTGGTGATTATTTTCTAATAACTGCTCCTGATACCGCACCTGATTACGGTGATTAGCAATCGTCTCAGCTAATGTAAAAGCTTGATCTTTGCTTTCTGACAATTTTGCCTCTAAGAGAAGAACAGTCTGCTGAAGGTTACTTTTATCACCTTCACTACTGGAAATCTGTGCCGAATGCCGGGATACTTCTATTGTTAACCTTTCAATCTGTTCACAAAGTTCCACTAACTGCTTTTGTCTTTGCCCGGTCAAAACTTCTAAACTTGCCACTTCCTCTCGCAAACGAAGTCGATTTTGGGAAATGGCTTCCTGTTTGGTGAAAAGAACCTTAAGATTGGTGGATAAAGCCTCTTTTTGTGTGATCATTTCCTGAAATTGCTGCTGCAACTGCCCTGTTTCCTGCTCCAGATTATTGATCAAAAAATTTACTTCTTCCAATTGCGTTTCCTGTTTAAGATGCTCTGTTTCCTGATCCAGGAGATTATTATTAAGCTCTTGCAAGTTTGACTTAACCTCATCTAACTGGTGTTTAATGCTACCTAAAACATCAACGGCAAGAGCAATTTCCAAACGATCAGCAGCCTTTGTTAGATCAATATGCTGGGCTGCCACTTTCGCCTGCTCAGCTAAAGGTTCTAATCTGTCCTCCAGTTCGCAAATTATATCACCAACCCGCTCCAAGTGATGTTCCGTTTCCGTAAATTTACGTACCGCTTCCTTTTTACGGTAACGGTATTTCAAAATCCCCGCCGTTTCCTCGACTAAAAAACGTCTTTCCTCCGGCTTAGCATTAATAATTTGATATATTTTATCCTGTCCAATCAGGGAAACCCCATCTAATCCCATACCGCTATCGACAAATAGCTCTTGAATATCCTTTAAACGGCATTGCTGATTATTAAGCAAATATTCACTTTGCCCAGAACGAAAAACGCGACGAGTTATCACGATTTCCGAAAAGGGTAGTGTTAAATAACCGTCGCTATTGTCTAAAGTGATTGAAACCTCAGCCATGCCCAATGACCGTTTGCTTTTAGAGCCGGAAAATATTACATCTTCCAGCTTGCCACCACGTAAAGTTTTAGCACTTTGCTCGCCAAAAACCCAGCGCAAAGCATCTGCTATATTAGATTTACCACTACCATTAGGACCCACGATACAAGAAATCCCTTTTTCTAATTGGATACATGTTTTATCCGAAAATGATTTAAAACCCAAAAGGTCAATTTTTTTAAGATACATCAATTCCTCCACCACAAATATTTCCTTTTATTATACCATAGGCATAATCAAATAACTAGTACTCAAAACCCTTTAAGGCAAGCATTACCTAGCAATTACTTGACTTTTTAATAAGCTATAAAGCAAAAAAGCAAAAATAATTTTTGCTTTTTATTTTTAATTTAATTTTTTATTACCTTTTCATTTAATCTTTTTCAGCCATTGCCGTCGATTTTTCCAAGCCTTGCCGGCCGCATCCTGCTCACTTTCCTTCTTGCTTTTACCTGCCCCTTCACCCAGTAGCAATTGCTTAAAATAAACCCCGGAAACAAACTCCCGATCGTGAGCAGGCCCAGTAAGGGATAAAATCCTATAAACCACTGCTCGCCCTGTACGCTTTTGCACTAATTCCTGTAGCAGACTTTTACTGTCCTCAAAATCATCGCGGGTCAAATCTTGCATATCCGGCAAAAACAAACCGGTCACAAACTCAGAAACAGCTTGAAAGCCACAACCAAGATAAACCGCCCCGATAACCGCCTCTAAGGCATCAGCCAAAATTGAAGGACGTTGCCGGTCACCGGAGAGCTCCGCTCCTTTGCCTAAACGCAAAGCCTTATCGATGCCCAGCTCGGCAGATTTAATAGCCAGGCTGGCCTCACATACTAAAAGTGAACGCATCTTGGTTAAATCGCCCTCCTGAGATTGAGGATAAGCTTTGTATAAATATTCACCGACTACAAAGTCCAATATTGCATCACCCAAAAATTCCAGACGTTGATTATCCTCTGTGCGCTTTTTTTTTCCTTCAAAAAAGGTAGGATGAGTTAAAGCCTGTTCCAATAAGGACAGATGCTCATCGGCAAGAGCAAGTTTTTTTTGTATTGTTTTAATTTGTTTAGTTCTCAGCTTATTCATATAACTCCTTATCCAAGCTTCCTTTCGACAAAATCTACTAACTCAGCCACATTATTTAAATTATGAATTTCTATTTCATCAAGAGTAATATCAAATTCCTCTTCAACTACAATAACAAATTCCAAAACGACCAGAGAGTCCATACCTAAATCAGTAAACTTGGTAGATAGCTTGATCAGATATTCCTCTAAATTAACTTGCTGCGATAAGATTTTTATAATCCTTTGCTGCACATCCATAGAGAGTCCCCCTTGTTTAAAATATCCTTTCAATCTTTAGTACTTTATATACCTTAAAAAACTTTACTCTATTCTTTTTCCGTCTTCGCCGCTTTGTTTTTTTCCAAAGCCAAAGATATTTGCTTGACAAAGTCACTTTTATAACATTGTTCAGCCACTTTTATCGCATTTTTAATAGCCT
Source organism: Bacillota bacterium (assembly GCA_050949225.1). Lineage (GTDB taxonomy): Bacteria > Bacillota > Dehalobacteriia > UBA4068 > UBA4068 > JBMNFI01. The sequence continues at coordinate 344,535 of JBMNFI010000002.1, read as the reverse complement.
TACTACTAGAACTGCCGTGGCAAATAATGCTAATTCCCTTAACCCCCACCAGCGGTGCACCGCCATACTCGGCATAATCAAGCTGATTTTTAACCTCCTTTAAACCACCCTTAATTAAGCCGGCACCAATTTTTCGACCAATATTGCTGGTTATTTCTCTCTTGATCATGGTAAAAAGTGTCGAGGCAGTTCCCTCCAAAACCTTTAGTGCAACATTGCCGGTAAAACCATCTGTTACCAGCACGTGATAATTACCTTTGGTTAAATTTCTTCCCTCTAAGTTACCAATAAAATTAAGATCAGCAGCTGCTATCAATTGATGTGCAGCAACCGTCAGATTGTTACCCTTGCTATCCTCTTGACCATTAGATAAAAGAGCCACTTCCGGGCGTTCAACTCCCAAAACAACCTTGGCATAAACGTCCCCCATTAAAGCAAACTGCAGCAACATTTCCGGCGTACTGTCCGCGTTGGCTCCCACATCCAAAAGTATCCGTCCCCCCGCCATGGTTGGCACAACAGTAGCGATAGCAGGACGGCGAATACCGGGTATCCTCCCCAAAAGCAAAAAAGCTGAGGCCATTTGAGCTGCAGTAGATCCGGCGGAAACAACGGCATCAGCAGCTCCATCTTTGACTAATTTAGTGGCCAGCCAAATGGAAGAATCTTTCTTGCCTGTTAGATTTTCTACAGATTCATCCATTCCCATAACCGAAGCCGCCTGCACTGTACTAACATTAGTCGGCAAACTTCCTACGGTCTGTAAAACCTCACTTTTGCCAACCAAAATAATTTGTCTGCTACTATCAATCGTGGCAGCTTTTAGAGCTCCCTCAATGATTGCCTCAGGAGCGAAATCTCCACCCATAATATCTATTGCTATGCGCACTTTTACGGCCTCCCCCACGCTTTTATTTAATTAATACTACACTATAAATGATATCTTAACTATCTAAATTTAGCAAGGAAAGAATAATAAAAAACATCAAAAATCCCGTTAACTTTAACGGGATTTTCTTAATCTATTCAAGTGCAGTCGCATATTCAATCTTATAGGCAAAATCATCCAGATCATCCGTCGGTAAAATAGCAATCCGCGGCAGCTCGTAAAGATCACTTTTTTTAGTAACCAAACCATCACTCAAAGAAAGACCCGCCACTATACCGCTTTCTTTAGCTGCGTCAATCAAGGCAGTATTAGCTTTACCATAAGGATAACATAGGACAATTGTTTTTGTGCCCAGGTTTTTTTCTAAATATTCTTTGCTTTTTGTCAGATCCTTGACCAAGCGCTGATGATATTCTGCACAAGTTTCTTGACGATTTTCAGTAGTCAGATATCTCTTATTAATAGTCATAGGCATTCTATCACCTTGGGCATTAACAATAATTTTTTTGTGAGAATCATAAGTATGCGATTGAAATTCAAAAACACCTTCTTTTACCATTTTTTTCATCTGAGCACTATTCAGATGAGATATAAATGTGTTTTTCTCGTTGTAGGTTGCCCCATCTGCCTTAATAGAGGCCCATACTACAATATTAACAGTCCCTTTTAATCCATATTTTTGCATAATTGGAAAAGCGTATTGATAATTACTTTCATAACCATCATCAAAGGTAATAACAACCGTTTTATGGGGCAAATCCTCCCCTTTTTGCAACAAATCTACCAGCTCACTAACAAAAAGTGTATGATAGCCATTTTCACTAAGATATTTCATCTGCTTTGAAAAACCCTCCACAGGCATAATCGACCCATTATATTTATTTCTCGCTTCATATTCAGCCGCTGGCTCTAAATGATGATACACTAAAATGGCAATGCCTGCAGCATCGCCAGATTCAACGTCTTTATATTTATCTTCGCCTATCACTACAGTACAACTACATAAGGTTAAAATCACCAATAGGGAGATTATTAAACATACCACTATTCTTTTCATCTGTAATCCTTTTTGTTAAATGCTTACTTCTATTTTACCTCAAAAAAATAAAAAGGCAACCCCAAGGAGAGGTCGCCCAGTCATCTAGTTTTGAGCGGTTTGCTTAATATTTACTACAGGCCGACCTTTATAATAACCGCATTCGCTGCAAGCAGCATGGGGTTGTTTAAAGGACTTACACTGTGGACAGGTAGTCAACGCCGGTCCTTCAAGATTATATCTACTTGCACGATTCATTCTTTTATTAGCTTTAGAAGTTTTTCCTTTTGGTACACCCATTTGTTACACCTCCCTTTCATCATCAAAGACAAATTCTTTTAGTTTCGCCAAACGCGGGTCGATCTGATCGTCTTTGCAAGAACATTGATTTAAATTTAAATTACAACCACAAAGAGGGCATAAACCTCGACAATCATCACGACATAGAATTTTCAGAGGAAAGGCCATAAATATTTGACGTGAAAATTCCGGCATAAGATCTATCGTTTCACCACTGAAACCATAAATATTCTGCTCCCCATCCCAATCCGGTTGATCATCATTGAGAGCATAAAGGGCATCAATTTCCACTGTCAATTTTTTACTAAAAGATTGAGTACAACGATCACATTTCACACGCAGATTGGCCGTAGCTGTAGCCGTTATCTTAATTATGCCATCTTTATTTTGCATCTGTCCCGTCACACAAACAGGACCATCAAAAACCCAAGAATCATCTCCATCAGTTGATGTATTAACTAGCTTAGAGATACTAAAAGCAGCCTTAGCACCTACTATATTTTTGATTTTAGAGATCTTAACAGTAAGCAAAAAACCAACTCTTCTCATCATAATTGCTTTACTATTATACAAAGATCAAAGACAACTGTCAACTACATTTGCTGATTTTGCCGATTACTTCTGCTCATTAATTACTTTTGCGGTATCCTTAGCAATCATTAATTCTTCATTGGTATGTACAACCAGGACCTGTACTTTGGCATCCTTAGTGGTGATCGCCATTTCTTGACGATCGTCACTGCTTTTTGTATTGGCTTTTTCGTCAAGCTCCACACCCAAAAAGCCAATTTTATCACAAATCCTTTGACGAGAAACTGCACTGTTTTCACCAATCCCGGCCGTAAAGATAATCGCATCCAAGCCATTTAATTGTAAAGAATAGGCGCCGATATATTGAATAATTCTTTTTTCAAAAATATCTAGAGCAATGCGCGACCGTTTATTACCATTATTGGCTGATTCAATTACATGGCGGACATCACTGGAAACTCCGGAAATGCCTAATATGCCAGATTTTTTATTTAAGACATTACTAATTTCATCGGCATCCCAATTTTCCTTTTCCATCAAATAAGGAATAATCGAAGGATCCATATCTCCACAACGAGTCCCCATCAAAAGACCGGCTACGGGAGTAAATCCCATGGTGGTGTCTAATACTTGACCACCATCAACAGCAGCAATACTAGAGCCATTACCCAAGTGACAGCTGATCAATTTCAACTGTTCAAGGGGTTTTCCCAACATTTCTGCGGCTCTGTTACAAACATAACAATGTGAAGTGCCATGAAAACCATAGCGACGCACACCATATTTTTCATAATATTCATAGGGTAAACCATATAAATAAGAAGATGGTGGCATAGTCTGATGAAAAGATGTATCAAAGACTCCTACCATAGGAATACCGGGCATTTTCGCTTGACAGGCCCTGATACCGGCTAGGGCAGGCGGATTATGTAGGGGGGCTAACTCAGATAAACTTTCAATAATTTCTATGACCTCTTCAGTTAAAACTGTCGAATGGGAGAAAACTGTACCACCGTGCACTACCCTGTGACCGATAGCATCAATTTCATTTAAACCGGCAATGGCACCATACTGAGGATTAAGCAAAACTTCGATCACCATTTCAATGGCCTCGGTATGATCTATAATGGTTTTTTCATTTTTAAACTCATCCTTATCAGCAGCCTTATGCACAAGAACAGAATCGCTAAGTCCGATTTTTTCCACCATGCCTTTAGCTGCTACACTTTCATCTAAAATATCAATTAATTGATATTTTAATGAAGAGCTCCCACAATTTAATACTAAAATTTTCATGCGTTCACCTCTATTTATTTTTTTTATATATAAATGATCACACGGATCAATTATTATCAAACTTATGCTAAGGGGATTTTTATGAAAAAAACCTTAATAGTCTTTTGCTTTTTTCTTATTATTTGTATGATTATTTTCCCTGAAGAAAGCTACATAGCGGCCCAAAGGGGTCTAACTCTTTGGTGGGATGTGATTATTCCCGCACTTTTACCTTTTTTTATTATCGCCGAATTACTACTGGCCTCTCATGCTGTATATTATTTAGGCTATGCTTTAGAGCCTTTGATGGGCCCTGTCTTTCGTTTACCGGGGGCAGCAGCCCTGGCCCTGGTAATGGGTTATAGCTCAGGTTTTCCGACAGGAGCCGCCATTACCGCAGGACTTCGTGAGCAAAGATTGGTAACTAAAGAAGAAGGAGAGCGGCTAATTTCCTTTACTAATAATGCCAGTCCGCTGTTCATCTCTGTCAGCGTCGCTACCAGCATTCTGCACGCCCCGCAAACGGGAGTTTTATTAATGCTCATACATTATGGCAGCAATCTGCTTCTGGGGTTTTTACTACGTTTTAGAGCCGCAAATAAAAAATATCGGTATATAAAAAAAAGTTTCACAACCTCGACAGAAATTCTGCCACCCATAGGTGTGCTTTTAAAAAAGGCTGCCTACAAAGCTGGCAGTAATATTGCAATCATTGGCTGTTACTTAGTCTTTTTTTCCGTATTAACCAGCGTTCTGCAAAGCTGTGGTTTAATGGTGTTTTTGGGTAATTTAATACCTCTTAAAGCTTCTGTTTATGATGCGTTAAGTCTGGGTTTTTGGGAAATGACCCTTGGCATCAATGCCATTGGTGACCAAACCGGCAACCTGCAGATCACAATCCCTATTTGTGCCGCTCTAATGGCTTGGGGAGGGATATCTGTTCAAGCACAAGTTTCCGCCATGGTCAGTCACACTGATATCAGAATTAAAACATATTTAGTGACAAGAATAATCCATGCCGCATTATCCTTTTTTCTGGCAGCAGTGGTTTGTTCCCTGGCCCCACAAGTCATCTCAGCTATATCAATTAGTACGCCAAATATTGATCACACAACATTTACCGTACCCGTAAGATATTTTATTATACCATCATGTATCATGATTTTGTTAACAATAATCGGCTACCTGAAATATAAAATCCGTCTTTAGGAACCAACACTGTTTTCGTAAATACGCTGTGCTTTCAAATCTTCTCTGCTTTTTTTGATAGAATAAACTGCTTTTTCTAAATTTATTTCCAATTGTTGTAAAATATCATCAGCATAAGCAATAGATTCCTGACGTAATTCCATAGCAGAATTTTCAGCTCTCATCTGAAGATCTTCCGCTTGTATCTGAGCCTCTTGCATGATTTCACTTTCCATAATCATACGATTGGCTTGGGTACGGGCCTCTTCAATAATTCTTTGACCTTGTCCTTCAACACTTTCCAAAAGCTTATCACTTTGTTCTAATACTTGGCGGGCTTGTTTTAGTTCCTCAGGCATTACGGCATAAATTTTGTCCACACATTCTAAGACTAAATCACCATCAACCAAAACTTTGCCCGTCAAGGGAATACGATTAGCATTCGCTACAGTATCTTCTAATTCTCTTAATATATCTTCAATCTCAACTCTATCCATCTACTGTACTCCTTTCAACTTTGATTAGTTTTTCGGTAATATTCTATAATAGTATCGCTATATTTAACTCTTTTCAATAGCTCTAAATTATCTTTTGCAAATACCTCTTGTTCTTTAAAAGCCGTTTCCACTACTAAAAGACCATCTTCGGCTAAAAGATTTGCCTTAAGCAAAGCTTCAACCACCTTGTCCAGCCAAGAACAATTGTAAGGAGGATCAAGAAAAATTATATCGAACTGTTTTTTTTTGCTTTTTAAAACAGGGATCATTTTCAAACAATCACACTGATAAATAAAAGCATTGGGCAAAGCTACCGCTTGGACATTTTTTTCTAAAGCAAGAAAGGCAGTACGACTGCTTTCAGTCAAGACAGCCTCTTTGGCTCCGCGGCTTAAAGCCTCTAAGCCCAGAGCTCCCGTACCGGCAAAAACATCAAAAACCCTTGCTTCAGGTATTTTAGAACTCAACGTGCTAAAAACGGCCTCTTTTACTCTATCAGCGGTGGGTCTGGTTTTTTGTCCGCGAGGAGCGTGTAAGATGCGACCTTTGGCCGTTCCACTGATTATGCGCAATTCTGCAACTCCTTTTCTTTTACAGATATTATATCATATCTACGCATCTACGCAAGAAAAAAAGCTATTTTATCAAAAATTAGGAAAAAAGGATACTTTTTGTCCAATTAAAAAGATATATTCGCTTTAATCAGATTTTTTCCTGCTTAAATGATTAATTTTTTTTTAATCAGCAATACTAAGATTAAATATCTTTGCTGTTTTTAACAATCCTGATTCAAGAAAGGATCTATTATGTCTGATTTTTTACAAAAATTTTTTAATTATACTAATCTAGTAACTCACTTAGATATGGCCGATGAAGCTAATCGCTTATTAAGAGGGGCTGCCGATGTTGAAATTCCGGGAGTCAAGGAAAACCTGGAAGAAATTAATGATATAAAAATTACTACTATTGATATCATAAACAGCAAGGGGCAAGAAATTATGAATAAAGCCTGTGGAACTTACATCACTTTAGAAATACCAGGAATTGGCTTGGATAAACAATTAATAGATAATGCTTCTTTTGCTTTGGCTTGCAAACTGCGAACCCTTTTACCTAAAAACAAATCTTACAGCACACTGGTAATTGGCTTAGGCAATAATGCTGCCACCCCGGATTCCTTAGGCCCTCATGTAATTGAAGCTACCATGCCCACACGCCACATTTTTCAATATGCATCGGAAGCTGAAAAGACTTTGCCGGGAATACGTTCGCTGGCTTGCTTGGCTCCCGGGGTGCTGGGAATAACAGGAATCGAAACAGCAGAGATTATTAAAGGAGTGCTTGGACATGTGAAACCGGATGTTATCATTGCAGTTGACTCTTTGGCTTCTGCCAGTATTACTAGGGTAGGAACATCGATTCAGCTTTCCAATACCGGCATTGATCCCGGTTCCGGCGTCAATAATAAAAGAATGCCTTTAAATCAGGAAACTCTGCATATCCCTGTGATTGCTATTGGTGTGCCAACAGTGGTAAATACCATGGTAATTATTCATGAAGCGCTTATAAATATTACCAAATTGTGGCAAAGACATGGTTTTAATAATCTTCCTCAAATCGACCGGCAAACTATAGAAATCCTCTCTAAAAAATTGTTATCCTCTTTTGAAGGAAATTTAATTGTGACCCCCAAAGAAATAGATCAATTAATTAAAGATGTATCTAAAATCATTGCCGCCGCTATTGCTCAAGCTGTACATCAGGAGGTTAATCAGCAAAACTATCATTTATATTTGAATTAATGATTTTTACGATAAAAAAAGCCTCCGCAAAGGGAGGCCTTTTTTATCTTTAATATCGCAATGATTAATAACTGCTGGATGAACTTGAAGAGCTAGAAGAAGAAACAGTAGGAGAAGCATTAGAGATAGAAGAAGATTGGCCTTGTGCCAAAGCTTGTTCAGCAAATGCTACCATTTTTTTAGTCATGTTGCCGCCAACGTAACCGTTTTGACGGGAAGATAATTGACCTTTATCAATCTGATCATAATTGGAGATACCAAGCTCGTTTGCTACTTCCATTTTAAATCTATTCAAAGCACTGGAAGCTGCAGGAACTGCAGGTGTGTTTGTGGATCTGCTCATTGAGTTTCACCTCCTTTATCCTTAGCTGCACTTATTATTTGTCTTTATAAATTTTTATATTCATAATACTTTGAGACACTTTTTACCAAGTTATTTTTTAATAAATTCACAAAGATGTATCCCCCTTAACAAAAATGTTCATAATAAAAATTCCAGCTTCTTTGTCCCGTAAATAAAGACTTAAAAAAAACTCTTCAAAAAGAAATAAAAAACAGCCTCGCCAAAACCCCGGCAAGGCCGTTTTTAAAATAATAGACACTATATAATAGAACCATTAAGAATCACTTCTTAATTTAAAAATTCTGTGGAAAATTTTCTTTAAGCACAAAAATTCAGTCACCTCATCAAAATTATCGTAAACTAAAATCAATTAGGTAGTTGAACTTTTTTCGCTAATTTTTGAGCCAAATAGGCTGTTTCAGGACTATCTGATAAAACAGGCAGTAAAGCTATCGCATCCTGTCTGGCATCTTCTAATAATTTAGCATCCGTAAATAGATTAGCTACTCTTAGTTCCGGTAATCCATGTTGTTTGATGCCAAAAAACTCGCCCGGACCGCGTAACTCTAAATCAGCCTCGGCAATTTTAAAACCATCTGTGCATTCAACCATAATCTCCATACGCGCCCGAGCGATCTTGCTTTGAGCATTATGCATCAAAATACAATAAGACTGCTCACTGCCACGCCCAATTCGTCCCCGTAGCTGGTGCAACTGCGACAGGCCGAAACGCTCTGCATCTCTTACCACTATTACGGAAGCATTAGGAATATTGATTCCCACCTCTATCACAGTTGTAGAAACTAAAATGTCTGCCTTTTGATCACGAAATTCAGTCATGGTTTTTAACTTATCCTGTGCCTTCATTCGTCCATGAATTAAAGATATCTTTCTTTGAGGAAAAACAACTTGCTGCAAATGTTCAGCTAACTGGGTGGCACTTTCCAAATCAATTTTTTCTGATTCCTCCACCAAAGGACAAACAACAAATATCTGTCTGCCTGACTGCATCTGTTTTTCTAAAAAGGCAAAAATCCGCTCCTCCATTTCATATTTCACGGCATACGTTTTAACCGGTCTCCTTTTTGGTGGCAGCCGGTCGATCACCGATAAATCCAAATCTCCATATAAGGTTAAGGCAAGCGTGCGTGGTATAGGAGTGGCCGTCATAATCAGCATATCCGGCAGAAGTCCTTTATATTGTAAAGCGGCACGCTGTCGCACACCGAACCGATGCTGCTCATCAGTAATTACCAATCCTAAACGAGAAAAATCTACTCCCTCTTGAATCAAAGCATGGGTACCGATTAAAACATCAATCTCACCTGCCGCTAATCTTTGTAACAGCTCCTTACGGGCTTTGCCCTTAATATTAGCGGTCAAAATATCCGTCGTAACCCCTAGCTTATTAAACAACGGCCGCAAACCCTCATAATGCTGCTGAGCTAAAATTTCTGTTGGTACCATCATCGCACCCTGATAGCCGGCGGTAGCGCTCTTAAGAAGGGCTGCCGCTGCTACCATTGTTTTACCGGAGCCTACATCCCCTTGAATTAAACGCGCCATTACTGTAGATTTTTCCATATCGGCAAAAACCTCTTGGATTACGCGCTCCTGCGCTTCTGTCAAACTGAAGGGTATTTGCCGGCGAAAGTGGGGCAAAATCTGCCGATCCGAAGGATAAGTGATTCCCTGCTGTTTTTTTGCCATTCCACTGTCTAAAATAGCCAGTTGTAAAAGTAAAAGTTCTTCATAGGCCAAGCGGCACCTAGCTTGCTCTTTTTTTTCAAAAGAGGGGGGATAGTGCAGATATTCAACTGCTTGACGGCGTGGAATCAAACCCCTTTTTTGCACAAGATGAGCCGGCAGCACCTCTTTAATTAAGCTACCAAATTGTTTTAGGGCAAAAGCAGTTATTTTGCGTAAAAACTTCTGGGTAAGCTTTTCTGTGGCTCGATAAATTGGTGCAATCTCCGGCTTCCAAGAGGAAGAATCATCAATAAATTCATACTCTTGTACCGAAATTTCTGTTTGTTGATATTTGCGATCGACTTTACCGGAAATCCACACTTTTCTACCAACTATTAAATCCTTTATTAAAAAGCTCTGATTGAACCAGACGGCCGGAATCATGCCACTGTCATCCTTAATCCATACTTTAAAAATAACCAGCCGTGCCCGGGGGCGCAGAGTCTTAACTTCCATAATTTTACCTTTAATGTAGGCAGTCTCCCCGATAACCACCTCAGAAATAGGTGTTACTAGTCTTTTATCCTGATAATCACGGGGAAAATAGAATAGCAAATCCTCTATATTATTAATTCCCATCCGCCGAAACAACGCTGCCCTTTTAGGACCCACATTTTTCATATATTGAATGGGCATCTCTAAAGAGCCGGCTGATCTGTTAACAACAGCCTGTTTTTTGACCGGGTTTTCTTTAGTTTTAGGTGAAAGATCCTTTACTAAATCCTGCATCTGTTTTAAGATGGCAGGTCGCTCTGTCAGCGAGGCCGCAGCATATTTTCGGGCCAATTTTTGCCATTGCGGTAAGTTTTCCTGTTCCGCCCAAGTCAAAACAGCGGTCGAGAAACCGCAAAAGATCGAACTATTATTATAAGATACCTTAATCTCTTTTTGTAACAGCTTTTCAATATCCATAACTATAACCCAAAGACAGAAACGTCCTTTTGATTAGTTTGATTGATCAAAAGGACTTTCTTTACTGCTTTTATTCAATAGAGATCAGAAAGTGATACAACGGTTGTCCACCATAATGACAATCAATCTCTAAATGCGGGAATTTTTCAACAATCACTTTGACAATTTCTTGAGCCTGCTCCTCTGTTAAACCATTACCATAAAATAGACTCATCACCGAATCATCATCGTCGATTATTTTTTCCAGCATCTCCATTAACGTCGGCTGCAACTCCGTACCACTCCCGACAATTTTACCTTCGTTAATTGCTAAAATATCATTTTCATGAATTTCAATCCCATTAAATTGCGACTGTCTCACTGCAAAGGTCAGCTCGGCTGATTTTACAACTGATACAGCTTCCTGCATCGCCTCAAAATTATTCGCCGCCGTTTGCTCAGGATCAAATTCCATCATCGCCGCCAAACCTTGGGTAATAAATTTGCTTTCCACCACGTAAACCGGTTTTTCCAGCAATTTTTGCGCTTGTTGTGCAGCTAAAATAATGTTTTTATTATTGGGTAAAATTATCACTTCGGACGCTGACAATTGATCAATCGCCTCCATGATTTCAGAAGCACTGGGATTCATGGTTTGTCCGCCGGAAAGGACAGTTGCTCCCATGCTCTTAAAGATTTCTTTTATGCCATCACCGGTACAAACAGCAAGAACCGCACTAGCAGATGGCACAGTGTTTACCTCCTCCTTTATCTCAGGTGAGGCTTTTTCCGCCTCATCTTTAAAAGAAGGTTCTTGATGCAGCCCTTGATATTGATCACGCATATTTTCGATTTTGATATCATGCAAACTACCCCAGGAAGATGCATATTTTAAAACATCACCGGGGTCATTGGTGTGTATATGGATTTTTACAACACTATCCATACCCACAACCACCATAGAATCACCTTCGGGATCCTTAGCTAAACGGGTCTTGATTTTATCAGCATCCAAATTATTACCCTTAATCAAAACCTCTGTACAATAAGCATATTTAATTTCATCGGCCTTACTTACAGGTGTTTCTACAATCTTCTTACTTGCTGAAGGGGCCTTTTTTACCCCTAAGTCCTGACCTTTAAGATATCTTAAACCACCCTCAAAAATCAAAAGAAGTCCTTTGCCCCCGGCATCAACAACCCCCGCTTCCTGTAATACAGGCAGCAACTTGGGGGTATTTTGCAAAGATTTTTCACCCACAGTTAAAGCATGTTCAAACATGCCAATAATATCATCATCGCTGCTAACATATTCCTGTGCCGCCAGTGCAAAATCCTTAAAAACAGTCAACATAGTACCTTCTACAGGCTTCATCACTGACTTGTAAGAAAGATCCACACCTTTTTGTAAAGCGGCGGCCAAATCGGCAGCTCGCAAAGGATCTTTGCCTATAACTCCCTGGCCAAACCCCCTAAACATCTGCGATAAAATCACACCGGAATTGCCACGCGCACCCATCAAGGCCCCCATGGAAAATTCCTGCATTACCTCACCAACAGAGTGATGCTCGGCATCCTCAATGTTTTTTACGGCATAACTAATAGTCAAAAACATATTAGTCCCTGTATCACCATCCGGCACAGGGAAAACATTCAAGTCATTAACCTCTTCTTTATGGGCCTCCAATAAAGCGCTGCCCTGACAGAGAAAATGCTTGAGCTGTATAGAATTCATTTCTTTAAAATCCAAAACGCTTCTCCCCTTTTTAGTCAAGCACACGTACACCCTGTATGTTGACTTCCACATGATTAACTATAACGCCAACGTATTTTTCTATAATATATTTTACATTATCAATAATGTTTTTAGCAATAACTGCAATGCTGAGTCCATAGCTCACTACAACATTAACCTTGACTGTTACTAAATCTTCTTTAAGTAATACATCAACACCCTTTGAGAGAGATTCTCTACCCAAAATTTCTGCAATGCCATCTGCAAAAATATTTGAAGAGACCATACCCACAACACCAAAACATTCTGTAGTAGCAATTCCAGCAAGTTTGGAAATAACCTCTTTGCTGATAATGATTTTGCCATATTGCCCCATCACTTCTCTACCCACTTTATAGACCTCCCTCCGTAAAAACAATTCCAAATTTATAACTACTTTATATTATAGCGCAAACAAAGTCAAGATAAAACCTTTTTGACCGACAAAAAATATCATATAGCACATATTTCCCTTAAATATACACAAAAAGCGCTTCTAGAAGCGCTTTTTTCTTTTTAACAGTTTTAGAGAGCTCTTTGAATTTTACCAGACCTCAAACAACGGGTACAGGCAGTTACCTTTTTAGGGGAACCATCGACAATTGCACGCACTGTTTGTAAGTTAGGTTTCCATTTTCTTCTATTACGCACATGGGAGTGGCTTACGCTCATCCCTGTTCGAACTGTTTTTCCACATACCTGACACTTGGCCATGTCCAAAAACCTCCTTCTGCATATCAAACGTGATTATTAAAACATCACAGTTTTTAATTAGGTTAGATTAAAGATACCTTAATATTTTATCAGAAACTATTCTATTTGGCAAGGCTTTTATAAAAACAATTACTTAAATCCATGATAAATAGGAGCTTTTTAGGTTTTTTTTGCACAAAAAAACCTTTGCTTTAATAAAATTAAATAGGGCATTAACGGAGGTGATAATTCTTGAAAAATCAACAGGAAATTATCCAAAAAGCAAACACTTATAAACGTCGCTTGGCTGAAGCTCTCAAAGAAAAGGACAGCGAGGGGGAAAATGCTTCCTCCGATATTGATTTGATTATTTTTGCCTTAGTTGACAAATTAGAAATGCTGTTTTGGGTGCTAGATATTGAATTGTCGGAGGGTGATCTGATCGACCGACTCCATTACATCAATCATTAGTGATCCAGCTTAAACATAATCTCATCGGCAATGTCATAATTGGAATAAACCGCCTGAACATCATCATTTTCCTCAAGAGCATCTATAAGCTTCAATAAGTTTTTTGCCTGCTCAACATCTGTAATCTCCACCGTGTTGGCAGGACGCATGACAATTTCGGCATCTATAATCTTAAACCCGGCTTTTTCTAAAGATGCGCGTACCACAGTAAGTAATTCAGGATCAGTGATAACCTCTGCCAGACCATCTTGAACATCCAAATCCTCCGCTCCGGCATCCAAGGCTCTCATCATCAGTTCATCTTCATCCTGATCGCCCAACTCTAAATTAATCTGCCCTTTTCGCTCAAACATCCAGGAAACGCAACCGCTTTCTCCTAAGTTACCATCGTTTCGAGAGAAAATATAACGGATTTCACCAGCCGTACGATTACGATTATCAGTTAAAACAAGGCATAATACGGCTGTTCCGCCGGGACCATAACCCTCATAAGATAATTCTTCATAAGCATCCGAATCTCCACTACCGGCAGCTTTTTGAATCACACGATTAATATTATCGTTAGGCATATTATTATCTTTAGCTTTTTGGATACACAGTTTAAGCCGGAAATTACCATCAGGGTCAGAGCCTCCTTGTTTGACCGCCACCATAATTTCGCGAGAAATTTTGGTAAATATTTTACCGCGTTCAGCATCAACTTTTGATTTTTTTCTTTTAATAGTAGACCACTTGGAATGCCCGGCCATAAAAATCCTCCTTGTCAAAAGATACTTAACTTTTAATACTTTTTAAAGCGGCACCAGCTCTGTATCACCGGCGGCCGCTATTTTTTCATCTTTAATTACTACGGCGGCTATAATGTTTTTTATTTGCATAGCAAATTCTGCGGCCTTTGCTACATCCGCCGCTGTCTGTACCAAATTAGCGGTCGCCGTAGCCACCGCATCAGCCAGCAAAGTATCAGAAGCAATGATTACTGCCGCATCAGCTTTACCATAGCTAAAAGAATGGCCAACCATCCCCGATGAAGTACAGATACCTACAGGACACTGTGCAGAACGCACTCTTAAAGCCAGCTTCTCATTAAAAGGTGAGGTTCCGGCAAAAATACCGACCAGGCGTTCCTGCGTGCTTTGCAGGTAAATGTCACCGCCGTTTTCTACTATTACTTCAGAGCTATAATCACTTAAAAACTGCCCCATCGCTTGTGAAAAAACTCCAGCTACCGTAGCCATGGGGCCAACATTAGCTTGCCTGGCAGCTTGCGACATCGCCAGAGCTATAGGCGGCGCATGAGGCTTAACCTCGCAAGGCTGATGGCTGACTAAAAATTCGGGATCGGTTGACAAATATAACTCCAGCTGTTGCCGCAGATCTTTAATAAGCGTTACCGCCTGCTTTGCCAGCTGGGGTGTCCAAATTCCGGCGGGCAAACAAATCGCTAAATCAGTTTCCTTAACGGCAACGGTCACCATTTGCAGGTCACCATCAAAGCTTTGTCGGTAGATCCTTTTCATATATTTGTTTCCATCAGAAGTCACTTGTCTAGTCATTTTAAAAATTTAAAGAAACTGCCTTAACAGGACAAGCGGGAAGACACATATTGCAAACTATACATTTTTCACCGCAAAAAACAATCTTTCTGGTTTCTAAATCTAAAGACAGAGCACCACTAGGGCAAACTCCGGTACAAGCACCACATTGCGTGCAAGTGTTTTGATCCCACACCACATTTTCGGAAAACATTTCTACCTTAATACCGATGCTTTGCAAATAGTCCGCACCTTTTTGATAATCGTCTGCATCTCCGGATAATTGAATAACTAAGTACCCCTCTTTATCCGGGTTAATATTGGCTTTAATAATATTAGAAACTAGGTTGTATTCTTTGGCTAGGGTATAAACTATCGGTTCATTAACCGTTTTTTCCGTGTAGCTTAGAATCACTTTTTGTTGTATTTCAGTCATCTGACCTACCCTCCTATTGTTGAGCGTCAACCGTCCAAAGCTGACTGGGACGCTCTAAGAAAAACTGTCCGGCTGTAATCCATTCTTTCAAAGTATTAGCAATCTCTTGGGCTCCGGGATAACTGGAAAGGGGTGCTGTTTTAACCTTTCTGCCCCGGACGACAATTTCACCTGTCTTAAGCTGTGCATAGCTGAATATTCCCAAATTCCTGTCAATGGCATTAGGGTAATCAGAACCATAATCAACTAAAGGTGCATAAATATCCTCATCTGTTATAGTAGTATATTTCAAAATTTCTTCATCTAATATAGGAATGGGAATTCCTAAGCCAACCATAAGGCTAACTCCATACCCGGTCAAGCTGACCCCTCTTACCCAACGAGAATCCATTTTTTTCATGTCACCCATCACAGCTAAAGTACCGGCTCCACCTAAAGGTATGCCTTTTTCATTACGAGAGACATCAGCAGCATGCTGAGTGCCATGCCAAGCAACATATCCCTCACCACCGCCTAAAAAAATTCTAGTACCGAGACCAATAGTCTTAAGATAAGGATCATTTAGCAGCGGAGACAGCTGGCCTGCACTGGAATAATTGGCATTGGCCATTTCCGGACGCAGAATACCCATATATGTATAAATAGTCTTATCTGTGGTATTGATGCCCACATTATAATTTTGATAAGCATTTCTGGGGTTAAATAAAAAGGCATTTTGCAAATCATTAATAGTTATGGTTTTTTCTAATTGGCGCCGCGGATAACAATCTGTACCATAGGCCGTAGCACGCAGATCTACTTCACGGCCGGCAATTAAATCTTCAATCACATGCCCACCACCATAAGTAAAATCACCGGGGTGATTGCTGTTTAAGGGGTCACCCTCTTTGACCTCTGCGGCCCCTAAATAAGCATCCACTGCCGCCACTCCTGAATAAGCTAAGACATTATTCAGCCAAGTTTTTTGCATTTTTATTTTAGGCTTAGTATGCCCAAAATTTAAAAAAGCACCTGAAGAACACATTATACCAAAAGTACCCGTAGTCACAACGTCAACGGCTTCAGCGGCCTTTTTGATACCAAGATCGGCCGCTATCCCGATAACTTCTTCGGCAGTCGCCACCACAACAGTGCCATTTTTTATCTTTTCATTTATTTCCTCATAAGTCCTAATAGTCATTACGCATCATCCTTGCCATAAAATTTTCGCCACTAAATCAAAAGCCCTCCAAAAAAACTAGAAGCAGCCTTTACATTCGTTTGTGCAAAATAGTTTTATGGCCCATGAAAGTAGATTCTTGACTAAATGTATACAGATTTTTTTTCTTAATATTATAGTATAAGATCATTTTATCCTTTCGGCACGGCAATCCTTCTTGCCTGCCCCTTTCACTGACATAAATAACTGCTTCAGCCATGCTTTTACTCCTCTTTCCAACTATTACCTCAAACTCGTCTTTCCTATTACATTTGCCCTAAGTCGGAATCACTGCTTAAAAGGGAGGAATCAAACAAAAAACAAGCGCATCGCAGCAATAGTTACAAACAACACAATAAACCCTTTTACCGGGTGTTTTATAGTAAGTCATATAAGAGCGCCAGCTTATTTATCAATAAATTAAGCTGTTCATCTGATCGCTCTAATCATTACCTAATAATTTTATCAAAAATTACCCCCTTAGTCAAAATTTTTTTATATTGTTTTAAAACAACATGACCTATTGGCACAGTCAGAGAATCATTTGCATATTATTAAATCTAGTATCAGGAGGTGATTACTTGATCAGATTAAAAAACAATTCACGATCCCCCTCCCGCAAAAAGCCTATAAATCACCGTTCGGGTTCATACTTAAATCCACATCATAAAATCAAACCTAAAAAAATAGCTTTATTTCTCTTGATTTTAGCTATGTTTTTAACAATCTTTCTTTTAGTCTTTGATCAAAAGATCGTCCCCACCCTTGATGATCTGGCCAAACAATATACTCACCGCGAAGTTACTAAAATCATGGAAAAAGCCGTTAATCAACAAATGCAGGCTAATGCACAAAGTTATGATTATCAGGAATTGCTGTTTGTGGAAAAAAACAATGATGGCAGTATCGCTTTATTGGTTCCCAATACTGTAAAACTTAATCTATTAGTTTCTGACATTGTGCTGCAAGTAGAGGAAGATCTGCAGCTTCTGGAAAACAAAAAATTTTCCATACCCTTTGGTGCTGCGACTCAAAGTAAAATTTTTGCCTCCCTAGGGCCTAATATCAGAATCGCCATCCATCCTATTAGCATTGTTAACACCAAAATCAGGGACGATTTTATCAATCAAGGCATCAATCAGACCAGGCACCGCATCTGGTTGGAAATGGCCACGACTTTCTCCATCGCAATTCCTTTCAATCCGGAAGAAGTTACAGTAAACACAGAAGTGTTGTTATGTGAAGGTATCATAGTTGGACCAATTCCCAACACTTATTTTAATTTTTCCCGATAAGTAACGCTCTTTTCTCATATCGTAAAATACTTTATTTTACTTGCAACCTTCCTGTATGGTATAATATGTTATTATTAGTTTTTCATATACAGGAGGTTTAGGCGGAAAATGACTTTTGATAAACCAAAAGATAATCGTACTCCTAAAGGCCCGCGGCAGGATGAATTCTCCAACAGACCCTATTCATCTCGCCGTCATCAACCTATTAAGGGCACATATAATAAGCCCTTATCTCGTCAAGAGACTCCAACATCTGATGATGATCTTGACGTTATCGATTTATTTCACAAAGCCAGAAAAGAACGCAAAGAAGCGGAAAAACAAAAATTAATAGCGCAAAAGCAGGCTGCAAAAAAACAAACCACTCCTCAAAATGTTATGACTTCTGCAAACGTAAATCCAGATAAAAGTTTTTCCGGCAGCAGCAAAGGTCAAGGGGGAGGCAATCGTCCGCCTTTTAAACACCGCCGACTCAAAACAGTACTCAAAGTCATATTAGTTCTAATCGTCGCCATGATAGCCTTTTTGGGAATTTGGTCTGTGATTCTGGCCAAGGATTTGCCGGAGGTGACTCCGGAAACCTTGATGAACAATCAAAGCAGCCAGCTTTATACCCAAGATGGACAAGTTTACACGACCTTACACAGCGGCGAAAACCGCATCAGCATCTCTCTTGAGCAAATGCCCGATTATCTTATCGACTGTTTTATTGCTACCGAGGACAGCAGATTTTATAAACATAACGGTATAGATATTATTCGTATTTTTGGTGCCCTTAAATCGGACATTAAGGCCGGTAGTTTTGCCGAAGGGGCAAGCACCATCACCATGCAGCTGGCACGCAATGCTATTCTGGAGGATCAGGATAAAAAACTGGGGCGTAAAATAAAAGAAGCCCTCTTGGCTCTAAAAATTGAAAAAAATCTCTCTAAAGATGAAATAATATATTATTATCTCAATGAAATTTACTTTGGTCCCGGGGCTCATGGTGTACAGTTGGCATCTCAGCTTTATTTTAACAAAGAGGTCACCGAATTAACACTGGGTGAAGCGGCCATGCTAACCGGTATCATCAGAAATGTCAAAATCTATTCCCCTTTTAATGACTTGCAAAAGGCTACTGAAGTACGAAATACCGTCTTAAATAATTTGGTTAAATACGATGAAAAATATCAACAGGCAGCAACAGAGGCAAAGGCTGAGCCATTGATAGTCAGCGAAGAATCATCGATAAAAACCGCCTACGGTTATCCCTGGTTCACAGATTATGTCATCGATCAGGCTGAGACTATTTTAACTGATCAAGGTATTGACACGAACCTGCTTTACAATGGTGGCTTGCATATTTATACAACAATTGATCCCGCTGTACAAGAAGCCATGGAAAAAATTTATGCAGATGATTCATATTTTCCCTCCAGCAGCACCAAAGATCCGGTAGAAAGCTCTATGCTGATGATAGATCCTACTAATGGGCAAATTAGGGGACTGGTTGGTGGACGTAATTATGTCACACAACGTGGATTTAATCGTGCCACTAACTTAAAACGCCAACCCGGATCCACCATAAAACCACTGGTATCCTATGGCCCGGCTTTAGAGGCCGGCTACTCCCCCGCCTCAGTATATAATGATACGCCAACAACTTTCGGCTCATATCAACCGACTAACTACGATGGACGCTCACGCGGGCTCATTTCTATGCGTACGGCCATCATGCACTCTGTCAATATCCCTGCCGTCTTAGCTCTGCAAGAAATCGGTACAACCACAGGTTATGAATTTGGCAAAAAACTCGGTCTGCCTTTAACTGAGGAGGATAATAACCTCTCACTGAGCTTAGGTGGTTTGCACGAGGGACTGGCACCTTTGCATATGGCCGCAGCTTATGCCGCTTTCGCCAACGGCGGCATCTATACGACACCCTCTTGCATTATTTCCATAAAAGATAATGCAGGAACGACTATCTATGAATCAAACCCTCTTTCGTCGCAAGTCATGAGTGAGCAAACTGCCTATCTGATGACTGATATGCTAGTTTCAACCACTGAATCAGGCACCGGCAGCAATGCCAAAATGAACCGCCCTGTAGCCTCTAAAACGGGGACAACTCAGCTTCCCGACAAAGAAGGCTTCAGAGGCTTAAAAGGCAATAAAGATGCCTGGTTTGCGGCTTATACTCCTGAACTGGTAGGAGTCGTCTGGATGGGCTATGATAATGACAAGGATCAGTCAGGCAATCTACAATACTTGCAACAAATATATGGCGGAAAATATCCCGCGAGAATCTGGAAAAGTATCATGACCAAATCTTTAGCAAATATATCTGTCGGCCAATTTACTAAACCTTCCGGCATCACCACCGTATCCGTTGATAGCAAGTCCGGACTGCTGCCCGGCAGCCTCACTCCCGACAACTATCTTGTTAACGAGATTTTTAATACGATGTATGTACCGACCGCAACCTCCAAGATCTGGGGATCCTATACCATCTGCACCGAAAGTAAAAAGCTGGCTTCAAGCGGTTGCCCGCAAACGACTAATCTCATCTTGCTTAATCTTGTGGCGCCTGCAAAGGCCGAGGATTTAGCCTTGTATGCCCCCACTGCAACTTGCCCTCTTCATAACGGTAAGAAAACCTCTGAAACGGTCAGTGTTTCAATCTGCAGTGAATCCAACCTATTGGCTAATATCACCTCTGACGACATGGAAGGAGGCTGTCCTGCGGACAAGGTGAAAATAAAAACATTTACCAAAGGATCTGAACCAAAAAAACAGTGCGATATTACTACACATGCTCTACAGAAAAAACAATCAGAATAAAGGCAAAAAATCCTTATTAAGCTTAACAAATAAAAACAGCCGCTAAGATCTTTCTTAGCGGCTGTTTTTTTAATTTTTACGAACACCCCTCCAAATCCCCGGTAAAAACATGGCCCAAATGGGAAAAAACTCTAACCTGCCTGCCAACATATTGAACATCATCATAATTTTGCTGGCGGGACTAAACAAATGTGCCGACCCCTCTACACTGCCCAGCCCTAAGTTGGCTCCGGTATTATTAATGGTTGTGGAAACCACAGAAATAGTCGTCCTAAAATCATAACCATCTAAAGATATTATCAGCGTGGAAATAATAAAAACCGCAAAATACGCCACCATAAAAGCTCTAATCCCTTTAAGTGTCACATTATCGACAGGCTTGCCGTTAAAATGTAATGACTGTACAGCCCGAGGATGAAGCAGCTTACGGATCTCTAAATTAGCCGCCTTCACAAGCAAAAGAATTCGTGCCACCTTGATCCCCCCGGCGGTTGATCCTGCGCACCCTCCTATAAACATCAGAAAAAAGAAAATAAATTGCGAAAACATGGGCCAACCGGAGGTGTCCGTATTAGAAAAGCCTGTTGTCATCATTGATACGACATTAAAAGAGGCATTATGAAAAGACTCCCATCCATTTTGATAAATCACACCTTGAATATTAAAAGTCACAAGTATGATAGAAGTGAAAATGATGGCAACATAAACCCACATTTCTTCAAAATGCAAAGCCTGCCAGAATTTTTTCATAATCAGCAAGAAATAAAAACTGAACGATAGAGCAAATAGAACCATAAAAACGGTAACAACATTTTCAACATAAATGCTATTATAAGCCGCAATAGAGGCATTTTTCAACGAAAAACCACCGGTAGAGGCCGTCGAAAAAGTAGTAACAATACTATCAAAGAGCGGCATCCCACCCACAGACAACAAGATTATCTCAGCCAGTGACATCCCTACATAAATCAAGCAGAGGATTTTAGCCGTCTTACCAATCCGCGGCACCAGCTTACCCGGAGTAGGACCGGCAAACTCTGCCTTCATCAGGTAAATCGAATTGCCGCCGGCCAAAGAAATAATGGAAATGATAAAGACCAGCACCCCTAACCCTCCAATCCATTGGGTCAAACTACGCCAAAAAGCAATAGACAGTGGCAGGGATTCTATGTTAGTAATTACTGATAAACCTGTCGTTGTAAAACCGGAAACTGATTCAAAAAAAGCATTCAAAAATACCGGAATAGCATCGCTTAAAAAGTAGGGAAAGGCTCCTAAAAAAGACAATAATATCCAGGCTAAGGCTACAATAATAAACCCTTCCTGAGCATAAATATCTTTTTTGACCGGCTTTTTTCTGGTAAAAATGAAAGCCAAAGCCCCCGTTGCGATCGCCGTCCACAAAAAGGCCTTAACAACTGTCATCTCTCCATAATAAAGCGCTACCAGTAATGGCGCCAACATAAACAAGGCCCCAAAAAACAAAACGTATCCCAAAATATGGACAATCATTCTATAATTCATCAAGCAGCCCTCATCTTGTCTACTCTAAACAAAAATATCATTTAGATCATTTAGTCCCTTTTGTGTAGTAACCACAATAACGCTGTCCTTTTCCTGTATAAAATCATCGCCACTGGGAATAATCAAATGCCTGCCCCGCACAATGGCAGCAATTAAAGCATCGGAACGGGTTTTTATCTCACATAATTTTTCCTGTAAATGCAGGGTATTGGCTGAGGCCAAAAATTCCACAATCTCCGCTTGTTCATCAGCAATACGATAGAGGGTTTTCACCTGACTGCCCACCGCATTTTCCATGGCTCGCACATATTGCAAGATCTGGTCGGCCGTCAGCAGCTTGGGACAAACCAAACTGTCTATACCTGTTTCTTGAATAACCTCCAAATAACTCATACGATTAAGCTTAGAGATGACTTTAGGCACCCCCTTTTTAGCAGCATACATGGAAATGAGTAAATTTTCCTCATCCAAATCGGTCAAGGAAACAAAAGCATCCACCAAGCCGATACCTTCTGCATCCAAAAGTTGCTGTTCGCTCCCGTCTCCCTCAATCACCAAAACCTGCGGAAAGGCATCGGAAATAAACTGACAACGCTCCTCATTTATTTCGATCAGACGGACATAAACACCCATTTCAACCAGGATTTTACATAGATAATAGCTAATCTTCCCACCGCCAATTATCATTACTTCCTTGATGCGTTGACTAAAAATGCCTGAAGAATGTACAAAACGAGCAATTTTCTTATTGTCGCCACAAATATAAATTCTATCATCCGCATCAAGAATAAAATCACCGCTGGGAATAATCACATGACCGTCTCTTTCTATGGCACAAATTAAAACATTGACTTTGCTGTTATTTCTAATATCAGAAAGGGGTTTACCTACCAAAGGATTATCTTTTTTAATTTTAAACTCGATCACATCGACCAATCCTTTGGCAAAACTGCTGCTAGTAATAGCGGAAGGAAAACTGATTAAACGGGAAATCTCAATAGCAGCGGCTAATTCCGGATTAACCACCATGCTGAGCCCCAATTCTTCCTTAAAAATATAGACCTGTCGTGCATATTCCGGATTTCTAATCCTGGCAATCGTATGTTTAGCCCCTATTTTACGCGCCAAAAGACAGCAGATCATATTCACCTCATCTGAGGAGGTCGCCGCAATTAATAAATCCGCACTGTCAACTGCAGCCTCCTCTTGAACATCATAACTGGCTCCATTTCCTTCGATACCAATTACATCTAAATGTTCCGTTACTCGTAAAAGGGCATCTGGATCATTATCGATAACGGTAATATTATGGTCTTCTTGTATTAATTGTTCAGCCAAAGTGGATCCAACTTTTCCATCGCCAACAATTATAATATCCATAAAATCTCCTCCCTAAAACACCTAAAATGCCATATTATTTTTCTATTATATCACTCTTTTTGCCTTTAGCAATAAAACCAACAAATTTTCCTAAAATACAACTTAACCAAATAGATTGATATTACAATAATTAATGATATAATAAACATAAATTATTTTAATTAAAACTAAGGAGTCTTTATGGCAAAATGGCATCGACTAGATAATGCTGCAAAAATTTTCCCCCCGGTATCCAAAGACAGTAATTCTTCTGTCTTTAGAATATCGCTGATTTTAAAAGAAGAGATTGATCCTGAGCTACTGCAAAAAGCTTTGGACATGATAGTTCATCGTTTTCCCTCTTTTCTTTTAAGGATTCGTCGCGGTTTTTTTTGGTATTATATGGAGGAGATCAACGACCGTTTGCTAGTCCAAAAGGAAACTGAATATCCTTGTTCTCCCATAAAATCATCCCTTCATAACCGTTTTTTGATTAGAATTCTTTATTATAATCGCCGTGTTTCCATGGAAACTTATCATTCCATTTCCGATGGCGCGGGTGCCTCTGAGTTTTTAAAAACACTGGTCTATCAATATCTTAAACTTAAAGGTCTTGATATTCCTGCCGATCAAACAATCCTCTTACCGGAGGATGAACCGCGAGCAGCTGAACTGGAGGACAGCTTCCGTAAATATTATAAGCCGTTCGGCTTTTATATTTCAGTCGTCAAAAAACCACTGCTGATAGGGGGGACTCCTTTTGAATATCATGGCAATAATCTTATCCATGGTGTTGTCAGTGTAGAAAAACTGCTTAAACTATGCCGTCTGAAAAAGGTTACTATCACAGAATATCTGGCGGCAGTGCTAGTTTACTCTATCTATAATGAAACAACGCAACATCAAGGATTGCCTCAGGTTATCAATATCTCGATACCGGTTAATCTACGTAAAGCATTTCCGTCTGTTACATTGCGTAATTTTTTCTGCTCGCCAATTATCAGCACAGAAGTAGATGAAAACACAAGTTTTTCTGATATCCTGGAGCAAGTACGTTTTTACATGAAACAAAAAACCAGTATAAATTATCTGGAATACACCCTGTCCTCTAATAGCAAAATGGAGCAAATGATGGTTTCTCGTTTCATTCCTTTATTTATCAAAGATCTTTTTATGAGCTTTGGCGCCAAAAATTTCGGCGAAAAATATAAGACTATGACTATGTCAAATACCGGATCAATGAAAGTTCCCCCCAAAATGGCCGAGCATATTGAGAGGGCTGAATTAATAATGTATCCTACAACAATCGCTCCCATCAGCTGCGGTATCTGCTCTATCAATGACAATTTGACCATTTCTTTTGCTCGGACCATCATAGAAACCAAAGTTATCCGTCGTTTTTTTCACTATCTTGCTACCGAGTCTGGCTTGGATGTCGAAATATCTTCTAATAACTGGGGGGTCGATTATGAATAAATGCAGCTATTGTCAGGTATTAGTAGATGAGAGTCTCTCCAGATGCCCCCTCTGTTTTAAATCGCTTGTTTCATCATCAGAGCAAAAAAAGTCTAAAGGCAATTCGCCGTTTCCTGCCTATGATTACAAACTTTATCAAAAAAAATCTCACTCCGCTATCTTTAAGCTGGCACTTTTTGGTTCTATTGCCGGAGGAGGAATCTGCACTCTCATTAATCTGCTGGCCTATCCCGGCTATTTTTGGGCGATCTATGTTATAGTAGCAATTCTTTATGCTTGGCTTTTAGTAAAAAATACTGTTATGTCTAAAAGACATGGCGGCATCAAAGTCCTAATCCAGTTGGTCGTAGCTTCGGCCATGATCTATGCCATTGACTATTTTTTTGGTCACCATAATTGGTCTGTCAATGTGGTCATTCCTTTTATGATCATGGCGGCTATCACCTTAATTTTGATCATGGTTATCAATAAACGCATGTTATGGAGCGACTATATCGGTTATGCTTTGGTAATAATCACCTCCGGCTTTGCGCCTTTGATTTTTTATGTACTTGGGATTTCCACTTTACTGTGGCCGGCCGTTATCACCGGCGCTTATGCAGGTTTAGTTTATCTGGGTATGTGGATCTTTAGAGATCAACAGCTTAAAAGCGAATTCATTCGTCGTTTCCATTTCTAAATATTAAATACAGGAGGGAAAACTGATGAAACTGGAAGATATCCTGCTTAACCATCATAAAAATGATATCTATCCTTGGCATATGCCCGGCCATAAACGTAATACGGACTTCATTAACCTGAGAAACCCTTATGTTTTGGATATTACGGAAATTACCGGCTTTGATAATTTGCATGCGGCTAAAGGCATTTTGGCCAAAAGCATGGAAAAGCTAGCCACGCTTTATGGCAGCCCCCATAGTTTTCATTTAATCAATGGCAGCACCTGTGGAATTTTAGCGGCGATCAGTGCCTGCACCCACAAGGGCGATAAAATATTAGTAGCTCGCAATTCTCATAAGGCTGTCTACAATGCTATCTATCTTAAAGAATTGCGGCCTGTTTACTTAATGCCCGCTTGGGATCAAAGATTTGGCATCTTTGGCTCCGTAGATCCTCAAACGGTCAAAAAAGCTCTTCTCCAGCATCCTGATATTAAATTAATTGTGTTGACTTCTCCTACTTTTGAAGGGATCGTGTCTGACATAGAAAGTATTGCCGAAGTGGCACATTCAGCAAAGATACCTCTTTTAGTAGACAGCGCCCACGGTGCGCATTGTGGTTTTTCAGCCGGATTTCCCGCCAACTCCCTGCAACAGGGTGCCGATATTTCTGTACAAAGCCTACATAAAACATTACCGGCTCTTACACAAACGGCCGCCTTACACGTACAAGGAAATCTCGTTGACGTAAATAAAATAACCTCTCAGCTTGCAATCTTTGAAAGCAGCAGCCCTTCTTACGTTCTCTTGGCAGCCGCCGATAAATGCGTTGATTTATTATTAGAAAAAGGCGGCGAATTATTCGCCGCTTATGAAAAGCGTCTTTTTAACTTTAGACAAAAAATGCAAAGTCTTCGACATCTGACTATTCTAGGCATGGCAGGTAGCAACATCAAAATACATCCGCAAATCTTCTGCTTTGATCAAGGTAAAATTGTAGTTTCTACTAAGTGGACTTCTATTACCGGTCCGCAGCTGGCTCATCTGCTTTTAGCCAGCTATCAGCAAGAGGTAGAGATGTCTGCTACAGATTATATCATCATCATGACCAGTATTTGTGATACCGATGAAGGCTTTGATCGCTTGGCAGCGGCACTAACGGAAATAGATGCTATGCTGACTGCCGCTGCTCACCCTCCAAACTCCCTTAATCATTGTCTCCTTAATGAAGTGGTCATGACCGCTTATGAGGCAGAATCTCACGCCGGTTCATGGCTGGATTTATCTGCCGTAGCAGGTAAAATCGCCCAAGAATATGTTTATGCTTATCCTCCCGGGATTCCTTTGGTGGTGCCCGGTGAACGCATCAGTGATGATTTACTTCAACAGATTCTGCATCTGCAGAAAAAACAGGTTAATCTCTTAAGCAGCTCCGGTCATTTCCCTCCACAACTGTTGGTGCTGGTTGACAAGTTCGAGTAAACCAGCTAAAATAAAACATGTATTTAGCAAATTAATAAAGAAGGTGGAAGCTATGAAAAGAATTAAAACTTTAAAAACCAGAAACTTAGCTGCATCAGTTGCCCATGGCGGCTGTGGCGAATGTCAAACATCATGTCAATCTGCCAGCAAAACTTCTTGCAGCGTCGCTAATCAAAAATGCGAACAAGGTAAAAAATAATTAATAAAAAGTCGCTGTCAGCTGTTATCACAGTTAGGCGGCGACTCTTTTATTGGATCCTCATCCAAGAAAGGATTTTCTATGATTCATCAATATAAGAATAATGGCTATAATATTGTTATTGATGTCGCCAGCGGCTCTATTCACGCCGTTGATGAGGTATCGTACAGCATCATAGCTCTTTATCAAACCCATACCAAAGCACAAATTATCACGCAAATTTTAGCTGAGTATCAAGATCAGCCGAATATAACAGAACAAGTGATCAATGATGTTTTAAGCGAAATCGAGCTTTTAAAACAACAAGGTCAATTATTCAGTCAAGATATTTACGCCCCTGTAGCGGCCGATTTTAAAAACCGTCAATCAGTTGTCAAGGCTCTCTGTCTGCATATGGCTCATGATTGCAATCTTCGCTGCCGCTATTGCTTTGCCGATGAGGGGGAATACAAAACAACCAACCGTGATTTAATGCCTTTTAGCGTAGGTAAAAAAGCACTTGATTATTTGATAAAAAATTCCGGCAGTCGGCAAAATCTGGAGGTGGACTTTTTTGGTGGCGAGCCGCTGCTCAATTTTGCGGTAATCAAAGATCTGGTGGCCTATGCACGAAAACAGGAAAAAATCTATCATAAAAATTTCCGTTTCACCCTAACCACTAATGGACTACTGCTTGATGACGAGGTGATGTACTTTGTCCAAAAGGAAATGAGCAATATTGTCCTTAGCTTAGACGGACGAAAAATGGTCCACGACCGTTTTCGCGTCAGTAAAAATGGTCAAGGCAGTTATGATTTGGTGCTGCCTAAATTTTTAAAAATGGCAGAAATGCTCCAGCAAAAAAATTATTATATCAGAGGAACCTATACCAAATACAATACTGATTTTACCACAGACATCCTGCATTTAGCTGACTTGGGATTCAAACAGCTTTCTTTAGAGCCGGTGGTTGCTCCTAGCGATGCTGATTATGCTCTTACGGAGGCAGATCTACCTCAGCTGTACAAGGAATATGACCGCTTAGCCGCTGAAATGGCCAAACGCCATCAAACCGAGCGCGAATTTACTTTTTATCATTATATGATTGATCTAATGGGTGGCCCTTGTATTGTCAAACGCATCTCCGGCTGTGGTGTTGGTACTGAATATCTGGCAGTTACTGCCACAGGTGATCTTTATCCTTGCCATCAGTTTGTCGGAATTCCTCAATTTCTTTTAGGCAATCTGGATACAGGCATCGTTAATCACAAGATCAGAGAACAATTTTCCGCTTGTAATGTTTACTCTCACAAAGAGTGCCAAGATTGCTTTGCTCGTCTTTTTTGCAGTGGTGGTTGTGCCGCCAATGCCTTCAATGCTACCGGAGATATCACAGGTATCTATGAGCTGGGCTGCAAATTACATAAAAAACGTATCGAATGTGCCATCATGCTCCAAGTAGCCCAAAACATAAATTAGCTAAAGTCAAACCATCTTAACATAAAAAACAGCGGACTACTCGGTGGTCCGCTGTTTTTTATATATTTATTTAATTTTTCGAGCAAGTGAACGAATGGTTCCCCATTCAAATAAACCAATCACACCAAATATCACTAAAAATAAGCCAATAATCATCGCCACCAAGCTACTTGTAGCTTGCAGGTTATTAAAAATCAAAATGCTGACAATAACCGCAATCAGCGCACCTACCAAAGGTATCCACCAAACAATTAAACTTTGATTTTTGTAGCTCACTGCATTCATTACACCAACAACAGCCAACGCTAAAATACCAATACCAATGATAGCAGGCAAAATAATCGAGGCTACTTCCGTTCTAAATACTAAAAGAAGAATGGCAAAAGCCAAAGCCACCAAGCCTTTACCCAAACGTGACTTTTCCACACGCCCCGTACGTAAGAACTGAATTACATAAATAACAGCCAGAATCAGTAAAACTACACTTAACAATAAAGCAATAAAGGCTAATCCATTTTGCGGAAAAATCAATAAGAATACACCAAAAATCAAAAAAATAATACTCGTTAATATCTTATGACTACGTTTTTTCTGTACTACTTCTATAAATTGATCACTCACCACTATCACTTCCTTTCAATTTAAACCAAAACAGAATCTATCATAGTTAAATTATATGTTTTTTTTAGCATTAAGTCAATAAAATACTATTAAAAGACATGCTTTATAACTATTGATAAGACAAAAGGTGACAACATAAATACAACCAGTATTGACTTTTTTGTGATAATTTTTTATAATTAAGGTTATTGTATACAAATACATAACCCCTCTTTTTTAATCATTCACAAGTGTTCAGGGGGTTAGAGATTATCCAAGGAGGTCTTTACTTTTTATGAACTTAACTGAAAAAATCATCTCCACCCATCTGATCGGCGGGCAAATGGTAGCAGGTGAAGAAATTTCCATTAGAATTGACCAAACATTAACTCAAGATTCTACCGGCACCATGGCTTACCTGCAATTGGAAGCGATGGAAATTCCACGTGTAAAAACACAAAAATCACTGGCCTATATTGATCATAACACTCTGCAAGCGGGCTTTGAAAACGCCGATGATCACAAATACATTCAAACCGTGGCCAAAAAACATGGAATCCATTTTTCCCGTCCCGGTAATGGTATTTGTCACCAGGTGCATTTAGAAAGACATGGTAAACCCGGACTTACCTTGTTGGGTTCGGACAGTCATACGCCAACAGGAGGCGGACTGGGCATGCTGGCTATTGGTGCCGGCGGACTGGATGTGGCCGTAGCCATGGGCGGTGGCCCTTACTACTTAATGATGCCTAAAGTTTGCAAAGTCAATCTAGTAGGCAAGCTTTCTCCTTGGGTAACTGCTAAAGATATTATCCTAGAAGTCCTGCGCCAAATGACTGTCAAGGGCGGTGTGGGCAAAGTAATGGAATATGCCGGGGATGGCGTTTCCACCCTTTCTGTACCCGAAAGAGCAACTATTACTAATATGGGTGCCGAATTGGGAGCGACCTCATCGATCTTCCCCAGCGATCAAATCACCAAAGAATTCCTTAAAGCTCAAAATCGTGAAGAAGATTGGCAGGAATTGCTTCCCGATGAGGACGCCATATATGATGAAGAAATTACGGTTGACTTAGATAATTTGGAGCCTCTGATTGCCATGCCTCACAGTCCTGATAATGTAGTTAAAGTCACAGATGTTGCCGGAACTACAGTTCATCAGGTGGCAATCGGCAGTTGCACTAACTCTTCTTTTGTTGACATGATGAAAGTTGCCGCCATCCTCAAAGGGAAAACCATTGATCCGGAGGTTAGCCTGGTAATTGCACCCGGCTCTAAGCAAGTTTTGCAAATGCTTGCTGAAAACGGTGCTTTAGCCAGCCTGGTTGAAGCAGGCGCCCGTATTATGGAATGTGTCTGCGGCCCCTGTATTGGCATGGGACAAGCACCGCAAACAGATGCCGTCTCTCTACGCACTTTCAATAGAAATTTCCCCGGCAGAAGCGGTACAATCTCTGCTGATGTCTATCTGGTTAGTCCGGAGGTGGCTGCCGCCGCTGCTCTCACAGGGGTGATTACTGATCCCCGTGATCTAGGTGAGGCTCCTATCATTACCGAACCCAAAGAATTTTTGATCAATGATAATATGATCATCCCCCCTGCAGAAAATCCCGATGATGTAAACGTGGTACGCGGCCCTAACATTAAACCTTTCCCGCTTAATCAGCCTCTGCCTGCAGAAATGAGCGGAAAAGTATTGCTTAAAGTAGCTGATAATATCACTACCGATGATATTATGCCCTCAAATGCCAAGCTTTTACCGTATCGTTCTAATATCCCTCACTTGGCGGAATATTGCCTGACCCCTTGTGATCCTGATTTCCCTCAAAGAGCCCAAAAGAAACAAGGAGGATTTATCGTTGCGGGTAACAACTATGGACAAGGATCCAGCAGAGAGCATGCCGCTCTGGCACCATTACAGTTGGGGATCAAGGGAATTATTAGTAAATCTTTTGCCCGTATCCATCGTGCCAACCTGATAAACAACGGTATCCTGCCCTTAACTTTTGTCAACCCTGCTGATTATGATAACGTTAATTTTGAGGATGAGCTTGTCATAAAGGATGCTCCAAAACAAATTAGGCAAGCTCTTCAAGGACAACCGGTAACTATTTATAATAAAACTACTAAACAAGAATTTGATGTCAATACTGGCCTTTCTTCACGCCAAGCAGAGATTATCCTAGCTGGCGGCTTACTCAATTACACTAAAAATACTAACTAATTGGAAAGGGACTATGATAAAAATGAATTTGATCAAAATGACTAATCCCATCGTCGAAATGGATGGCGATGAAATGACTCGCATCTTATGGCAAATGATCAAGGATAGGCTGATTTTGCCTTTTGTAGATTTACACACAGACTATTATGATCTTAGTCTGAAAGAACGAGATCGCACCAATGACCAAATTACCATAGATTCCGCTCTGGCCACTAAAAAACATAAAGTGGCCGTTAAATGCGCCACAATTACCCCCAATGCTCAACGCATGACAGAATATAATCTCAAAGAAATGTGGAAAAGTCCCAATGGCACTATCAGAACTATCTTAAATGGCACAGTTTTTCGTGCTCCCATTGTTATTGATAGCATTCAACCGGTGGTTATCAACTGGAAAAAGCCCATCACAATCGCCCGTCATGCTTATGGGGATGTCTATCGTGCTGTTGACTTGCGTAGCAATGAACCCGGTACAGCCGAAATGGTCTTTACCGGTCACAGTGGGCAGGTACAGAAAATGACCATCCAGGAATTGGACGGCCCGGGTGTTTTTCAGGGAATGCACAACTCCGAAAAATCAATTCGGGATTTCGCTCATTCTTGTTTTCAATTTGCTATCGACACCAAGCAAGACCTGTGGTTTTCCACTAAAGATACTATTTCTAAAGTCTATGACGGTTTTTTTAAAGAAATATTTGCAGAAATATATGAAGAGTATCGAGAACAGTTTGATGCTTTAGGAATTATTTATTTCTATACCCTGATTGATGATGCTGTGGCACGAGTTATTCGTTCTTCCGGCGGTTTTATCTGGGCCTGTAAAAATTATGACGGCGATGTCATGAGTGACATGGTCTCCACTGCCTTCGGTAGTTTAGCTATGATGACTTCTGTTTTGACCAGCCCTGATGGCTGCTTTGAATATGAAGCCGCTCATGGTACGGTCACTCGTCACTACTATAAATATCTTGAGGGAGAGGAAACTTCCACCAATCCCATCGCTACCATTTTTGCTTGGAGTGGTGCCTTAAAAAAACGTGGTGAGTTGGACAATCTTCCTGATTTGATCGCTTTTGGTCAAGCTCTGGAAAATGCAAGTATTCAGACTTTGGATGAAGGTATCATGACAAAGGACCTGGTAGGTCTAGTAAAGGGGCAAAAAGCGACTGCGGTAACTTCGGCCATATTTATCGACTCAATCGCAAAAAGACTGTCGGCAAGGCTATAATTTAAGCTTTTAGTTTAGCAATGAAAGGAGCTCGCCAATAATGACTCATGTGAACAGGCCTGATGAAAAAATGGGCATTAGTGCTGACCTGTTGCGAAGCCGTGTTTTTAAACAGATTGAACAGGAGATCATTTCCGGAAAATATGCTTTTGGGGAGAGCCTTACCGAAAAAGAATTAGCGGAGAAAATGGGAGTCAGCCGTACCCCCATTAGGGAAGCCTTCCGACAACTGGAACTAAAAGGGCTGGTACAATCTATCCCCAACAAGGGCGTCATTGTTACCGGTATCGCCAAAAGAGATATTGAAGACATCTTCTCTATCAAAATAGCGATGGAAGGGATTGCAGCTCGCCTAGCGGCTGAAAGAATTACTTGCGAGGAAATTGCAGAATTAGAAAAAACTATCGCCTTATCAGAACAATATGTAGAAAAAAATGATATGCAAGGGGTATTGGAGCAAGATTCTCGCTTCCATGAAATAATTTTTGCTGCCTGCAAAAACCGTCCGTTAATGCTGGTGCTCAATAATTTTCATAATTATGTCCAAAGAGCCAGAAATGACTCATTAGCAACACCCGGACGAGCCAAAAAATCATTGATGGAACATCAGCTAATCATGGAGGCCATTAAAAAACGACATCCTGATCAAGCGGAGAAACTACTACAGCAACACATTCAAAATACCGTAGATAATCTCCATTCTATTAGTTAGATTTTGCTAATCAACAGCTAGATCTTTGCTGTAAATTTACTAAATAGTGGATATAAAAACTGCCAATAAGGCTTTCTGTGAAAAAACCATCAGAAAGCCTTTTAATATGCTAAAATAGACCTCATGAAAAGATTTATCCGGCAGTTTCTAAAAAAAGATAATTTTGGTAAAAAACTCCGCCAATCCCGTCCTGAAATTTAACAGAAAAAGGCTAAAAATACTTTCTCCGTCATAAAAAACTATATAAGGTATTCTCACTTGCGACACCTAGAAATATCTTGGAAAAATTCAGCTTTTCAAGCTATCTGTTAAAACTGCGGACTATCTCATTTATCAGAATTATTACCAACATACGGAGAAAACACAAGTATATATTAGCCTGAACTATCTCTATTTCCTTCTTATTATATTGCCACTTTAGTATCTAGCCTTGCTCCGCTTTTGATCAATAGCAGTTATTTTTCCGCAAAATTAGGGACTGGGGTTATAGTATCATTTTGTCTATTATTAACTAACCTCTTAAAAAAGTTCTGATAAAATTGACTGCTCGCTCTGCCCTCCTTCAGCTAAAAAAGATTATTGCTCTACCCATATGATAGGTGGAATAATAATAAGTAGAACGATAATCTCTGGCATAAAAAAAGCTGCCGGCTTGCCGGCAGCTTTTTAATATTACACTTATTTATATTTTGGACGAGCTTTATAAGTCGTGTGCAAAATATCATGCGCTTTATGGGAACCTGGTTTTTCCAGATATTCATCATAAAGTTTTTTAATAAGTGGATTTTCATGAGACTTACGCAGGGTCATTTCCTCATCTTCACCATACAAAGCTTTCGCACGTTCAGCACGTAAATCCATGTTGTTACGTACGCTGGCAGGTTGGATAGGTTGACCGCCACCATTTACACAACCACCTGGGCATGCCATGATTTCGATGAAATGATAGTCAGGAGCTTCACCTGATTTAATTTTTTCAAGAAGTCTGGAGGCATTTTCACCACCGGAGGCAACAGCAACTCTAACTTTAGTACCTTTCAAATCATATTCAGCTTCCTTAACTCCTTCAATACCACGAACATCATGCAGGTTCAAGTCAGTCAGAGGTTCACCGGTCACGATTTCATACACAGTACGTAGAGCAGCTTCCATAACACCACCTGTAGCACCAAAGATATGAGCAGCACCGGATGCAATACCAAAGGCCGGATCAAATTCTTCATCAGGCAATTGGTCAAACATAATACCCGCTTCTTTAATCATTTTAGCCAATTCACGAGAGGTGATGGACACATCAATATCAGGAACACCGGCTGCACTTTGATCCTCACGGGTAATTTCGAATTTTTTAGCTGTGCAAGGCATTACAGAGACAACAAAGAGATCTTTTGGATCAATGCCTTCTTTTTCAGCATAGTAAGTTTTCATCATCGCACCATACATTTGTTGCGGTGATTTACAGCTGGAAATATTAGGAATAAATTCTGGATAAAAATGTTCGCAGAATTTGATCCAACCAGGACTGCAAGAGGTGATCAGAGGTAATACGCCATTATTTTGAATGCGATCTAAAAGCTCTGTACCTTCTTCCAAGATCGTAAGGTCAGCTGCAGTATCAACATCAAAGACTTTGTCAAAACCCATACGACGCAATGCCGCAACCATTTTAGGTTCAACGTTTTCGCCAATAGCATAACCAAATTCTTCACCCAAACCAGCTCTGACAGAAGGAGCTGTTGCAATAACAACATGTTTATTAGGATCATTAATAGCATCCCAAACAGCTTGCGTATTATCTTTTTCAGTCAAAGCACCAGTTGGACAAATATTAATACATTGACCACAAGCAATACAAGGAACATCTCCCAAATCTTTATCAAATGCACAAGAGATGTGAGTTTCAAAGCCACGATCATTAGGTCCAATAACTGCTACATGCTGATTTTCTTTACATACTGCTACGCAGCGACGGCACAAAATACATTTAGAGTTATCGCGTACGAGATAGGCAGTTTTATCTTCAATCTGTGCAGGAACTTCTTCCTCACTACCAAAGCGAACATCTTCCACACCATATCTTTTAGATAAAGCTTGGAGTTCACAGTTTTGGTTGCGTTCACAGGTTAAGCAATCCATTCTGTGGTTAGAAAGAATTAATTCCAAAGTCATGCGACGAGATTTTTGTACTGCAGGCGTATTAGTAAATATTTCCATACCTTCGTTAACCGGAAATACACAAGAGGCAACGAGTGTGCGAGCGCCTTTTACTTCAACAACACAAATTCGGCAAGCACCTATAGCATTGATATCTTTTAGATAACATAGTGTAGGGATATCAATACCAACAGATCTGGCAGCTTGTAAAATTGTTGAACCTTTAGCGACATCATACTCCATACCGTTGATTTTAATTTTTACTGTATCAGTCACGTTCTTTATCTCTCCCTTCTATATCCTTATTTTTTAATGATTGCATCAAATTTACATTTTTCTATGCAAGCACCACATTTAATACATTTTTCTTGGTCAACAACATGAACTTCTTTAAGATTACCGGAAATTGCATCAGTTGGACAAACGCGTTTACATACTGTACAACCTGTACATTTATCAGCAAGGATAAAGTAGTTAAGTAAGTTTTTACAAACACCGGCAGGACAAGATCCTTCTTCAACATGGCATCTGTACTCATCTTCAAAGTAACGCATAGTGGAAATGACCGGATTTGGAGCAGTTTGACCTAATGCACACAAGCTGCTGCCTTTCAAGTGATTGGCCAATTCTTTAAGTATATCGAGATCTTCTTTGGTTCCTTGACCTTCAGTAATTTTTTCCAAGATTTCATAAAGACGTTTAGTACCAATACGGCATGGAGAACATTTACCGCAAGATTCATCAACGGTGAAATCGAGGAAGAATTTAGCCACGTCAACCATGCAGTTGTCTTCGTCGATAACAATCAAACCACCGGAACCCATCATGGAACCAATAGATGTTAAGTTTTCATAAGTAATAGGGGTGTCCAAGTTTTCAGGAGAAATACAGCCGCCGGAAGGACCACCGGTTTGAGCAGCTTTAAATTTCCTATCACCAGGGATGCCTCCACCAATATCTTCAATGATCACTCTCAAAGGAGTACCCATAGGTATTTCTACAAGCCCGGTGTTATTAATTTTACCGGCCAAGCAGAATACTTTCGTGCCAGGGTTGGTTTCAGTACCAATGGAACGATACCAATCTGCACCTTTTAAGATAATCTCAGGAATATTAGCAAAAGTTTCTACGTTATTCAAAATAGTTGGTTTAGCAAACAAACCTTTGATAGCTGGGAACGGAGGACGTGGGCGAGGTTCGCCACGTTTACCTTCAATAGAGGTCATCAAAGCAGTTTCTTCACCACAAACAAATGCACCGGCACCCAAACGAAGTTGGATATCAAAGTCAAATCCGGTACCCAAGATGTTTTTACCTAAGAGACCGTATTCTTTTGCTTGATCGATAGCAATTTTCAAACGTTTAATAGCTGTAGGATATTCAGCACGAATGTAGATAAACCCTTGGTTAGAACCAATAGCATAGCCTGCAAGAGTCATAGCTTCAAGCAAGGAATGTGGGTCACCTTCTAAAACTGAGCGATCCATAAATGCACCTGGGTCACCTTCGTCAGCATTACAGCAAACATATTTAACGCCAGGTGGTTGAGCTGCAGCAAACTGCCATTTTTTACCGGTAGGGAAACCAGCGCCGCCACGACCACGGATACCGGAATCCAAAACTGTTTGAATAACATCTTCCGGTGTCATTTTTGTCAATGCTTTGCCAAGAGCCTGATATCCATTAAAAGCAATATATTCATCAATGTTCTCAGGGTCAATAATACCGGAATTTCTTAAAGCAATACGAACTTGATTTTTATAAAAATCTGTACTATTCAAAGAATAGGATTGAACCATTATCTTAGCACCTCCTTATTGCGCTATAATAGTATATTCTTCAACAACTTTACCATTAACAATATGATCTTCAATGACTTTTTGAGCTTTTTCAGGAGTCATAGAAGCGTAAGTTACTTTTTCTTGACCGGGCACATAAACTTCTACGAGAGGTTCATGAGCACATACACCGATGCATCCAGTTTGCAAGGCAGTAACATTTTTTAAGCCTTTAGCTTCAATTTCTTTCTGCAAGGTTTCTAATACAGGACCAGCTCCGGCAGCAATACCGCATGTAGCCATGCCGACAACAATTCTGGTTCCGTCCTCAGGTTGACGATCCATTCTAACTGTTGATTGCATTTTTTCTTTAATTGCATCAAGATCAGCAAGTGTTTTCATTATGATATACACCTCCAAAATATATATTTTTATGTAGCTAGGTTTATCTTACAATAATATCTTTACAATATCTAAATTTTAGCTTTGATATTTTTCGAGAATACCAGGGATATCGTCTAAAACCAAACGACCATAAACATCACCATTAATGGTCAAAACCGGAGCCAGCCCGCACGCACCAATGCAACGGGTTGCTTCCAAAGTGTATAAACCATTTTCACTGGTTGCTCCCTCTTCAACATCAAGCATTTCGCTGACTTTTTCAACAATGTCGCCAGCACCTCTAACATAACATGCGGTTCCCATGCAAACGGCAATATGGTATTTACCTCTGGGATTCAATGTGAATTGAGCATAGAATGAAACGGTACTGTAAACCTCGGATAGAGAAATGCCCAAATCATCCGCAATTATAGTTTGAACTTCAATTGGCAGATAACCATAGATATCTTGGGCTTCTTGAAGAATAGGGACTAAAGCTGAATTATCATTTTTATAACTTGCTAAAACATTATGTAATTTAGCTTCCTGTTCTTCTGTACCTTTAAAAGGTACGACTGTTTTGGACTTTGCCATAAAACTCTTACCTCCTTAAATATATATTATTTTTAGTGAACAATATTTAAGCACAAAAATCATGCCAAATATATGCACAATGCGTGCAAAAACTCGTTAATCTTCCAGTAGGCAAAATTAATTGTTTTACCCCAAAAATCCTAAAGATTTAACAAGTTCTTACAAAACATTTTAAGTATACCATAACAATGCATATTTAGCTATATTAGAAACAAAAAGTAACAACTTTCGTAATTATATGTCAATTTTTATTTTTAACGTATGTTGTTTTTAGATAAATATATTAACTTCTTTCCTACCTCCATTATACAGAATCAATAAAAAAAAGCAATAGCCATTGAGCTTGTATTTTCTACCAAAAACAAGTATGTCATGGCTAACTTTAGTCGTTATTTGTCAAAGATCTTTGTTATTTGACATAAGCAGGAAAAAAGAGCCTCTATAAAGAATTAGTTTAACTAAAGAGTACGACAATTAAGCAATTATTATATGGTGAATACAATCATGAATAAACTAAAAAAAGAATATCAAAAAATGCTTACTCTCTCGCAAAGAATAGTGATCAAAGTGGGAACCAGTAGCCTTACCAATCAGGATGGAAAAATCTCTACCGAAAAAATTGTTTCCTTGGTGTCACAAATAGCCCATTTACACCAAAAAGGGAAACAAATTATTTTGGTCTCTTCCGGTGCTGTTGGTGCTGGCATGGGGAAAATGCAGTTAACACAAAAACCGGAAAAAATCCCACAAATTCAAGCCCTGGCTGCCATTGGTCAAGGATTATTAATCCAAAGCTATGAAAATCTTTTTACTCGCTATGGAATCATAATATCACAAATCCTTTTGACTAAAGATGACTTTTCAGATCGAGAACGCTATTTAAATGCAAGAAATACCATGGAATCCCTACTGGATTACCGAGTTATTCCTATTATCAACGAAAATGATACGATCGCCGCTGAAGAAATCAAGTTTGGCGATAATGATTCCTTGGCTGCCTTGGTTTCCGGCCTTCTGGCCGCAGATTTACTCATTATCCTTTCTGACGTAGCTGGCTTTTATACGGAAGATCCGAAAAAAAATGCCGATGCAAAACTAGTGCCACTGATTGAAGACTTAACAGATGAAATAGTCGCTCAAGCCAGTGATGCCGGCAGTAAATTCGCCTCCGGCGGCATGATCACTAAACTTAATGCAGCCGCTATTGCCAATGCTCAAGGCATTCCTATGGTGCTGGCTGACAGTGACCATCCTCAAGTTTTACTCCAATTATTGGCAGGCAATTGCCCTGGCACCTTATTTTTACCTAATGAAAACCCCCTGTGCAGCCATAAAAGCTGGCTCGCCTTTGGCATTCAGCCTGAAGGGAAAATACTTCTCGATAAAGGAGCCGAAATTGCTATTTTAGAACATGGCAAAAGCCTATTGGCAACAGGCATTACGAAAGTAGAAGGGAGTTTTTTGCGTGGTGCAGCCGTCAGCATTGTGGGACCAAGCGGAGAAATTGCTCGTGGTCTTACTAATTACAGCTCGCAAGAAATTTCCCGCATCAAAGGTCAACACAGCAGTGAGATAAAACAATTATTAACTAATGCTCATGATTTGGAAGTAGTTCACAGAGATTACCTTTCCCTATTAGAATATAAAACATAAGGAGGACATATATGACTACAAAAGAAAAAGATCTTGTATTGGAACAATGTATTTTGGCTAAGCAAGCATCACGTGAGCTGGCCACTTTCTCCGCAGAAAAGAAAAATAAAATTTTAAAAAAAATGGCTGATGCTTTAGAGAAAAACAACAAAGCTATTTTACAAGCCAATACTCTCGATATGGAAAGCGAAAAGGCCAAAGGAACGGCTGTCGGACTTTTGGATCGTCTGCTTTTGACTGAAAACCGCATCAAGGAAATGGCTGATGGCTTACGTTCTTTAGCCTCGCTGGAAGATCCCGTTGGTAAAATAGAATCTATGTGGACGGCCGCTCAGGATATCAGAGTAGGCTGTATGCGCGTACCTTTAGGCGTGATCGCTGTTATTTATGAAGCCAGGCCTAATGTAACAGCTGATGTAGCGGGCATTTGTCTCAAAACCGGCAATGCCGTAATCCTGAGAGGCTCTCGCAGCGCTCTCAATTCTAATAAAGCTATCTCTGAAATACTTATCCGGGCTTCCATCGATTCCGGAGCGCCGGAAGGTGCTATTCAGCTGCTGCAAGACTCTAGTCGTGAGGGCTCCAATCGCTTAATGCGCATGAATGATTATGTCGATGTTCTGATCCCGCGCGGCGGCGCCGGCCTGATCAAAACGGTGATGGAAAACTCCTCTGTTCCGGTAATTGAAACCGGCACCGGTAATTGCCACATCTACGTTGACCAATCGGCAAATCTTGAAATGGCCGCCGATATCACCATTAACGCCAAGTGTCAAAGACCTTCCGTATGTAATGCCGCAGAAAGCCTTTTGGTACACCAAAATATAGCGCAGGAGTTTTTGCCTACATTAGGTCATATGCTTTTACAAGAGGGTGTAGAGATGCGGGGCTGCCCAGTTACGCAAGTCTTTATTCCTCAAGCCATAGCGGCAACGGAAGAAGATTATTATAAAGAGTTTCATAGTCTGATTCTTGCTATCAAAGTAGTAACAGATATTGAAGAAGCCATCGAGCACATTAATCAATATAGCAGTGGTCATTCTGAAGCTATTATCACCGAAAGTTACACAGATTCCTGGAAATTTTTAAATAAAATTGATTCAGCCGCTGTGTATGTCAATGCCTCTACCCGTTTTAGCGATGGCTTCCAGTTTGGATTCGGTGCTGAAATAGGTATAAGCACCCAAAAAATCCATGCCCGCGGCCCCATGGGATTGGAGCAAATGACCACCACCAAATATATTATACAAGGCTCCGGACAAGCCCGTAAATAACTATTAACTGCCGCCTACACTCGTAAGTGCAGGCGGTTTTTTGCCTGCGCCAGTTCTTTTTTAACCACAAGGAACCAACTTTAACAAAGATCGTCAAAAAATCCATATAAAAACCTCACTAGTTAACTAGTGAGGTTTTTACACTATTTATTAAGAAAATTCCTCCGTTTTCCATAAGCCGTGCAAATTACAATACTCATAAACAGCCAGGGGATAGTCATCATGATGCACAGAAAACTCTGCTTCAGCAGGTTTACCAACTTCTAAAGCCACACGCTGGCCACCTTTTTTGGTTTCTAAATAAATCCAGGCAATATGATGTTTTTCTTCCATGGGATGCGGCTCACTGCCCACTTTTACAGAAACCAGATTGTTGTGCAGAGTGGCTACGGGTACATGTTTTTCTTTTGAGGCATCAACAGTCCCCGGAACCAGCAAAGTCATATCCTCACCGCAACATACAATAGGTACACCGCTATCTTTAATTTTGCCAACAATATTTCCGCAGTGCTTACAAATATAAAACTTTTTATCACCAGATAACATAAGCATCCTCCTTTTCCTAACCATTTTTAAAATACCCTTTGGTATCTATATCGTTTATTATACCATTTATTGTCACACAGCACAAACCTTTTTGTCTTTTTTTGCAGAAGAACGTTTCATATGACGCAGAAGTCTTTTATCCGTTTCTGCAACACGCCGTGACTCAATAATTTTCTGCAGTGTCTTATTATAAGTAAAATCGTCCAGGTGATTGTGTGTCAGAAAAGTCATGGTAGACTCCCTCTGCTTAACGTAGCAGACTGAAAGAGCCCATGCCACAGCCATTTTAACGTAATAGCCATCATGCTCAATACGCTCAAAAACCTGCAAAAGACGCTCAATGTACTGATCATCAATAAAATAATTCATCAACATAACCGTCGCAAAACGCAACTCATACTCCTCAAAAGAGGTTAAATAATTTTGCAAAAATTGCCACATTTCTGTTTGATGTTTGTGCGTAAATTTAAGCCCGGCACAAAAAGTATCACAACTGGCCCAGCTGGTAATCCTTGGCACAAAATCCCCGATAAGACTCTGCATTTGTGCAAGATCCACATCCCGGCTAATTTTCAAGCGACTAATAACCAGTGCCCTGACCACCAGCTCTTCATGCGTATCTTCTGCAGCGAAAAGCAAAAACTCTCGCCAATTGCCAGCAGCAATTTCTTTGGCCACCTCTTGTAAAACCGGCATACGCACTCCTAAAATATTATCGATATTAGGAATCAATCTGCTTTGAAAAAGACGATAATCATCATCAACTGATCTATTTAAGTAATCCAACATATCAGAATAGTCCTTTTTTGTCCAAGCAGCTATTTCAAAACGTTTAATCATAAAATCCTCCTGCCCTATCCCCTTTTTTAATGATTGCCCTTAACTCCTTTTTTGCTCAGCTTGGTTTTGTTGCCGGATTCATCCTGCAGATAAACATTATTTAAAGAAGCACGCATATTGGCTTTAACAGAGTCAATATACTCCTGCCTCAGCTCTTTTTGCTCCCTTTTTTCTTGTTCAGTCAGGCCTTTTGTCTTTGCCTTGGCTGCTAAAAAATTAATCCGTTCTATCTTTATTTTTTCCATAAATTCTCCTTAAAATAGTTTATTTAGTGAGCTTACTTAACGATATTATACCTTATCGCTATCACTATTTGTCAACATGGTTTTCGCCTTTCCCTTATTTTCTTAATCGGATTGGAAGCTGCAGAAGCCAAAATATTTCAATTTCATCTTTCCTTTATCCATTTTGTAATACTCCTGCTCTGCTGTTATAAAACTAATGTCACCATGCATATAATCTTTACTATAAAAATCCATAAAGTGCCTAACCCCTTCTCTTGCTTCACAAATGCCTTGAAACCGTGTGGATTTTTTCTAACATTAATAAAGCAGCTTCAACCAGAGCTTTCCCTTGCAGTATTTTCCTAATTTTTGTTAAAAAG
Organism: Bacillota bacterium; assembly: GCA_050949225.1. Lineage (GTDB taxonomy): Bacteria > Bacillota > Dehalobacteriia > UBA4068 > UBA4068 > JBMNFI01. The sequence goes on along the minus strand of JBMNFI010000002.1, from coordinate 301,061 downwards.
AGTATTTTTAGTGACTTTTTATTAAGTAGACAGCATCACTGTTATGATAAATATCCTAACTTATTAGAATATACTCTTGTCTCAAATAATCAACAATTGTTTGTCCCTTTCGCTAATTAATCTGTATAATTATAACATCTAGCAGAGCTTTATTTATTTTCAAAATTATTAAGCTATTGCAAAAATCTAAAAGAATGATATAATGTTTGTATATTCAAATATAAACCCAGACTTCGATGTGCTAAAAAAAGGAGGTTTCAATCATGAGGAGAATTATTGACTTTCATGCGCACCTAGGGGATATCTTTCATACCAGAGTTAATGTGGTATGGGATACAGAGGAAAAAGATTTCGGAAAATATAAAGACCCTTTCAAAATTCAGGAGGAGGGCGGCTTTGTTGATCCTTTAATCGGACCGGACCCAGCGGAGCTGGAACATTTATTTGACGTTGGACAATATCTTTGCTGGAACAATACTTTAGCCAGTTTGACAAAAAAACTCGATAAATTCGGTGTAAATTACATTAATATTTTCCCCATTCATCCTTGCAATACTTTCGAAGAGATGCTGGCAGCATCAAAATTTGAACCGAGGATTCTCCCTTGGAGTAGCGCTAACTATCTGCTTGGCTTAGATGACATGGTAGAAAAATTAAAATCTGATATTAAGAGGGGCGCACGCGGCCTGAAAATCCATCCCATTTTACAAAATATCAGCTTGGCTGACCCGAAAGTTCATGCGGCAGTTGAATTATTCGCTTCATATAATCTGCCAATCCTTTCACATTGCGGCCCTAATGATTATTACCATGAAGGTGATAACTATCCACGCACTCCGGAATTCGGCGATGTCTCCCATTTTATCACTCTTGCCAAGGAATATCCTAATATTAAACTGATTGCCGGTCATGCCGGCGGTCTGATGGGGGGAGAGCTCGAGCAGCTAGGTACAGAAACCAAAGGGATGGATAACGTCTATGTTGATTTGACTTTCCGCGGTTGGGAAGATATTTTGAGATCTATCGATTATTTTGGCGCTGATCATGTTTTATTTGGCACAGATACTCCTTTTTCCTCTCATGCGGGCGTTATCAAACAGGTAGAGCTTGCCGTCGAAAAGGCCGGTGATCCCAAACTTGCTGACATGATCTTCTTTGATAATGCCGCTAAACTGCTCCACATCTACAGATAATATCTGCAAATAATTATACAAATTACCGGTTGAGTAAGGGTTTTTCCCCTTACTCAACCACTAAACATTAATTACATATAGTGAATCAAGATTATTGAGGAGGCTTACATTATGAAAAGAAATAGATGGCTATTATTTATAGTCTTATATATTTCTGCTTTTGCCGTCTCAGCCAGTCAATTGAAAATCGTCCCCGTCTTGGGTGATTTGGCTGCCGGCATGGAAATATCATTAACTCAAACATCCTTTCTGATGTCTGTATTTACTATTGCTGGTATTATTTTAGCTATTCCCGGTGGTGCACTTTTAAACAAAATAGGACCCAAAAAACTTCTGCTTTTCCTATTGGGCTCACTAATTATCGGCAATTTATTAGGTGCATTTTTCTACAGCAATTATCCTGTCTTTTTGATTAGTCGTATTATCGAAGGTATCGCCTTTTCCATGATAATTATGACCGGTATCGTTTTCATTAGTGAATGGTTCGCCGGCGGCAAGGTGGGTCTGGCTATTGGTGTGTTTACGACCTTTCCAGGTGCCGCATCGGCCGTCTTTATGAATGCCTCAGTACCGATCAGCAATGCCTTTGGCATGGGAAGCTTATGGATCATAGTAGGCGCTCTGTCAATCATTACTTTCATTTTAGTATCTTTAGTTATCAAGCAGCCAGCGGCCGAAGAAGCTATAGCGGATGGAACAGCAGGTCCATCACAAAAAATGCTCGAAAAACCATCTGTGGGTGCAGCCATCTCCAACAGCAAAATGTGGATCTTGGCTATCTGTCAAGGTTGCGTGGCCTTTGTTTTATTTACCTTCATTACCATTTATCCTACGATGTTCCAGGATTTTTACAATCTGGAAGTTACAACGGCTAACTTTTATGCTGGATTAAACGGTCTCTTTGGCATCCCCTTTTGTATTATCGCCGGTATTATTATCGATAAAACCGGTAAACCGGCTTTACTTACATTATATTCATTTATTCTGATGGCCTTCACTTGCTTTATTACAGCAGTTTTAGGGCCCAAAACATATGTTTTGCATACCCTGCTGATTGCTATCTCCTGCGGCTTTGTCATCCCTGCCGTACTGGCCATCGCACCCTCGATTGCCAAAAAGCCTATTCTCATTGGCTATACAGTGGCTTTTATCAACATGATCTATTATGTAGGAATTTTCATCGGAGCTCCAGTCATTTTGGCCGCAGTAGCCAGCAGCGGTTGGCAAACAGCAGCTAACATCTTAGGATTAGTCGCCATTATCGGCATCATCTTCAGCATTATCTACCTCTTGATCAGTAGAAAAAAAGTAGCTGCTAAACAACAATAGCTACGAATCGTAAAACCTTTTTAATCCATAGGATTTATTAGGATTTATTCTATAATAAAATCCCCCGTGCTATAACATAATAGTTCCCGGGGGATTTTTCACGTCTAAAATTAGTTAGCATAGTAACTAATTTTAGCGGTTAAAAACTTTCAGCACTTATCTTGACAGCATAACCATTATGCTATAGAATACTTATTATGCTTACTTAGCATGCTAACTAATTTTTGGAGAATTTTTATGACTCAACCTTCCCCCAATCAACTATGGGCTTTACTAGCTCAAATTATGCGGCTGGAGTGCTCTATTATGTATAACTGCACCGATTCCTTAGATGGGATTCATCCCGGTCAAGTCCATCTTTTACTCATGCTGTCTCAACAAAATGGGGCCAGCCAAAAAGACTTGGCCTCTTCAGCTCATGTATCGGCCCCCACTGTCACGGTAATGCTTGACAATCTAAAGAAAAAGAATTTGATCACTAAAAAGAAGGACTCTACAGATCGGCGTATTACCAGGATTTATCTGACTCCCAAAGGGCAAGATAAGCTGGATAAAATTCGTATCCTTAAAAAGAAAATCAATGAAGGACTTTTGCATAATATTTCACTTGAAGAACAATTATTATTAAATCATTTATTGCAGCAGATTCGTAACAATCTGCTGCAAATAAAGGATAATGAACTTATGTTAATAAATCATTCCAAGACAAAGGGGACAGACAGTAAGGTATGATTAAGCTATTAAAATTTCTTAAAAAATCAGTAGTCTTGATCATCTGCATTGTACTATTGCTGATAGGTCAAGCTTTTTGTGATTTAGCTTTGCCCTCTTATATTTCTGATATTGTCAACGTGGGTCTCCAGCAGGACGGCATCAAAAATGCCGTTCCTGAAGTCATCAGTAAAAAATCTATGGATCAACTCAAACTGTTGATGAAAAATGATGAGCAAAAACAAATAGATGAAACCTACATATTATTAGATGAAAAATCAGCTTCTTCCAACAACATGACTCAATATGCTCAAAAATATCCGCAAAGTACTACACAACCCCTCTATATTTTGGCTGAGAACTTGTCACAAAACACGCAGGATCAGCTTAATCTCATTTTTGGCAGAGCAATTATCATGTTCTCTATTCTCAATGATGATTCGGAGATATCACAAAAACTTCAGCAGGAAATTAGTGCGGAGCTGCAGATTCCTGCGGGAACAGACCTTTTAACAGTGATTAATAATTTACCTGTAACAGAAAGACAAAAGATGATCAGTCAAGCGGATGCCAAATTTTCTGAAATTCCTGAGATCATGATCACTCAGAGTGCCGTCACGTATCTCAAAGCGGAAAAACAATCGCTTGGCATTGATTTAGACCAGGAACGCTTAAATTATGTGCTGATAACAGGTCTTAAGATGCTGATATTGGCTGTCTTAAGTATCTGCGCAACCTTTTTAGTAGTTCTTTTGGCCGCTCGCATTGGGGCTCGTTTAGGGCAAGATTTACGCAGCGGCATTTTTAGAAAGGTCATCGGTTTTTCTAACAAAGAAATGGATGAATTCTCTACAGCCAGCTTAATCACAAGATCCACTAATGATATTCAACAAATACAAACAACGATGGTCATGGTTTTACGCCTGGCCTTTTATGCACCCATTATAGGCATTGGTGCCTTTATTAAAGCTACCTCCCAAACCCCTTCGATGGGCTGGATTATTGGCCTGGCTGTATTGGCACTATTGACATTGGTTATACTAATGTTTATTGTCCTGATACCTAAATTTAAGGTCATGCAAAAACTAATTGATAAACTCAACATGGCAGCCCGTGAAATTTTAACGGGGCTGATGGTGATCAGGTCTTTTGGTACGCAAAAACATGAAGAAGAGCGTTTTGATAAAGCAAATACGGATTTAACAAAAGTAAACTTATTTGTCAACCGCGGCATGTCCATCATGATGCCCATAATCTTTTTGATTATGAATGCTACCACTGTTTTAATCGTTTGGCAGGGTGGTCTGGGCGTTGATGCCGGTGAGATACAGGTTGGTGATATGATGGCCTTCATACAATATACAATGATGATTATCATTTCTTTTCTGATGGTTTCAATGGTAGCAATCATGTTTCCTCGGGCTGCCGTGGCGGCCAATAGGGTTGATGAAGTTCTACAAACATCTTCAAGCATTCCTGACCCCCTTGATCCGCAAAAGTTTGATGATTCCAAAAGGGGATTTGTAGAATTTCATAATGTCAGTTTCCGTTATCCAAACGCAGAGGAAAATGTTTTAAGCAATATCACCTTTACAGCTAGACCGGGGGAAACTACCGCCTTTATCGGCGGTACCGGTAGTGGTAAAAGTACTCTTATCAATTTAATCCCTCGTTTTTTTGACGTCACAGAAGGAGAAATTTTAGTAAACGGCGTCGATATCCGAAACGTTCTCCAACATGACTTACGGGAAAAAATCGGCTATATTCCTCAAGAAAGCGTGCTTTTTTCCGGAAATATTGCCTCAAATATCAAATATGCCGATGAAAACATCTCTGATGCAGCTATGCAAGCTGCTGCTCGGATCGCTCAGGCAACTGACTTTATCAGCGAAAAAGAGCAAGGCTATCAAACTGAAATCACCCAAGGCGGCACCAATGTTTCCGGCGGTCAAAAACAAAGATTATCCATTGCTCGTGCAATCGCAAAAAATCCGGAAATTTATATCTTTGATGACAGCTTTTCGGCTTTAGATTATAAAACTGACTTTACCTTAAGAAAAGCTCTAAAAACGGAATTAGCAAACAGCACTGTGTTAATCGTAGCTCAAAGGATTAGCACCATTCTTCATGCCGAACAAATAATTGTCTTGGATGAAGGAAAGATCATCGGTCAAGGTACTCACAAAGAGCTTTTAGAAACCTGCCCCGCCTACAAACAACTTGCTTCCACACAACTTTCGGAGGTGGAATTGTCATGAGTAAACAAACTTCCAAAAAACGACAAAAAGGTCCCTTCGGCGGACCCGGTTCTGCAAATATATCCGGTGAAAAAGCTAAGGATTTTATGGGGACTTTAAAAAAACTACTCTCTTTTATGGGGCATTATAAAGCCTCCGTTATTTTGGTAATCATTTTTTGTATTGCCGGCACAGTCTTTTTTGTGGTAGGTCCTAGAATATTGGGTAATGCCACTACCCATATCTTTGAAGGAATTGTCAGCCAACTTTCAGGGGGACCCGGCATCGACTTTACTTCCTTAGGGAAAACTTTACTTTTCCTGCTGGTTTTATATGCTATTAGCTCACTTCTAAACTTTTTTGAAGGTTATATTATGAGTAATGTCTCACAAACTATGGTTTATGACCTGCGTGATAAATTTTCTAAAAAAATTAATCGCCTGCCCATGAGCTATTTTGATAAACAAACTTATGGTGAGGTGCTCTCACGTGTTACTAATGATATTGATCTTTTGGGACAAAGTTTAAATCAGAGCATGTCACAATTGATCGCGGCAGTCACCATGATCGCCGGAATAATCGTGATGATGTTTAGCATGAATATCTTGCTGGCTGTTGTGGTTTTCGCAATTCTTCCCATCTCCGTACTGGCTATGCGCTTTATTATGAAAAGGTCACAAAGACACTTCAATGATCAGCAAAAATATTTAGGTCATATTAATGGACACATTGAAGAAGTTTTTGCCGGTCAAAATATTGTTAAGGTTTTTAACAATGAAAAAAAAGTAGCGGAGAAATTTGATAATCTCAACGATACTTTATATAGTTCATCCTGGAAATCACAATTTTTCGGCGGTATTATGATGCCCTTGATGATGTTTATTGGTAACCTAGCCTATGTAGCCATCGCCATTCTTGGCGCCTGGCTGGTTATACAGGGCACAATTGCCGTTGGTGTTATCCAAGCTTTTATTCAATACGTCAGAAACTTCAGCCAACCTATTTCACAGGTCGCCCAAGGATTTGCCTTGTTACAGTCAACTGCAGCCGCCGCAGAACGCGTCTTTGAATTCCTAGAAGAAGCCGAAGAAATTCCCTCAACCAAAAATCCACTACCTACTGATAATATCAGCGGAAAAGTCGATTTCAAGAATGTCCACTTTGGCTATAGCGAAGACAAAATAGTCATCAATGACTTCAGCGCTCATATTAAAGCAGGTCAAAAAGTGGCCATCGTCGGCCCCACCGGTGCCGGTAAAAGCACTATGGTCAAGCTGTTAATGCGTTTTTATGATATCAACAGCGGTGCTATCGAGATCGATGGCCATGATATCAAAGACTTTAACCGTAACGACTTACGCAATCTTTTCGGGATGGTTTTGCAAGACACCTGGCTGTTCCATGGCTCAATTATGGAAAATATCCGTTACGGGAATCTTAATGCTACTGATGAACAGGTTATCGAAGCGGCCAAAGCTGCCTATGTTGACCATTTCGTGAGAACCTTGCCTGATGGCTATAATATGGAGTTAAACGAAGAGGCCAACAATGTCTCCCAAGGTCAAAAACAACTGCTGACGATTGCTCGTGCCATTTTAGCTGATCCTAAAATACTAATTTTAGATGAAGCCACCAGCTCCGTAGATACAAGAACTGAATTACGCATCCAAAAGGCCATGGATAATCTGATGCACGGCCGCACTAGTTTCATCATCGCCCATCGTCTGTCAACGATTAAGGATGCCGATTTAATCCTAGTAATGGATCAGGGCGATATTGTTGAACAAGGAAATCATCAGGAATTGTTGACTAAAAATGGCCTCTATGCTAACCTTTATAATTCGCAATTTGAAAGTATGGTGGGCTAATAATGACTCCAAACAGAGAAAAACTCCGCCACACTATCCCACCTCATTATACCGGTAATTCGCGCATCCTGATTTTGGGCACCTTCCCTTCACCCAAATCGCGCGAGGCAAACTTTTTCTACGGCCATCCACAAAATCTGTTTTGGCGGGTGATTAGCGAGGTTTTTGGCCACCCTACACCTCAAACAATAGCGGAAAAGAAACAGTTTCTCACCGCCAAACGAATCGCCCTTTGGGATGTGTTGCAAAGCTGTTCAATCAAAGGAGCCAGCGACAGCAGCATTAAAAATATCGTAGTTAATGATTTTGGCGAAATCCTGGCCACAAGCGAGATAAAAAACATCTTTTGCACCGGAAAAACTGCTCATCGCCTTTATGAAAAATACTGTGCCGAAAAAACCGGAATTAAGGCCATCTATCTGCCTTCTACCAGCCCTGCTAACAAGGCCCACTATCCCTACCCCGTATTATTAAAAGAATGGCAAATATTATTGGACTTTTTATAGCAGTTGTTTTTCATATCCGTAGACATGGCTCTAATCATGGTGATCCTTATACAAATGTCCGATTACTTACATGTAGTGAGTAATTGGACATTTATTGTACCGGATACTCGTTTTACTGCTGCAAATTATCATTAGCCTGATGCATGTAAAATTCGTTCTTACTAACCAAGGCTTTTGTTAGTTGGAATAATCTGGTTGCAGTTCCCGCCTCCAATAACATCATTTTATGAAGATGACCACCAAAAGGCGGTTACTCGATGCAAGATATTTCTGCTAGCATTTGGTTCCGGTCATTAAAAAATGCGGACCGGCTTGCATGAAAGAGAGGACAGCTATGGACCCTTTTTTTATCTAATCTCTTCTTTTTTCGGGCTCTATTTTAGCCTCCCCCAATTTTAACTGCTTTTCAGCCCAACTCATAAAAAGTCTTTTCAAACGCACTATAATAGACAAAAACTTAATAGCAAAACCTGTCGCCTTTTTTGCGTTTATACCAAAAAACAAGAGGTTCAAATCATCTCGAAGAAAACTGCTGAGATTAGCGTAAAGCTGGTATAATCGTTATACTACTCTCACAAGCCAAAACAAGAGCCCCCGCTTGATGTCCGATATATATTTTTCGTTTTGTCCGTCCGAGCAAATAGATCAATTTTGGGTTTTATCAGGGAATTCCGTTCAAGGGAGTAAGTCGATACACGCTTTTAATAGAATGCGGTTTTTTTATAATTGATACCGTGCTCATTTAGCGCCTCTTCAAACGCAAACAAATTTGTTTTTGTCCTAAAGAAACTTTGAAATGCCTTGGTAACTGTTAACATGTCATCAATACATAAGACCTCTGATAGAAATCTGTTCCAATCTGTGGCAAGCAGATCATAGTGAAAATCATTGGCAGTTTCAAAGTCAACGGTAACACCGATTATCGCTCCTGTTTTATTAGACCATATCCGATAATCAACGATATCAGATACTTGAAAACGTTGACCGCAGCTATACCCCTGCCTAATCCAGTTATCGCTATATGTCAGTTTCCCAACTGCTTTTTTAGCCCTTTTACAAGCGAGGCAGACCTCGCGTTTCTTTTTTATTAGCTCAATGTCCATCAGTTTCGATAATCCATCGTTCGACATACAGCCATGTTTTACACCACGAGATATTTCATCACAGTCGTATTGACTGATGCTACCTTCATAAAGTGGACAGAAAATCTCTGCTTTATCGGAAGGTTCATCTTGAAGGATCGGTGGATTCAATTCGTCATCAGTGCATCTTCTTATTATACTTTTTACTTTATCAAGTGGGAACGGAACTTTGTCTTCTGGAAAACACTCAATATTGACAATTTCAGCGATAGCCGTGTGCCCGTCATTTCCAACGGGGACGAAAACATCATCTCCGACTTTAAGCGTATCGTCCTTGGTGGTATAATAATAGCTTTTACCGCCCTCACTAAACTCTACACTGCAAAAGATATAATCACTAGTTTTACGCTTTGCCTTCATATACACAAGTGGGTCAAGGATTTCACCCATGCCGTAAAACAGCATAAAATCCAAAAGATCTTCTGCAAATTTTGGAAAATCGCTTGGCAATCCATTCTTATCATAGGTACCCTTTATAATAAGTTGCGGTCGTTTTTTGAAGTCCACTATTATTTTATAATCCTTTGTTTCGAGCGGATCTGTTATAACGTCCGGGCCATTTCCATCTATATGATCAAACAGAGAATCTGCATCGAGGTCGTTTAATAAATCTACAACATCTTCCTGTATATAATACTTCCGGGTGATGATGCCCCCAGCACCAATACATTGAATATGTTCAAGGGTTGCGGTTTCCCTGTCGATTACAAGTTGCTCCGAATAATCCCAATCGCAGTCTTCTGCCGTATCACTGATAGACATCGAAGGCTTGATCTGCGTAACTCTATGATAGTTTATAGTGATTTTGTCCACTACATCCGGTTTATAGTTCCCATCAAAGACGAATAATCCCGGTATTCCAAGTGTATCTCGGATTAGATCAGACAGATCAACACCGTCAACATTAAAATCACAACATAGCGAGCCTTTGAATTGATACGATTTGCCCTCTGTATTTGTGATGGTCATTTCCCAGATCCCAATATCGGTTATGAAAACAGTATCATCCTCATTGCTGAAATACGTATCGATCGCACTCAAAATACGAGTAGCGGCTTCTTTTCCGATTGAGTAGTTTTTTGTGCGTCCGCGCTCATATTGCCCAAAACCTCGGCTGTAGTTATAGCCGGAAAACCATACCCGACCATTAGCATTGATAGTAAGACGCTGTTCAACTTCTTCATCAGGTTTTGGGCAAGATCCGTAGACAATATTATTTGATACAATCTTTATCTTTTGAACCTGTCCTTCAAAGACAAAAGAATTAGCGCCATCCTCCGAAGTTAAGGACGCTAAATGACCAAAGGCAAGAATGAACCATTCTCTATTCTCTGTTGAAAGCAGCTGCTCATCAAATGACCAATGGGTAATATATCGCCATTTTGAAAAGATAGCGGAACCAAGAAGATTAATGTCCTGCACCTGCTCAATGATTTTATCAAGCGCTTTATAGTCGTTTAAAGCATTTTTATCCGGAAATTCCGCCTCAAATTTCTTTCCGCCATCCATATCCAAACCTAGAGCAAAGCACTCATCCTCAAAGCCTTCTTCAACTTCATGTTCTTTTGTGTTCGAATTACGATACGTTTCAAGCCAGCGCATTGCAAATTCGTGAATCTCTTTATTTGTCGCCATAGGATAACCTCCTCCCTTGATCTGTCTATGCTATACTAACTCCAAAGTGTTCCTTTACGATATAATTAAGTTGCGCAGCGATTTCTGTAAATTCTAAATTCAAATCCAGCGTTTCTACACTGATTTTATTTCCGCTCATTTGATAGGTATTATCCGGCTGGATTATTTCATCCGTTTTGGCATACAAAAGCATTCCTGATACTATATGTAGTTTATCTCCAAACTCAGAATCTTTGTTTTTCACATAAGTAAAGATCTGATACAGGTGGCCGGAATGCATTTTATGTACATCGTAATAATTTTGTGTAGTGTGAGAATAATACTTTGCATCAATAATAAGAACTTCCTTCCCATAAGAAAGCGTAATATCGCTCTGCATGATGGGAAGCATCGCACCTATTCCGTCATCCAGGGCCCACCTTATCTGTGATGCATTTACTTTCAGCTCCGGAAAATATTTAATATAATATTCCAAGATAAACTTCTCATACAAACGACACATCCACCACTCATTAACAAAAGATTCCAGCCTATATTCACCTTGTTTTGTTGTCAACAGCATTCCTTCCAGAATCAACTGACAAACACCAATGAGCATACGATATGTCTGATTATTTCGGCGAAAGCGGATGGCCGTCCACCTAATGGACGCAGGCTCAACGGTATCTATATTTGAAAAAAACAGCATTTCCTTCTTGAGCATATTCTTTTGCTCAGCATCGACATTTGAATGGTGAAGTAAAATCATCACGGTTGTTTTCAAAATTTGATTGAGCAGATTGTTCTCTGACAGTTCATCATAATCGCATGAAAGAAGTTGCCGTCTTGCCATCTTGTTTTTAATCGTCCCGGATATCTCAATTTTGCCCCGCATGACCGCCATATCCTCTTTTTTGTTCAAGTATTTGCGGTACAAACCTTGCTTTAACTGCTGACCTATGCCCTTTGCCAGAATAGCAGCCAGGAGATTGTGCATATTCTCAAATTCTTCTTTTTCCACATCCTCAAATACTGATTGATTTAATGTTGTGAAGGCATAGGATAGCATATAGTATATATTTTTTATGAGAATGCTCTTGTCTTTAATCATTGGAATACACCACGCAAAATGTTCTCCCAGCGTTGTAGCTTTCCGTTGTCATCAAACCAGTATTCATTCAGCATCGGTAAAATATCATATTCAACGATGGAGTGCATCCATTCCTCTGAGCAGGTGCTTTGCTCGCAAAAATAGCTGTGTCCTATGCAAAACCCTCTACCCAAGGATTTATCAAGTGTAATTTCTTTATTGAGTTCTTTGATCTTGACTATAAGTTCATTAAAAGTCTCGTTATCCAGCATGTTTTGGTATTTAATAAATCCGTCAGAATCAAAGCCCGGCTCAATTTCAAAAAAGCTAAAACGACGACGAAGCGCATAATCAATCATCGCAAGGCTACGATCAGCAGTATTCATCATGCCGATAATATATATATTCTCAGGAACGCTAAAAGGTAAACCGTTATAAGCAAGTGTGGTCTTTATACCCCTGTAATCTTGTTCAATCAACATAAGTAGTTCGCCAAAAATCTTACTCATATTGCCACGATTAATTTCGTCAATAATAAAAAAAAGTCCTTGTCCGATTGATCTTCGGCCCTCTGGCAAAAGCGATAGAAAATACCGTGTTGCAATACAAAACTATCGTTCTTAGGTTTATAGCCCAGCATGAAATCTTCATAGGAATAGTTCTGATGAAATTGGATAAATTCAATACGGCTTTCGTCCTTTTCTCCCATCATCGAATGAGCAAGTCGCTTTGCAGCGAAGGTTTTTCCAACACCGGGTGCTCCCTGCAGAATAATGTTTTTTTCCTTTCTAGGACAGAAAGCAGCATCTCATAGCGGCTTTCAGTCATATATACTTCATCGAGAAAATCCGACTTGTTATATTCCCCAGCCTTTTCTGCTTGAGCCAATGGTTTTTTATCACGAATCATATCAATAATGAAATCATACTCACCCTTTGTTAATTTAAACAAGCTACCCTGTTGATTGCTGAAATATTCCATTTTCTCCAGTTCAGAACAGCTTTTGAGTGTTTGATAATCAATCGGCGAGGAAAGTCCTTCAGTTTTTTCAAAATAGATTTTTTCACCATCTTGTTTTGCACTGACCTTGCCAAGCGCCACAATCTGCTTAACGGGATTTGACTCATAACAAATTATCATATCCCCGGCTTTAGCGTCCAGGAAGTTCTGGAAAATGCGACGCTTGTTCCCGTTATCATTGTAGAGAGTATAAGACTGCACATCACCAACAGAGATATCTGAGAAGCTCCAGATTTCAGGGTTTGCATTCAACCACCAATAGCCGCGATCTTCTTCGCCGAGAGTCGAAGCTGCATAGAGTTCAACCTGACTGAGGTCAGTTTTATCCAGTGCCTCTGCTAATTCATCACGTAATTTCCATGTATAGCTGCCTAAGTCATCCTTACCTGCATTACGCCCCACATACAAAATAGGCCACCAGCGAGAACCGTCTTTATCCCTGGTCATTACAGGGCAGCCGGTTTTTTTAGCAATGCGACGCGCCAAAGCTTGCGAACCGCCGTTATAATGGTTCGCATTTTCGCCGTATTTGGTGGCAAGCTGAGTGCAAGTAGCTTACCCTCCATGGTCCTGCATGCGCCTCATGATTTCAAGGCCTCCGGTCGTAAACACATCGGGATCATTAAGAAGATCTACCCACTCTGCGACAGAAATGTTTGGCGAATAATCAGCCGGGAACCATTCGCCAGTGGTCGAAGATTCTTTCTGCGAATAATAACGGCTGATATAAAAACCAACATCATTCGTAAGTGTTCGGTATTCCGGGTCCGGATAGCAATTCTCTGTCAGCTGAGATTTGAGCAGACCTATAAGTTTCTCATCTTGCTTAATTTCCGTACACAATTCATCGTAAAAATTATAAAAATTGCGCAGGTTATCTATGTAAGCACCCTTTTTGAATTGGTAGTCGCTACCGAGTGCCTCTGCAACAGCTTTTATCTCATCATATTTGTAGATGTAGTATTTATCGGGATAGCGAAGCCACAAATAGGTGCTGACAGCATTTTCATCCTGATAATGCTGTTCTTCTCCATTTCCATACTTATCAAACAGTATAGACGACTCGTCTTTAAAACCTGTAATTCTGAAAAAAACATCTTTACTCTCATCGAACAAAGAAATAAACATCGCCTGTACTTCTTCAGGTGACGTTTTTGCAAAGTCTTGTATCATCTTGGCGGGGAAATTGTTCATAGACGCCAGCAGATTAGAGGTCTTTGCTAGGGATTGGGTTAACATGGAAGCAAAGTCTACCGCATTCACATCCCAATTATCCTGAAAAAACTTGACGGCTTCCCACTTATATTTCCCCTTTCTCCATTGGCTTGAAACAAAGTTCTGCTTGTACTTCACAAGGGCATCTTGCAAACGAATTTTATCAAACATGGTATCACTCCTTATGTATTACGCGGGCTCTTATATCTTTCATCGTCGCCCAAAAACGATAAAAGGGTCTTTCTTATGCGAAAGTCCTTCGATGAACGCATCGTTAATATTTTCAAAATATGAGAAATCAAAATCATTGATGGTGTTATTCTGTAAGCTTTTCGAACGGCAGAAAGATACGATTCAAGTAAGACAGGGTCTGTATGGCAAAAAGACCTTTCAGCTTTTCAAAACATACTTAACACATGGTTTCAGTTGATCAAATCCCGTTTGATACTTATTTGCCACCAGCAGGGCTTGATAATTGTCCTTGTTAATTCCCTTGTGAGTCGTTCTGCAAAAAAACCATTCGTGAAGGCTTCAATATATTCTACTGTATCACCTGTTTTCGTGGTTTTCAAACCTAAAATGGAAGATGATTTATAGTTTTGGCAATATGTATTTAACAATGAGCGGCTAATAAAAGATGTTCTTTTACAATCTACAAAATCGTCTACAATAATGACAGATTTAGTAGCGAATGCTTTTCTTAATAAAAGTTTTTTAGTTTCTGATATTTAAGAACAAACCCAAATCGGTTCATTTTCCCATACCCTCGACCACCTTATCAACCTTCATCAGCGTAAGTTATTTCATCTGTTCATTAATATCAAAACCACCGCTTAAGATAAAATCTTTAAGCAGTTTATCAATTTTGATGCTAAGATGAAACGCAGGTATGCTCTCACCTTCTAAATTTTCAAAATAAACTTTCGCTTTGTCCCTATCCACCGTTTTTTTTCAAATTGTCGAATTTACCATATTCGTTAATATTCACTTCTGAAACACCGGAATTCTTGAGATTTTCCAACTTTTTAATTCAACCCCAAGAGCATTGTATAATTGCCTAATCTGCTCATTTTTGGCGCGAAACTGATATTCGGTAATATTATCCCTAAAAGATTTACTATCATCAATTTCAGCGCTCCCTCTTTGCACATCATGAATAAAAATATTTGCATATTTTTGTTCTCCTTGCGTCAGTGTAGCGAAAGATTTATGCAATTTATCTACTGTTTCTTGAAGCTGCTCATAATCAACATCCGTCTGGCGTAAATCTTTAAGATATTCATTAAAGTATGCGTTCATATAAGCCGCATCAATTCTATCTGTATCAATAGTGATCAGATAACTATCAATATCAAAAGGATTATCTTTGTCGTTACTATTATCATTTTTCGAGTATAACTCCTTATATCGCAAAGCTAAAACCAAATAATCAGCTTCATCAAAGCCCATCTCAATGACTTTTTTGGGCTTCTTAAAATGATAAACCCGCTGATCCCATATAAATCCTTGAATTTTTGCAGCTTCAAGATAATCGTTCAACTTACTAAACAGTTTTGCAAATTAGGCACGTTCCATCAAATCATCCGGTAGGCGCGAAAAATTTACGATGCCGGCAGTGGTAAACAAATAAGTAATGTCCAAGAATACTTGGTTCATCTTTTCCAAATTATGAGCCAAATGCTCTGCAAACAACCCCAGAGGCTTATCGCCTGAGTAAAGAGCAACCGCATTATCAATGTTTCTTTTCATTGTATAAGGATATCTGTAATATCGAATTGTGCCAAAAGGCTTTTCCGGTCCAAATAAACGGTTGGTACGGGAAAATGCTTGAATAATGTTCTCATATTTAAGCATTTTATCCAGATAAAGAGTATTCACCCATTGAGAATCAAAGCCCAATACATTCTTATCACGAATACCATCAGAGATACTATATCTATGCAGCTCATTACTAAAGACTGTGGCGGTTGTGTTCTTCTTTTTTGGTGTTCTTCATGAATCGGCGTACCGGTAAAACCGAGAAATACGGCATCGGGAAAAGTGCGTTTCACCGTAATCAGCATATCACCAAAGGTAGAGCGGTGAGCTTCATCCACGACAAAAACAATACGCTTTGTGTTAATTTTATCGATATCAGCAACATTTAAGCCACCTTCTTCATCTTTAATGTTACTCATCTTTTGAATTGATGTGACAATGAGCGTATCGGCAGGATTTTTTCTTTTTAACTTTGCAATGAGCGCATAAGTGTTTTCTGTCGTTTGCACCTCTTCATTATCTTCTGCAAAAGCTCGACACTCTCACAAAGGCTGAGTGCCCAGCTCGATTCTATCCATCAAAAAGACAACCTTATCTGAATCCTTCGAGTCTGCAATAAGCTGAGCAGATTTAAAGCTGGTCATTGTTTTGCCCGACCCTGTGGCAAGATAAAAATAGCTGATCTAAGCATCCTTAAAACAGAAAACAAAATACTGCATGGATTGGCAAACCTTCTCTTGTTTTTTCCTTATGTAATAATTTAGCCTCAATATAAACTTATCTAATACTTTTTCCTGTTTTTTCTATGGACCTTGAAAAATATATTTTGTTAAAGATTATTTTTATTTTTCAGTATAAAATTGCCCGAAAAGGAAAAGTAGAATTGCTTATGCGAAAAATATAATTATATCATTTCCGTACTCCAAAAACAAGAGGATCACCCCCGCCTATGCGGGGAACACCGAGCTAGCGCAAGACTGGGCGGACACGGGCAAGGATCACCCCCGCCTATGCGGGGAACACTCCATGGCTAAAACCAATTAAACATTCATGCCAGGATCACCCCCGCCTATGCGGGGAACACATTTCAAAATCTCGGCTAATTTTGCCCTATCCAGGATCACCCCCGCCTATGCGGGGAACACTATTGGCAAGAAACCACCCTGTGCAGCAATTCGGGATCACCCCCGCCTATGCGGGGAACACTATTGGCAAGAAACCACCCTGTGCAGCAATTCGGGATCACCCCCGCCTATGCGGGGAACACGCTTTTTTTGAACTGTTTCCGATTTAGAAACAGGATCACCCCCGCCTATGCGGGGAACACACCGTCCCGGGCTGCGTGTTTATGCCAGAAAAGATGGATCACCCCCGCCTATGCGGGGAACACCCGTTGAAGGCAATAAAACCTTGTTTTTATCAGGGATCACCCCCGCCTATGCGGGGAACACTGTCTAATCTGTCGATTTTAATATTGACCTCGACCAGTTTAGTCTTGGAATTAATATTCCGGCAAGCTTCTCATAAAAAAACTGCCAGCCTATCGGCTAACGGTAAATATTCTGTCTATTTATATTAATTAGTAGCCGTTGGTGAACAGAATTCTTTTTGCTCGTTCTTCATAAGGAGCAATTACATATCCGATGTAGAAAAATGTCAAAGGACTTGCGGTAAGCCCGCAAGTCCTTCAGTGGTGGAGACGAGGAGGATCGAACTCCTGACCTTCTGAATGCCATTCAGACGCGCTCCCAGCTGCGCCACGCCCCCATTATATTTTTTTAACGACTCTATATTATCATCTGCAGTCACTCTTGTCAATATTTTTACATCAAAACTAATCCTAATGCACCAAAAATTACAATTACCAAAGCCGGATGGATTTTAGAAAACAAAATCAGACAAGCCGCCCCTGCACAAAAAAGCACATCAATTAAGGATCCTACACCCTCTGCCATTAAAATCCATCCTGAATAAGCGATCAAACCCAGCATGACCGGACGCAGCCCACTTAATACACCCTTGACAATCGTGCTTTCCTGATTCTTTAATAATACATTAGATAAAAAAATGATAATAACCAAAGGAGGAAGTACCAAACCAAGCATAGCGACTAAGGATCCGGTAATGCCAAATACCTTAAAACCAATGTAAGTAGCACTATTTACCGCCAAAGGACCCGGAGTCATTTCAGAAAGTGCCACAATATTAGCAAATTCACTGGCGGAAATCCAAGCCTGTTTATAAACAACCGCATCTTGAATCAATGGCAACATTCCTAAGCCACCGCCAAAACTAAAAAAACCGATGAGAACAAAAGTTGTAAATAATTCCCACAACATCATGACACCACCCTATCAGGCTTTTGTGGCTTTTTATTTTGATAGTTTGAAAAAAGGATGCCTGCTACAGCACCTGCCACAATAATTAAAAAAGGATGCAACGGACTCAAAAGCAACAACACAAAAGCCACTATCATGGCTATTACATCAAATTGAGACTTAATGATTGTGCTCGCCATTTTGATAACCATGGCAATGATCATGCCGGCCACCGCTGGTCTGGCTCCGGCAAAAAATTTATTTACCCACACATTATCAATATTTTGCAAAAGTAGATTTGCCAATAAAATTACCACCACTAAAGGTACTGAAACCACGGCAAAAATAGCCACCACCGCCCCTAACACCTTCCGTAACCGATAACCTAAAAAAACGGCAGCATTTAAAGCAAATGGTCCCGGTGAAGAGTTAGTAATGGCAATCATATCAATAAACTGCTGTTGGTCCAACCAGCCCTTTTTTTCTACCACTTCCTTTTGTAAAATAGGCAGCATAGCTATACCCCCACCAATTAAAATAGCACCTATCTTACAAAAAACTAAAAAAATCTGCAGCAATGACTGTCTTTGCTCAGGCATATCACCCCTCCTTTGCTTTAATTTTAATTATACTACTAAATATGTAATATTTCCTAAATAAATAATTGCTAAAATAGCCTGATCTTGGTAAAATAGAAATAATACTAAATTGTGAGGATAAATATATGACTAATAATATCTACGATGTCTTAATCATTGGCGGCGGTCCGGCGGGTTTATCTGCCGCTATCTATGCGGCCAGAGCAAAAATGAACCTGCTGCTTTTAGAAAAAGATGTCCCGGGAGGACAAGCAGCCAAAGCCAAAAAACTCAGCAATTACCCCGGCACCTCTTCTGAGAGCAGCGGATCCGATCTGATGGAGCAATGGGTAACTCAAGCCATGGACTTTGGTGTAAAAATAAAGCGTGATGATGTAATAGATCTGCAGCTGGAAGGGGATGTTAAAACAGTTACCACCCTCAAAGGCCGCACCTATCAGGCTTATGCTATTATCATTTGTGGTGGCATTCTACCGGTAAAAATGGATATTCCGGGGAAAAAAGAGCTAATGGGCAGAGGTGTTTCTTATTGTATCACCTGTGATGCTCCTTTCTTTGAAAACAAAGAAGTATATATTTATGGCATTGGACAGCAGATTATTGAAGAAACGGAAAAATTATGTGATTTTGCCAAACACGTTAACATTGTCCTGCCTCATGAAAAAGAACATATTGACCAGGCCGATCAATTTATAGATCTGCAAAAAAAATACCCCGAAAAAATTAAGCTGTACTGGGACTATCATCTTTTAGAGATTAAAGGAACCGAGATAGTCAAATCAGTAGTTTTACAAGAAAGAAAAACCTCGGAAATTAGTGAATATCCGGCCGACGGCATCTTCTTTTTCACGGGCATGGAGCCTCAAAGCAATTTACTGCGCGGTAAAACAAAGATGACCTTAGATGGTTATATCATTACTGATGAAAAAATGCAAACCTCCATCCCCGGTGTCTTTGCGGCAGGTGATATTCGTGATAAATATCTAAGACAAGTTGTAACGGCCGCCTCAGATGGGGTCATCGCCGCTACGGCAGCTAGTGATTATATAGATGAGACAATAAAAAAAGCGGAAGCCTAGGCTTCCGCTTTTTACTGATTGAATATTAATTTAAGATGTAGTAAAATAGAAATGTTGAAATTTGTTAAATTAAGGGCGGAGGAATTATTGGGATGGAAGTAAAAATCCAGGAACAAAAATATGATTTTCACACTATTGAAAATAAATGGCAGGAAAAGTGGGAGCAAACCCATTTGCATGAGGTGACTGAAGATAAAAGTAAACAGAAATATTATCTTTTAGAGATGTTTCCCTACCCTTCGGGCAAACTGCATATGGGACATGTACGCAATTATTCTATAGGTGATGTTATATCTCGTTATAAAACAATGACCGGTTATAACGTTTTACATCCGATGGGCTGGGACTCTTTTGGTCTGCCTGCAGAAAATGCTTCCATTCAAAGGGGAGTTCACCCCGATCCGTGGACCAGAGAAAACATTAAAAATATGCGCGAACAGCTGAAAACAATGGGGCTAAGCTATGATTGGAGCAGAGAAATAGCGACCTCCCTTTCAGACTATTATCATTGGACACAATGGTTGTTTTTACAGTTTTATAAAAAAGGACTTGCCTATAAAAAAAGGGCTGCTGTCAACTGGTGTCCCTCTTGTGCTACGGTATTAGCTAATGAGCAAGTGGTCAATGGCGGCTGTGAACGCTGCGAAAGTATGGTAGAAAAAAAAGAGCTCAGCCAATGGTTTTTCAAAATCACCGCTTACGCTCAAAGGCTTTTGGACGATTTAAACACCTTACCGGGCTGGCCTGAAAAAGTTAAAACCATGCAAGAAAACTGGATCGGGCGTAGTGAAGGCGTGCAAATCGAATTTACCAGTGTTTTCGGCGATGCCTTGCCCGTTTTCACCACCAGACCAGATACTATTTTCGGGGTTACTTATATGGTGCTGGCACCGGAACATCCTTTAGTACAAAAACTATCCAAAGGTACTGAATATGAGTCTAAAGTAGAAGCCTTCGTAAAAAAGGTTCAACAACTATCACAAATTGACCGCACCTCCACTGAATTAGAAAAGGAAGGTCTGCCAATAGGCGCTAATGCCATCAATCCCTTAACAGGTGAAAAAATCCCTATCTGGATTGCCAACTATGTTTTGATGGATTATGGCACCGGAGCCGTAATGGGTGTACCGGCTCATGATCAAAGAGACTTTGAGTTTTCGACCAAATACAATCTCCCTATCAAACAGGTAATTTGTGATCCTAACTCGCAAACTGCTACTCTCAGCAAAGCTTATGAAGATGAGGGTATTTTGATTAATTCTCCCGGCTTTTCCGGTCTGAAAAATCAACCGGAAGGCTGGCATAAAATTACCGCAGCTCTAGAAGACAAAAAGATTGGTAAACGAGTCATTAATTATCGTCTGCGCGACTGGTTAATCTCTCGTCAGCGTTACTGGGGTACTCCTATCCCCATAGTTTATTGTGCCAAATGCGGTGAAGTTCCCGTCCCTGAAGAACAGTTGCCCGTACTTTTACCTACCGACGTGGAATTTACCCCCACCGGCGAATCCCCGCTGAAAACCAGTCCCTCTTTCAAGCAAGTAACTTGCCCTATCTGTGGCGCTCAAGCGGAAAGAGAAATGGATACAATGGATACCTTCGTTTGTTCCTCTTGGTACTTTTTGCGCTATTGTGATCCTCATAATGACAAGGCAGCCTTTGCTAAAGACAAAGCCGATTATTGGATGAATGTAGATCAATATATTGGCGGTGTGGAACATGCCATTTTACATTTAATGTATGCTCGCTTTTTTTGCAAAGTTCTGCATGACCTGGAACTAATTTCTACGGATGAACCATTTGCCAATCTCCTAACCCAAGGAATGGTTTTAAAAGATGGCAGCAAAATGAGTAAATCCAAAGGTAATGTAGTCAGTCCTGAAGAAATTATCCACAAATATGGTGCTGATACTGCACGTATTTTCATCCTCTTTGCCTCACCACCGGAAAGAGATCTGGAATGGAATGATGATTCTGTAGAAGGCTGCTATCGCTTTTTAAACCGTTTTTGGCGTCTGGCTCAGGCTTTAAAGAGCATCACCAACAGCAGCACTAATTTAGATGAGGCAGATAAAAATGCTCGACGGGCTATCCATGCGGCTGTTAAAAAGGTCACTGCCGATATTTCTTTACGTTTCAACTTTAATACGGCAATTGCTGCAATCATGGAAATGGTTAACTCACTATATAGTTATTTAGATACCCCTCATCCCAAAAAGGTTATTGCCGAGGAAGCTCTGGAAAAAATGCTACTGTTATTGGCTCCTTTTGCACCCCATCTGACGGAGGAATTATGGTATCAATCCGGAAATCAAAAAAGTATCCATCTGCACAGCTGGCCCACCTATGATGAAAAGGCCTTACTTCAAGATAGCGTAGAAATAGTTGTCCAGGTTAATGGAAAAATCAAAACCAGACTACAAGTTCCCTGTGATCTTTCTCCACAGGATCTGGAAAATAGAGTTAAAGAGGAAGCTGATTTTGGCAAATGGTTAAATAATAAACAAGTAGCCAAGATCATAGCTATACCCAACAAATTAGTAAATATTGTAGTAAAGTAAGCTTAACAACAAAATAGGTATAAAAAAAGACTGTTTCATCGAGAATCAGTCTTTTTAAAAATTTTACATGCTTTTTACAATAAAAGACATAAGAGTTTTACAATAAACCTTTATAATATATTTATTAGTGCTGTTTTGATCAATCATCATCAGATAGTGCTGTTAATCAAAAAGGAAGGTATAACAGCTATGCTAATAATGGGCAAGAATAAACTTGCTAAGCTATTGATAGTCACGCTATTATCAACTTGTATATTATTTACGGCCTGTACCCGGACTGATGCTGAAAAGGACAAGCCCGCCCCCGCCTCCGGCAATATAACTGTGGTCTCTCGCGAGGATGGTTCAGGGACTCGCGGTACTTTTATTGAATTACTGGGCATCGAAGTCAAGGATTCCGCCGGCAACAGGCAAGATAAAACCACCAAAGAGGCCATTGTTACTCATAAAACAGATGTGATGATGGCTACTATTGCCGGTGACAAAAACAGCATTGGCTATGTTTCCTTCGGCTCGCTTAACGAAACTGTAAAAACTATCTTAGTTGATGAAGTTGAGCCTACCGGCCAAAATATCAAAAACGGTAGCTATAAGTTAGCTCGCCCTTTCAATATTGTCACTAAAGGCGAAGCTACCGGTTTACTTAAGGACTTTATTGATTTTATTTTAAGCTCTGATGGTCAAACTGTGATTGCAAACATCTATATAGCAATCGATGACGAGGCACCCGCCTATAAAGGCACAAAACCCGCCGGCAAAATTGTCGTTGCCGGATCATCTTCTGTAACACCTATTATGGAAAAACTCAAAGAAGCTTACCTGGAACTTAATCCTCATGCTGAAATAGAAATACAACAAAGTGACTCTTCTGCCGGCATGAGCGCACTCAAAGAGGGGACCTGTGATCTCGGCATGGCTTCCCGCGAATTAAAGGCCAGTGAAGCCCGGGATCTGACATCTATCGGCATTGCCATGGATGGCATTGCCTTGATCATAAATCCTTTGAATACAATCGACGGATTGACCACCCAACAAGTCCATGATATTTTTTCCGGGGTAATTACAACCTGGGAAGAAATTCTCTAAAATATTAAATAGTTAGCCTGCGACTATCTACTTAATTCAGTGAGAGGTATTTAATGAATTCACACATCAAAGAAAAATTCATGAGTATAGTCTTCCTGACTTGCGCCTGCGTCGCCATTGCAGCTGTTGCTCTAATTTGCTTATTTCTTTTTAAAAATGGCATACCGGCAATGAAGGAAATAGGGTTATTTGACTTTTTACTAGGGGAAAACTGGGCACCCTCGGATGCTCCCGCCTCCTATGGCATCTTCCCCATGATTATGGGGAGCATTTATGTCACTGTAGGCGCCATCATTGTGGGTGTTCCCATAGGTATCCTTACAGCCATTTACATGGCCAAATACTGCCCACCTAAATTATATAAAATCTTAAAACCCGCCGTGGATCTTTTGGCGGGGATTCCTTCTATTATTTATGGTTTTTTCGGCTTAGTGGTACTGGTACCTTTGATTAGAGATATCTTCGGTGGGACAGGCTTCAGTATCCTGGCGGCATCAATTTTGCTGGGAATTATGATCTTGCCGACAATCATTGCCATCAGTGAATCGGCTATCCGTGCTGTACCCAAAAGCTATTATGAGGGATCCTTAGCTTTAGGTGCCACCCATGAACGTTCAATTTTTCGCACCGTTCTACCGGCCGCTAAATCAGGCATTTTGGCCGGAATTGTTCTGGGTATTGGACGAGCCATCGGCGAAACAATGGCCGTAATTATGGTAGCCGGCAACCAGGCTCGCATGCCGATAGATGTCCTGTCGGGTGTCCGCACTATGACCGCAAATATCGTTATTGAGATGGGTTATGCTGCTGATTTGCACCGTGAGGCCTTGATTGCAACTGGTGTAGTATTATTTGTTTTTATCCTACTTATTAATGTGATTTTTGCTGTTATAAAAAGGAGAATAAACTAATGAATACAATTAGACAACCGGTCAATCAATTGTCTAAAAAACAAAAAATAAAAAATTATCTTAATAACCCCTCTTCGCTGATCCTTTTACTTGTCGTTATGACAGGTGCATTAATAACCTTTTTCGTCCTGATTTATCTTTTAAGCTACATCACGGTTAAAGGGGTTCCCTATTTAACCCCTTCCCTGTTTTCCGCCACTTACACATCGGAAAACGTTTCGATGTTACCTGCTATTATCAATACTATTATAATAACTTTGGTATCTTTGGGTATTGCCGCCCCTTTAGGTATTTTTACTGCTATTTTTCTGGTGGAATATACTGATCGTAAAAATAAATTTGTCGGCTTTATTCGCCTGGCCACGGAAACCCTTTCCGGTATTCCTTCTATCGTTTATGGTCTGTTTGGTTTACTTTTCTTTGTAACCGCCATGGGTTGGGGATTTTCACTATTGGCCGGTGCCTTCACTTTGGGTATTATGATTCTTCCTTTGGTAATCAGAACCACCGAAGAAGCACTAAAGTCTGTACCGGATCCCTATAGGGAAGCCAGCTTTGGCTTAGGTGCAGGCAAACTACGTACGGTCTTTAGAATAGTCCTTCCCGCGGCCATTCCAGGAGTCTTGGCCGGGGTCATCCTTGCCATTGGTCGGGTCATTGGTGAAACAGCAGCTTTAATTTATACAGCAGGCACCGTGGCCCAAATACCATCCTCCTTGATGGGCTCCGGGCGTACATTGGCCATTCATATGTACGCTCTGTCCAGTGAAGGACTAAACACTGACCAAGCTTATGCCACGGCTGTAATCTTATTATTGCTGGTTTTAACTATCAATTGGTTTTCGGCTTTTATAGCCAAAAAATTTACTAAAACATAAGAGGACTAATGCTAATGGATAAACTTATAAATAAATTTATTGTGAATAATCTGGATCTTTATTATGGTGATTTTCAAGCCCTCAAAAATATTAACATCGATATCCCGGAAAATATTATTACCTCTCTTATTGGCCCTTCCGGCTGCGGAAAATCAACCTTTTTAAAGACCCTGAATCGGATGAATGATCTCATTCCGGAATGCAAAATTTATGGCGAGATATTACTGGATAAAGAGAATATTTACACAGAACTGGATATTAATATCCTGCGTAAAAGGGTTGGCATGGTTTTTCAAAAACCAAATCCTTTTCCGATGAGTATTTATGACAATATTGCTTATGGCCCACGCACTCATGGTGTCCGTTCTAAAGTCCTTTTAAATGAAATTGTGGAAAGAAGCCTGCGTAATGCCGCCATCTGGGACGAGGTTAAAAATCGCCTTAAAGAAAATGCTTTAGGTTTATCAGGCGGCCAACAGCAAAGATTATGTATCGCTCGGGCTCTGGCAATTGAGCCGGAGGTGCTTTTAATGGATGAACCAACCAGCGCCTTAGATCCTATTTCTACGATGAAAATTGAGGAACTTGCTTTAGAGTTGAAAAAAAAGTATACTATAATTATAGTAACTCATAATATGCAACAGGCAACCCGCATCTCTGACCGAACCGCTTTCTTTCTTTTAGGAGAAATTGTGGAGTATGCTAAAACGCAAACCTTGTTTTCTATCCCTAAAGATAAACGAACGGAGGACTATATTACAGGACGTTTTGGTTAGTTTAATAGAATGTCCCCGTTATTAAAGGAGAACCTCTAATGAGAAGTAGATTTGACCAAGAATTAGACAACTTGAATAATGATTTAATCGAGATGGGTAGCTTAATTGAAGAGGCTATCAAAAATTCCACAGAGGCCTTACGCACGCAAAATGCTGAATTAGCCGCCAAAGTGGTGGAAGATGATATAGCGGTTAACCATAAGGAACGTGATATCGAGCGCCGCTGCCTTAAGCTATTACTAAAACAACAACCCGTAGCATCTGACCTGCGTTTAATTTCCAGTGCACTCAAAATGGTTACTGATATGGAGCGCATCGGGGATCAGGCTGCTGATATTTCCGAACTGACTTTAAGATTAGTCAATGTAGAATATATCAAAAAGATTGTCCATATCCCGATGATGGCTGAAGCTACCATAAAAATGGTTAAGGATTGTATTGATGCTTTTATTACTCGTGACAAAGAAAAGGCACGTGCGGTAATCAAATATGATGATGTTGTAGATAATTTATTTGATATTATCAAAAATGACCTGATTAACCTTATCCAAAAAGATTCCAAAAATGGTGAACAAGCTGTAGATCTTTTACTAATTGCCAAATATCTGGAAAGAATCGGCGATCATGCGGTAAATATTGCCGGCTGGGTAGTTTTTTCAATCACCGGCAAACATGACAAAAAAGAAAGAAATACTCAAAATGCCTGAACAACTTATCTATATTGTTGAAGATGATGAAAATATCAGAAAGTTGATTACTTATGCTCTGGAAAACAGCGATTATGTTGTCAACGGCTTTAACGATGGCGCATCATTCTTTGCCGCACAGCAAAAACGGCTTCCAAACTTAATAATCCTAGACATTATGCTTCCTGATGAGGACGGGCTGAGCATTTTACAGAAAATAAAAAATAATGAATCCAGCGAAAATATCCCGGTAATCATGCTTACCGCCAAAACCACAGAATATGATATTATCAAAGGTTTGGATATGGGTGCTGATGATTATATAAAAAAACCTTTTAGCGTATTGGAACTGATTTCACGTGTCAAAGCGATCCTTAGACGTCATGATTACGAACTTAAAGCATTTACTATTTTAGAGTATAAGGATCTGCAGGTAAGCCTTGACAAACGCTTGGTCTATGTTGCTGATAAACCCATTCAATTAACCTATAAAGAATTTGAGTTATTGGCTTATTTATTACATAATCAAGGAATTGTGCTCAGTCGCGAAAAAATAATTTCTCACGTCTGGGAGCTTGATTTTGTCGGTGAAACACGCACTGTTGACATGCACATAAAAACCCTGCGACAAAAGCTGGGCAAAGCCGGCTCCTACATTGAAACGGTTCGTAGTGTAGGATACAAAATAGGAGGCTAAAAGCATGAAGAAAAAAATTTATGCTCGCCTCTCTCTAATCACTATAATTACTGTTTTATTAACCACTATTACTATTTTAGTGGTTAATTATACTGCTTTCAACAAACAAACTAGTACCAGTCTGCAACAGCAAGGGGATTTAATCGCTTATAACCTAAATGATACTCACCTTGATACTCAAAGTTATCTGGAAAACCTGTCTAAACAGCTAAAGGACCTGCATATCACGCTCATCGAGCCTGATGGCATGGCAATTTATGACTCTATTGCAGACACCAAAGGCAGTACAAACTATGCCACAAATCCCGAAATAATCATGGCACAAACCGGCGGTACCGGCAGCAATATCAGTAAGTCCTCACAATCCTTAAATTATGATATCCATTCTTATGCAAAACTGCTTGATAATAGCAATATAGTGCGTGTTGCCGTAAAGGAAAACAATCTAAGCACACTATTTAAACAAGCCCTACCAATAATTTTTTTGATCATTGTAATCATTTTTATTCTCAATATTTTTATCACTTTCAATTTAACAAAAACTCTCATAAGTCCCATAGAAAAACTATCAAAATATCCAGATAATCAAAAAAATTCTCCGGTTTATGATGAGTTGGCCCCCTTGATCAATAAAATACATCGACAGGAGCAACAGATAGAAAACCAGTATCTGCGCCTTCAAGAGGAAAAGAATATCTTCCAATCCATCACTGATAATATGCGTGAAGGTCTAATTTTAATAGATAGCAGTAAAAACATCATCTCTATCAATAAAAGTGCCATCAATCTTTTAGGCAACCCTGCAAAAAACTATACCGGACAAAACCTTTTTGCGCTGGTTCGTTCTGTTGACATCATCAATGCCGTACAAGAGGGGCTGGCAGGCAAGAGCACCAGCATTATCCAGCGGATAGACAATAAATACTATAATCTATTTATCAACACTACCTTTAGTAATCAAAAAATAAGTGGTGTAGTACTACTGCTGGTTGATGTCACCAAACAGCAAAAAACAGAAAAAATGCGGCATGATTTCACCGCTAATGTTTCCCATGAATTAAAGACCCCTCTTACCTCTATTTATGGTTTTGCCCAAATGCTGGAGGAGGATATGGTAAAGTCGTCAGAGGATCGACAAAAGTTTGCCAAATGTATTAGTAAGGAAAGTACTCGTCTACTTTCTATCATCGAGGATATTATGGCTCTTTCGCAGATCGAAGATGCCAAAGAAAAACAATTGGAAAAAGTTGATGTCCATAAAACTGCAAAAGATGTTATTGAATCCTTAACCCCCTTTGCCGAACAAAAAAGTATTGATCTCACCTTAGAAGGCGGCAAAACCATCTGTTATGCGAATCCGCATCTGCTTTATGAATTAATTTATAATCTTGTGGAAAACGCAATTAAATATAACCATCCTCAGGGCTTTGTCAAAATCAAACTTGCCCAAGATCCTCAAAAAATTTCCATATATGTAGAAGATAATGGCATCGGCATCACAGAAACCGATCAAAAGCGTATTTTTGAACGCTTCTACCGTGCAGACAAAAGCCGCTCAAAGGAAACAGGAGGAACGGGTCTGGGTTTATCAATAGTCAAGCATATTGCTGAATATCATGGAGGCAGTGTTGAGCTTATCAGCACCTTAAACAAGGGTTCAACTTTCAGAGTCTTTTTACCACTGTCTTAGGGCGCTCCTTGTATAATTTTCTCATCCATGTTAAAATAACTTTAGCAGCAGATGAGAGGAGGTTGCAAGATGTCTATTAAGGAATCCGGCGAGAACTATTTGGAGACCATTCTTCTTTTGCAAAAAAGAAAAGATCACGTACGCTCCATCGACGTTGCTAATGAACTATCATATACAAAGGCTAGCATCAGTAGAGCTATGGGAATTCTCAAAAAGAAACACTATATCACTATAGATGCCAGTGGTCAGATTCTTTTCACAGACAAGGGCTACAAAAAAGCTCTAGAAATATATGAAAGACATTGCTTGATAACCCAGTTTTTGATAGAAACACTTGATTTGGATCCTGAAACAGCCGATGCCGATGCTTGTCGCATGGAACATATCATTAGTGAAGAAACTTTCCAAAAAATCAAAGACTTTCTTAATAAAAAAATATAGCCCCTAAAAAACGATTCCGCCCGGTAGACTTGCCTGGGCGGAATCGTTTTTTATTTACTTTTCTAAAACTATCTCCACTAAATAATTAGTAAAACGTTGTCCATATTGATCATCTAAAGAAACAATGCGCATACCCTGAGGTTGACCATCTCTGGTTAACAGCGAGTCTTCCCCATCACTATACATTATGTAGATATTATTCTCTTGTTGGACTTCCTCCATTGTAAAAACCGACTGGTAAACATCGCTGCCCATCGCCCTTACCGTAGCGTATGATGTAACAAGCTCTTCATCAATATCATTCAGAATATTAAGCAGCAAAGTTCCCCGAAAATCATGGCTGGTGGAGCCCTCAGAAGAATTAATCATCATTTGCCTTCTGACACTGGGATACGATTTTATTTTATCCAAAGAAACTTCGGCAATCTCCTGTTCATCAGCTGTGATAGCTAGAGATCCTGTCTCTAAAACATCAGGGATTTGCGGGTTTGTTGTTTCTCCCGTTTCTGATTGATCCGCTGAACAAGCAGTTATCATTAAAAGACAAGCAGTAATAATCAATACGAGAATTATTTTTTGTTTCATTAAAATTAACCTTTCTAAACAACCTCTCATTAATCAGAAACTATGTGCCCTTCCACAGTAAGACTTACGGGTTCTGCACTCTGGTTTAAAACTTTTTCACTAAAAACGCCCATTGCAGCATTGGTTCCATTAATAATCCCGCTGGTGCTGATCGTGGCACCTGTGACTGAAACAATTTGATTGTCCTCTACAGCTTCTAAAACATGGTACTCCAAGTACACCGGAACCTTTTTATCAACGAAACGATTTACAAACCAGGCATTTTCAATGTCACGCACATGATGCTCCGTCTCACTGTGATCAATAATGCGAATGCCCACTAATTTTTGTTCGTTGGTATTAATCCCTACCGCTATTTTAATCGGACCACTATAACCAATAGGTTTACAAATAAAACCATAATCATCATTGATTTTAGAGACATTTACTACCGCAGGAAATTTTTCCTGTATCTCTGCCGTCATAAACTCTGTTGTAATATTCACTATTTGATCAGGCTCCACTTCAGGGAATAATTGCAATAAGGCCTCCTGCTCACCGGCTGATAAATCTGTTTCACCGGCGGAGCAACCCCAAAAACTAAGCACGGCAAAGGCCACAACCAAGACCATTATGAATCGTTTACGCAAAACAACTACCCCCTTTAATAATTAAAAGTTGCCACAGCACTATCATTTTTTCCATAACCCATAGCAATAGCCTTGATGGTTTTAGAACCTGTAAAAGTAATCGGCTTATTTAATTCCGGCTGGTAATAAGAAGCACTGGGATTGTAAAGCTTGCTGTTATGGTTAGGCGTTGAACCATCTAAGGTATAATAAATACAAACATTATCAAACCTTGGATGACTTAAGGTAACCGTTTTTTTATCACCATCTTGAGCAACAGAAGCACTCACCTTTTCCCAAGAACCGGAACCTGCGGTGGAAACCTCAATGGTTCTAACCTTTTGCACAAAGGCCGGTGCATTGGTATAGCTGACGCCTCTTTGCCCCATCAATAAACGCAAGGGTGTCGCAACAGCAGAAGATAAACTGGAAGAGCCCTCTTTGGATTCCCAAGCCAAAATGGCAGGAATCGAACTTGCACCTGCAGAGCTGCCGGAGGTGACATTAGGATAATAATAGGCCGTCCCTAATAGTTGGTTTTTAGTAAAGGTTTCTTTATAACCATCAGAGGCAATTACAGTAATAGTGGCAGCATTACTCTTAATTCCCGATTGACTAAGTAAATGATTTAAAGTAACTCCCTTACCTACAAAAAACTTTTTGGTAGGATAATTATTGACAGCTGAATAGGTTTTTGCGGCATAACCACTTTTTAAAGATTTCAAGCCATTTAAAGACCATTTCGTGGTTTTGGTCACCCCGCTGCCTTGAACGGTTAATACTGTGGGACCGCTATTATCAATGCTGCCGCCGGAACCACTGCCGGATCCCCCACCACTGGAACTGCCGCTGGATCCGCTATTGGAGCCATTGCTAGAGCCCCCGGTCTTTTTTCCTGAAGAACTGCCGGAAGTTTGGCCGGCAGTTCCTTTATCAGAATTTTTTTTTCCTGTTTGGTTATCCTTTTTTGCATCCTTATTTTCTGCATCATTTGCTTCAATACGTAAAAGATTCTTAACAGATTCGAGCTCATCACTTTCCCAAACTACTGTATAAACTCCATCACCTTTAATTACTAAAACACCTTTTTCCAAGTCTGTACCCGTAACCGGTATTTTTTCACCATCCATACCGATAATCACAAACTTTTTGTCTTTGATTTCCTTGGCGCCAACTTCATACATTATTTCACTTAGAGGCAGACCTTTTTGCCCCTTGATTTCCTTTTGATCCATAAATTTACTCATTTGTTCAGGGAAAATGGTTGCATCAACATTAGTAGAAAACCAAGCCATCTCTTTTACATTCATCCCCAGCTTCATATGAGGAAAAACATTAGTAGGAGCATCCTCACCCTCTACTTTAATGTAATAATCCGATTTAATCATGTTCAGAACATCATTCTTTTTCAGTCCATCAACTGCCTTCATGTTGAAAAAGGCTTTACTGTCCACAAAATCAAAACGGGCAAAAATCTTCTCTAAAGCAAAGGCCTTATCATAACTACCGTAATACTCATATTCATAAGGTTCAATACCATCAACTAAGTTATTAAAAACCCATACAGAGGAAATATCCTTTTCAGGGATTTTTTTATACAAGATAATCCGATCAACTTTTTTAACCCAATAAGGTCCCATTTGTCCTTGAATCGCTAAGCGTACCGGAGCATCTTCTTCGGGCAGCTTAGCTTCCCCATCAACCACAACCGCCAAGGACAAATCCGGTGTCTCTTTGATTACCTCACGCGAAAGCAGACAGAAATAGCCGTCTGAACCCATGACGCCAATGCCGTCATAATCATCGATATTACCACCTAAAGAAGCAATTACATCTTTAAGCAAAGGTCCGGACATTGTATAATTTTCTTCCATGCCCGTAGTTCTTTTGTAGCTGGCCTCAACTTGCACATGAGGAAATTCGCGCAATTCAGCAACAGTGATGGTTTTTTCCTCATCTGCTAACCCCTCAAAGGTAACAACCTTTTTTTCATATTCGGCGTCACCACTTGTTGTTGGCACAGAAGAACCACAAGACGCCAAAAGTAAAACCAGCAGACCCATTGTTACTAATATTCCTATAAATCGTTTGCTTTTATTCACTATTAAAGCCTCCTATTGTACTTCAAATTGATAGGTTTCGATGGAGCTGTCCTTTTTGCCATATCCACTCACCAAAACCTTAATAATAGTATCCTTTTCTAAAACAATTGGTGTGTTAAGCTCGGGTTGATAAGTACTGGGATTGTACATCGTGCTTTCGGTAGTAGGGTCAGTACCATCTACTGTATAAAAAATCTTTACCATGCCAAAGCTATCGTGCTCCAACTTAACCTTCTCTGTGGCTGAAATTTTACCGGCAGTCGGATAAGTAGAAGCAACTTCCCAAGCCCCCGGATCCTCATTAGAGATAATAATTTGTGATAAATTCTTAACAAAAGCCGGATTATTATGTTCAAAAACATTGCGTTGACCCAATATAAAACAAAAACTGTCCGGAGCGACCTCTGTCAGATCAGTAGAATCCTCCAAATATTCATAAGCAATTATTGGCTCAACCAATGTAGCTCCATCGGTATCATCATTTTCCAAATTAGGATAATAATACTGTGAATCCAATAATTGATCTCTGGTCAAAACCATTTCATAACCATCCGGAGATTTAAAAGTAACTGTTTGAAAACTGTCCCATGCACCAACGGCCTGTAAAACTGCACTAACTTTAATCCCTTTGGCAGCATAATTCTTTTTGGTGGGCCAATTATTAATAACTGAATAAATATGTTCCGCTTGTGCATCAGGTAAAGCAAGCAGCTGTGATAAATCATAGTCAACCTGTCCATTAATACCATCGCCACTCACTGAAAGGGTATTCTCCATCGCCGTTTCTTGCTGCGGCTGTTCGGTATTGCCTTGCTTAGCACAAGCTGTCATTAAAAACAAGACTCCGCAAACAATCATACCCATCAAAATAATCATACTAATCTTTTTGTGCATAAAACCCCTCCCCTTTAAGTGATCTTAATAAAAACACTATCGTTCAACCGGTCAGCCAGGAATCAGCTAGTCTCCAGCAAACTAGCTAATCCCTTTAAACCAACCAGCCCTATTCACACTAACACAAACTACCTGTGAATAGATAATTCTAAAAACTTATTTTGCAGGTATTCTTATTACTAGCATAGTTTTACTCCGCTGGACTAAATTAGATCAAAGCCCATTCCATAATCAGCTTAACGATCTTCGCTGTTTCACCACGAGTGGCATTACCTTTTGGATCAAAAAGACTGTTTCCCTTGCCGTTAATAATGCCTGCTTGTTGCATAGTTTTTACGGCATCTTTTGCATAACCTTGTATTTGATTATTATCTTTAAAATCAATGGTTTTATTAAGCTCTCCTAAATTAATACCCACGGTGTTAGCAAATCTCAAACTCATGGTCGCCATTTCTTGACGTGAGATATTTCTGTGAGGGACAAAAGAATCTTTAGAGTAACCATTAACCACTTTTTGCTCTACTGCCCAGTTAACATACTGACTATACCAGGCATCCTGCTTAATATCTTTGAAAGATGCCGCCGGGGCTTTCTCAATATCTATCCAGTCTACCGCACCAACCAGCATTTTAACAAACTCAGCCCTGGTAACAGATTTATTTGGCTCAAACAAGCCCTTACCGGTACCGTTTACCACATCTCTTGATGCCAGAAAACTAATATAAGGGGTGAACCATTTGTTACCCACATCAGTAAAGGTTTTAAGATCGGAGGAAACAGTAAAGTCACCCAAACCGGTGGTGATAATATCCATTGTCAAATCAGCATAATTATACTGTGAAATTTTAGCTGTTTTGTTATTATACACACCAAAAACAGTTAATAAATTGGTACTTTCCCCTGTGGTTAGAGTATGAGGGATTTTTACTTTAACCATTTCAGGCAAACTGGAAATCGTCTTGGTATCCATCTTTAATAGTACACTAACTGTTTTATTGGCCTCTTTACCGGCGATAAACACTAAATCACCATTATTGTTTTTTGTAATTTTTTGTAAAGTGTTTTTATCTAAAACGATGGAAGCAAATTGGGTATCAAACTGGAATTTTTCCGCTTGACTGGCCAGCATGGTTTGTAAACAGTCAGCAGGAATCGTCAGCTCTGCACTGGTAGCTGTTTCCTGTGTTTTAAGCTTAATACCTAAAACCTTCTGTTTACCATTGCTATTGACCCAACCCCCATGTGCAGCAGTGACTAAAGCATTGATATCAGTCAGCTGTAAAGTGCCCTGTGCCACATTACCTGAGAGCATTGCATCAAGATCTAGTGAAAACTTATCCGTAGCAACAATAATTTCCGGACCATCCACAGTATACTTAAATTCTGCCACAGGACTGTTTACCTTGCCGGGTCCTACAACCATTGCCTTGATAGTTGTATTTTTATCGATCACAATCGGTAAATTCTTTTTAGCCGCCGGCTCCGTCCATTTGGGTGCGACTTTATTATAGATTTCACTCTCTAAATTCGGTGTACTGCCATCTGTCGTATAGTAAATCTTGGCATTATTGTTATCTTGACAAGATAAAACTACTTTTTTACCCACCGAAACATTGCCCGGAGTCACATCAGCTGTAGGAACACTCCAAGTAGCAGGAGAATCATTAGAGACAGTAATCGTGCCCCCATTCATATATTTCACAGTCCAAGGATCATTTTGTTCTGTCAAGTATCTTTGCCCCACACATAAACGCATATCCCCATTGATCAGATCACTTGCAGAATTCCCTTCACCATGGCTCAAAGAGATCATGACATCTCTTTTTTGGGCACCTGTCACGCTATTACTGCTGAGGTTGGGATAATAGTAACGTTCATCGCTCAACAATTCAGAGCGCGTAAAAGTAAATCCATAACCATCATTTCCTCTAATAGTTATCATTTTAGCCGACCCTTTGATACCGGTCTGTTCTAAAAGACTACTCAGTTTAACACCTTTTACCACCACAAAGCTATTACTAAGTTGACTATTCACTCGAGAGTATTTGTATAAAACATCATCACTCATCGCCTTAAGCTCTGTTTCAGTAAAGGTTTTTGGACTGGATACCCCGTCACCTGTAACCGTCACGGTGTTTGCGGCAAAAGCCGTCGCCGTTCCACCAAAAATAAGGCAGCCCACCAAAAGAGCCACCGTCATTAGAGCTAATATTAAATTTCTACCTGATCTCCCTTTCGCAAACAAATTAAAATGCATGGTAATATCTCCCCCTGTTTTGTTTTTGGCATCGATAAATAAACATCTTATAATAAAAAAACTTTTCCATATGGAAAAGTTTTTAATCAAGATATTCTACCTAAACCTTTTCCTTTCCAAAACGGGAGGCACAACAATTTCTCATCATACCCTAGCGGTCCTTTTTCCCTGGCATTAAGCTGTAGAAAAAAGGACTCGGAAATCATGTAGTTGTCAATAGATATTGAAAAAAATATATTGTTTCTTTAACAATATAATACAACACATTGATATCTATGTCAATTAAAGATATTTAAATAATTTTCACGAAACATTCTTTTCTTTTAATAAATAAGGGCCTTCAAACTCGCACCATCCTTATCTTAATTCTGCAAGTCACAGGTCAAGTCATTCCAGAATACAGTAAAAAAGAGAAATTATAAAATCTTACACAAAGGAGTTTATATTATGCATAAAAATATTGCGACTCTCAATCAACTTCCCGAAGGCCAAATGGCACAAGTAACCGGCCTTTTATCTCAAGGTAGTATGAGAAGACGCCTGTTGGACTTAGGTGTTGTTAAAGGTACCCAAATTACTTGTCTGCAAAAAAGTCCCGCCGGCGATCCGATAGCCTATTTCATCAGAGGTGCCGTAATAGCCCTAAGAACAGTAGACTCTCGGCAGATTCTTATAAAAAATTGTTAATTAATAATTTACCGAAATGGGGGTGGCCATTATTAAGCAATCAGACTTGGATCAAAAGCTTATAGGGGATTGGTTGACTGAAAAAAAACGTTCCCAAGATAAGATCATCGCCTTAGCCGGCAACCCCAATGTCGGCAAAAGTACTACTTTTAATGCTTTAACAGGTCTCAATCAACATACGGGTAATTGGCCGGGCAAAACAGTAGTTTCGGCTCGAGGTTCTTTTCAATACAAGGATCAGAATTTTACTTTAGTGGATCTACCCGGAACCTATTCTTTAATGGCACATTCGGCAGAGGAAGAAGTCGCCAGAAATTTTATCTGCTTTGCCGAACCGGATGCCGTAGCAGTTGTTTGTGATGCCACCTGCTTAGAACGAAATCTGAACCTCTTGCTGCAAATTATTGAAACGGGGCAAAAAGTAATCGTTTGTGTCAATCTGCTTGATGAGGCGGCGAAAAAACAAATCACGGTGGATCTTAAGGCCACTGAACGCCTGTTAAGAGCACCAGTAGTAGGGATCACCGCCCGGGATAAAAAGGGAATGGACTATTTACTAGAAACGCTTCACCAACAAGTAAATTACAGCCCCGCAACCCCGCCGACAGCTATTCCTTATCCTCAGCCACTTGAGGAAGCACTTAATCTTGTTATCCCACACCTAACGCCTTTTAATCATAAAAAACTTAATCATCGCTGGCTGGCTTTGCGTCTTTTAGAGAATGATGATCTTTTTAAAAAAAATCTGGAAAGCTATCTGGGAAAGCCCCTTTCCGCCTATCCACAGTTAACCGCAGCTGTCAATAAAGCGACAAGTCTGCTGTTAAACTATAAAATCAATAAAGAAACTATCAAGGATCTGGTGGTCTCTGCAATCATCCGACAAGCAGAACTAATAGCCAAACAGGTTGTTACTTATAAAAAAGCTACCTATAACAGTTCTGATAGACGTTTAGATAAATTTTTAACCAGTCGTCGTACCGGTATACCTGTAATGCTGGCATTATTAGCCTTGGTCTTTTGGATAACCATCATCGGAGCCAATTATCCGTCACAACTCTTGGACGTAGCCTTTACTAATTTAGAAATTTTGTTTACTAATTTTCTGATCTCACTTAACAGCCCGGATTGGTTAACAGATGTCCTTTCTTCAGGCATCCTCAGAACTCTTGGCTGGGTAGTTGCAGTAATGTTGCCGCCCATGGCCATTTTCTTCCCTTTATTCACCCTGCTGGAAGACTCCGGATATCTGCCGCGCATCGCCTTTAACCTTGACAAATATTTTCAAAAGGCCTGTGCCTGCGGTAAGCAAGCACTAACCATGTGTATGGGCTTTGGCTGTAATGCCGCAGGAGTAATTGGCTGCCGTATCATTGACTCACCACGAGAAAGATTAATCGCAATTTTAACAAATGTTTTCGTTCCCTGTAATGGCCGTTTCCCTACCTTAATCATCTTAATTTCCCTCTTTTTTGTTAGTGGCGGTATAGGTAGTGGCCGCTCGATTATTGCAACCCTGTTTTTTACCGGACTGATAATCCTTTCTGTTCTGATGACACTATTAGTCTCCCGCCTACTCTCTAAAACTATTTTAAAAGGGGTGCCTTCTTCCTTTACTCTGGAGCTGCCCCCCTATCGTCGCCCACAGGTAGGACGCGTGATAGTCAGTTCAATCAGAGATCGCACCCTCTTTGTTTTGGCACGGGCAGTGATGGTTGCCGCTCCGGCGGGTCTAATTATTTGGATCTTAGCCAATGTTCACTTGGGCGGGGTAAGCCTGCTTTCATGCTGTGCCGATTTTCTGAACCCCTTTGCACAGCTCATGGGACTTGACGGAACCATTCTTTTGGCTTTCATTCTGGGGTTTCCGGCTAACGAAATAGTACTTCCCATTATTTTTATGATCTATCTGTCACAAGGCAGTCTTGCCGATATGCAAGGACTGGGACAATTACAAAACCTCCTTTTAGCCAACGGCTGGACTAAATTAACAGCATTATGCACGATGATCTTTTCTCTCTTTCATTTCCCCTGTTCCACGACCTTTTTAACAATCATCAAGGAGACTAAAAGTGCTAAATGGTCCGGGCTTTCTTTGCTAATTCCCACTGCCTTCGGCATAGCCTGTTGCATCGTTATCGCCACCATCGCACGTCTGTTTAATCTTGCATAAAAAAAGCTCAAAGAGCTTTACTCCTTGAGCTTTTTAATTAGCTGCAGTGATTATTTGCTAGCTTTTCTTCATTTTTAATTGGAAGTCTCTTCACTATTAGTTTCATTTTGTTGCTGTTCCTGCGTATCATTATCTTCCTTTGTTGCAGCATTTTTATCCGCTTCGGCTGCCGGCTCCGGATCGCTATAACCCTTAACTGTTGGAAGCTCGTTACCTTCTGTCCAGTATTGGAAAGTCATGGCACGTAAAATCTCTGCTGATTCCATTTTTTTGGACATATATTCCGAATAAACTTCATTTTTCTTTGTGTCGGCCAAACTACTAATCAAGTTTTCTTTAATGGCATCAAAACCAAAATTTTTCTTATCTATTTTGATAATATGGTAACCGGCACTGCTTTTTACCGGCTGTGAAGAATATTTACCGGCTTCACCCAATTTAAATACTTCTTCGACGTATTCATCATAAAGACCGGAATTTTCACGGGACACCGGAGAAGGTATCACACCACCATCGGAAGCAGAGCCATCATCAGAATGCTCTTTAGCCACGGTAGCAAAATCCGCACCATTATTTAATTCTTTGATCAAATCCGCAGCTTGTTTTTTAGCAGCAGCCCAATCTTCATCAGTTGCTGTGGAAGAATCCACTGCAATTAGGATATGCGATGTTTCAAAATTATCATAGTTT
The DNA here is from genome assembly GCA_050949225.1 of Bacillota bacterium. GTDB lineage: Bacteria > Bacillota > Dehalobacteriia > UBA4068 > UBA4068 > JBMNFI01. The sequence continues at coordinate 261,660 of JBMNFI010000002.1, read as the reverse complement.
TTGGTATCCTCTTCATAATTTTTCTTGGCATCCTTTTCTGAAATAGAAACATCTTTAGTTATATATTCATATAATTTTGTTTGATACGCCTGTTGACGAAAGCTTTCTAATAATTCGGCTTCAGTTATTTCACTTTCCTTTAAATATTTTTGATATTCTTCATCATTAGCAAAGTTGTTTGCAATAACCTCATCTAGATCAGCTTTAACATCGGCATCAGAAACTGTAATCCCCGCTTCTTCAGCCTCTTGCATTATCAAAACCTGCATTACTGCATTCTGCCAAGCACTTTGTTCAATCTGTGAAAGCATGGCCTGCCCTTGCTCATCATCAAAAGTTATGCCAAAGGCCTCCATATAGGCTTTATTTTGTTCATAAATAGATTCATAAACATCCTTGGAAATATCTTGACCATTAACAGTACCTATAGAACCGCCTTTAGCAGAACACCCAACCATTAGTAAAGCAGCAATTATAAAACAAGAAAGTGCAACAAATACCTTTTTCAATCAACTCATCCTTTCTACAGCAACAATATCATCAAGCTAATTATACCACAAAATACTACAAATACTACTAAAAATTTACCATAATCGCACAAATATTAGCTCTTTTAATCATAAGCTTATCTCTTTATGAAATAATGTCATTTATGTGAATAAATAGTGAACAACGGCAGCAAAACTAAGCACTCATTTTGTTTGATAAATATCGAATAGCTCTGCAACAAAACATTCTACTAATTCCTGCACATCCTCATTTTCTAAACCTCGAGTATCAAGTTTGATTAAAAACTCCTTTTTATTCACAAAAGAAATTATTTCCTGCCATTTTGCGGCGACCTTTAGAAAGTCTTCACCCAGTAAAGGATGAAAATCGGCAAATTTTATCTCTATATAATAACCATTATCATATCTAAGTTTCTGTATTATAGAGGTAATACAAAGAACACGCGCCATCACTCTCAATTTCCCTAAACGCAATAAGTTATCCAATTGCGGTGGTTTTTTTCCGTAACGATCAAGCAATTCCTCCGCCAGATCATCAATATCAGTTAAGCTTTGTGCTGAGGCAATCTTCTTATAAATTTCTACCTTCAGGCTCGCATCCTCAAGATATTGATCAGGTATATAAGCCTTAACAGGTAATTCCAGTAGAGGATTAATCTCTTCATGCTCTACTGCCTTACCACCGGCAGCGGCAATCTCTTTTTGCAGCAATCTGCAATACATGTCAAAACCAACAGCCGCAATATGACCATGCTGCTGTGGTCCCAAAATATTGCCGGCCCCTCGAATCTCCATATCACGCATAGCAATTTTAAATCCAGAGCCTAATTCCGTAAAGTCTCTAATAGCAATCAAGCGCTTTTTGGCAATTTCTGTCATTTGACGATCTTTGCGATAGGTAAAATAAGCAAAGGCCTGCCGGGAAGAACGTCCCACCCTCCCTCTTAACTGGTAGAGCTGCGATAAACCAAAACAATCGGCTTCATCTACGATTAAAGTATTGACATTGGGAATATCCAACCCTGATTCAATGATAGTGGTAGAAACTAAAATATCAGCCTCACCATTAACAAAAGACATCATGACCTGCTCCAGCTCCCTCTCACGCATTTGACCATGTCCCACCAAAATCTTAGCTTCAGGCAGCATCGTTTCAAGACGCCCTGCTACATCATAAATATCCTGCACATGGTTATGCACAAAATACACCTGCCCCGCCCGTGAGATCTCACGGGCAATTACATCCTTGATCAAGCGATCATGATACTCCAGCACATAAGTCTGTACAGGATGCCGATCCGGTGGCGGTGTGGCAATAATACTCATATCACGCATCCCCACCAAGGACATGTGCAAAGTCCGCGGAATGGGCGTTGCCGATAAAGTTAAAACATCCACGTTGACCTTTAGGGACTTGATCTTTTCTTTATGAGTAACTCCAAACCGCTGCTCTTCATCAACTATCAGCAGCCCTAAATCTTTATATACCACATCAGATGACAACAGGCGATGAGTGCCGACCACAATATCCAAATCCCCTGCCGCCAATTGCCGTAAAATTTCTTTGGCCTCTCGGGCAGTTTGAAAACGGCTTAAACAAGCAACCTTAATGGGAAAATCCGTAAATCGCTGCTCAAAGGTGTGACAATGCTGCTGCGCCAACACAGTAGTAGGTACTAACATAGCAACCTGTTTACCATCGGAGACAGCCTTAAAAGCCGCCCGTAAAGCCAATTCTGTTTTACCATAACCAACATCGCCGCAGAGCAAACGATCCATAGGGCGAATGCCTTCCATATCCTGCTTGATCTCCTCTAAAGCTCGTAGCTGATCTGTTGTTTCTTGATAAGGAAAAGCATCCTCAAACTCCATTTGCCATAAGGTGTCGGCAGAAAAGGCGAACCCCTGGGCCTGCTCTCGTGCTGCATAGATTTTCAGCAGTTCATCGGCCATCTCTTTTACGGCATACCGTACCTTATTTTTTAAACGCTGCCAATCGCCGCCACCCAAACGATAAAGCTTAGGTGCCTTACTGTCATCACCAACATATTTTTGAATAAAATCAAGCTGATCTACAGGCAAATAAAGCTTATCATCACCTGCATACTGAATATGCAGGTAATCACGTTCCGAATCCTTAAACTTGAGTCGCTCCACCCCCTGATAAATGCCAATCCCCTGACTAATGTGTACTACATAATCACCCTTTTGCAGATCTAAAAAATTTTCGATTTTTTTACCCTCTTTGGGGAAATGGCGATATTTCTTTTTACCCTCTTGCTCTAAAAGCTCCTTTTCCGTGATTAGAGCCATTTTAAGATGAGGAGATTCAAATCCTACCGACAATTGGCTCTGAATTAAATTCACGCCCGGTACCCCTAGATCCTGCAAAATTTCCTTAATCCTTTTCAGCCTCAACCCCGAGCTGGCACTGATCACCACCTGATATTCTTGCTTCTTAAAATAAGCAAAATCCTCTTTCAATGTTTGCCAATTATGATGATAAACAGGGATCGCCCTAGCTAAAATTTGCACCTGTTGCCAACTGGGAATGGAAGTGTCAACAGTCAGCTGGGAAAAAAGTACCACTCGCTGCTGTAAGGCATCATTTGCTAATTGATTAAAGCCTTTAAAATTATCGTAAAACCCCTGCCATAACTGTCCCTCTGACAAGAGATCACTGTAACAAGACAAGCGTTCTGCCTCTACCGTACATAAATTACTTTTACTGTGATCAGGCTCGCTAAAAAACACCAAAGCATCGTCCAAATAATCCAATAAACTGCCCGCTTGGGGGTAACAATAAGGCAATAGCTGCTCTAAAGACGGATCCCAAACTTGATTGACAAGCAATTCCTCAAAAGAGGTCAAACGCTCTAATAAAGATTTTTGAGACGTACCCTTTAATGTCTTAGACGCTTTTTCAATATCCAGACGCACACCCTCCAGACAAAGTTGTCTTACTTCTTTAGTCAATACCAACTCCCGCGCCGGCAGTAATTTAAAAGTATCTAAAGTCGCCAAGGAACGCTGGTTATCGGGATCAAAAAATCTTAAAGACTCAACCTCATCGTCAAAAAACTCCAGACGTATCGGTCTTTCAGATTCCATGGGGAAAATATCCAATAAGCTGCCACGCATACTAAAAGTACCCGGTATTTCAACCAATTTCTCCCGCTCATACCCCATGTCATTTAAAATATATGGTAAATCATCAATAGCCAAAGTCTCCCCTTTGACAATTTCTAAACAATGCGCCCGAAATTCGGCTGCCGGTATCACCTTACGACTCAGAGAAACAATATCTGTTACCACCAACAAATTTTGCCCCTCTGATAAAGCCGCCAGCACCTTAATCCTTTGTGCGATAACTTCGATATTCTGTGCATAAACCTCAAACGGCAATAAATCCAAAGAAGGGAAAAGCTGCACCTGTTCACCCACTAAAGGAGCTAAATTTTCTGCTAAAAGCTGTGCCGAATCCTCATCAGGGGTCACCAAAATAGCAGGCTTTTGTTGTTCCTGCCATAAAGATGCCGCAGCGGCAGCCTGTAAAACCGGCGGCAAACCACAAATTTCCTGTGCCTTATGCAAACATAAAGAGCGGGCAATATGCCAATATTCATCACAGTCGTTCCAGATTTTCAGTAAATCCCCTGCGACTTTGATTTTCTTCATCGAAACATCCCCCAAAACATCACAAAGCAAGCTCGATTTTTAAGCGAGCTCTTTTGCCATAACAACTTTACAGCAAAATTTATTTTTACTCTTCTGTATTTTTCCTGTCTTTATTTTTATTATATTGATTCATAGCCTCACTTATACCTTCATTGATCCAGCAGAGCGCTGCCTCTGCGGCATCCCGAAAAATATGCGCCATCAGATGAAGCTCCTCATCGGTAAAACGACCTAATACATAATCAGCGCTATCAGGGAAAACCGAAGATCCTATTCCCACTTTCAAACGGTTAATTTGATCACTCTCTAACTGCTCAATAATAGATTGCATGCCATTATGTCCACCGGCCGAACCAGAACGTCGAAAGCGAATTCTGCCTTGCTCCAAAGCCATATCATCAAAAACAATCAGAACATCTTCCGGTTCTACTTTATAAAAACTCATCGCTGAAACTACGGCTTGACCACTTAAATTCATGAAAGTTTGCGGTTTTAAAACAATAACTTTTTCTCCCTTATATAGGCTGTGTGCCTCTAATGATTTATCCCTTTCTTTAAAATCAGCATTTAAGGCATCCGCTAAAATATCAACAGTTAAAAATCCCGCATTATGTCTTGTCACTGCATACTTTAGACCGGGATTGCCTAAGCCGACAATTATCTTCATATCCAACCTCCCTAACTTTCTTTATTAATCATACCACAAATATTTCAGTCATAAAAGCTTAAGCAAAAAAATAGACTGATAAAAAACAAAGGAGTAACCATACCATGGAAAAACACAGCAAAAAAATACTTGCCATGCCTGTATATAGCATTCAAGAAGGTCAAAACATGGGTCTGGTCAAAAATATTATCATTGATGCCAAAGAAAAAAAGGTCGTCGCCCTCCTACTGGAAAAAAGACGCATGGGTAAAGAGGAGCGCCTGATTCCCTTTATCAATATCAAAAGCATCGGCGACAGTGCCATTATTATTGATCGTGCCATCAATGCAGAAAGAAAAAACAATCTCCCGCCTTTAACGCGCTATCTGCGTAACCCCATTCATATCATCGGCTCTAAAGTATTTACCACTAACGGCAACACCCTGGGGCGTGTAGAGGAATATCTTTTTGATGATAAAACAGGTAAGATTACTGCCCTTGAGATCAGCGGCGGCCTAGATAATCTTTTCAAAGGTCATATCTCCCTGGAAGGACAATACATAATCACTATCGCACCCTCTACTATTATGGTTGATGAAGAAGTCATAAACTATTTAGAATATCCGGAAATAAATCCACGCCAAGCCATGGGCAAGGCAGTAGGTACAGCGGTAAATAACGCTCGTGAAAAGGCTGGATCTGTGATTACCGGCACTATCAAAGCCTCCAAAAAAATCTCACGAAGTCTGCAAAAAAAAGAGGACAGCATCAACTGTAAAAAAACAACCGCGGCTGCTGAAAAAGTTTCTGAAACGGTATCTACAAAAGAAACTCCGCTAAAAAGTGAGACTCCTTCCGTCGATAAATAAAAGGATTCTTCCTTTTTATCCCCAAGCACCTCAAAAGCAAAGCCCTTTTCCCAAGGTTCATGTCCAACCTCTTTCAAGCTACAACACAATTTACTTAAAAAGAGCGCCTCAGGCGCTCTTTTTAATTTTAGTCGGCTCAATCAAATAAACGGCTAATAGAAAGATTTTCATGAATACGGATAATCGCTTCACCAATTAAAGGTGCTACAGAAAGCACTTTAATTTTTGAGCATTTACCCTGTCTTTCAAAGTTAATGGGAATAGTATTAGTGGTTACCATCTGGGAAATAGCGGATTCTTCAATCCTTTCCAGCGCAGGTGGAGTAAAGACAGCATGCGTACAACAAGCATAAATATTTTTTGCTCCCATCTCTTTTAAAACAGCAGCACCTTGCGTCAAAGTACCGGCAGTATCTACAATATCATCAACCATCACAACATCTTTGCCGGCAATATCACCCACAACATGCATGATTTTAGTTTGATTAGCAGCGGGACGGCGTTTATCAATAATAGCGATATCAACATCCAGCGCCAGACAGTTAGCCATTTTTCGAGCCCTGTTAGCCCCACCGACATCAGGGGAAACCACCACCAAATTTTCTGTCGGTAAAGTCTTATAGTATTCAGCTAAAAGAGGCACACCCGGCAGATGATCCACGGGAATATCAAAAAAACCCTCAATCGCACCGGCATGAAAATCTATAGACATGACACGATCTGCTCCCGCGGCTGCTAAAAGATTTGCCACTAATTTAGCGGTAATAGGGTCACGGGCTTTTGTCTTGCGCTCCTGTCTGGCATAGCCATAATAAGGCATAACAGCGGTAATTCTTTGTGCCGAGGCCCGTCGCATAGCATCAATCATCACTAAAAGCTCCATCATATGATCATTAGCCGGATAACAAGTTGGTTGCACAATGAAAATATCAGCTCCACGAACGCTTTCCCCTATTTCTAAAAACAGCTCTCCATCAGCAAAAGTAGTCATTTGGGACTTGCCCAGAGAAATTCCTAAATATGATGCTATCTCTTTAGATAAAGGCATATTAGCATTAGCGGAAAAAAGCTTCAACTTGTTATTATTCATTCAATTCATCTCCTAATATCATCTAATTAAACTATCCTTGGATTATTCGACTTTTTCGCTGATTATCCTCTAAAAAACCTTAGTCGGTTCGTTCATTACTCATCTTTTCCCTTTTCCTGATGACCCAGCCTTCAATGTTGGCTTGACTGGCCCTTTCAATTGCCAAAGCCTCCTCAGGAACATCTGTGCCAATGGATGAACCGGCTGCGACGGTGGCATTACGTCCAATAGTAATGGGTGCAATTAAATTAGTATTGCTACCAATAAAGGCACCATCCTCAATAATGGTTTTATATTTACCATAACCATCATAATTACAGGTAATCGTGCCACAACCAATATTAACGCCCTCACCAATTTCTGCATCACCCATATAACTTAGATGAGGAACTTTACTGCCCTTACCTATTTGAGCCTTCTTAGTTTCCACAAAACCACCAATTTTTACCCCCTCAGCTAAGGTAGTGCCGGGGCGCATATAGCTAAAAGGACCAATGATACATTTATCGGCCACACAGCAACCTATCATCATGGATTGTATAATCTGACAATCATCACCGATTTGAGAATCACTAATATCGCAATTAGGACCAATCCGACATCCGGAACCAATCACTGTTTTACCGCGAATAAAAGTATTTGGTTCAATAATTGTATCAGACCCAATCTGAACATCTGGTTCAATATAAGTATGATCTGCATCAACTAAGCTAACACCATCCAGCATCAGCTGCTGATTCTTGCGCCGGCGCAAAACATCTGTCGCATAAGAAAGTTGCACACGGTCATTTACTCCCATCACTTCATCTTGGTCCTCCAATACAAAAGTGTCTACCGTGTGGCCCTTTTGGGTTAAAAGCCCAATGACATCTGTCAAGTAATATTCCTGTTGTTTATTATCATTTTTCAGCTCATTGATCACGGAAAGTAACAGAGGGTAAGAAAAACAGTAGATAGCAGTGTTAACCTCTTGAATAGCTTTTTCTTGTTCACTGGCATCTCTTTCCTCTACGATCTTCACTACTTGCCCTTCATGGTCACGTATAATACGCCCATATCCCGCCGGATCTTTTCTTACAGTAGAAAGGATAGTACAAGCACTGTCACAGCCCGAAAAGGCGGCCAATAATTCGATTATAGTCGTTTCTTTCAATAAAGGTGTGTCACCACAAAGAACCAAAACCGCCTGACAATCAGAACTAATGGCCGGTAAGGCGCATTGCAAAGCATGCCCTGTGCCAAGCTGAGGTGTCTGCATGGCATAAGAAAACTCCTCACCCAAAACACCGCGAACTTTCTCCGCTTCATGTCCTACCACCAACACAATTTCCTGAACACCACTTTGTATAGCGGCTTCAGTAATATAAGAAATCATGGCTTTTCCATTTGCTTGATGTAAAACTTTGGGCAGAGTGGATTTCATCCTGGTGCCTTTACCTGCGGCTAAAATAATGGCCGAAATTGGGGACATTTAATCACTCCTTCTTTAAAAACAATTACTTATATTATACAACAAAAAATGGTGATGAGTAAAGTTTTACTGGCCGCCATTTTAAGAAACGCTAACCGAAAAAACAAAAAAACGCATTTCTTCTTATGTCATCGCTGTGTAAAAAAGTTTACTCGGCAGAATATGTGCCTCATCGTTATTTAAAAAACAGTCATTGGCAATGTTTCTAACTATTTATAAAAACATCATTATAACGTAAACATATTCGTATAAAAAACACTATTTTCCGCATATTTGATATTCTACCCACAAAAATACAGCAGGTTTTTAGGCATTTTATGATTAATGGTTGGCAAAACAGTAAAATAAGTATATAATATAGAATTGTAGAGCTTTTGTTAAGTACTATCTTAAGATAGTACTTAACAAATTATAAGTTATGACCGACCGCTTTTTTAAGAAAACACTTTTCAAGGAGGTGAGACTATGGACGGCGACCCTAGTAAGTATAAGCAAATTAATAATACTAGCTTCGGGGGCATCGCCTTGACCATAGTACCGGCATAACCCCCTGAATGAGGAGGAGTGCCAATGATTTTCACCTATAATACCATTGATGATAAACTAATCTGCTGCACAGATATTTGTAAAGGTTGTTGGATAAATTTAATTAACCCGACAGAACCAGAAATCCAGCAAGTCGTGCGGGAAACCGGGCTTGACTATGACTTTTTAAAATATCCTTTAGATGATGAAGAAATCCCTCGTGTTGAGGTGGAAGATGAGCAGATTATGATTATTTTTAACATCCCCACCATTGAGGATAGCGATATTATCTATGATACTATCCCGCTGGGAATCATTCTCAACGATAACTATATTGTGACTGTCTGCCTGAAGGATGCTAACTTAATGCAGGAGATCACTTCCAGCCGTACCAAGGATGTAGCTACTTTTAAAAAGACTCGTTTTATTTTTCAATTATTGCACAAAAAGACAACACTGTTTCTTAAATATCTGCGTGATATTCACAAGCATAATAACGAAACCGAAATAGCCTTGCATAAATCCATGACCAACAAGCACTTGATTCATTTATTCAATATGCAAAAAAGCTTGGTTTACTTTAGTACCGGCCTAAGAAGTAATGCCAAAGTTATGGAACGTCTTTTACGAAGCAAAGCTTTAAAAATGTATGAGGAAGATGAGGACATCCTGGAAGATGTTATTATTGAAAATCGACAAGCCGTAGAAATGGCCGATATCTACAGCAATATTGCCGCTGCTCATATGGATGCCTTTGCCTCTTTAGTCTCTAATAACTTGAATATTGTGATGCGTTTTTTAACCGCTATTACGATTGTTTTATCCATCCCCACTATGATAGCCAGCTTCTGGGGCATGAACGTACCTGTCCCTCTGACCGCAAATCCTTGGGGCTTTATCATTATCATTATTGTTTCTGTGATTTTATGTTTGGCCTTTACCAGACTTTTGATAAGAAAAAAGATATTATGATTGTTTTTTAAGCATAAAAAAGGAAAGCCTTAAGGCTTTCCTTTTTTATTATTTTCTTTTCTTGCTTTATTTTATAAGGTATGAAATACTTCCACAAATGGCCATCTTTGAGTAAACTTTTCCTGTGCCGCCTGAGCACTTTCTTGATCAACCGCCAAACCAAAAACAGAAGCCCCACTTCCTGCCATTAACGGATATAAGCCACAAGCAGCCATCTCAAATTTAATTTTATTGATCTCTGGATATTTGTTAGCGGTAACTGTCTCTAAAACATTTACCAATAAAGGCCCAATCTGTGTCGGCTGCCCTAGCATCAAAGCCTCTATAATCTCCGGTGTCTGAGGTTTCCTGCTTATATGTTCCAAAGAAAAATCCTCATAAACCTCGGCAGTAGAAACCGGGAAACCCGGATTAACCAGCAACAAGTATTGTTTTTCCAAAGCCGGCAAAGGAGTCAATATTTCACCAATACCTTCCGCTAAGGCGGCTCCTTCCAACAAGAAAAAAGGAACATCTGAACCCAGTTGCAAGGCTAATTCAGCCAATTCCTTGTGCTCTAAACCCAAATCAAGCATTTGATTGGCTCCCTTTAAAACCGCCGCCGCATCCGTTGAACCACCACCCAGACCAGAGGATAAAGGAATATTTTTTTCAATATGAATCGCTAAACATTCCTGTAAATTAAATCTCTTTTTAAGGAGCAGCCAAGCTTTTAATGCGAGATTGCTCTCATTCGTTGGCAAATCTTCGACAGAAGAGGTTAAAATATCCTTTTCTGACTTTTGCAAACTAACTTTATCCATCAATGAAATTTGTTGCATCACCATCTGTAAAAGATGATAGCCATCTTGAGGCCTTTTTCCCACCACATCTAAAAACCAATTAATTTTTGCGGGCGCATCGATAATCATGCTACCCTCCCCCTCTGTCATCATAATATTTGCTTTAATTTCTTGTATTCTCGACTAAAATAAGGACGTGCCTGTACCTGATGCCCGAAAACGCCAAAAGGTGATTCAGATAAGGCCAACAAAGGTGGACTCTGCATGCGTTTTGCTACACCCATGCCGCGATACATCCCCCACCAATATTCTAAATCAGCGGTAAAATCTTCAAAAGTCTTAAAGTGCCTTTTCACGATTCCTTTTTCACAACCGATTTTTTCTGATAAAACACCGGATTGATACCATGATAAAATATCTGCCGGAGTAGCCTGTCCTTTTGTCCAGGCACGTAATAAATAATCATGATAAGGATAAAACAAGGGATCCCCCTTCCCCTCATCAACAGACTGTTCCATAGATAACTCTGCTGAAGGCCTAATATCAGCAATTTCCTGCAAAACTTCAGCGGCCTCAGGAAAGACCCCTTGTGCCCACCGACAAGCCTGATACACCTGATATTTCCACAAATCAGCAAATGCCGCAAAAGCACCTGATAGATCGCCGCAAAAAGTAGCATAACCTACCGTCATCTCAGCCTTGTTGCTGTTACAGGTATAAATAGCCCCCCAGGCGGCTGCCGCAGCTGCCAAAATCCTTGCCGATCTATCACGAGCCTGGATGTTTTCCTGCACAAAAGAACTCATTTTTAAATGCCATTTCTGTCCCTCGGGAGAAGTAATAGGTGTTTTTTCAAACTGATCTACCGTCATTTCCAGGGCTTTTTGAATAGGCATAATTGCATAATGCGTTTTTAAAGCAGCAGCCAGTCGCGTCGAAAGACTCTGAGTAAGATTGCTGCTATAGCAGCTGGGCATATTAACCATTAAAACATTATCTCCACCTACAGCGGCAGTGTAAATTACCGCCGCCAAAGCTGAATCAATCCCTCCTGAAAGACCTAAGACAACCCTTTTGACACCAATCATTCCCAAAAACTTTCGGACTCCGTCAACCAAAGCTTGAAAAACTTTTTCCTCATCCTCAAAATTCTTAGCTTGCAGATCACAATAAACTCCGGCGGTAAAAAGCGGTGCTGCCACAATCAGCCGACCTGATTTATCGTAAATTTCGCTGCCACCGGCAGAAGACCAAAAGGTTTTACCATTATTAAGCAAGCTGCAACTGTTAACAAAGGCAAAACAGGCCTGGTGAGCTTGTTTTTGCATTATTTGACTATAACTTTGCTTCTCCTCTAAAACTAAGGGCAACTGTGCTAAGTTGATAATCAATTCAGCCTGTGGCAGTTCACCCTGCCATTTACCCAAAACAACTGCAGTTTGCACAGTACGCTGATTAATCTTTAATTCATTGACCCCGGCAGCTTTCAAAGAGGGGGAAAATATTTCCTCATGAGAAAAAACACTTGGAGCAATAAAAGCATCAAGTCTTTTTAAAAACCCATCCTGCGCCAAATAAGCGGCCTCTGACAACTTTTGATCTTGGTATAAAATATTACCGAAAATCACTTTTATACCCTGTGTAAGCTCAGCAAGCTTTTCTCCAAAGTAAAGACAATCATCAATAAATCCCCGGTCTCGCCAATTATCACCGACACAAGCCCCTGAAATAGCCAATTGGGGCAGCAATAAAAGCTCCACCCCCTGTGCTTTGGCATCTGCGATACATTGACCTGCAGTTTGGTAATTTTTTTCCGGTTCAGCGGCAATAACAGGCATCTGCCCTACTGCAATCTTCATCTTTACTCACTCCTCTTGTTAAGATCAACGGTTTTAGCTTCTATCAAACGAATTATCTCCTCAATATGCTTTCTGGCACATTCTTCGCCCCACTCGCGACATTGGTTAAACATTTTTTTATCCAAAAAAGTCACATGCTGTGTCATGGGCTTTAAAACATAATCCGCTGAACTTTGTTGACAATTTTGTGCCATAATTTCCATAGACCGTGCAATCACTTCATGAAACCCTTGGGGCTCTACCTCTACTTCAAAAGATAGATCAATTGCAATCACAAGGTCAGCCCCCATATCATAAAGAACACCATCCGGGCAATTATCCAAGAGAAACCCATCAGCCAAAAGCATTTCTTGATACTTAATAGGGGCAATAACCCCCGGCACACCGGAGGAAGCACGCACCGCTCGGGAAATATTACCCTCCGTAAAAACAACCTTTTGCGCCGAAATCAGATCAACTGCTACAATCGCCAGTGGCATAGATAAATCCTCAATGTCGCCGTTATCAGTGCAAACACGAATTAGCTTTTCATACCTTCTTCCATCAATCAAACCGTTACGCCTCAGTCGGACTTTCATTAAATAGTCCGGAGAAACACCTTGAAACAATTCGCTGATATGTTGAGAGCGATATCCATAGGCATATAACGAGGCATAAGCAGCTCCGGCCGAAGTGCCGGCTACCAAATCAACGGGGATATTATATTCTTCGAAAACCTTCATTACGCCACCATGAGCAGCAGCCTTGATTCCGCCACCGCCAAAAGCAATTCCCACCAGTGGTGCAATCCGTCCTCTTTGATCAAGCTTTCTTTCCAACATTTTCTTAACCTCATAAAAATAGTTGCTTAACTAAATGCCTACCTTAAGGTAGGCATTTAGTTGTTTATTAATATTATACCCTAAAGTTTTCTTTTGATTAAAAAGTAACCTGACCCAAAGCCTTTTTAATCCTCTCCATAGCTTCCTCTAACCGCTCTTTTGTAACAGTCAAAGTAGCCCTAAAATAGCCTTCTCCACTTTCACCGTAACCATTACCGGGTGTGATAATTACACCTGCCTCATCCAACAGGTATTCGGCAAAACTGGCCGAGCTGTACCCTTTGGGAACCGGTGCCCAAACATAGAAAGTAGCCTTAGGCATGGCCAAATTCCAACCCAATTGATTCAAACCACCCACTAAAATATCACGGCGGGAAGCATACATGTTGCGCAAACCTTCTAATGTCGAATCCGGATCCTTTAGTCCGGCAATCGCGGCATACTGTATAGCCTGAAAAGCACCAGAGTCAACATTGGATTTATAGCAAGCCAAGGTATTAACCGCCTCCGTATTACCGGCAGCCCAGCCAATACGCCAACCTGTCATATTAAAATGCTTAGAACAAGAATTGAATTCCAAAACAACATCTTTTGCTCCATCAATTTGCAAAATACTGGGAGCCTCATAACCATCATAGGTCATTTCACTATAAGCATTATCGTAACAAAGCAGGATATTATGTTTCTTGGCAAAAGCCACCGCTTCCTGTAAAAAGCCTATATCCGCAATAGCCCCAGTCGGATTATTAGGATAATTAAGCCAAAGAATTTTTGCTCTTTTCACTATTTCAGAGGGAATAACCGTAAGATCAGGAATAAACCCCCGCTCAGCCTGAAGCGGCAAATAATATGGCTCACCACCGGCCAACATGGTAGCAGTAGAATAAACAGGATAAGAGGGGTCTGGAATCAAAACCACATCACCGGGATCAACATAACAATAATGAATATTGGCAATTCCTTCTTTAGAGCCAATTAAAGAGCAAATTTCCGTTTTGGCATCTAATTCTACAGCAAACCTTTTTTTATACCAATCAGCCACAGCCTGCCGGTAAATGGTCATGCCAACGGATGAAGGGTATTGATGATTTTCGCTATTAGCCAGCTGTTGAATCATTTCATCAATAATAAATTGGGGAGTAGCACTATCAGGATCACCAATCCCCAAGCTGATAATATCGACACCTGCCTCTTTGGCCTCAGCAATTTTTTGCTCGATACGCGCAAATAAATAAGGGGGAATTGTTTTCATTCTCTTTGCTTCTAATTTCATAAAAAACCTCCTCCGATTAACTAATTTATTTTATCCTAAACATCATATTGTCCACTAAAAACGTAAACGGCCGGTCCGGTCATTGTCACTTGATTATCCCGACCCCAGTTAATAATCAGCGAACCATGCCGCAAAACAACCTCTATATCAGTATCCTTCTGACAAATATTATTCAAAACCGCCGCCACTACTGCGGCACAAGCCCCCGTTCCACAGGCCAATGTTTCACCGCAACCCCTCTCCCAAACCCGCATCCGCAATTTTTTTTCCGTAACAGGCTGGATAAACTCTACATTGGTCTTAGCAGGAAACAGATCATGTTTTTCAATTTTAGGACCCTCCTCTTGCACAGGATAATTCTCCACATCCTCCACAAAAATCACACTGTGAGGGTTTCCCATAGAAACTAAAGTCATGTTATAAGTATGATGGCCCACAATAACAGGTGCACTCACCATCATCTCTCCGGCAAAATTTGCCGGTATTTCCCGAGGATTGAGATAAGGCGTACCCATCTTAACTTTGACTAAATTGTTTTGCCCATCAACAATTTGTGCCTTTACTAAGCCGGCTAAAGTAGCAAAACTGATCATTTCTTGCTTACAAATACCTTCCTTTTGCGCAAAAATAGTCGCACAGCGAATACCATTTCCACACATTTCGGCGCGACTACCGTCCGAATTATAAATATCAAAACAGGCATCCGCCCCGGCGGCTTCTGTGGGGCCCACTACCAGTAAGCCATCACCGCCAACTCCTAATTGACGATGACAAATATTTTTAGCTAAAAGTGATAACTCCGCGGGCAATGATTCTGTAAAGCCATTGACAACAATAAAATCATTCCCCAAACCATGCATCTTAACAAAGCGCATCTTGGCACCTCTTTTCAGGTGTTTCTTAATTACCTCTTATAATATCATAAAAACACATCTTTCAGCAAGTACGATAAAGCAAAAAGCCCTCCGTCTATCAAAAACGAAGAGCATCCTTTTAATATTTAGTTAAATAATGATCTATTTCCCATTGCGTAACACAAGTCCGATAATCGTTCCACTCCATTTCTTTAGCAGCCATAAAGCGATTAAAAACGTGATCTCCTAAAACCTCGCGCATCAATACGCTTTCCTGCAACTGTTCAAGAGCTTCCTTAAGTGTACCTGGGAGCAAATTAACCCGGTATTCCTCACGTTGCATTTCGTTAAGGTTATAAACATTAAACTCCAAAGGATCCGGTGGCATAATCTTATTTTTAATGCCGTCTAATCCC
Organism: Bacillota bacterium; assembly: GCA_050949225.1. GTDB lineage: Bacteria > Bacillota > Dehalobacteriia > UBA4068 > UBA4068 > JBMNFI01. The sequence continues at coordinate 245,895 of JBMNFI010000002.1, read as the reverse complement.
GCCTTAAGCATCACCGCCACAGCCAGATAAGGATTACACGAAGGATCTGGTGAACGCAGCTCTACACGTGTGGAAAGACCTTTTTTGGCCGGAACCCGAATTAAGGGTGAACGGTTTTGTGAGGCCCACGCGATGTAAACAGGTGCCTCATAACCGGAAACCAGACGTTTATATGAGTTGACAGTAGGATTAACAATAGCAGTATAGGCCGCCGCATGCTGCAATAAACCACCTAAATAAAAGTAGGCATCCTCTGAAAGCTGTTTTTTTCCTGCAGGATCAAAAAAGGCATTTTTATCCCCTTTAAATAAGGATTGATTAACATGCATTCCGGAACCGGCCTCTCCAAAGAGAGGTTTAGGCATAAAAGAGGCATGCAAGTTGTGCTCTTGAGAGACCACACGTACCACATATTTAAAAGTCTGCACATTATCGGCGGCAGTCAAAGCCTCCGCATATTTAAAATCAATTTCATGTTGCCCGGGTGCGCATTCATGGTGTGAGGCCTCAATTTCATAGCCCATATTTTCCAAAGTGATCACCATATCACGACGAGCATTCTCACCTAAGTCAACCGGCGTTAAGTCAAAATAACCGGCCTTGTCATGGGTTTTTAAAGTAGGCGCTCCCTCCGCATCTGTTTGAAAAAGAAAAAACTCAGCCTCCGGTCCGACATTCATAGAATAACCCATAGCGGCCGCTTCCGCCAAAACCTTGCGCAAAATATAGCGGGGATCCCCCTCAAATGGTTGGTTTTTACAATTGTAAACATCACAAATTAGACGTGCGGTAACCTGCCCTTCCTTCACCCAAGGCAAAATACACCAAGTGGAATAATCCGGTTTTAAATACATATCGCTTTCCTCAACCCGCACAAAACCGTCAATTGAGGAGCCATCAAACATCATCTCCCCATCCAAGGCCTTTTCCAATTGGTTGCAGGTGATGGCAACATTCTTTAAAACCCCAAAGATATCAGTAAATTGCAGGCGGACAAAACGAACCTTGCTTTTTTCAGCTAATTCTAAAATTTGTTCCTTCGTATACATTAATTATCCTCCATTTACAATACTCTAATCACCGGGAAAAGCAGCTTGTTAACAAATATATATTATATCGTACCGTTAAAAATCTGTCAAATTATCCACATAAAAATACCCTATCGACAACTATCTTAAAGTCTGGAGATATTTAGTGACTAATAACGTTCCTCTCTTGACGAAACACTAGTAAAAGCGATACAATGAAAGATGACATTGTTGCAAATAAAACAATTACAGATGGAGGTTCATCTATGAAAGATCATAATAATCTGCCCACAGGTCATTTTATTCATACAATTATCAATGATGATCTGAAGACGGGCAAATACAAAAATCGTGTACATACACGTTTCCCCCCCGAACCCAATGGCTATTTGCATATTGGACATGCTAAATCGATATGTCTTAATTTCGGGTTAGCTGAAGAGTATGAAGGCTTATGCAATCTGCGCTTTGATGACACCAATCCGGCCAAAGAGGAAGAAGAATTTATCAAATCGATTCAAGAAGATGTCCACTGGCTAGGTTTTGATTGGCAAGACCGCTTATACTTTGCTTCCGATTATTTTGAAGAACTTTATAAGTATGCCTGTGATCTGATCAAAGCAGGTAAAGCCTATGTATGTGACCTTTCCCAAGAAGAAATACGGGAAACAAGAGGCACACCCACAAAGGCCGGTACCATCAGTCCTTATGCCTCGCGCAGTATCGAAGAAAACCTGCAACTTTTTGCTGAAATGCGTGAAGGTAAATATGCCGACGGTGCCAAAGTTTTACGTGCTCGCATCGATATGGCCTCCCCTAATTTCAACATGCGCGATCCGGTGCTTTATCGCATTCAGCGTTCATATCATCAACGTACCGGTAACACCTGGTGCATCTACCCCATGTACGATTTTGCCCACCCACTCTCAGATGCCTTGGAGGGAATAACCCACTCCATTTGCACTTTGGAATTTGAAAATAACCGTCCGCTCTATGACTGGGTTTTGGATAACTTGACCGTCCCCTGCCGCAGCCAACAAATTGAATTTGCCCGTTTAAACATTACCTATACGGTAATGTCAAAACGCAAATTACGCCAACTGGTAGAAGAAAACTATGTCAACGGCTGGGATGATCCTCGTATGCCCACCTTGGCAGGTCTGCGCCGCCGCGGCTATACACCAAAATCTATCCGTCAATTCTGTGAAAATATCGGTGTGGCCAAAGCCAACAGCATGGTGGAAATTCAGATGCTTGAGCATTGTATCCGCGAGGATCTCAACATTAGAGCCAATCGGATGATGGCTGTTCTTGACCCGATAAAAGTAGTTTTAACTAATTATCCGGCCGAAAAAACTGAAATGCTGCCGGCGGAAATAAATCCCGAGAAACCGGAACTTGGTCAAAGAAGAATTCCCTTCAGCAGTGAGCTTTTCATCGAAGCCGCCGACTTTATGGAAGAGCCGGTCAAAGGATTCAGACGTTTAAAACCCGGTGGAGAGGTTAGGCTGAAACATGCCTACATCATTAAGTGTGAAAAAATCATCAAGGATAAAGCAGGAAAAGTAGTTGAACTACACTGCACTTATGATCCTGAAACTAAAAGCGGCTCCGCTAACTCCGGCAAAAAAGTAAAAGGCACTATTCATTGGGTAGAAGCAAATACTGCCGTACCGGCGGAAATCCGTCTTTATGACCATTTGTTTACCAAGGAAAACCCGGACGATCTAAAAGAGGGAGAACATTTCACCGACTTTATCAATCCCAATTCTCTAACCATCAAAAAAGATGCTTTAGTGGAATTCTCCGCCTATAATGCTCCGGCGGGAACCTTTTATCAATTTCTGCGACAAGGTTACTTCACTGCTGATCCGGAAACCAGCGAACACAATCCCATCTTTAATCTGATCGTAGCTTTAAAAGATGGCTGGAAAAAACCAAAAAAATAAAAGAAAAAAATACTGTGGCAAGCTGTCATTTTAAGAAGCTTGCCACAGTATTTTATTGTTTAATAAATACCTACAGGTCTTCCAGTAAAAGTGATTTAACAATATCCTCACGGCTGACAATACCAATTATTTTATCATTTCGTAAAACCGGTGCTCTGTTAATATCTTTTTTAACAAAAATAGTAGCAATCTCATTGACAGGCATATGCTCCGGAATGGTCACCACATCCTTACTCATAATATCCTCTGCATTCATGGCCAAAAGTTTGGCAAAATCCTCCCGATAGCGATGAACACCCTCCACATAAAATACTGCACCTAAAATTGACAGCACACTAGGAGCCCTGGGTGATGTCTTTTTATGCATCAAGTCACCCTCCGTTACAATACCAATCAATTTATCACCATCAACCACCGGTACCCCTGAAATACGGTTATCTACAAAAATTTGTGCAATTTCCTTAATTGTCGCACTACCATCAACAGTGATAACCTCTTTGTTCATAATATCTTTAGCCTTCATTTCTTCTCACTCCTCACTCCTGTTAGATTATCTTGATTTCTTATTTTAAATACTTGATACGGTAACTCCGAGCCACCTTTACCTCTTCCATCAGGGTCTCACATGAACTGAGATGAGATGAACAGTAGCAGAATATTCCCTGAAACAGGCATACTCAACAGTTTTTTTTGCAGCAGCCATCTCATCCGCCTCTTAGTTATTCCCAAGGATTCCGCTATCCAGGCATCTATCCTCGCCAAGCAGCCGCACAGGCTGCAGTCATTAGAAAAATATTATTTATTTTTTTTAACTTTTTTAGCCTTTTTTGGTGGCGCATCAATAGTCATGACACCCTCAGGCAGCTTATCATAATCAATAATCGGCTCTTTGCGCCTGATGATCAAAATGATAATTCCGGCAGCAATTGCGATAAGAGAAACCAGCATGGCCGCACGAAGAGAGCCAACCATTAAACTGTCCGTCCGTAAACTCTCTATGAAAAAGCGTGCCGCCGAATAGAAAATCAAATACAGGCATAAAACCGTACCCTTTTTATGGGGACGTCGCAGGATACGAAACAGGACAAAAAACAGGATGATATCGATAATCGATTCATATAAAAAAGTAGGATGCCGATAAGCGCCGTCAATATACATAGCCCATGGTAAATCAGTGGGATAACCATAGGCTTCTTGATTGAAAAAATTACCCCAACGTCCAATCCCCTGCCCTAAGGCTGCTAGCGGTACCGCAAAATCACCCCACTGCCACAAATCCTGTTTGCGCACCTTGCAGTAAATAATCGCCAGAATAATTGCGGCAATAATCGCCCCGTGGATAGCCAAGCCGCCTTCCCAAATATGCAAAATTTCATTCAGATGCAATGAATAATAGTCCCAACTCATAAAAACATAGTAGAGTCGGGCACCAATAATTACGGAAGGTAAACCAATTAAGACAAGGTTAATTGCCTCATCAACATTAATATGCTGTCTTTTTGCCTCAAAATAACCAATAAGGCCGGCCAAAGCCATCCCCGCACAAATTAGCAATCCATACCAGCGCACGGTCAAGCTGCCTATTTCAAATGCAATTCCCGGATCTGTCATTAACTATCTCCTTCTATAAAACAATATTTTAATTATACCATCTATATAATATTAATAAAAGGACTTTATTAATATTATTAAATTGTGTTATAATTAGTAATTAGCATCACTATTACTAATGAAAGAATGTGTCATATGTTACAATTTAAATCTTTGAAAATTGAAGATAAAGCTCTTTTTAACAGCTATTTGGCCGGTCGTCGCTATGATTTAGCAACTTATAACTTTACTTCTTTTTTTCTCTGGAAAGACTGGGATCCATATAGCTATCTAGAGCTTGACGGCGCTCTTTGTGTAAAAAGCGACTTTTTCGGCTGGGATGCTGTCTTGGTACCGATTTCCCCTGATGATCAAATTGTGCTGGCTGCCACTGAACATTTGATAGACTGGTATAAAAAGCGTGGTGTTCCCTTTTTGCTAACAGGGGTTTCTCAGGAAATGGTCGATTTATACGAAAAGGCCTGGCCAGACCGTTTTATAGCTACAGAATTTCCCGGCGGCTTTAATTATGTTTATTATCAGCAAGAACTGGCCGTCCTGCATGGCAAGAAATTCCGCAATAAACGTAATCATATTTCGGCCTTCCTGCGTGATAACGATAATTATGAATTTATCCCTCTTAATCAAGATAGTCTGCCGGAGGTCAAAAAATATCTGACGGGCTGGTATAAGCACCACCTGCTCTCTGATGATCTGGTGTGGGAGCGCTTTGGTCTCATGCAAGGACTGGAGGTCTTTACGCAGCTGGACTGTATAGGTATTTGTCTTTTGATAAATGATAAAATTGAAGCAATAACCTGCGGTGAAGAACTTAATGAAGATACTTTTATGGTTCATATAGAAAAAGGAAATACTGATATTAGGGGGATTTACCCCTTTTTAAATCAACAATTTGTGGTCAAACACTGTGAAGATTATACTTATATCAACAGAATGGAAGACATGGATCAAGCAAATCTTCGTAAAGCAAAAAAAAGCTACCACCCCTGCAAAATGATTAAAAAATATCATCTCTCTTTAAGAAATGATTAGGAGGTCTAAAATGGACTTTAGAATCGCACAAAAGTCGGATACTGAAAAAATCAAGGAATTATGGTCCTATTCCTTTGAAAGTTATGAACCTTATTATAGCTGGTATTTCGATACTGTCTATCAGCCGGACCTAACTCTTTGCTGCTATGACGATGAGGTTTTAGCGGCATCTTTGCAGTTGGCCCCCTACAAAATGATGTTAAGAGGAAAAGAGCTGGATCTATGCTATATGGTAGGAGTAATTAGTGCTGCTCCTTATCGCAACCGGGGAGTGGCCGCTAAGTTAATGCAATATGCCTATACTCACTTGCGTAATAAGGGTTTTGCTTATAGTGCTTTACTGCCGGTCGCCCCGGATTTTTATCGCAAAACTTCTTTTACCTATACTTATAAAGAACACCGATACAAAATTAAATTACGCGATCTACGACCCATAGCAAAAAGTTCCGGTCATTGGCATGCGTCCAATATAAATGAGCAAACTATTTCTTTTATGGAACAAGTTTACCGTAAAATGACGGCCTCCCAAAATGGTTATATCATTCGCAATCATAAAAACTGGCAAAACTTCCTGGAAGAGCATGTCGGTGAAGGCGGCAGGATTGCTCTTTTAACAGATGAGACAAAAAATCCGGCAGGTTATTTGCTCTATCAATTCAAAGACCAATTATTTGAGGTGCGTGAAATGGGATATATAAACAGAAAAGCCCAAAAGTCGGCCTTCCATTTTATCTTAACACATCAAAATGAGGCTGAAAATTTCTTCTGGGCTGCTCCCGCTTCCGACTGCAGTTATCTGGAATTATCCTCCCAAGAAGGCATCTTTGTCAGACCTTTTGTGATGAGCCGAGTCCTTGATCCTGTGGCAGCACTACAGTCTATTAGCTATCCCGAACAAGTCAGAGGCTCTGCCATTATTAAGATTGTTGATCAGCAAATAACGGAAAACAACCTCATTCTCTTAATCAAAACGCATGATGGAAAAATGAACATAGATAAATGTCCCCCGGGAACCCTGCCTCACATAACCTTGGAGATTTCCGCTTTAACCTCTCTAATCTGGGGATATCTATCGGTAGAACAGCTTGTTGAACAGGTACAAACCATCACCGGCTATCAGCAGCCCTTAAGCTTTCTTGCTGCCCTCTTTCCTCCTTGCAGCACATGGATTAATGAACACACCTAAAAAACTACCTCTATGCCCACGGGACAATGATCGGAACCCATTACTTCAGGAAGAATAAAGGCATCCTGTAAATATTTCTCACAACCGGCCGAAACAAAAAAATAGTCTATCCGCCAGCCGACATTGCGTTCTCGTGCTCTAGTCTTCATATCCCACCAACTGTAATTTTCCCCTTCAGTATGGAAAACTCGAAAACTGTCCACAAATCCGGCAGCAATGAAACGATCCAGCCAAGCCCGCTCGACAGGCAAAAAACCGGAGTTTTTAACATTTTCACGGGGTCGCGCCAAGTCTCGTTCCTGATGAGCGGTATTAATATCACCGCCAAGAAAAACCGGTTGAGAAAAACCCAGCAGAAATTCCTGTATAACCTCACAAAAGTCCAGCTTGAATTTAAGCCGTTCATCATCCCGTCCGCCATTAGGGAAATAAGCATTTACCAGCACAAATTCAGCAAAAACAAGTACTAAAACTCGTCCCTCTGCATCAAAACGATCATCCCCCAGACCGTAGTGTACTTTAAGCGGTTGCTTTTTGCTGTAAACAGCAACACCACTGTAGCCCGGTCTTTGAGCAGGAAAAAAATAAGCATACCAGCCCTCAGGTTTTCGCATGGCTAAAGATAGCTGCTCCGGTTTAGCCTTGATTTCTTGCAGGCAAACAATATCAGGATCCAGCTCTTTTATTTTACCCCAAAACCCCTTTTTCTCTGCTGAACGTAGCCCGTTTACATTCCAGGAAATAATTTTAAGACTCATTTTTTTCTTCCTCACCATAAATTTCTTGCAATAGCTCTTGATCCTGTTCCTGTTGAGGTAATTCGCTCACCTGTCGCAATTTTCTTTCAATGGTTCTGGTGCTACGAGCCGCATTTTCAATGGTATTACCAGCCTCTTGCAGTTTTTTCTGTGTTTTATCTAATAACTGTCCGAAGGTAGAAAAACCACTTTTAACAGTCCCCAGAAGCTGCCACACTTCACCAGCCCTCTCTTCAATGGCCAAAGTACGAAAACCCATCTGTAAACTGTTTAAAAGTGCCGCAATCGTTACCGGACCTGCCAGCAAAATACGATACTTCTGTTGCAATAAATCACACAATCCGGGACGCCTCAACAGTTCCGAATATAACCCCTCTAAAGGCAAGAAAATAATCGCAAAATCTGTCGTATGAGGCGGATTAACATACTTTTTGCAGACATCTTGAGCAAAGCCCTTAACTCGCGTTTCCAAACTTTTACCTAAGCTTTGAATCAGCTCCACATCACCCTCATCCTGTGCCTGCAAAAGTGCCTGATAATCCTCCAGAGGAAACTTAGCATCAATCGGCAGCCATACCGGATTGCCTTCCGATTTACCGGGTAATTTTACGGCATACTCCACTCGACTGGCCGGCGCTGCCGGATTAACGGCTACATTATATTCATATTGATCCGGTGACATAATTTGCTCCAAAAGATTGCCAAGTTGCACCTCTCCCCAGGTACCACGGGTCTTGATGTTTGAGAGGACCTTTTTCAAATCTCCCACGCCCACCGCCAAACTTTGCATTTCCCCTAAACCACGATGAACTAATTCTAAACGATCACTAACCAGCTTAAAAGACTCGCCCAATCTTTTTTCCAAGCTTTGGTGAAGTTTTTCGTCGACAGTCAACCGCATTTCTTCTAACTTACGATCATTGTTATTCTGCATCTGCGATAATTTATGATCAACCGTTTGACGAATTTCTTCCATGCGCTGATTATTTACTTCCGCAAGATTTTGCAAACGCCCGTCAACACTAAAGCGCAAGTTTTCCATTCTCTGTTCATTATTGGCCCCCAGCTGCATAATTTGCTTTAAAACAGCTTCCGAATTTTCATTTTGCGTATTCCGAATGTCTTGCCGTAAAAAATGCAGTTCTTCTTTAAGTCTACTTTCAGAATCCGTCAACTGCTTATTATTACGATGCGAAAAAAGATTAAGTAAACCAAGCACAATTGCAATACCTATTAAAATGATTAACAATAAATCCATGAAAAATCCTCCCCTTATTATCTATCACATAATTCGACTCCAAAGGCCTTTTTACCTGCTATTAATATCATCTAATAAGCCGTCTTCAGTAAAAAAAGTCGCTAAATAACACCAAAAATCAGAAGCTTTTTATACTTTCCCGCCAACAAAAGGCAGCTTAGCTTAAAAAATCCGTCCCGACCATCATAAAAAACCCCACCTCTTGGCGGGGTTTTGTTAAAATAAACTATTTGATCACTTCGCAACCCATATAAGGAATTAAAGCCTCCGGAATTTTTACAGATCCATCGACCTGCTGATAATTTTCTAAAATCGCTGCTACTGTGCGCCCCACGGCTAAACCGGAACCGTTTAATGTGTGTAAAAATTGAGGTTTTGACTTATTATCCTGTCGAAAACGAATGTTGGCCCTTCTGGCCTGAAAATCCTCAAAATTAGAGCATGAGGAAATCTCCCTATAACAAGAAAAACTAGGTAACCAAACCTCAATATCATAAGTTTTAGCAGCTGAAAAACCCATATCACCGCTAGAAAGGCAAACTACCTGATATGGCAGGGCCAATTTTTGCAAAACGTCTTCGGCATCCAGGGTCAATTTTTCCAGTTCCTCATAACTTTTTTCCGGCTTCACAAACTTTACCAACTCTACTTTATTAAACTGATGCTGCCTGATCAAACCCCTGGTATCACGACCTGCGGCACCCGCCTCTGCCCGAAAACAAGCTGAATATGCTACGTGCCAAATCGGCAGGCTATCGCTATCCAAAATTTCTCCGCTGTAAAGATTTGTTAAGGGTACTTCAGCCGTAGGAATTAAATAATAATCCGTTTCCGCAACTCGAAACATGTCCTCTTTAAATTTAGGCAATTGTCCCGTCCCCTGCATACTAGCACTATTAACCATAAAAGGGGTAAACATTTCTGTATATCCATGCTGTAAAGTATGCATATCTAAAAAGAAATTAGTCACGGATCTTTCCAACCGGGCACCTAACCCTTTATAAACCGTAAAACGCGCCCCGGAAATTTTTGCTCCGCGTTCAAAGTCAAGAATATCTAAATTTTCTCCAATCTCCCAATGAGGTTTAGGCTTAAAATCAGCTTGAGGTTGTTCACCCCATTTGCGTATTAATCGATTAGAGCTCTCGTCAACCCCTACGGGTACGCTTTCATGCGGAATATTGGGGATATTAAGCAAAGACTCCTGCAGTTTGACATCCATCTCCCGCAGTTGATCATCGATAACGCCAATTTGGTCACCCAAAAGGCGTGTCCTTTTTTTCAGCGCAGCAACATCCTCATCGCTGGCTCCGGACTGCTTCATCTGTCCAATTTTTTTTGACTCTGAATTGCGGCGAGCTTTCATCTCCTCTACTTGTGCCAGTAGCTGCCTACGCTGCTCTTCCATGCCCAAAAAATTGGACAAAGAAATTTTATCCCCTCTTTTTTGCAAAGCTTCTTCCACAAGCTGGCGATTAGCCCTGACAAATTTAATATCTAACATTACATACCTCCTGATTACATATCTCTAAACCACTATATGTAATTATAATACACTATTATTAGCTATTCCAGTCCTTTTCATCAAAAAACAACTACTTAATATATTAAGCGGTCAATTTCTCTAAATTTTGAAGTACAAAAAACCAGTTGTAAGAGCCTTTTAAATAAAAAATTTTGTATAAAAATTTACCATTAGAGCATACTGTTTGCAGAAGAAGTGATGAGATAAAACCACTAATTTTATTCTTGACAGCCGATATTTCTTTTGATATAGTATTTGACAGGTCTTAAAATATACTAATAACATGGAGAGGTGTCCGAGCGGTTGAAGGAGGCGGTCTTGAAAACCGTTGAGCCTGAGAGGGTTCCGTGGGTTCGAATCCCACCTTCTCCGCCAAAAAAATAAATTTATGGAGAGCTGGCCGAGTCGGTCGAAGGCGCTCGCCTGCTAAGCGAGTATATGGGCAAAAACCTGTATCGAGGGTTCGAATCCCTCGCTCTCCGCCAAGTGTCCAGGTTTATATGCGCTGGTAGCTCAGCTGGATAGAGCGTTTGACTACGAATCAAGAGGTCGGGGGTTCGAATCCCTTCCAGCGTGCCAAGTAAAATACCTTACTGTAACTGCGGAAACGCATACATAGTAAGGTATTTTTAAGTGCTGAAAAGAGACCTTGCTTGCTCAAATTTGACTAATTTTGGTTAAACAATGTGGGATAATGGGATAAAATGTGATACTTTTTGGGATAGGCTAATGTGAACAGACAACAATCAGAGGGGCATTTAGCCCCTCTGATTTTTCTCGCCTATTTATCAGCCTCTTGCTGGTTTTATAATCCTTGCATTATTGTATACACTATGTTATGTTAAAAATATATACCAATTATCTAAGGATTGGTGGTGGTGTAAATATGATTTATTTCTGATTTACTTCAGACATTTTTGTTGAGCATAAGTTTTATTTCTGTAAGAAGGAGGACGATTTTAAATGAAGAAATCAATAAAAATACAGCGCGTTGTACTTTTAGCTACTATTGCAATATTGGCCTTTATGGTCTCTGCCTGTGCAAATAATGAAACTGCTGCTCATAAAACGTCTGCAAATGAACCTGGTATTGTTGCCGAGACATCAGGGCTGATTCCTTATATGTCTTTAGAAGAAATGACCGCCAAATCAGAGCTTGTTATAGTGGGTAGGGTTGTTGATAAAAAAGACTTCAAAATTGATCCTGTAGGGGATTTGCCCATAGTGGAAGCTACTGATTATTATGTAGAACCAGTAGAAACTTTACGCGGCACAGCAAATAATAATCCTCTTACTGTCCGTATAACAGGTAATTATGTTTTTGATGAAATAAATGTTACTGCAACTTCCTCAAGTGATTTATTGACCTTAGAAGTGGGCGAGGAATATTTACTGATTTTAACCCAATACGATCTAGGCGGCGACTATAACACCGAAGGTGATTATTATTCCGTACAAAACTGCGGTACCGGGGCCTATCAAAAAGCAGCTAATGATGCTGATTCATATGTAAGAGTGCTTACAGAGCTTAACATAGCAACTACAGATGATCAAAGAGATAACACTACAGAAAATGATACGAAACTCAATTATGCTTCCTATGTGCAACAGATTGAGAAAATAAATCAAGAAAGTCCTGTTGACCCCAGTCAGCACAAAAAAGAGTATCTTAGCAATCTAAAAGAAAATCTTAAAAATGGCTTTTTATCACAAGCAGGCTATGAGGAGATCATCAAGAATCTTGATAAATATGCAACTATCATAGAATAGCTGCTCTGTATTTGAAAGGGGGACTTTTTATGCATTTGAAAATAAAGCTGTCGTTAATACCGACCCTTGCAATAGCCATCGTTTTGGCATTACTGCTGGCAGTTTCGCCTCCCAGCAAGGCTGAACAATTTCCTGCCAGGTTTTATGATGTTTCCGGTGATCATTGGGCTTATGCAGAGATTAATGACCTGGCAGACGCAGGAATTATGATTGGAGTCGCAAAAAACTATTTTGCCCCTAATGATTCTATTAGCAGAGCAATGTTTGTTACCGCGTTATATCGCCTTAATGGTTCTCCGGAGGTCACGAAAGAACCGCCATTTTTTAGTGATGTGACAAATAAAAACTCCTATTATTATGACGCTGTACAGTGGGCATATGAGGAGGAGCTGGCCTTGGGAATCAATGCCAATGAGCTGATTTTTGCCCCTGCTGTTACGCTGACACGCGAGCAAATGGTGTTGATCCTCCACCGCATGTACTCAGACGAAAATTCTGATATTGTTACCCTGGATGAATTAAGAAAACTATTTACCGATGCTGATGAGCTTTCCAGCAATCAAGAGTCCCCAAGGGCCTTTGGTTGGGCGGTTGCTCACGGTATGATACAAGGCTATCCAAATAAAACCTTGCAGCCTCATAATATGGTAACCAGAGCTGAAGGGGCAGCTATTCTTGATTGGTTCCTTGAAAAATAGCATAATCCTATACTAAAAAAGAGAGCATCAGACCCTTGATGCTTTCTTTTTATACTGTTTCACAGGAGCAAACACCTTGCCCCTCCAAGATAAGACCTTGCGAGGGGTTTATTTTAGACCGCTTGGCAGAGGTTTATTATTTGCTAACTTTTTTATCAATATTTTTACCCTTGATAAAACCAGCATCCATCATAACTTTTACATCAACTTACCAGCCTTTAGATACATCTTTGAGTCTGCATCAGATTATCATCATGCACTTTCTATGCATTTTTTAACAAAAAATACTTTCTTTATACTATATCTTATGAAAATTTTCTTTTTGGTTAAGATACTTTTAGTCACTTTTCATGATTCCCTAAAGACACTATCTCAATATTTCTTTAATAAATACCCCTTGTGGCAGGATTAATTGACTATCTTAGAGAATTCTATAGCCAGAAATCAGATAATCATAAATTAGCAAAAGGAAGTGTCAAAATGCAAGCTGCTGAAGTACAATATGGCAGAATTTTTCTCCTGCGTTTAGAGGAAGGTGACCCTCTACCGACCTGCATAGAAGACTTTGCCCGCAAACATCAGATAAAAAATGGTTTTGTCCATTTCATGGGCGGACTTTACAAGGGACATGTGGTAGTCGGCCCTCATAGCACGCGGCCTAATCTACCCCAACCGGTCAAAATCCCCGTTCATGAGGCTCACGAATCATTAGCCTTTGGCATAATCTCCAGCAATGGGGAGGGTGATCCTATCTTACACATCCACGGCAGCCTCGGTCGTCTGGGACAAACTGTCACCGGCTGCCTGCGCCCGGGTATTGACACCTGGCTGGTAGGAGAAGTGATCTTACAGGAGATTATCACCGAAAAAGCCTATCGCATACCTGATGAATTAAGTGGCTTTACCTTATTGAAAATCACTGAATAAATCTTATAATTGGAGGATTAACCATGCAAATTGTTGATGACTATTACAAAAAACCCGTAATGCCTAAAGAGGAGTTTGTCGAAAAGGCTCTAGCCATTTTTACAAACCTTAATAACCAACTGACGGAGGAAAACGCTCCGCATCCTGATCTGATAGGGACAAAAATATTTGACGAGCCCGTCTTTGGAATTGCCAATCCTCAGGACGATCTGTTTTACAAGATCCGTGAAGAAAATCTTCTGGGAATTTATTTTATGATGCCTGATCAATGGCTTCCACATGCCATGTCGGTAGTTTCTTACTTTTTTCCTTACACTACAAAAATAAAAGAGGCGCTGGACCTCTCTTCTAATGATAAAGACTTAGGGGAGCAAAAACTACTCAAAAGATTTGGCTCACAACTGGAAATGATGATCATGAAGGAGGGCTATCCTGCCTTGACTCCCGCTGCTGATATCCGGTTTTGTGTCGAGCAATCAGAGGATGGTCAAATTTCCGGCAACTGGTCGGAAGCCCATGCAGCATATATAGCCGGCCTCAACAACTTTTTAGCCCCCGGAAAAACAATTACAACAACAGGAGCGGCAGGACATTTTGGCAGCCTGATTACGGCTCTGGAAATCCCCGCCGACCACCGGGATAACAGCAACCCCCTTTTATAATATAAAGCTGTTCAACCCCAAAAAATTATTTGCCTAACACTAAAATAACCCTCGCACTCTTTTTGAGTGAGAGGGTTATTTTTCATCAGCAAACACACATAGCCAAATGCACGAAGGGTTTTTACTGGTATAATCAATACGATGTTTTTGATGAGCAGGTAATAGCAAATACTCACCCGTCTGCAACCCGATCTTGGAACCATCCTCAAAAGCAAGCTCAGCTGAGCCTTGAAGCAATAAAACCCATTCTGCCTGCTCCTGATCATACCAAAAGCCCGGCGGCGAAACCTCCCCTTGGGAAACAATCCTTTCGATGTGCCCGTGCCGCCCTCGACACAACACCTCCACTAATTCTCCTTCAGGCAATTTATTAAAAGCAAAAATATTTCCTCTTTTGATAGATAAACACCTCCCCTTACAAATTCTTAGTATAGGGAATTAATTTTTCTTTCTGATAACCCATCCTCTCGTAAAGCCGCCTTGCACCCGTATTGCTAGGCCAAGTTTCCAAACGCAAGCGCACCTGCGGATATTGCTCCTCGAGCCATTTTAAAACCTTACTGCCCCATTGCTTCCCACGTTGTTGCGACTTGATGTAAAGGTCCTCAACCCAAATAACTTCCCTAGCCCCTTCAGTAGAATAAGAAAAACAAATTACCAAAAAACCCAGTGGCCGTTTTTGCTGTTCGCAAATCAAAAAACATTTAGCATTGTGTTGGGGTGATAATAGATAAGTAAAGTTTTTTTGAAAATGCTCAGGTGGCTTAATTTCCTCCCCTTCTACACTGTTAAAAAAATCATCCGACATCTCTATAAAAACATCTCGATCCTCTTTAGCTAATTCTTTCATTATTAAAGACATTAAACATCAACTCCTTTTTATTATTTTAACACAAAAACCCCCTGTGAATAAGTCTTCTAAAAAAAGATCATAATATCTTACAGTATTCACTTGGATTTATACCTTACCTTTAATAATTATTAGGCTTATATATAGTTAATCCCTCTAAAAAAAGAATAAAAAATACCGCGCAATATCCTGCGCGGTATCCGGTAAGTAAATAAGGTCGATTATACTGCTATTGATTTATTCAGCTGCTTCTTCGGTTGTTTCGGTTGTCTCTGTTTCTGCACCGGTGTCAGGTGTAGCTGTTTCTTCTTCAGTTACTTCAGTTGTAGTTGTTTCTTCGGTAACTTCAGTAGTTGTTGCATCAGGATCAGCTGTTTCAGTGTTTCCACAAGCCACCAAAGAGAATGCCAACGCAACAACGGCTACAATAGCAAATATTTTTTTCATGTCAATTCCTCCTAATAAATAATGTTGGTAATTAAGCAATATTGACAAATCGCCAAAATTACCCTTACAGACTATAGTGTAGCATTTTTTACTAATATATTCAAGTCTATTTTTAAAAATGTCTGCTCCTGAGAAAAAGTTTTTATTAACTTCACCGGTCGTTTTCTTATTCTACACACTGCATTTTTTTGCTGCTTTCTCTAATAGTAAAATCACTTTTGGTAAACTCAATAATTCCTTCTTTACTCATTTTTGACAGTTCCCTGCTTAAGGCACTTCTATCCACACAAATATAGTCCGCCAGCTCATTTCTGGAAAAAGGAATCGTAAAAGAGTCACTGCTTTTTTTCTCCGATTGCAATAATAAATAACGCATAATTTTATCTCGAATTGATCTTTGTGAAATTATATCAATTTTTTCATTAAAAAGAATGTTTTCATTAGCAATCATTCTGAGACTGTTTTCTAACATGCGGGTATGGAAACTGCAAGCAGCAGAACAAACATTGAGTACTCTATTAAGTGGGATGAAAAGAATTTCACAATCCTGGCTGGCAATTACTGAAAAAGGGCTATGAGGCAGAGCAGAAAAAGAAAGTGATTCAGCAAAAGTACCTATCTGAAAATATTCCTGCAGAATATTTCTATTACCGGAAACATCATCTTTAATGATCTGCAGTTTTCCCGCTAAAAGTATTCCCACTTCATCAATTCTGTCCCCTACATCAAAAATAAATTCACCTTTAGTATATTTTTTTTCGTAGCCACCTAAGCACTGCAAAATCTCGGGTATATCGGCATCATGTATACCCGCAAAAAGGGCTATGTTCTTCAATTCGGAAAAATATTTTTGCATAAAGCTATCCCCTTGTTGCAAATGCAACGGATTTTATTGTTATATTGTACTATAATGAAAATGCAAATGCAAATTAATCATAAAAAAGGAGTGTTATATTATGATACGTAAAATTATTACTATAGATGAAGAAAAATGTAACGGTTGTGGTCTTTGCGTTTCCGCTTGTCACGAAGGGGCTATCGGCATGGTTAATGGCAAAGCTAAGTTATTAAGAGAGGATTATTGTGATGGGCTGGGTGATTGCCTGCCTGTCTGTCCTACCAGTGCGATTTCCTTTGAAGAAAGAGAAGCGGAAGCTTACGATCATCAAGCCATGCTGGCCGATAAAAAAAAGGCCGCCCAAAAAGAGTCTATCCAAAAGGAATCTGATGAGGACACATTACCGTGCGGCTGTCCCTCAGACACTAGTCAGTGCCTGTCAGGCAATAAAAACTCTGCTCTTAAGCAATGGCCAACGCAAATTAAACTGGTAAATATTAATGCACCTTATCTCAAAGAAGCTGATCTTTTAATTGCTGCTGACTGTTGCGCTTATGCTCATGCAAATTTCCATGATGAATTCATGAGAGATAAAATTACACTTATCGGCTGTCCTAAGCTGGATAACACTGAATATAGCGAAAAGCTCAGCCATATTATCGCCCAAAACGACATTAAAAGTATCACTGTAGCGCGAATGGAAGTCCCCTGCTGTAAAAGCTTGGTGAAGGAAGTACAAAAAGCCCTTGATGCGGCAAACAGCGATTTACCTCTAAAAGTAGTCACTGTTTCCATAGATGGTAAAATTGTAGAAAATGTATAATTATTAAGGAGGTTTTTTTAAATGACTATGTTTTGTTTTCAATGTGAACAAACTGCAGGTGGTACAGGCTGTACAAAAAGCCAAGGCGTCTGCGGGAAACAGGCTGATACCGCTCGTCTGCAGGATGAGCTGACCGGCAACTTGATTATGCTTGCTAAAATCAAGTTTAAAAATCCCGCACAAAATAAGCCCGATGCCGAAACCGACCGACTAATTATGAAAGGTCTTTTTACTACGGTAACTAATGTTAACTTTAGCAATGATGATCTTCAACAAACTATTGCTGAGGTTAAACAAGCTCAGGAGAAATTGCTGGGTGCCCCTGTCGATTGTGGTTTTGACATGAATACGGTTTGGCAGGATAATGAAGATATCCGTTCGTTAAAAACCCTTATTTTGTTAGGTCTACGTGGCATGGCAGCCTATGCCTATCACGCTTTGGAGCTCGGTTATACCGATAAAACAGTCACCGATTTCTTCTATAAGGGACTTTACATTATTGAATCAGAAAATACTCTCGAATCCCTTTTGCCTGCAGTAATGGAAACAGGCGCCGCCAACTTAGCCTGCATGGAACTGTTAGATAAGGCCAATACTGAAACCTATGGCACTCCTGAACCAACGACTGTATCATTAGATGTTGAGCCCGGTCCCTTTATTGTTATCACCGGTCACGACCTGCTTGATTTACACAAACTTCTGGAACAAACTAAAGGCAAAGGCATTAATATTTATACTCATGGTGAAATGCTGCCTGCACACGGTTATCCAAAACTGAAACAATATTCTCATTTTAAAGGCAATTTTGGTACCGCTTGGCAAAACCAGAAAAAAGAGTTTGACAATATCCCCGCACCTATTTTATTCACCACAAACTGTATTATGCCACCTAAAGATAGCTACAAAGATCGCGTTTTCACCACGGCGATGGTGGGCTATCCGGAAATAGCGCATATTGATGATAAAAAAGATTTTACCCCTGTAATTGAAAAAGCTCTGGAACTTGGCGGTTACCCCACAAAACATCCTGGATCCGGCATTAATGGTGGCAATACTGTTACAACCGGTTTTGCCCATGGCACCATTTTATCAGTTGCCGACACAGTAATTGATGCAGTTAAAGCAGGGGCCATCAAACACTTCTTCCTCGTGGGCGGTTGTGACGGAGCCAGAACGGGCCGCAACTACTATACTGACTTTGTGAAAAAAACCCCGGCGGATACCGTGATTCTAACCTTGGCTTGCGGCAAATATCGCTTTAACGATTTGGATATTGGTGAAATTGGCGGACTGCCACGGATCATGGATATGGGACAATGCAACGATGCCTATGGCGCTATTAAAGTAGCTTTAGCCCTGTCAGAGGCCTTTGATTGCAGCGTTAATGAACTGCCTTTAACTTTGGTTTTATCCTGGTATGAACAAAAAGCAGTGGCAATTTTGTTAACCCTTTTACATTTGGGTATCAAAAATATCTATCTCGGTCCCTCTTTGCCTGCTTTTGTCTCACCCAATATTCTTGATTATTTAGTGAAAAATTTCGAACTGACTCCTATTTCCGATCCTGAAAGTGATCTGGAGAAAATATTAAGCTAAATCCGATATTATAAGGATGCTTTAAAAACATCAAATAAATACAGAAAAAAGCTAGCGGACTTCTCCTTAAGGAGAAGTCCGCTAGCCTTTAACGAAGACTAAAGGATAGTTTTTGGAGACACTGATACCATAAAAATCCCTCAGTCTGTTAATTGTCCACGGTTTTCTCGTTTGATCTGTATAATCCATGCAAAGTACAAAATACAGAACTGCAGGATACTATCACATCAAAGGTATTTAGTACACATCTCGAATTCATAAATTATGCAAATCATCTCTGGTGCTTTTGATTACCGGACGGCAGTTAAAGGAGCGATTAGAGACCTAACTGTTAAGGGGCTGGCATCTATCACATATCCCGGTGGACATACTGATTACTTGGATGTGGCTGCAAGAAGAGCAATTATGACTGGTGTGAACCAGACAGCGGGAGATTTGCAGCTGGCCAGAGCCAAAGAGATGGATACGGACTTAATGGAATTGACGGCTCATCATTCAGCTCGACCAAGCCATGCAGTATGGCAAGGGCAGCTGGTGAGTATATCAGGCAGAGATGGCTATCTATCTTTAGATGATATAGGTTATGGTGATGTAACAGGATTTAAAGGCGCAAATTGTCGCCATGACTGGTTTCCCTTTGTCGAAGGCCTAGACGAAAAGGCCTATGATGCTGACCGCTTGCGAGATCTCAACAATCGAGAAGTCACTTTCAACGGCGAAAAGATGAGCCTTTATGATGCTACTCAACATCAACGCTATATTGAGCGCCAAATAAGACGCTGGAAGCGTGAGGGCAGCGCTTATGACGCAGCAGGACTAGACAACAGCTTTGCTAAAGGCAAGGTGCGAGAATGGCAAGCAAGGCAAAGAGATTTTATCAGTCAAACCGGCTTAAGTCGTGACTATTTCCGCGAAAGAGCCGGGGTCCAGAACTTGGAATTGTCTGCTAAAAGTGGTATAATAGCTTTAGATAAGGCAGGCCGTGATATATTCGCCAAAATGGAGTATCAGGAACTTGCGGCGAACAATATCAAGGCAAGCAATCTAGCTGTTAGACAGTGGTATGATGAGCATATTAAGTCTATTCCGTCTCAAGTAGATACCGCCCAGAGCCTAGAAAAACAGGCAAGGCAAGCATATTCCTTGCGCAACCAATACAAAGAAGAGGCTCGCAACCTGATGGCCGATATGGCAGAAAGGGCGAAGCTTGATGCCAAGAGCCCCGCTCCAGATTTTGATTATTTGCTTAATGATAAGATTGAGCGTAAGGGGCTAACACGAGAAGAAGCCTTAAAAGACATTATTAAGACCGCGACAAAGTCTAACGAAAAAGTGAACAAGGAGGTGGGTTACAAATGATGAAATACGATTATACTATCGCAAAAGAAGTGGATAAAACTGTTTTTGATGCACAATGTAAAGTAATTGAGAAGGCTTTTACTGTCAAGAAAGATCTGCTTGAAGATGTGGATGGCTCTTTGATTGCTGTTTATATTACGGCAAACAATGAAAAAATCGATATCTATATGGACACATTGGTAGATGCGGTGTATGTAAAATCCACGTACCCACTTGACGACCTGCTTATTAAGCACTAAAGCCAACTGATAGCAACAACTAAATATGAATTAAGACACTTTGACATTGTTCATAGTGTCTTTTTTATATAAAAATATTGCTGGGCACAGCGTAAAAGATGCAGCCGCACGGGGCGCAACCCCGATAAAAAGCGTAGCGGAAGGAAAGGAAACATCAAATGAAACGTGAATTTTTAGAAAGTTTGGGCATTGATGACAAGGATATCATTGACAAAATTATGGCGGAATATGGTAAGGGCATTGAAGTTTTGAAGGCTGATACTGGATAACAGTCAAAAAAGCAGGCACAAAAAGTGCATTATAGTGAACTATAATACATAGATTAACAAATATTCATCGTCTTTTTGATTAGGATTAAGCATACAAATAATCTTGTGGATTTTCAATATTTAAAGTATAATGAAATTGACAAATGGAAAGCGTTAAAAGCCGGTAAGCAAAATAGACTTGATACTTTGGACTATTCGCTGAAATTTGATCGAATGTTGGGTAATTATGAAGTAAGATCTTGGTACATAGCCCACAATAAGAAAATTCCGTCAATGTTAGACGGCACACTATCTCTAAAAGATCAGGCTATGCAGGCGCATGAACTGAGAAACACCTTTAAGCAGCAAGCAAGGGACATGATGATTGACATGAAAGAACTGGAAAGATTGGTGAGAGATGCACCTCTGCGGGAATTTAGTTTTTACGTTGATAAATACAGGAGCCTGTATAAATCAGACGATGATCTTTATAGGGCTTTAATCGACAGTTCTACACGGTCAAACAAAGAAATCAATAAATTACTTGGATTGGAGGGCTAACAATGTTCAAACATGAATATTTTATTTGTCAGGTATTTGATTCTGATATTTTTCAGGAACAGTGTACTGCTCTTGAAAAGAATATACCAGAATTAAAAAAGGGCGACTATGCTGTTGATGTAGATAGCTCTCAAATTCAAATATACTGGCTCAATGATAAAAAGGTCAGAGTTTTAAATACGCCCATATTTGGTGTAGAAGTAAATTCCGAAGTAGATCTGTTACCATATTTTGAAAACTAATAGCGATTAAACCATTTTATGGATTAATACCGAAAGCGAGGCGCGTAAACTTGTTGGCGAAGGCTTTGATGATTGCTCAAAAAGCACATAAAGGTCAAAAAGACAAGGGAGGAAACGAGTATATCAACCACCCTTTAACAGTCGCTGCAATGGTCTACACAGAAAAAGAAAAGATCGTTGCCCTTTCGCATGATGTTTTATAAGACAGCGATTACACAAAAGAACAACTTATTGAAGCTGGCTTTTGTCAAGAAATTATAGAAGCTGTAACAATTATTACAAAGTGCAAAAGAGAAGGTTATACTGAATACCTGAAGAGAGTAAAGAATAATCCTTTAGCAAAAAAAGTGAAAATTGCAGACCTTAGACATAATTCTGATCTTTCTAGATTATCAGAAGTGACTAAAAAAAGATTTGAAACGTCTAGATAGATATCATTTTGCATTGAATTATTTAGCCATTTAAAACGAATATTAGCTAAAACCACTTTATAGATCATCCACGAAAATTATCGAAAGTATAAACAGGAGGGCTAGCAAATGTATAAATACAATTATGAATATGTGATTTGTAATGTTTTTGACGAAGATATTTTCAAGAGGCAGTGCGCTGCTCTCGAAAGAAATATACCTGCGTTAATAAAAAATGATTACTTGGAAGATGTTGACGGCTCTCAGATCCAATCCTATTTGCTTAATGGCAAAGAAGTTAATGTCTTAAATGCCGCGCATTATGGCGTAGAAATTAGATCTCAAGTAGATATAAACCCCTATTTTGAAAACTAATAGCGATTAAGCCACCCCACAACAGGGTGGTTTTTTTCATAGATTTTCATAATAAAAACACTAATTACTACATGGAAAACCGGAAAAAGTAGAATTAAAAAATATGGAAAAGGAGAGTAGGATAATGAAAGTAGATTTTAGTAAAAGACAGCAAGAATTATTAGCAGAAGCGGGCTTTAATTGTCCTGCTAATAATGAGTTTTCCGAAAAGCAGTTGCTTGATATAGAGGAAAAAGCATCTGATTATTTGCTGCGGTGCTGTCTTGATGAAAAACAACAAATGACAAAAAAGGCTTTTGAATATAAATACATAATTAACGCGCTGCCGTAAAACCACCTTGATTATTTGAGGTGGTTTTTCATACCCAGATATAACATTAAGAGTACCTATAATCGTAGGCGCTCCTTTTTTATATAAAAAATCGCCGTTTTGGTATTTTGAGACGTTAAACCAAAAGACAATAGAGCCGGAGGCACAAATCAAGAAGCTGAACGCATGGCAGCTGAATTACTAACGGTAGAAAAAAACACCACTGTAAAATTTCAATCCACGCACCCCCTGCAGGGTGCGACAGCTCAATCGCCGACGAACCCAAGCGATCAAATTATTTCAATCCACGCACCCCCTGCGGGGTGCGACTATATTGTTTTACATAGCGTCAAGCTTTTTGGCTAGTGCCTCTTGCAGTACCTGAGAGAAGTTGACATTCTCTTTTTCTGCAGCAGTATTTAACCAAGCCGGTATAGTTAAAGTTTTATTAACAGACTTATTGCTATGGTTTTTAGCGTATTTCTCCATGTCCAGAGGGATAAGGGAAGTAAATCCTTCTTTGTATTCATCTGCTATTATACCTTTGATATCTGAGGCAGAGGGGAAAGGATTGTCATCCTCAGTCTCTCCTAGTATCCAACCACAGGCAGCATCAGCGGCCATATCAAGGGCATCTTCTAAAGTATCCCCTTCAGTTACACAACCGGGCAGATCAGGAAAGACCACAGTGTAACCACCCTCTTCACAAGGATAAAGGCAGGCAGGATATATAAGTTTCATATTGTTCAGTCCTTTCTATTTATGGTGTTTAATTTTAAATCTTTGTTTGAGTACGGTATCGTAACCTTTCCGGGTTTTGCTGGGTGCTTGTACTGGTGATATGATCCTACTGTCTTAATATGCTCCCAGCCATCCGCTTTTATGATCTTTTCGAGTTCCCGGAATTTCATTTGTTAGCACCTTCGCTCTATACATAGAATAACACGTGTAACACGTGTAGTCAAGATTTTTTGTTTCAAAAACGCCTCAGCCGAAATGAGATAACAAAGGACGAAGAAGGTCGTTACCACTTTGTTATTTTGCCGGAAGAGACGGACAGCCTTCATTTTGGCAAATATTATTTTGATATCCAGTTATATAGGGCTAACCCAACCTATAAGCAGACGGTTTTGGGGGAGTTAGAAATTCTGCCGGAGATCACGTTTGCAGAGAATGAATGAGGTGGTGCGTTATGGATGAAAAAATAAAATTAGCAGAAGAAGAGGATTTTGTCATTGATCTGTCCGGGCAGAGTGAGAGTTCGCTGGTTTTGGACAGCGATATAGTCACAGAATACATTATGACAAGTGACTATAACGAGCTGGAAAACCTACCGTCAATTAATGCGGTTGCCTTGAAGGGTAATCGGAATTTAGCGGAAGACAGTTTGACAAATATGGAGATTGAAGAAATTATTAATAATCAATTTTAAGGAGTGAAAAACATGACACCTAAAAAATATTTGGATGAAAACGGGCTATTATACTACAATCAAAAACTCAAAAGTTTAATTAACAGTAAAGTTGATAAAGTAGAAAATATGGGGCTGTCAACTAATGACTTAACCGACGCACTGCTTGGATTAATCAATGCGCCGGATTATACAACCATTGTCAACAAGCCAACTCTTGACGGCACAACAATCACTGGCACTTTAACAAAAGCGGGTCTTGGGATTGCGGCAGCTAATCAAATCCCAACAAATAACAACCAGCTGACAAATGGGGCGGGATATCAAACCTCTAGCCAAGTGCAGACAGCGATTAATAGCGCCTTGTCGGGGATCACAAGCATTGATTTTCAGATTGTTGCGACCTTGCCCACACAAGGAGTGAAAGGCATAATTTATCTGGTGGCTAATTCCGGAGGCAGCTACGATGAATATATTTGGCTGACAGATTTATCAGCGTACGAGAAAATCGGTTCAACGGATGTTGATTTGACAGACTATGTCACGTTTAATGATTTGGCGGCAATTACAAATGCTGAAATCGATACCATCATGGCCAGTTAGGCGGTGGCATAAAATGAAAATTTTAGACAATAATGGATTACTGTATCTTTGGCAAAAAATCAAAGCCTATGTCGATGGTAAGTCTTTTAATATAGACAAAGCATACCCCGTAGGAGCAATATATATGTCTGTAAATGCAACCAATCCAGGCAGTCTATTGGGTGGAACATGGGTCGCATGGGGAACGGGTAGAGTGCCTGTGGGGGTGGATACGACACAAGCAGAGTTTAATACCCCACAAAAGACAGGCGGTAGTAAGTATCTAGACAGCCACAGACATGATAACGGAACATTGACAACATCAGAAAAAGCCTTATCAGGTACGATCGATATCAGGACCTTAACAGGTGGATCACAAGGTTTTCCTGTCCATTCGTCGGGGATACTGTCGTATGATGTGCAGGGCGGAATCAGTTTGAATTCCAATGTGGAAATAAAAACAGCAGCACGTAATGCCGACAGAATAGCAATTGATGCCAAACACGACCACCCAGTAACAGGCAACACGGGCTACTCCGGTTCAGGAAACAGCGGCAATTTACCGCCATATATCACATGTTACATGTGGCGCAGAACGGCGTAAAAAGGAAGTGATTTTAAGTGATTAAAAAGAAACAAATAACTGATCAACAAAAGCTGTTTGTTCAAAACTATGTGGCTAACGGTTTGGATAGGGAAAAAGCCGCAAGAGATGCAGGTTATAAAGGTAAGCCTCGATCTCTTGCTGTCACGACTTGCAATTTGTTGCAAATGCCGCATATCATTGATTATAAAAATGAATTAATGTCCAAAGTAGAGGACGAATGTGTTGCCGGCGTATCAGAGATTTTGATGCGCCTGACGAACATAGGCCGTCGTAAAGATATGGAGAGTGTCGTTGTTACATTGACCCACAAAGACAGCGATTATAACAGCAAAGGACGAAAGATTACTACTGAAAGGCAGACTGCCGAAGTTGTTGAAGTGCCAAACAAGACTGCCGATGCCAATAAAGCGCTTGAATTGATCGGCAAATACCACGATATGTGGGCTACAACGTCTAATATAAATATTACAATGCCTGTTTTCGAAGGTGAAAATGAACTCGAGGATTGAGCGTCCTAGGATTCACTTACCGAGCGTTATCGGCAGAGGGTATTCCTCGTTTTGGCACTCAAAAGTACGATATAGAGTACTAAAAGGTGGTCGTGGCAGTAAGAAAAGCTGTACGACTGCCCTTTGGTGTATATATAACCTGATGAAATACCCAGAAGCAAATCTGCTGGTTGTCCGACGGTATTTCAACACCCATAAAGACTCAACCTTCGCCCAGTTAATTTGGGCGATTAATCGTTTAGGGGCGGCGGATGCTTGGGGGTTTAGTAAAAACCCTATGGAAATTAGATACAAGCCAACAGGTCAAAAGATTCTGTTTCGCGGCATGGATGACCCGCAGAGCATCACCTCAATCACCGTTGATAAAGGCGTATTGTGTTGGTTTTGGATTGAAGAGGCCTTCCAGATTATGAATGAGGCTGATTTTAACAAACTGGACACTTCGCTGCGCGGCATTGTGCCGGAAGGCTATTTTAAACAGCTGACACTGACGTTTAATCCATGGTCGGACAAGCATTGGATTAAAAAACGGTTTTTTGATACAGAAAGTGACTTAATTTTTGCCGATACAACAAATTTTATGTGTAATGAATTTTTAGATGAGGCGGATAAACAGGTTTTTGAGGAAATGCGCATCAACCAACCGCGCCGCTATCAGGTTGAGGGGTTGGGGAATTGGGGCATTGCCGAAGGTCTGATTTATGACAATTGGGAAGAGCACGACTTTAAAATAGCAGAATTACTCAAAAAGCGACCGTACCTCAAGACGACTTTTGGCTTAGACTTTGGTTATACCAACGACCCATCAGCATTTATTGCAATGGCGGTTGATCAAAAAGCCAAAGAGATCTATGTTTTCGATGAATTTTATAAAAAACAACTGACAAACCAAATGATTGCTGAGCACATCATCAACAAAGGTTATCGTAAAGAAACAATTATCGCGGATAGCGCAGAGCCAAAGTCAATACAAGAGCTAAGGGATGCTGACATTCCGCATATCAGGGCGGCAAGAAAAGGGCCTGACAGTATTAGGCACGGCATCCAACACGTACAGGGCTATAAAATTATCGTGCACCCCTCTTGCACTAACACGGTGATGGAGCTGTCAAATTATATTTGGGATACAAACCGCGAGGGCGTTGTCCTTAACAGACCAATAGATGATTTTAACCATTTGATGGACGCCATGAGATATGCCCTCGAAGAATTGGCCAAAGGGTCACTGTTTAGCTTTGATTAAAAGAAAGGTGATCAGATGATAACTGATACGCAACTTATTAATAGAAAAATAGAGGCGCATGCCAAAACCGCCTTGACCAAAAAAGAGATTCTTGAACAGCAAATCAAGAATTGGTTAAGCTCTAAAGCACGCAAAACTATGCTTACCGGCGAAAAGTATTATCGTGGGGAGCACGATATTTTACAACGTAAACGTACGGTCATTGGCAAAAGTGGCAGGTTGGAGCCGGTAGAAAACTTGCCCAATAATCGTACTGTCCATAACCAGTATGCTAAAATGGTTGATCAAAAAACAAATTATTTTGTCGGCCAAGTCTTAACGCTTGATACAGAAAGCGCGGAATATCAAGAGGCCTTATCTGAACTGTTTGACAAGCGTTTTCACAAATTATTGCGGAGTATGGGCACTGATTCGCTTAATTGCGGCTTAGCCTGGTTGTATGTTTATTATGATGAACAATCAGAGCTTGCTTTTAGGCGTTTTTCGCCCTGGGAAATTATCCCCAGTTGGAAAGATGCAGAGCATACAGACCTTGAGTACGCCATTCGTATTTATGAAGTGATTGAGTATGAGGGCACTGAGGAAAAGATTAAGAAAAAAGTTGAAGTTTACACGCTCAAAGGTATTGAATATTATGATTGGGACGATAAAGAAGAACGTCTTATCACAGATAGCCTTAACCCTTTTAGCCACTATGCCTCTATAGTCGTTAACAATAGTGCTGAGGACAGAAGGGGGACGGTAGAGCAAGGGGTGCATTGGGAGCGTTTGCCATTGATACCTTTTAAGCACAACTCCAAAGAAATTCCTTTGATTGTTAAAGTTAAAAATTTACAAGATTCGTTAAACTTGATGATGTCGGATTTTCAAAACGCTATGCAGGAAGACGGCCAGAGCTCGATTCTTGTATTAAAGAACTATGATGGCGAAGATCTGGGCACGTTTAGGCATAATTTGATGCAGTATCGTGCAGTTAAGGTTAAATCTTTTGATGGTCAATCAGGTGGTTTAGATAGTATCCACATCGAGGTCAATGCTAAAAACTATGAATCGATTGTTGATATGTTTAAAAAGGCTATTATCGAAAATGCCATGGGCTATGATGCCAAAGATGATCGCATGATGGGCGGCAGCCCTAATCAGATGAACATCCAGAGCATGTACAGTGACATTGATCTTGATGCAAACGGTATGGAAACGGAATACCAAGCAGCCATGGAGAGCCTATTGTGGTTTGTTAACAACTATTTGGCTACCAAAGGCAAGGGCGATTTTGAAAACGAGAAGATCGACTTCATTTTCAATCGTGACATTATGATCAATGAAAGTGAAATTATCGCAAACTGCCTCAATTCTACTGCCTTAATATCGAAAGAAACCGCAATCAGTAATCACCCGTGGATTTCTGATGTAGAAAAAGAGATGAAACGCATTGAGGCTGAAAGAGTTAGAGAGGAAGACGCTTACCCTACTGACTGGAGCTCCACAAAAGAGGAAGACGAGCCGGACAAAAGAGGTGAGTAGCCGATGACAGAGTTACTCAAGCGGAGTGCGGCTTATTGGACCAAACGATCAGAGGACGTTGCCAGAGATGCCCACCAAACTGCTTCTCTTGCGCTGGAAGAGATAAATAAAGAGTATACAAGGGCGATGCACATGGTTGATGATAAAATCTCTCGTTGGTATACGCAATTTGCTAAAAATAATAAAATTCCATTGGCTGAAGCGCATAAAAGACTTTCTGCCGGTGAATTAAAAGAATTTAAATGGACGCTTGAAGAATACATTGCCAGAGGACAAGAGGCAGAAGTCAATGGCAAATGGATTCAGCAGCTGGAAAACGCTGCAGCTCGTGTTCATATCTCGCGCTTAGAGGCTCTCAAAATTGAGATGCAGCAGGCTGTTGAGGTTTTATATGCTAGGGAATACGCCCTAACAGATGAAGTATTGCGTAAGATTTTAGATGATACATACTATCGGACGGCTTTTAATGTTCAAAAAGGTGTTGGGGCAGTCTGGTCAATCTCGCCGCTTGATGTGGCGGCGATTAACCGCTTGATCAAAACGCCTTGGGCGGTTGATGGCCTGAATTTTAGTGATCGAATATGGCGCGATAAACAGACGCTTATTGGCGATTTGCAGTCGCAGCTGATGCGTAACTTGATGACTGGTGAAACGCCGTATGTTGGTGTTAAGGATTTTGCTGCAAAGTTCGGTGTTAAAAAGCACAGAGCCGCTGCCCTTTTAGATACGGAAACAACGTACTTTGTGGCTGCCGGCCAAAAGGAGGCTTATAAAGAGCTCGATGTGGAGGCGGTGGAGGTTGTCGAGACGCTTGACGACCTCGTTTGCACCATTTGTCAAGAGATGGACGGCAAGGTTGTTAAGATGGCGGATTATTCTCCCGGAGTGACTGTGCCGCCCTTTCATACACGCTGTCGTGGCACTACTTGTCCGCACTTTGATGATGAGTTCAGCAAAGAGTTTGAGCGGGCAGCTAGAGGTGCAGATGGTGAGATACAATATGTTAAGGGCGATATGACCTATCAAGAATGGTATAAAAATTATGTGTTGAAAGAAAGCGACTGGCAGGGTATAATAGGAGTAGAAGCACAGAACGGACTAACTATAGAGCATATAAACCCTCATTTGATAGCTCGAGGGGAGGAACGTGCTGTTGAAGTAAGTGCCGCAATAGAGGCTTTAAAGACCCCGTTACACATAACAGAGGTTAGTATTAATGCTTCAGGGAAGCCTTCTATTCAATTTATTGGGCAAAGGGCGACAGTAGCGGTTAACCCCGAAACAAAAACACTGATTACTACATGGAAAACCGGGAAAAGTAGAATTAAAAAATATGGAAAAGGAGAGTAGGATAATGAAAGTAGATTTTAGTAAAAGACAACAAGAATTATTAGCAGAAGCAGGCTTTAATTGTCCTGCTAATAATGAATTTTCCGAAAAACAGTTGCTTGATATAGAGGAAAAAGCATCTGATTATTTGTTGCGGTGCTGCCTTGATGAAAAACAACAAATGACAAAAAAGGCTTTTGAATATCAAGACATAATTAACGCGTTGCCGTAAAACCACCTTGATTGTTTGAGGTGGTTTTTCATACCCAGATATAACATTAAGAGTACCTACTATCGTAGGCGCTCTTTTTTTATAAAAAAAATCGCCTTTTTGGTATTTTAAGGCGCAAAACTAAAAGACAATAATACCGGACTGAACCGGGAAAAAAATGTTTTGAAAGAAAGGAAGAATCGAGATGAAAAAAGAGTTTTTGACCAGTTTGAACATCGACGATGCAACAGCCGACAAGGTGGTTGCAGAACACAAGAAAGCACTGGAAGGCTTTGTGCCGAAGTCGCGACTCGATGAGATGATTACCGAGAGGGACACCCTCAAAGGTACTGTCTCAGAGCGTGATAAGCAGCTGAAAGAACTCCAAAAGTCCAACACGGACAATAAAGAGCTGGAGGCGCAAATCAAGAAGCTGCAAGAAGACAACAAAGCTGAAGCTGAACGCATGGCAGCTGAATTACTAACAGTACAAAAAAATGCCATTGTAGAATCTGCTTTGCTGAAAGCCGGTGCACGAGACCCTAAAGTAGTCAAGGTCTATCTGGCAGAGTTTTTAGAAACTGCCACAGTTAAGGAAGGCGAGATTGTCGGTCTCGGCGACCAAATCACAGCGTTAACTAAAGACGAGGAAAAGAACTTTTGTTTCAAATTCGATAATCCTACGCCGGCAGTCCCAAAAGGAATGAAGCCGGGAGAGGAAAAAGATCCGGCACAAAGAACAGAGCCGCCTAAGCCGGAGGGGCTGGAGGAATCAATAAAAGCGAAATTATTCCCCGGTAATAGCTCTGATTAATTTAACAGACGAAAGGAAGAAATAATATGCCAGTAACATTACAAGAAGCTAAGAAAAACGTACAGGATGATTTACAAATGGGAGTGATTGACGAATTCCGCAAAAGCTCCTTTTTGCTTGATAACATGGTTTTTGATGATTGTGTTTCCCCCACCGGTGGCGGCGCAACGCTAACTTATGGTTATACTCGCCTGGTTACACAACCCACCGCGGCTTTTCGTGCGGTAAACGCTGAGTATAATCCGCAGGAAGTTGGTAAACAGCGCTATACTGTCGACTTAAAGGTCTTCGGCGGTTCTTTCCAGATTGACCGCGTTATCGCGGACATGGGGGGTATCATAAGTGAAGTAACATTACAAATGGAACAAAAAATTAAAGCCGCAGCGGCTCTGTTTTGCGACACTGTGATCAATGGTGATTCGGCAGTCAATGCAAATGCCTTTGATGGCTTAGATTCCGCGTTATTGGGATCTGCAACCGAATTTAATGCCGGGAATATCATTGACCTTTCCACCGCGGCGAACATTGAAACAAATGGCGGTGCTTTCCTTCTCGCCTTAAATAAAGCTTTAAGAAAGCTTGATGGGAAGCCTTCTGCAATTATGGGCAATGGTGACATGATTTCCACTCTTGAGTATCTCGCCAAAGTTCATGGTAAATATCAGGAAACACGTGATGAATGGGGCAACAACGTTTCCATGTATAACGGTATTCCCCTGATTGATCTTGGCGCAAAACCCGGAAGTAACAATGATATCATCGGTACGTCAGGTGTGGACGGCACAAGCTCTATCTATTTTGCACGGATGGGGGTTGATGGATTCCATGCAGTCAGCATGGCGGGCGTTGCCCCTGTTCAGACTTGGCTCCCTGATTTCAGTACAGCCGGCGCAGTCAAAACAGGCGAGGTAGAGATGATTGCTGCTGTTGCACTAAATTTCAATCCACGCACCCCCTGCGGGGTGCGACCAACCCTCTATGACGGAGAGCTTATCAACAATTTTATTTCAATCCACGCACCCCCTGCGGGGTGCGACAGCTTAATTTTATCGTCACAGAGCTAATCGATGATTTCAATCCACGCACCCCCTGCGGGGTGCGACGTTGTTAAAACTTACGTAATAAATGGTATAACGGATTTCAATCCACGCACCCCCTGCGGGGTGCGACCGACCAATCCCGAAAAGTTTCACAAAATCAGAAAATTTCAATCCACGCACCCCCTGCGGGGTGCGACGGTTGGATTATTTAATGTTGTGCAGACAGTTAAGAATTTCAATCCACGCACCCCCTGCGGGGTGCGACACTTTTGGCGGGGTCATACGCTTTGCCGTTTCCGATTTCAATCCACGCACCCCCTGCGGGGTGCGACAAAATCTTTCTTTCCAGCTCTGGTAATACTTGTATTTCAATCCACGCACCCCCTGCGGGGTGCGACTCTAGAAAATGCCCTGGACAGGCATTATTCATCACATCTACCGCATGGGGCGGACAAAACAATAACAACTCTTTAAAACAAAAGGCCACTAAAAACAGCCGTATCAACAAAATAACCAAAAATGGTCACTTATGGTTCGCAAACCTATATAATAATTGTTCCCTCAGGATCATAGCCACCTTTGGCACCAAAATGCTCCACTCTCTTTTGCCATTTGTTGCCCAAATAATAATATCTCAGGCTGTCTAAATCCTCATCAACAATACTTTCCAACTCTTTTTTTAAAATTAAAAAAGTCCCATAGTCAATCAAACACTCAAATAAAGAATTTTGGACACGCTGACCATAATTTTGGCAAGCTTTGCTCACTAACCGCAGTCTTTTTCGTCCCTCTCGCGTTTCCGTATTGACATCATAAGCAATCACTACAAACATATTCTCACCTACACAAAAATGGCGGATACTCCTCAACATCCCCGCGCAAAAATCTAGCCATTAATTGCGCCTGCACATAAGGAATTAAGCCAATTTCAATTTTTTCATTGATAATGGGATGACGGATCTTTTCTTTCTTTTGCTTCTGCCAAGAATCTAATAATTTTCTCCGCCTCTCATCGGTCAACAAAATCCCACCACCTTCCTTTTTATGAAAATCCTTATTAGTCATCTGCTTTAAATTAATCAACGTTAAAATATGCCTGTCCACTAAATAGGAACGTAATTCTTCCAACAAATCCAGTGCCAAAGAAGCACGCCCCGGCCTAATCTGATGCATAAATCCCACATATGGGTCTAATCCTACAGTCTCTAAAGCTGCTGTGATCTCTAAGGCAAGGATTATATAAAGATATGACAACATACAATTGACATTATCCAATGGGGGTCTTTTATTGCGTTCAGTAAAATAAAAATGCTTTTTCTGTTGCAGAATCATCTCATCAAAAACACTAAAATAAGCCTTGGCATAAGCACCTTCAAAACCACGCAATTCATCTAAATCATGGAAATCGTAAGCTTTTTGGAGATTACCCTTTAATAATTTTGAAACATCTATTAACTTAGATATCTTCACGGCATCTGCATTATCCCTGATAGAGCGTTCAATCGTATTACGGGAATTAAAAAGCTTGGCAGCGACTATATTCTGTGCCAAAAACAAAGATGCTTGACGGTCCTCTGCAAACTGATATTGTTTTTTTCGTAAAAGCACACTCCCTTTAGTTTTACCGGTTACTCGAGCTAAAAATTTCCCACTGGGACTCAAAAAACTTAAAGAGATATTGTTTTCAGCACATTTGCCCATCAGTGCAGGACTTGCACCCATATAACCAAAACAAACTATGCCTTCTACATTAGCAAAAGGTATACGAAATTTTTCCTTTTCCTCCAGCAAAATTACAATGTTCTCATTTTCAAGTGATAAATATGATAATGGAGTTGTCACATAGAGTGTGTTTAAAAGTTTTTTCATCTCCCACCTCTTACCAACAAATTGTTGATTCGATCACGTGTAATTTGTTTTTTGTGAAAAATTTCCGGCAAACAAATATTGACTAAAGAACATAAGCTGCAATTTTGATCCGGCGTTTTTTCCGGTATTTGCTGCGTGTCCAAAATATGCTTAATCCCCGCTAATATTTCCTTCAGCCTTTCTCGCAGCTCAGCGTCAAAAACAACTCGCTTGCGCCGCCGCAATCGACCATAATAAATATCCCCTTGTTCAAGATGAATCTTAAACATCTTTTCCAAACAAATGGCCACAGCCAGCAATTGCAAAGCATCTGCATTACTTTTTTCGGGCTTGCCATTTTTATACTCTATGGGGTTAATACTCCACAACCCTTTTTTAGTGCCGATTTCAACACCATCATCATCTTTAATAAACTCGATAATATCAGCTATACCGTATAAATTATCTTTATCAGAATAAACAGGAACACTTCTGCTGACATAGATATCGCCTCTTTTTTCACTGAAAAAGGGGTCGTCAACCTTGGCATGTAAAAACTCCCCCTCAACAATTTTATAGTTGTCGGCCCACTCTTTATCAATAAACATTAGGCCAAAACGACGCCGGCAATAGGCATATTGCTTAATCGCAGAAATCGGCAAACGCTCCAGATTATCACACTTTTTCATAAACCATTACTCCATCAGGCATGTTTTCCTGATTAATGACGATTTCATAAGCACCATATTCCCTGGGAGGTGTGGTTTGGTCCTTACGCTGCACACAAACCCGCTCTAAAAGGGTATGTGAGGGAGCATTACCTAAAGGGCTTGCATGTTTAAAAATCACTAGTTTTCGCACAATCATTTTACCCCTGGCTGCTGAATGGTCATGCTCAAACATGTTAATAACAGCCTCCCAGAAAAGCTCCAAATCCTCTTCTGAAAAACCGGTCACATCTTCAGCTAATTTAGCAGAAATGAAACCCTCCATGCGATATAAGGCATAAGGGACAAAACTTTTTTTACCCATTTCTGTCTCCTTTTTATCAGCATCTTCAGGTTTAGTGATAGCCATTCTGGTAATGGTTATTTCCTGTGCCGCAATCGGATCAATGCTTTTAGCAAAATTCATCTGAATCGGGCCGCGAACTACTCCACAAGGATAATCCCCTGTACTCATTACCGCACCAAAAGCACGCACATCATAATAGTTATCACACATAAATTTTTGCGCCCTTTTTATCTCTTCGGTCTTTTTAGTTTTCTTTTGAATGCCGCATTCGCTATAGGCATCTTCCAGTTTGTCGTTTAAAATCTCTTTAATAAAAATCTTGTGCGGCGGTGCATCATCTTTAACCAGCTGGACATAATTTCTGATTTTGCGCTTTATACATACATCAGTCACTAAACCATAGCCTGTCTCCGCATCAACCCTTGGCATATTACCTGCATCAGGATCACCATTAGGGTTACCGTTTTCCACATCAAACAAAATTACAAATTCATAACGATTTTTAATAG
Organism: Bacillota bacterium; assembly: GCA_050949225.1. Taxonomy (GTDB): domain Bacteria; phylum Bacillota; class Dehalobacteriia; order UBA4068; family UBA4068; genus JBMNFI01. Next base: position 210,552 of record JBMNFI010000002.1, on the reverse strand, counting down.
CTTCACTCATTATTCATCTACCTCCTCACTGATTTGTGCTGCTGCCGTATCTTTTTTTTCATAAAGCTTCTGATTCTGTTGATAATATCCCAAAATAAAGCGCCCCTGATCCTCCATGTTCATGGTCTTAGGGAAACTTTCCCCTTCTATTAAAGAAATACATTGCCCCAACAGTTTATCAAAGTAGATCCCCTCAATTTTAGCTAAATGATGTTGAGACAACTTGATCAAATTAGGGAAAACCAGTGCCGGATTGGAACAAGCAGTAGAAAAATATTTATCCCTGATGGTAGTATTAATATTTTGGTCAAGTGCTTTTTTTTGAATCATTTCCAAAATCGCAAAAGTCCGGCCCAAAACATAAGCAACATTTTTTGACTCTTGGTTTAAATACATAGTTAACTGTTCCTCCTTTTTTAATATACGGTTTTTGCGCATGAGAAAACCCTTAATAATAGCAGCTCTGGCATGCGTTATCATCGTTTCGGTCTTTGTTCTGATGATGGTCTGATTAAGTAAAAGTTGCGGATAGGCTGCCCCCGTTAAGATCGAGCGCATAACCGCTCCGCCTAAGAGGGGATTCACCTTCTTATCCCTGCTTTTACTGCTCACTGTGGCATATAAAAGACTTCTAATTTTGATATGCGGCTTATTGCCAACGATCTTAATATCATCGTAATGAGCCTTGATTCTCTCACAAAAAGCACCGAAGGTATCTTTGTAAAAATAACGCACAGAAATTCTACCTGCATTAGGAGCCAACCCTAAGATACAAAATCTCGTATTGGGGTCAAGATCCCCCTCTAAATTGAGTTTTTCATTAAATAAACCGTCTTGACCACTTTGCAGTACAGACTTAATTATTTCTTCTGTTTTACTGTCGGCCTTTGTTTCTTTTGATAAAGCATTTGCAGTACTTTCGCCTTCAAAAAGGTTGCTAAATATGCCCGTATACCTTTTATCATTGCTGCTGGCCCAAAAAACTACTGTATCTTCGCCAATATACATTTTTTGCTCAGTGCTGGAAAGCAGGTGTTTAAGCGCTGTAGAATACTTAAACATCGCTTCTTGTGAAACGGGCGCATTATATAATTGTGTCAAATTGTATGAATGATCTGAATCCTTTTTAAAACAAACCAGTGAGGCCCCTGTGGACATCGCCCCTTTAACACCGCTAAATTTTTCATGCAATCTGGCAATAGGTGCAAACTCACCTGTGATTGAACACTGCCTGATCTCTTGCCCGGCATCTATATCTTTCCTCTGGTTTTCAGCCAACCAAATATCTTCGATCTCTTTGCATTCATGGAAATAGTGCTCTGTCCCCCTCAGCCGAAAAATAACATTGCCGGCAAAAGCATTACCCGTTTCGCTATAGTTGTCTAAAATTTGCTCGTTATCCCAAGCTTCGTTAATATCCCATTTATCAAAGAATTTAACTATCGCTTGAGCCTCTTTAGACTGGGCTTGCCCAAACAATTCTTCGTGTAAATCTTTAGCCGTTTGCCATTTCTTTTCTTCTAGCTGTTTTTCTCCCTTACTGCCGCTTACACCAAAAATGTAGGCAAAATTATCACACACCGGTGAGGCAGAAATGCTCGGACCTTTCATGTTTTGGGGCATCACCAAGGTCTTGCGTTTTTTGTCCTTTACCAACGAACGAATACTAAGCAAATCCCCCTCTTCAGACAACACTGCTTCATAGGCTGCTGAGTTTTCTTCAAAGCCACTGGGACTAATCTTTGCATTTGCATCACTCGCAAGCACATCATAGTAATCAAAAAGCTCCTGCAAAATCATGAAACCACCTCTTCTATCTTGGTTAAATCGCAAACTCCATTGATAGTTTTTGCTCTAAAAAAAGTCGGCGTAACAGTAGTTTTTTCACCCTTATCATCAAGTTGATAATTTAACGAATAAAGCATATAGCCAAAATCCTGCTCACCCACCAGACTGCTGGTGGGAATCGCCTCACCCTCCTCGATTAAGAAAAAAGATGCGGCAAACTCCCTGGTGCCCAGACATGGCTTATGAAAAAACTGTCCTCGCCTCATGCGTCTTAAAGCAATATTATAGTGCTTTTCAGGACTATCACTCTCTCCTGCCTTACCCCTATTAATTTCAAAATGCGCCTCGATCACGTATTCCACTTCTTTAAGCAACAAAGCTGCCCGCTGATGACGGTTATCATTGGATGAAATATCATAGGAAGCAGACTGCTCCATTGCTTTTTTAATAGCACCTAACTTTGCGACATCTGCGATCTCGTTACGCCTGATATTAGTAAATTTGATGGGGCGAAGAACATGAATCTTATCCACCACCCAAGTGATTGCAGGTTTCCAATAAATAGCATCCAAAACCCCTCTGGCGGCTGTAGGGGTCATGAAATCATAGCTAACCCTTTCAACCTTCAATTCCGGCCGGGAAAAGCAAGCATAATCGCCCCAGACCTTAAGCTTAATACCATAGCCCATATAATCACCTCCTTGTTTTATACGCTTAAAAATAACAACGAAAAAATATTTTAACGGATTGCGACAACATCAAAGATAGAAGGCTTCAGCGTTCTTATTTTCTTCTGTAAAAATCTCCAATCCGGTCATCTGATCATAATAATTTTTGTTATTTAAGATCAGACAATCCTCTTGTGTTTCAATCACTCCCTGATCTTGTAATAGCCGCCGCTCATTTTTATACACAGATACCGAATATCTGCCCAATTCTCGTATGGTTTCTTTGTTGAAGATATTATTCCTTAATTGATTTATCAGCTCGTCCAGATACTCTTGTTCTTTTATTCGCTCTTTTTCATCTGCACAAAAACTATACGGAATAATGATGCTGAAACTATTATCTTCGATAATTTTAAATTTCTCTGAAACATTTCTAAAATTATACTTGCCTGCGCCTGCGTTAAACTCATTGAGAATCTTTTTATCATCCAGCAAACCATCTTCCGCATTCGTATAATAAAGTAAGTCAAAGTATTTCTCGATGCCCTCAAGGCTAAAAGCCTTTTCCCCCAAAAGACCAATAACTTCCTTCGTAATCTCTGCAAAATTTCTCAAAGCAGGTGGGATACGCCCCCAATCACTTTTAGGTTCAAAAACAAAGACCTGCCCCATCTTTGGCTGACCTCTGCTATCAACCAGTTTACCTTCACGATTGGCTCTGCCTCCGGCTTGAATAATCGAATCAACACCCGCCAAACTCCTGAAAACAACAGGAAAATCAATATCCACCCCGGCTTCTATCAATTGTGTGGAAATAACATAAACCGCTTGTTGATCCTCCAACATTTTTTTGATTTTAGCAATTTTTTCTTTCCGTTGCAGAGGACTGATCAAAGTACTTAAACAAAAGATGTTTTCCGCACCTCGATCTTTTAGCTGCTGATGCAACCAATAACAGTGCTTGCGTGAATTAACAACCACCAAGCCGCTTTTAGCCTCTAACAGTTTTTGTAAAATTTCTTCGTCCGTTTTTTGACCGAGAAATTGATATTCAACCCTTTTAAGCTGCTTAGATAACTGATAAGGATCTTCGACCATCTCAGTTACCTCCAGCCCCTGATACTTAAATTTTTCAATCCGCGGCTGAGTAGCAGTGCATAAAACCGCCGTCACACGGTAATTATAAACCAGCTCACTAATAGCATATAAGCTGGGGGAAAGATACTCAGTTGGTAACATCTGCGCCTCATCAAAAATAATCACACTGTTGGCGATATTATGCAGTTTTCTGTTTGCTGCAGGTTTATGAGAAAAAAAGGACTCAAAAAACTGCACATTGGTGGTAACGACCACCGGAATGTCCCAGTTTTCTGTAGCCCATTTTCTTCTAAAATTAACTTCTTCATCATGATCGAGCAAAACATTGCTATGGTGTTCCAGCACAAATTGTCTGCCGATTAATCCGGCAATAACTTCGGCATTTTGTTCAATAATACTGGTATATGGTATCACATAAATGACTCTGGCTAAATTATGTTTTTTAGCATGCTGCAAAGCAAAAGCCAAGGATGAAATAGTTTTCCCCCCGCCTGTTGGTACGGTTAAGGAGAACAGACCTTGTGGCTTTTGGGCATGCTGCAAGCAGCTTTGCAGAATATCGCTTCTAATATTATTGATTGGCCGGCCATCATTAACGGGCAGATTTTTTCCAGAATCCCTGTCAGATCTGCGATATTATATGCAATTGGCTCTCTCTTTCTTCCGGAAATATACTCCTCTGTATCTGTATAATCGGCATCAACCAAAGCAGAAAACAACATCTTTAAATAAACCGCTATCGAAAAAGAGGCCTGAAGATTCCCTAGAATAGGTTTTAATTTTTTATGAGCAACCCCCTCATCTTGAGGCAAAATTGCCTCTGCCGGATGGGGAAAACTCTGATAATTTAAAAGCTTATCATAGTACGATCCATCGCCTGCACTGGCGACATTACCAAGATTAGTAAGCCCCGTATGATGACTGGCAATCACTAATCCATATAGATTTACAATCCAATCAGATTTCCCCGAGAGTATTTTAGCTCCTTCTAAGGAATGGGGATATTTAATCTTGGCCCCTCGAATACGCTTTTGAAACAGCTCACTGTATTTACCAAAATCATGCAAACGGCCTATCAAAGCACCGGCCTCTCCTGCCCCAAAAGCCTCTGCAAAACCCTGCGCATATTGAGAGACACTGGTAAGATGATCCTTAAGGGACTGATACTCATGTTCCTCTTCTGGCACAAAAATCTTTCCATCTTTTGTATGTGCAAGATATCTCATCAGATCACCCACTAATATATATTTCATTTAATTATAGCATTTTATGACAATTATTACCAATTAATATGTATATTAAAAAACTATCATTAGTGATGGTTTTTCTCAAATCCCCCAAGTAAATAAACCGACCTGTATTTTTTTCACGCTTTATAAAATCCCTCCGTTAACTTCATAAAAAATTTAAACTGCCATAAAAGATGGGAACTCTTTAATGACAGTTTAATTGATATAAATTAAAATTAATTGTTATTATGAAAATCTGCAAAATTAGTATTTAATAAATTTATCCCCGGAAACATTACAGATACTGCATTTTTCAGGTCGGGATTTTTCAATATTTCCGCAGACGGGGCAAAGATAATAAAAAACTTCTTCCTCTTGATCAAGATTATCCAAAGCATCCTGATAAAGTCCGGCGTGAACCTCTTCAGCTTTCATTGCAAAAGTAAAAGACATCAGAGCGGCCTTGTTTCCTTCCGCTTCGGCCTCTTTGACAAAATCGGGATACATCTCTTTATATTCATAGGTTTCCCCCGCAATTCCATCCTTTAAATTGTCTACTGTCGAGCCGATTTTTCCTGCCACTTCGAAATGTTTTAAAGCATGAATAGTTTCGGCATCAGAGGCAGCTCTAAATAATTTTGCTGCATTCATTTTTCCATCTTTTTCAGCCTTTTTAGCATATGCCGTATATTTTCTGTTTGCCTCGGCCTCCCCGGTAAATGCTGTCATTAAATTAGCAAGTGTTTTATTATCACTCATCGATTTATCATCCCCGTTTTTAAATTTATTCAGCAGTTTTTCGACAATATCTCTGGGAAATTCTGCTGCTTGTTCCTGATCAAGAAGCGATTGCAAAAATTTCTGAGCATTGTCACTTTGTGGTAACATATATCCGGCCTCACGGATAAGATCTTCTGCCATAATATGGTTGGATTTTTCAAGCGCCACAGCTAGTTTTCCTGATAATCCGGCAGCAATTCTTTCTTGTTCTGACTTACTATACATAAGAGATTTAAGAGCTTTGATCACCGCTTCTGTTTTAACCTGTTGAGGCGGATACTCTACAGGGACCATAGAAATTGCCCCGGAAGGACAAGCATCTGCACAATCGCCGCAGCCTTTGCATTTTGCCACATCAATAATACTGTTTTCGGTATCTGTTGCGCCGGTAGGACAAACATAAAGACACAAGCAGTCCTTAGTACATAAACGTATATTTCTTACCGCATATTTTTTGGACATTTTCATTACCTCCCCTCAACTTTTTCAAACTTCCAATTCGGCACTTTGCAAACAGGGCAAATCCCCGGTAAATCATCCCCTATATACACAAAACCACAAATTGTACAGACATGGACATCGGTATTTTCAAGCATGGCTTCGCCCTCTTTTTGATAACGGGCCAAAAGAGACTTTAAAATACGGGTGACCTTCTCACTCCAAACTAAAGCGCGAAGCGCTCCTCGATCCTTCGCATCGGATGACACAGAACTGGCACTTGGAAAACCTTCCTCAAGATCTTTCTCAATCATCGCGATTATCTGATCAAAAGCAGGTTCTTTAGCAGCTGCTGACAGTGATTTGAAATATTCAGCCAGTTGATTAAAAAGAGCTTCTTCTTCTGGCTTATATTGTTTTTCACATCCACGTGCCAGATTTGTGCAAAGTGCAGAAATCGCCAACGGGGATGGTTCATTCACATCCATAGGGAACTCAATCGCAGCCGATGATTTTTTTTCTAATGATACAGCAGGCTCACCCTCTTTTTCAAAATCCGCTTTGCTCGCACCACAAAGGGGACATGACCAATCCGACGGCAGATTTTCCCACGTTGTACCAGGAGCAATATCCGCATCAGGAATACCCTCTTCTTCATCATAAATATAGCCACAAACGGAACACATATATTTTGCCATTTTATTACCTCCTCACTTAGTTTTTTTATATTTCCATGGCTTATTAAATAGAAAACTATTTCTATTATAGCATAGATTTTAATGATAAGTATTTAAACTTTATGAATCCGTCAAACAATGTTCCGCTTTTATAATAATAAAAAGCATCGAATCAACCATACTGCTCTGTTTTGTTGCAAGTTTAACTTATTTGTTTAAAAAATATGTACATAAAAATAAAAACGAAGAGTGTTTGCCTCCTCGCTTTTAATGTCACAGTTGTTTTTTTATAATTATCTTTTGTCATCCGCTTAATTTTTTACTATCAGTCTTTAAGAATGATTCGTGGATATAGTGATTAGTTTCCCGATCTTCCCAAATTTTTAGCGATAAATCTATTGTGCTCGCTGTTGCCTGTAGCATTCTTAGGGGTTTTATAGCTCCTCTGACAGTTTTCGTAACAAATTCCCACCCTTTTTTTTGGCGGAGGGTCAGGGATTTGAACCCTGGATACCTTGCGGTACACTGGTTTTCGAGACCAGCTCCTTCAGCCACTCGGACAACCCTCCGTATCTTACTTTAATTTTCAGCCCCTCAAATTACTAAAAAAGTGGTTCTAAAAACTAACAATAAAAGATAACCTACTCTATTCCACAAATTCTTGCATGCTAATTTTTTCAACAACTATAGTTTCGGACGATTCCTTTTTTCAAGGAATACACCTTATAAACTAACCTCTTACCACGATTCACCATGGCATTAGTAATCTAACGCCTGCACATCATAGGAAGCTTTTTAAAATCCCATCAAGAAATCATCTCAATCTTAAAGATATCCTATTTTAATCACTTGGATACCTTTTTCATAATCAATACTGTATAATATTATCATAAATCTCAACTGCTGCCAACAGTCATTTTAATGATATCCTACCCTTAGCTTGTTAATTATGATAGTGCGTGCTATAATAACACAAATCGCAAACCCTTTAAGCAAGGAGTGTTGACAATGCGTGACAAAATCTTAAAAATCCTGCGCCATAGTCCTCAGGAAATATCCGGTGAACTGTTAAGTCGACAGCTGCAAATTAGTCGAGCCGCTATCGCCAAGCATATTAAAATCTTGAGACAAACAGGTTATATCATAGAGGCCAGCCCAAATATCGGATATCGCTTTGTTTCCGCACCTGATAAATTGCTGCCGGCAGAAGTTAAGCACTATCTGGCGGATAATTCCCCCTGGCAAATTTACTGGCACGAAGAAGTTGACTCCACCAATAACAAGCTTGCCCAACTGGCTGAAGAGAATACTCCTGGTTTTACGGCTTTATTTGCTGAATCACAAACCGCCGGAAAGGGGCGTTTAGGCAGAAAATGGTACTCCCCACAACAAGGAGGTCTTTGGTTTTCTGTCCTTTGGCAGCCCCAACTACCACCAAGATGGGCTCAGTTTTTCACACTGATGGCCTCCGTTGCAATCAATGAAGCCCTACACAAATTGGGCTATGATAGCACTATTAAATGGCCGAATGATCTTTTGTTAAATAATAAAAAAATCGCCGGCATCCTGGCGGAAATGAAAGCCGACATAGACACGATCCACTGGATAATCATAGGCATAGGCATCAACTGCCAAATTGATCTGCCGGCAAAATTACAAAACTCAGCAACAGGTCTGCAATTGACCATGCCACGAGCTCAGATAGCAGCTGAAATTTTAAGCTCGCTGGAAAAATATTATCAGCTGCTCTGCACCGAGGGCTTTTCTCCCATCCGCCGACAGTGGCTGCAAAACAATAACTGCCTTGGTAAAAAAATTACTGCCACTACTATTAATGGCTCGTATACCGGCAAAGCACTTGATATGGATGAAAATGGTTATTTAGTCATGGAACTTGCGGATGGCTCTACACGAAAAATCGTTACCGGGGATATCATTTTAGCAGATTAAATAATTAACTAAAACTTAAAGCCATATCCTTAATAATTATATTGAGGAAAATAATTTTCATAACCCAACTCATCAGTTTGCCTGAGCTGCTGATGTGAACATTGATGATAAATTGCAGCCAGAATCCGTGCTTGATGCTTTTCATCATTAATAATTTCTCGCAAACGCTTTTGCTGTCTGGCACAGTCAAGATCCTTTGCTAGCTTTTCATAAAATCTTACTGATGCCAGCTCATCATAAATAGCAGTTTTTATCATGCCGCAAAAATCTTTAGGCAAGCTCACAGAAGGTGATCCCGGCACAAAATCAACACCTGTTATTTCTTCATACATATCCGCCAGCAGAACATAATGCAGACGTTCCTGTCGTCTGATCGCTCTGATCTGCCTCTCGTCCTTGGCATTAGGGGCCTTTTGGGCCAATATCTGATAGCTGCGAATAGAGATCTGCTCATTCCACATTGCCTCACGCAGCAAATTTTCTACCTCCTTATTAGCACCATAAAAAACCATACTCCAACTCCCCCCTTCTTTCGGCTATAACATATTATTGCCAAAGGAAGGGGTTTGTGCTTGTATGATAGATCTTTTATCCTATAAATTCCTTAGGAAATTTTTTTCCGCTGACAGATAATACCTCAATACACCAGGTAGAGGTTTGCGACAAAACCTCTTCAGGGTAGCTAGGTGCATCCTTATCCGCATATTTCTTAACGATTAAATCCAAAGCACGCTTTTGTTCTTCCGGCGAACAAGTGGGTCTTAGCAAACCCTCAATGATTAAACTACGGTAAACACCAAAATAGTCGCAGATATTATCATCAGGTACAACCTCTACACTGTCGACAATCTGCACACAGACCTTAGAGGATTCTCTATTAAAAAGATCTACTTTACGTCCCTCCATCGCCCCATGAAGGTAAATCCTTTTTTCCTCTTCCCAATAACCAAAAAACATGGTCACCAAATAAGGACTGTTTTCATCCTCAATAGCAATATGGCAATATGGCGCTGTTTGTAACATTTCCAAGATTTCTTGTCCATCATACATCTCAAACTGACCCAAACGCATAAAACATTCCCTCTTTCTATCACATATTATAAGCTAAACTTTAAGGCTCTGCCCGCCTTGACACCAGCAAAATTCCCTTTTTCAATCACCATTTTACCATTAACAAAAACATATGACATTCCCTCTGAAAGCTGAGAAGGGTTTCCCCTGGTGGCGTTAACTTTAAGATCCTCCAGCTTAAAAACTACTAAATCAGCCTTATTTCCTACTTTCAATAAACCTCGATTCGGTATTTTCACTCTTTGCGCCGGTAGATAGGTCATCTTATACACGGCCTCTTCCAAGGATAAAAGCTGTTGCTCACGAACATATGAAATTAAAAACATTGTGCTATTAGCATAGGCTCTAGGATGGATAGCCTTCCCTTGATCGTTCAAACCGCCATCGCTGGCTAACATAACATGATCATTACTGAGTACTTTTTTGATGTTTTCTGCGGAAATCGATTCGTTGGAGCCTCCCAAGTCATTGCTGGAAAAGGTATAAACATAAGCATCCCCGGCCACATCTAAACCTGAGGCAATCGCCTGATCAAACAATTCTAAGACCCGATCCTGCTTCGACCAATTGGCTTTTCCTGCTGCCTTCACATGGCTGTATTGCAAAGAGACACCCGTCTTTTCAGCTACTTTTAAGGCTTCCTCCAAGGATTCTACCACCTGGTCACCCTCATCACGAATATGGATGGCCATCAAGGCATCAGCTTCTTTACAAGTTTCAGCCAGGGCCACAAACTCCGCAAATGTTCCTTGATTCTGTGGGTAATATGAAAGACCTAAAGAAATTCCAAAAGCCCCTTCTGTCAAACCTTTTTTTAATTGTTGCTGCATTAGTTTCAGGGCTTCTGCGGAAACAGCTTGTCCCTCAGGTGTAGGGCCTCTTTTCTCACATAACACCTTATAGCCAACAAAGGTACCCACATTAATTGCACCATAGTCAACCTGCTTGAGATAAGCGGCTATATCCGCCGGAGCATTGCCGCAGTTGCCCACGATATGTGTAGTGATCCCCTGGGAAAGAATAGGACTTCCATCGCCACCGCTCGGCCAATAATCATCACTATGTGTATGTATATCAATAAAGCCGGGGGCAACGATCAAATCACTGGCATCAATAATGTAAGCATCAAAAGAAGCAATAAAATCACCAACACCAACAATAAGATCATCCTTAACGGCTATGTTTCCCTTATAGGAGGCACCCCCACTACCGTCAACAATCGTGGCATTAACCAGTAAATAATCGCAAGGAATACCGGCATCTTGTCCTTGCGGCCAAAAATCAGCTTTTGCCGCAAAAGAAGTATTATGGCTCTCTTTGGATGAACATTGATTTGCCAGAACAAGTACCGCAACAATAATAATGGCAATGATAATCAGCAGAAAAGGCCACGCACGCAACCTCTGCCATAATCCATTAGGCTCTGTTTCTACCGGAAAATTTTTCTTTTTTGTTTCTGAGTGCTTTTCCCTTGCAATTCTTCTTTCATTGACTCTTTTTTTCATTTTTCACAGTTATCCTTTTTTATCATACAATCTTCTTATTCTCTCTAAATGTTATTCTCCTTTATGATAAAAAAATCCTGCCAACAACATTTACAACAAAATAGCAAAAATGCTTCATGGTTCATCTTCCCATATTTCATTTTCTGCCTGTTTTTTAAAGTGTATCGTATATAAAAAAACAGCAATCATAATAACGAGAAAAAAACCGGCAGCACACATTAAAAGTGCGGCAAAGATACCTAAATTAAAGGATAAAACAATCAAAAGTATCGCCATTAAAACTAATGCCGCTTTTCTCATACGCTCACCCCACAGTCCTCTTTTTTACATGATATGCATCAACTAAAAAAACTTCCACCAGCGGCAGAAGTTTCTTTTTTATTTATGAAGTTAAGCATGGTCTTATTTTCCGTGAAAATGAGGGGAAAATGATCGTAAATGATCTACTTTTTCCCGCAAGATTTTTGCCGTATAATCAATGTCTTGTTGCGTATTGCCATAACCAATAGTCAAGCGCAAGGCACTATTAAGCATTCCTTCAGCAACTTTCATCGCTTGAAGCACATGGGATGCACCATCGGAATTAGAAGCACATGCCGAGCCTGTAGAACAGGCAATTCCATTAATATCTAAATGCAAAAGCAACGCTTCTCCTTCAATATAATCAAAGGACAGATTAGCATTATGCGGCAAACGCTGAACCGGATGACCGTTTAATTGGCTATACTCAATAGTATCCAAAACTTGTCCAACCAAACTATCACGCAGCTTTTTCCAGCGATCAACATTCTGCTCCAGACCTATAAAATTCATTTCGGCCGCTAGACCCATGCCAACAATTCCGGGCATATTTTCAGTTCCTGAACGAACCTTTTTTTCCTGCCCCCCTCCATGAATAAAACGTGCCAGGCAAGCCGTCTTTCTTTTGTAAAGCGCACCTACACCTTTAGGACCATTAATTTTATGAGCGGAAAGACTTATCAAGTCAGCATTTAGACTTTGCACTGTAAAGGGCACCTTACACCAGCTTTGCACAGCATCAACATGGAAAAGCACCCCTGCCTCACGGCAAATAGCTCCCAGTTCACCGATGGGATTAATCGTACCCACCTCATTATTAGCGTGCATAATGGAAACCAGGACAGTATCCGGCCTTAAAGCTTTTTTTAGATCATCAGGGTCAACCATGGCATAGCCGTCAACCGGTAAAAAAGTTACATCAAAGCCATTTTGGGCCAAAAACTTACAAACTGAAAGAACCGAAGGGTGCTCTACCTGGGAAGTAATAATATGACTTCCCTTTCCCCTTGCCATAGCAGCGCCTATAATAGCCATATTATTGGCTTCCGTACCACCACTGGTAAAAAAAACTTCCTCCGCATCAGCATCAAAAGTATGAGCCACCTGCCGACGGGCTTTTTCTAAATATGTTTTGGCCTCACGTCCAAACTCATGCAGGCTGGAAGGATTACCAGAACAATTAATCATATAATCTTTCATTAACTCCGCTACCTGCTGATAAACGGGAGTTGTAGCAGCATTGTCTATATAAACCCTTTGCATTTATCGATATCCCCCTCAAAAATAGCGCTTAGTCATCTAATAAATCTGCTAAAGAATAAGAATTTAAAACTCCTTCAATGGCCTCTTGAAGTTCTCCCCAAAGTTTTTTACTAAAGCAGCCTTCTTCCAGCTGACAATGTCGGTTAAACTTATCATTGGTACAGCTGACAACATTAAAAGGTCCCTCCAAAGCAAAAATGACTTCACTTACCAAAATATCCTTAGGATCTTTTGCTAATAAATAGCCTCCTTTAGCTCCACGGACACTACTTACCAGGCCGGTTTTTTTCAAGGGTCTCATAATCTGTTCCAAGTACCCCTCCGAAATATGTTGTTTGGCTGAGATGGAGGAAAGAGGCACAGGTTTTCCTTCCTTTTGCTGTGCTAAATCTAAAACAGCACGCAAACCATAACGTCCTTTTGTCGAAATATTCATCCGGGAAACATCCTTCCTTCAACATTCCCTAGTCAAACAATAGCCATTAACAATTACGAGTATACGTCAAGCATCAACACTTGTCAAGCCTGTCTATCTATTTTCAGATATTCAAATATTCAAAATGATATTATCAATAAGTCGCGCCTTCTTCATGCGAACTGCTACGGCGATAATAACAGAATCTGTAACCTGTGAAAGCGGATTTAAGGTTTTTCCATCTACAATCTGCAGATACTCCAGTTGAGCCACGGGAACCCTAGATGCCAAAACTTCCTTTGAATTTTCAATGATTCTGGCAACATCCCGTTCTCCGCTTTCTATCAGTTGCTGTGCTGACAAAAGAGCAGCATAAATACCCGGAGCTTGTTTGCGCTCTGTATCGCTCAGATAAACATTGCGTGAGCTAATTGCCAATCCATCAGGATCGCGTAAAGTAGGCACCGCACAAATTTCCAGCGGGATATTTAAGTCGTCAGTCATTTTTCGTAAAATAATCAATTGCTGTATGTCTTTTTGGCCAAAATATGCTCGATCAGGGCGACAAATATTAAATAGTTTATTAACAATAGTCGTCACACCACGAAAATGATCGGGACGGGACATGCCGCACAAATGTTGATTATAGCCATCCACCGTTACATAGGAAGAAAAACCCTCCGGATAAATATCACTTATTTCCGGAATAAACAAATAATCCGCACCATGCTTTTCACAAAGAGCACGATCCCTTTTTTGATCACGTGGATAAGCAGCAAAATCCTCAGTAGGAGCAAACTGCAAAGGATTGACAAAAATGCTTACCACACTATAATCATTTTCCTCTTTGGCTCTTGCCAATAATGACAAATGACCTTGATGCAAGTAGCCCATAGTAGCCACAAACCCACAAGTTTTATCGGCCATCTGCCACTTTTGACTTTCTGTTTGCATTTTTTGAATCGATGTAATAATCTGCATAAAACAATCTCCTTTTGTATCCAGGTCACCAGTTCTCACGATCAATAAGCATTTTTATCTGCTGCTCAGAGTCTTTAGATAAGAGTTTCTCTAATAAATCTGCTACCCGACCAGCAAGGGGAATAATTAAGTTCTGATCCAATTCATATAAAGGATATAAAACAAACAGACGCTGGGATAAATAGGGATGAGGAACTTTAAGCTTCGGTGTATCAATAATCTCATCACCATAAAGCAAAATGTCTAAATCTATATTACGCCTCCCCCAAAGCTCTGTTCTTTTTCTACCCAAAGTTTTTTCAATCTTTTGCAATTCCTGTAGCAGGATTTGCGCAGAAAGAGGATATTTCAGCTCTATAACAGCATTATAAAAATCAGGCTGGTCAAGTCTGCCCCAAGGAGACGTTTGATAGACAGATGATTTAGCCTGAAAACTCACTTGCTCTATATGCATTATCAGGTCAACCGCCTGCTGCAGCCAATCTAAACGATCATCTAAATTACTGCCGAGACCTATAAAAACGCGTGACATCTTCATGACTTTGATCTTTCTAAACTTACTTGTGCTCGAAAATAACAGTTTTGTGCCCGAGCCGCCGTTTTTTCTACAGAAACCACAACCTTAACCACCCGAGAATAATCTAAAGCTGCCTCGGCAATCACCTGCGCCAAGCGCTCGATTAATTGGTAGGAATGTGTCTCTACTATTTTTTTAACGTCTAAAAAGACCTGACCATAATCGACCGTCTGTGACAAATCATCAGTCAAAGAAGCCTCGCTTAGGTTTAAAAAAAGGGTTAGATCAATGATAAATTCCTGAGCTTCCTCTTTTTCTTGCTCGAAAACACCATGCTTACCCATGAAGGTCAACTGAGGCAAAATTATTTTATCATAAACTTTAGCAACTTTAGCTTGGTTCATTTTGCACCCCTTCTGATTGCATCAGCAATTTTTAAGGCCTGTTTCACCTCTAAAACATTATGTACACGAACTATTTCAGCACCACCGGCCGCAGACAAAGTAGCAACAGCTGTTGAACCGGATAATCTTTTTTCGAGCGGCAAATCTAAAACATCTCCTATAAATCTTTTTTGTGAGGCGGCTATCAAAAGAGGATATGGCAAACTTTTAAGTTGTGACAAATGGTGTAAAATCACTAAATTTTGCCGGGTATCTTTACCAAAACCCAGTCCCGGATCAATAATAATCTGTTCTTCCTGCACACCTTTTGCTTGAACCTGAGTAATTTTATCTCTAAAAAAACATAATATCTCACCCATCAGGTCATCCCCATGTTCAAGACCCCGGCTATTATGCATAATTACCACAGGAGCTCCCGTTTGTGCCGCTATATCCACCATATCGGGTGCTTGCAGGCCTGTAATATCGTTGATAATAGAAGCCCCTGCATCTAAAGCAGCAGCAGCAACTTCAGCTTTTTCCGTATCCACAGAAAGTGGTTGATCGATCAAAGATGAAACCCTTTTAATGACCGGCAAAATACGCGCCAGTTCCTCCTCTGCTGTTACCGCTTGAAAACCGGGTCTGCTGGAAGCACCGCCAATATCTATAATATCGGCACCGGAAGCAGCCAAGTTTAAAGCCTGCTCTACAGCTGCCCCTGGATCTAAAAATTCCCCACCATCATAAAAAGAATCGGGAGTTACATTAAGAATACCCATGATCAAGGTTTTTTCACCGCAATGTAACGTTTTTTTCTTGCCTCGGATCAACCTATACTTTTTGCCAAAAAGCACTTGTTCAATTTGGGCAGCTAAAACAGGTAATTTAAATTGCTGCAAGTTTAGCTTAACACATAATTTTCGATATTGTGCCTTAGTGGCCATCAGCAGGACCGAACTGTGCTCAACACCCTGCACAATTACTTGTCGGTGAACGGCTGCTTCACCGCCGACCGCCAATAATTCCTGTTTTAAAATCAAAGCCGCCGGTGTGGATAAGCTGTCCGCCCGCAAGACCACAAATTGCCCTTTATCAAGCATGATTCTAATGCCCTCGCTGCCAACACCGATCTGACTCATTTCTTGATGCAGTTCATGACAATTTTTTGACTCAATCACTCTTAAATTAAACATTTTATAACCTCACAAACTTACTGTAAATTATCAATTGGTTTGACCAAAACATTGGTGACTTTTCTCATCAAAGCGACACAGGATTTCCGGTCGCCATCACATCTTCTAAGCACCCATATGAGAAACATCGAAAAGAGCAGCCCTTTCTCTGACTACGGCATCTTCTTGCAATAATTCGCCCAACATATTGGCAAGTATTAACCATTAAACTCCATCATTTAGCAACCAAAGTCACAATTGCTTATAAAATTCCATCTTTTACAAACTCCTCATCTAAAAATCTTTAGCTTTATCTCTTATCGACCTGAAGATAGGAAACGGAGAGAAAACTCACGTCTCCTCCCCGTTTGTTTATCTGAAAGATACTTTTCTTCCAACAACCTTAAACAGGTCTCTAAAAGGTTCGGCTTACCTGCCAAAAAAGCAGGAAGATGTAGTGTTCTTGTTTATCCTTTTAATCAAGCAGTCTATTTTTCCTCTTCATCTTCTTCTTCATCTTTTTTATCCTTTTTAGCACTCAGCGGCAATGAAACATCATCATCCGCTATTTCCGATTCCTGATCCTTTTGATCACCATTTTCAGCATCTTCAATAGTCAAAGGAATATTAAGCTCCGTTGTCTCTGTTGTGGTGTCTGAAGAGGCAGGCGGTGCATAAAGAGTTCCCCTGTTATTTTTGCAGTCGGACTGATCATTTAAGCACTGCTCCGTGGCTTCTTCTTGCGAGGAAGCGGTCCCTGCATGATCATCTGTTGCTGTGGCAAGGGGCTCTAATTCTTCACCACGCATTAAACGGTCAAAATCATCCGCTTCCAAGGTTTCTCTCTCTGATAAGGCCGCCGCCACAGCATGTAATTTATCCATATTATCGGTGAGGATTTTTTTACCTTTGTTGTAAGCCTCCTCCATCATTTGATGCGCTTCTCTATCAATCGCATAGGCAATCGCCTCACTGTAATTGCGCTCTTGAGAAATATCTCTACCTAAAAAGACTGTTTGCGGATCATTTTTACCAAAGGTTAAAGGACCAAGCTCCTTACTCATACCATATCTGGTAATCATCTGTCGAACTATTTCAGTAGCCCGCTCTAAATCATTGCTGGCACCGGTACTGACATCCTTTAAAACCAACTCTTCAGACAAACGTCCACCCAGGAATATCACCAGCTGATCCAACATATATGACTTAGTGCTATACCGTCTATCCTCCTGCGGTAAATGCAAGGTATAACCGCCGGCACGGCCGCGCGGAATAATCGAAATTTTATGCACCGGATCAGCATTAGGCAAAAAGTAGGAAACTACCGCATGACCAGCTTCATGATAGGAAACGATTTTTTTCTCCTTATCACTAATAACATGAGACTTTTTCTCAGGACCGGCAATAACCCGCTCCGTAGCAGCCTCCATATCGGACATTTCAATTTGCTTTTTATTTTTCCTTGCCGCCAAAAGAGCCGCTTCATTAATTACATTAGCTAAATCTGCACCGGTAAAACCGGGTGTGCGGCGAGCCAATACTCCAAAGTCAACATGATCAGCAATCGGTTTACCTTTAGCATGGACAAGTAATATCTCTTCCCTTCCCCGTACATCAGGGACATCAACGGTAATTTCTCTGTCAAAACGTCCCGGACGTAAGAGCGCCGGATCCAAAATATCCGGTCTGTTAGTGGCCGCCATCACAATAATGCTTTCATTGGCAGAAAAACCATCCATTTCTACCAGCAATTGATTCAAGGTTTGCTCTCTTTCATCGTGACCGCCACCTAAACCTGCACCACGCTGACGACCTACGGCATCGATCTCATCTATAAAAATGATACAAGGAGCACTTTTTTTAGCTTGGTCAAACAGGTCACGAACACGTGAAGCACCAACACCGACAAACATTTCTACAAAGTCGGAACCACTGATAGAGAAAAAGGGGACTCCCGCTTCCCCGGCCACTGCCCGAGCCAATAAAGTTTTACCGGTTCCGGGAGGACCATAAAGCAATACACCTTTAGGGATACGAGCACCTAAGGATAAAAATTTACGGGGATCACGCAAAAACTCCACAATTTCTTCTAGCTCTTCCTGAACCTCATCAACCCCGGCCACATCCTTAAAAGTGACCTTCTTACGATCATCAACATTCAGCTTTGCGCGGCTTTTCCCAAATTGCATCACTTTGCCGCCGCCACCCTGACCCTGCTGCATCAAGAAAATCAAAAGACCTACGATTAAAAGCATTGGTAAAAGTGTCGCCAAAAGTGTTATCCACCAAGCTTGCGGAGGTTTTTCTTTAAATTCAACTTTGTCAACGTTATTTTTCGCTAGAAATGCTTCCAGCTCCATGTCAGGAAAGGTTGTTAACTCAAATTTAGTTCTATCCGTACGCACACCGGAAATAGCATACTGAGTGTCAGAAGAAACAATCGAAATTTCCTCCACTTCACCGGCCAAAACCAGTTCGTTAAATTCCGTGACGTTTAACTCATCAATAACTTCTTTATCCTTGTTTCCCCATGTATACATAGAGATAGCAAACATAACTATCAGCAAGAAAATTGTCGCATTTTTTAATACTCGACCCAAAAGAGCCCCTCCTCCCGCTTATAACACGGTTTTTTATGTGTAATCAAAAATCAACATATTGATATATAATATCATATTATATATCAATGTTCAATAAATTATTGTTAAATATCACATTTCCGCCGGCAATAAATAAAGAGCTTTTTACCATTAAAGTCCGGCAGCATTTTTTTTCGCAAGTAGGGCAGCCAGATAGGTTCATCCCCACAACATAAAATAGGACGCTGTGTCCGCTCCTCTAAAACAATCATATGCTCCTGATACAATGACTTAATACTTTTATGTCCCAAATTGGCTAGTTTTATTTTATCCCCCGGACGGCGACTGCGCCAAGATAGCTCCTTTGCTAAAAAAACGGGTACCGTAATTTTATCGGCCTTCAAATAATCGAGAGGTTCAAAAACCGCCAAATATTGCCAACTTTGTGATAAATCCCGCCACTCATTAAGGACAATTTTTGCCTGATAGGGTGTGTTATCGGTTTGTGGCTTTTGACCAAATTGAATAGCGCCTCCTCTGATATAAGCGGACATTTGCGGCAGTGACAAAGAAGAACTTTCCTTTAATTTTAAAACTGCTTCCGTTTGCTTAAAAGATAATTCCAGGCCGGTCTGCTCCTGATAAGCTTTCCTTACCACCAAGCGTTGCAGAGCCAAGGGTAAAGCCTGCACAGCCTTTTTGGAAAGAGCACCATCTGCCCGCAAACACTGCTGATAAGCCTCTTTAGCTAATTGCTGCAACAGCTCTTGTTCCGCACGGCAAATTTCTGCCGTCGCCAGTAAATTCTCCTTGATATTAAGATTATACTCCGCCTCCAAATGGGGGATTAAAGAAAGCCTAATCTTATTGCGTAAATAGGTCTGATCAAGGTTACTGTCATCTTCACAAAATGATAGTTGATGTACAGTGGCATAATCCATTATTTGTTGTTTTTTGGCAAATAAAAGCGGTCTTATCAAGTCATTATCCTGTGGTAAAATTGCCGCCAAACCGCTACCGCCGCTACCACGCAAAAGATGCATCAAAACCGTTTCCGCCTGATCGTCAGCATGATGGGCCGTAGCGATTCTATCAGCGGAAATTTTAGCCGCCGTTTCGCGCAAAAAGGCATAGCGAACCCGGCGCGCAGAGGCCTCCAGATTTTCTCCTTGGGCAACACGGGGCACATCCACACAACTATGATAACATTTTACAGCAAGTTTACCACACAATTCTTGCACAAACAGGCTTTCTTTGGCACTGATACCCACCCTGATACAATGATCCAAATGACAAGCCGATAAAGAAAAATCCAGATCCTGCTGCAGTTTTTGCAACAAGTGCAAAAGAACCACCGAATCACAACCCCCCGAAAGAGCTAAAATAATACTTTCCTGCGGCTTGATCAACCGGTGATGCTTAACATATTTTTTAAATTTATAATACAAACTATTAGTTGCCATCATTCTACCTCACAAAAATAAAAGCGAAAAAACCATCCTTACAAAGTTTTTTCGCTTTTTTCTTCCTTTTTCCTGCTAGTTAATTTATAAGGCTTCCATTTGAGCAACTAAAATAGTAATATCATCTTTTATTTTACCACCGGAAACAGAGATTACTTTATTCATAAGATATTGCGCCATTGCTTGGGGTGATTCAGCCTGGGCCTGCTCCAAAATCACTTGTAGCCATCTACCATCATCCGACAGATTTGCGTCCAAACCATCACTGGCCAAAATAATCATATCCCCGGGCAAAATTTGCTCTGTAAGCTGATCCTTTTGCATAGCCATCACCATCCCTACAGGCAGGCTGGAGCTTTTAATCATTTTTACAACCGAGCCGCGCTTAATAAAGCTCGGGGCACTGCCGCTTTTGATAAATTGAGCCCGCCCGCTATAAAGATCCACCAAGCAAAGATCCATGGTCACAAAACTTTCCTTATCATTACGTAAAGACATGGCCACATCGACTGTATCAATGGCGGTCTCCTCTGAAAAACCTGCCTCGATCAAACGTGAAACCAGGTTAAGGGCTGTATCCGATTCGACGGCTGCTCTTTGGCCAACTCCCATACCATCACAAATCATTAACAGTTTACGTCCCTCATCAAGCAGAATGTGACCACCGCTATCACCGCAGACTTCTTTATGATCTTTGGCCAATTGCACCTGACCAATATTTAAGGAAAAGGCCCCGTCAGCCAGCAAACGATAGCGGCAACGCTCTGCACAATTATCGCCACCACATTTATATTCATGTACATCATAATTGCGGCCCGACATCCTGGAAATTTCGTCTTCTACAGCTCGACAGCAAATTTCAGCACCCGGGCATTCACTGTATTGTACGAAAACATCCAAAGCTTTTTTCGTTATTTTAAATACCCCGGCATTTTCGACCGGCAAACCACGTTTCGCCAGGGAACCGGACAAATCACGCTCTAAAATCTCTCTTTTATCACTTTGATCACCTACTTCAGATGCTATATTACTCAGCACTTGAGAAACACCCAACAGCTGTCGGCTAATTAGCGCCTGCAGATTATCCTGACGTGATTTCCAGTAGTTTTGCTGACAATACATTTCGTAAAGACAATTACTGATAGCTACTAATTCTTTAAGATGTGGACAGCGCTTGGCAAAATTCTCCGGCATATCTTTAACAGAACTTTCACCACGCTCTTCAATAGCTTGAAATAACTTCATAATGCCACGATATGTATGACGATAATCTAAATCCCAACAAATTTTATACATCGAACACTGTTGACACAGCTGACGAGATAGAAGGTTCACAATCATCTGGGCATCGGCTTCATCTTTATTCTCAGAGCCCTTCTCCTCTTTTACCATATCATGCAAAGTATTTCCTAAATTGTTAAACACAAAGCTGGCATTACGCAAGCGACGCATAGAAAAACGCATCAATTGCTCATTTTTTTCCTCCTTAGCTGTTTTCAATACTGCAGATGAAAAAATGAAACGTAACTCTTTATAAACAGACTTAGGAATGACAAAGAAAATAATCGCGGCCACCGCCGTGGCGGCCAAAGAACTACTAATTTGTGTTGCATCCAACAAATACATAGCCAAAATTAAATTGCCAACAAAAAAGCCCAAAACTGTACCCACTCGACCAAAATTACTGAAAAGACCCGCCAAAAGACCGGAAAAGGCATATGTAGCAACTAAAGAAGGAGAAACAACAGCAGAAAGACTAGGCACAATACCAATCATGGCACCAATCCCCGCACCGGCACCACCCCCTGCCAAATAGGCAACTACTATAATAAGAAAACGGCTAAAAACACTCTGCATGTCCAAACCGCCGATCTGCCAGTTGGCCATCCCCGCAATCATTCCCATTGCTAAAACAAAAAAGCAACTTACCTCATCAGCTGAAAATCGATGACTGCCATCAAGCCGGCGTAAAGCCCTGGCTAAAACTAAAAACACCACTGTCATCCCGGAAGCCAGAGCACCTTCGACAATTACTACCCATAATAAATAGCTATCAAAGCCACTAAAAACCAAAAATAAGCCTTTTACCGTCATCACAACCATAAAAACGATTACAGGAGTAACCAGCCATTGTTTACGCCCATCTAAAGGATAAAAAATTAATGCAAGTACAATAACGGCTGAAATAGCAGTATAAATTAATAACTGCTCTACACCCATAACGCTAAAAAAGCCCAAGAAAGCAGGGATCAAAGCATAAATACTTTTTTTATTATAATTGAGAACCAACACCGCTAAAAAAGCCGGTATAAAAGGATAAAGTCCACCAAGTATCTCTGCCCTTGCCAATAAAAAACTGAGAGCTGCCCAAGCGACCAAAAGCCAGGGAATCCGTATCGATCCGCTTCTTAGCTTGTCCTCTGTCCGAAATCTGCCCAGTCGACCAGCCTTAAGCACAGCATCCCTTCCCTCATGCATCCAAAACTTTTCACCGTTTTTGGTCGCAACAATTTGAGAGTTTTCTATCATTTTCAACCACCTCCGCCAAAAATCCGCACAGCTTTAAATCCGTCAAGTTGCTGTAATAAAAATTATAAACCACTATCTTTAAAAATCTTGTCGGACTTACTGATTAAAATTGATGAAATTACGACAAATTTAAAGAGTCTTTATTGCAAATCGTCAAAAAATAAAAGCTTCCCTATCTCGAATTCTATTAGAAAGACTCAGCAAGAACGAGTCTTTTTTATTATCATAAAAAACAGCTTATCTTTCCTTTTTTGTAGAATAAGGGTCTTTACTGTTGTAAAAATTGCTAACTTTATTAAACAAAGACTTCCCTTTTTCCACAACTAAAAAACATGCTTCTTTTTACAGTCATAAATAAACAAACCTGAAAAAACGTTTTATAAAATATCAGAGGTTTTCATGCAACAAAAATCTTTTTAATAAATATTAATTTTTTGCCAATTCATGCAGATAACCATCATGATATAAACAAAAAAGATAAAAGAACATATCATTAATCTTTTGCGAGTTCTTAATTATTTACTAAATTGTCTTTTTTTGGTTATTATGTTATAATGTTTTTATCTTTTTTTTAAAAAATATGTTTTATGAGAGGAAGTTTTGCAAAATGAACAGATTTAAAAAAGCAGGATTGCTATCACTTGTGATAGTAATGGTCATGACCTTGTTTTCATTTGGTCAAGCGTTTGCCGTAAATACTGCAAACGGTGAAGTAAAATTCGATGATGTTAAGGAAGGACAATGGTTCTACGAAAATATCCAAAGTGTTGCCCAAAAGGGCATTATGGTAGGCTATCCTAATGGTCTTTTCGGACCAAAGGATACCTTCACTCGCGCACAGGCTGTGCAAGTTCTTTATAATTATGCAGGAGCAGGACAAGTCGTCCCCGCAACAGTAGGGGCACAAGAAGCTTTTACAGATGTTGATTATACAAAATGGTATGGCCCCGCTATAACATGGGCCTATGAAACTCAAGTTACAAATGGGGTAGGCGGAGACAAATTCGCACCTGATAGAAATATGACCAGAGAAGAAATGGTTCGGTTTTTGATAAACTTTATTACTAAGTATGAAGGCATTACTGTACCAACAGGTACATCAACTTTTGATGACAATGCTAAAATTTCAAAATTTGCTTTAGAAGCTGTAGCATGGGCCCAAAATGCTGAAATTGTAGAAGGCGTTGGCAAAAATAACTTTGACCCTAAAGGTTTATCAAACAGAGCTCAAGTAGCCGCTGTAATGGATAGATTTATTGCTTATTTTGAAGAATTAATGTCACCACATGTAACAGGAGTAGGTGTAGTAGATGCACATGGAGATGGCATAACATTAGTGACGGCACCTGTTGTCGGTCAGGTTCTTAATGCGAACATTGAAACCCGTCTTAACGGAGTAGAAACACCAATTTATTCATATCCACCAAACCCTAATGCCAACTATAAATGGTATTATCAAGGAACAGATAATATCGTTGGCACAGAAGCATCATACAGTGTAACCAGCGATAATGTTGGTAAAGTCCTTTGCGTTGATGTCAGCGTCAATGGCTATGCTGGTGAAGCAACCTGGACTGCAGCGGTTGCAGTTGACTTTCCAGAGCCACAGTAAAACTAGGAATTATATATAGCTAAGTAATGCAAAAACCCCTCTTAACGAAATCGTTAAGAGGGGTTTTTTTGATCCTGTTACCACTCATCAGCTAAGCTGGCCCATGCGATGCCGATTAATTCCCGCCGGAATTACCCCTAAGATCCCCCCAGGAGGCAACCATCTTGTATATTGATAGGAAAGTAGATGCCTTCCCTCTTTATGGGCGAATATAGCGTCTTTACATAAAAAATTATCTCAGCTATCCAAAAATGCTTAGCTGCAGTAAACAAACACATTAAATTCTTAAAAGTCTCGCCCAACTCATCCTTTATAGTTATCATATACCTTTTTCCTCATCAGCCTCCTTTCTGTTTCCAAAAACCTAAAAACAGCCCCACTATAGTGGGGCTGTTTGATACTTATCACCATTGCTCAACGATACACCTACAAAAAACTATAGAAAGAGGATCTTTGCATTTATAAGCTTTTCTTAATTTATTTTTTGACATAATACTCGGCATTCCTGCCTTCTGGATATTTGACTTACTGTGTTCAGCGGTCTAAATATTTCCGTTTTGCTCAAGTCCAAAGTTTATCTTTTTATACAAAAAAACAGCACCTTTTAGTAAAAAACCTTTTGGAGCGGGTGGCGGGAATCGAACCCGCATGTCTGGCTTGGGAAGCCAGCGCTCTACCACTGAGCTACACCCGCAAAAAATTTGAGCCACCTCATGGCGGCTCGGGTGGTGACGCGTAGGGGATTCGAACCCCTGAGTGCCAGCGTGAAAGGCTGGTGAGTTAAACCGCTTCTCCAACGCGCCGGATGGTAAGGCATCGGAGACTCGAACTCCGGACTCCCTGATTAAAAGTCAGGTGCTCTACCAACTGAGCTAATGCCTCAAACAAGAATATATGATAATATATTTCCTCTTTCTTGTCAAGCTTTCTTTTAAACATCCTTTGTATATAGCTAATGTATATAACTAGTTGCATATAACTAATTAAAATATTTCATTTATAACAATGGTCTGAGTTCGCTCGGGACCAACAGCTACAATAGAAATTTCTACACCTGACAGCTCTGCTACTCTTTGTAAATATTTTTGTGCATTCAGCGGCAATTCAGAAAAACTACGACAATCGGTAGTCGGTGCTTGCCAACCCGGTAAAGACTCATAAATAGGTTGACATTCTGATAAAACACTCAAATCAGCCGGAAAATCAGTAATGATTCTCCCTTGATATTCATAAGCCGTACAAATTTTTATCTCTGATAGGCTGTCTAAAACATCAAGCTTGGTAACAATTAGATCCGTAAGACCATTAATCATCATGCTATATCTGGAAATCACCGCATCAAACCAACCACAGCGCCGCGGACGACCTGTAGTGGTGCCAAATTCAAAACCCTGCTGACGAATAGTTTCACCGATTCCATCAAATAATTCCGTAGGGAAAGGTCCATCACCAACTCTGGTAGTATATGATTTAGCAATCCCTAAAACCCTTTTAATTTTAGTCGGACCAACCCCGGAGCCTGTGCATGCACCTCCCGCAGTAGGATATGAGGAGGTGACATAGGGATAAGTACCATGATCAATATCTAAAAGAGTACCTTGGGCGCCTTCAAATAAAACATTCTTACCATCATCAATCGCCTGATTAATAATCGGCGCAGTATCAGCTAAATAAGGTTTAATTCTCTCAGCATAAACCTTAAAATCAGCGATAATTTTTTCTTCATCAATTAATTCTTGCCCATAAAGTTCAAAGATGCGATTCTTCTCTTCTATATTGCTATGCAATTTTTGCAGAAAACTTGGCCAATCCATAAGATCGATCAGCCGGAACCCCGTACGAGCAATTTTATCAACATAGGCCGGCCCAATGCCCCTTTTGGTAGTGCCAATTTTAGAATCACCCTTAAGGGTTTCCTGCAATGCATCCATTTGACAATGATATGGCATAATCATTTGCGCCCTCTGTGAAATACGCAGATTATCACTGCCGATGCCCTGTGCGGCTAACCCATCTAATTCCTTTAAAACAACGGCCAAATCGGCAACTACACCATTTGCGATAATACATTCAACATCATCATATAAAATGCCGGAGGGAATCAGATGCAGCTTATAAGTTTCATCACCGCAAACAACTGTATGCCCCGCATTATTGCCACCTTGAGAACGAACAACCATATCTGCCTTTTGTGCCAAAAAATCAATTATTTTGCCCTTACCTTCGTCTCCCCACTGAGCGCCAACTATTACAGCCGTAGACATAAAAAGCACCTCTTTCCGTAGGTTGCTAAAAAGACTTTTGCAACCACCCGATTATTGTACCAAAAACCTTTCTTTTTGTCAATTGGACGCAATCAACGACCACCCCGGACAGCTGTCCGGGGTGGTCAACAGTATTTTTTTATCATACAATTCGTCTATATATTTGTATAGTTATATAATTTTTCCCTACAATAGTTTTAATCAAAATATCATTCTTCGTATTATTTCTAAATCTAAAATCAGTAACGCCGTAATATACAGACGCATCATTACCGGGTGTTGCATAACTAACGGGCAGACTGTGTGAATGCCTTTCCACAATAGTTAACTTTGCGGATCTTGCAGCATTAAAAAGCGTTGTCGATACTTGACAAACTCCACCACCATAGCCTTGCACCTGTTTACCATTTTGAAAGATAATGGCCTTTTTGTATCCTTTGGCCGGAGTGCGCGGACCAACAGTGCTGTTAAAAGAAAAAGTTGCACCCGGCTTTACTACTTTATTGTTGATAGCCTGTGCTGCCAAACGGATATTAGTCGTGCGGTTAATTAATCCGGCATCAAAATAGGTAGTGTAAGAGCCCAAAAGGGCAGTGGTAGGCGCTTTAGGAATATTCTTTTTTAAATCACTGCCCACCAATTCCCAAGCTTTAGTTTGTGTAGGAGCAAAATATCCTGTACCATGCATCGCAGGATCGAGTGTAATATCAAGCTTATGTTGGCTATCACGCCAGCTATATGACATCCCCAGATGTTTAAGAATCTTGCTGTTTAAATAATTCACATCATTAATTTTTTTGATGGGCTGTGTATAATATACCTTTTGCCAGAAATAGCCTTTTGCATCCCGCTGCACTATGTAAAGATAATTAACCTTAGCACAATATGCAAATGTGCGATTGCCTACAGAAAAGAAAATTACACCGGGATCGCTCATCCATTTTGCATTACCGCCGAGCAGTGAAACAAATTCTGCGACAGGAATCCAAGTCGACATTGAACTATGATAGTTCATTGTTCTTTCTATGATTCTATTATTGCAAGTAAACTTCACATAAGCCTTTTTTTTATCAAACGACTCGTTAAAGGCTGTTCTATTCACTATCTCTGCAGAGGATACCTGACTATTGATTGTTTTCCCATTCTGTTGATCAGTGGCCAACGTATCCTGATTTTCTTCAGGAATCACCTCGTCTTGCTCTTCATCGGGGATTAGCCCACCTTGCTCTTCATCTGCAACGATCATATTCTCAGTTTCTGCAACATCATCATTTGCATAAGCTGTTGAAGAAGAGGCTCCCCACAAACAAACAGCCAATAAAATTATTAGTAGAAATCCCGCTTTTTTTAAACCTTGCAACAAAACCATAATCCTAACCCCCTTTAAGTATTAATCATTGCTGTTTTTTTGCATGCCCCCCTTTTTTACATATTACCTGTTTTTTCCTTTATTTTATCTATTATACTATTAAAATCTATCTTTGTACATTCTTATAATAAGCTATTTGAGGTTATTTTTTTCATTCCACAAATCAGCATTTTTAATCCCTACCTTTTTAGCAATAAAAACAGGATCAACACCCTCCAGCTGCTGATATCGATAATCGTGCCAAACTGCTAAGGCTTGTTTACGCAGCTTAAAAATGGCAATCATATTCAGCCAAGCCATCAACCCCACCCCAATATCACCCATTGCCCAAATAGTATCCATCGAACGTAAAGAAGACATGAAAATCGTTGTCAAAAAAATAATCTGCAAAAAAATTATCCCTTGTTTTAGCTTTTTATCATCTTTAAAAATAAAACTAAGATTAGTTTCTGCCTGATAATAATAAGAGAGCAAAGAGGTAAAAGCAAAAAGACTTAAAGCAACAGCAATAAAAATCCCGGCACCCCCTGCCAATAAAGGCTCAACCGCCGCCTGCGTAAAAGCCGCTCCCTTTTCCAAATGCGGCACATATTCAACGATCATTGCACCTGTGCGCTCGTCTACCACATTGTAGCATTTGGTCAACAGCATCACAAAAGCCGTACCGGTGCAAACCATAAAAGTATCCACGTAAACCGAAAAGGCTTGGATCAACCCTTGTTTTGCCGGATGTGAAACCTCTGCCGCTGCCGCTGCATGCGGCGCATTCCCCATTCCCGCCTCGTTAGCGTAAGCCCCCCTTTTAACTCCCCAGGAAACCGCTGACCCTAAAACACCGCCAAAAAGAGCATCAACCCCCAAAGCACTGCTAAAGATCATCGCAAACATCTCCGGAATATACACCGCCTCCTTGATCAGAACCAGCAAGAGCACTAATAGATAACCCACTGCCATAAAGGGAACAAGAATCTCTGCCACCTTGGCAATACGCTTAATCCCGCCGATCATAATAATCCCCAAAAAGATGGTGATCATCAAACCCAAAATCGATTTATTAACCCCGCTGACATCATTGATGGCTGTAATCACCGTACCGGATTGTACTCCCGGCAACAATAAACCGCAAGCCAGTACACAAGTAATAGCAAAAAAGGTCGCATAACGTCGCCACCCCAACCCTTTAGAAATATAATAGGCCGGTCCACCTCGATACTGACCATCAACTTCCTCCTTCCATACCTGAGCTAATGTGCATTCTATAAATGAAGTAGCGGCTCCCAAAAAGGCAATCATCCACATCCAAAAAACCGCTCCCGGGCCACCAAAAAAAACAGCAGTAGCTGTCCCCGAGATATTACCAATCCCAATTCGTCCGGCAAGACTCATGGTAAATGACTGAAAAGATGAAATCCCCGTTCCTTTTTTTTTACGATCAAATAATAGTTTGATCATATTTACAAGCTGGCTAAGCTGTAAAAATCTTGTAGCAATAGAAAAAAACAGCCCACTGGCTAAACAAAAAATAACTAAAAGGGGACTCCAAACAATCTTATCGCTGATAAAAGTAATAACCTCATCCATTCCTAAAAGCACATCATGATCCACCTTTAAGTAAATTATATAATCATAGATATGCTAAAAGGTGGACAAATATTATCTTAAATATAGATAAACTCATGGTCTTAATAAGAAAATACTTGTCAAAACCAAGCTAACCATGCTAAAATAGAGGAATAACATAATTTTACTATAATAAAATATTGTCACTATTTAATAAATAAAACTGGAGGGTATTAAAGATGGTAAAAATTTATTATGATAATGATGCGAATCTTTCTTTATTACAGGATAAGAAAATCGCTATCATAGGCTATGGCAGTCAAGGTCATGCCCATGCTCTGAATCTGCGTGACAGTGGTCTTGATGTAGTTGTAGGACAAAGAACAGGTGGCGGTGGTTACAAAAGAGCCGTGGCCGATGGAATGACAGTGATGTCCGTTGCCGAAGCAGCGGCCGCCGCCGATTATATTCAAATGCTGGTTCCTGATGAGGCAGCCGCCAAAATCTATCGCGAAGAAATCCTGCCCAATCTTAAACCCGGTAAAGTCCTGGGTTTCGCTCACGGTTTCAACATCCATTTCAACCAAATCATGCCACCACAGGATATTGATGTGGTAATGATTGCACCTAAAAGTCCCGGACACTTAGTCAGAAGAACCTATACAGAAGGTGCAGGTACTCCTGCCTTGATCGCGATTTATCAAGATGCCACCGGCAATGCTCATGATATGGCAATGGCCTATGCCAAAGGTATCGGCACCACACGTGCCGGTGTAATCGAAACTACTTTTAAAGAAGAAACTGAAACGGATCTTTTCGGCGAACAGGTAGTGCTGTGCGGTGGTCTAAGCCACCTAATTACTGCGGGCTTTGAAACATTGGTCGAAGCCGGTTATCAGCCGGAGGTCGCTTATTTTGAATGTTTGCACGAAACAAAATTGATCGTTGACCTTATGTATGAAGCAGGCATCAGCATGATGCGTTATTCCATCAGTGACACCGCAGAGTGGGGTGATTTAGTCACTGGTCCAAGAATTATCACAGAAGAGACTAAAGAAGAAATGCGTCAGGTTCTAACGGAAATTCAAGATGGCGTTTTCGCCCGTGAATGGCTCCTGGAAAATCAAGCCGGACGCCCGGTCTTTAAGGCACTGGAAAAACAAGGTGAGGAACATCAGATTGAACAAGTCGGCAAAAAATTACGTTCCATGATGACCTGGCTTAAAAAGGATGATAAAACCTTTGAAGTAGGCAAATAAATCCTGATAAAAAAACTGCACCCTTTTAAAAGGGTGCAGTTTTTTTATGATCAAAGCCAAGCATATGCGAAAATCGGGCAAAGCCAGAGGGCTTATCGCCTGCTATGTGTAGAAGATAAGCCCTCTAAGCCGCTTAATTTATTTATCTGGCTTTCCGGAAAACCCTCCACTTGGGGGAAAGGTCTTTGACTGTATCATGATTCAACCCCTCACCGTAGGAAAACCCTCCACTTGGGGGAAAGGTCTCTTAATCACTAATTTCCGGGGGAGGCTCTCCGATCCATTCTTTAGCATAATTTTTAAAAGCCGTTATTTTGGAGACAAAGACCATTTTAACAGTGCCTACTGGACCATTCCGATGCTTGGCCACAATAATATCAACCAGACCATCGGCTTCTGCTGCTTCATCATCGACCCGGCGGTGAATAAAAATCACAATATCGGCATCCTGCTCCAAAGCCCCCGATTCGCGCAAATGGCTTAAGTTAGGAGGCTCATTCCCTCGTTCCGCCATCCTTGAAAGCTGGGACAAGGCTAAAATTGGCACATCCAATTCTTTAGCCAAGGCCTTTAATGAACGGGAAATATCGGCAATTTCCTGTTGCCTGTTTTCGGCTCTTCTGCTTGACCCCTGCATCAGTTGCAAGTAGTCAACAACAATCAGATCCAAACCCTTTTTCTCCAGTTTAAGTTTGCGACAACGGGAACGCATCTCTGTCACCGTAATACCCGCCGTATCATCAATATACAATTCGGATTGTGATAAAGGTCCCAAACTTTCCGAGAGACGATTTAGCTCATCAACAGCAGCTGCTCCGGCGCGTACTTTACCCAAATCAACTCCGGCCAAGGAACATAACATTCTTTGCACTAACTGTTCTCTGGCCATCTCCAAACTAAAAATCGCCACCCGGCGCCCATGCGTAACGGCCGCTTGCTGGGCGATATTTAAAGCCATCGATGTTTTTCCCATGCCCGGACGAGCCGCCAAAATGATCAGGTCACTCTTCTGTAATCCGGATAATATTTTATCCAAATCAGTAAAGGTCGGAACACCGATAACTCCATCTGTCTGCTTTATGCTGGCAATGTGCTCCATCACTTCACCGGAAATATCACTAATATGGTAGAAGCTGCCCTGATTACGGTTCTCGGCAATCTCCATAATCGATTTTTCGGCCATTTCCAGCAATTCCTGCGCTTCATAACCATGAGTATATCCTTGCTCCTGAATTTTGGCAGCAGCAGCAATCAAAGCCCTAATCACAGCTTTTTGCGCTACAATCTGGGCATAGTAGCCTGCTGAAGCAACAGCAGGAACAGTATCCGCCAAAGAAACCAAATATTCCAGACCACCGGCCTGCTCCAGCTGACCCAGTTTATCAAGCTCTTCGGCCACCGTAACTAAATCGCAGGGTTCACCCGCCAAAGCCAATTTCTGTAAACAAGTAAAAATAGACCTATGCCCCACACGATAAAAATCATCACTGCGAACATATTCCATAGCGTTATTGATAGCTTCCTTATCAATCAGACAGGCTCCTAAAAGGGCCTGCTCCGCCTCAACATTATGAGGTAATTCGCGCAACACTTGTTTTGCCATAATCCTTTCTCCCGCCGTTAATTTTCAACAGCTTCAATCTTAATCATAATCTTACTTTGCACTTTAGGATGCAGACGTAAAACAACCTGATAATCACCCAGGCTCTTAATAGGCTCGCTGATCTCAATCTTTCTTTTATCAACTTCGATTCCACTTTTGGCTAATTCTTCAGCAACGTCGGCATTGGTAATGGAACCAAATAAACGCCCGCCCTCACCACATTTAGCCTTAATAGAAAAACCCTGCTCTTTAAGCTTGTTTGCCACGTCCTTTGCCTTGGCCAATATCTCAGCCTCTTTTTTAGCCTGCACTTCTTTTTCGTGCTCCAACATATTCATAGTGGATTTATCGGCCTCCACAACTAATTTTTTAGGGAGTAAAAAATTTCTGGCATAGCCATCAGAAACCACCTTAACGTCCCCTCTTTTACCTAAAGATTTAATATCCTCTAATAAAATTACTTTCATTATCTTTCGCCTCCATCTTTTTCTCTGTTAAATAATTTATAAAATTTCTCCCGTAAATTAAAAATGGGATCCACAATCGCAACTATCAATAACACGTAAACAAAAACATTGAAAAACATAATTGCCGCGATCACAATAATTACCATCAATGCTAAAGATTTAAGCTGCTTGGACAACCAATAAAAGAAAGCCAATCCGCAAATAAACAACAAGGGGTAATATACATACATAATGTTGGCAGTAATCACAGAAAGCAGCGACCATTCATTTAGATTCCCTACAGCATTGAGGATCACCGCTATAATAAAACCCCATACTAACTGCCAATTAAGATGCCAGTTTGCAAAAGCCGGCAATTTAGGAACCTGATGCCCCAAGCGGCGCATGATTAAGACTATAAACAGATACTGTAACGCAGCTATCAGCATAGCGTAGATAACCAAAAGACTGGGCAAAATACGACTAAATAATTCTAAAAAAGCAGCCTTATACTCAGCGGCAGGCATCCCCTGATAAGTCTTTTCAGTGAAAAGAGTATCCAACATTTGTTCAATCGCCGTGACATAAGTCTCATACATCAAAAGCGGCGTAAAGCCCGCCATTAAGGCGGAAATCAGTAAAGTGGCAAAAGATAGAGCCACCGCCAGCACAATACCTCGAATGAGGATACGTAAGGCACCCATTTTTAGTCTGAAACTTTGTCCAAAAAATAGCCCCATCACACCATTTTGAAGAGATAATAAACCCGCCGAAAGGGGGTTTGAAAACAAGGATAACAAAACCGTCACTACTAAAAGAGCGATAATCCCCCAACGCAAACCATAACGATAGGTTACAATAGCCAACGGAATGGCATAAATAAGGGAAGCTACCCAACCAATAATCGGTAAAAAACTAGTTAAACCGCAAATTCCTGCCAAAGCAACCATCATAGCAATCCGTGCCGGATGCGGCTTTTGTTGAAGGTCCGTCTTATTAAATTGTTCCTGATCGAAATCTGTCATAGACAACCTGCTTATCCCAAATTTTTTAAAATATGGCTAAATAGATATCTTCTGCTCTTTCAATACCTATTCCTGCCTCAATACCTACAAATATGACGGAATATTATCTAAAACACCTTCTTAAACTAACTTAACCAACACAACACATTCAATGACCGCCTAGGGGTAAACAACTTTACTTTAAATAATGCCTCTTTCAGCACAGTGATCTAGGCAATAAGGATTCTAACCCACTGATCCCTTATCACCAAACCTACTGGTATTTTTAGCCGATAATAAAGTTAAAAACAGTCGGACGATATGATCCAACTGCTTTTAATAACTATATTCATCAGATAACTATTCGGTTGTATAAGGTAATAAAGCGGCAATTCGAGCCTTTTTGATTGCTGTCGTCAAACATCTTTGATGTTTTGCGCAATTACCGGAAATACGACGAGGTAGAATTTTACCTCTTTCAGTAATATATTTACGTAATTTAGCGGTATCTTTATAATCTATTTCTGTAACTTTATCTACGCAAAAGCTACAAACACGTCTCCGTCCGCGACGGTTACGCATGCCACGTTCGCCTCTTTCATGATCAGCCATGGGGGATCCTCCTTATTTATTCAAGATTTTTAAAAAGGTAAATCGCCATCACCGACCGGCATTTCAGGATCAAAATCATCCGTTTGATCGCTGTCATTTACATAGCCTTTATGATCATTGGCCGCAGGCTTTGCTGCCGCCGAACCATCTCTCGGTGATAAAAAACGTACATCATCAGCCACAACTTCGGCCGCTATACGTTTCACGCCATCTTTACCTTCATAACTTCTAATTTGCAAACGACCATCAACAGCAGCTAATTTACCTTTACTCAGATAATTAGAGCAATTTTCGCCTAAACCGCGCCAGGCAACAATATTGATAAAGTCGGTTTCTTTTTGTCCATCAGCACTTTTAAACGAACGATCCACAGCTAGTGTAAAACTGGCCACAGCTACTCCATTTTGGGTGTAACGTAATTCCGGATCCCTAGTTAAACGGCCGATTAAAACTATTCTATTAAGCATTTTGTCCCTCCTCAAATACTTTACAGGACAGATTACTACTCTTCAATTCTGGTTACTAAATAGCGAATAACATCTTCGGATATTCTAAAATGACGTTCTAATTCTTTAGTTAGTTCAGTATCACACTGGATTTGTAAAAGAACATAATATCCTTCGCGTATTTTATCGATCTCATATGCCAGACGACGTTTTCCCCAAATATCAGTATTGAGAATTTCACCGCCATTGGCTTGGATCAACGCATTATACTTTTCAATATTCTCCTGATATTTCTCCTCTAAGAGATCAGGCTTCATAATGTAAAGCACTTCATATTTACGCAAACCAAACACCTCCTCCCTGTGGACTAACGGCTCCGCTTAGCGGAGCAGGGATGCACCATTAAAAGTTGATGCAACTAATACATAGTATCACAATTTTATTTTTTAGGCAAGTCTTTTGGTAAAACAGCCACAACCCGTCTAGTTAAATCATGACGGCTTAAAAGCACTACATGTCCACAAGTTTGGCATTTTAACCGACAATCCATACCCAGATCAACGACTTGCCATAAAAAACCGCCGCAAGGGTGGGCCTTTTTTAATTTTATCACTTGACCAATCTCTATTTTTGCCGGATCAATCACTGCTAAACACTCCTTGATTTTTATTGCTTAGCCACCAAACGTTCTTGCTCGAAAGAAATCTGCTTAAAAGCATATGGCAAAGTAATTCCTCCCTCATCCAGCGCCTCTATGCATCTGCGACGTAGTTGTCGCTCAATTTCAAATTTATCTTTTAAGGCAGCATCAAAACTAATTCTGATAAATATCTGCCTTTCCCCTAATTCATCAACACCCAAAACTGTCGGGCCATGTGAAAGTTGCATTAATTCCTGCTTGACATCTTGACAAACCTTTTTAACTATATCTAAAGCCTTCTCAATATCATTTACATAGGAAACAGGAATGCGTAGAGAAGCGGTTAAGTCCCCTTGAGAATAGTTGGTTACCACATCAACCTGTCCATTAGGGAAAACATGCACGCTACCATCCCAATCTTTCATTTTGGTGGAGCGCAGACCAATCCCTTCAACAAAACCCTGTACACCACTGGTCTCTATAAAGTCACCAACCTCATAATAATTTTCAAAGAGAATAAAAAAACCGCTGATAACATCTTTAACCAAGCTCTGGGCTCCAAAACCAATCGCAACACCAGCCACCCCCGCAGAGGCCAAAACCGGCATAATATCAATATTTAAGATACTCATCACAACTAAAATAGTAATAAAGTAGACCACATAACGCCAAACACTTACGCAAACTGAAGAAAGGGTTTCTACTCGTTTGCTATTTTTAATATTAGTAGCTTTAAGAAAAATATTATTAATAATTTTTTTGCCAAGTTTAATAGCAATAATGCAAATAGCAATAACGATTGCTATTTTTAAAACATTAGTAAAAATCATCGAAAACTCTATCTCAGATAACCATTTTACAATAAAAGGGATCGTTAATTCCGTACCCTCCATAGGGAATCACCTCTATGCTAATTAATAGTCTAATTCTAAACGGTCCAAAGCCTCCTTAGCGTTGGCCCTTACCAAAAAATTATCATCCACCAGCAGTTGGCGCAGTCGATCACGAGCCTCCTGTACCCTTAAGCTGCCCAAAGTTTTAGCGGCCGCTGCTCTTACCTGCCAAACAGAATCATATGTCAGCGGCAAAACTGTCTCTTTTGCTTCATAATATTTACTTTCGCCCAGAGTTCGCACTGCTGTCATACGTAATTCCCAATTGCTGTCATTTAAACAATCAACTAGTGGCAGTAATTGATATCCGCCGGAAAATTGCGATAAGGTTTCTAAAATGATCAGCTTGTTTTTATCATTTACCTCCGGCAAAAGATTAGCTAAAAGATTGGCCGCACTCATGCCAAAATTTTCAAAGACTTCCCCCACCCGAGCAGTAAGGTATTTCTGCGGCTGCAATAATGCAGCAACTAAATATGGCAAACAGCGCTTGTCATTAATGGTATTTAAAAGCCATACCCCATCTAAGTGAAGGGATTCTTCTTTATGAGCTAAAAGCTCTACCAGTTGCGGCAATACACGGGAATCAGGGAATATTCTCCAAGATGCCAATAAAGTTTCTTTGTTTTTATCCGCATGTGACAGCTCTTTAGTGTACTTCACTAACCAACCTTCTTCAATAGATAAGTCTCTGATATTCTGCGCAACTCTCGGATCCAGTTGATCATAAATGGCTAAAATGTCAGGCAGAAGGTCAGCTCCCGCAGCCTGGCATTCTGCAATCAGTTTTTCAGAAAGAATCCCTTTATGCGTCTTAAGTCTTTTTGCCAGAGCGGGGAATTTAAAGGCTCCCCCTGTAGCTTGAACAGCTACGTTGTTGTTTTTAGGAACAACTTCAGATAAAGGCAAAACCGGCTCCACAATATCGCCTTTTTCTTGCCCATTCAGAGGATGCCGGAAAACGCTCGCCTGCGGCACTTTTGCCGCTATTTTTGAAGGGTTTTCATTGGGCACATTTTTTTTGCGCTCCTTAATTATTTTTATACCAAGAATTATTAATATAATCGCAGCAATAATATCAATTATAACTAACCAGGCATATTTATACTGTAAAAAGGATAACCAGTGGTTATAAATCCAGTCTAAAATAATTTGCACATTTTCCATAGAAAAATCCCCCCTTAGATTAACATTTATAATTCTCTTCCATAAAGATCCATAGATGGGTGAAATCCCTAAACCATTACATCAAGGGATTGTTAGCCTTTTACAAATGTTAAAATATTTAATCAGCAAATGCCGCAATCTGTTTATGCAACGATCGTCCCCATTTCCAACCAAAAACCTGTTGATTCGTTTGCTTATTTATTAGTGATAGCGTTGATTTTTTCTGCCCGCCGCACGCATCATACAGTAATGTTTTTAATCCAGCGGCAGCAAAGGCATCTCTGCACCCTCGGCAGTAATCTGCGGCAAACCTAAAGATTCCATAATGCCGGTTGCAGTAGTCAAAAAATATCCCGTCATGCCCAAGAGCAGCGGTAAAATAATTTCTGAAGAAGCTAAAAAAACCTGAAGATCATAAAGATGACCTTCCGTTCCGCCCGCCAAAGGTAAAATCAAGGTTGTCAGTAAATTAATGATCACCGCTAGAATAAACAAGCCAAAAAAGGCTCCTACAGCACTGTCAATAGCCCCTAACACGTTGCCACGCATTATACCCCTGATACCCTTAGCAACAGCCCTGATAATCGCCACCACTATAACAAAAATAATAATAAAAGCAATTACATAAAAAACCTTCTCAAACACAGAGGCTCCATCTAAAAATAAATAGATAGAATTCCACGCTCCTGTTTCCCCAAAACCCGTAGTAAGCCCTAATAGCCCATATAACCAACCGGCCAAAAGTGAAGCAAAGACCCTTGCTGCCTGCCAAGCGATAAACAAAGAACCAATTCCGCTCAAAATCCGCAAGGCACCTTTATTCCAGCCGATCAAGATACTCAGCAAACAAAAACATAACAGAACCCAATCAGCAGTGACCATTGTAAACTCCTTCACTCATCCAGATTTAAAAATATCTACACTTTATTATATCGTAAAATATAGATATTGCCAATATTTTACATATGATAAACATCATTATAACAGCAGCTGCAAAAGCAACCGTAAAAACTTAAATTGCCATTACACTCGGCAGTTATTTTAAGGCAACCTTATTGATCAGCGAAGCTGCGTAACCGGCACCAAAACCGTTATCTATATTGACGACAGTCACACCGGAGCTGCAGCTGTTCAGCATACCCAAAAGGGCAGCCACACCTTGAAAGCTGGCGCCATATCCCACACTGGTAGGTACGGCAATCACCGGTTTATCCAATAATCCCGCAACCACACTAGGTAAAGCTCCTTCCATGCCGGCAACTACCACCAAAACCCGTGCTTTTTTCAACTGATCACAAATCCCCAAAAGACGATGAATCCCGGCCACCCCTACATCATAAAAACGTTGTACTTTATTCCCCATAAAATATGCAGTTAAGGCGGCCTCCTCGGCTATCTGCAGATCAGATGTCCCGGCACAAAGCACGGCAACAAGTCCCTCATTTTGAGGTTTTTGCTGTTCAATGCAGATTAGCTGCGCCTCTTCATAATATTGTGCTTCCGGTAAATCCGCTGCAATTTCCTGCCACAGCTGCCGGCTGCAACGAGTCGCCAAAATATTACTCTTTGATTTTTCCGCTAAAGCTTTTAAAATACCAAGAACCTGCTCCGTCGTTTTACCCTGGGCATAAACCACTTCGGGAAAACCCCGACGCAGCTCCCGCTGGTAATCTAACTTAGCATACGGTAACCCTTGATCTGCAAATCCCTGCAACTGCTCAAAGGCCAAAGTGGGAGCAAGCAATCCCTCTGCCACCTGTTGTAAAATATTCGCCAGCTGCTCTTTTTTCATAAATAGCGACCCTTTCTCATTAATTTATTTATATTATAACAGATAGCCTTTATTCTTTCCATCATCTCTTAAAAACTAGTTTACTACTTTTTATCCTCATCTCCTTGTAGATAACTTATTTTTTCGGTATAATGTATAAAGAATAGAGATTATGGAGGATTATTATGGCTCTTTCATGTGGTATTATCGGTTTGCCAATCGTCGGCAAAACCACTTTTTTTAATCTTTTAACCAATGCCGGCATAGAAACCAGTGCCTTTTATTCCGGTAAAACAACTACTAATATGGCTCATGCCCTGGTTCCCGATAGTCGTTTGGATTATCTGACCGAAATGTTTAAACCTAAAAAAACGACCTTTGCCCAAATTAAAATTATCGATGTACCGGGACTTGTCGCAGGATCCAGCCAAGGTCAGGGCAGTGGTAATGAGTTTTTACAGTCAATTGCTAACGTTGATGCTTTAGCCCATATCGTGCGTGCCTTTAAAAATGATGAGGTGGTGCACGTGGAGGATAGTATCGATATAATGCGTGATATTGATACCATCAACAGTGAGCTGCTGTTTGCAGATCTACAATTAATTGAAACGCGTTTGGCGCGTATTAACAGTGGTCATAAGAAAAAATTAGAGCATCCTGCTGAAGAACAGGTGCTTAAAAAATGTCAAAAACATTTAGAAAATGAACAACCCTTAAAAAGTTTGGAATTTACTGAAGAGGAACAAGAAGCACTAAACCATATCACCTTTTTAACCACCAAGCCTATGTTAATCATCATTAATTTGGATGAAGAGCAGGCAGCAGCCGCCAACTGGCCGCAAAAAGAAGAAATTCTCTCTTGGTGCGCCGAACAAGAAATAGAGGTTTTACCCGTCTGTGCCAAGCTTGAGGAGGAAATCCAGCAGCTGCCCGCTGAAGAAAGGGAACTGTTTTTGTCCGAACTGGGGTTAACAGAAAGCGGAATCAGTCGCATGGCTCAGGCTCTTTATAGTCAATTGGGTCTGATCTCTTTTTTAACCGCCGGCAGTGACGAGGTACGCGCATGGCCCATTAAAAAAGGTCTTCCCGCCAAAAAGGCCGCCGGCAAAATCCATTCCGATATTGAACGTGGTTTTATCCGTGCCGAAACAGTTGCCTTTGAACAGCTAAAAGCCGCTGGCAGCATCAGCGCAACAAGGGATCAAGGACATTTTAGATTGGAGGGCAAGGATTATATTGTTGCCGATGGTGACATTATTGATTTCAGATTTAACATCTAAATACTTTTTCTAAATACTTATAAGGAGGGATCATTGTGATCACCATTATTGCCAAACGTTATGTCAAAGCAGATAAAATTGAAGAATTTAAAACCTTAGCCTGCGACCTAGTGGCAGCCAGCCAGAATGAAGAAGGCTGCATTTCCTACGGTTTATATCAAGATATGCAAAATCCCCAAATCTTAACTTTTATCGAAATATGGCGAAATCAAGCAGCTATTGATGCCCATAATTCCAGCAGTCATTTTAATGATATTGTGCCGCAGATGGCTCACTTATTGGAGGAAAAAGCCCCCGTCGAGCTTTATACAAGAGTTATCTAAAAACATTTATCTCTCTTTTTTGTTATGATCCAGGCAATATAAAAACTCTGTAACGTCTACTAAAGAGCATAATTAATGGGGGTACGCCAAGCGTACCCCCATTAATTATGCTCTTTTTATCTTTCATATAGCCCTTTACGATGGGCTTTAAGATATTTTAAACAAAAATCGTCATTTCCCAAAAGGGTATCGGCGGCATAAAGTAAACCCATCAACTGATCATCTGTGGGATTAGCAATATAAGCATCCATACCGGCAGTCATTGTTTGCACCATGAAAGTTCTATTTAAAAGTGCTCGATTAGGCAACCCAAAAGAAATATTGGACAAACCGCAGATACAATGCACCTGTGGATAGCCTTTTTTAATGGCATAAATGGTATCTAAAACCGCCTTGCCTGCCAGAGCATCGGTGGCTACAGGCTGCACCAAGGGGTCCAAATAAATATCATCTGCTGCTAAACCGGCTGCCATTAATTCGGTGATAAGTTTTTCCGCTATGGCAAAACGCTTTTTATCCGTGGTCGGAATACCCTCATCATCCATACAAAGGGCCACCACTTTAGCCTGATATTTTAAAACCAAGGGCAGAATTTCAGCAAAACGCCGCTCTTCGGCAGTAATGGAGTTAATCATGGGGCGACCATGAGTAATTGCTGTCAAACCCTTTTCCAAAACCCTTGCACTAGGGCTGTCAATACAAAGTGGTTTTTTGCTAACCTTTTGCACCGTCTCAACCAGCCATTGCATACGTGCCGCCTCATCATTAACAAAGGTACCGCAATTAATATCCAGATAATCTGCACCCTTTTTATCCTGAGCCTGGGCAATTTCCTGAATGACTGCCGCATCACTTGCTGCCACGGCCGATTCAACAGCTTTCCTGCTGGTATTAATTAATTCTCCAACTATTAACATATTCTCTCCTTAAATCCTAAATATTTAATAAATTCTTACACAACTCTACCGCTCGCACGGCATCCTCCGAATACCCATCAGCACCAATCTGAGAGGCATATTCGGCCGTCACCGGCGCACCACCGATAATAATTTTCACCTTCTCACGCAGACCTGCGGCCTTAACGGCGTCCACTGTCTCCCGCATGGCCGGCATTGTTGTGGTTAATAAAGATGACATACCTATAATATCAGCATCATGCTGCCTAGCCGCTTGATAAAAAGCCTCCGGAGAAACATCGGTCCCTAAATCAATGACTTCAAAACCACTGTTTTCCATCATCATCACCACTAAGTTTTTGCCAATATCATGTAAATCCCCTTGTACTGTGCCAATAACAACCTTGGCCATTTGCGGCCTATCTTCTTCCTTGATCAAAACCTTTAACTTGTCCAAAGAACAAGTAACAGTTTGCGCCGCCATCATAACCTCGGGCACAAACATTTCCCCCTCTTTGAAAAGCTCCCCCACTTCAGTCATACCCCTTAAAAGACCATCGTTAATAATAGCCATAGGTGATTGCCCCTCGGCCAGTAAATTATCCGTTGTTTGATCAACGGCTTCATCATCACCATCAATAATTTGTTCCACTAATGATTCATACAACCCTTTGGTCAAAAAAATCACCCGTTTTCTAAAAATATTCTATAAATTCATTCTGGATCAATGATAATTTTCCCTGCCGAAACAAGAAATATTGTAAAAACATCGATAGTTGTTTGACTTTTTCGCCATAACTGGATATACTAAAATAAAACAATTTTCCAATTTGATTCATGGTGTTAAGGAGGCATTCCTATGAAAATATTAATCGCTATTGATGGATCCGAACAATCATTAAAAGCCGCCGATATGGGGGTAAAAATGAGCAAAGCCTTTTCCGCAGAAGTAACCTTAATCACAGTTGTCTTTCAAGAACCAATTTATAACATGTCTGCTATGCCTAGTCCTCTTATGAAAAATATCTATGAAACGCAAACTGAGTTAACAGAGCGTGAAAAAGAACATGGACGAATGCTTTTAGATTATGTTTCCGAAAGGTTTACAGCAGCCGAGATCAAACCACGACATATTGTCGGTGTGGGCTTCCCTTCTGAAGAGATTATAAAAGAGGCTGACTCCGGCGAATATGACCTGTTAATCATGGGTTGCCGCGGCCTTGCCAGCTTGACTAAAAGAGTCTTTATGGGCTCTGTCACAGAACGAGTCATTCA
Source organism: Bacillota bacterium (assembly GCA_050949225.1). Taxonomy (GTDB): domain Bacteria; phylum Bacillota; class Dehalobacteriia; order UBA4068; family UBA4068; genus JBMNFI01. The sequence continues at coordinate 167,323 of JBMNFI010000002.1, read as the reverse complement.
CCATACCACAGCTGATGTGCTCGTAGTTAAGTAATCGAGTAGTTACGCGGTTAAATAATAAAAGGCTTCTTTTGAAAAAATTTTATCACTTGTTGATCGCTTCTCGAGCTAGTTGATCACAGCGTTCATTTTCCGGGTTGCCGGCATGACCCTTGACCTTGACCCAGTTTATCCGGTGTACCCTGCTTTGCTCGATCAAGCCTTTCCACAAATCCTGGTTTTCTACAGGATCTTTTTTACTGTTCAGCCAACCATTGTTTTGCCACTTTTCTATCCAGCCCCTGGTAAAGGCATTAATAAGATAGGCGCTGTCACTATATAAATTAACACGACAAGGCTCTTTAAGTAGCTTTAACCCTTCTAAAGCCGCCCGCAATTCCATTTTTTGATTGGTTGTTAAAGCCTCCGCACCAGAGGCCTCTTTGCGATGAGGACCATATAAAAGAACACAACCCCAGCCACCGGCACCAGGATTGCCAGAACAAGCTCCGTCTGTATAAATATCCACTTCTTTCATTGTGTTCCTCCCTTCCTTACATATATTTAACTTTTTAATTAAAATTCCTTCTCTGGAAAATTTTTCTTTTATAAGCGTTTATATAATGTTATAATGATATAATATATATAATATTGGCATAAAAGAGAACCACTCAAAGAAAGGATGATAAAATTGACCAACAATTTTTGGCAAAATAGAAATGATAACAAGCCAGAATGGATCAAACATAAACCATCGGTCAATTCTCCTGACAGTCCTCAACAGACTATGCCGGATGATAAACCATGGCCACAGGAAACCGCCGACCAACAAAGTGCTCCGGAACTGATATCATTAGCTATGGATGCGGAAAATCAGGCGGAGCATGCTTTTGCTGCTGCACAAAAGGCGATGACTGCGGCTAAGGCTGCAGATAGCATCCTGAAAAAAAATTTTACTCCTGATGATGAGCGTATACATAAAGCAAAAATTGATGCGGCAAACCAGGCCTTACGTGCCTCTGATGCGGCAATTAATACACAAAAAAGTGCCAGGGATTCAGCAGCCGGAGCCGTATCACAAGCAGAAGCTGCTGTTGAAAAACTACTCAAGGACCTTAAAAACACTGAAAAAGAGTTTGAAAACTTGGAAAACATTGCTCAAGCATCGGATCGGCTCGCCGAAGAAGCCAGTGAAATAGCGCATATTTCTCAGCAAAAGGCAGAGCAGATAAACCAAAAACAAAAAGCCGATACTGCCGCTTATCTGGCGGGTAAGCACCTTAAAGAGCAACTTAATCAAAAATATTTGGCTGCCCAAAAGGAATTAGCTGCAGCTAGAGAGTTAGCTCAAGAAGCCAACCTGAAGTTATCTGCCATGCAACAGCAAAATTTACGTACTAAAGAAGAAACTACCTTAATTCTTTCCGAACTGGGTAAAGAAAAACCTTTTATGTCCCCACCAGAAAGAAAGATTGAACAAAAAACTGAACAGCTGAAGGAGCAACAGACTCCAACCCCTTCAAAAGTAACAGAAAAAAAACCCCTCGTAAGCGCCAGCAATTTTATTATCGAATGTCCACCAACGAATGACCTTTCTCCTCAAAATGAGCCGGCAACTCCTACAGAAGAGATCAAACCCTTTTCCGCGCAAACAAAGGAAACGACCACCTTCAGACCTCAAGCAATCACTAGTGAACCCCCAACAGATCTCCCTAAGTACGCTCGGGAAGAGGATCTGAGAAAGGCTCACCCACCAAAAAGCACCGCTCGTTCCATCCTCACTGTGATAGTTTTAATCGCTATCGCTTTTGCCGTTGCTTTTACTATTAAAACTTTTGTAATTGACATGACCCTGGTCAGGGGACATTCAATGACCCCTACACTACAAGATGGAGATCGCCTCTTCACCGGTAAAATAAATTATTTTATCTCGGATCCTCAAAGGGGCGACATTGTAATTATTGATGCTCCTGATTATAATAATAAATACTATATCAAGCGTATCGTGGGCATGCCCAATGAACAAATATCGATAAAAAACGGCAAAATTTATGTTAATGGGGAAGAGTTGATAGAACCCTATTTAAATGGCATAAATACCTTTGGTGAAATAAACATGATTATTGACTCCTCCTCCTATTTCGTAGTCGGGGACAACAGGAATGAAAGCCATGACAGCAGAGACAGCTCTGTAGGCACGATTGATAAATCCCATATCCGCGGCAAGGCACTTTTCAGGGTCTATCCTTTTGACTCCTTCGGATCCTTATATAATTAATAAGCTGTGAAAAAATTCCGGAGCTGTTTTTTTACTAACCCTATGCCGTATTACCTGCTTTTTATTAAATGTCTTTTTGCAAAGCCCAAACCTTTTATATAAAGATCATATACAGGCAAACAAACAAAAAGGACACCGCCGCTAAAGGCGGTCCCTTTTATTGATTGATAAAACCCTTCCGCTCAAACCAATTTTTCTGATTAAAAAAGTTTTTCAGGTGATCGTAGATATATGGAAATCATTCAAAGCTGGGACATGTTCATAGTTAATTTTATCAATACCAATTTGCACTCTTTTATAGGTGACTTTTTGATGATCTTATTTAGCAGACTAGGCAGCGGCGGCTTAATTTGGATAGCTGCTGCGCTTCTCCTGCTTATCTCCAAACAATATCGCTTCTTCGGCGCGCTGCTTTTAATCTCACTACTCTTATCCGTAGTTTTCAGCGAGGGCCTTTTAAAAAATATTATCGCCCGCGATCGTCCTTTTATAGCTAATCCTCAAATAAAACTTCTGATCCCTCCCCTGGACAGCTTTTCTCTGCCTTCCAGTCATGCCGTGTCATCATTTGCCGCCGCCTTCATCGTTCGGCAAGTTAATAAAAACCTAGGACTCATTGCCTATATCATGGCAACTATTATTGCCTTTTCGCGTATCTACTTAGCCATGCATTATCCAACCGATGTAATAATAGGCTTTTTATTAGGAACAGGCATAGCCTTTATAGTCTATACATTATTCAATCAGCTTATGAAAAAACGTCTGCCGGATATCCACAATCTGCCGGATATTTAAACAGCAGCTCATATGAGCTGCTGTTTAAATATCTGATTGCAAAGACAATGAGGATTGCGTTCCAGCTGAATATTGTGAGAAGTCATATTTAAGGTATCCAGATAAAATAAACTCTGATTATTTACAGGCAATCCCACTATATATTTAAAAACCTCACAAGCCTCCAGCAAACCAAAAACCCCGGGAGTAGTCCCGGGCACCCCATCTAAAGAAAGATTTAAATCCTCCTGCCGTTGCAATGATTCAAGATCCTCTTCTGAGAAAAGACAACGTAAACATGGTCCCTTTCCGGGAAGCACCGTTAAAGTCTGTCCATGATATTTATAAATCCCCGCATGCACAAAAGGAATTCTCAGCCTTAAACAGGTATCATTTATTAAAATACGCGTAGCCAAATTATCCAGGCAATCGACCACAATATCATACCCTTGACAAATATCAACAACATTTTCTGTGGTCAAAAATTCTTTGTAAAGATCGATTTTAATATCAGGATTAAGCTCCTGCAACCTTTTTTTGGCAACATCGTTTTTTTGAAGCCCAACATCGGCTCTATTATATAAGACTTGTCTATTCAAATTACTATAACTAATATCATCATCGTCGCAAAGGCCAATCCTACCTATCCCCATTGCCGCCAAATAAAGCAATGCCGAGGAACCCAATCCACCGTTACCAACTACTAATACAGCGGCTTTTGTTAGCTTTTCCTGCCCCTTTTCACCCACTTCTGATAAGGCAATGTTCCGCGCATAAATCTCCTTTTGTAACTCTGTTAAAGACATCAAAACACATCCTCTCCTATTTATTCCCCTCAAAACAGCCCTTTTTAAAGATTTCTCTAAAAGGGCTGTTTTTCCTGCTAAAACAAAGAGCCACTCATAATGAGTGGCTCTTTCGAGGTTAGTCTTTCTTTTTTTCCTGCTCTTTTGACGGCCCTCTAATTTTACGTCCAAAAGACTGGCAATAGTTACGCACCCTTTTAGGAATCAATCCGGCCGGCCTGATGATTAAAATAGTTACTAAAACAATCCCATAAACTAATTGCTGGAAATCTGAAAAGACCCGTAGTTTCTCCATGATCACAGTTAGGATAAAGGCACCCGTAATAACACCAATCACATTATCCATCCCGCCTAAAATCACCATACAAATAAACATCAGCGATTTGCTGAAATTAAAATCCTCGGGTCCGGCATACGACATATAACTGGCATATAAAGCACCGGCCACCCCACAAAAAATTGCGCCAATAATAAAAGCCAGTAATTTTTGCCGGGAAAGATTGACACCCATACAGCCGGCGCTTACCTCATCTTGGGAAATAAGATTAAGCGATAAACCAATCCGTGAAATATAAACACGCATCGCAATATAGGCAAACAGAATTAAAATACCTATGCATAAAATCAGATAAGGTATCTGCGGTGCCAGCTTAATTCCAAAAATTGTATAACTTTCAAGGAGGGAAAATCCGCCAATAGACAAAGGAGCAATACCACTAATACCATTAGGACCACCTAAGTAAGGAATATTGTACAAAAGCATCGTGAAAGTCAATTGCAGGGCCATCGTCACCAGTGATAAATAATAGCTCTTGGTTCGCAAAGTAGGCAAGCCAATCACCAGCCCCATGCCAACAGACATAATGATCGCCACTCCCATCCCCAACCAAGGGGAAAGAGTAAGCTTAGTGGTTACAACTGCCATAGAATAAGCACCAATACCCATAAAAGCGGCCGGCGCAAAGTTAACCATATCTGTTGAACCCATTTGAAAATTAAGCCCCAGGCCAACCATCCCGTACAAGCAGGCAATAATGCAAATATGGGCGATATATCTTTGATCAGCTAAAGAAAATGGCAAAAGAAAAGCTAAAATCAGCGCCGAAAGAAAGGCTACCTTTTTATGCTTATTGTAAGCTGCAAATAAAGAGCCCAAATAACCCTTTCTTTCCATCAGCAAAAGAGCGGCAATCACCCCGCCCAGCATCACCATGCTAATCTGAAAGACTGAGGTTAAAATAAAATAAATCAAGGCAAAGATAACCAAATTTGATACTACTACCAAAAGAGGATTATCCTTAAACTCCTTTTTAATTGTCAGGGTCTTTTTTGTCACATCTTCCATAAATTTTCTGTTCTTCTTTCTTTCCTAAGCATACTGGTTATTCAAACCTTCTCAATCATCCTTTTACCCAAAACACCCTCAGGTTTAAAGACGATAAATAAGACTACCACGACAAAAGCCACAATGCTGGCATAGGCTGTCCCATTTGGCAAATACCCGGAGACAAAAACCTCCACAAAAGCCAGGAGCATGCCGCCAACAACCGCTCCATAAATGTTACTCAATCCACCCACAACAGCCGCGGAAAAACCTTTGATTCCATATAAAGAACCATTATCAAAACGCACAATCGTATTATAAGATCCCACTAAAAAGCCCCCTATGGACAAAAGCGCTCCGCCAATCATAAAAGTGGCAATTACCACTCTATTAACATTGATGCCCATCATTCTGGAAGCATCCCTGTTTTGCGAAATGGCCTGCATAGAAAGACCCAATTTAGTCTTATTCAAAAACAAAAACAATGCGATCAAAATAGCAACTGTCACAATAATAATAATTAAATTGCGTTCTGTAATAGTTCCTCCAGGAGCAATTAAATTAGGCATAGCCTGGGGATTACGTCCGGCCACTACCTGAATAGCCTCACCCCCGGCACTGGCCATTTCTGACAAAGGATTAATAACCCGATGAAACAATAAACCTAAGCATTCCCTAATGATTACACCCAAAGCAATGGTGCTTAAAAGGGGCATTAATGCTGAGGATTTTTCAAAGGGCTTAATCGACAGCCGATATGTCATCAAACCCAAAAAGGCACAAAGAAGGGCGGATATTGCCAGCACAATAAAAATAAGCACAATAAAGGGCAAAAAACCATAAAGGGGAGAGCTTAGCACAATAGTATAAGCCCCCATAATGGAAAAAGCACCGAAGATTGCAATATCTCCCGAACAAAAAACTACTACGTCTAGAACACCAAAAAACAGCGAAAAACCAATCGCAATCAGCGTGTATGTGCAACCTAACAAAATAGCGTTGACAATCTGCCCGCTTAAAAGTTCCATTGAAACATTAAACCTCTTTCATGACACCCGGATAATAATCACACCGGGTATAGAACAAGAAAGATCCTATACCTGGTATAATTATTTAGTTAATAACTATTTATTTACCCGGTAAAGTACGAATGCCTGCAGCATATTCTGAATCATCATATGGTACCCACTCACCATCTTGTACAATCAAAAGATAAGCTGCCACATTCTCGGTTTGTCCAATTTCATCAAAGGTAGTGGTACCCATAATACCGGTAGTTTTACTATCCTTAATAGCATTCACCATCGCCTCAGCGGTTGGAGTGTCGCCACATTCTTTCAAAGCATTAAGCAGGATAACTGCTGCTTCATAAGCATAAGGGGTAAACGCTCCCACCGGTTCAGTGTAACCTTTTTCAGCATAGGCCGCCAAGAAAACTTCACCCTCAGAGGATTTTGCAGGATCAACGCCCGGCTTTACAGATAATGCCCCTTCAGAAGCCTCCGCGCCGATTTTCAAAAAGTCCTCCGAACAAACACCGGAAATTCCGGCAAAAAGTAGATTGTCTAATCCTTCTTCATGTAATTGGTTTTTTAGTAAAGAAGCTTCCGTCACAACACCGCCATAATAAACGGCATCCGCATCACTAGTTTTGATTTTAGAAATTACAGAACGAAAATCAACGGTACCTGTTTGTACTTTTTCAGTACCAACTAATTCTCCGTCAAATTCCTTGATTTTGTTGGTAAACTCAATGGTGTTGGCTTCCCCATAAGAAGAAACATCAGAAACGATAAACCATTTTTTATAATCTAAGCCACCCTGCCCCATGGTTTTCTCGGCCAAAGGCTGGTTTTCCTGTGCAGCAGTCGGTGCTGAACGGGTAATATAAGGATAGTTTTCTTCACTGGTAAGACCATCTTTAATCGCACCCCAAATCAAAAGGGGAATATTGGCTTGCTTAAAAATAGGAATAGTAGCTTCGGCAACCGGAGAATTCCAGTGCCCGGAAACAGCCACAATATCAGGGTCTGCTACCAATTGCTGTGCGCCGGCAGCCCCTGTGCTGGCAGTTGCAGCATCATCAATAACCTCAACTTCGATGTTATAAGGATATTCACCGGAATCATTAGCAGCATCAACAGCCATTAAAAAAGCGTTCCGTGCAGCCGCACCCTCAGCAGCATCCGCACCGGTAATCGGACCAATAAAACCCAGTTTTACAGTCTCTTTTTTTTCAGCAGTATTACTCTCTCCACTACTACAACCGGTAGCAAAAGCAGCTACAACTACCGCTGCCGCCACCAAAATGGCAAACAATCTTGATCTTTTCATCTCTTTTCTCCCTTCAAAAATACATATATTATTCTATCACCTATGGCAATAGTTTAAACCTTTATATAATAGGAGATGTCACATATTCACTATGTAATAAGGCCCGCTTATCACCGGCAAATGTCACCTGCCCCTTTTGTAATATATAGCCAAAATGAGCAACCTGTAAAGCTCTTTGAATGTTTTGTTCCGCCAACAGGATGGTCATTCCTTCTTTTTGATTGAGTTGTTCAATAATACGATAAACCTCTTCTACCATCAAAGGTGACAAACCCAAAGAAGGTTCGTCCATCAAAAGCAGCTGTGGCTTATTAATGATCGCACAAGCAATCGTCAACATCGTTCTTTCTCCACCTGATAAAGTCCCCGCCTTTTGCTGCAAACGCTCTTTAAGTACAGGAAAAATCTGAAAAACTTCCTCAAGGCGCTGTCTCAAAAGATCTTTATCCTTTATATAATAAGCTCCCATTTTTAAGTTTGCTTCAATAGTCATTTTAGGAAAATTACCAAAAGAGGCGGCTGCCATGGCAATCCCCATTTCTACACGTTTATGTGCGGGCAAATCATTAATAATACGATCAGCTAAATAAATTCGCCCACGGTCTGCGGCAACCATTCCTAAAATAGTTTTTAAAAGTGTCGTTTTTCCGGCACCATTGGCGCCCAAAAGACAAACAACCTGCCCTTTTTTGATTTGCATACTAACATCGATCATCATGGGTATGCGATCATAGTGAGTATAAACCCCTTCCATCTTCAGCATTACACTCATATGGCCGCTCCCCCTAAGTAGGCATCAATAACCCTTTGATCATTGATGACTTCATCATAAGGACCTTCAGCAATTTTTTGCCCGGCATTAAAAACGACGATACGTTGCGCCACTTCTTTCATCACCTGCATATCATGCTCGATAATGATAATGGAAATAGCCGGATTTTGCTCTTTGATCATGCCAATGTCATGCAGCATGGTCATGGTTTCTTCTCTATTTAAGCCGGCTGTCGGTTCATCAAGCAAAAGCACCTGTGGATCGCCTACTAAAGCACGACTAATTTCAATCCGTCTTCTGTCAATATGAGAAATATTTTTAGTCAGTTCATAACGTTTATCAACTAAATCAGCATTAAAATAACATAGCATGTTCATGGCCTTCTGCAAGCCTTCATATATTTCATCATTGCATTTATTGGGCCTCAACAAAACATCAAAAAAAGTACTCTTTTGTCTAGTATAAAGCCCTGCCAAAATATTATCAGCCACACTCAAGTCCCAGCATAAACGACTGGACTGATAAGTCCTGGAAATACCCTTTTTATAAATCTGATGCGGTTTAAAATTTGTAACATCCTCATCATTGATATAAAACTTTCCACCACTGGCTTTATACAGCCCACTGATAATATTTAAAAAGGTGGTTTTACCGGAGCCATTGGGGCCAATCAAGCCTACTATTTGATGACTATCAATAGCAAAATCAACATCTTTAACCGCCCATAAACCCCCAAAGTTTATAGAAAGTTTTTTTGTCTGTAAAAGAGTCATAAATAGCTCCCCATCCTTACTACTTCCTTTCAAATAAAAAAATCCAACATGGTTATCCTTTAGTATGATAAAGCGTTTCCGGCAAAAAAAAAGACTCACGACCATGCTCATGATATATTCGCTATAAATTTATTTTTTCCTGCCATTATAGACAAAAACAATCTTTTAATAAAATATGTTTATATAAAAACCTAAATTGGGTAATAATATAAGCAAAGTCTATAATAAATGGAGAGAAATCATGAAAGCTTGGCCTATTTTTAATAAAACCATACTTGTTTTACTCTTAATAATAGCGGTCACCACTGCTATTCTCGCTGTCAATCTTTTCGATAATAATCAGAAAAAAGACTCTAATGCTCCGGTAGAACAGGATGAATCTCAATACATCACCGCCGAAACACCGGTAAGACAGGAAATCTATTACAATAACTGCCAACATCTGGTAGTAGAAAACAAAACAGGCGATCCGGAATTTGCAGAAAAAAGCTTTAATCAACTACAGACGGAAGGCTGGGAGGTTTTTTGGGGAGAAAACGGACAGGCCGTTGTCTTTAGAGAAATCACCGAATTTTGCCCCCAGGATGAAGAAAAATGTTATTTATCAGTAGCTGAAGGACGTATAGCCATCTTCAGAGGTCCTTTAGGCAGCGAACAGCCACCCTTGGAAATCACCGATATCTATCTTGATAACCTTTATCCGGAAATGCGCGATAAAATTATTGCAGGCATAGAATTTGTCAATATGGATGAATTGATAGCGGCTCTGGAGAGCTTGGACGAATATCGTTAAAAAACAATGCTTACTGCTTAATTAAACAGTAAGCATTGTTTTTTTATTCTATAGTCACTTGATCCCGATCTGTTTTAGCGACAACTTCAACTGTTTTATCAAAACTCAAAGCGGCTGCCTCTGCTGTAAGCATGCCCCCAGAAACAGCTTGACAATAATACTTAAACGACCCTTGCAGCTTCTGACCCTTTTCTTTATTAACGGTATAAGAGACTTTTTGCCCATCTTGTCGCACTGAAGTAAAAGTCTCAACCTCATTAACAAGCTTTTGCTCACTCGTCAAAAAACGTAATCCCGACGGCATATAGTCTGTAATCGTATACGTGCCGGGAGATAACTCTGCCGGCAGATTATAGTATAAAGAAACCTTCATTACTCCAATTTTCATAGCCGCATCTTCGGTATTCATTGCTGATACTTCATAAGAACGGGACAAAGAAGCCTTTTGTGAAGCCTCCTCATCGGTTCTCTTTTGATAAAGGGAAGTTACAAATGTCCGACCCTGCAAATCCTTAAACAACATACTTTCAACCTGTGCTGCGGTCAAAAATACATTGTAATCCCTTGCCCCTTGTAAGTTTATTTTTTTATCCATCCCGTCAACAATATGGGTAAAGGAAGAATCATTGCTGGCAAGCTGCGGCAATAAAACAGTGGAGCCAATAGCAATAGCCAAATCAGTTGGTGTCATTTGTTCGGGGGCACTCAGTAAATAGTTACGCAATAGTAAATAATCCTCCTCCTGCCCACAATAAGCCGCAATCATCATCGCCAAAACGGCTCGCCTTTCCCCTGCATCAACATTATCAAGACTACCCTTAATTTCTAAATTGTTATGCTCTTTTTTTGAGTTTTCACTTAAATAGTCAGGGAAACTATGCCGCACCGCTTGCACATCTCCAGCCTGTATCAAGCCCCAATAAATAGCCAGCATTTCCTCACTGGTCAAATCTTTTAATTTGAGAGAATTTTGTAAGTTTTGCAGTACCGGCTGCCCTAAAGCAGCTAAGCCAGCCTCTGCCAGCAACTTATGTCCGCGGTCTGAGGAATTACTGATAATTTTTTGAAAGTATCCTTGTAGTTTTCGATTATCAAAATATTCTTTTTTTAGAGAGGCCGCCTGCATACTCACAAACAAATCACTTTCACCAAAAGGCAAGGCAGAAATACCGCCATCAGCGTTCTGGTAGACTGATAAATCAGGCTGAGAATAATCAAACAGATCAGCTAGCTGCTCATTATATTCGGATAAAAACTCCTTAGATATTTGATTGGCTAATAAAATCTCTAAGCGGCCAGATTCATTACCGGAAAGCTTCCACAAGTCGCTAAATAGTTGACCTCTGTTTTGAGCAGAAAAAATTACTAGGGTAGGCTGCTGATCACTATGCTCAAGATCTATTTTTTTAGCCAATTCCGTCTGATCAGATAAATTAGCATCCAGATATTGATCCTCTACCACTAATGTTTTCATAAAAGAACTACTGGTTCCGGAAAGAGTAGAGGCCTCAGCTATCAAGGAATAGGTGCCTGTTTTTAATTCACCAAGCTCCAAAGGAGTTTGCTGATTAAGAAAACCCTGAACATTGTACCGCTCCAGCACCTGCCCCGCCAAGTTTTCCAAACGGACAGAAAACATAACCTCTTCTTCGTCTTCTTTGCCTCCCGCACGCAAAAAGATAGTGGGATTATCTTTGGTTAGGTAGCCGCTACCAGCAATTATTTCACCATGTAAAGAACGGTTCACAATTAAAGTGCTTTCATTTTGTCCGGCATTAATAACCGGTTGATCAAGCAAAGCAAGACAAGTAATTTTCCAAGAGGAAACACATTCCGGCAGCGTCAAATTAATCTTTCCTTGACCATTTCTATCAGTATTCACCTGTTGGAAAAAAATATTTTCAGAACATGTCTGCCTGCCTGTAGAGACCTTATCATCCACATCATCACTAACTGTGCTTTGCTGCAAAGATTCACCAACAGTTCCATAACTGGTAAAATAATTGCCGAATCCCGCATTCACATATTTCCCATACAAACTCTGTAAAATATCGGCGCCATCCCTCTGATCGGCAAAGGCTGCTTCATCCACCACGCTAATCAATAATTTTGACTGCACAGGATAACCTTGAGCATTTTTAACATTAACTACTACCTGAGCCTCTTCCCCGGGATAATAGCTTTTTTGATCTGTAGTAATTTCAACATTTAAAGCCGCCCGCTTAGAATCTGACTGGATAGGAATCTGCTCGGCATCATGATATTGTGCGCCGTCAAAGTAAACACCCCTAATCCACAGATTAGGAACATCTTGTTCTAAAAACTTACTATCGTATTTGGCGCTATCTTGCACAATCGCATTTTTTATTCCATCGCGTGCCGTGACAAAAAGATAGGCTTTTTTACGATCAAACATCTCGGAATCATCCTGTAAAAAGGCAACTTGAAAATTTTCGTCCACCGCATACCCGTACTGTTTATCACTGCTTAAATAACAATTATAGGTATTGTTTTTATACCAATCTTCAGGGTATACCTTCATTTTATTTTTCATAATACGATTCTTTTGGTCCTTCACTACCAAGTCAACTTGAAAAGAAGAGTTCTCATAGATAATTTCCCAACCGGACCCTATATCGTCGGAATCAGCATAGACACAATCAAACTCGGCATTTACCTGTCCCTCTTTGTCACTGATTAAATTTTTCTCCTTTAACAATACATACTGATAGTCATATTCATAGATAGGATCTATTGTCCCAGTTACAGAATTATATTCCTGTCCTATCTGTCTACGCAAAACATCCTGTCGGTAAAATCTGGCCACAACTTCTTGACCGGATATCCTTTTGCCGAAAAAATCCTGATCCTTATGGAACGGGTCTCCATCAGCGGCAACCTGATTTAACACAGTTTGATAAACAGTAGCTGAAACCTTAATCATCTGGTCACTTAAATCAACGGTGCCATCCACAGCAACAGCACATTTAAGAACTTCTAAGTAGGCGTCGCTGTTTATCTTTCTGCCTTCAGGTGACTGCGCTTCCACATTCAGCTTCTGAGAGCTCACTAAAGGATAATCCTCCATGGGACCATCGTCCTTATAATCAGCCTCTGTGGGCACTATTAGCTGGGCATGACCAAAAGCATCGGTTTGCAGTGTTTTCTGAAAACCATCGTTTTCCAAGGTCGCTTCTACCTTTAAACCAGTCACAGGAGTATCCTCAAAACATTTAGCAGATATATCGTAAACAGCCTCTTTTTCGGCAAATAAAAGGGCCTTTTTATTTTGCACATTCAAACGATACGCTGCCTGAGAAAAATCCGCCACTTCAAAATCAACCGTCGCCAGCTTTTTATTGCCATAACTCGCCTGTAAATAATACTTACCCGCCGTTAAGGTTGGCAAGGTAAAGGAGCCACCAAAGGAATTATCCTTCACGGGAAACCGTTCATACATCAATGCCGCTTCTTTCTGATCATAGCGATATAAGCTGATCCTTATCCGCTCTATATCTTCATAGCCAGATCTTGCCTGGACAAAACCCCAAAAATTAATGCTGTCACCTGATTTGTAAATATTTTTATCATTATATAAATAGCTCCAAAATTCTTTTGTTGCATCATTACCCTGCTGTTCATGACAATCGTTAAAGATTACCAATGACTGTTTATTCTTTTTAACAATAAAAACTAAATTACCGCTATTGGCTTTTACCGTCGACAAGTCTTGCTCATTTTCGGATGTCAAAGACAGCCTTAAAAGACCATCCTGATCAGTAAGACCCTTATTAGTCCCTTGATATTCATAAACCTCAGCTCCTTTAATGGCAGCACCCTTTTGGTCATGGAGCCAAAACACTGCTTCTTTTTGGGTCGGTAAAGCATAAGCGTTGATATCGGAAACTTGGAACAAAAGCTCTTGCAGCTCTTGATCCTTTTCAACCGCCAAAAGATAGTATCCGGGGGGCAAAGTCTGTGGTAATCTTACGTAATCAGCCCCTTGCTCTTGGTTTTTGTTCACAGGTAAAAATACATTCATCACTTCTGCCAAAGAATTCTTCTCCAATCCGTAAACGGTTTGATATTGTTTAGCCCAAAAGGGAGAGGCAGAAGCCTTCTTTAGCATAGCCTCAGCAAAGTCCTTTGCCGAAGCCAACTGATAAATTCTTATCGGTAAAAACAAGGGCTCTCGATCCACTTTTTCATTAATTTCAACATCAAAAGTCGGCACCTGTTCACTGGCAAAGGCCTGAGAAGGGCTACTAATTTTCCAATTTATATCTTGATTTTCTTTTTCTTTACCCGTCTGGAAGGAAAAGGTGTAATCCTTTTCCAGAACCTGATCACTATTAGCCAAAGGCAGACCTGCCTTAATAGTAATTGTATAAACAGTTTGTGGATGAAGTGGGTCTTCGGGAATAAACTTTAAGATGTTATCCTCTTTTTCAAAACGACCATTGACCAGCGGATCGGTAATAAAATAATTTTCCGCCTCTTGCAGCCCGGCATAGTTAAACGATACTTTTATATCGCTATCAGTTGCAACTTCAACGGCTTGGTTAAGTGGGCTTATTTCCATCACCTGAACCGAGCTTTTGGTTTGGAAAGCCCATTTAAAAGCAGTGTTGTTTTCCGCCATTAAGGTGAACTTATAAACCTCTCCCTCGGCTAAAGCATCCTCGGGAACCACCAGAATTTCATTTTTATCAGAGCCTCTATGTACAGCAAGCTTAACCTTAGGCTCCACACTCAAGTAGCGTCTAATGGCTGAAGGACTAATTTCATGCTTAAATTTAAGGGTAAAGGCTGTTATGGTGTCAACACCTGCAGCATCACTCATGCTGGCCTGCATCTTAGCTTCAGAAGCATAAGCCAAAGGAATTTCTTTAGCGTTCGTCAACAAAAAAGCAGCTAACAAAACAACCACTAAAACAATTATTCCTCCTAATAAATAATGCTTTACTTTCATACTAAAACTCCTCAACTACAACTATGTCTAAAGTAGACTAGACAAAGATCCATAATGTTTCCAAGATGAAAAACCACTCTTTTCAATAAGAGAGGCTGTTTTCTATTTTCCACCCTTTTCTGCGGCAGCAATAAAAGCCTCAAACAAAGGATGCACCCGATTGGGTCTGGACTTAAACTCCGGATGAAATTGCACTCCAACATACCAAGGGTGAGCGGGCAGTTCCAAAATCTCTACTAAATCACATTGTCGATTAATACCGGCAATTTTAAATCCTGCCCTTTCTACGTCCTCTCGATATTTATTATTAAACTCATAACGATGCCGATGTCTCTCCTGAATATCACTCACACCATAAGCGGCGGCCGATAAAGTACCCGGTAATAAATGACAATCATACAAACCTAACCGCATGGGAGAGCTCACATCACTAATACCACGTTGTTCATCCGTCAAATCAATAATCGGATATGGAGTGTTTTTATCAATCTCTGTAGAATGAGCCTCTTTAAAACCAAGCACATTGCGTGCAAACTCAATGGCCATCAATTGCATCCCCAGGCAAATCCCGAAAAAAGGAATATTATTAATCCGCGCATAATTAATAGCGGCAATTTTTCCCTCAAGACCCCTTTCTCCAAAACCACCGGGAACCAAAATGCCATCAACATCTTTTAAGATCTCTGCCGCATTATCATAATTTATGGTCTCAGCCATAATCCAGCGAATATCTACAGCTACTTTATTGGCAATCCCACCATGAGCCAAAGCCTCTGCCACACTTAAATAGGCATCAGGGAGTTCCACATATTTTCCCACCAATGCGATAGAAACCTTCTTGGTCACAGATTTTTGTATATCAACCATCGCCCGCCATTGCGACAAGTCGGCCTTAGGTGCATCAACTCGTAAAATCTTACAGACCAAAGAATCTAAACCCTGTTTTTCTAATAAAAGAGGCACTTCATAAAGCGTTTTTGCATCATTATTAACGATCACGGCATCTTTATCGACATCGCAAAATAAGGAGATCTTCTCTCTCATTTCTTGCGTCAAAGGACGATCAGCCCGACAAACAATAATGGCCGGATGAATACCAATAGCACGTAATTCCTTAACGCTATGCTGTGTGGGCTTTGTTTTTGCCTCACCCGCCGCGGATAAAAAGGGTACCAAAGTCACATGGATAAACAAGCATCTTTCCGAACCCAACTCCATGCGCAATTGGCGAGCAGCCTCCAAAAAAGGCAAACCTTCTATATCGCCCACAGTTCCGCCGATTTCACTAATCACAAAATCGGGATTATCTTTGGCAGCAGCCAAAACACATTCTTTAATTTGCGTTGTTACATGTGGTATAACCTGGACAGTTCGTCCCAAATATTCTCCTCGTCTTTCTTTATCAATAACAGCCAAATAAACGGCACCAGCGGTTATGCTATGTACACGGCTAAGGTTTTCATCAATAAAGCGTTCATAATGACCTAAATCCAAATCTGTCTCTGCCCCATCATCAGTAACAAAAACCTCGCCATGCTGATAAGGACTCATAGTTCCCGGATCTACATTTATATAAGGATCTATTTTTTGGTTTACAACCTTAAAACCACGGCATTTTAAAAGCCGTCCTAAAGATGCTGCGGTGATTCCTTTCCCTAGAGAGGAAACCACCCCTCCTGTAACAAAAATAAATTTTGTTTCCATAATATAGCCTCCAAAAATAGATTAAATACCGTGATTTTCTCATCTGAAATATTATTATCCCCACTTTTGCAAAAGCGGGGATATTCACAGATGTATATCATAAATAACGATATCATATTTTGTCGTCATTTTCAACAAAAAGGTCCTATTTTATCAAAGATATTGAATGGTTATCTATCCTTTTAAATATATCATAAATAACAACACCCGGATTAAACGTGCCAGCCTTTTATTTACGCCTATAAGTTTTTTAATTTTCATAATCACCTTTATTGTTTCTAGGCAAATAATTATCTTTTCAGAAATAAGCTTTTATATAAAAACATCAATTAAAACAGAAAAAATCAGACCATGTTGTTCTCGGTTGTCTACGTCATTTATCATCTCTCTTTTAATATGCTTAACTGTACACGCCCATTAGACTTTGCCTTCACCATTAAAGACCCGGCTTTTAGCGACTGCCTCTCCCGGCGATGAGTCATTTATCTTTTCAAGGTCTCTATTTGTTTTTTCATTTTTGATTTTTTTGTCGGTGACGGCATGGCTAACTATGTTAAAATCTCCTAACGTTACACAAATTTTTATGCCCTGATATATTCCTGTTATCCTAAATAATGATTAATGTTATATACAGCAACTTTACTCCTGTGCATATACAATCTATCATAATCCAAAAGCAGCTTTATAAAAAAGTTAAACGCCCTCCGTTTCCAAAGGGCGCTTAAAAAGCATCTATAAGTATGTTTAGTTGTATTTAGCAACAATACTATCAGACTCATCAGCGAGATCATGAACATCACTTCTGGCCTTATTAAGTTTTTGATCAGCATCACTCTTAGCGGTATTGGCACTATTAAGCTGCTCCTGAAGTGCTTGATTTTGGGCTTGCAAGCTAGCTTTTTCATTTTGAGCTGTGGTAAGCTGCCCGTTTAAAGCATTGATTTCAGCTATTTTGTCATTTACTTCTGTTTGCTTGGCATTAAGCTCTTGCTGTTTAGCATTAAGCTCTGCTTGTTTGTTATTAAGCTCTGTTTCTTTAGCATTAAGTTGTGCCTGCTTATCATTGATTTCTTGCTGTTTAGCAGCTATTTCTTGATCCTTTGCAGCAATTATCTGATCCTTGCTATTAATAGTGTTGTCTCTGTCTGTAACTTGATTTTGCCAATAGGCAATAGTGTTATTAAGATCACCAATTTGATTCCCCAGCACACCTATTTGTGCATTAAGTGAATCGACAGTATTACGCAGCTCAGTAAGCTCATTCTCTTTTTGTATTAAACTGTTCGAGCCATTTGAAAGCTGGTTTTGCAGGTTCTCGATGGTATTTTGGTTTTCCTCAAGTTTTAAATCCAGCGTGGTAAGGTTTTGTCTGATACGATCAACATCAGATTCACCGCCCCATTGAACTATTTCCGAGGCAAAGACTACGGATGCGCTAAAAATAACAGCTGTAAAAAGAACAATGGCTGCTGCTTTTTTCAAGCGGGTGTTTAATTTGTTTTTAAACATTATCAACAACTCCTAACATTATATAAATTTATTTTTGCTCATATAAAAACCTAAAAAGCTATATTATCAACAAATAAAGACGTTTCTGCATTTTAGGCTATACGTATTATGTAATATGTGAATATGATTATATACGGCGAAATAAAAAATGTCAATAGTCATTTAACTAATAATGGAAATTATTAATGGAAATTATTTTTCAACCTACATCTTCTCCGGATTTTCTTTAAAACTATTCATTAGAGTACTGTAATATTACTTATGAAAAAATATGTTAAACTGTGCAAAAAAGTTAAAGACAAGCTTTATTTTTTTAATAAAGCTTGTCTTATATGCTTATAATATAACTCCTAACCACTATAGTAATTAGCAATAGAAGTCTTGATAACTATTTCTATTTCTATTACGATATTTGCCGTAAATCATTATAGCAAAGGAAACTTGATATGTAAAGAACATTTAAAACTTCCGCTTTTTTGCTCTTCGTAAACTGTTTAAGATCTACAAACCTTATAAGGATTCAAAGTGCTACCATTATCCCGAAGCTGGATACGAACTTTTGCTGCCTTCCCAAGCCTCTTTAGCAACCTTATAAGACTGAATAATCAAAGTAGGACAAAAAGCAAATAAATAGATAAATAACAGCTGCGTATTGTTAAGAGGTTGTACCAAAAACAGCTTCTGCAGCATCGGCACAAATAAAACCGCATGCAGAATAACAAAGCCGGCTAAAAATGCCCATAAACTAGACAAGTTGGAACGAATTCCTAACCGCAGCATGGATTTATCACTGCGACAGTTAAAGCCATGAAACAAGCGTGCTAAAGTTAAAGTTGAAAAAGCCATGGTAGTTGCCAAAGCCGCTCCACCTTGCCTCAATCCCATATAATATGCCATGAGAGTAAAAAAACCTATGATCGCACCCTGCACCAAAATTTTTCTTAAAAAATCCTTGTTTAAAATCCCCTGTTTAGGATTTCTGGGTTTTTGTTTAAGCAAATGCCCTGAAGGTGGCTCCATCCCTATAGCAAGCGCAGGTAAACTATCTGTCACCAAATTAATAAACAATAAATGTACCGCCGCAAAGGGCACAGGTAATGCGGCCAATGAAGCGTATAATACCACTAAAATACCGGAAGTGTTGCCGGAGAGCAAAAATTGAATAGCATTTTTAATAGAAGTAAAAACGTTTCGTCCATTAGCTACCGCTTTAACAATCGTTGCGAAATTATCATCAGCCAAAATCATCGCTGAAGCATCCTTTGAAACCTCGGTCCCGGTGATTCCCATGGCAACACCAATATCCGCCTTTTTCAGCGCCGGCGCATCATTGACCCCATCCCCGGTCATTGCCACAATATTGCCGCATCTTTGCCAGGCCTCCACAATGCGGATTTTATGCTCCGGAGAGACGCGCGCATAAACGGAGATATGTGATAGTTTTTTATCCAGCTCAGCGTTGGAAAGAGCATCTATCTCCCGCCCTTCAATGGCGATATCGCCTTCATCAAAAATACCTATTTGTTGCGCAATCGCTGTTGCGGTAATCTTGTGATCACCGGTGATCATTATCGTTTTGATCCCGGCCATTTTAGCATCAGCAACGGCCTGAACAGATTCCGGCCGCGGTGGATCCATCATGGAAATCAAACCTAAAAAGACTAACTCTTTCTCATCCTCTAAACACAAGCTACAAGTCCCATTACACTCTTTATACGCAAAAGATAAAACCCTCAAGCCCTGTCCTGACAACCATTTATTGGTGTTGAGGATAAAGTTCCTGTCCGCCTCGGTAAGAAGTCTTTTACCTTTAGAGGTGGCAATATGTGTGGAACGCTGTAATAAGACATCCAAAGCACCCTTGGTAAACATCATAGTTTTCCCCTCTACATTATGTAGGGTGCTCATTAATTTACGCTCGGAATCAAAAGCCAATTCGGCATGACGTAAACATTCGTTACGATAGATGCTTTCATCTAAATTAAGCTTACGTGCCAGCACAACTAAAGCCAGCTCCGTTGGATCACCAATTTCTTTTCCTTCCGCTACTGTAGCATCATTGGCTAAAACGGCCGCATCTATCAGATATTTGTGTGCAGGATTTTCAGTAATTTTTAAATCCTCACCATCTAAGACCTGTCCATCAACAAAGACCTTCTGGGCAGTCATTTTGTTTTGTGTCAAAGTACCGGTTTTATCAGAACAAATAACGGAAACCGAGCCTAAACTTTCCACGGCCTTTAATTCCTTAATAACAGCATTTTCCTTAGCCATTTTTTGCGTTCCCATCGCCAAAACGATAGTAACTATCGAACCCAGGGCCTCCGGTATAGCGGCCACTGCTAAGGCTACCGCAAACATCATAGCATCAATAATCGGCATCTCACGGTAAATGCTCAAAGCAAAAACAATCACGCAGATAAGCATAATTAAGATAGCCAGTTTTTTACTGAAATTGTCTAAACTGATCTGCAGAGGTGTTTTCTTTTCTTTCGTAGCGTTCATCAAAGCCGCTATTTTCCCCAGCTCTGTTTGCATACCGGTAGCCGTAACCAGTACGATCGCTCGACCATAAGTCACCAAAGAACCGGAAAAAACCATATTGATTTGATCGCCTAACGGAACCTGATCTTGATTGATAGCTTCATCGATTTTATAAACACCTTCCGACTCACCAGTTAAAGAACTTTCATTAACCTGTAAGGAGAAGTTTTCCAAAATACGCCCATCGGCAACCACTAAATCGCCGGCCTCCAAAAGAATAATATCGCCCGGCAAAATTTCGCTACTGGGGATTTCCATCTTAATATTATTACGAAACACTTTTGCGATAGGTGACGAAAGGGCCTTTAGGCTCTCTAAAGATTTTTCCGCTTTAAAGTGCTGCACTGTGCCAAGTACGGCATTTAAAACAATTACCGCAAGAATTACAATTGTGCTTTCACTGCTATTTGAGATAAAAGAGATAATGGCAGCCACAATTAAAATGACAACCAGCAGATCCTTAAACTGCCCCATAAAAATCTGTAAGACAGAAGCCTTTTTTTCCTCCTGCAAAGCATTCAGTCCGTATCGTTTAAGATTTTCTGCAACCTGTTTATCGGATAAGCCCTGCTTGTCTACATTAAATTCCTGAAGAACTTCTTCTTTTGTTTTATTAAAATATTGCTTCATCTTACACTCCTTATTACTATTATATTAGAAAAGACTTTTAATATAGCCAACCGGGCTATATTAAAAGTCTTGTAACCGGAATAACGGCACATATCACCAGATTACTAAGTAATCGGGATTGTTGATGATATATTAAAACTACTCCCCTTTAATACAAAAGCATAACATATTTATTTTTCATTCATAATCATATAATGACTAAGCACTTTTGTCAATATCCTTTATTTTGTCATTATTTGTCATCATCTGTTTTTTTTAAGATAATCATCTTGGATGCTGCAATAACTAAAAGCATATAACTTCACTTTAAAAGAGCAGCCCTAAAAATTCAATGGGATCTATATGATAATTGTTTGCCAAGCCAATCCGAACCGCATAAAGTCAAATGGCAATCGATAATTGTTGCGGCAATGTCCTTTTTATCTTCTACTGTCCTCTTTTTTGTCGAGATTAAATTACAAAGAGTTAAAATATTCCCCATTGTTTTGGTTCGTTATTAAAAACCTCTTGTTAATTTCTAAGCTTTTGATAAAATACTTGCAAGGGGCAAGTTTACCCAACCGGGATCAGTACCTTTATAATCCTTAATTAAGAGACGACACACTACTATATAGGTAGAGTCTATCGTAAAAACACACCCCTCTATTAGGAATTAATAACGAGCTAAACATAGCAAATACATCCTTGTTTTCGCCAACTTATAAAGAAACGCACGGAAATCCGTGCGTTTCTTTGTAAGTTTATATATATTTAAGAAGTTTTAGGTCTAAACATAAAGATCTCTTTCACCGGCTCTGATGCGAGCAATGTAATCCGCTGTCTGCTCACGCATAGCATCACTATCTATCTGCGGCAGCTGTTTTTTAATCAGACGATCAGTTCTTTCTTTAAATGCTTCATCGCCATAATCCTCTGCATATTCAACCAAGGTCATTAAAGCATTTGGCAGGCAAATGTTTTTAATGTTGCCTGTTTTTGCCAAGCGCATAAAACGATCGCCGGTACGCCCTTTACGATAGCAAGCCGTACAAAAACTCGGCACGACCCCCTCATCCATTAACCAATCAATAATCTCTGAACTGGGGCGAGAATCTACAACCTCAAATTGGGAAGAATTATTTTCCCTTTTACTGTAGCCGCCAACTTCAACAGTTGACCCCCCGCTAACCTGTGATACGCCAATCGAGATCAGCTTTTTGCGCATTTCCACAGACTCACGTGTAGAGATAATCATTCCTGTATAAGGAACAGCCAAACGCAAAATTGCTACCAGTTTCAAGAAGTCCTCGTCAGTGGGAATATATTCTGCCACTGAAAAGTCTGCTCCGTCCGCCTCACGAATACGTGGCACGGAAATAGTATGAAAACCAACTCCATATTCTCTTTCTAAATGTTCACCATGCATCATCATAGCAATAACTTCAAAGCGATAATCATATAAACCGAAAAGTACCCCGGCACCCACATCATCAATGCCAGCCTGTTGTGCACGGTCAAAGGCTGTCAAATGGTAAAAGTAATCACTCTTAGGACCTGCAACATGTACTCTTTCATACGTAGGACGATGATATGTTTCCTGAAAGAGAATATACGTGCCGATGCCTGCCTCATGCAATTTACGATAATCTTCAACAGTAGTGGCTGCTATATTGATATTGGCTCTTCTGATATCCCCATTATCAAATTTAATTTCATAAATAGCTTTCAAGGCATCAAGCACATAATCAATGGGGCAATTCCGAGGATCCTCACCCGCCTCCAGTGCCAAACGTTTATGACCCATTGCCTCCAACAGACGAACTTCTTCCCGTATTTCATCAAGGGATAATTTTGTCCGCTCATATTCATGATCACTGCGAAAGCCGCAGTATAAACATTTATTAATGCAATAATCACTAATATATAAAGGAGCAAACATCACAATTCTATCCCCATAAACCCTATGCTTGATTTTGCCCGCCACCTCGAAAATCCTCTCGAGATGTTCTTTTTTATCTGTACACAGTAAAGCCGCTACTTCCTGATGTGTCAGGCCTTGAAAACTGTCGGCCTTATCCAAAATTCTGCTGATTTCCTGATCATCAGGATGTTGGCCTTTTTCCAACAGCTCTTCAATATAATCATGATCGATAAAAGGTTTGTCATATCCATAGTATTTCATTAGTCTCTCCTCCTGAAATAATAATATTTTCGGTAATATTTTCAACACAGCACAACTATTCATGATCAAATTTTTATCCTACATCTACACCATTTAGAGCAGCAGTTGTTTGAACTGATACGCTCTTTAACTCATCCAACTTTCCTGTTAAACTATTAATAATATCTACTTTCGATACTACGGTCAAAGAAATGAGCGCCAAATCGCTAGCATCAACAGAGACACTTAACTATCCCTTGGAAAACATTTGGCTCATTTGATATAGCACTGCTAACGGTCGCTCGTTTCATTGCCTTGCCCCCTTTCTCTTTCATAAAAACAAAAAAACCTTTTGACTGATCGCCAAAAGGAACTGCCTAAGCAAGAATGCTTAGCTAAAAGCCTTTCGAATCAGATCATACTTCTTCGTCAGTTAATATTCTTATTCTCACATTATGCAAGCAACGCTCACAAAACATGAATAGTTGTATTCTACAAACATTATATGCCGTAAACGGGCAATTTGTCAACACCTAAAAATAAATAATACTTTATGCCACAGTCCTGCACCATAAATTGACAAAACAGAGGATGAATTATATACTATTTCTAAGATTTTATTCTGTATCAACAATAAATTCACATGTTTCTTTCTGCTGCTTTTAGGAGGATCTATTATGAAGACCATCTCTTTTAAACAAATTTTATCTACTGTTTTACTTGTCACAATGTTTTTGGCGATTTTCACGACTGTTGGTTATGCTGACAGCAAAAACACCTTATCATCTAAAACAGAGTCCGGCCCTGTTTATGTTGAGGTTATTTGTCATGGAGAACAAGATCAAGACACCCTGTCTGCTCCAATTTCTGCCAATGAGCTTACCGGAGTTTTATCAAATATCAAAAACCATCGAGAGGGACAGCGTGAACTAATTTTACACTTAGTCTTAGAAGGAGGAGAAAGTCCCAACATTGGCGAGTTATCTTTTACCGCTGAAGTCTTGACAAAATTAATTGAAGCCGAAATAGATAAGGTAACATTTGACTGTCAAATTGGCAGCGTCACCTTAAATAAGGAACAACTAGCCACTTTAAAACTGAACGATAACACTGATTACAGCATTAGCATCGAAAAAAAAGCACAAACAACTCCTCAAAATTCCAATACCCCTTTAGCCACCTATTTTATAAAAATATTTGCGGGAGATGAGAGGATTTCTACATTAGGCGGATATGTCCAAATCGCCTTCCCCTATGCAGCATATAATGAAGCAATCGAGAATATTGTTATTGGAACCTATGATCAGAAGGAACAATTTATTCCCCTTAAAGCCTCCGCCTATCTTGAAAATCAACAAAGTTTTCAGGCCTTATGTTCTCAATTTTCTTCCTTTACTTTAACCCCTATGTCTAACTCTTTTATAGACATTGACAATCACTGGGCAAAAAAATATATCTCTTTTGCAAAAGCACGTAAAATTGTCAACGGTTACGGCAATGGTATTTTTGGTGCCAAGGATTCGGTTACTCGTGGACAATTTCTCAAAATACTTTGTGAGAGTTTGGATGACCTGCCTTTAGACAAATCATTCGGATTAGACTTTTCTGATGTGAAAAAGGACCAATGGTTCTACAAATATGTTGCATGGGCCTCCGCTAACAACATTATTAAAGGTTTTCCTGATGGAAGCTTCAAGCCTAATGAAAAAATTTCCAGAGAACAAATGGCCGTCATTCTAGACCGCTTTACTGAGGCTGTCAATATTGACATAATTTTAGGACAACAAGCCAGCACCTTTAAAGATCAACACAAATTCAGTGATTACGCTCGCACTTCTATTCAAAAAATGCAGCAGGCAGGTTTCCTGGAGGGAAGAGGAGACAATCTCTTTGCTCCCCAGGGTTACACAACAAGGGGAGAGGCTGCAAAAATATCTTATACCTTGATCGAATATATGCTGTTTTCCAATAAAACACCTGCTGTAAATCCTGCTAAAACAGCTGACCAATTTGCTCTTTCCTTTACAAATGATGGCAACATGAATCTGCGACTGCGGATGGTGCACACAAATACACTACAACGAGTACAGTTTATCCCTGAAACATTTAAAAACCAGTTGCCCGCCGACCAGCTGTGCGAAACACCATTACAAATGGTAACTACCGATGACTCGGATTACCGGGTTTATCAGGCGGTCATGTCTGATCTTTTATCTGACACCAAATACGCCTATCGCATAGGGACAGATGGAGCCTGGGGGAACTGGTTCACTTTCACCACCCCAAAGGCGGATCTTAACAAATTTAACTTCCTATTTATGAGTGATACACAAGCTATACCGGAAATCGGTGATTATGGTCAATGGGGTAATCTTTTAGAATCGTCAATCACAACCACCAATTCTGATTTTTTGTTAATCGGTGGTGATTTAATAAATCAAAACAATAATAAGGTAGAATGGGAAAAGTTCTATGAGGCAGCTGACAATAGCTTTGCGTCCTTACCCGTAATGGTGGCCGTAGGTAATCATGATACAACAAACTATGATTTTTTCAATTTACCCCAAAATGGCCCGCACAATTTCGAGAAAAACTTTTATTCCTTTGATTATGGCAATGCCCATTTTATCGTCATGGACAGTAACCTGATGGGGAATGAAGCAAATGCCGCCCTCTTTTCCGAGTGGTTAAAACAGGACTTGGTGCAAGCAGCTGCACAAGAATGGAAAATCATGATGTTCCATCACCCTATCTTTTCTGTTTCAGATGACGGTAAAGATATCCAAAGGGCTCTTACTATTCAGGAATATTATCTGCCTATTATGGAAGAAGAAAATGTTGATTTACTCCTTTGCGGACACCAACATTCATATTCCCGCACATATCCGATGAAAAACGCTCAGATCAGCAACAATGGAGGTATTATTCAAATCATGTCCATCTCTGGCCCCAAATTCTATGCCCCTGTTAATCATGATTATCTGGCTAAAACAGTTACTAATAAGATGGTCTATTCCATACTTTCAATTGATAACAAACAGTTGCTCATCACAACTAAAGATGCTACGGGAAAGGTTGTTGATACTTACACAATAACTCATAATTAATAAAAACAACCACTTTGCCTTTTCCCGATTGTTACTCATTCTTTTAATTAAAGATACTGCTTTTGCCGTTTGCGGACAGACGCAAACGGCATTTTTTTAGACCCTTTTATTTACCGACAGAATAATAACAAAAAATTTTATATTTATCATATATTCGTCCTCTTTAATACTCTTATATCTATAGAGGCAAATTCAAAAAACATGTTTTTTTATAAAAAATCCTAAAAGGTCTTGACAACAACTTCAAATATAAGTATATTAGTAATATCTAAAACATTTAACTGTCTATGATTCTTTGAAAATTATTATCTTCTTTTTGAGAAACGACAAAAAAGCCAATAAAACTTAAAGTCTCCATAAGTTTTTGTTTATAATATTAATCACTGCTAACATAGAATAGCTACCTCAATATGGACTGCTAGTATGAGCCACTATAGAAAGGAATATTTTTATGGAACATGAAGTAAAACAAATCTCTGAGCTGTTAAAAGTTCTAGCTAACGAAAACCGATTACTGATTTTATGTATGCTCATTAAAGAGTCGCAAACTGTCAGCGGATTAGGAGAAAAAATTCCCAACATCACTCTGTCGGCATTGTCACAGCATTTGTCACTTCTAAAGGCTCATGGAATTTTAGATTCATCTAAATCAGGCCAAAATGTCACCTACGCAATTGCTGATCATCGAGTAAAGGAAATAATCTCCGTCTTAAAAAAATATTATTGTAACAAAGAAGAAAATTAGAATAGCGGAGGATTAAGGTGCAACATCTGCTTTTATTTCTAGAAGGAATTATCACATTTATATCCC
The DNA here is from genome assembly GCA_050949225.1 of Bacillota bacterium. GTDB lineage: Bacteria > Bacillota > Dehalobacteriia > UBA4068 > UBA4068 > JBMNFI01. Next base: position 140,073 of record JBMNFI010000002.1, on the reverse strand, counting down.
CCTGTCTGCTGCCTATGCTGCCCATCTATATCTCATATTTTGCGGCGGGGAAAACGGACAAACAAAAAACCTTAAAAAACGCCTTGGGATTCACCCTGGGTTTTACCGTCATCTTTGTTATTATGGGCGCCTTTATGGGTATCTTCGGACAACTTCTGCAAGAATATAATACCGCTTTAAATATTGTCACCGGTTCCATCGTCATTCTCTTTGGTTTAAACTTTCTTGGTGTTTTTAGAGTGAACTTCTTCAATAAAATCGGCAAGCAGTCAAACACTGTAAAAGATCTGGGATTTCTTTCCTCTATCTTGTTCGGGGTAATTTTCTCTCTCAGCTGGATGCCTTGCGTTGGTGCCTTTTTAGGATCGGCCTTATTGCTGGCATCCCTTGGCGGATCTATGTTGCAAGGCATTTCTATGCTTTTCGCTTTTTCTCTGGGATTAGGAATTCCTTTTATCGTTAGTGCGCTGCTAATAGACCAATTGAAAACAACTTTTGATTTTATAAAGAAAAACTATAAGATCATCAACATTTTGTCCGGCAGTCTGCTGATTATTATTGGTATTTTAATGGTTACAGGCTATATGAAATACTTTTTAGGACTTTTAACTTTTTAGGGAGCAATCTTTATGAATAATAAAACTAAAACATTTATTTTAATAATAATCTTTGCCTTGGGCATTATACTGGCGATAGCGGCCTATAACATGCTCAGTAAAAATATCTCGCCGGATAATTCCCTTAACCAAGATAATTTATCCCAAGCAGAACAACAGACAGAGGAAAAAACACCGGCACTCGACTTTACCGTTATCGATCTGGAAGGAAATGACATCATGCTTTCGGAAATGTTTGGCAAACCTATTGTCTTAAACTTTTGGGCAAGCTGGTGTCCTCCATGCCGATCAGAAATGGCCGAATTCAATGAGGTTTACCAACAGACAGGAGAAAACATCACTTTTATGATGGTCAATCTTGTAGATGGACAACGCGAAACCAAAGAAAAAGGACTACAATACATTCAAAAAGAGGGGTTTTCCTTTCCCGTCTACTTTGATACAGAACAAGAAGCAGCATATATATATGGCATAACTTCCATTCCCGTCACACTATTTATCGATAAAGATGGAAATATTGTTGCCGCGGCACAAGGCGCTTTAAATACAAAAAGCCTGCAAAAGGGTATTGAATTAATAAAATAAACGGTACTCTTTTTAAAGGACTTAGTCACTAAGTTGATAGATTAATAACCAAAATAAACAGGGAGGTAATAATTATGACTATCATCACATTAACAAAAGACAATTTCCAACAGGAGGCTTTGGCATCCAAGCAACCCATTCTCATTGATTTTTGGGCACCTTGGTGTGGACCATGCCGCAAAATCTCACCGGTGCTGGAGGAACTTGCAAAAGAATTATCCGGCGAAGCAAAAATCGGCAAGGTCAATGTCGATGAGGAAAGAGAATTGGCTGCACAATTTAGCGTGATGAGCATTCCAACCTTAATCGTCCTCAAAGACGGACAACAAACTGCCTCAGCTATCGGTGTACAGAGCAAAGAGGAACTTTTGCAATTATTGAAAAAATAGATCCGTTACAAAATAAATCATTAATCCTGTTGGCTGCATATTGCAAGGGAGGACAAGACTAAATCATATAAGAGGAAAGGGTGAATGATGTTTGAAAACGATTATAATAGGTGGCGTAGCGGGAGGGGCCTCCGCCGCAGCACGTTTACGCAGATTGGATGAAAAGAGCGAAATCATTATGATAGAACGCGAAGAACATATTTCTTATGCCAACTGCGGTCTGCCTTACTATATAGGAGGAACAATTACTGATAAAGAGGAGCTAACTTTGCAAACGCCGGAAAGTTTTCGAGAGCGTTTTGCAGTAGATGTTCGTACAAGACATGAGGTTATGGAAATCGAAACAGCGCGTAAAGTTGTACGAGTTTATGATCATATTAATGATAAAGAGTATGAAGAAACTTATGACAAGCTGATTTTATCTCCGGGAGCAAAACCCATCCTTCCCCATTTACCCAATATAGAAGATGAACGTATTTTTACTTTACGAACTATTCCTGACACTTATCGTATTTATGATCACGTACGAAAAGATGAGACCAAAGCGGCCGTTGTGGTTGGCGGGGGATTTATCGGTCTTGAAATGGCAGAAAACCTTGTCCGTGCGGGTCTTTGTGTTACAATTGTTGAGCTTTCTGAACATGTCCTCAATCCGCTGGATTATGAAGTAGCTTGTGATGTGCATGAATATCTACGACAAAAGGGGATTGAACTTTTGCTTTCACGTGCGGTAAAGGCCTTTCATCCTGAACCAAAAAAACTGACCGTTGAATTAGATAATGGCGACCGCGTAAAGGCTGATCTGGTCATAATGTCGATAGGTATTACTCCTGAAAGCACCCTTGCAGAAAAAGCCGGTTTAGACATGAATGGCAGAGGGGCCATCCTGGTCGATAAGCAGATGAAAACATCAGACCCGCATATTTATGCTGTTGGTGATGCGGTTGAGGTTACCAATCTTATAAATGAAAAGCCCACCTACATCCCCTTGGCAGGACCTGCAAATAAACAGGGCCGCATTGCAGCAGATAATATTTATGGATTGAACAGCACCTATAAAGGCTCCCAGGGGTCAAGTATTGTCAAGGTCTTTGATTTAACGGTTGCCTCAACAGGATTGAATGAAAGAGATGTCAAAAAGTCCAACTTCTCTTACGATAAAATCTATGTTTCTTCACCCTCTCATGCCACGTATTATCCGGATTCCGAAATGATTAATATGAAAGTTATCTTTGAACAAAAAAACGGACGCCTCTTGGGGGCACAGCTGGTGGGACCGGATGGTGTAGACAAGCGCTGTGATCTTTTTGCAACAGCCATTCGTATGGGGATGACTGCCTTCGATCTTGCTGAGCTAGAGCTTTGTTATGCACCACCGTTTTCCTCAGCCAAAGACCCGGTTAATATGGCGGGATTTGCAATTGAAAATGTCATGACCGGAAAAATTAAACAATTCCACTGGCATGATGTCGAAAAAATCCAAAAGGATGAAAAGGCCCTGTTGCTTGATGTTCGTACAGATGAGGAATATACCGAGGGTTATATACCCGGCAACCTGCACATTCCTTTGGATAGCCTGCGAGAGCGGCTAAAGGAAATCGATCAGACAAAAACCTTATATATTTACTGCAGAAGTGGACTGCGCAGCTATATTGCCTGCAGAATGCTCATGCAAAATGGCTTCGTTTGTCACAATCTTTCCGGGGGATATACCCTTTATAATCTCGTGATGAGCGATAAAAGCGCTAATGCGGCTTATATTCACCGCTGTCGGGAAAAACTATGATTACATTATAAAATATTATACAAAAAAACAAAACCTCTTGCTATTTTGAGGTTTTGTTTTTTCAATCATACCTAAATTAAGATAACGGTCGTTTTTAGCAACTCCGAAGCTGCTAGATTTACGTAATCTTTGATTAATCACGTCTTGCTTTTGAGTGTTTCATTCATGCTGCCCGTACGGTAACCCATTAAATCTAAAGATATGTAAGTAAAGCCTAACCGTTCAAATTGCTCATAGACTGTTTTTCGTAAACCTTTATCCTGAAAAAGAATAAACCCTTTTTCATCGGTTTCGATACGCGCCAAACCCCCGTGATACCTAACCCTAACTTGCCGCAGACCAAGATCCAGCAATATCTGCTCCGCACGATCAATCATCAAAAGACGCTCCGTTGTAATAATTTCTCCATACGGAAAACGAGAGGCCAGGCAGGCAAAGGAGGGCTTGTCCCATGTAAAAAGCCCCATTTCCTTCGAAAGATTGCGGATTTCTTGTTTACTTAACTTTGCATAAAGTAGAGGACTTTTGACACCCTTTTCAACAATAGCAGTCAATCCCGGGCGATAGTCCTTATCATCATCCAAATTAGAACCGTCTGCCACATGTCTAAAGCCTTTTTCTCGTGCTATCCCCCATATTATGGAAAAAAGCTTCTTTTTGCATAAATAACATCGATTTTCCGGGTTTTGTGCAAAACCTGTTATCTCTAATTCCTGAAAATCACAAATAAGATGAGCAATTCCTTCCTGCCTACAGTATAGTTCAGCGTCTTTAATTTCACGCTTCGGAAACAAGTTAGAACGCAGAGTAACAGCAAGAACTCGGCTGCCGAGAAGATCATGGGCAACTTTAAGCAAAAAGGTAGAGTCCACACCCCCGGAAAAGGCAATAACAATACTATCCAAACTTGTAAGATATTCGGCCAGCTGCGCTTTTTTCCGTTGTGTCTTCATCTATATATCTAACCCCGTTTCTTTCAATAATTTATTTGCTGTAATAATGTCAAGTGGTTTTGTTTTTGGAGAAACGAAAAACTACTAATCTACGCTCTCTTAACGCTGTGTCGCAAAAAAATGCATGAACTCTGCTGCCAAAACAAATAGCAGACCAAGATAATATCCCCTTCTCGGTATTTTTCTGCCAAATAAGTTTACTTATTGAGAACATTTATTTGCTGATACCCTCCATAATATTCTTGTTTCATCTGCTCATAATCAGAAGCACCAAGTAATGTTGAAACAATTTCATGATATTTTTCCTCAATATCAACATCCTTAAATAATTCCGGATATAGAATAGTTCCCATGTAGTAAGCATCACTGATTGCTACCTCAAGGTTGGTATGATAGTAATTGTAAGGAAGGTGCATGTAGACTTTTCCCTTAGAAAAGGCAGTTAAGCCTTGATAAAAACTACTATCCGCTTGATAATCTTTAAGCAATAAGGGCAGCCCGCTGCCATCAATAAAGATATACTCGGGATCCATCTCGAGTATTTTTTCTTTATCAAGCATCACATAAGCGTTAATCCCTGCCTCAGTAACCACATTGCTAGCATTAATACATTCAAACAACGGAAAGGCACCGTCTGTACTTTCAATGCCGTGTGAGCCGCGCATTCCCAATCCTCCCACATAAGCAGTAGGTTTCTCATGCTCAGCCACTGCTTCTGTACGTGTTTTCAGATCAGACTTGAGTGAGGCAAAATAATTAATTACCGACGCAGCACGCTCCTCATTTTTTGTCACTTTTCCTATTAGTTCAATAGATTGATCAATGGCAGGATCAAAAACAGCCGCCTCGCCATAGCTTAATGCCACCACCGGAATGTTAATCTTTTGCTGCAATTTATCGACACCGTAAGCATCATCTACATACATCGTAAAAATAACATCAGGCTTAGCCATCAGCAAAGCCTCAGCATCCGGTGTGTTATCCGGACCACCCGAACCGATAAGGGGCAGTTTTTGCAAATCCGGCTGCACATGGACATAAGGTCTACCCGAAGTATCACCTGTTACCTCTATCGCCTCTACTCCTGCAAGCTGAGAAGTATCTGCAACATAGCAATAAAGACGTAAACTACCGGGGCCAATGCTTACATAACTTGAAGCATTTACAGGGATTTCAACCTGCCGACCCAACATATCAGTAACCATAAAGGTATCACCTGTGGCCTTATCCGTCACAGCTTTTTCGGTCTGTTTTTCTATGCCTGAACAGGCTGTAAGTGAAAAGATAATCAATATCACCAGACATAAAAAAACCGGGGCTATTTTATTTTTCATGCTTTTTTTCATGCTTCTTTCCCTCCTTGTTTTTGCTTTGGTATTACCATAAATTGTTCATCATATTTTTGAACCGTAACCTCTACTCCGTAAACTTGATGAATATTTTTTTCATTAATCACATTACGATCTCCACAAGCAAAGACCCGACCCTGATCCATCAAGATAAACTTATCCGCAAATCGTAAGGCCAAATTCAAATCATGCATTGTTACAATGGCAGATATATTATGCTTTTTAATAATTTCACGGATCAACTGAACTACCCCTAGCTGATTTTTTAGATCAAGATTGCTTGTAGGTTCATCAAACAACAGAATATCCGGCTGTTGCGCCAAGGCTCTGGCAATCGTGACCTTTTGCCTTTCACCACCGCTCATAGCGTTGACTGAACGCAAAGCAAATGATGTTAATCCCAGTTTTTCTAAAATGTTCTGCACAATCTCAATATCCTTTTTTGTAACATCCCATTTAATATATGGCTTACGTCCCAGTAAAACGGCATCAAAAACAGAGATGTCCGGAAACTGATTACTTTGCGCCACATAACCAATTTTCGTAGCCAGCTTATTTCGTTCTATTTTATCGGTACACTCACCATCGATAAAAACCTTGCCGGAATGCGGCTTTAATATATTGTTTAAGCATTTTAGCAAGGTAGATTTTCCTACACCATTTATTCCTAAAATTGCCGTACATTCGCCCTTTTCAACAGAAAAAGAAATCCCATTAAGTACACGAGTGGAGGAATATCCATAGGTGATCTCCTTTGCACAGAAATTCATAGGCTAACATTCCTTTCACGAAATAGTAGATATAAAAACATCGGACCACCTAAAAGAGAGGTGATTGCGCCCACCGGCAGAACAATTGGAGAGATAATGCTACGAGCGACAATATCTGCTGCCAATAAAACAATAGCGCCGGCTAAAGCAGAAGCGGGGATTAAAAAGCGGTGATCTTCCCCCAAAATCCTCCTCATCATATGAGGACCTAATAAACCGATAAAACCAATCATACCCAAAAAGGAGACCGCTACTGCTGTAATAAGAGATGATACCAACAAACCGACAAATCTTGTAGGCTTTGTGTTCACGCCAAGGCTTTTGGCCGTTTCTTCTCCACTGGCCAGTGCATTATAATCCCATCTTTTAAAGTAAAAATAAACTATGGCAGACACCACGATAATACTCATAATACCCACTTCATACCATGATGCTCGGCCCAAGTCACCGAATGTCCAAAAAACCGCCGCTGCAACCTTAATGTCCGGTCCAAAATATTGAATGACGGTAGTGCCGGCGGTAAACACTGCGCCAAGAGCAACCCCAGCCAAAACGACAGAATAAGGAGAAAAACCTCTCAGTCCGGAAAGTCCCATAATAATCAAAGTCGCCGCAAGTGCGCTCAAAAAAGCGCATATTGTCACAAGGTAAGGATTACTAATTGCTACCGCATCACCGGCGGTGTGTAGGATTGTGCCGGCACCTAAAACAATAATAGCCACATTTGCACCAAAAGCGGCCGCACTTGAAATACCCAAGGTTGAAGGTGAGGCCAGAGGGTTTTTTAGAATATTTTGCATGACGCACCCGGCAACACTTAACCCTGCGCCTGCAATAAGAGCGGCCAGCACTCTAGGCAGGCGAATATTCCACACCACCAATGATGAACGTGCATCACCTTGCCCTAATAAAATCTGGATCAATTGACTAAACGTTAAGTCTGCTGCTCCAGCATTAAGGGACAGCACCATTAAACCCGCCGTAGCAATAATCAACAGGACAATCGTAACCATTTTTCTTTTGATATGTCCATGATAGGCACTTATACCATTGGCCTGTAAAACCAGTTTCCGCTTACCTTCGCTCATTCCCAACCCCTATTATATGCCTTAAAACAATCTAAACAAACTATTTTCCCCTGCTGAAATCTCATTTTATGTTCCGGAGCACTCTCACCACACTCCTCACACACGCGGGAGACAAAAATACGTGCACGTTCCGGTAGGGCAAATGCTGGCTCGCTCGTAGTAAACAATTCCTCAAAGGGAGCATCGAGTATAAAATTTTGTGCAGCCTCTCGATCTTCTCCGTCCATTCTGCCATGTTTCATGATAATTCTAATTTTCTTACCGTTTTCTCGATTAAAAAAAGAGAAGGCATTTTTACCCGTAGGACGATAAATCAAGTTGCCTTTACCAAAGGTACAACCAGTTATCAACTGTATTGCATCAACGCCGCAAGCATCGTTTTCGGTAACACAAACTAATTCCTCATCCTCACTTCTTTCATTAGCGCAAAATTCTTCCTTGGCATATAAAGCCGCTCTAAAACCTATTGCTAAACCTATACACTCATGTCCATGAAAATCAATACATTCTTGCCAAAGCTGTTCATTCATCGCTTTTTCCCCCTTTAAATAATACTATGATTTTTTTGATCCCCTCTTTCCTTAAGTAAGGCTCGAATACAAGAGATCATACCTTAAATTTCGTCACAATAACTTTTCCGGCGTTTTTCATATCAAATAATAAAAAACTTGATGGAAAAACAGGAACAAAATCAATTTTAAAACAAAAAAACGACACTTTTCCACTTCGGTGAAAGAGCGTCATCTGCGACACAGTTCATTTAGTAAAATTTAGTGAAACTACATTCTTCATGAATGTTGTATCTGTATTCTCCAAAAATACATCTTTTATATTACTATAAAAAGCTTATATTGTCAACGTTGTTATTAGCGGATCCTCCATCACAATCTTAAAAATAACCTCATCACCATGACAAAGATCGTCGCTCATGGGCAAATGATGAAGTAAAACAAAAAACCCTCGGCAAACTAGATTCGCTAGCCGAAAGGTTTTGGTAGCGGTGGCTGGAATTGAACCAGCGACACCCCGGGTATGAGCCGAGTGCTCTGACCGCTGAGCTACACCGCCAAAGACCTACCTATCGATTATCCCAAAAGCTGACAAATTTGTCAAGACCATTTTAGAGATTTATGCAAAAGGGATTACAAATAAGTCCTTTATCGCTGTTTTATTTTTAAAAATCTATTTAACTAACATCAATTTGCCGGCAATTACCATCATCGCCAAACCCAACCCACGCAACCAAGTCATACCATGCTGAGGCAAGCCAAACAAACCACAGGCATCAACAATCATCGCCATCGTCAACTGGCCGGCAATAATAGCCGTGGTAGCATTTCCGGCCCCAATCTTATCAATGGAAAACATCACCCAGAAAATAATAGCTACATTAATAATCCCTCCCAGATAAAGATACCAGGGTATTTCCGGGAGTTTCCCGAGATCACCTTTACCAAGACCAATTAAAAAAAGCAGAACTGCTACCGCCCCTAAACCTATAGCATGTACAAGAAAAGTCCCCTCTAAAGTCCCCACTATACGACCAAGCGCGCCATTCATTGAACCTTGGATAGCCATTAAAACACCTGCGATAGCCGCAAAAATAAATGGTAACACAAATATCAACTCCTCGTTAGGCTTTTGCTTAATTTACCCATCCGGATGAGAAAAAATACATAAAAAAGAGGACCGAAGTCCTCATTTCTATTGAATTACAGTCCTTATTTGTGCACATCAAGAAGGAATACTTAACATCATACCGGACTGGATGTCCTGCAAATTTATCTTGTTTTTAGCAGCCAAATCCTCCGGAGAAACCCCAAAACGTAAAGCAATGGTGATCCCTTCCTCTCCGGGCTGCACACGATAAAAACGTAAACAAAAGTTGCCCTTATCCTGTTGCTGAACCTCAGATAAACAGCTGTCTGCCTCTGCCTTAGATGCAGCCTCAGAGATAACTTCCTCGATTTTTTTACTGTCAACAGACAAAGTCTTTTCTTCTGATGAGGTTGCTGTCATTATCCCTTTCTGTTCATTTTCTACCGCTTGTTCGGAAAGTACCTGCTCAGCTAAAGAGACATCATCCGGCATCTCACTGACAATAGCTACCGTCTTTACCGCCGCCATTTCTTCGGCTACTATTTCTTCAGCCATTACTTCTTCAGCCATTACTTCTTTAATTTCTATCTCCTTAGCCCCAACCTCTTCTGCTACTACCTCTTCTGCTACTATCTCCTTGGTTGCCATCTCTTCAGCTGCCACTTTTTCTGCTACTTGTTCCTCAGCTATTACCTCTTCAGCTGCTGCTTTTTTGTCAACTGTTTTTTCGATTATTGTCTCTTCAACTACTGCTTTTTCAGCTGCTACTTCCTCGACCGTTGCTTTTTGAACTATTTCCATTGTCTCCTCTTTATCACTATCAATCTGCCAGGCCTTATCCACTGATTTTGAGCTCTTTGGCATCTGCCCTGTCTCCTTTTCCTTTAGATTATCACCATGCATCCCGTTTACAGTCTCCTTCATGTTTTCTTCCAACTCCTCTTTCATTACTTTTTTCTGTCTCATTTCCCATTCAAGTTGTCCGGGGCAAGGTTGCTCTTCCGGCGGTGGCACCAACCTCAGTTGTAAATTTAATTCCAGGGCATTTGCCGCAACTACAAACCATTCGACGTCAACAATTTCTAAATCGCAAAGCGGCGGGCAGCTACTGTGACCTGCGGAATCCACCTCAAACGGCACTGATATCAAAACCTGCCAAGGCTTCCCTTCGGAAAGATGTTTTTTATCATGCGAAGTGTAATCCAAAAGAATATCAACCTCACCGGCACAAAAAAGCTGCTCCTGTTCAGCCACTATTTTATGATTTCTGACCTCAATTCTTAAATCTTCAATATTTAAAATAGGCGGTGAACCTTTGGGCAAAAACAAGGTGCGGCTAAGGTAAAAAAAGGTTTCTACCATCGCAATCCCTCCTTACTAAAGCATAACTAAAATATTAATTAAAAGGATCTTTATTGTCTATTTCTATAGCTATGCTGAAAATCGCTAAATATTGCCTGACTCAGAAAGTTTTTCTCGGTCAGGCACTAAGTACCGGGCAAAGAATAAGATTAAGAAAGGACTATATCTAAAGGAAGTGTTAAGCATGCGTCAAGGCAAGGCTCGTTATATTTTTCCGGGGAGTAACACTCCTCAAGGATTTCACTCATTCTATCAAGAGGTTTTGCAAGGATTAGAGCGAATCTTTATCTTAAAAGGCGGACCGGGTGTAGGAAAATCAACCTTGATCCGTAAAATTGGTCAAGCAATATTAGATCGTGGATATGACGTGGAATTTTGGCAATGTTCGTCCGATTGCGACTCCTTAGACGGGGTCATGATACCTGCGCTTTCCTTAGCCGTTGTTGATGGTACCACACCACAGGTAAGGGCTACTAAAATACTTTATCGATTTACTTGACTAATGCGATAAAGTATTATATACTAAATTGCAAGTTCATTTTAGATAAAGAAAGGAGCCTAAAAATGGAGCTTTTTTTAGACACCCTTAAAAAAGAGGAAAAAATTACTTTAAGCCTGCGTAAGCTCTTTGAACAACTGGGCTATAAAAAATACCGGATGAGCAAATTCGAGTCATATGATCTTTACGCCGAAAATAAAAGTTTTCTAACCAGCGAAAATATTATCACTTTTACAGATGTAAATGGTCGCTTGCTGGCTTTAAAGCCTGATGTAACTTTATCTATTGTCAAAAATACCAATGCTGATAAGCTAAATAGTCAAAAGTTATATTATTTGGAAAATGTCTATCGTTTATCCAGACGCAACAACGAATATAAAGAAATCAATCAAATGGGCTTGGAATACCTCGGTGATGTTGACTTATATACCATTATTGAGGTTATCCGACTGGCTATCAAAAGCCTTTGTAAAATTAATGATCACTTTATTCTTGATATTTCGCATATGGGATTTGTCAGCTCTTTGATCAACAGTTTGCAGGTCGAAGCACAAAGCAAAACCGCTCTGATGAATTGCATCAGCAGTAAAAATGCTCACGAGCTACGAGAAATCACTCAAAAACTAGGGGTTTCACAATTTTATCAAGAAAAACTAATAGCTATTTGTTCTCTGTATGGCGATTTTGAAAAAACTTTACAAGCCGCACAAGAAATCGTGATCAACGATCAAATGCAGGAGGCTCTTACAGAATTAGAGGAACTATATAAGGCCATTTCTTTTAGTAAGTTTTCTCAGAATTTGCAGTTGGATTTTTCCATCATCAACGACATTGACTATTATAGTGGTATAATTTTCCAAGGTTATGTGGAAAAAATTCCCCATGCCGTGCTAACGGGGGGAAGATATGATAATCTCATGAAAAAATTTGGTAAAGATATTGGTGCCATTGGCTTTGCCATCTATCTTAATATGTTAGAACAATACTGTAAAGAAACCCCCGACTATGATATTGATTCCTTGGTACTGTATGATCAGGACACCGATTTTGGAAAAATGTCCTGTGCTATTCTTAAGATGATCGAAGGGGGACAATCCGTAAGAACGGAAAAATTTATCCCTGCCGAACTGCGCTATAAAAAATTATACAGGTATCGGGATGGCAAAATGACGGAGGTGACAGATCATGCTTAACATTGCTTTACCCAAAGGACGCTTGGGCGATAAAGTATACCAGCTTTTTGCCCGCATAGGCTATGATTGTGAAGCCATTTATGAAGATAATCGCAAGCTGATTGTGGAAAACCCTGAAAACAACGTGCGTTACTTTTTGGTCAAACCTTCAGATGTTGCTATCTATGTAGAACATGGGGCCGCGGATATTGGCGTGGTCGGCAAAGATATCCTTCTGGAAAAAGAAGCCGATATCTACGAGCTTCTTGATTTAAAAATTGGTAAATGTCGCATGGAGGTGCTGGCTCCCAATGATTATTTTGAAGATACGGATCGCACTTTGCGAGTCGCCACTTCTTTTGTTAATGTTACCAGAAACTACTATGCTTCATTAAATAGAGAAATTGAGATCATTAAACTTCATGGTTCGATCGAGCTGGCGCCGATCTTAGGTCTTTCTGATGTTATCGTTGATTTAGTGGAATCAGGCAATACCGCCAGAGAAAATAATCTTAAAGAATATCGCAAAATTACAGATATCAGCGCTCGTCTAATTGCTAATAAATCCAGCTTCAAATTTAAAAATGAGCAAATTAAAGATATTATGGATAAACTTACGGAGGTTATTGTTGATGATTAAAATATGGGATCTTCGTCAAAACCCCTTACAGTTTAAAATAACAGATATTTGCTCTCGCAAAACTCCCGATTATACCCAAGTGGAAACCATCGTAGAAGAAATCATCGCCGCAGTTAAAAAAGATGGTGATCAGGCTCTTTTTGCCTATATAAAAAAATTTGACCAAGTTGACTTAACAGCTTTAGAGGTTCCTTTTCAAGAAATAGAAGCGGCCTATATAAATTGTGACCCCTATTTTAGAGAAACATTGGAGATTGCGGCAGCTAATATCAAAAAATTCCACAAAAAACAGCTGCACAGCGATTTTCTTCTCGATGATCAAAAAGGTATCACTTTAGGGCAAAAATACACTCCTTTAGAGAGGGTCGGTATTTATGTTCCCGGAGGGACGGCCAGCTACCCCTCTTCGGTATTAATGAATGCCCTGCCGGCGAGAATAGCCGGTGTTAAAGAAATAATAATGGTCACACCTCCTTCTCCCAACGGGGAAATTCCCTCCTCTATCCTTACGGCGGCCAAAATCGCCGGCATAGGTAGGATTTTCAAAATGGGAGGAGCCCATGCCATCGCCGCTTTAGCATACGGAACAGAGAGTATACCAAAGGTTGATAAGATTGTCGGTCCGGGCAATATTTACGTAACCACCGCTAAAAGAAAAGTTTTCGGTTCAGTAGCCATTGACATGATTGCCGGCCCCAGCGAAATATTAATTCTGGCTGATGCAAGCTGCAACCCGGCCTATGTAGCGGCCGACATGCTTTCACAAGCCGAACATGATACCCTGGCTGCGGCAATCCTGATAACCACCAGCCAAGAACTGGCACAAACAGTCTCACAAGAGTTAGAAAAACAACTGCAGCAATCAACTCGCCAAAAAATAGCCGACCAGGCAATTACTAATAACAGCAGTATTGTTATTACAAATAATCTCGACGAGGCTATTAAAATAAGCAATCTTATTGCTCCGGAGCACTTGGAGATTTGCTTAGATGATCCCTTCAGCGTATTAGAGCAGATTTACCATGCCGGATCTATTTTCCTCGGTAAAAACACTCCGGAGGCCTTAGGTGACTATTTTGCGGGGCCAAACCACACCCTCCCTACCAATGGGACAGCGCGTTTTTCTTCGCCGCTTTCGGTGGATGATTTTGTAAAAAAATCTTCTTTTATTTATTACAGCAAGGCAGCCCTATCAAAGGTAAAAGATCGCCTTATCGATTTTGCCCATCAAGAGGGTCTTCCTGCACATGCCAGATCAATATCTATTCGTTTTGAGGAGGATGAAAAATGAGTAAGTTTTTTAGCAAACGTCTTTCTGCTCTCGAGCCATACAATCCGGGACCACAGCCTACAGACAAAGAAATTAAGCTTAATACCAACGAAAACCCTTATCCCCCTTCACCACAAGTTATGCCGGCCGTTCTGGGGGAGATCGAGTCACTGCAGCTATATCCGGATTCACAAGCCTCTGAGCTAACAATGGCCTTAGCCAAACATTATGGTCTTAAAAAACAGCAGGTTTTTACGGCTAACGGCTCCGATGAGGTGATGGCCTTTTGTTTCATGGCTTTTTGTGACCAAGATACTCCTGCCCAGTATCCTGATATCAGCTATGGTTTTTTTAAGGTTTACTCACAGCTTTTTGGCGTCCCCAGCCTGGAAATTCCGCTAAAAGAGGATTTTTCCATCGATGTAGATAATTATCTGAATAATAATGCTACCATCTTTTTGCCTAATCCCAATGCTCCAACGGGACTGTCGCTGACACTTGAAAAAATCGAAACCATCCTAAAACATAATCCCGACCATCTGGTTTTTATTGATGAAGCTTACAGTGAATTCAGCGGACAAAGCTGCGTAAGCTTATTGGCAAAATATGATAACCTTTTAATCAGTTCTACTTTATCAAAATCACGCTCTCTCGCCGGTGCTCGCTGCGGCTATGCTCTGACTTCCGAATCTATAATTGAGGATTTAAACAAAATTAAATATTCCTTTAATCCTTATAATGTCAGCAGTATGACACAAGCGGCCAGCATTGCAGCACTACAAGATCAAGAATATTTTACGACATGCAATCAAAAGGTTATTGAAAGCCGTGAACAAGCCAAAAAATCTTTAAAAGAAATCGGTTTTGACATGACGGATTCACAAGCTAATTTTTTGTTCATTAAACACCCCCACATAAACGGTAAAAAACTGTACCAACAACTGAAACAAAAAGGCTTTCTCGTGCGGCATTTCCAACAAGACCGCATAGAAGATTATCTAAGAATTACCATTGGTACACCTGCGCAAATGACTAAACTATTAGCAGGAATCCGAGAAATTCTCAGCGAATATTAAGCAAAGATTAAAGGAGGTTACTATGCGAACTGCGCAAATAACCAGAAAAACTACGGAAACTCATATTGATCTCGAACTTAATTTGGATGGCAGCGGCCGTTATGAAATCGCCAGTGGCAATGGTTTTTTTGACCACATGCTGGAACTTTTCACTGCCCACAGTAATTTTGATCTCAAATTATCTTGTCAAGGAGATACAAAAGTTGATTTTCATCATAGTGCAGAGGACATCGGCATTGTCCTTGGACAAGCACTTGCTAAGGCCGTAGGTGATAAAAAAGGGATCTTTCGCTATGGCAGCTTCATTTTACCTATGGATGAAGCTTTGATCCTGACAGCCCTTGATCTCAGCGGACGTAGCTATTGTAATTTCGATGTTCTGCTTTCACAAAAACGGATAGGTACTTTTGATACGGAACTGGTCAAGGAATTTCTTTTGGCCTTTTCACGCTCAGCCAACCTGACCTTGCACGTCAAACAAACGGCAGGAGAAAACACTCATCATATTATTGAAGCCGTTTTCAAAAGCCTTGGTCGTGCGCTGGCACAGGCAGTAGCTATTGATCACCAAAATAAGGGGAAAACCCCCTCCACAAAGGGAATCCTTTAAAAACAGGAACTTAAAAAATGATCGAGTCTACAGCAGGCAATTTCATCAAAAAAAGCGGCTCTGCAGATCTCAATCTTTTAAATGCTTTTGCAAAAACTTGCAGAAACTTAAGGAGGAAAGCAGGCAAATGGAAATATTCCCCGCCATTGATTTAAGAAATGGTCAAGTTGTTCGACTGACTCAAGGAAATTATGAGCAAATGGTAGTCTATTCCTCACAGCCACAGGAAATTGCTCGCCAATTCCAGGCCCAAGGAGCCCGTAATCTGCATATCGTAGATTTAGATGGCGCTAAAGATGGAAAATTAACCAATTTTTCTACCATAAAAGATTTAGCCGCTGAAAATGACTTTTTTATCCAAGTCGGCGGCGGTATTCGTAATGAAGCACGCTTGCTTCAATATTTAGACCTGGGTATTAACAGAGTCATCTTAGGTACCGCAGCGGTAGAAAACTTCACCTTTCTTACCGAAATGGTGAAAAAATACGGTGAAAAAATTGCTGTGGGGGTAGATGCAAAAAACGGCTATGTAGCTATTAATGGTTGGCAAAAAACTACCAAGCTTAAAGCACTGGATTTCTGTCAACAACTGATTGATATTGGTGTTAAAACAATTATTTATACGGATATCGCTAAAGATGGCACATTATCCGGTACTAACCTGGAAATTTATCAAACCTTATCCCATCTGAATCTAGACATCGTGGCCTCAGGAGGCATCTCTTTTGAACATGAAATTATCGCACTTAAAGAAATGCCACTTTATGCGGCCATCGTTGGTAAAGCAATTTATGCAAACACTTTAAATTTAAAAAGAGTTATTGACCTAGCTCAATAGAAAGTAGATGAACAAATGATTACTAAACGTATTATTCCCTGCTTGGACGTACGTGATGGACGCGTCGTTAAAGGTATCAATTTTGCAGGAATTCAGGATGTCTCACATCCTGTGGATTTAGCCCGTTTTTACAATAAAAGCGGTGCCGATGAACTGGTCTTTTATGACATAACCGCTTCTATTGAAAACAGAACCTTGTTCACCGATATATTGCGTACGGTAGCAGCTGAAGTTTCTATACCTCTCACAGTTGGCGGTGGTATCAGCACCTTAGATGATTTTGACCGCGTCCTCAAGTGTGGTGCCGATAAAGTCAGCATCAATTCAGGTGCCATAAATAATCCTCAATTAGTCTCGGACGCTGCCCAAAAATATGGCAAACAGTGTGTGGTGCTTTCTATGGACGTCAAACGGGTAGACGGTCAATTCAATCTGTTTACAAAAGGCGGAAGCGAGGACACCGGCATTGATGCTCTGGAGTGGGCTCAAATGGGGCAGGAAAAAGGTGCCGGGGAACTGGTCGTCAATAGTATTGACACAGATGGCGTGCAGCAGGGCTTTGATCTCGAGATGCTTTCAGCCATTAGCAAAAAGGTCTCCATCCCTATAATTGCTTCAGGAGGTGCAGGCAAAATAGAGCACTTTACGGAGCTTTTTCAACAGACAGAAATTAATGCGGGCCTGGCTGCCTCTGTTTTTCACTATCGGAAGGTCAAAATCCCAGAATTAAAGCGCCGATTAAAAGAACAAGGCATACCTGTACGTCCTTTTCAGGAGGAAAACAGACCATGTTAAAACAACTTCAGTTTGATAAAGATGGACTCATTCCCGCAATCATCCAAGATTATTATAGCAAACAGGTTCTCACTGTGGCCTATATGAATCGAGAAAGCCTCAAAATTAGTATTAAAGAAAAAAAAACCTGCTTTTACAGCAGATCACGACAAGAATTATGGAGAAAAGGTGAAACTTCCGGTCATTACCAACATATTGTCTCCATCAAAGCTGATTGTGATCAAGATGCTTTATTAATCGAAGTGATAAAAGATGGACCGGCTTGTCACCTGGGTGGTGATTCTTGTTTTTCCAAGGAGATATTTAATAATCCTGAAATTAAAGATTTCTCGTTGGAGGCTTTATATGCACTCATCAAGGGGCGAAAGCTCCAGCCACAGGAAGGCTCATACACCACCTATCTTTTTGATAAGGGCTTAGACAAGATCCTCAAAAAAGTCGGTGAAGAATGCACTGAGGTAGTAATCGCCGCCAAGGATAATGATCATGAAAGCCTGGTCTATGAAATTTGCGATCTAATTTATCATAATTTAGTCTTGATGATTGAAAAAGATATTACCCTTGATGAATTGATCGATGAACTGGCAAAACGGCATATCGTGGATCATAAAGTTAAACAGGAACGACTTAAATAAATTTTAGAGGGAAAGTATGTGCATATTAAGTAACGCTCATACCCATACGAACTTATGCGATGGCAAAAACACCGCTGAAGAGATGATTCTGGCAGCCCTGGCTGCCGGATTTTCTGCCTTGGGCTTTTCCGGTCATTCCTATACCCCTTTTGATCCTGAATCCTGCATGAGCCTGCAAAAAACAGAGCAATATATAAGTGAAATAACGGCTCTAAAAGAAAAATATGCTTCACAAATAGCTATTTATCTTGGATTAGAACTTGATTACTATTCACAAATCGATCTTTCACCCTATCAATATATCATCGGCTCTGTCCATTATTTAAAGGACCCGCAAACAGGGATCTATTATTCTATAGACAATACTGAAGAGGAATTCATTGCCGCCTTGGACAAAATGTTCAAGGGAGAGATAATGCACATGATAGAGCAATACTACCGGCAGGTAGTTGCCATGGCACAAAGATCCTCGACCACAATTTTGGGACATTTTGATCTAATTAAAAAACTCAATCACGGCAATCGTTTCTTCCTAGAAGACAGCAACAGCTACAAAAAAATAGCCCTCTCAGCATTAGAGGAGGCGGTTAAAACGGATTGTATTTTTGAGATAAATAGCGGAGGAGTTTACCGCAATTATACTAAAGAACCTTATCCTGCCACCTTCTTGTTGGAAAAATTACAAGAATTACAAAAGCCTTTGCTGATTTCTTCCGATTGCCACACTAGCGATTCTGTAGACTTTTATTTCTCGGAGATGAAACATAAATTAGCCGATATGGGCTTTAAAGAGATCACTGTTTTAGGTGAAAACGGCTTTCAAAAACAACCACTCCTCAAAAAAGCCAATTAAAAAACACCTCCTGCTGATCTTGTTGCTGCTTTCCCAAGACAACATTATCCAGGAGCAATGATACCAGATCACGGTTTATTTTTGGATAATCCTGTTTTAACGAAGAGGCAGCCGCCTTGGCCTGCATTTTTTGCAGTTTCCGGGCAAAGCTGTTTTTTTCAGTTTCTAAGTCACCTGATAAATCATAAAAATCAGCCTGTTTAATCTTACCGGCCGCATAATCTAAATAAAGCAGCTTGAGTGCCTTTTGTCGATTAGCCATCTCCTGTTGCAATTTATCTATCTGCTTTTGCATAAACATACTGTCCTTATCCATTTTCAGCTCTTGAAAACCTTTTATAAGCGGTGGGGGTAATTCATTTAACAAACAAATAATCTGCTGTTTAGTAAGTGCTGTAAGATCATCTACATCAACTATTACGTTACGATGCTGAACACAAAACAAAGAGGATTTTCCTTTGCTGTTGGTACGTTTTTTAAGTAGATTACCACATTGTGAGCAGCGTACCTTGCCCGCTAAAAGATGGATTTTACCCAGGCCATCAGAGCGCACACGCTTTGACAACATTTCCTGTACTAAGGCAAAAATCTGCGGCTCAATAATTGCTGCATGATGATGAGGTATTCTCACCCACCGCTCAGGTGGAAGTTCTATGACTTTTTTTGACTTATAGCTGGGCTTATATCTTTTCCCTTGCACTAAAGTACCAATGTACATTTCGTTTTTTAAGATGCGTCCCACGGTAGTTTTATTCCAAAGGCTGCTTTTGCCATTTTCATAAGCTTGCCCTTTTTGCCTTTTATAAGCAGTTGGATTAACAATACCTGCCTGATTAAGATAATCAGTAATGGCCTGTTTACCCAATCCCTCTAGATATAAATCATAAATTTTTTTTACTACAAGAGCCGCCTCTTCATCGATTAATAGAATCTGTTTATCCCGCTCATCGCGGCAATAACCATACAGAGGAAAACTGGCCAAATATTGACCGGTTTTACGTTTATGTGCAAAGACCGCCTTAATATTCTCTGAAAGATCTTCTAAATACCATTCGTTGATCAAACCATTGATCTGTCGTGATTTCTTATTTCCTTTAAGGGCGCTATCCGCATGATCTAAAAGCGCCACAAAGCGAATACCCCATAAAATAAATTTATAATGAATATAATGCTCCACTATTTCCATATCCCTGGTAAAACGAGACTGGGTTTTACACAAAACAATCTGAAACTTGTTTTTTTCAGCATCCTGCAGCAACTGCCGAAATTGTGGACGCTTAAGATCGACACCGCTATAATCTTCGTCACAATAAACTCGATAAACCTGCCAGTTTTGACTGGCCGCATAATCTAACAGCAAATCCTTTTGATTGCGAATGCTTTCACTATCCTCTTGTGAGGACTCATCCTCTTTACTGAGACGGCAATATATGGCACACTTCATCCGCTTGTTCTCCCTTTTTGATTTTCAAAAATTCTTGTATTCTTGATTGTAATTTTTCTTGACGTTTTTTTTTATCTGATTGTAAAAAGTGATGTTTTATTATAAAAAACTCTTTTCTCATAAAATTCACCTCAAGCCATAATATGAAAGAAAGCTTGCTTAATATGCCTTAAACATGCTTTCTTTGGTTCTTACTAATAAAGGACTGTTGACAGTTGTCACTTTTTATACTAAAGTAATACTGTTGGAGTAAAAATGCCATGTGGAGGTATAATAATGTCGGCAAATGCTACAGCAAATGCTGGAAATAATATGCAGGTAAACACATACATCAATACTAAACCACTGATATTAATCCCTGCTTATAATCCTAGTAAAATATTGCTGGAAATTGTAGATACTCTACATGATGTGGGTTTTGCAGATATTCTAGTTGTTAACGATGGTTCCGACAAACATTGTCAGGAAATCTTTGACCTACTATCAGATAAACCATATTGTACCATAGAAACTCATGCTCACAATATGGGTAAAGGCGCCGCTTTAAAAACAGGACTCAAAAGGTTTCTTACGGGATTTACTGATTATGATTTTGTGATAACCGCCAATGCTGATGGGCAGCATTCTTTAGAGGCTATCACAACTGTTGCAGCTACTTTAGAGGACAACCCCGATTGCCTAGTCCTGGGCGTAGGCGACTATGAAGAATTTGACGAAATACCTTTAGGCAATAAACTTTTTAAAGCAGCTCTGCAAAAAATATTGTCCTTTTTTTTATCCCAAGATATCGTTGATATCCAAACCGGATTAAGGGGTATTTCCAGAGCTTTGGCCGCCCGCTTTCAAGTCCTGGCCGGGGATAAATATGACTATGAATCTAATATGATTTTTGAATGTCAGGGAGAAGAAATCCCCATAAAGCAAGTACCGATTAAGGTCAGCTTTATCAAAAAGAGGGATGATGGAAATGAGCACCCGGTTTTGGATGCCATTAAATTATATGGCCAATTTATCAAGTTTATCATCGTTTCTCTTTCAACGACTGCGCTGGATGTTTTTGCCTTTATGATGTTTGTTTATGCCTTTCGTGATGCCAGCCCGGTGCATTTTATTTTACTTGCCACCGTCGCATCAAGACTAATTTCCCTGCTATTTGCTTATATTATTAATAATCTCACTGTCTTTAAATCACGAGTTAGCAATAAAAAATCTTTTGGCAAGTTCTTCGTCTTGGCGATCTTAAATATCTTCCTTTCAGCTTACGCTGTTAAAACCATCTATATGCTAACAGCCGAGACCATGAACCTGGCTGTTATCAAAATTTTGGTTAGTCTGGGACTATTCTTCTTAAACTATACTTTACAGAAAAAATGGGTTTTTAAAAGCAAAACCATCCTAAAATAACCCCAACCCATGTAGTGGATCCATCTTATCCGGGGGCTGTTGACGAAATTATTAATCTTGGTGATTACTGGGATGGCCGACATCTGCGAAAAAACCGCCAAAGTATTATGGAAATAAGTGATGCCATAACTGCTGTCTATCAAGAGGCTTATGATAAGCTTGCCGATATCGGTGTTTTATATGAAAAAATGTCGGCGGATCTAAACCAAGAAAAACTTCAGCAGCTTGAAGAAAAATTGTTTGAAGTCATCTTTACCGGTCGGCAACCGCAAAGTAAACATTGTTTTGCGACCGCCCTTACTAATAAGGGAATAATCAATAATTGTGATGAATTGAGCAAGAAGTATCATAAACGCTACATTCTTAAAGGTCAAATCGGTAGTGGTCACCACCTTTTATTGGAGAAAATTGCTCATGCCGCACAAAAAAAAGGTTATGATCTGGAGGTCTTTCACCATACTCTGGCCCCTCAAAATATCCAAATGCTACTTTTACCCGATTTGAATGTTGCTGTCATTAGCGATGAAGGACTCAGTGAACAAAAATGGCAAGAAAATGACCAGATTATAAAAACGGATGCCTTGGCAAACCGGAAAACAGATCAAGCCATCATCAATAATGACATCCAAAATGTCGCAAAAAAAATCAACCAGGCCAAAGAAAAACACGATAAGTTAGAATATTACTACCGTAAGGCCATGGACTTTGAACAAGTTGAAGAGGTTGGTAATTCCTTACTAAATAGAATATTAGCGATCGCTTCTCATAAAGAAAAATAATAGACGAACCTATATAGGTTCGTCTATTGTTTTTAACTTAATAATTCTACTGCTTTTGTTAATTGAGGATCAACCTTGGGATTAACCTCTAAGATCCGTTTGAAAACATCATCTCCGGTCATTTTAACCTCATAATCGGGCATAATACCAATTCCATGCAGATCATAACGATTGGGGGTTAGGTAACGGCTCTGCGTATATCTAATGGCCCTACCGTTTGATAAACTAGAAATATTTTGAGTAATCCCTTTGCCAAAACTCTGTTCACCAATGATTACCGCTTTCGCATAATCCTTCATAGCCCCAATAAAAATTTCCGAAGCACTGGCAGTATTCATATTTTGTAAGCAAGCCACCGGCACCTGTATTTGCCCTTTTCCGCTCGATGAGGTCGATAACAGACCTTCCTTAAACTGCTCATGCATCAATACATTGTCTTTAGGTATAAAATATTCCAACATTTGCAAAGAGGCAAGGACACTTCCTCCACCGTTATTACGTAAATCTATGATCAGTCCCCTAATTTCCTCCTGATTTTTAAGATCTTGATAAGTTTCCCAAAATTCGGTGGCGGTTTTACTGGTAAATTCAACCACAGAGATATAGGCAAGACCCTTTTTACCTTCAATAAATTGCCCCGTCACTGTGACATTTTTAATAATCTCTCTGGTTAAATAAACATTAAAAGTTTTTTCGGTTGAGGGGCGAAAAATAGTTAATTTAACTTTCGTTCCCTCTTCGCCTCTTAATATGGTAGCGATTTCATTTTGGCTTAGATTGTCAAGCCCCTCGCCATCAATTTTCACGAGTTGATCACCCGCTTCAAGACCCGCCTTATCGGCTGGGTAATTGGGCATCACGGAAAAAAAGATGCATGTTTTATCATCGGGGTTTTGCGTAAAATAAACACCTATACCGGCAAATTCACCGTTAAATTCCTCCACCAATAAATCATACTCCTCTGCGGATAAATAGCTTGCATATAAATCTAATGATTCGACTAAAAAATCTTCTTCACCGGCTTGGATATGGTTTGCCAGAGCTTGTGCATCAATACTATCCCCATGATAATTCTGCCCACAGGCACTCAAGGGCATAATCATGCAACAAAGCAAAACAATAATAAATTTTTTCATGCTTTACTCCCATTAAATATTTTCTGTTCTTATTTTATCCTATTGACAACAGAAAAACAACCGCTGTACAGCGGTTGTTTTTATTAGATCATTTTTATAACCCAATATAAGGAGCCGGATTAGTATGATTACCATTGACGCGCACCTCAAAGTGTAGATGTGGTCCGGTGCTGCGACCGGTTGAACCAACCCCTCCTATTTTTTGACCGGCAGATACAGTTTGTCCAGGGCTGACAGAAATAGACGACATATGAGCATATAAGGTGGAAATTCTGTTACCATGGTCGATTATAACATGATAGCCGTAACTATAGTTCAAATATTTTACGCTTATTACCACCCCGTTACCGGCAGAATAAATGGGTGTACCGATGGGTGCCGCAAAGTCAATACCTGTATGCTTACCACCACTTGGATAATAGCCATAGTTAGCAGATATACAAGAATAATTAGCAATCGGCATAGATAAAGACCCGCCACCTTTCGGCGGTGAATAGTTTCCACCGGAAGAATTACCTCCGCCATTGCTGGGAGGGTTATAGCCCCCACCCTTATTATATAGGGCTTGAAGCTCGGCAGCGACTTCATTAGAAGCCTTCTCCATCGCAGCATAGTCTTCTTGCGCCGTCTGCAAATCCTCTTTAGCTGCTTTCAGCATGGTACCTTTTTCTGCCTGCAAACTCTCAAGAGAAGATTTCGATGTCGCCTTACTGGTTTTTAAAGCGTTGAGATCAGACGCTCTCTCCTCTAAAACAGCTTTGCTTTCTTCAATTTTTACTTTATCAGAGTTAATTTGATCTATAAGATCAACATCACGATCCATAATTTTTTGAGCCATATCGTAACGAACTAAGAAATCGTTATAACTATTAGATTCGAACAATACATCCATTAAAGAAATATCACCTGTTACATAAATCTCTTTTATACGATCAGCCAAGGCCTCATTGCGTGCCGCTAAGCGTACCTCTGTTTCCTTCAACTCTTTGTTTGTTTTATCAATTTGTTTTTGGGTGCTTTTAAGCTGAACATCAGCTTCCTGCATTTCGGCGATTAATTTAGTAATCTGAATATCATATTCCTCAATCTGTGATTCAAGGTTTTTGGTGTTTTTCCGCTCTTTTTTAATGGTTTTAAGCTGTTCCTCCATCTTTGACTGTAAATCTTTTTGTTTTTTCTTGTAATCAGACAAAGGACTGCCCGATGCGGAAGCACAAACTAAAGACAACATCATCGCTACCGTTAATATCGCGATTAATATGTATTTCAGACGTTTAGAAATAATCATTAGCCTTATATCCCCTTTCTAATCTATCTTAAACATCTAACTTAAACATCTAAGAAACGTGCTACAGAGATCAAACTACCAAAGACACCCATTACAATACCGGCAATTACCGTTCCACCGAGAACTTGCGCCCATAAATGAGCCGGTTCTATAAACGTTAAGAACGACACGGCTACCGTAAAATAGTTAACAGCAAAGGTATAGGCGATCATCGCTATAACCGCGGCGATCACTGCACCAAAGATGCCCAACAAAATACCCTCAATTATGAATGGCCAACGGATAAAGGCATTAGTGGCTCCCACCCATTTCATGACCATAACTTCTTTGCGTCTGGCATACACTGTTAAACGAGTGGCCATTGCCACAAGAATGATGGCACCAACACCCAGAAGGATCATAATTGCCAAACTGGCTTTTCGCAGGGTATCTGTAAGGCTAAAGAGTTTTTCAACCGAGCCTTGTCCATAACGAACGCTTTCAATTTGTTTCATATTTTTGATTGAAGAAGCAATCTTTTCCACCTGTTCAGGGGTAGTAGCCTTCACAGAAAAACTATTCGGCAAGGGGTTTGTACCATCCAAAGCAACCACTAAATTGCTGTTTTCTCCAAAAGTCTCGGACATCGTTTCCAAACCTTCTTCTTTGCTGATAAACCTTACTTGCTTAACTCCCTCTATGTTTTTAATAGTTGCTTCGATATCATCGTATCCTGTATCCGGAACACTGTCTAACACATATGCGACTATCTCTACCTGGGACTCTACTTCCGTAGCATTAGCATCTAAGTTAACAACTACCAGCCAAAATACACTACACAAAAACAGAGAAATAGTAATCGTCATGATGGCGGCAAAAGTCATCCAGCCATTAACCCTTAAAGAAGAAAAAGCCTGAGGGAAAATATAGCGAAAACTGCTAAACTTCATATTTTAAACCCTCCCACTTCATCACTTATTAATCTGCCTCCGGAGAGAGTTATGACTCTTTTATGCATAACGTCAACAATATTTTTATCATGTGTTGCCATAACAATAGTCGTACCTTCTTGATTGATCTCCGATAACAGCTGCATCAACTCGCCAGAGGTTTGCGGATCAAGATCACCGGTAGGCTCATCGGCGAAAATAATTACCGGATTATTGATAATGGCTCTGGCAACAGCCACCCTTTGCTGTTCACCGCCGGAAAGAGTTTCAACTGTACTATTGATGCGGTTAATTAAACCGACTCGATCTAAAACCTTCGGCACTCTAGAGGCGATCTCTTCCGGGGAGCGCTCTACAGCCTTCATGGCAAAGGCAACGTTATCATAAACTGTATTTTTTTCCATCAAACGGAAATCCTGGAAAATAACGCCCGTATTTCTCCTTAAACGTACAACTTCCTTACCTGAAAGGCGCAGAATGCTACGCCCGCCAATAATAATTTGGCCGGAGGATGGCATTACTTCCCTGAATAATAAACGAATTAAAGTACTTTTACCGGCACCACTTTGTCCGGTTAAAAATATAAACTCTCCCGCTTCAACATCTAAAGTGATATCATGTAGTGCCGTAACACCATTTTTAAATGTCTTACTGAGGTTTATAGTCTGAATAATCATTTTTTAAGCATTACCTTCTTTTTTACGATTGATGCCCTTATTTGTTAATCAATTAACAAACTCCACTTCGACGCAAACGGGAACAATCCTTTATTTATACACTGTTTTCTTAACAATTATCTTTAATTATATACTATTTCTCTGTAAATTGTAAAAAAACACTCTTATTATCACATATTTTTCACAAAGAAGATATAGGCATCAGTGCCTATATCTTCTATTTTAGCCTATCTTCCCAATAATCAAAGCTATAAAACTCTTCCATTTTTTTAGTTTTGCGCGGTTTTCTCGTTTGATCCGCATAACCCACAGGGGTCATCGCCACAACTCGGATGTGGGGTGGGATATTAAGAATTTCTTTGATAGGAGCCTCCGGAAAAGCACCAATCCAACAGGTAGCAAGCCCTAATGCCTCGGCCGCCAAAACGGCATGCTCCATATAAATTCCTGCATCAACTAAATAATAATCTTTAGCCTGGTAATCACCGCTCTTAGTCGGATCGGCACACAAAACTAAAAGATACGGCGCCTTTTCATAAGCAGTTTGATCCGGATTAAAGCCCGCCGCCTCACCAATCTGTCGACGTAAACAGGGATCTTGAACCACAATAAAATTACCACATTGCCCATTTTTCCAGGTGGGACTGATGCGGGCGGCCTCTAAAATGCGCAACAATTGCTCTTTTGTAACCTCCTGATCCGTATAAGCACGGATACTGCGTCTTTTCTCTATCGCTGTAAACAAATCCATCATTTACGATACCTCCCTTTCGGCAATCCCGGGCTGTTTTATTTGTGGGGCAGTTTTTGTGCCAGCACCTTTTTAACCTTATCAACAACTCCCATAGGAGTTAAGCCATAAAAATCCAACAACTCAGCAGGGGAGCCACTTTGTCCAAAAACGTCCTCCACACCAACGCGAGCCAAAGGAACCGGACAGTGCTCTGCCAGTGTTTCCGCCACTGCACTGCCTAAGCCACCGATAATGCTATGTTCTTCAACTGTAACCGCAGCACCACAGATTTTAGCTAAATTGACTATAAATTGTGTATCTAAGGGTTTAATAGTATGGATATTGGCAACCGCTGCCGCAATCCCCTCAGCAGCCAATATTTGAGCAGCCTCTAAAGCCACCGAAACCATCATCCCGCATGCAAAAATCACGATGTCAGAGCCCTCTTGTAAAAGAACCCCTTTACCCAAATGAAATTCATACCCTTCCGGAGAAATCTGTGGCACGGCTAAACGTCCTAAACGCAGATAAGCAGGACCATCCAGATTAACCAAAGATTTGACTGCCTGTTTAGTTTCTGTAGCATCGCAGGGAACAATCACAACCATTTGAGGTAATGTACGCATAATGGCAATATCTTCCACAGATTGATGCGTTCCTCCATCTTCACCGACTGTGATACCAGCATGAGTTGCCGCTATTTTAACATTGTTTTGAGAATAGGCCACACTATTACGAATTTGTTCAAAAGCGCGGCCGGTAGCAAAAACAGCAAAAGAACTCAAAAACGGAATTTTACCGGAAACAGCTAAACCGGCAGCGACACCAACCATGTTTTGCTCTGCTATTCCTACATTAATAAAACGCTCCGGATAAGCCTTTGCAAAACCGGCTGTTTTAGTAGATTTCGATAAATCAGCATCTAAAACAACCAAATCTTTATTGTATTTACCTATTTCGACCAGGGCTTGTCCATAAGCATCCCTGGTTGCTATCTTCTGCTTAACTTCATTCATCTTTTACTCTCCTTACTCCAACTCAGCCAAAGCTTTGATCGTTTCCTCTTGATTAGGAGCCTTGCCATGCCAGTCGGCGATATTTTCCATGAAACTTACACCTTTACCTTTAACTGTATCGGCAATAATCATCGCCGGCTGACCCCGATGGGCCTTAGCTTGTTCAATAGCAGCTGCAATTGCTTCCGTATCATGGCCATCAATCTGCTGCACATACCAACCAAAAGCCCGATATTTGTCAGTTAGTGGTTCCGGGCTTAAAACATCGATAGTTTGTCCATCAATTTGTAAACCATTATGATCAATAAGGGTGATTAGATTATCTAATTTATAGTGACCGGCAAACATTGAGGCCTCCCAAACTTGGCCCTCCTGCGTTTCACCATCACCTAAAATAGCATAGACTGTATAATCTTGATTATCCAGTCGAGCGGCCATCGCCATACCGCATGCTGCGGAAAGGCCTTGTCCCAAAGAACCTGTCGACATATCCACACCGGGGACTTTTTTCATATCGGGATGCCCTTGCAAGTTACTGCCCAGTTTGCGCAATTTGGAAAGCTCCTCTTGTGGAAAATATCCTCTTAAGGCCAAGGCGGCATATAAAGCCGGAGCGGCATGACCTTTGCATAAAACCAGTCGATCTCTCTTGCTCCAAGCGGGATTTTGTGGGTTTATATTCATTTTATCAAAATATAATACAGATAAAATATCCGTTACAGAAAGTGAGCCCCCTGGATGACCGGAGCCCGCAACAGATAGCATAGAAATAATTTCCCTTCTCATCTCTTTGCCCCAATCCTGGGGAGATTTTACCATCATTATTCACCTCATTATTATTTTTTTATACTAAATTTTTTTAAATAAGCAGCAATAAAATCATCCAAATCACCATCCATTACTGCATCTATATTACCAACTTCTACATTAGTACGGTGGTCTTTGACCAAACGGTATGGTTGAAAAATATAGGAGCGAATTTGACTTCCCCAACCGATCTCTTGCTGCTCACCACGCAACTCCAATAATTCTTTTTCCTGCTCACGCAGCTTTAAATCCAGCAGTTTAGCGGATAAAAGCTGTAGCGCCTTTTCTTTGTTTGACAGCTGAGAACGCTCATCCTGACACTGCACCACTATACCTGTAGGTAAATGTGTGATCCGAACAGCGGAATCAGTTTTATTGACGTGTTGTCCTCCCGCTCCGCTGGCACGATAAGTATCAATCCGCAAATCGTCATCTTTAATTTTCACATCATCAGAGTTTTCCACCTGTGGCAGGACCTCCACCGAAGCAAATGATGTATGTCGTCTGCCGGCTGCATCAAAAGGTGAGATACGTACCAATCGATGTACGCCGCGCTCCGATTTAAGATAACCATAAGCATTTTTCCCCTTGATTGACAGCGTCACACTTTTGATGCCTGCCTCATCTCCATCTTGAAAATCAATTGTTTCAACTTTGTAGTTATGTTTTTCGCAGTAGCGAGTATACATCCGTAAAAGCATCCCTGTCCAGTCCTGCGATTCGACACCGCCGGCGCCGGAATGCAGTGAAATAATAGCGCTGTTACGGTCATAACTGCCGGAAAGTAAAACAGCCATCTCCAATGCTTCCAGCTGTCGCTTAAAGTCGGCTAAATGCACCTTAGTCTCCTTGCCCAGCTCATCATCATCTTCTTCTACTGCCAAATCCCATAACACCTGAGCATCGGAAAAACTGTTTTCCACGGCGGAAAAACGTTTAAGTAATTCTTTAAGATCAGTGACCTTTTGCATGAGGTTTTGCGCCTTATCACTGTCTTGCCAAAAGTCAGGAACTAAGGTTTGCTCCTCTAATGCCGTGAGGGCATCTCTTTTACCACTAATGTCAAAGGGACCCCCTAAGTTCATTAATTCTATGCTGGTAATCACTAAATTCTTTACGTAAATCTTCTATCATAAGAACTCCTCTATTCATTTAAGCCACAACATTTTTTATATTTCTTCCCACTGCCGCAAGGACAAGGCGCATTACGGCCAATCTGTTGGGCTTTATCCTTTATAATTGGCTTTTTGACCGCATCATCTTCATATCTATTTTCTACAGTCTTACGTTCAGTAGGTTGGGCTTGCTCAATAATCTGCAAAGTCAGACTTAAACGAACCACCTCCGCTTGAATTTCCTCAATCATCGCTTGGAACATGTCATACGCTTCGTATTTATATTCTACCAAAGGATCCCTTTGTCCATAACCACGCAAACCGATCCCCTGACGCAGCTGATCCATAGCATCAAGGTGCCCCATCCACTGAGCATCAACAACTTTTAAAGTAACCAGACGCTCTAATTGCTGCATCAATTCCTCGCCCATTTCCTGTTGGCGTTTATCGTAATATTCTTGCACCCGTTTTTTCATCACTTCCGGTATTTCATCACAGGCCAATTTAGATAATTCTTCAACAGTTGGCAACGGATCAAAAACATATATGGAAAGCCCATCAACCATGGGTGCTAAATCCCATTCTTCCGGATAATCAGATTCCCCGCGAGTCGCGGCAAAAATACGGTCTATAACAGCATCAATCATTCCCTTAATGCTCTCGTGTAAGTCCTCTCCATATAAGGCTCTTCTTCTTTCAGCATAAATAATTTCACGTTGTTGATTCATGACATCATCATAATCCAAAACGTTCTTTCTGATTTCAAAGTTCCTGTTCTCTACCCTCTTTTGTGCTGTTTCAATGGAACGGGTAACCACATTTGAGTCAATAGGAGTATCATCATCCATGCCCACTTTATCTAAAATGTTACTGAGATTATCCCCGCCAAACAGGCGCATCAAATCATCCTCCATAGATAAATAAAAGCGGCTGGCTCCGGGATCCCCTTGACGTCCGGCACGTCCACGCAACTGATTGTCAATGCGCCTGCTCTCATGCCGCTCCGTACCAATGATGTATAAACCACCTAGTTTTTTAACTTCCTCATGCTCTTGCTCTGTTTGTTTTTTATACCTCTCAATGATAGCCAGTCTTTCTTCATCACTGTACTCTTTTTCAGGATTTTCGGCCATTTCCTGTTCAGCCAAAGATTGATAACTACCTCCCAGACTGATATCTGTACCACGTCCGGCCATATTGGTAGCAATCGTAACTGCTCCTAAACGACCCGCCTGAGCAATGATTTCCGCTTCTTGCTCATGAAATTTAGCGTTTAAAACTTTATGGGCGATGCCCCGTTTTTTCAACATATTAGATAAAACTTCTGATCTTTCGATAGAAATAGTACCAACCAAGATAGGACGCCCTGTCGCATTTTCCTTAATAATATCTTCAACAACTGCATTAAATTTACCAATTTGCGTACGATAAACAATATCTTTATTATCCTTACGAATCATCGGCAGGTTGGTCGGAACTTCCACGACATCCATTTTATAAATTTTACGAAACTCTTCTTCCTCGGTTTTAGCAGTACCGGTCATACCGGACAATTTTTCATACATCCGGAAATAGTTTTGAAAAGTAATGCTGGCCAAGGTCTGACTTTCTCTTTCGATTTTAACATTTTCTTTAGCCTCGATGGCTTGATGCAAACCCTCACTATAGCGACGCCCAAACATTAAACGACCGCGAAACTCATCAACAATGATAACTTGACCATCCTTAACCACATAATCTCGATCCCTTTTGTACAGCGTATGCGCTTTTAAGGCCTGATTGACATGATGGCTGATCTCCGAATTTTCTGGATCATAAAGGTTTTCTAACCCTAACATTTTTTCAACCCGGGAAATACCCTCTTCTGTCAAACTGGCCGCTTTGACCTTTTCATCTAATGTATAATCATCCTCGTCCTTTAAACGAGGAATAATCTTAGCAACTTTATAATAAAGATCCGTCGGCTTATCCGAGGGGCCGGAAATGATCAATGGTGTGCGAGCTTCGTCAATTAAAATACTGTCAACCTCGTCAACAACGGCATAATTCAGTGGTCTTTGCACCATGTTTTCAGGCTGCAAAGCCATGTTATCACGCAAATAATCAAAACCAAATTCATTGTTGGTACCATAAGTGATATCCTTTGCATAGGATTGACGGCGTTGATCATTATCCAAACCGTGGATAATCAAGCCCACTGATAAGCCTA
Organism: Bacillota bacterium; assembly: GCA_050949225.1. GTDB lineage: Bacteria > Bacillota > Dehalobacteriia > UBA4068 > UBA4068 > JBMNFI01. The sequence continues at coordinate 107,650 of JBMNFI010000002.1, read as the reverse complement.
AAAACTTATAAACCCGTCCCATCCATTCACTATCCCTTTTAGCCAAATAATCATTGACCGTTATTACATGAACACCTTTGCCGGAAAGAGCATGCAAATAAGCCGGTGCCGTGGCCACTAAAGTTTTACCCTCACCGGTTTTCATCTCCGAGATACGGCCATCAGCCAGAACCATCCCACCAATTAACTGCGCATCAAAGTGGCGCATTGATAAAGTCCTTCTGGCGGCCTCCCTTACAACAGCAAAAGCTTCCGGCAACAGTTTTTTTTCAGACTCACCATTTTCTAAGCGCATCCTAAACTCTTGGGTTTTAGCGGCTAATTCTACATCGCTTAAAAATTTCAAATCTGTTTCAAAACTGTTGATTACGGAAACAACTTTGTTATACTTTCTGATATCCCTGGCATTGTCGTCAAAGATCCTGCTTAAAAGTCCCATTATACTTTTTCATTCCTTCCAAAAACAGCTTTCTCATCATAGGCAGAGGGGCTTAAGCCCCTCTGCCTATGATAGCAATACATAACTATCCTTTTAGACCGTTTTTTTATAGCTCTGGTTCCAACAAACCATAATCTCCATCCTTACGCTGATACACTACGCTGACTAAATCATTGTCACAGTTCGTAAAAACAAAAAAACTATGACCCAGAAGGTTCATTTGCATGATCGCTTCCTCTACAGGCATCGGCTTAACAGTAAATCTTTTAATTTTAACCGGGTATTCATCTACTGTTTCCTTTTCTGAAATAGCATCAGCAAGAACCTTGGCACTGCGACCGGCGCTGCTACGACCCTTTCTAATTAATCGGGTTTTATACTTATGAATCTGTCTTTCTATTTTATCTACTACATTGTCAATAGAAGTGTACATATCATAGGTTTCCTCCTCCCCACGCATTAAAACTCCATGGGTAGTCATCATTACCTCAACCTTTTGCTTATCTTTAGTAACCGTAAATGTAGCTGTTGCGCTATCAATATCAATCATCTTTTCAAATTTACTGAGTCTTTTTTCCAAATACTCGCGCAAAGCCGGAGTTATTTCCAGTGTTTTTGATCTGATGTTAATTTGCATAACATTCACTCCTTCATTCCAAAATTTTGAATACTATTGCCTAGATATATTAATTCCAGCACCGAAACACAATATCCTGCCATCTCGATCATTTATTATTGCCGCATCAGTTATTTATCGAAAAGAAAAAGTGCTGTCGTTTTTAAGCAACTACGATGGATATCTTGATAGAACTTTAACCTGTGGATTCTGTGGATAAACCTGTTTATAGCCTGATGCGGCCCCGGATAAATTCCGGGGAATATTTTATTCAGGACTGCGTTGAAGCAACTACCGCTACCAGCACTTCCGTAGCCCCGGCAGCTAGCAGGATTCGTGCACATTCACTTGTTGTCGTGCAGGTCGTGGAAATATCATCTATTAATAAAACTTTTTGCCCCAAAACACTGTCCGTCCCACTAGCAACTGCTCCTTTTAAAGCAGTTTTTCTTTCCATTTGTTTTAAAGAATACAGAGGAGGTGTATCTACTACTCGCACCAAAGCATTTTTGGCATAGGGTAACTTAAGAAGATAAGCTACATTCTGAGCCAAAAGAGCGGCCTGATTATAACCACGCTCTTTTTCCTTGTCGTGAAACATAGGCACAGGCACCACCGTAAACTCTCTAAGATCTTTATCTTGCAAAGCTACCAACAATAAAGAGGTTAAAGGCCTTTTAAGCCAGGTTTTGTTTTTATATTTAAATTCGCGCAAACGGTGCCGTAAATTTCCGCTATAAGGAGCCGCTACCACAACCTCTCGGTAGGGATATTGTGTTATTTGCTGACAAAAGAAACAGTGTGTAGAGCCCTTTTTAAAAACGGTGCCGCATTGAGAGCAATATTTAAGTTTTTTTACTTCCTCTATACATGCTTCACAAAGTCCACTTTCAGTGGCCTCTTGACCGCAAAGTAAGCACCAATTAAGCGGAAAAAAAAGTTGTTTAATTTTTATTAAAAAACCAGCCTTGCTTTTCATAAAAACCACCCATTTTAACCTTACTAAGACAAGTTATTCGTGAAACAAGGGTTTTTTCCTTGTATCTTATCTTATTAATTTGCTCCCGAACAGGGGAGGGCCCCGAACAACATAGTTGTTCGGGGCTCAAAAAAATGTCATGGTAAGACATTGTTTTTTATCAATATGCCCTATCCTGTTAGGGGAGCAGAGTTTTTTTATCCTTGACCTTTACGATAAACTTTTTCGTGTAAAAATGTCAAACCCTTACCACAAACATAATAAAATACCATAAAACAATTTTAAACCACTGGATCATCGGCCATCTTAAAGATACACTGACAAAACTAACAAACTTGATCAACCATAAGGTGATTTCTTGACAACTGACTACGTTTTCATTATAACATCACTCTCGCAAAAATTTTGCCGTAATCAGTCGTTAAAAAATTTTTATTTACTACTTTTATATCACATTGCTTTTACTGATCGAGAATCAACTCCCGCCTTCATCTTTTATCAGCAAAAGGCTGAATCTTTTCCGCTATTGAATGTTACTATATTATGTCAGGCCTTTTGACTAATAAAAAAGGGCAGGTCGCAACCTGCCCAAATAATCTTTTAGTTTATTTCACCTAACCAGGATGCGATCCACCCCTCCGTGCCATTAGTTAATTTAACCTTATACCAATCGCCTTCTTGACCTACTAAAGAAACTTTATCACCACTGCTAACCTTACCTACAACAGAACCGGAAGAACTGGCCTCCGAGCGAACATTCACACTGTTGCCGGTGATAGTAACCGTTTTATCAACGGTTTCATTGGCCTCGCCGGAATTTCCTTCATTATTTGCATTAGTGGCTCCCGCTTCTCCTGTATCACTGGTTTTAGTACTTCCTCCATTGAGTTGTGTTTGCAGCTCGTCAATTTGCGTTTGCAAAACAGCCGTACGCTCTCCAACGATTGTTTCCACATAACTTTGGGAAACAAACGGATCATCCTTAGAACCGGGGCTGAAAAATGAAGCCTGAACCACCTGACTAACGGCAAAACCTGCCGCCACACTCACTACGGCTACTATTACTAAAATAATTGTATTCTTTTTAGCCATTATCTTCCTCCTCTTTTACATTTATTCCTTTTTTAATTTAAATTTCCTCTGTTGTAAAAAACTAGCCGTCTTTCCTCGTAAAACACCCAACATATCAGCCCCAACAACTGTACATACGCTAATAATAATTAAAACTACTACAGCTTGCGAAGAGGTCAATACAGCCATTAAAATTCCCGCCGCGCCCATTATAACACTAATAGCATAGATCAGTAAAACTGTTTTACGATGACTAAGCCCTAATCCCAACAAACAGTGGTGTAAATGACCCTTATCGGCATCAAGGATCGGCTTATGCTTAACTTTACGACGAACTATCGCAAAAAATGTATCGAAAATGGGGATACCCAAAATTATCAAAGGGATAAAAATAGATATCATGGTCGCCCCTTTGGTCAAACCCATTACTGATAACGCCGCCAAGGTAAAACCTAAAAAAAGTGATCCGCAATCACCCATAAATGTCTTGGCCGGGTGAAAATTAAACCGCAAAAAGCCAAAAGCGGAGGCCGCCAAAACCGCTGCGATAAAGGAGGCAGCTACTTGTCCTTGGGCAAAACAAACTACGGACATAGTCAAAGCGGCAATAGCCGAAACACCGGAAGAAAGGCCATCTAAACCGTCTATTAAATTGACCGCGTTGGAAACACCAACCAGCCAAAGAATAGTTATTGGAATAGATAAAAAGCCTAAAGAAATCATTCCACCGGTAAAAGGGTTGGTAATAAACTCGACATAAATCCCATATTTGACTAATATTAAAGCTGCAATAAATTGCACAATTAATTTAACCTTAGGGGAAACACCTTTAATGTCATCGACTAATCCTACTCCCATTACCAGAGTAGAAGCTATTAAAAGGGCAGCCACTTCTCTAGTATAAAAGCCTAAAATCATCGTTCCAACCACAAACCCGGCATAAATAGCCACACCACCCATGCGTGGCATAACTCCTGAATGCACTTTGCGTGCATTCGGATAATCGACCACACCCAACTTAAGAGCAATTCTGATAGATAAGGGCGTGCACAATAGCGCTATTCCTAAGGCCGCCGCAATGGCTGCTATGAATAACATGTACGAACACCTCAGTTTATTTTTTGTCTTGTGTCTATTGATAGTTTATGATTTTTTACTTACATCATATTTTCTCACCTTTTCAGTATCTTTGTCAAGTTTTCTAGTTATTTAACTTTTTTCTTTGCAGTTTTTCACGTAAAATCCCGATAAAGGACTCAACTTCTTCAACTCGCAAGAGTTTGACTAAGAGAAAATAAACTATACAACCAATGATAATTGAGCCACCCACGCAAACAAGCAAATTAAAGGTGCTTGTGGCAAATCCGGAAGTGAGTCGCATGATCAGCATAACGATGACCCCCATCAAAAGAGAGGAAATAAGGACTTTTCCTGCCGATTTAAATAGACGAGTAGTAGAAATTTCCGACAAACGCCGCCGCAAGAAAGTATACAATAAAACCGTATTGACAAAGGCCGCAATAGAGTTTGCCAAAGCCAAGCCGCCATGCTGGAAAATCGGCAGCAGAATAAAGCTGGCGGCAACATTGACACCAATAGATATCATACCCATAAATACGGGAGTTTTTACATCATTGAATGAATAATATGCACGAGTTAAGATCATATTGGCAGCTACAGCTACTAGACCCACACAATAAAAAGACAAAGCATATGCGGTGGTACTAGTAGCGGCAGCGTCAAAGGCTCCTCTTTCAAACAATAATTGCACAATCGGCTGACTCAGCACAATTAGACCGATCGAGGCGGGTATTGCCACTAACAAAACCATCCCCAACCCCTTATTCATGGTTTTTGCCAAACCGATATTATCCTTTTTAAGTGCCCTTTCAGCCAAAGCCGGATAAATTGCAGCCGCAACCGCCGCTACGAATACTCCAATCGGTAAATTCATCAGTTTATTGGCAAAATCCAGAGCGGAAATACTGCCATCCGCCAAACCGGAAGCAAAAATCCTATTGATCAAAGCATAAATCTGATTAACAGCCACTCCTAAAACGATGGGCATAATGTCTTTTAAAACACCTTTTACAGCGGAATGTTGTAAATCAAGTTTCGGTTGATAACGAAAACCTGCCCTTTTAACAGCAATCAACAAGAAAGTAAAGAAGGCAGCGAAACTGATTAAAGTTCCCCAAGCTAAGCTAAGAATACCACTGGTTGAAAACAACAACACACTGCAAATAATGACAATGTTGGAAATACCGGGTGCCAAGGCCCCGGCAGCAAAGCGATAACGGGAATTCAAAATACCCGTAAAGACCATACCCAGACTCATAAACAACACTGACGGAAACATAATTCTCGTCATTTCAATCGCTAAAACACTGGTTTCGGGGGCTAGATTAGGAGCCGTGAGAAAAACTAAAGTCGGCGCAAAGGCAATTCCAATTACGGAAACCACAGCCATAATAATAGCGATAATATTAGTAATTGAGCTTCCTACATGAAAAGCTGCTTCCTGATCATTGTTAATCCAATAACGAGTTAAAACCGGCACCGTTACGGTCACCAAAGCAAACCCTAAAATAGCTTGCAAGAAATACGGTATCGTATAAGCAACCTTATAAGCATCAGTAATGGCTGTGGCTCCAAAACCCCAAGCAATACTAGTTTCCCTAATAAAACCCAGAAGTTTTACAATCAGATTAATCGCTAAAATAATTCCTGTTGCTTTAAATAAACTTTTACTCATTCTCTTTCTGCATCCTTACTATAATATCTAGTTACATCCATTATAAAAGATCATCAAGTGACAAGGGTTCTTTTCCCTCTAAAACATCATTTAACAAGAGGGTATTTGCTTTACTCAATTTTCTCCAGCATGTTTTTTGTTGCTCCAAAAAAGCAATAATGGACCCTTGATCCTTTAACACCCCTTCTGTCAACTGTACCAAATGCCTCATGTTAATGTCTGCAACCTTAACCAGCGGCTGCCCTACAGAGCGGCAAAAACTTTCCACTTTAGGGTCATAGCTCAATCCAATAAAGGGAGTGGCAACAGCTGCGGCCATAATAACGGCATGTAAGCGCATACCCAAAACAAAGTCCAACTCCGCGATCTCCCTGAGCATCGTATCGTAATCAAAGATCTCTGTACCTAAAGATGACTGATGGTCCATTTTAGCGGCCAGTTTTTCAGATATTTGACGATCCTGGGGCTCATGAAAAGGGAGTAAGACTATTTTGTATCCCTTGAGGACAAAATAGTCTGCCCAAGCGGCTATTTCATCAAGCATCTTATCATCTAACGCTTGCCAGGGACGCAAAGCAATACCTATTTTTTTCCTCATTCCCAAGGCAGAAGCATCGCCTTGCTGTTGTGCCGCCAAAACAGGATCTATTGTAAGTACAACCCTTTCTTTGGGCACTTGCAGCTTGCTTAAAAAGGCAGCCGACTCCTGATCACGAACAGTGATCAAGGCTGCTTTCTTTAGAGAATTCGCCATTTTTTGCTGATTATTTAAATCGTTAACCGGACCAATCCCTTGAGCATAAAGAAAAACAGGTTTGCACAAAAAGTGAGCCAGCCTCATTTGCAGCAAGTAAAAAGACAGACTTTTAGAGCCGGTGACATCCTGCAGCAAGCTTCCTCCGCCAAAAACCAGCACATCGCTGCGGTAAATGGCTGCAAAGGTTTGCCCCATCCGCCAGCGATTAACAGATTTAACATTATATTTTGCCGCCGTTTTTTCCGGATCATGCGACAAAACTGTAATATCCGCATCCTTTATATTAGCTCTGATTTCCTTAATGATATTGAATAAAACCGCCTCATCACCAAGATTATCAAAACCGTAATACCCTGTTAAAAGAATTTTTTTCATGATCGCCTCAGCTGTTAAAAGCCCTTTTCTTTTTAATATATCTGACTATTATATAAACGACAGCCAGTAAAATTAATCCTATCACAATTCCCAAAACTAAACCATTAACCGTCCTCAAGACCGATATAAGCAGGGGGGTATGAATATGTGCAAAAGTATTAACCATGGAAACCTGTCCAATACTTGCTAAAACAAGAACAGGTAAAAAGAAATTATTACGATATCCCCAATAACACAAAATCAGCATCAAGGGGTGACCCAGCAAAAATTCTTTGGTACGGGGTCTTACTCCCATCAGGCTATCCAGCGCTGCCCGAAAAGTTCTTTCAAAACTGGAGACAGCCGCCGGATTATCATTACCCGTACGGATTAGGTAAAAAACCATCACAGTTACTAAAATACCACCCAAAATCAACATGCCAATGTTAAGTGGCTGGGCCATTAAATCCTTAAGACCAAGCATCCCCTTTTTTTGCCCATCCTGCAGCAGCACCGCCCAAACAGCAATTAAGAGCAACGGTATTAAATGCGCGGCCTTAACCCCGGCAAAAATTGTAGAACCCTGCATAAAGCTACTGTCTGATAAGAGACCAATCATCAAAACGGCGCCAATCAAAGATAGCAACGACATCAGAATAAAGTTAACTATAGCTTTGAGTAATTTTTGTTTTTTCTGCGGTATAAAAACAATAATGGCCAAGGTAGGGAAAACCACCACCGCTAAAAGGGCAAAAAGCTTTTGCATCATTACCGTATTACCGCCTGCCAGCAAGCCTCCCAGGCCCAAAAGTAAAATAATGGTAATAACTGTTTTCCAAGAGGGCTTAAACCGCAAACGACCCATCAAAAGCCAAGCCCCGCCAATTACTCCTAAACCACAAAGAATCAGCGTCCACAAAGGCAAGGATAAAGGGGTTGTCTCGGAAGGAGTTTTTACCACGATGCCTTTTTCCCACAAGGAATCAACCAGTTGGCTCAAAAGATCCTGTTGTTCATTAACCTGAGCGTTAAAAGGGAAACGAACAAATAACAACTTCATGTTTCGCTCAGAGGCAGCCAAGGTAAAACGATCAACAAAAGCATCTTGAGTAATTGCCGAAGCATCTGTTTCTGTAATCGTGTGACAGCGTAAAACTTGATTGTCCATCGCCAAAGCTAAACTGGATAAATCAGCCTGCTTAAAAAATTCCAGGGTCAACAAATCGACATTCATGGCCCTAATTGAATCAGCCCAATATCTTTTAATCTCACCCCATTTTCCCGCACCATTATTGCTCCCGGGCAGATATGCATCATTAAATCCAATGCTGATCACAGGCATATCTTTAAAATTGGAAAGCACTAAATCAATGTCGCTTTTCTCACAATTATCCCAAAAGCGAATCTGGACCGCAATGTTTAAACCGGCCTCTTTTATCGACTGCATACTCTCCCGTGAAAAACCTAATCCCAATGTATTAAAATCTGTTTCCGGTATCGAGGTTTGTAAAATATAAACATCCTTGCTCGATACAGCTAGTTCCTGACAATAAGCACTATTTACCTTAGCCCTAATATGCTGAGCAACGCGCTGCATCTCTTCACGATCAGTGAACAATAAATAGCTGTGATTACGATTTATTTGAGAGGCATCAAGATTATATTGTTCCAACAAGGATAAAAATGCCGGACCATTATAATAAGAAACCTTATCCTCATTCTCTAAATCCACAAGCAGCATTTCCTTCATAAAAATACCACCCACGGATTGTTTTGACAAATCGGCAAGAACCTTTTCAACAGTAGAATTGCTTCTTTGAGCCGTATTAATAACTTGCGTCCAATCAAGCACAATTTCTGTTTCTTTTGTTGCTCTTTCAACAGTAAAGCGCTGCGCAGCATTATAAAAGGCGGTCACTAAACCAATGATAATCAAGATAATCGCTATATAATTAAAGATCTTTTTTCGAGCCACTTTTTGACACCTCTCTATTTATTATCTGTACACTGATTGCCACAGAGATCTTTTATAAATATTTCTGCTCTTTAAAGATTTGTCCTCTTTTTATAAATGGTCATCACTCGGTTTTGTAGGGGGACAAGAATTCTTTTCAAGCAAACAAAGTAAATATAATAAAGGAATTGTTCTATAAATAGACCCCGCAAAAATAACCCCTCTTAAAAAAGCCTTTTCTTGATAAGTGCTTTTTCATGAGGGGAGTTGGCCTCTCTTTTCTTCAACTTCTTGCTGATTCCTTTTGCGCTCCTTCTTGCTTTTTTTTACTAATTTCACAAACTTCGGTAACACCTTCATCCTCCCGGCCCGGCTGGGATTACTAAGCAGACGCCACAGCCACTCCAAACGTAGTTTTTGGAAAAAAACCGGTGCTCTTTTCACATTACCGGAAATCACATCAAAACTACCGCCAACCCCCATCATTACAGCAACATCCAATTTGTCGCGGTTTTCATTAATCCAAAACTCCTGCTTGGGGGCACCTAAAGCCACAAATAAAATATCCGGTTTTTTATCATTTATATCAGCAATAATGGAAGGCTCCTCCTCCGGAGTAAAATAACCATCATGCACTCCCACGATATTAATATTGGGAAAACCTTCCTCAATTTTCGCCTTAGCAGCCTGTGCTACTCCCGGTTTGCTGCCAAAAAAGTATAACTTCCAACCTGCCGGTTGCGCTTGCCTACAAAGGTGAGCCAATAAATCAATACCGGTAACCCTTTCACTAAGAGGTTCTCCTAATTGTTGAGAAGCCCATACCACACCAGAACCATCAGGGGTAACCAGTTCAGCTTTATTAATAATTTCTTTTAATTTAACATCATCTTTAGCTCGATAAATAATCTCCGCATTTAAAGTTATGATGTGGTTTTTCTTTTTGTTCTTAGAAAAACAATCAATATACTCCTGAATTAAACATAATGATTGAACCATATCGACATTGTCAACACGCACCCCTAAAATCTTTACCATGATAATACACCTCCAGACCACCTAGAAAACAGCAATTTTATATGTGGATGCTTTATTTACTTAATTGCTGTTATTTATAATACTTTCAGCACTATTATCAGTGGTCATATTGCCTTTTCCTTCCGCTGTGAGATGCTCTACAATTGTTGGAATTTGTGATTCATCAACCTTCCAGTAACTGATACCATTAAGCATAATCGCTTCTCCATCCAATTTAAAGGTTTCCATATTAGAAACGCCCACAACCTGCATAAATTTAGCCATCGACATCATTTCTCCGTTACTAAGATCGGTCTCAACCTCATTCATTATCAAATCAATAACTTTGGGAAGTTTCAAAAGGTTTTTGGAACTAAAAATATCATCTGCCAAAACAGATATAAATTTTTGCTGTCTGTCAACACGTCCCGTATCACCATAAAGCTTTTCCCGATAGCGAACATAAGCTAAAGCATCCTCACCATTTAATTTTTGCTTACCCTCTTGAAGATCGATGTTTTCCCAAGGTGTATACATACGCATTTCCACGTCCATGGTTACACCGCCCAATGCTTCAACAACATCGGCGAAACCCTGAAAATCTATCTTGACATAATTATCTATCTTTATACCAAGAAAACTTTCAATAGTGTTTTCGGTTAAAGGAACACCCCCATAGGCATAAGCATGGTTAATTTTAGTCATTTCGCCACTAGAAGGGATCTGCACATAGGTATCACGGGGAATTGAAAGTAAAGTTGCTGATTTATTCTCAGTATTGAGAAAAACCAGCATAATGGTGTCGGAACGTCCAACATCAGAGCTATTAGGCCCTTCTGCGCGCTTATCACAACCCATTAAAAGAACTGTCTTAATACCACTAATACCCAAATCCGTCAGATCTCCGCCATTTAAAGCATCAGCATCAAGATATTCACTGTTTTGAGAAGCAAAAACATTGGATGCAGCAAACCCCATATAAAAGCACCAAGAGGCCAAAAAAATAATTAAGATAGCAAAACAAATTTTGCCTGTTGACGAAAGCGTACAGGTCGCAGCTCCGGGCGATGTATCATGCCCTCTTGCGGCATCATCCCGCACTTTGTTTACTGCCTCAATATAGCTTGGATCTAAATCCATTTTTGCCGATGGGCAAGAAACCTCCTTAGTAATATCATCCTGCAAAAGCACTTTTTGTTCAGAATCATCACCAGATAAACAATCACTGCGATCCTGATCCCAAAAACTGTCTTTGTTAACCATTTGCGTAAAGCTCCTTAATAATGTGTGACATACATAATCTTAACTTTTAAATATTGATATCCACTCTCTTTGTCGCACCTGTCCATTTAACTTGACAATTCAGGGATTCTGCCACAAAGCGAATTGGAACCAGGATGCGACCGCTTTGTTCCATAGGCAGGCAATCTAAAGTCACGGTTTTACCATTCACAGTTGCCTCTCGCTTATTAAGTGTTATCGTAACGATCGTATCATTTTTTATAATAGTAGCAGTCTTATTTTTCCCCTGCCAATTGACCTGAGCGCCCAATGACTCCCCTACAAAACGAATCGGCACCAAAGTGCGACTGTTTTTAATCAGTGGGGGTACATCTATTTGTACAGGCTGATTGTTGATTAAAGCATCTTTTTTATTAATGTACAAAATAACATGGATTCCCTCAGGGGCTGCATTTAGCTGCTTCAGTGAATTTTCCACCTTATTAAACTGGTGCGTCACATAAGCGTCAACCCATGATTTGCTAACCAGCGGATCAGAAGCAGTGTTAGACGTAGCCCAAGACGGAATCGCTACCGCCATAACCACTCCTAAAATAAAGCAGGAGATAAAAACAATTTTATGCTTTTTTAGCCTTTCCCTCATAAAAATTCTCCTTAGCAACAATCGCCTCTTTTAAGCATTCTTTAACTATTCGACAATTCTAAGTCTATTCCTTTTTATTAAGCAATTTCACAAAACAAACACCTGTTAAGACGGCATAATTACCTCTTTGATGTTCCCTTTTAAAATCCTTTTAATCTCTTCCAGAATGGGCTCAATCATCTCAAGGGCCTCTTTTTGGTTGGTAGCTGAAGCGGTTATGCGCAGCAAAGTCCCATCTGCCTTGGCATAAGGCGCCACAGTAGGATTGCTGTTATCCAGCAGATGATCAATTTTATCGGCAGCCATAGACTCGCCAATCCCCTCTAACTTGATATTAACCGAAACAAACATTTTATCAGAAAACTTTCTTAAATAATCCAAAACATATTCCTCAAACATCCACTGCATTTCTTTAGGAGGTCCGGGTAAAAGCACGGCCGTTTTCTCATCTCCCTCAATGATACAGCCGGGTGCCGTCCCATGCTCATTATAAAGAACTATACAGTCTTGTGGTACATAAGCCTGCTTTTTATTGCTTTCGCTAACTTTGGTAACTCCGTATTTGCACATCCTGTTCTTAATCTGCTGGTAAACCTCTGCGTCCCAGACCAATTCCTTGGCAAAATATTCGGCTAACATTTCTTTAGTCAGGTCGTCCTTAGTCGGGCCCAAGCCTCCTGTCATTATCACAGTATCAGCCCTTTCAAATGCTATATCAATGGCCTTTTTAACGCGTTCGCTATTATCGCCGACTGACGTTTGATATTGAACTATAATGCCCAATTTAGCCATCTGTTGGGCTAAATATTGTGCGTTCGTGTTAACAATATCACCTAAAAGCAATTCTGAACCAACACTAATAATCTCCGCTATCATAATAACAACCTCTTCTTTTTAACTATTTATGGATCTACATCAATATATTAGACACAAAAGTTTAACATTCATGCTGCAACTTTGTCCTTTATGGCAGCAGCATCATACTCTTTTTATACTCTTTTTATACTTTACATTGCAAAAGCTTAGGGCAAATATGCACTAAGCTTCTGCAAATAAATAGACCAATCTTCCCCCTTACAATGCCTTGCGTGCAAAGGAACGAGAGGTGTTTAAATGGTTGATCTGCGAAAGCGCCTTACCTGTTCCCCTGGCCACACAGGAAATAGGATCCTCAGCAATATGCACCGGCAAGCCGGTTTCATCTGCTAATAAAGAATCAAACCCGTCCAGCAATGCACCGCCGCCTGTCATCATAATCCCTTTATCAATAATATCAGCAGCCAATTCCGGAGGAGTAATTTCCAAAACCTCCTTAACGCCAGCTACAATAGCATCTATTGGCTCCTGCATAGCTTCATTGCTTTCAAAAGAGAAAAAGCGTAAGCTCTTCGGTAAACCTGTTACTAAATCACGCCCACGAACTTCCATAAATTTATTTTCCCGCAGTCCACGCGAATAGGCAGTACCTACATTCATTTTTAAATCTTCTGCAAAACGTTCGCCGATCAGTAAATTATGGGCTTTTCTAATGTATCGCACGATAGAATCATCAAATCTATCGCCACCGATGCGCAAAGACTTGCTGCAAACAATACCGCCTAGTGAAAGCACAGCAATATCTGTGGTTCCGCCACCTATATCCACAACCATGCTGCCACCGGCACCGCCAACATCCAAGCCAGCTCCTAAAGCGGCCGCCAATGGCTCCTCCATCAAAAAGGCCTGTCTGGCACCGGACTGCATGGCCGCCTGCCTGACCGCCCTTTCCTCAACACCTGTAACCCCGGAGGGAATACATACCATAATACGCGGTTTAAAGAAAAAACTCCGCCCGCCGCAAGCTTTGCTGATAAAGTAACGCAACATTTTTTCCGTAATATCATAATCCGCAATTACACCCTCACGTAGGGGGCGTACAGCAATAATATTGCCGGGAGTCCGTCCCAGCATACGCTGCGCCTCACCGCCAATAGCAATCACATGACCAGAGCCGCTATCCATTGCAACTACAGAAGGCTCGTTCAAAACAATACCTTTACCTTTAACATAAATGAGAATGCTAGCAGTCCCCAGGTCAACCCCTATATCATTCCCCACATTAAACAGGTTTAATCTAAATGCCATGTAAATCCTCTCTTTTCATAAAAATTTATTAACGGTTAGATCTTTTTATAATCCTAAATTACACCTTGAAATTAAAATATTCAACAATAACTATTAAAATCCTTTATAATAGTAAAAGATCTCTCTGCTTCTTTACTTTATTATATAACCAAACTATACTATAAATAAACAAAAAGTATTTTAAGCTCAAGGAGGTTCAGCATGAAAATAGCAATTCTCACTTCAAAACAACGATTTGAAAAATATAGTGATTTTTCACAGATTCCCGCATCCTGGCAATTAATTTATATTGATAAACAATATACTGACCAAGAAGTATTGGATTTAGCGGGAGATGCTGATTGCCTGTTTGTTGATGCCATAAATCCCGTCAGCGCTCACATAATTAACAACATGCCTAACCTAAAACTAATCCAATCGGAAGGTGTCGCCTTCAACAGCTATGATATTGAGGCCGCCAGACAAAAAGGTGTTTATGTATGCAACAATGCCTCCGCCAACAAAGCAGCCGTGGCAGAGCATACCATCATGTTGATGTTAGCCTTATTGCGTCGACTATTAGAAGGGCATCAAATGGTAGAAAAGGGGCAGCAAATAGATGCTAAAAAGTCTTTTATCATTGATGGCATCAAAGAATTACATGCTTGCCATATTGGCTTAATTGGCTTTGGCAGCATTGGTCAGGCCGTGGCAGGGCGTCTTATCCCTTTTGGCTGTCAAGTCAGCTATTGTGCCACTAAGCAAAAAGAACAGGTGCTGGAAAAGCAATATCATGTTAAATATCTTCCCCTGACACAAATGGCTGCTGAATGTGATATTATCAGCTTACATGTTCCGGTATTGCCGACAACCATTAAGATGATCAATGATGACTTCATCTGTCAAATGAAAAGCAGCTCTTTTTTAATCAATACGGCCCGCGGTGAAATCGTTGATCAAAAGGCACTGGCCGCAGCCTTAAATGAAGGCACCATTGCAGGAGCCGGTCTGGACACTTTAACGCCAGAGCCGGTCACCTTAGAAAACCCCCTGCTAAATCTACATCCAGCAGCACAAACAAGGCTGCTTTTATCACCTCATATCGCCGGAACAACTGATGCTGTTTTTCATAAAATGTATAAAAACGGCTGGCACAACATGCTCTTAATAGCAGCGGGGAAAAGACCGAATCATATCGTTAATGGCTTATGATTTTTGACCATTTTTCTTGATAAAAAAGGGCAGTTGCAGATATTTTTCTGATAAAATCATCAAAAGAATACCTATAGGAAGCATAATCACACTTATCCACTGTGAAGTGGAAAAGGGACCTATCATGCCGCGTTCAATAAAGTCATAACGCAAGTATTCCAAGAAAAACCTTTCCACCGCATAAATACTTAAATAAAGCCCTAACAACCAACCGGGCTTACGTGACTTACGTCCAAGCAAAAACAACACGATAAAAACGATACCATTGAGCCCGGCTTCTAATAATTGCACAGGAAACAAGGGTATATTATGCGGCGCCACCAGTGAATTATTAAACAGCATCCCCCAGGGCTTGTCCATGGGAATCCCATAGCAACAACCGGTAAAAAAGCAACCCACACGGCCTAGAGCATGAATCAAAGGAATCGAGGGTAAAAGCGAATCGAATAAAGGCCAGGTTGGTATCTTATAAACTCGTGAATAGATAATTATCATTACCAACCCACCGATTAAACCGCCGTAAAAGACAAAACCACTGGAAAACAAGATATATAGGGCTTGTAAAAAGTCATAACCACTGTTTGCTATCTGGGAAATCCGGGGCAAAATATATAAAAGCTTAGCGCCCACAAAGACACCAATCAAGCCATAAAAAAAGGCATAAATAACATCGTCCTTGGCTACCCCGTTGATGCGGTAACGCAACACGGCAATTAATAGACCAAGTAAAATGCCACATAAAACCATCAGTCCATATAAAGGAATATTTATCTTACCCAGATGCAAAAAAGGATACATATGATCACTCCAAAAAGATAAGCAAACGACAGTAAGCCGCCGTTTGCTTATTATTTAGCAAAAACTAATAATCAGACAGACCATCTAAAAATAATTCATGGACTCTATGCCCAGAAAAGCCATTCCCATGAAAATAGCAACACAAGCAATCATAGAGATAATGCTTATAATCAAACCGACGATCGACAAAACAAAAGCTGCCATACCCATGGATGTTTTGTTTTGCTTATTCGCTTTAATACTAAGAATAAGACCGATAATACCAAGCACAACACCGCCTGGAGAAAGAACCGCTGTTATGCCTAAAATTACTGATAAAATACCTAAAACTAAGGCGGCGATAGGTTGCTTCTCGTTATTAGATGGAGGGGGAGTCACAGAATCTTGTTGAGTAACCGTAGTGGTTTCAACGGGGGTATTCACTTCTTTTTGAGTGTTTTCTTGATTTTCCATAGAGGAGACCTCCCTTTTTATTAGCATAATCGCTATATTATGACTAATTATAACATACACACACCGACTAAACAAGAAATTTATCTAATAAGAGGATAACCTTCTCCTCCAGTACATCATTCATTTTATCGAGTGCTTAAAAGTTATTATTTAATTTTTTTAGCCAAATATTTTTTCTTGGTTGCCTCTCCACCACGCAAATGTCTTTCAGCCTTGTTATTTTCCAGTATATCTCTTACCCTGGCGGCAATCATCTCGTTGATCAATGGCAAGCGTTCCGTAACATCTTTATGAATAGCTGTTATAATCCTGAACGACCTTTGGTAAATCCTTAACATAAATATCTACCTTGCCCGTCTGATCAACTTCAATCCTTTTCACCAAGGATTTTAGTTGAGCATTAGTCATTTGGGATAAAGATGTTATATCATCTATTTTTATAAAGGTTTGCCTAACCATCTTGTCAAACTGGTCGTTAAGATGACAAACGCTGGGAATTTGAGCCAGTTCCGCTTCCAAATATTCTTTTTCCAAACGCAACTTATTTAGCTTTTCTGTAATCTCTCGATGACTGAGTAAATCATCAGTATACAGTTCTACATATTTTTGACGTTTTTTCTCTATTCCTTCCACCTGTTCGGATAACTCCTGATACATTTGATCCTGTCCGCTTTGTTGGCGATAAAAATTCCTAAAATATGCCACCACCTGCTTATCCAGGTCCTCCTCATTTTGCAGAACACAACAAAAATACTGTTTTAGTTGCTCCAGCAAGTCCTTTTCATCAAGCGTAATAGCATTGGCACAACTATCAGCACCCTTACCATTATGCCCGCGGCAAACCCATTTAATATACGTGTTTTTATATGTACGCACTAAACGCCGAAAGGAACAGCCGCATTGCCGACAATAAATTAACGTAGAAAACAGATGCTTATTGCTGTGCCTTTTTTTATCAGATTTAAAAACTCGACTGCGCTCCTGAAGAATATGTTGTGCCTTTTGAAATTGCTCTGGTTCAATAATTTTGAGCTCCGGACGCTCCACAATCAGCCATTGCTCCTGCTCCTTTTCTACACGCCTGCCTGTCAAAAAATCAGCAACTTCCTCTTTCCCGTTGATGATTACACCCGTATATAATTGATTGCTCAAAATACGAGCAACCGCATTGGCACTCCAATCACACCGGCGCTTAGTCTGCAGCCCCCTTTGGTTGAGTTGGTTAGAAATACTGTAAGTCCCCTCACCGATTTGGGTATATTGATGATAAATCCACTGTACTATTTGCGCTTCGTGTTGATTTACCTGTAAATTAAAGTAATCACCGACTTCTTTATTATAACCATAAACCAGATTAGGTACTCTCCCTTTACGAGCATTGATCTTTTTACCAAATTTAACTCTTTTAGAAATATTGGCACTCTCTTCTTGTGCCAAAGCTCCAAAAATAGTCAAAACAAATTCCGATTGCCCTAAAACGGTCATGTTGGCGGTCAAAAAAGTAGTCTCGATGCCCAAGGCCTTCAAAGTACGGATGTTCTGCAAAAGATCAACTGTATTACGGGCAAAACGAGAAATATCTTTAACTACCACCATTTCAAACAAACCCTTTTGGGCATCATTCATCAATTGCAAAAATTGCTTTCTGTTTTTAGTCTTAGTCCCGGAAATCCCCTCGTCAGCATAAAGATGCACTAAATTATATCCATGTTTATGTGTATATTGAGAAAAAAATTGTTTTTGCGCCTCCAGGCTGTTAAGCTGATCTGCCGAATCCGTCGATACGCGACAATAGGCCGCTATGTTCATGGTTCCTTCCTCCATAAAATTCCTTTTTACCATGCTTATGCCGGCTTGTCCCATTTAAGACTAAACATCCCCTTTAGTCAATATTGACTAAAGGGGATGTTTTAAATACTTTCATAAAGATTACTCTTTTTACTTTGCCTTGATCACTTCCTCTAATTTATAACGGTTTATCGCCAGTAAAAGAGGCAATAAATGCTTGATCAGTCTCTTTGGTTCATTGACATTATGGAAACTGTATTTGGGCTGCTTGTCCATCAAAAACAACTCTCCTCTCTTTTTACTACATAAAGATATGCTCCCGGGCAGACAAAAATGACGTACGCTAGAAAAAATCTAATCGCACGCCATTTTTTATAATAAAGTTGTTATAAACTTAGTTAATCCCCTCAGGGTTAGTATCTTGCTTTGTCGAATCCTGCAGATGACAATTATCAATTGATCGGCTACAATTTTGACAACCACAGCCACATCCTTTGCCGGACTTTTTATCCTTGACTAACTTGATAATAATTAAAATAACTGCCACAGTCAAACCTGCGCTAATACAAATCGTTCCTAAATTATTTATTAAAAATTGCAGCATTGTTTTTCCCTACTTTCAAATATTAACTATCTCGGGCGTTAACATATGTTTAGGTTGTGGACGCACCAACAAATAGATTAAAGCGATAATAAGGATGATTGATACTATTACTCCAGCACCAAAGACGCCCGTAGTAATCCACTTGGCCATTTGGTAAAAACACATACTAATAACATATGCAAAACCAGTTTGATAGCTTATCGCAAACAAGGTCCACTTAGCATTGTTCATTTCCCTGCGAATAGCGCCAATGGCCGCAAAACAAGGAGCACACAGCAAGTTAAAGATTAAGAAAGAATAAGCAGCAATTGCTGTAAAGTGTGCCGCCAAAGCAGTCCAGGCTTCCGCTCCATCCTCGGCAACTTCAGCAAAACCGAAAAGAATACCTACCGTGCTGACAACATTTTCTTTTGCCACTAAACCTGTAATAGTTGCCACCGCGGACTGCCAATCACCAAAGCCAAGGGGGATGAAAAACCAGGCAATAGCATTCCCCAGTGCCGCCAAAAGACTCCTATCCATATCCTCTATCATAACCAACTGTCCACTCTCGACGCCAAATGTAACCAAAAACCAGATAGCCATAGAACCCAAAAGAACAATAGTCCCGGCCTTTTTAATAAAGGACCAACCCCGTTCCCACATACTGCGAAGCACATTACCGACAGTAGGCAAATGATAAGCAGGCAGCTCCATTACAAAGGGTGCCGGATTGCCGGCAAAGATTTTAGTTTTTTTCAAAATAATACCGGAGGCAATGATGGCCCCTATGCCGATAAAATAAGCACTTGGTGCCACCCACCAGGCGCCGCCAAACAAGGCGCCGGCAATCAAGGCAATAATCGGCAGCTTTGCCCCGCAAGGGATAAAGGTGGTGGTAATAATGGTCATCTTGCGATCGCGATCATTTTCAATTGTTCTGGAAGCCATAACTCCCGGAATGCCACAGCCTGTACCAATTAAAATGGGGATAAAAGACTTACCGGAAAGGCCAAATCTACGGAAAATTTTATCCATAATAAAGGCTACTCGAGCCATATAGCCACAGCCTTCCAAAAAGGCCAGAAAAATAAAGAGCACAAAAATCTGAGGAACAAAACCCAAAACAGCACCAACACCGGCAACAATACCATCAACAACCAATCCGTGAACCCAAGGCGCAGCATTGATTGCTGTTAAACCGCTACTTATAATACCCGGCACTCCATTTTCACCAAAAACACCATCGTTAACCAAATCCGTTAAAAGTGTTCCGACCGTTGTTACGGAGACAAAATACACTATAAACATAATGCCAGCAAAAATCGGCAGCGCTGCCCAACGGTTTGTCAAAACTCGGTCAATCTTATCTGATGTACTCAATTTATCCTTATTGCTTCTTACAAAACAATCATTGATAAAAGAAGTAATATATGTGTAACGCTCATTAGTAATAATACTTTCAGAATCATCATCAAGCTCGTCCTCGACAGCTACTATAATGCGTTCTATCTCGGCATTTAAAGACAATTTTTCAAGCGTAACATGGTCTCTCTCAAATAGCTTAATAGCATAATAGCGTTTTTGATCTGCCGTAACATCAGCAGGCAAAAGATCCGCAATCTTTTGAATCGCCGCTTCTACGCTGCGATTGAAAACCGGCAAATAGGACAATTTTTGGTCTTTTTGGGCAACTTCTATCGCCTTGGACATTGCCTCTATCAGTCCGAGACCCTTAAGAGCAGAGATCGGCACCACTTGACAGCCAAGCTTTTCCCCCAGCATGTCCAGATCAAACTTATCCTTATTTCTATTAACAACATCCATCATGTTGACGGCCACAACAACCGGAATACCTAACTCCAGTAATTGCGTCGTTAAATAAAGATTTCTTTCTATATTAGTACCATCAACAATATTTAAAATCGCATCCGGTCTTTCGTTGATTAAGTAATTTCGGGCGACCACTTCCTCTAAAGTATAGGGGGATAGCGAATAGATGCCCGGCAAGTCCATAATTGCCACATCTTTATGGTCTTTAAGCTTGCCTTCTTTTTTTTCAACGGTGACCCCCGGCCAGTTTCCCACATATTGATTGGAGCCGGTCAGAGCATTGAATAAAGTGGTTTTACCACTATTGGGATTGCCCGCTAAGGCAATTGTAATTGGCATTCTTTTGTTCTCCTCAAATAATAATTATTTTTTAGTTAGCTGCGGCTAACCCCTGGTGGTTTTAAAAGCAGAGAAAGTTTTTCTCTGCTAATTCACAGTAGATATTGTGCCTCGTCAAATGCTTTATTTTTGATGCCTTACCTTTGATGTCTTGCCATTGAATCGTTGCACTATTGAACCTGAATCATTGCCGCATCGTCTTTGCGAATTGATAACGCATAACCGCGTACAGTCACTTCTACCGGATCACCCAAAGGAGCGACCTTTCGCACATAAATTTCCGTTCCTTTGGTAATTCCCATATCCATTATGCGCCGCTTAACAGCTCCATCACCAGTCAACTTTACCACATGAACAGTCTGGCCGCAGACAATGTCTTTAAGTGTAGTCGTCATTTCAAATTCTCCTAAACCATTATTTTATTAGCCATTTCTCGACTAATAGCAATGCGGGATTCCTTTACATTGACGATTACCCCACAAATGTTTTCCGATATTACAGAAACCTCACCGCCAACGGTAAAACCAAGACTCTCTAAAAATCTTTTGGTATCACCTCTACCGCCTACTTTTTTTATAGAATTAATTTCGCCAACTCTGGCCATTGTTAAAGGCATGATATTTCCTCCCCTACTGTTATTATGTATGCGAATAACCTCGCAAGATAGATTATCTTTTTGCTTAAAAACTTCTTCTTTTTTAGCAGTCTCTGCTGTTCCAAAAGAAATTGTAACTTCTTGAATCATTGCCGTCTTTCACAACCTTTTTAGCTAAGTTGGATAAACCTTTATCTTCAAAAAGTTCTAGTTAGCTTCCCCTAACCTAAGCAAATGTTAGCACAGGCTAACCCAATTGTCAACACTTTTTTTTCTTTATTTTAAAGTTTTTTGATTGCTACATAATAAACAACTATTACTTGCCTGTATGATGGCATCTTATGGGTATAATTTTTTTATTATTTCAGCAAAATATTATGAAAATACCTACATATAATTTAATCTTTTTTAGAAATCCTTAAGCGTTCTCTTTTATGACTGCTGTATGTACAGTAGATTTGCTAACGCCAAAAACAGCCGCCGTCTGCCTAACAGTAGCTGAGCTTTCTATAATATAATTGCTGACCTCTAAAACCCTTTTCTGTATATAATCTTGCATAAAAAACCCTCCTAAACAACTCCTTCTGGAAAATCATATGGCATAAGGGCTATTTTTATGACAAAAAAGAGCGGGGGTAAGCAAGGGATCTATAAGTTTTGATTGCAAAACGGTAGAAAACAGGCTAAACTATATAGTATAAGCTTATTTAACAACTATTACTAAATTAGGAGGGTTTATTATGAAAAAAATATTACTTATTTTAATGGTTATGATGCTTAGCTTAGGGCTTTTTGCAGCATGCGCTGATAAAAAGACAGGAGAAGTCGATCAAAACGGTGCAAAAACCACCATCAAAATAGCCTCTTTAAAAGGGCCGACCTCCATGGGATTAGCTAAATTGATGGCCGATAATGAGGAAGGCACCACTGCTAATGATTATGACTTTCAAATCAAAGGAACTGCCGATGAAATAGTAACACAGATTGTCTCAGGGGAAATTGATGCTGCGGCCGTCCCCTGTAATCTCTCTTCGGTTTTATACAATAAAACCGAAGGAAACATCAAGGTAG
Source organism: Bacillota bacterium (assembly GCA_050949225.1). Classification (GTDB taxonomy): domain Bacteria; phylum Bacillota; class Dehalobacteriia; order UBA4068; family UBA4068; genus JBMNFI01. The sequence continues at coordinate 85,048 of JBMNFI010000002.1, read as the reverse complement.
CTGCAATAAATACTTTAGGTGTCCTTTATATATTGGAAAATGGACAAAACATTAGTGCCCTGACAGATTTAAAAGATAAAACTGTTTATTCCACCGGTAAAGGGACAACGCCGGAATACGTTTTAAACTACCTGCTTGAGGCTAATGATCTTGATCCTCAAAAGGATGTAAAAATTGAATTTAAATCGGAATCTACTGAACTTGCAGCACTTTTAAACGAAGATAAAGAAATTATTGCTGTGCTGCCGGAACCATATGTCACCACTGTAACCACAAAAAATCCTGATGTTCGTATAGCGCTAAGCTTTACAGAAGAATGGGATAAAGTTGCCCAAGATGATAGCTCTTTAGTAACAGGTGTACTGATTGTCAGAAACGATTTTTTAGAAAACAACCCTGAGGCTTTTGAAGCTTTCTTAAAAGAATATCAAGCCTCCACAGAATTTGTTAATGCCAATCCAGCAGAATCTGCCGTTTGGATCGATCAATATGGCATTGTGGCCAAGGATATCGCTGAAAAGGCTATTCCTAACAGCAATATTACCTTCCTGACCGGTCAAGAAATGGCAGACAAAGTTGGCGGCTATCTAAAGGCTCTGCATGGCCAAGATCCACAGGCTGTAGGAGGAACCTTGCCCGATGACAACTTCTTCTACATCAAATAACCATAAGGCTTCCAAGGTTAAAAAACGGTGGCGCTTGCTTTTTGCCGCCGTTTTTTGGCTTGCAGTTTGGCAAATTGCCAGCATGGTAATAGGTGAAGAAATTTTCCTAGTCTCACCTTGGAAAGTTTTAGTAACGCTGGTTCATTTGGCACAGCAATTTGATTTTTGGCAAACGATTGCCTTTTCTTTTTCACGCATCGTTTTAGGCTTTTTTTTAGCCATGATACTCGGCATTGGAATGGCTGTCATTTCCTCACAAATCATCTGGTTTAGAGTGTTATTAAACCCACTAACCAGCATTATTAAATCCACACCCGTAGCCTCTTTTATTATTCTAGCGCTAATTTGGATCAGCTCCACCAATTTATCAGTTTTTATTTCTTTTATGATGGTTTTTCCCATCATCTATATTAACACTCTCTCGGGTATTCTCAACACCGACCCCAAAATGCTGGAAATGGCACAAGTCTTTCAGATGGGCATGAGCAAACGCATCTTACATATCTATCTACCTGATGTGATGCCCTTTTTTGTTTCCGCCTGCTCCGTATCATTGGGAATTTGCTGGAAATCAGGCATTGCCGCTGAAGTCATCGGCCTGCCCACAGGCTCCATCGGTGAAAAACTTTATCAAGCAAAAATTTATCTTAACACCGGAGAGCTATTTGCCTGGACTGCTGTGATTATTTGCATCAGCATTCTCTTTGAAAAAGTTTTTCTTAAATTATTACAAAAATTACAGAATAAATTAGAAGGGGTCTCCGGATCAACGACTGCCACATCTTCAACAGGAGGGAGCGATAGCTGATGGATAAAGCTATTGAGATCATCAACATTAATAAATCTTTCGGTGAAAAAGTCGTTTTAAAGGATTATTCCGCTACGATCCCTCTGGGAGAAATTACTTGTCTAATGGGTCCTTCCGGCTGTGGAAAAACCACCCTTTTTAATATCATGTTGGGTCTTTTACCGGCGGACAGTGGACAAATCACCGGACTTGAGCATAAAAAAATTACAGTTGTTTTTCAGGAAGATCGGCTTTGTGAACGCTTAAATGCTGTTGATAATATCCATATCATCGAACCTAAAAATCTTGATAAAAAGGAAATTGCCAAGCATTTAACTACTGTTGGCATCGGACAAGAAAGTCTAAAACAGCCGGTAGGCAATCTCAGCGGCGGGATGAAAAGACGTGTAGCCTTAGTAAGAGCTCTGATACCTCCGGCGGAAGTTATCTTTATGGACGAACCCTTCAAGGGGCTTGACGGCAAAACCCGCGAAATCGTCTTACAATATGTAAAAAAGGAAACAATCGGCAAAACGGTGATCATTATTACACACAGCCTTAATGATGTTACTGATTTAGGGGCCAATCTCATTCAAATGCCTCTGGCCGTTAACAAAAAAACTATATAAGAAGGATTTTTTTATTATTAAAATAATATCTATAAGTGATAGTACCATTTAAAGGAGCATATGCTAAGATTATGAATGAACGAAGTTTTTCTCCACAAATTATCCCTGCTGTTGACTACGATACAAAAAATAATGCCCTTTTGCTTCTGGATCAAACACTTTTACCTCAAGAAGAAAAAATTTTATGTTTGACCGAAAAAGAAGAAATATGGCAAGCCATCAATATTTTGCAAGTACGCGGAGCACCGGCCATCGGTATAGCGGCCGGTTTAGGTTTAGCTGTTTTAGCACAAAAGATAACTGCTGTTACTGCAGATGACTTTATAAAAGAACTAAAGGTGCTTCGGGATTATCTGGCTTCAGCACGACCTACCGCTGTTAATTTATTTTGGGCCTTGGATCGCCTTTATAATCTTGCCTTACAGAAAAAGGACTTATCTATTCAAGCTATTAAAGATGAACTTCTGGCTGAGGCTCTTTTAATGCGTGAGGAGGATATCTCCGTCTGTCAACAAATCGGCGAACATGGTCTAACTTTATTAAAACCTCATATGGGGATTTTAACCCACTGCAATGCCGGACAGCTGGCTTCCATCTGTTATGGTACAGCACTGGCACCTATTTATCTGGGAGAAGAAAGAGGATATAATTTCCGCGTTTTTGCGGACGAAACCAGGCCCCTCTTACAGGGAGCACGCTTGACTGCTTATGAGTTGACCAAGGCTGGTATAAACACCACGGTAATCTGCGACAACATGGCTGCTGCGGTGATGCAAAAGGGCTGGATACAGGCAGTTATGGTCGGTTGTGACCGCGTGGCGGCCAATGGTGATGTGGCAAACAAAATCGGTACCTTGGGGGTAGCCATTTTAGCTAAATATTATAATATTCCTTTTTACGTTTGCGCACCGACTTCAACGATTGATCTCAACACCGATACCGGTGCAGATATTGAAATTGAACAACGGTCCCAACAGGAAATTACTTCTATGTGGTATGAAAAACCGCTGGTAACTAAAAAAGCTAAGGTCTATAATCCTGCCTTTGACGTTACTGAACACAAGTTGATTTCCGCACTTATTACAGAAAAGGGGTTAATAAGAGCCCCTTACAAAGAAAACCTCTCTAGCTTGATTAACAAATAAAAGGAGCATATCAATGAATGATCAACAGGCTCAAAAGCAAATTATTGAAATTGGGCAAAAAATGTATCAGTTAGGCATGGTGGCAGCCAATGACGGCAATATCAGCTGCCGTTTGCCGGATGGGACGATTTGGGCGACCCCCACCGGTGTTTCCAAGGGAAGTATGACTGATGAGATGTTAATTAAACTGGACATAGATGGAAATCTGCTGCAGGGAAACCTAGAACCCTCATCCGAACTAAAAATGCATCTTAGCCTCTATCGGACCAGTGATAAAATTAAGGCGGTCACACATGCACATCCGGCGCATGCCTCTGCCTTTGCCGTGGCCAACATTCCTTTGGAGATCCCTTATATGCCGGAAGCAGTAATCAACCTGGGTACGGTTCCTGTAGTACCTTATGCCACTCCGGGCAGCTTAGAGTTAGCTGAGGGAGTAGCCGAATATGCCCAAAATCGACGAGCCCTTTTATTAGCTAACCATGGTGCCGTCAGCTGGGGGGAAAGCTTAAAGCAGGCCTTTTTTAGATTAGAAACATTGGAGCATTATGCTAAAATTATCATATTAAGTAAACATTTACTTGGACAAGCACAACCCCTGCCCGCGGAGGAAGTTGCTGTTTTAGAGAACATTCGACAAAAACTGGAAAACTAAAAATATTTAATCCTTAAAATGCAACAAAATATGATCTTTTATAGTCAATAGGACTAGAAAATAAATCTTTACCCCTTAGGGAGGTGTATAGGATGAAAAGATTTCCCGGCTGGCTTAAATTTCTATCAATTGTGTTGATAGTTGTAGCACTATTTTCGGTGGTAGGTCTTGCCTTTGCGGGTATTCAATTAAAAGAAGCCCTGCAATGGAATGAAGGAACTTTACAGAGCAAGGAAACCACTATTCTTTATGATAATGACGGCAAGCAATATCAATCCTTACACGGTGTAGAAAACCGTGTCTATGTAACGATGGATGAAATATCTCCTTACTTAAAGGATTGTTATGTGGCATCTGAGGACTCCCGTTTTTATAAACATAAAGGCGTTGACTTCATTCGTGTCCTGGGATCGATAAAGGCCAATATTGCATCCGGCGGACTTTCCCAAGGGGCCAGTACCATTACCATGCAAGTGGCTCGCAACTGTGTTTTAAAAGATCAAAGAAAAAATTTCACCAGAAAAATTAAAGAAACTTTTGTGGCCTTACAACTGGAAAGAGAATATAGCAAAGACGAAATTCTTGAAATGTATCTTAATGTGATATATCTGGGCCATGGCTGCTACGGCGTGGAAACGGCCAGTCAAAAATATTTTGCTAAATCTGCCAAAGACTTAACTTTAGATGAAGCTGCTGTCTTAGTAGGTCTAACTCCAAATCCCACCAAGTTTTCACCGATTAATAAACCTGAAAAGGCTCTTATCAACAGGGATAATGTTTTAGATGATTTGGTTAAATACGATGCTTCTTATGAAGCAGAAGTGGCCGCCGCTAAAAACACTACTATGAACATCACCGGTGAGCTGCAAGAAACACTTAAATACGAGCATCCCTGGTTTACGGACTATGTAATTAGCGAAACAGAGAAAATTTTAGAGTCTCTTGGCATGTCGCAGGATAACGTTTATACGGGTGGTCTGCGTATTTACACCACTTTGGATGAAAAAACCCAATCAAAAATGGAAAATCTTTATAGTAACAGCGCCAACTTCCCCTCCAGCAATACCGCCAATATAGTGGAAAGCGCCGCTGTAATTATTGATCACAGCAATGGACAAATACAAGGTTTGATCGGCGGGCGAGACTATTCCGCAAAAAGAGGACTTAGCAGGGCTACTGACCTGGTGAGACAACCAGGCTCTGTTTTTAAGCCGATTGCAGTATATGGTCCGGCCTTAGAGGCCGGCTATTCACCGGACAGTCGTGTCAATGATACATTGACGACCTTTGGTTCGAATTACACACCGAAAAACTATGATGGCAACTATCGTGGTTCAATTACTATGCGTACAGCCATCCAGTATTCCGTCAACGTTGCAGCGGTAAAATTTTTACAAAAGATCGGTGTTGACTATGCCATTCCTTATATAGAAAAAAATGGTATTGATATGTCACAAAACATGGATACCGGTCTCTCAATGGCTCTAGGTGGTCTAACCACCGGTGTTTCTCCCTTACAGATAGCTGCTGCTTATGCTACTTTTGCCAATAAAGGTGTTTATATAGAACCCATTGCTGTAACCAAAATTGAAGATTCCAGCGGAAAAGTTCTTTATACGGCTAAACAAAAGACCCAACGTGTTTATTCGGAAGAAAACGCCTATTTAATGACTGATATGTTGCAAACAGTGACACAGTCCGGTACAGGTACAAATGCCAGAATGAATCGACCTGTCGCATCTAAAACAGGTACAACACAGCTGCCTAACTCTGAAGCTTTCAAAAATATTTATACGGGAAATAAGGATGCCTGGTTTGCCGCTTATACCCCTGAATTGGTTGGTGTAGTATGGATGGGCTATGATAAGGATCTTGACAGCAACGGCACTCCTCAATATTTACGACAGGTTTATGGCGGTAAATATCCCGCCTTGCTATTAAAGGCCATTTTCACTACAGCCTTAGAAGGTATCCCTGTTAAAATGTTTGAAAGACCGGATGGCTCTACCTACAAACCGGTCAAAAATGTGGATAAAACGATAGTGCAGGAAGAAGAGCCGGAACCGGAGCCTGATCCAACACCTGATCCAACACCTGAACCTAAACCAGATCCCAAACCGGATCCCAAACCGGATCCGGAACCAGACCCAGAACCGGACCCGGAACCAGAACCAGAACCGGACCCGGAGCCGGAACCAGAACCGGACCCGGAGCCGGAACCAAATTCCGGATCTGGCTAACAAATAAAGCAATGCTCCATCTTTTATAAAAGATGGAGCATTGCTTTATTATCTAATTAAATAATTATGCTGTCATTTTCTTTTTTTAATGATAAACACTACCGCTACTATGGCCGCAGCAATAATTACCACTACTAAAATCAACGGAAACCATCCGACCGAGTCGGCATTTTGTGCAATAAAACGAACCTCATCCTCATTATCTAATATTTGTTTATCAGTAATCTGTGTAAAATAATCGGTTACAACACTATCTATTTTATCAAAAGTTTTAGCTGTTTCCGTCGAGGCAAACATAGAAAAACCATCACCGCCCCTAGCTAAAAAATTGCTCATGGCGACCAGATATTCCTGATCTGCATCAAGCTTTTTACCATCCACCAAAACTTTCACAATCTCTCTCTCCGCTCCAGCATCCCGATATGTTACGGCCAGACCCGCACCATGCAAAAAGGATTCTTTTTGAGGATCCAGGCCTTCTTTCAGAGCTTCTAAAATTATGCTACCCGGTATTTTTTGAGTAACTAAAACGTCCTCAGAAAAAGGAACAGCTTCCAATATTTGGCCCTTCGTAACCGTACCTTCGTATAAAGATGACTTAATCTCATTGCCTGATAAAAGGGCTATATCCGCTCCGGCAGCCTCCTGATAAGCAGAGGTGATCAGGCGTGTCAGATTACTCTCTTTTGCCAAAATGGTTTCCTTACTGCCGTCTAAAACCCCAACCGGATTAACAAAGACAGTTTTTTGTAAAACCTGCTGACGATCTGCAGCCATTTGCTTAATCTTCTCGTTCAAAGGGGTATCATCAGTAATCTTTGGTAATAAATCTGCAGCATCAAAAATTTGTGGCTGCAAGCTCAATTTACCTTCAGAATTTTTAATCGTCAGCATAGCTATTTGGGATAAATCCTCTTTTATTCTAAAAACAATTGTTTTACCTGTTGAAGTAATTGAACCATCGCCAACATTATCAAAAGAAACATCAAAAATATAATCAAGGCCTTCTGTTTGTTTAATCAGTTTTTCCACCGTAAAACCTGTTGGAGAATCGTTTTTTAAGCGAGTAATAGCAATAATGATTTGCACCCCGTCAGCCTGCAAGGATTGTATTGTCGCCTGAACATCAGCAATTATGCTTTCCTCAGTACCATAGTCTAGATTATCCCAATTGTGAATACTTTCTGCAGCTTGTGGTGAGGTCACGCCAATCACGCCTATTTTGATCCCACCAATCTTTTTAATAAAGCTGGGAGCAAAAAGAGCTTGCCCATCTTTTTTAATATTGGTAGAAAGAAACTCCACTCCCGCCTCTTTTTTAAGTGCAGACAAAGCAGCTTGATTATAATTTAAATCATAATCTCCCAGCATTATCGCATCATAATCCACAGAAGAAATGATCTGTGCCACAGCTTTACCTTGATCAAAAATAGCAAAAGCCGATCCGCCAAAAGCATTTCCGCCATCTAAAACTAATTTACCACTGGCCTCTTTAGTCTCTTTATCAATAAATCCTTTGAGTGCAGCATATCCCAGGGTTTCTTCCCCCTCCATATTATTCTCCTGTACGTGTCCAAAAGAATTGGCCGTAAAAACAATGCATGCCGTACCGCTGCCAACAATTTTTTGGTCATCAATCTCCAATTCTGTTGAAGCACTTGCAGTAGTAAAAAACAAGGCACATACTAGTAAAATTATTGTTATAAATATTGAAAATCTTTTCATTAATTCACTCTCCAATCCTTATATATTATTTTAGTTTTTTGCTCTTTATAAAAACCCTGGCAAAGGCAGGTAATTTCTTTCCTAATACCTAAAATCGTTACCGGTTTTAAAAAAGTTTTAACTATCATCGCTTTTTTTACAAATAACAGCACCCAAGGAAGAAGGAATCTTTCCCGGATTTTTTGATCCAAACATTTTCTTGAAAGGCACATTTATTTAATAAGCCTCTCTAATGCTGTATCATATCATATAAATTATAAAAAATAAACACTCCTTTATTTTAACAAACAAAAGAGGACAGATCATACGATCTGTCCTTTAATATATTCCATTGGTCAATATTCCCTAAATTCTTTCACTTGAAGACCACGCTCTTTAGCTAGACCTAAAATCGCTGCTTTATAAGAATAGGGACTGCTCCAGCTCAGACTGCAAGAATTACTAATCCAGCGGGGTGTCGGGATTAAGCTCCCTTCTATTCCGGCCTGTATACATATTTTTTCCAGCCTGATCGCTTCGGAAACATTAACAAAAGTCAGTAATATTTGTTTACCTCCTTTCAAAACTAAACGCCCCCTTTATACAATTTTTTATATTTGTATTATATGAGGACGGGCTTTTATCCGTGCAAGCACAGCAAGCTATTTCTGAGGTAAAATACGAATATCGGCCGCCACCACCCCATCACTATAGGCAAAAAGCGGATTAAGATCAGCCTCCGCCAGATCAGGATAGAAAAAGGGCAGCTGTGAAAATTTCACAATGGTTTTTGCCAGGGCTTTCAAATCAACACCTTTTTGCCCCCTTTGACCCAGCAAAATCGGATAACAGTGAATAGATTTAATCATCTCCTCGGCCTCTCTAATATCAACAGGCGCCACTCTAAAGATAATATCCTTGATAGTTTCTATGTAAATGCCACCCATACCAAAGGCGATAATCGGACCGAAATTAACGTCCCGACTCAGACCAAGAAATAACTCCTGTCCCTTAGGTAAAAGGGGATAAATAATCGCACCGGTAAACTCCGCCGCTTGTTGTCTCGCCAAATTCTGTAAGCGAGTTAAAGCCTTTTTAGATTCCTCTATATTCTTAATATCTAAAATTACACCACCGCAATCACTTTTGTGGATTATCTGTGGTGAAACAATCTTCATCACTTGTGGATAAGCGATTTTCTGTGAAGCAGCCACAAGTCCTGCGGCATCTTTAACAAATTCAAAGGGTGGAACATTGATATCATGCCGTCTCAATAAAGTCATAGCCAAATGCTCCGGCAAAGGATTTTTATTGTTAAAGCTAAACTCCTCTAAAGACCTTCTCATCCAATTTATCTTACCCACAGATTTAGGAGAGGTAGGAAAGTTAGCCTCCCTATCCAGATATTTATAATATTCAGCCATTTTTCCTATAGCAAAAACAGCCCTTTCCACCGAAGGCATCACGGGAATTTGTGCTTCTTCCAAAACAGCCAAGGCTTCCGGCAGATCAGGACCAACTACAAAAAAACTTGTAATCGGTTTTTCATTCTTTTTCGCTGCTGCAGCAAGACCTTTTGCTAATGGTAAAGCTTTAAGATATGGTGTACCAACATAGATTGCTAAAGCCGCATCATTTTGCGGCAAAATATAGTTAAGTACTCTACGATAATCCTCTCCGGAGCCTTCGACTGTAAGATCGATGGGGTTTTGTGTGCTGGCATGCGGGGATAAAAAACCCTTTAAAAGACTTTTACAAGACTCCGTCGGCTCATTCAAAACCAGCTTCATCGAATCGGCAACATCCGCTGCCATAACCCCCGGTCCCCCGGAATTAGTTACAACCGCTAAACGATCACCCCTCATAGGAGGCAGCAATGAAAAACATTTACAAACATCCAACATTTGCTCCATATTATCAACACGCACGGCTCCTGAAGTCAGAAAGGCTGCATCATAAATAGCATCCATACCCGCTAAAGATCCTGTATGCGATAATGTTGCCCTCTTGCCGGCAGCTGTCCGCCCCGACTTAATGACCACCACCGGCTTAACACGTGTAACCTCATACATCTCAATACTAAATTGGCGTCCACTCTTAATGTTTTCCAGATAAAGAGCAATCACATCTGTTTCCGGATCATCGCGCAAATAGCTCAGAAAATCCAGCTCATTCAAATCACCGCCATTACCATAGCTCACAAATTTGGAAATGCCCAAATTATGTTCTTTAGCCAAGGACATAAACAGGCCACCCATAGCGCCGCTTTGTGAAATAAAGGCTACTTTGCCGGCAGATGGAATAGTTTCTAAAGTTGCGCAAAGATCACAAGAAGTATTAACCATGCCGGCACAATTAGGACCCATATAACGAATGCCATATTTTTTAGCAACATCCCTGATGGCATCTTCTCCCTTTCTGTTTCCCACCTCAGAAAAACCACTGCTAATAATGATTGCTGCTTTTATGCCGGCTTTACCGCAATCTGTCAAAACATCACAAACAGCCGCAGCCGGTGTGGCAACTATCACTAAGTCTACCGGTTTTTCAATTTTTTGCGCCGAACAAAAACCCTCAATGCCTTCTAAGCCTTGGCCCTTAGGGTTAACAGCATATATAGCTTTAAAGCCACCTTTTTTTAAACCTTTTAGCAAAACATAACCCAATTTACCGGGCGAAGCAGAGCCGGCAACCACAATTCCTCGTGGTTGAAAAAAAGCCTTTAAAGTCATTTTATCACTCTTTTCTTTAAACTCTATGTTTGACCAATTGTTCGATAACCCGCAATGAAGGCCGCACAATTTTCTTTTGCAGCCTTTGGCCAACGCTTTTTAATGCTCTCTAGAAGCTGCTCCGGCCGAAACAGTTCTCTCAATTCCGTCTTGGCAATTGCCACTCCCAAAACATAAAGATTCTCTTTACCCTTAAACTCATGATCATCTTCTATATATAAAACATCCCCCAATGACTTTTCTATTTGATTAATCACCTGATCAGCTGCGGGATAATGAGCATTACCGGTCATTACTGCTGTGGTTTCCCAACGATTCCCATATAAAAGAACCTGTCCCTGTGGCTTTAAATAAGGCAGAGCCTTCAAAGTTTCGGAAATTTCCATAGAGATCACTAAATCAGCACCCTTAGGGGGAATAGCAGCACCCACATGAACACTGCCCAGACGAACTTGGGCTTTCACAAATCCTCCCCTTTGCGACATCCCTTTGGTGGGATAGTAATTAAAGGGTATTTTCTCTTGGTGTGCCGCACGACAAAGTAAATCAGCTAATGATAAAACCCCTTGACCACCGATACCTACCATATAGATATTGAATAACCTGTCCATTAAATCTGGCCCCCTTGTTTGCTGATAGCCGATGTGGGGCAAACATAGCTGCAAATTCCACAACCATTACACTGCATTGGATCAATCTCTATCGCATTCTTGCCAATAGTAAGCGCCGCACAACCAGTAATATTAATACAAATTTTACAAAAACTACAATGATCCGGTTCTACAGCCATTTCAAAATGTTTAACCTGACGCCGAGCAGCCTGAATGGCGCACTCTCTCCGACATAAAACAACCTTTACTCCGGAGGACTTTAAGGCCTGCACCATCGCCTCTGTTGTTTCAAGTAATTCATATGGATCAACCACCCATAGTTGATCAACCCCCAAACCACGCACAACTTTTTCAACATCTATTTGTTTGCCGCCGGGATTTTGATAAGCTTGAGCAGAAGCCGGATTTACCTGCATGCCGGTCATGGCCGTCCAACCATTATCCATAATTACAATTGTCATGTCAGTGCCCTGCTGAACAGCATTTGCTAAAGCAGGCAGTCCGGCATGAAAAAAGGTAGAATCACCAATCATAGCAATAACCGGAGTTTTTACACCGCTATAAACAAAGCCTTGCGCTTGAGCAATGCTTGCACCCATGGAAAGTTCCGTCCATAAGGTATTAAAAGGAGGGTTCATACCCAAAATAGTGCAGCCAATATCACCACAAATCATGACCTCCTCACGCTTATAGCCTAGACTACGTAAGGCCTTGTTAATACTCATAAAAGTGCCGCGATGCGGGCAACCTGCACAAGTCGTAATAGGGCGCATCGCACAAAGCTTTTCGGCCGTTTGATCGTCTGTCATAAGTTCCGGTGGCTGCTCTTTACCCAACGCAGCAAAAAAGCCCATGGCACAAACGGCAGCATTATATTCACCAAAACGACTCAAAACACCCTCATTTTCTTTGCCGATAATACGCAAGTCCTTCTGTAATTTAAAAGCTTCTATGTAAACCTCTCTTTCTACATGAGGTTCTAATTCCTCTAAAACTAATAAAGTATCACAATGTAAAATCATCGACTGTAATTTCTTTTTCGGCAGAGGAACAGAAGCGGAAAGTCGCAAAACGGAAAAGTCCCCAACATCTAAACCATATTTTTGAGCCAGATAAGCGGCCTCCGGCACATAAGAGTTAACAACACCGGAACTAATCACACCCAATCCACCCACTGGTCCATCCAAGGACATTTTGTTGAGTTTTTTTTCTTCAATTAAGACTTCTGCCCAGGTCAAACTAGCAATCAAGCGCTTATGTTGATTAGTACAAATAACCGGACCGGCTTTAGTAAAACGGCTGATGTCCTTTTCCAAAGACAAAGGACGCTCCGGAGAAAGCGCGGTCTCTGAAACCTCTACAGAACTATAGGCCTGCGCTACATTGGTAACTGAACGAACAAATACCGGCGTTTGAATTGCCTCCGAAATTAGAAAAGCCTCTTTAACAAGATCATATGACTCCTGAACATTTGCCGGCTCCAGCATTACCATATCCGACATCAAAGCAAAGCCGCGGCTGTCTTGCTCACACATCCCGGTAGTCACTCCGGGATCATCAGTAACATAGATCACTAAACCACCGTTACAACCGGAATAAGCCACACCAATAACTGAATCATAAGCCACGTTAAGACCGGACATCTTCATCGTACACATAGCTCTTTGTCCTGCCCAAGCAGCCGCCGCGGCAATCTCAAAGGCGACCTTTTCATTTGTTGACCATTCAATTTTTCGATCCTTTAGATCCCGCCTTTTTAAAAGCGAAGAAATCACTTCTGAAGATGGTGTGCCGGGGTAACCGGTAATTACCTTAGCCCCGGAAACTAAAGCAGCTTGCGCCACAGCTTCATTGCCGCTCAAAATTTTCTGCACTCGATCAACCTCCACTTAAACCTGGTTTACTTTAAAATATCTTTTAAAGCCGCTACAAATTTTTGCAATTGTTCGGTGGTCGCTAAAGATATTCTTGACCACTCCGGAAACCCCCAAAGAGAGCCGGGTCTGGTTACAAACCCTCTTTTCAATAATTCCCGACAAACCTCATCGGCATCCCTGTGATAATTAACAAAAAGGAAATTGCCTTCCGATTCAGTGCTGTCAACACCTAATTTTTTAAGCTCGGAAATCAAATAATTACGGTCCTCTAACGTTCTTTCTCGAACAAAAGCAGCATATTCAACATCATCCACAGCTGCTTCTGCAGCTTTTTGTGCTAAAATATTAACCGGGAAAGTTTCAATAATTTTTTTAAAGATCTTCACCAATTGTGGTGTACCGATTAAATATCCAATACGCTGACCGGCCAGCCCATGGAATTTAGAAAAGGTGCGCATGATCAAAACATTTCGACCCTCTTTAACATAAGGCAAAGTGTCCGGATAGCTTTCGGGATTAGCAAAATCACGATAAGCTTCATCAAACAAGACTATGCAGTGTGCAGGAACCTTGTCCATAAAATCCGCTACCTCTTGCTTATGAACAGCCGTTGCCGTAGGATTATTAGGGTTACAAATAATAACCATTTTTGTTTTCTCATCTATCGCCTTTAAAATGTCCGGTAAAGAATAGCGCATTTTTTCATCAACCTTGACTTTTTTCATCACGCCACCCTGGGGAACAACGGAGGCATCATAGCAACCAAAGCTAGGATCTGCTACCACTACATTATCGCCTTCATTGATATAGGCTTTGGAAAAATAAGTGATCAAAGCATCACAACCATTTCCTACCACGATTTGGTCTGGATCAATTTCTAAAGGTTGCGCTATTTTACGTCTCAATTTTAAACAACTCGGCTCCGCATAGCGATTAAACTGCTCTGCCGCTGCACGAACAGCCTCTATAGCTTTTGGCGAAGGTCCGTAGGGATTTTCATTAAGGTTCATAAAAACCAGTTCATCCACACCATATTTAGCCTTTAAGTCCTCCGGCAATACTGCCGGTGGCGGATCTGGCATTTTCTTGATCTGTCTTCTGGCAAAATCTACCATCTTCCATCCTCCTCTTAATTCTTTTTAGCTAAAGAATTTCTACAAATTATTATATCATGTACCATCTCTTTCCTCAATGCATTAATGCATTAAAGCATTCCACATTTTCGATAATCAATATTTAAACCACCGTTCACCTGTCAAACCTTGCAAAACTTTCACATAATTTGCAGCATCAAAACGCGCTGCATCAAGATCCATATCAGTAAAATTACCACACTCAGCCGCAGAGGCCCCTGGAACGGCACCGGAAAATTCCGCAGCATAAATAAAAGCCGCAAGCAGGCTCTCTCTAACCTTTTCTGCCGATAAATCAGCAAAAACCAACAAATAAAAACCGGTACGACAGCCCATCGGTCCAAAATAAATTATTTGCTGCCGCGTATCATATGCCCGCAAATAAGTTGCCACAATATGCTCCAAAGTATGAACAGAACCCGTACTCATAACCCGATCAACATTGGGTTTTTTCATGCGTAAATCATAGGTCATCACATCTCTGTCATGACGGCTAAGATAAAGTCCCGGCTGCAACAAATTATGATCAACACTAAAACTAGCAATTCTCGGCATTTCAACCATCAAAAAGCCTCCTCTATTTTCTGTCTGAAAGTATTTTTATCTAAAAGGGAATTTCCTCCCCCGGTTTGATAATCACAAAATCCTGCCCCCATTTTCCCCAAAACAAATCTTCTATCAGCTTAGTTGATGCCTCAGTAATGGTCAAAGGCAGCTTAAAAAGCCGATTGAGCTTCTGTAAAGGCTCTTGATATTTTTCAACCTCATCAACCGTCTGTGACAAAAAACAAAGGGCTTTATATTCATTCAACATTTTACGCAAATAGTAATGCGCAGTCTCAGAGCCCTTTTTATTCGCCATCTTTTCATATTGCGCAAAAAAACTGGACTCCCCCTGCAGCCAAGCCGGCGTCAGGTAAAAAACACCCTTTTCTTTCCGCCCATCAGGTAAAAGCAAGCTGATACAATCATCAGCTTTTGGTAACACCAGTTTTAGCGGACACTGCAATCCGTTTAAGGCCCGCCCGCAAGAACCCGGCACCAATAAGACGGCATCATAATTTTGGGCTGAGGATAAAAGTTTTTTAACCGCTTGACGCATTTTTTGCGGATGATTATGCAGCTGCGCAGACCAGTAAACTAAATCATAACTGTTCTTTGTCATAAAAGCAGCTTTATCCCGCACCCGCTCCAGCTCTTTTTGCAACATAGCGCAAGCAATTACTAAAAATTCCATGTTTATACTCCCTTAGTTTTATATTTCTCCTTAGCTGTAGCAGAAACCTTTCTAAAGGATTCATAAAATTTTCGTATATAAAAATGTTTTTTGGTAATAATATCCTTTGAGAGGAGGTTTTTTAATGAAAGAACCGATGAAAGAACTATTAAATAAAAAATTTTTTCGCCGTTCCGGAGTAATCCTTGTGGCACTCGTCATCGTTTTGATTATCTGGAATATCACTCTCCCGAAATCTGATAATACAGAGGCTCCCCCACAAAATCCGCCGCTTATCAGCGAATCAGAAGCGCCGGAATCCATAGAAAAATCAACAAACAGTAGCTCCTTAAATCAGCAATCAATTACTGCAGATGCGACAGAAAAGGCAGAACCGGCAGCAAATAAAGTCACCACGTGGCTGCCTCCGGCAAATGCCGAATGGAGCAGAACCTATGGTTACCAATTTGATCCAACCTTTGAAGACTATCGTTTCCATAAAGGTGCCGACATGTCTTTAGGCATAGACGAACTGGTCTTTGCCGTAGCCGATGGCAAAATCGATAAAATTTATACGGATGCCCTGTGGGGAGACTGCATTGAGATCATTCATGCTCAAGAAGTAACCAGCATTTACTGCGGGGTTAAAGCTTTTTCTATCAAAGAAGGACAGTCTGTAATCGCCGGTGAAACAATCGGCAAGGTTACCGACAGCCCCCCTGCGGAAAAATTACAGGAATCACATATCCATTTAGAAATTAATACACCGAATGGTCCACAAAATCCCCTCGATTATATAAATTAATTTCAGCGCAGTTGGCCGACTGCGCTGAAATTATTAATACACTTTTTTAATTTTAACCCCCTGATAATAGTAAGCAAGAATCTTTTCTGCTGTGTAACCTTGCTTTGCCAATCCGGCCGCTCCATACTGGCACAATCCTACACCATGACCATAGCCGCGAACGGAAAAAACAATTTTATCGCCCTTAATCTTCCAAGAGAAATTAGCAGAATTAAGGGCTAATTTACTACGTATTTCCGTTCCCGAAAGTTGTTTGTCACCGGCTTTAACCGTTGCTATTCGTCCTTCCGGATTTTTTTTCTCTATCTTCATTTTTTTCAAATCCTGTTCAGAAACTTTAAGCCTTTCAGCGGCCTCCTTAAGAGTAAAAACAACTTGACTTTGATATTTGGCGGCATCTTTACACCATTTACAAGTCACACCCTTTAGCCATGTTTTCTCCTCCCCTTTCCATACAGTAGAGGAGTCTGCCGTATGCCCGCCACAAATTGCAAAATAGGGTGTACTCACGGCCTTATCATCAACTGTGATTATTTGCCCTTGCGTTTCTTGCACAGCCTGACGCACTTTTTTTTCATATTTTTCCGTTCGCTCTTGCCACTTTTCCCTTCTGCCTTCGATATCTAGATAGGCCTGACAATGTTTGAAATCGGAACAAACAGAAATTGCCCCATGCCTGCCTCCCTCACCCAAGGGCGAGGGACTATTGCGATAGATAAAGGTACGTGCAGCAATAGCTTGCGCCTTAAGAGCCTCTAATTGAAAATTTGCGGGCATCTCCGCCGAAACAACCCCCACGACATATTCCTCCAAGGAAATCTCCTCCTGCTTGCCTTGTTGATTTAGAACAGAGATCACCGGGACCACATCGCTACTTTCTTTCTTAGCATCACTTCCCCATACAATGATTAGTGGCAACACCGCCAACAGGATTATCATTAATGCAATATATATTAATATTTTTTTCAAAATTTTCATCTAAGAAAACACCCCCTTTGTCATTTTATGGGTGGTGAATTTTTTTATTACTTGCATATTCCCAAATAGCTTGCGCAAAATAAACTAAAAAAGGAGATTATTTGATGTCCAGTTTGACCCGAAAACCTTTAATTATTCTCTGCGCCGGATTGTTGTTATCGGCTCTTCTTTTAAGCGCATGTAGCTTTACGGCTAATCAGGCACAACAAGAGCCCCTCTTAGAGGCCTTTAATATTATTCAGGCACAAGATAAAATGATGCATCTTGCCGGTTGGACTTTAAGCGAGGAAAAATATTTAACTCTTCCGGAACTTACAAAAAAAACAGAAAAAATAGCTAAAAATTTGGATCTGGAAATTATAAATCAACGCCAGGATTATAGCGATTCCTGGTGCCAGGCCAGTCTAACAGGCACGAAACAACAAGCCCAATATGAAATTATTTGCCAATCTTTGCCGGGGCAAACTTATTTAATTATCAATATCGAAACCTCAGGACAAATTTCGGCCTTTCCCGGATTGCGTTATGACATGCAACAACAATTGGGTGAAAATGCTGACTACACTTATCTGATCATGGGGACTTTGGAAGGTAAATACCGCTTAGATAAATTAGAAAAACTTTTTTCTCAAGCCATGAAAGCTGCCGGTGCTCAAAAAACAACTGTTGTAAATTCTGAAAATTATATCTGTTACAGCGGTTATGCCGAGGGCCTGGCTCCAGCAGTCAGTTATCAGGAACACCAGGTTAATTTACAGATAATCAGCGACTACAATAAAGAACAGAATCTGACCTACGTTTATTTAGGAATACCACTTGTTTTTAGTGATTATTAGATAAAAGCAGGAAAAAGCTATCCGTTTGTGGAATTTAACTAGGTCACATATCATGGCTTTTTAGTAGGAGGAATAGATTTGAGAAAAATAATCATTGAAGGCGGATTCCCTCTTCGCGGAGAGGTTACCATAAGTGGTGCTAAAAATGCTGTTCTGCCTCTTATGGCGGCCTCTTTGCTGGCTGATGGCACCTGTTTTATCGATGATGCCCCTCTTCTTTCAGACGTCAAGATCATGTGCCGGGTTTTGGATTCATTAGGGGCAAAAACTTCTTTGAAAAACAAGCAACTACAAATAGATACTACTGGCGTTAATGGTAAAGAAGCTCCCGGCGAGCTGGTCAGAAAAATGAGAGCCTCTTTTTTGATCATGGGACCGCTTCTGGCTAAAAAAGGGCAGGTAAAAATGTTTTTGCCCGGTGGCTGTAATATCGGCTCCAGACCGATCGACCTTCACTTAAAAGGGTTTGAAGCTATGGGAGTAGAGGTTTCCATTGGTCACAACTATATTACCGCCAATTGTCCGCAGTTGCAGGGAAATCGTATCTATCTGGATTTCCCCAGTGTAGGAGCTACAGAAAACTTGATGATGGCCGCCTCTTTAGCAGAGGGGACCACTATTATTGAAAATGCTGCTGCCGAGCCGGAAATTGTGGACTTATCCAATTTCTTATCAGCAATGGGTGCTAAAATAAAAGGGGCCGGGACCAATGTCATTCGGATCAAGGGGGTAAAATCCCTCCGGCCGATCCAACATACCGTAATTCCGGATCGCATCGAAGCCGGCACTTTTATGGTCGCAGCGGCAGCTATCGGTGAACAGGTTATCATAAAAAACATCATACCTGAACACTTAAAATCAATTACTGCCAAACTGGAAGAAACCGGCGCTTTAATCAAAGAATATGATGATCATTTAATAATCCAAAAGTCTCCCGAAATTAAACCGCTTGACATAAAAACCCTGCCTTATCCAGGCTTTCCTACGGATATGCAGGCTCAGTTTATGGCACTTTTAACTAAGGCTAAAGGCTCGAGCTCGGTACGGGAGACAGTCTTTGAAAATCGTTTTATGCATGTTGATGAATTGAAAAAAATGGGTGCCGACATCACGGTCAAAGATCATACCGCCATTATCAACGGGGTTAGCCGCCTTAAAGGAAATCCCGTTTCGGCCACTGATTTGCGAGCCGGAGCGGCCTTAATTATCGCCGGCTTAACGGCTGAAAACACCACATCTATTAATGAAACATATCATATTGAACGCGGCTATGATGACATATGTGCTAAGTTTTCGACACTTGGTGCCAAAATAAAGTTTCTCACGTAAAAACACCTAACCGGGTGTTTTTACCTTTATTTTTTACCTTTATGTTAAACTTATTAATTCTAAAAATCTCTGCTTGAAAAATATTGGGAGGTGAGGCTATGACACATTACCAGTCTGAGGATCCAGCTTCTTCTTGCAAAAAAAACACAAATTCTGCAACAATCTCCAAGCGAGATGAGAAAGCTCTTGAACCCGCTGAGAAAAGGACAGAAAAAAAACCATCCTCTTTGACAAAACATCTCAGCTGGTTAATCTTAATCATCGCTTTTGCTGCCTCATGCATGGGTCTATTTATCAAATTTTCTCAGGACAAGGCTTTTGTCAATCAACAGTTAACAACCATCGCACAAAGTAATCAAGAGGCTCTTGATGATATCAATAAACGGCTAGACTCCATTGAAAAAGAAATAACTGCCATCACTCCCGTTTTAGAGGATGCGGGGGCTAATTTTGACAGCAGTAGTTCCGCCACAAAAAAATCCATGGAAAAAGAAATAAAGGCACTCGATAACCAATTAACAGATCTTAAAAAGACTATTGAACTATTAAAAGAATCTAAAGGTATTTACTAAAAAGATGAAATCACAGAAAACCATTATGAAAACTCTTTATCTCGGGGCCGCACTTGCTCTGGGCTTTCTGTTTGCTGCCTTTTTGGATAACTTGCTAAGACCGGCCATCGATATTGAGGCCGCACTTTTAATACCAAGCGAGACAGCTGTGGAAAAATCCCTAGGTAAAACAGAAAAGAGCTCCACTCGACTTTCCCAAGCTGCTTATAATCTTGACAATTCCGTAAAAGCTGTTATCGTCGCAAATGAGCAAATTTCTGAACAAATTTCTCAGTTAGCTATCCAAGCAAAATCGCATAAAAATTTTTCTATCGAAGCCTATGAAGACATCATCGTCAAACGTTTAGGTAAAGCCGTATATAAAAGTGAGGGGGAAAATTCCTCTATCATGATCTTTGAATTAAACAAAGAAGATATGCGTGGCTACATGGCAAAAATCAAGCTTAAAACACCTGATGCCTTACGTTTTACCATTAACCCTGATGCCTATCCCTATGGTGAAACCACCGAACAGGCCGCCCGAAGAAATGATGCTATTTTTGCTATCAACGGCGGTGGTTTTGCCACCTCGACCACCAACGGTGTTGCAAAACTGGCACCAATAGGCAATACCATGATTGAGGGTAAACTAGTAAATAAATTTACTCCCCCTGATAAGAATCTGGCTTTCATTGGCCTTACTAAAAGTAATCGACTAGTTGGTGGTAAATACAAAACAAAAAAGGAGCTTAAAAGCTCCGGAGCCTGGCAAGGTGTAACCTTTGTACCCTCTTTAATTAAAGATTGGGAACCACTTACGATTCCTGCAGGCTGGTCTGTCACTCGTCAGCCACGCACAGTTCTTGGTCAATATCCTAATGGTGATCTCTTTTTTATCGTGGTTGACGGTCGACAAAGTAACTGGTCTAATGGTATCACCTTGGAAGAGATACAAGTGCTCTTACTTCGCTTAGGCGTGATGGAAGCCTACAACCTTGATGGTGGCGGCTCTTCGGTGATGTTCTATAAAGGAGCCGTTTTAAACAAACCTTCTGATGGACAACAAAGAAGGCTAACTACCAATCTGATAGTTTATAAATAATCCGTCGATATAACCGGATGATTATGCCGACGGATGATACTTTTTTACAAAATAAAACTCTTTTTTATCAGTTCTTACTGCACTCTCGGCACCATCAAAAATACTATTCTAAACCGGGGGAGTCTACTCCCTCTTTTTTTGTCAAATATCTCTGCGATCACTACACTGTAAGTACCAATCAAAAACAAGTCATATTACACTTAGATATTGTTATTTATAGTAAATAGCCCCGCTTGCACAGGATAATATAAACCAGTAATCTTTTCTAATTTTTTAAGCTTTGCAAAGGTGCCGGAATGCATCCGCCGCGTTTGATAAAATTATCGCAGCTATATTCCGAAACATTCATCACTGGACCATTACCCAGTAAGCCGCCAAAATTTAATTCATCTCCGACGTCTTTACCGGGGGCCGGAATAATGCGCACAGCAGTTGTTTTAGAATTCACCATCCCGATTGCCGCCTCATCAGCAATAATACCGGAAATTGTTTCCGCAGAGGTTTTCCCCGGAACCACAACCATATCCAAACCAACTGAGCAAACAGCTGTCATTGCTTCCAATTTAGCCAGCGACAGTGCCCCGTTTTTTGTTGCCTTAATCATTCCCGCATCCTCACTTACGGGGATAAAAGCCCCCGAAAGACCCCCTACATGGGAAGAGGCCATCGTTCCTCCCTTTTTAATAGCATCGTTTAAAAGTGCCAAAGCCGCCGTTGTTCCATGTGTACCGCACATCTCCAGACCCATCTCTTCTAAAATATGCGCTACACTATCACCGACAGCAGGAGTAGGAGCTAAGGAAAGATCTACAATTCCAAAAGGCACATTGAGCTTTTTTGCTGCTTCATAAGCTACCAGTTGTCCTACTCTGGTAATCTTAAAAGCAGTTTTTTTAATGATATCTGCTACTACTGAAAAATCTCCTTCAGGGACTTTTTTTAAAGCATTAGACACCACACCCGGGCCGGAAACGCCAACATTGATAACACATTCACCCTCGCCTACACCATGAAAAGCACCTGCCATGAAGGGATTGTCCTCTACCGCATTACAAAAAACAACTAATTTAGCGGCACCAATCGCCTCACGTTCAGCCGTTAAATCTGCTGTTTTTTTGATTATTTGCCCCATTTCGCGCACCGCATCCATATTAAGACCGGCTCGCGTAGAACCAATATTAACACTAGCACAAACCAAGTTTGTCATCGACAAGGCTTCCGGTAAAGAATTCACTAAAAAACGATCACCTTTTGTATAACCTTTATGTACCAAAGCACTGTAACCACCAATAAAATCAACACCTGTGGTTTTCGCGGCCTCGTCTAAAGCTTGAGCAAATAGCAGATAATCAGAACTATCACAACTTTCAGCAATGCTGGAAATAGGAGTAACTGAAATACGTTTATTAACAATAGGAATGCCATATTTTTGTTCAATGGATTTCCCTACCGGGACCAAATTTTCCGCATATTTAGTAATTTTATCATAAACCTTTTGTGTGGCAATCTTAATCTCACTATGACAGCAATCCCGCAAAGATATTCCCATCGTAATGGTTCTAATATCTAGATTTTCCTGCTCAATCATTTTAATAGTTTCTATAATATTATGAGAATTAATCATTAAGACACCTCGTTTTTGATAAATTTAAATGGTATGCATACTATTAAAAATATCCTCATGTTGGCAATGAATGACTAAACCCTCTTTTTTTCCCAGAGCCATCAACCTGTCCACTAATTCATCAAAAGAAATTTTACTGCCGGAAATATCGGCGAGCATAATCATGGTAAACATATCTTGCATAGTAGTCTGCGAAATATCCATGATATTAATATCATTATGGTATAAGACCTCGGTTACTTTGTAGATAATACCGACCACATCTTTACCAACTACTGTAATAAAAATTTTTTTCATTCCCCTACCTCCATCCGGCAAAAACATACTTTCTTTATTTATTAAAAACCTTAATCAACCATGGCTTCATAAAAATCATAGAATTTCCAACACTTGTCCACAAATAATTCGTGTCCTTCTGCATCCTTATTTTCTAAAGACGATAAAAACAATAACTGTCCCGTACCACTACCCAGTAATCCCTCTTGCTCCATTACACTCTTACATTGCTTGGCAATACCTTCGTTTCCATCAAAAATTAAGACATTCGGTAACAAACGTTTTAATAATTGCTTCAAAAATAGATAATGGGTGCATCCCAGAACAATACCGTCAAGGTTATTCTTATACGGCAGTAAAATTTTTTGTAAATATTCTCCAATAGCTATCTGCTGGGGATCTTCTTCAATTAATTCCATCAAGCCCGGACAAGGCAAAGTAATAATATCCCGAGCTTCTGAAAGCTTGCTTAATAAATTAGTAAATTTTTTTTCCCGTAATGTTAATGTTGTTCCTAAGACCACAATACGACCCATACACTCTTTAACCGCCGGCTTTAAAGCCGGTTCTAAACCAAAGACCGGAATATCCAATAAATTGCGTAATTGTGCCACTGTTACTGAGGTTGCTGTATTACAGGCCAGGATTAAAGCCTTTAATTTCCAAGTCAAAAGTGTATTAACCTGATCTAAAACTATTTGCTGTACTTGATCGGTATCCTTATCACCATAAGGAGCATTGGCAATATCACCAAAATAGATAAAATCCTCTTGCGGTAATAAACGCCTGATATCAGTTAAGACAGAAATACCTCCCATACCAGAATCAAGACAAGCAATAAAACCTGCCCCCTCATATTCATAGGGATCAACACAATCGATAAGCTCCCGCCCTTTATCCGGCATTTTATCAGCTCCTTTTTGTCGTTTGTTTTATCAATCCTTCATAATTATTTTAAAATTGATTACTATCTTTTTTGTTCCCTTGATGGATAATTTATTTTTTTTATTGCTTAATAATTCCCTTTTCAATCACAAATTTTTGTCCGTCAAAGAGCTGAAAATTTAAATCAGTGGCAGTAATAAATGTCTGTGATTTACCATTAATCATAGTAAGTAATTGTTCCCGTCGCAAAATATCAAATTCCGACATCACATCATCTAACAAAAGAACCGGATAATATCCTCTTTCTGTATAAGCTAATTCCATCTCACCTAACTTTAATGCCAATGCTGCCGATCTTTGCTGACCCTGTGAAGCAAAATTTTTGGCCGGCATCTGATTAATTTTAATAATAAAATCATCACGATGGGGACCACTTAAGGTCATCATCCTCGCCCTTTCAGCCCTTTTTAAGCGAAAATAATTGGCTAAATATACCTTTTTTAACTCTGACAAGGAGAGCTTTTCCAGTTGTTTTTCCGGTAAAATACCTTTATATTCAATAGTTAATATTTCATCTTTATTTAAAGTATTATGTACTTTGGCAATATTAGGTGTCAATAATTTGAGCATTTCTATCCTTCTTTTGACAATTTGCGCTGACAATTGCGCTAATTGATCTTCCCAAGGTAAAAGCTCTTCATCCGTAATTTTTTCCATACGCAATAAGCTGTTTCTTTGTTTTAAAGTTTTGTTATAACGTAAAAGTAAAACGTAAAAATCAGGGTATAGCTGGGCCATTTGTCTGTTAAAAAATTTTCTTCTCGTGTCAGGCCCGCTTTTTACTAAGGATAAATCCTCTGGTGAAAAAATAATTGTATAAAAACAACCGACTATTTCACTGACTTTTCTTTTATTTTGACCATCAATTTTCCAAATTTTACGTCCTTTACTATAAGCTACCACCAATTCACTTTTTATTTCTCGATTTTCTATTTGCCCTGAAAGACGGAAAAAATCCGCACCATAAGCTAAAATATCACTATCCGTCGCCCCCCTAAAAGAATTAGATAAGCTTAAATAACAGATAGCTTCTAAAAGGTTAGATTTTCCTTGGGCATTCATACCACAAATAATATTTAATTTATCATTCCACCGAACTTCCGCCTGTTTATAATTACGAAAATTATTCAATGATAAAGAAGTTATTTTCAAATCAACACCTACTCTAATTAGTTGTTCTAATCGGTAATATTAAATATAAAAATGATTCATCATCCGGAACTTCATCCGGCATAATAATTCCCGGGGTTAAAGATCCTGTTAAGCGCATAACAATCTTTTCGCTATTTATAACTTTTAAAACATCTAATAAATAGCGCACATTATAACTAGCCTCTACCTCTTCACCTTCCAGTAAGGCATAAATATCTTCTTCCAATATACCTAAATCAGCGCCACCGGCGACAATCGATAAATTATCATTTTGCCAAGTTAATTTAGCTATATTACCTTTCATTTTACCATTTTCACCTACAAAAATCGCCGCTCTGCCCAGTGTTTCCATTAATTGTTTTCTATCAATAACTGTTTTACTGGTATATAAATTTTCAGCTGGTAAAACTTGCTGATAATTAGGATATTGGCCATTAATTACCATAGAGGTAAAAGTTATATTTTTAGCGCAAAAATGAGCCTGGTTTTTAGATATATTGATATTAATAGAACTATCACCCTCAGCTAACAGACGGGAAATTTCAACCATGGTCCGCGCCGGCAAAATAAATTTACCTTCACCTTCACCTTGCCAAACACCTTTTCCTACAGCTAAACGATGGGTATCTGTGGCTACCATGGTAATCTGTTGTGGCTTTAGATCTACTAAAATACCTGTAAAAATAGGTCTTATTTCATCCGTTGCCGCTGCAATAGACACCTGACGAACCAGCCTTTTAAAAACTTCAGCAGGAATATTACCGCTAATTTCACCTGTTACTTCCGGTAAAGCAGGAAATTCTTCCGGATCAAAACAGTTTAAGGAACTTTCTGCTTTTTTACCACTTTGTCCATAAATAATATTAATCTGTTTTTCATCCATACTATGTAAAGTAACATCACCATCAGGTAAATTTCTCACCATTTCATTAAAATATTTACCCTGAACAACTACAACACCGGATTGTTCTACATCAACATTAATTATACATTCAATAGCTATTTCTAAATCAGTAGCTTTAAAAATCAATTGATCGTTTTCAGCGATCAACATAATTCCTCCCAAAATAGGTAAGGTGTTTTTTGTGGAAATAGCTTTAAAAACAGATTGTACACCATATAATAAATCTTCTTTTTGACAATTAATTTTCATAAGTTATCCTCCAATTTTATATATATCATAAAATAAGCATATTTTTTTAAAGTTAGCATAATAATAATATATTAAATAGTTATAATAGTAGTATAGGTTGATAATGGGTAAAAAATTTATTAGATTACCATACGCTGGTTATTTATAAAATAAAAAACATGTGCACAGATAATAATGTTATAAACAGTTTACCCATTAACAGGAAAACTGCAAAAAGATATCTACATAATATTAAAGTAGTAAACAGTTTTTTCACAAAGTAAATAGTTGTTTTGTGGGGAAAACACTAAAAAATTTTAATAAAAATAAATTTAAAATATTAAATCAACAGATAATTCAACAATTATATAATGATATCGTGGATAAAAAGCTGTTTTTACACAAAAAAAGTAGGTTATCCACTAAAGATGTTAATATTATTATAAGTCAAAAAGGATTATCTGTCCATTAAATTAAGATGTAGTCAGCACATAATTATTATAAATATAAAAACTTCTTTAAATTTCTTTAAAGAAGTTTTTATATTTGGCTATATTTAGTTTATTTAGTTATTTGTGCGGTTAATTGTTTAATAGTTTTTTCTAACTGCAGGTCATAATTAAGTAATTGATCAATTTTTTCACAAGCATGAATGACTGTAGAATGATCTCTACCGCCAAAATCATGTCCTATTTTAGGGAAAGAAATATCTAATATATCTCGACAAAGATACATAGCAATTTGTCGGGGATAGGAAATAGCACGATCTCTTTTTTTGCTTTTCATATCATTAATACGTAGATCAAAATGATCAGCAACAATTTTTTGAATCAATTCAATAGTTGGTTTTTGTTGTGATTCTTTAGGTAAAATTTCTTTTAAGGCTTCCAAAACATGAGAAACCTCAATATCCACGATATTATTCAGTAAAGCAAAATGCATTACTTTATTTAAAGCACCTTCCAGCTCTCGAATATTGGAATGAATTTTATCAGCGATTAAAAAGATTACTTCGTCAGATAAATGAGCATTTTCCGAAAGAGCTTTTCTCTGTAAAATAGCACAGCGAGTTTCTACATCTGGGGGCTGAATATCTGTGATTAATCCCCATTCAAAACGGGAGCGTAATCTTTCTTCCAACATTTCTATTTCTTTAGGTGGTCTGTCCGAAGTAATAATGATTTGTTTTTCCAGATCATGAAGAGCGTTGAAAGTATGAAAAAATTCTTCCTGGGTTTCTTTTTTACCGGCTAAAAATTGAATATCATCTATTAAAAAAACATCGGCATTGCGATAACGGTTTTTAAAAGCGTGAGCTTTACCGGTTCTAATCATAGAAATAAATTCATTAGTAAAACTTTCTGTAGAAATATATACTACATTAGTTTGTTTGTTTTGTATTAAAATTTTTTGTGCAATAGCATGCATTAAATGTGTTTTTCCTAATCCTGATCCGCCATAAATAAATAAAGGATTATAGGTTCTTGATGGCCTGTCTGCAACAGCCATAGCCGCGGCATGTGCAAAACGATTAGAATTTCCCACCACAAAAGAATCAAAAGTATAACGTGGATTGAATTGAAATCCATTACCTGCCACTTCAGAAAATTCTAAAATATTATTTTTAGGAGTTTTGTTATTCGTATTATTTTCTTCTTCCGGTATTATTTCGTCATTAGTTACAAAATAAACATCCAAGTTTTGGTTGGAAACCAGTTTAAGGTTTTTTTTGATACTTTTATAAAAAGATTGCTGCATATATTCCTGAGCATATTCATCGGGTACAGTTATATAAACGGTGCCATTACGAAGAGTTATGTTTTCTACGGAACAAAACCAGCGATCAAAACGTGCAGAACCAATATCCATTTTTATTAAATCAAGTGTTTTTAGCCAAACATTTTCCACTATTAATCCCCCTATTTCCGCCAATTCGCTAATAAATGAAAGTATAATATTAAAGTTATCCACAAAAACATAGTTGTAAAAAAATCTTACGAACACATTTTCAATAAAACAGTGGATAAGTATATAAAAACAGGCTGTATTAGTAATGATAACAAAATTTATCCACAATTTCAATAAAGAAGATGGAGATATTGAAAAATTTTTGGCGACAATCTGTAAGAGCTATCAAATACTAATAAAAAATAATAGCTGATTTTAGTATTTGAATTATGGACATAAAAATTTTAACAGGTTAAACTTGAAAAAGGAAATAATAATATTAAACAGTGTTTCAAAATGGTCTCGATATGCCAACGAATTCAAGTAATGGATTGAGAATCTTCATCGTTTAAGTTAAGCAAGTTCTTTCCAGAACTGCGAAAATATTATCTCAAATGTAACTGCAGGAAAATTGGTTAAAAAACTCTTCTTAGTTGAAATATTGTAAGGAAAAATCCTTGGTAAAAGGTTTAAAGGAGTCTTAACTATACGATATCCGAAGCATCTGAGAATATCTAAAAAATTGCAGCATCAAAGGTAAATTTTTGTATCTAATATATTGATGTAGGTTTAAGCTAAAAATACAAGTCTTGGTTGACTAAAATTATTTTTTAAGATATAATTTCACTGTTAGACTTTTTTAAGATTTATTCATATAAAGATGAAAGATATAATTGGTAGTACAATTTATCAAACAGTCTAAAAAAGTATCAAAAGACTGTTCTAACGGAATGTCTTAAAAGAGGTCTAAATATAGAATGATTATTTTTAATGAAGGAGGATGCATTCATAATGAAAAGAACTTATCAGCCCAAAAAACGTGTTCATAAAAGAGTACATGGCTTTATGTCTCGAATGAGCAGTAAAGGTGGTCGTAATGTTTTAAGAAGAAGACGTGCTAAAGGCAGAAAAGTCTTATCAGCTTAAGCTCTATGTTAGATAAAGAAAATCGTTTACAAAAAAACAGAGATTTTAGAATAATTTATCGATATGGGAAATCCCATGCCTATCGAGGTTTTGTCTTTTATTATCGAAAAAACCGCAGGCAAAAGGGATTTAGAATTGGTTTTTCTATCTCTAAAAAAACAGGTAAAGCAGTACAAAGAAATCTGCTTAAAAGACGCTTTAAGGAGGCTTGCCGCAAAATGGCGGATAGTTTCCCACTTCAGTATGATTATATATTTATTATAAGAAAAAATGCTGATAAAATGTCTTTTAAACAAGTGAAAGAAGAAATTGTAATGGCGCTTAAAAAAGTTCCTTGATCTGTGCAAGTAACAAATAATGGAGTTTGAAAACGATTATGGGAATTGTATGATTATTATTGTTGTTATTTTGGTAAAAATGGCAGCAATAAAGCAGTCTTTTAAAGGATAAAAAATGGCTAAAATAATGATTGCAATGATTAAATTTTATCAGATGGCTATTTCTCCCTTATTGGGAGCACATTGTCGTTATTATCCTACCTGTTCACAATATACTTTGGAAGCCATAACCCGCTATGGCGCGGTAAGGGGTTTCTGGTTAGGATTTAAACGTCTTTGTCGTTGTCATCCTTTTAATCCAGGGGGTTTTGATCCCGTTCCTGATTTACCTTTTACTATGGAAAAAAACTTATGGAAAACAAATAAATAAACTAGGCTGTCGTAGCAGCCAACATAAAAATAACTGTAGATTACAAAGGAGATAATTAATGTTGGAATTTTTTTTCAATATCTCTAACAATTTATTAGGAATATCCAATGGCTGGAATGCTATTAAGGATGCTTTAGCTTGGTTTTTAAACATATTATATCAATTTACTGATATAGTTAACTTACCCAGTTATGCCTTAGCTATCGTACTTTTTACAATTGTTATCAAACTTGCTCTTTATCCGTTAACTCTTAAACAAATGCGATCAATGCGTGGCATGCAGAAGATCCAGCCTTTGATTATGGAGATCAATCAAAAATATGAAAACGATCCGCAAAAGAAAAATGAGGAAACTTTTCGTATTTATAGAGAATATGATATAAATCCTTTAAGCGGTTGTTTGCCTTTGTTGATTCAAATGCCTATTTTGATTGCTTTATATCGTACTATCTATAGCTTTGTTCCTCCCGAAGGAGTGAACTATTCTTTTTTCTGGATAGACAGTCTTTCCTTGCCGGATCCTACGGGTTGGATTTTACCAGTTATAGTTGGTCTTGCCACTTTTTTACAGCAAAAAATGTCCACCGTTGATAGCTCTAATCCGAGTCAAAAGATGATGCTTTACTTTATGCCGATCTTCTTTGGTTTTATCTCCAGAAATTTCCCGGCCGCACTAAGTCTTTATTGGATTAGTTTCAGTGTTCTCGGTGGTGTGCAGCAGATTATGGTTAATAGAAAATGTGCTAAAGAAGAACTTTTAGCAGAAGAAAAACTGGAGCAAGAAGCTTTACTTGATCCTAAAAAGAGACATCAAAAAGAACATCGAAAACTCTCAGAATTGGATAGAGCTGTTGCTGCAGCGCAAGCGGAAAAAGAAAAAAAAGCCAAAGAAAAGGCAGCTAAAAGAGGCAAGGAGGGCAAGGATAATAAGGATAAAGGCCAAGAAGTTAAAACGAAGCTAACTCAAAATGAAATTTTTGATGGGGATCATCCTTGGTCTAAGCGTTCAGATGATGAAACCGGAGGATATATCAGCACTCCCGATGGATCAGTTAGAATAGACGAGGGTGCTTCCGCTGCTAAAACCAATAAGCCTTTACCGGAATCCAAACCTCTTTCTGAGGAAATGAGATCCAAGGTTAAAAAGGGCAGCAAAAAGCGGCAATTGCGCAGAAAAAAATGAGTTATGCTTGATAATAACGCCTTAAAACAAACAAGGGGTGTAAAAAATGAACAATGTTTTTGAAGGTACCGGAAAAACTGTAGAAGCTGCTTTAACGGCAGCTTGCGAGGCGGCCGGTGTCGGATTAGATGAAGTAGAAGTGGATGTTTTGGATGTAGGTAGTAGAGGTTTTTTAGGTTTAGGTGGTAAACCGGCAAAAGTGCAGGTTACTGTTCAAAAAGCACAAAAAGAAGAAGAAAAAAAACCCTCCTCTGAAATACATAGACCGGTAAAAAAATCAAAGCCGACGGCTGAAGTTGTTGCTCCCGACAAAGCAAAGAGTGAAGGAGAAGCAAAAGCTGTTACTTTTGATTCTGTTCAAAAAAAGGAAGATCAACCTGCTAATAAAACAAATAAAGAGGTTAAAGAGGTTAAAGGAGTTGCTCCTTTTGGTAAATTTATCTCAGCGGAACAAGAGGCCTTAGCCTTTATGGAGCCGATATTGGCCAAAATGAAATTAAATCCCACTCATGAATCAAAAGTCAAGGATAATATTTTATGGATTTCTTTTTTCGGTGTCGGTTTAGGTTCTTTAATTGGACGTCGTGGCGAAACCATCAATTCTTTGCAGTACCTAACTAATTTAATTATTAATAGAGGAAAAGAGGAACATACACGGATTGTTTTTGATGTTGAAGGGTATCGTAAAAGCAGAAAAAAAACTCTTCATAATTTAGCTAGGAAGATGGCAGATCAGGCGGTTCGTTCCGGACGTCGGCTGGAACTGGACCCCATGAATCCACATGAAAGACGGATTATCCATATGGCATTGCAGGACGATAAAAGGGTTGATACTCTAAGCTGCGGTGATGAGCCATACAGACGCATAGTAATTGTTAAAAAACGTAAAAACAAATAACAGAACAACCCGACAAAAAAAGTCGGGTTTGTTTTTAATTAAAAAACAATCTGCAGAACAAATAATATTATAGAGAAAGAAAATATTATGAAAAAAACCGCCAATAAATTAAGTGAATACGGACTGGATGAGACAATTGCGGCGATTGCTACACCTATTGGTAGTGGCGGAATTAGCATTGTGCGCCTGAGCGGCAAAAAATCTTTAAAAATCGGCTTGCTTTTGTCGCAATTAACAGAGCTACCTGCCAGACAGATGAAATATAGCAATCTTTATGATCAAAACAAGCAACTTATTGATGAAGCCTTGGTTGTTTATATGCCCGCGCCACATTCTTATACAGGTGAAGATGTAGTGGAATTACAGTGTCATGGAGGGATGCAATCCCCTACTCGGGTTTTAGCGGCGGCCATAGCGGCCGGAGCCCGGCTAGCTCAACCGGGGGAATATACCTTGCGTGCCTTTTTGCATGGTCGTGTGGATTTGACTCAGGCAGAAGCAGTCAACGATCTGATTGATGCCCCTACTCCACAGGCTGCCGACATGTTAGCACAGCAGCTTACCGGCAAATTAAGTCGTGCTTTACAAGCGATTGAAGATGAGCTTTTGGATATTTTGGCACAAATTGAAGTGGGTGTTGACTTTCCTGATGATGAGGATGCATTAAGTTCGCAGGAAGCGATTACACAGATAAAACCGCTTATTAAGCAGATAAAAAAGCTTCTAGCGGGTGCTCAAGAGGGAAGAATTATCAAAGAGGGGATCAAAACCTGCCTTTTAGGCGCTACCAATGTAGGTAAATCAAGTATTCTAAACGCACTTTTGGCAGAAGAAAGGGCAATTGTCACATCTGTGCCGGGGACCACTCGTGATGTGATCGAAGAGTATCTTAATTTAGGTGGTTTACCAATTATTTTGAGCGATACGGCCGGATTACGGGAGTCTGCTGACGAGGTAGAAACTTTAGGTATAGATAAAACACATCAAGTGGCAGAGTCCGCCCAACTGATTTTATTAGTTTTAGATGGTTCACGACCGTTGTTAACAGAAGAAGAGTCTCTGCTTACATCATTTAACGAGAAAAAAATAGTGGTCATAGTAAACAAAAATGACTTAGCCGGTGCTAAAGAGACAATTAACTTTGTTAAAAAGCAGTATCCACAAGTACCATGTATCTCTGTTTCAGCCAAAACCGGAGACGGATTAGATCAATTAGAACAAACCATTAAACAGCTGGTTTTAACAGAAGGGCTTTCCGGGCAGCGAGACCATTTGATTAACAATGCACGTCATCAAGAGGCGCTTATTTCTGCTAAAAAATCACTGGAGCGATCCATAAAAGCCTTAAATGATGGTTACCCGGTTGATATTGCTGCCATTGACTTAGAAGAAGCTTGGCAGTATTTCGGTGAAATTAGTGGCAAAACAGCCGGTGAAGAAGTTATTGCAAGGATTTTCAGTAAGTTTTGCTTAGGCAAATAGTCGATATTAAACAATTCAGAGGGGACATTGATGGGTCAAAAACAACTATTAAATAACAAGAAAAGAAAAGCCAGCTCTTTTGTTGCCGGTGAATATCAGGTAATTGTGGTGGGTGGTGGCCATGCCGGCTGTGAGGCCGCTTTAGCTGCTGCACGTATGGGCGTTAAAACACTGCTTTTAACAATAAGTCCGGAGGCAATCGCCCTTACCCCCTGCAACCCCGCTATAGGCGGCCCGGCTAAAAGTGTTTTGGTGC
Source organism: Bacillota bacterium (assembly GCA_050949225.1). Lineage (GTDB taxonomy): Bacteria > Bacillota > Dehalobacteriia > UBA4068 > UBA4068 > JBMNFI01. Next base: position 51,523 of record JBMNFI010000002.1, on the reverse strand, counting down.
GGGAAATTGATGCTCTGGGTGGCGCCATGGGGTTAATCACCGACAGCAGTCAAATCCAAATCCGTATGCTTAATACCGGCAAAGGCCCTGCAGTACAAGCCTTACGTGCTCAGATAGATAAGCCTTCCTATCAGATTAATATGCGCCGCTATCTGGAACACACTGAAAACCTTACTTTGCGCCAGGGAGAAGTCACCGAGCTAGAGATGAAAAATGCCTGTGTAAGAGGGGTTCGCCTGGCAAATGGAGCCGTTTTCTTAGCGGATAAAATCATTTTAGCTTGCGGCACTTACTTAGGCGGCAAAGTAATTATTGGTGAATTCAGTTATGAGTCCGGGCCGGTAGGTCATCATGCGGCATTATCCCTGGGCAACTATCTACGCGATCTGGGCTTGCCTTTGTCCAGATTCAAAACAGGAACCCCCGCCAGAGTGGATAAGCGCAGCATTGATTTCAGCAAAACCATCGAGCAGCCCGGAGATGATAGTGGCCTGGCTTTTTCCTATTTAACTACTAGGGAAGAAGCCCTGTTGCGGCCCCGTATCCCCTGCTGGTTGAGCTACACTAATGAAAAAACCCATCAAGTTATTAGAGACAACCTTCACCGCTCACCCCTTTATTCAGGCACAATTACCGGCGTAGGTGCACGTTACTGCCCTTCCATTGAGGATAAGGTTGTGCGCTTTGCTGATCGATCGGCTCATCAGCTCTTTTTAGAGCCTGAGGGTCTGGATTGTCGGGAGTATTATGTGCAAGGAATGTCTTCGAGCTTGCCGGAAGAAGTTCAGACCACCTTCTTACGCACTATCCCGGGTTTAGAGAAGGTGCAGATTGTTCGGCCTGCCTATGCTATTGAATATGATTGCCTTGACCCACTGCAACTGAATAATCGCTTGGCACATAAGGAAATCGCAGGATTGTTTTCCGCCGGACAGCTTAACGGAACCTCCGGCTATGAGGAGGCCGCAGCACAAGGGCTTTTAGCCGGCACAAACGCTGCTGCCGACATTCTTAACTTGCCTCCTTTTACGTTAAACAGAGCGGAGGCCTACCTTGGCGTAATGATCGATGACCTGGTGACTAAAGGGGTTACGGAGCCTTATCGTCTTTTTACCTCTTTGGCGGAATATCGTCTACTGTTAAGACAGGATAATGCTGATGCCAGATTGACGGAAAAAGGACAAAAGTGGGGCTTAATAGATGATAAAAGGGCTAATTTTTATGCACAAAAGAAAGCCGTTTGCGAGGGAGAAATTGCCCGCCTAAGCAGATTGCGCCCTACTCAAGCAGAACGTGTTCAATTAGGACTGGCTCCTACGATTAATGCCACATATGCAGAACTTTTGCGGCGGCCACATCTGGACTATGCACAGATATCTGCGGTTTCTCCCCCTTCTCAACCTTTAAATGAACAAGCGGCAGAGGTAGTAGAAATCAGCTGCAAGTATGCCGGATATATAGCTAAACAACAAAGACAGGTGGAACGTTTTAGCAAGCTGGAAAGAAAAGTTTTGCCTGTGGACATTGACTATCAAGAGATTAGGGGCCTGTCCACAGAAGCGACACAAAAATTGCAAAAAAACCGTCCGCTTTCACTTGGACAAGCCAGTCGCATCACGGGAGTTTCCCCTGCCGATATTAATGTGCTGATTGTTTATTTAGAAAAAAGAAAGCATATGATTGAAAAGGAATAAATAATAAATGTTTCACATGAAACAAAGAGGTGTCTAAATGTTTATTGAAGAACTGAAAAAACAAGCTGGATTAATGGGGATTGATCTCAATGCGGAACAAGCGCAACTTATGGAAAAACATTGGCACATGGTCATGGAGACCAACTCTAAATTCAATCTTACAGCCATCACTGACTCAAAAGAAGCGCTCATTAAGCATTATCTGGATTCGTTACTGATTCTTCCACAGATTGCTGCAGGCTCACGGTGTCTTGATGTAGGCAGTGGGGCGGGTTTTCCCGGTGTTCCGGCAGCAATTATGCAACCTGCCAGCAGCTGGATCTTGTTGGATTCTTTACAAAAGCGTTGTGGTTTTTTATGGCAGGTAAAAAAAGAATTAGGCCTTTCTAACGTAGAGGTTTTATGCTCTCGTGCTGAGGTGGCAGCGTATCAGGATAATTTGCGAGAAAAATTTGATGTAGTGGTAGCACGTGCGGTAAGTCCTTTGCCATCTCTTTTGGAGTGCAGTTTGCCCTTTGTGGCCGGTGGCGGTTATTTTTTGGCGATGAAAGGGCCATCTGTTGAAGAAGAGATTGCTGCCTCTCAGCAGGCATTAAGTCTTTTAGGTGGCCGGATTGATGACTTGAAGCAGTTGATGTTACCCGATAAAGAGGAACTGCGGAGTCTCGTTGTGGTGAAAAAAATAAGTGATTGCCCTGGAAAATACCCACGCCGTGCAGGCAAGCCGCAAAAACATCCTTTATAGAGCGTTGTTGGTAGTTATAAATGAAGCGCGCTTGTGGAAATAAAAATGTAGAAGCGATTTTTGGCAGGATTAAGCCGATAGCATGTGGAATGATTTTATTATGTAGATTATGTAGAAATTTTTGTTAAGTTGGCGGTGCAAAATGACGAAAACTATTGCTGTGGTAAATCAAAAAGGTGGAGTGGCTAAAACTACTACTGTAGTCAATCTGTCTGCATATTTAGCCGATAAAGGTAAAAAGGTGCTTTTAGTTGATATGGATCCGCAAGGGAATGCTACCAGTGGTCTGGGGGTTGATCGAAGAAGGCTACAGCATTGCATTTATGATGTGTTGATTAATGGTGCTCCGGCCGAATCCGTAACAATTGCCAGCCAGTTTAGTAATTTAGACCTTTTGCCGGCAACTATTCAGCTAGCAGGTGCAGAAATAGAGTTGGTTTCCGCTATTTCTCGTGAATCAAAGCTAAAAAAGGCTTTGCGTCCGCTGAAAGATAAGTATGATTACGTTTTTTTTGATTGTCCGCCATCCTTAGGATTGTTGACCCTTAATGCTTTAACGGCGGCCGATAGTATTGTCATCCCTTTACAGTGCGAGTATTATGCCCTGGAGGGCGTCAGTCAGTTGATGAACACCTTTGATTTGGTAAAGAGACATCTTAACTCTTCTTTGGATTTGGAGGGTGTGCTTTTGACCATGTTTGATGGGCGCACCAATCTTTCACAGGAAGTTGCAGAAGAGGCTCGGGGTTTTTTTGCCGAAAAAGTGTATCAAACTGTTATTCCGCGCAGCATTAGGTTGTCAGAGGCGCCCAGCCATGGTTTGCCGATACTTCATTATGATGCCAAATCAAAAGGCGCCGAATGTTATGAGCAGCTTGCGGAGGAGTTTTTGGCATCACAAAAGGAACGGGAGGATTGATGATGGCAAAAAGAAGTTTGGGAAAAGGACTTTCTGCCTTGATGGGTGAGTACAAAAATGAGGAGCTTTTGGAAGGGGAACAGATTACCCTTTTAAGTGTAAAAAAGATTGACTCTAATCCTGATCAGCCGCGCAAGTTTTTTGCTGAAGACAAGTTGCAAGAATTGTCAGACTCTATTAAGGAGTTTGGGCTTTTGCAGCCGATTATTGTGGTGGAAAAGGGTAAAAGATATGAGATTGTCGCAGGAGAGCGACGGTGGCGAGCCGCTATAATGGCAGGTCTACAGGAGATCCCCTGTATTGTAAGACAGCTAAGCGAGGGACAAATTACCGAGTTTTCTTTAATAGAAAATATTCAGAGAGAGGATCTCAATGTTTTAGAAGAGGCTCAAACCTATCAAAAGCTACAAAATGAATTTGGCTATACACAAAAAGAACTGGCCTCTCGACTGGGTAAAAGTCGACCTCATGTTGCTAACACGTTAAGGCTGTTGTCATTGAGCCCTTCGGTGCAAGCGATGTTAATTAATGGTCGCTTGACGGCCGGACATGGCCGGGCTATTTTATCCTTAGATAAGGTCGATGACCAGAATAAGCTGGCTCAAAGGGTTATTGCTGAGGGATTGTCAGTGAGGCAAACCGAATTTTCAGCACACTTGTTAAGTGGCCAAATTGTGGAAAAAAAACCAACCCACAGACGTCAAAAATCTGGGGATAATGATCTAATGGTGCAGGATATTACTAAGCATTTACGAGAAAAATTGGCTACTAAAGTTTCTTTGGAGCAAGGCAAAAAAGGTGGGAAAATTGTTATAGAATATTACGATACGGAGGATCTGGAGCGTCTCTTAGAGCAACTTTTACCGGATGTGCATTTTTAAACAATTATCACAGCCTGGCAATAATTGTCATAAACTATATTATAAAATTACAGACCAAAAAGAGGAGCTGTTTTTATGATATTTTTTGATAATGCTGCTGGCTCCCATCCTAAGCCACCGCAGGTTAGGGAGGGTTTGCTGCGATCTTGCGAAAAGTACGGGGCAAACCCGGGACGCGGTGCCTATAAGATGTCACTTGCAGCCTCTAGGCTGCTTTTTAATACCCGTGAAAGATTAGCAAAGCTGTTTGGCTGTGCTGATGTTAGTCGAGTTGTTTTTACGGCCGGTGCTACCGCCGCTCTTAATCAAGCCTTAAAGGGCGTTTTAAAAAAGGGCGATCATGTGATTTATTCCGGCATGGAGCATAATGCTGTGTGGAGACCATTAAAGCATTTGGAGTCTTTAGGTATTATTACGACTACCTGCATCAAGGCGGATAAATGGGGTTATGTGTCTGCCAAGGATTTTTCCGCTGCAATGCAGAAAAACACCAGAATGTTAGTTTGCACACATGCCTCTAATGTCACAGGCAGTGTGCAGCCGATAAAACAGATTGGCTGTTTTGCGAAAGAAAAGGATTTGTTGTTTTTGGTCGATGCTGCCCAATCTGCCGCCCTGATCCCTATAGATATGCAAAAAATGAATATTTCTTTATTGGCCTTTGCAGGTCATAAGACTTTGTATGGGCCGGCGGGAATAGGTGGGCTGTGTGTGGCCGATGATGTGGAAATAAGGCCGCTTATCAACGGTGGTACAGGTAGTAATTCTCAAAAATGGCAGCAGCCGGAGGTTTTTCCTGATCGTTTGGAAAGCGGCAGTTTGAATATGCCGGGGATTGCCGGTTTGTCAGGCTCTCTGGACTTTTTGGATAAGTTTACCCCGCAAGAAATTTATGATTATACACAGCAGCTGGCTGATTGTTTTTGTGAGAGAATAAGTGAACTGCCTGATGTTTGTCTTTTTGTGCCTCCTTCCAGGATTAAGCCGCGAGTTCCGGTAGTTTCTTTAACGGTGAAGGAAAGGGACGTTAGCGAGGTAGCCTGGCTTTTGGATAATCAGTATAATATTTGTGTGCGAGCGGGTCTTCATTGCACTCCTTTGGCACATCAAGCTATTGGCAGTTTGGAAACGGGCACCTTACGTTTTAGCTTCGGCGTTTTTAATACCAAAAAAGAAATCAATCAAGCTGTTGAGGCTATGAGACAAATAATTGCAACCAAATAGGTCTGGGCACCTTTTCAGGAACCTTTTGTACGGTCTTGCAGTCAAATATAAAAAGATAGCAAGGAATAAAAACAATTTATCCCTTGCTATTATATAGTGAAAAAGGATATAATAAGTAGATAATAATTTTAAGAGAATTTGAGGTTTTTATATGGCTAAAAACAATTATGGTGGTCAAGCAGTAATGGAAGGTGTCGTGATGAACGGCCCCGGCGGTAAAGCGATTGCCTGCCGCAAAGAGGATGACCGCATTGTGTATAAAACAGAAGTGAAAAAACCTTTAAAGGAAAGATATCCCCTGGTTGGCTGGCCGATTATTCGTGGTTTTGTGGCCTTTTTGTCTGCATTGATTGTGGGAATTAAAGATATTTCCTGGTCGGCTGCGCAAGCAGGCGAAGGTGAGGAACAGCTGGAGAATAAAGATATCGTGCTGGCTATTGTATTAGCGGCGGCGATGGCTATTGGTTTGTTTGTTGTGGTGCCCGTGCTGATTGGTAATTTTGCCTGGGCGGCCGGCGGTGATTTTGCCCGCAGCTTGACGGAGGGTTTTATTCGTTTAGGTATCTTTTTGGCCTATGTTCTTTTTATCAGCCGCATGCCAGATATCCAAAGATTATTTGCCTATCATGGGGCGGAACATAAAACGATAAATGCTGTGGAGGCAGGAGAGCCTTTAACGCCGGAAAATGTAATGAAACACTCACGTATTCACACTCGTTGCGGTACCAGCTTTTTGTTAATGAGTATGCTGCTGATGATAATTATTTTTACTTTTGTGGGACAAACCGATGCCTTGCATCGTATTTTGATCAAGGTTATAACAATGCCGCTTGTTGCGGGAGTTGCTTATGAATTATTTAGATTGCCTTTACGCTTTCCGGATAATCCCTTAGTCAAAGCTTTGACCGCCCCCGGTTTATGGATGCAAAAAATAACCACTAATGAGCCTAGCAAGGAGCAGCTGGAAGTCGCGATTACCTCAATGATCTTTGTGCCGGGTTTTCGTGATGAGTATGCCCATTTGATTGTGGTGGATGCCGTGCCTGTACCAATTTCAGAAGCTGATTTGAAAAAAGAGGAGTCTGAAAGAGATATGCCTACAGGCTCTGATGTGCAAGTCGGTAAAAAACTACAAAAGAGTCCACTTTCACAGCAGTTTTCTAAAGAGGAGAGCTAGCTTGATAATGATCTTGAATACTTAAATAAACTTAAAAAAGGAGTTATCAAGTATGCAGGAAAAATTAGCTGCTTTAGAAAAAAAATATAATGAATTAACAAGCCTTGTCTCTGATCCGGCTGTGATTGCCGATCAAAAAACCTGGCAAAAACATGTTAAGGCCCGTGCCGATCTGGAAGAGATTGTTGAATGTTATCAGGAATTTAAATCATGCATGGAAGGCATAGAAGAAGCTTCACAAATCCTTAAAGATAAAGAGGATTCGGAAATGATGGAGCTTGCACAGCTGGAAATGGAGGACTTGAAAGAAAAAAAGGCTGTTCTAGAGGGGCGGCTGAAGGTTTTGCTTTTACCCAAAGATCCCAATGATCATAAAAATGTTGTTTTGGAAATTCGTGCCGGTACCGGCGGGGATGAGGCCGCTTTATTCGGCATGGATTTGTTTAAAATGTATAGTCGTTATGCGGAAAAAAATGGTTGGCGCATGGAAATTCTGGAGGCTAATTATAACGATATTGGCGGCGTTAAGGAAATAATTGCTCTTGTAGAAGGTCGCGGTGCCTACAGCCGCTTGAAATTTGAAAGTGGCGTGCATAGAGTACAGCGAGTTCCGGAGACGGAATCCAGCGGACGGATCCACACCTCGGCTGCAACTGTGGCTATCTTGCCGGAGGCAGAAGAGGTCGAGCTGGAATTTGGTCCCAATGATGTGCGTGTTGATGTTTTTTGCTCATCGGGTCCCGGCGGACAATGTGTTAATACCACGCAGTCTGCTGTTCGTTTGACCCATATTCCTACAGGAATTGTGGTTTCTTGTCAAGATGAAAAGAGCCAACATAAAAACAAGGATAAAGGGATGCGTGTTTTACGGGCCAGAGTTTTGGAGAAAATGCAACAGGAGGTTAGCGGTACGGAAGCTGATGCTCGTAAAGGCATGGTGGGTTCCGGCGACCGATCAGAGCGTGTTCGCACCTATAATTTTCCTCAGGGACGCATTACTGATCACCGTATAGGGTTAACCTTGCATAAACTGGAATGGATTTTACAGGGTGAGCTGGATGAGCTGATAGATGCTTTGGTTACCACTGATCAAGCACAGCGACTTAGAGATTATAACTAAAGGGGAATGAAGAAGCTTTATGAAGGTAAGAGAATGCTTAGTTAAGAGCCGTAGTCTTTTAGCAGCTGCCGCTATTAGTGAAGCTGATCGGGAGGCAAGATTGATTTGTGCCTTTGTTCTCACCGTCCCTCTTAATCAGCTGTTTTTGCACCTGGAGGCCGACTTAACCGCTAAACAGAAGCAGCAAATTTTTGCCTTGGTGCAAAAGCGCAGCCAGGCACATCCCTTGCAATATTTACTGGGTGAGCAGGAATTTATGTCCTTGGACTTTATGGTTGACCCAAATGTGTTAATCCCCCGCTGGGACAGCGAACGAGTGGTTGAGGCTGCCTTGGCTGCAGTTAAAAACAAAGATAAATTATTAATTGCAGATATTTGCTGTGGCTCAGGCGCTTTAGGGCTGTCTTTGGCTTATTATTTGCCGCAGGCGGAGGTTTTTTTAAGTGATATTTCTCAGAAGGCTTTAACCGTTGCTTCCAAAAATGCACACCGACTACAGGTTTTTGAGCGCTGTCATTTTTTACAAGGCGACTTATTAGAGCCTTTTTTAGCACAAAAACGGCAATTTGATCTAGTGATTACCAACCCCCCTTATATCAGGACACAGGAATTAAGCACTCTGCCGCCGGATGTACAAAAGGAGCCGCTTTTGGCTTTGGACGGTGGACAAGATGGCTTGGCTTTTTATCGTCGTTTGCTTAAAGGGTTGCCGCAGGTTTTGGCAAGGAAAGGTTTTTTAGTTATGGAAACAGGCTTCGATCAAAAAGCCGAGATCAGCGAATTACTTTTACAATCAAAGTTTCACGTGTTACAATATATTGATGATTTTTCGGGAAATCACCGTGGTGTGGTGTCACAAATGGGTGATAAGGAGTTTGTTTTGTGAAAACAGAAGTTATAAAAATAGCTAACAAATTAGCTGAGCGACAATTGAACGGAAATAATTCTTATATAAATGCCAAAGAAAAGCTTTATCGTGAGCAGGCATTAGATAGGGCTGCTGCCTTGATTAAAGAAGGCTCTTTGGTGGCCTTTCCCACTGAAACTGTTTATGGTTTGGGCGCAAATGCTTTTGACGAACAGGCAGTATCCAAAATTTTTACAGTTAAAGGACGTCCCTGTGATAACCCTTTGATTGTACATATTGCCGAGGCGGCGGATCTGGAAAAGGTGGCGAAGGTTACTTTTGAAGCCCAACTGCTGGCAAAAAATTTTTGGCCGGGTCCTTTGACAATGGTTTTAGCAAAAAAAGCAAGCATTCCTGATTTAGTCACTTGTGGTTTGCCTACAGTGGCGGTTCGCTGTCCTGACCATGCGATAGCACGTGATTTAATAAAAAAAGCTGCCGTGCCGCTGGCGGCTCCGTCTGCCAACACCTCCGGGCGCCCCAGTCCGACTTTGGCTGATCATGTGTTGGATGATTTGGCAGGTAAGATCCCCTTGATTATTGATGGAGGTGCGGTAGAGATCGGATTAGAATCCACAGTTTTGGACTTAAGCGGCTCACAGCCGCGTATTTTACGCCCAGGTAAAATTGGTGCGGAGGAATTGAAGCCTTTTCTAGGGGAAGTTTTGGATGTTAATGTTGTGTCGGATGCTCCACTGTCTCCCGGCACTAAGTATGCTCACTATTCACCACAATGCCAAGTGATCTTAGCAAAAAAGGAGGATTTGCAAAATACTTGGCAGATGGCGCCGAAACCTGTGATGGTTTTATGTTTTCAAGGCAGCTCGACTTTATTGCCACCTCAAGCACAACGTTTGATTTTGGCGGAGGATGGGGATTTTGCGGCCTACGGAAGCCACTTATTTGCCTCCTTTAGGACTGCTGATATGATGGGGATAAAAACGCTGATTGTGGAGACGGTGGATACCGAAAATACCCTCGGTAAGGCTATCATGAATAGATTAGAGAAAGCCGCCTTTAGGGAGGAAGCCGAATGATGAAGATTTTATTTGTTTGTACAGGTAACACCTGCCGCAGTCCTATGGCAGAGGCAATTTTCCCTCTTCTTTATGAGAGTCAGGAAAAGACCCCTCAAGTTTTTTCGGCGGGACTTCATGCCTTAACCTTAGACAAAGCAACTGATAATGCCGTTTTGACGGTAGAAAAACGAGGAGGCAATTTGCGTGATTTTCGCAGCAAACTGCTTTCTACCTATTTGTTAGATGAAGCTGATCTGGTGGTTACGATGACGCAAGCACATAAAAATATGCTGCTGTCCATGGATCCCCGGTCAGCGGATAAAGTGATTTCTATGGCGGAAATTGGTGGTTGTGATATTCCGGACCCTTATGGTGGTGATTTAGCTGAATATGAAGCTTGTCTGCAGAAAATTGAGACAGGTCTTAAGAAATTGCAGAGCAAACTAGAAAAAAGTGTTGATAAAAATAATTTAATGAAAGGAAATATAACATAGGGCAGCGAATGTAAGAAGTTTAGATGCTTTTATATATTGCAGATAGGGGGCTTTTTTAATGATTATTCCAATTGCTAGTGACCATGCAGGCTATCAGCTTAAAGAGAAAATTAAAAAAATGATCAAAGAGATGGGTCATCATGTTGTTGACCTAGGTTGTTTTAATGATGAAAAATCTGTTGATTATCCTGATTATGGTAAAGAAGTGGCACTTTCTGTGTCCAGAGGTGAATCCGACAGGGGAGTCTTGATCTGTGGAACCGGTATCGGGATGTCGATTGTGGCTAATAAGTTTCCCAAAATCAGGGCAGCCCTTTGCCATAATGTTTACACAGCTCTTACCAGCCGTGAACATAATGATGCCAATATACTGGTTCTGGGTGCTCGCGTTTTGGACTGGGAGAGTGCCAAGGAAATTGTGCAGGTGTGGTTTTCGACGGAGTTTGCAGGCGAGCGTCATGAAGGACGAGTCAACAAAATTACCGAAGTTGAAAAAGAGCGCTTTGGTGACAAATATGAGGTCGAGCAAGTAGAATGCTGCTGTTGTTCTGACACAGGCATTGAAAAGGCTTTTGAATAAAACTAAAAAGATTTAAAAGATGAATGGAGGAAGTGTTAGATGGATTTAGATTTATTAAAGAAAGTTGACCCGCAGGTGGCTGATGCGATTAGTAAAGAGGCCGACCGCCAGCAAAATAATATTGAGTTGATTGCCTCGGAGAACTTTACCAGTAAAGCGGTAATGTCAGCACAAGGATCAATTTTAACAAATAAATACGCTGAGGGCTATCCGGGAAAAAGATATTATGGCGGTTGCGAATTTGTGGATATTGCTGAAAACTTGGCTCGAGATCGTGCTAGGGAAATTTTTGGTTCCGATCATGTCAATGTACAGGCTCATTCCGGAGCACAAGCTAATATGGCCGCCTATTATGTTCTTTTAGAGCATGGCGATAAAGTTTTGGGTATGAATTTATCTCATGGCGGGCACTTAACCCATGGCAGCCCGGTCAATTTCTCCGGCCGTCAATATAATTTTATTGAATATGGCGTGGATCCGGAAACAGAACTTATTGATTACGAGGCCTTAAAAGTACAGGCTGTGGCAGAAAAGCCTAAATTAATTGTGGCAGGTGCTTCTGCCTATCCGCGCAATATTGATTTTGCAGCCTTAGCTGATATTGCAGCTGCTAGCGGTGCCAAATTGATGGTGGATATGGCACATATTGCCGGATTGATTGCTGCTGATCTGCATCCCAGTCCTATTCCTCATTGTGATATCGTCACTACCACTACTCATAAAACCCTGCGCGGGCCGCGTGGGGGGGCTATTTTCTGTCGGGAGGAATACGCTAATGCTGTGGATAAAGCGATCTTTCCCGGTATTCAAGGCGGCCCTTTGATGCATGTTATTGCTGCTAAAGCGGTGGCCTTTAAAGAAGCCCAATCCGCTGATTTTAAAACATATCAGCAGCAGGTGGTAAAAAATGCGGCAGCTTTGGCCGCAGCCTTGTCAGAAAAAGGCTTCCGCTTGGTTTCCGGCGGAACAGATAATCATTTACTCTTGATAGATGTACGCTGCCGTGATTTTACCGGCAAAGAGGCTGAACATCTTTTGGATGAAGTAGGTATTACCGCTAATAAAAACACAATTCCTTTTGATCCGCAAAGTCCTTTTGTGACCAGTGGTGTGCGTATGGGAACACCTGCGGTTACTACCAGAGGTATGAAGGAAGAGCAGATGAAAGAAATTGCTCAAGCTATCGATGATGCTTTAAGCAGAAATGAGAGCCAAATAGCAAAAGCTGCTGCTTTAGTTAAAGAATTAACCCGGGCATATCCGCTTTATGCCGATTAAAGAGCTGTTTTAGAAAGTGAGAATAATATGCGTCAATCGTGGGATGAATATTTTATGGCAATTGCCTATCTGGTAGCTCAGCGTTCAACCTGTTGCCGCCGTAAGGTCGGAGCAGTAGCAGTCAGCCCGGAAAACCGTATTTTGGGGACAGGCTATAATGGGGCTTTACCGGGGGCTCTTCACTGTGATGAAATAGGATGTTTGCGGGATAAATTGGGGATTCCTTCCGGCCAACGACAAGAAATTTGTCGGGCGCAGCATGCCGAAGCTAATGTTTGTAATTTTGCTGCTCGCTATGGGGTAGCCTTGGAAGGCGCAACCATGTATGTGACCGCTCAACCTTGTACAATTTGCACGAAAGCCATGGTTACCTGTGGCATCAAAAAAGTTATCTTTGACAGTGATTATCCTGACGAATTAGCCTGCGAATTGGCTGAGGAAACCGGTATGTCATTGATACGTTTTTCTGATCTTGTGATAAAAAAGGATGACAAAAAAAAGGATGACAAAAAAGAGGATGATTAAATGAAAGTTATTTCTGTTTTTGGCACCCGTCCTGAAGCTATCAAAATGGCGCCGCTTGTCAAACTGCTGGAACAGGAACCGGGAATTGACAGTCAAATAGTTGTAACTGCACAACATCGAGAAATGTTGGATCAAGTATTAAAACTGTTTGAAATTGAACCGGATTATGATTTAAATATTATGAAGCAGGGGCAAACTCTGGCAGATATCACAGCAGCAGTTCTCCAAGAGACAGTGAAGATATTTACTGTTGAAAAACCTGATCTGGTGCTTGTGCATGGAGATACTACAACTACTTTTGCGGCTTCTTTGGCTGCCTTTTATGCTCGTGTTCCTTGTGGACATGTTGAGGCAGGTTTACGTAGTGGAGACAAGTATGCGCCTTATCCCGAGGAAATAAACCGCTGTTTAACAGGAGTAATTGCCGATTATCATTTTGCTCCCACCGTAAAAGCTCAGGAAAATTTACTGGTTGAAAAAGTCCCAGCTGAACGGATTGTGGTAACAGGTAATACAGTAATTGATGCCCTTTTACAGGTGATTGAAAAGGATTGTGATCTGTCTGAACATGGCTTGTCTGCTGTTAACTGGCAAAAAGAAGTGATCCTTTTAACCTGTCACCGCCGTGAAAATTGGGGTCAGCCCATGCAGCAGATTTTTGCAGCCATCTCGGAGGTCGTTGAGGAAAATCCGCAGGTAGAGGTCGTTTTTCCTGTACATAAAAACCCTTTAGTGCGTGAAACGGCCCAAAAATACCTGTCGCATAATCCTCGCATACATTTGATTGAACCACTGGATTATTTGCCTTTTGCGCAAGTAATGAATAAAGCTAAAATTGTGGTCACTGATAGTGGCGGCCTGCAAGAGGAGGCTCCCGCCTTGGGCAAACCGGTATTAGTGCTGCGCGAGGTTACCGAGCGTCCTGAGGCGGTAAAGGCCGGTACGGCCAAGCTGATTGGAGTCAAAAAGGCTGATGTCAAAGAAGGTATAAATTTATTGTTGCATGATAAAGAAACTTATCATCGCATGGCGCAAGCCATCAATCCTTTTGGCAGTGGTCAGGCCAGCAAGCAAATAGTGGCCGCTATTGGTAAATATTTTTCTTAAGATCAGGAGTGGCAGGGATGGCCAAAAAACGGGCTAAAAGACCACAAAGAAAGCTAAATGTTAAGATTCTTATAGTGGTCGTTCTTATTATGGCGGCAATCGGTAGTTGTTTTTATTGGCAGGTGTTTTCTATCAATCCTAGATCAGGAAATTTTTTTGCAAAAAACTACTATACTGCGGAGGATTTCAATATCAAAACTCTGGTAAGTCAGACTGACCGGGATGGTGATGGTATTGATGACTATCGGGCTCTGCTTTTAGGAGCCAGAGAATATGTAGAAACCAATCCTCAGTATAAAAGTCGATATTATCAGGGAGGATATCCCACCGATGAATACGGTGTTTGTACAGATGTCATTTGGCATGCTTTTAAGAGGGCCGGTTACTCTTTAAAAGATTTGGTTGATGACGATATTGCCAACAACTTATCTGCTTATCCGAATGTTGATAAACCGGATCCTCATATTGATTTTCGTCGTGTGAAAAACCTCCATGTGTTTTTTCAGCGACAAGCAACATCTTTAACTTTGGATCTTAATAAAATAGAGGAGTGGCAGCCTGGTGATATTGTTATTTATGCCAACCGTGATCATATTGGCATTGTTTCTGATCGGCGCAATAAAAAGGGGCAGCCCTATCTGATCCATCATATGGGACAGCTCCATAAAGAAGAAGATGCTTTGCGCATGCCGACTTTGGTTGGACATTATCGCTGGCAGAAATAAATATCTCCGCTCATCAGATGATGAGCGGAGATATTTTTAAAGGTTGTTTTTTTCTCGGTCGGCATTGTTTTGCAGTTTTGAAGTAAGATTTTTCATCTGGTTTGTATCCATTTTATGAGGGCCCTTTTCAATTTCTTGAATAAGAGAAGAAATTGTCGCGGCATTTTCGGGAGAAAGAAAATTTTTATATTGATTAAATAAAGCCTTTAATTCATCGATATTTTTAATTGATGGTAAGCGAATATTATCCATATGTGTATAAATCCTCCTGTTACTATAAATTTACGGTTCGGACCTTTGGACCATGGTAAGCGGCCATGGTCCTATCCGCATTATTGTCTAGGTTGTTAATAGTTTGTTAAAACGAGAGGTAATGGTTCTGACGGGTTTTTTTCGGTGGCTGGTTCTGTACGCTACAGGTTTTGCCGCCCTTTTTGTCGGCACTTGATTGCTGTGGGTCAAGCTGCCGTTAAGCGATGTTCCGAAGCGCAAGTAGGCTCTTTTGTGCTGATTTATTTGTAGTGTTGATCTTTGCGTGGACAACCTTTTCACAGATTTTAATAACGACTCCAGGTAGAGGCCATTTTTTTCACTTCTGCAAAAGAGGGTAAATGTTCTTTATTGTTCCAGCAGGGGTGAGGGCAGTCCGAGCAGGGATCAATAGGTTCTTCATGGCTCGCAAAAAGGTCGTTTGGCAGGGTGTCTTTCGCATTTTCTGAAGTAGTTTTCGGTTCATTGCCGGATGCCGTTGTTTTGTGCGCTGCTTTTGATTGGGGTGGTTGTTGGGTTTCCTGTGGTAGCGGGTTGGTGGGCTGTTGATCCTTTTGTTGTTGTCCGCCGGTAAGGTTGGTTAGTTTGCTTAGATCAAGATTAGTTAAAAGATTTGACAGAAGATCATTTAACTGGGCGGTCTGATTGTTGTTTTGGCCATGGGGGTCATTAACGATAATTTCTTGATCCGGTAAGGCTCCGGGACCGGGTTGTGGATCCGGCGGAGTCTTTGGCAAAGGTGCAGAAGTTTGATTATTGACATTACCCATTAGTGAGGATAGTTTTGTCAAGAGATCCTGGGGGTTTATGGTATTGGTTGCGGCATTGTTGCTGTCGATAGGATTGTTATTGTTTAAAGCTGACAAGATACTCATGATATCCGGGCCGTTATTAGTGGGTGTGGGGTTGTTAGTGGTGGCAGGCATGGCGGCGGAAAGCCCCCCTAAGGCGCTAACAATATTACCAAGACCCCCTGCTCCGCCACCACCATTTAATCCCCCCAGAAGAGCCCCGAGGTTTCCCAGGCCGCCTCCTGAGGATCCGCCCCCACCCCCTAAAAGACTTCCCAAGAGGTTGCCGGTGCTATTTGTTGCGGCGCTACCCCCTCCCAGCAGGCTGCTTAAAATATTGCCGCCACCCATTAGAACCCCCAAAAGGCCCCCACTATTAGGGCGATTCCCTCGATTGGAAGTTCTGTTAGGCGGGCGTGCTTTTCTGTCTTGTGGCGGAGTCCTGTTAGCACTTTGCGGCGGTCCCCCCTTAGGCAGCTCGTGAACTTTACTACTGCCCCTGACAGTTTGAGAGGGGCGACCCGTACCTGTTGAGTAAGCGGGGTTATTGTTAATATTGTTGAAGTTTTGATTATTAGCAACCACGGGAGCAAGCCTCCTTTTGCTCATACAAGAATATATGATCAATAAAGTTGTTTCTTGTTAAAAGAATATTCAAAAGGTGACTTTTGGTGCTTGACTCCCACAAAAAAAGCGGTCGGTAAAACCGACCGCCAGTTGGTCCCCTGAAGAGACTGCCGAAAGGTTATGCAACCTAGCAGTTAAAACTACAGGTGTTTTCTGCACATCCGCAGTTGCAATTTTTGTCATAGCCCTCATAGTTATAATTATTGCAGGCGCAATCATTATCACCATCGCTGCTATTGTTAAAAAAGATACTGCAAATAAATTGTAAAACGATTAGGATAACGATTAGGTTGATGATGCAATCAAAACCACCTCCGCAACCATTACCACCGCCAAGATTATCAAAAAAACCCATGTTTTTATCCTCCTTTTAGATTTTTATTTTAGGTATTAGCAGTTACAGCTATTAGGATTAATGATGTTGCAAAGGAATTCTAAAACAATCAAAAGAATGATCAGATTGATTAAACAACCCCATACGCTTCCACTACAACCATTATCGTCACAACCAAAATTAAACATTATTATCTCTCCTTTTCGGCTTTTTCTAACCTGACCAAAACTAGTTATTTCTCCCAAAAAAGGTTGGGCCGGACAGGAAAAACAGTGCCGCTGCCCCTAGAAGGGCGAATTCGCCCCAACAACGTGATCCGGGATTTTGACCGCTACTACCGGTGTTTTTCTGATGACAACATGAAGGGCAGCAGCATCTTTGGGGATAAGGTTTATAACATACAGTCGGGTAATACAGCTGATAGCAAGAAGGTGTAAAACAGCAGCCCCTGACCCCATGGGAGTGAGGTCTAGTGCGCGAAGGGTATTTTTTGCTATAAACAGTCATATATATTTTGCCTCCTTTTTGGGTGCTTACCTAGTGGCAGGCTTTTATAATACATGATATGGGGTTAAAGGGGATTTGGTTCTTTATCAGTAAAAATTTTTTATTTTGTGAGCTGAAAAAAGCGGTGGAATAAAGATTAATAAGGAGCAGGAAAACACCTTGTTTAAGGAGAATAAATGATAGCTAGGTCTTTTAAAGGATTTTTAACAGAGAGGAAGATTTTTTTGCAAGCACAAACGGTTATCAATAAACGAGTCCAAGCACTTGATAAAATGATTCAGGAGGCTCTCCAATCTGCTAAAGCAGATGCCTCTTTGCAATTTGAAACCATCCCACCCTTCATGATAGAAGTTCCGCGCGAGCTTAGTCATGGTGATTTTTCTACTAATGCCGCCATGTTGATGAGCAGACTTTGCAAAAAACCCCCTCGGGAAATTGCCGCCATTATTGTTTCACATTTGCCTATCAATGATTTAGTAGCAAAAGTAGGGATTGCCGGCCCCGGTTTTATAAATTTTTACTTGGCCGCCGATTGGCTGCAGGTTTGCTTGTCGGAAATTTTATCTGAAGGTGAAAATTTTGGCAGTAGTGGGTTTGGTCAGGGTGAAAAAGTGCAAGTAGAGTTTGTCAGTGCCAACCCTACCGGTGAACCTCATATGGGAAATGCCCGAGGGGCCGCTATCGGTGATACTTTAGCTTCTTTGCTCGAGATGTGTGGTTTTGAGGTGCAAAGGGAATTTTATATTAATGATGCGGGTAATCAAATCGAAAAACTGGCCTTATCTGTAGATGCTCGTTATTTACAAGCCTTGGGAGAGGATCAGGATTTTCCGGAGGATGGTTATCACGGTCAGGATATTTCTGATACTATTGCTCAACTGGTCGAAGCAGAAGGTGATAAATATCTACAGTTGCCGCTTCTTGAGCGCCGTGAAATTTTGACTAAATATGTCTTGGAGAAAAAAATTGCTTCGATAAAAAAAACCCTGGAGGATTTTGGGGTCTTTTATGATGTATGGTTTAGTGAACAATCTTTGCATGAAAGCGGCGCTGTTACTGCTGTGATTGAAAAATTGCAGGCCGGCGGTTATTTGTATGAAAAAGAGCAGGCGATTTGGTTCGATTGTCGGCGTTTCGGTGAGGAAAAGGATGAGGTTTTGGTACGCTCTAACGGTGTTCCTACTTATTTTGCTGCAGATATTGCTTATCATAATGATAAATTTGTCCGCGGCTTCGATCGAGCTATTAATATCTGGGGAGCAGATCATCATGGTCATGTGGCCCGCATGAAAGAGGCTATGAGTGCTTTAGGTTATGAACCGAAGCGCTTGGAAGTTATCTTAATGCAATTGGTGCGCTTGTATCAAAATGGTGAGATCATAAAAATGTCTAAACGCACAGGCACCTATGTGACACTGGCTGAACTGCTGGGTGAAGTGGGTAAAGATGCCGCCCGTTTCTTTTTTGTGATGCGCTCTGCTGATAGTGCCATTGATTTTGATCTGGATTTGGCGAAAAAGAAATCTGCCGATAATCCTGTTTATTATGTTCAATATGCGCATGCTCGTATTTGTTCGCTGCTTGAGGGTGCTCTACGGGAAAGGCAGGAGCTGCCTCCTCTTGAACAGGTCCAATGGCAGCTTTTGACCCACCCCAGTGAGCAGGCTTTGATCCGTAAATTAGCGGACTTTCCGGATGAAGTAATTTTAGCCGCTAAAAATCGTGAACCACATCGAATAGCGGCTTATGCTCAGGATTTGGCGGGATTATTTCATAATTTTTATAGCCATTGCCAAGTATTAAGTGCAGATGAAGATTTATCGATGAGTCGCTTATGGTTGGCCAAAGGTGTCGCTACTACTATTAAAACAGCCTTAAAAACCATGGGTGTTTCAGCACCTGAAAAGATGTAAAAACCAGTAATAAACGAGTATAAACTAAATCAAAAAAAAGCTCCTTTGCAATTTTATGCAGAGGAGCTTTTTAAAATAGAGATCAAAGTTTTAACATTTTTGCATAAAGAATTTTTGTTATGATTTACGCTTGATCATTGCTGCCAAAAATTCTGACTTTTTCTTTGACAATTGCAGTCATGGCCGAGCGTGCCGGACCCAATACCTTGCGTGGATCAATTTGAGTGGGGTCTTCCTCTAGGGCGGTTTTAAGTCCCTTCATAAAGGCTTCACGGATATTGGTATCAATATTAATTTTGCTGACACCGCGCTTAATGGCTTCTTTAAGAGTTTCATCAGGAACACCGGAAGAGCCATGTAAAACTATCGGTACATCAATCAAAGAGCGAATTTTAACTAAGCGATCTAAATCCAGCTTAGGTTCTCCTTTGTATTGTCCATGAGCCGTGCCAATAGCGATGGCTAAAGCGTCAATATCAGTATGTTCTACAAAGTATTTGGCCTCTTGCGGATCTGTATAAATGGCATCTTTATCTGCTACCACGATGTCATCTTCCGTACCGCCAATTTTCCCCAGCTCTGCCTCTACACTTAAACCACAGGCGCGCGCTACTTCGGAAACTTTGTTGGTGATCGCAATGTTGTCCTCTAGGTGGTGCTTAGATCCATCAATCATCACGGAAGTGAATCCATGTGCAATGCATTGCATGATCTGTTTAAAATCAGTGCCGTGATCTAAGTGTAAGGCCACCGGTATATGAGTGGAATCAGCGGCGATTTTAGTAAGCGCAACGATATATTCAATACCCGCATATTTAATGGCACCTTGGCTTGCTTGTACTATTACAGGTGAATTTTCTTCGCTGGCTGCTGTAATAATTGCTTGTACAATCTCCATGTTGTTGCAATTAAAGGCACCTACAGCATAATTACCCTTTTCGGCTTTGTCTAAAAGTTGTCTCATCGGAACGAGCGGCATGATAAATCCTCCTTTTATTTAAATTCATTTTTTGAACAAAGATTATTTAAAAGCTGATCTTCATCTTTAAAGGTAAAGTCAGAAGAAATTTTGTCGAGTAAAATATATGTAGATTGCTTAAAATGCTGCAACTCATGAGGACTTTTGGTTGAAAGACTGACAGAGGCCCCGCAATGGCTGCAAAGTAACAGCAAACGACTTCCGCACAGCCGAAGATCAAAGTCATGGGATTTACAGGAGCAGAGGACTTGATCTTGTGCCAAGAGCTGCAAAAAATGCTGCAAAATTTCGGACATCTGTGCCGAATGGGACAAAAGATCCTGCAGAGTATCTTGATAGTACAGAATAATTTGTCCATCCTTTTTAAGCAGTTCTACCACTTTTTTTCTTTCCCCTAAAGAGGCCAGGTTGAGGCCCGTTTCCTGGCAGTGAATGACAACAAGCTGCTGGTTTTTTAATTCACTAAGACTAAAAATATAAGAGTGATTATCTAAGCAAATCGGGCAAAAATAATCTACATAAAGATTTTTTTCACCAGTATGAATAAAAAAGCGTAAAGAGCCGCAAGTGCAGCTAATCTCTTTTTTTTGCCGACGATGCAGCATAAAAGGTGAAATGGAGCGTAAAAGCAGAATCTCTTGACAAAAGGGACAACCGGCGGACAGGAAAAGCTCTTTAGTTATTCTCATCCACATCGCCTCCTAAAATGCGGTTTTCATAATAAAACAGTTCGCTGTCCAGATGATAATAACCTGCTTTAAACATCAAAGAGAAATAATTTATTAAGTAATGCTTTGCTGTTCAACTATCTGTCCATCCTGTAAAAACAACCTGCATAGCCGGCTGTTAGCACTGGTACGACGTAAAGAAATTTGCAAAATATCACCTTTATTTAATGAACAATGGCTAAGATCTACCGCCGTTAATTGCATGCCGATACGTCCGACAATAGGAATTTTTTTAATTTTCTGCTGTTCCCGGTAAAAAGCGTAATAAAGAGGTCTTTTGGCGATAATACGAGCCGTATCCCGTATTCCTTTACGGAAAACTGCACCGATGCTGCCATTTCTGGTATGTGGCTCTAACGCAAAGCCATCGGCATATCCTAAGGGGATAATCCCGATGCGCAAATCTTTTTTGGCTAAAAAATCCCCGCCATAGCCGATGGCCTCACCTTTTTTTACATCACGCACGGCAACAATCCGACAAAAAACCTTCCATGGATTTTTTAGCTCCCAATCATGAGGCAGTTTAATGGGGCTTTGACCGTATAAAATAGTACCGGCTCTCACCATGTCAAACTGACAGCCCAGCTTTAAGATGGCGGTGGAGTTTGCCAGATGAGCTAAACCGTAATCAACTTCTAAAGCGGTAATATTATCTAAAGCCTGCTGAAAGATGTTTATCTGTTTTGTGGCAGCTAAAGTGTCCGCAGCACTGGCAAGATGAGAATATACACCATCTAATTTAGCGGCCGGACTGTTATGAATGCTATAAGCCAAAACAGCGGCCTTGTCTAAAGAGCAGCCCAGCCTATTCATGCCACTATTAATTTTAAGATGGCAGGGATGATTATTGGCCCCAAAGGTTGACAAAAGATCTAAGGTTTCTTGGCTATCAATGCTAATCGTTAAATCGTGCTTAATGAGCTTTTCTATTGTATGAGCCGTAGGTGGGATAAAGACTAAAACAGGTGTTTTAATGCCGTTGTTGCGTAATTCAATCCCCTCTTCACTAGTACTGACAGCCAGCATGTCCACTTCAGGGGCTAAAGCTTTGGCCACAGAAACGGCTCCCATGCCATAGGCATTGGCCTTGACCACCGCCAAAAGCTTGGTCTCTGAGTTTAGATGTTGGCGTATATGGCGAGCATTGTCAACAATTGCATCAAGATTAATTTCAATCCACCGTTCCGGGGTTGGTGCAGTTGGCATAATTTTTCTCCTTGATTTTTACTGTTTAAAAAGTGTTTTAATCAGTAGTATTGATTTGTTTATTTTCACCTTTGAGTCTTTTTTTAAAACGAATCCACCGTCTAATGTTTTTTTGATATATTGGTTCGGCGAAATTGTAAAATTTGTAGGCTGATGGTTTAAAGACTAAATCATATTCGCCGATAAAGCTCACATATTCACCGCCAAAACCCTTTTTGAACTTGACCAGGCCATAAAGCGGATGATCAGAAGGCACATCTCCTGGTACACCACGAAAATCATATAAGCTGCAACCCTGTTTTTTAGACCAGCAGATCATCTCCCATTGCATGAGGTAATTGGGCATCACGTTACGGTATTTATTGGCGGATGCTCCATATATATACCAGGACTTATCCCCTAATTTAAAAAGCAAGGCTCCAGAAATAGCTTTATCTTCATAATGGACTAAAAACAATTCAGCCAGACCGTGCGGTGCCAGACAATCATAAAAAGAAGTGAAATAATTCTCCGAGCGAATTAAAAAGTTATCTCTTTGAGCAGTTTCTTGCAGGAGGGGATAAAATATTTTCATCCCTGCTCGATCAGATTTTTCCACCGTCACTCCTTTTCTGGCAGCCAAGCGGATATTATAGCGGGTTTTTTGATGCATGTTGGCTAAAAGGGTCTCTTCATCCGGTGAAATATCAAGACGAAAGACATGGCGTGGCTGTACACCCTCAAACCCTTCCCCTTTTTCCGCAGAGACAAAGCCACTTTCTTTAAGTCTGAGAGCCCAGGTTTCATCAAGTGCGGGCACATCAGGATCGATTTTACAGAAAACAGCATCATGTTTCCGAGCCAATTCTTTAATGGATTGCCAGAGGAAATCCCAACATTCTTTGTTCTCAATATCAAGCACAGGTCCGCGAGGAGCGTAGAAAAAAGTGCCTAATTTTAAAGGTAATCTTCTTTTTAAAAGCAAACAGGCGGCAATAATCTCTTTTTGGTCATCCTCAATCACCAGGTATAAAGGAGTCCATGCTCCTTTTTTAACTTCTCCCCATTCCCAGGTTTGTAAAATATGTCCTTTGGGATGAGTCTCCATAAAATGGTCAAAAATCCTGCGATTCTGTTTATCCTTTGTTTCATCAAGCAAACG
Source organism: Bacillota bacterium (assembly GCA_050949225.1). GTDB lineage: Bacteria > Bacillota > Dehalobacteriia > UBA4068 > UBA4068 > JBMNFI01. The sequence goes on along the minus strand of JBMNFI010000002.1, from coordinate 28,632 downwards.
CCAGCGCATGTTATTCCTCCTTTTAAATTAAAAACAAAAATACGCGCAAACATATTTAAAATATTTTTCGGTCATAAAAGTACTTATTTCGTGCTCCTACCTGTTTTTTCCTGCTTGCAAAAAAGAACCCCAGAGGGGGAGATGCTATAATTTTTGTTTATTTTATTTCTATTGTACCCACTCCTAAATACTTTTATTTTTATGACAGAGTAAAACCCCGATAAGTATTTTGTTTATGGAACAGTTAATTTTTATTAAGGCTGCCAGAGATGAAAAAAGAAAAAGCGCAGGCGCTCTTTCTTTTTTATAATATTGCGGGATCACGTTATCCAAACCCGAATGGAGTTTTTTAAGAAATTTTAAGGCAGAAAGCTAAGGGGATCTTTAGCTATATCATTGACACGAATTTCCAGATGCAAATGAGGTCCGGTGCTGCGTCCGGTATTTCCCACGCCGGCGATCACCTCTCCTTGTTCCACTTGATCGCCCTCAGAAACAAAAAGCTCCTGCGCATGAGCATACAAGCTGGAATAGCCATTGCCATGATCAATTTTTACACCATAGCCATAAATTCCCGACAGCCAGCCGGCTTTGATAACTTGCCCGCCGCTGATAGCCATAATTTCTGTACCAAGAGAATTTGCTATATCCAAGCCATGGTGGAAGCCGCTCCTGCGAGCACCAAACTTGGAGCTTATCTTGCCTTGTAATGGCCAAATAAAATCCGGCGCCGCTAACCCTTTGTCTGTACCGCGCGAGGCCGTGTTAAAGGTCTCATTGTACCCCTGTTGGGCCACAGCATCCTCTTCATTTTTTAAAGCTGCAAAAGGCAGCACCAGTTCTTGCCCTGATTTTACAGATTGAGGATCCTTAATACTATTATTATGCATTAGTTTTTTGACGGTAATATTATTTTTTTTAGCGATACTATATAAGGTGTCGCCTTTTTTAACGGCAACCTTTTGCGGAGGTTCCTGGGGTATGGCTATCTTAGTGCCTGCCGGCATAACCTCATGAGGATCCATATTATTCATGGCAGCTATCAATTCGGCATCTAAATTATAAAGTTGTGCCACATGAGTTATGCGGTGTGCTTCATTTAGTGTATGGATGGTTTTACCGTTGATTGTACAGCCTTCGGCAGCTTGAGTGGTCAAAGGCAGAATTGCCATTAGAGTAATAATCAGAGTGGGCAGCAATATTTTTTTCATCATCAAAATCCTTTCCAAAATAAATACTAAGGATAAAGTACCCTTTTTAAGTGTAAATTATACCCAAAGCAGATTTTATAAAGGCAAAAAAGGAAAATACCGCATCTGTCTTTAATTATTAAAGTCAAAGGATTTTTTAAGGAGGATGTCATGGCTAAAATGATTTTTGCTCAAAAGGATGGACAATGGTTTGATTTTCCCGGTCTTGAAATGGCTGCCATGAGTGGGAATATGATGCTGCGAGCCGGCAGAAAGGAATTGATTCCTTTACCTGAAGGTGCTACCTTAATCATGATGCCGCTAGCTAAACCATGGGGTTTTAATTGTCAAACAGGACAGTTTGAAGCATTGGAATCTAATCCATATTTAAAGGATAAACAGCCGATCTGGGCCATGGCGGCACTTTTACCGCAAGGATTTACACGCACCTTGCTACCGGCGGCTTCCTTAGCGGAGCAGCCACTGCCCCTTTTAGGCTATACTGCTGTGGGGATGAAAAAAAACCGTCTGATGGTGGCGGCTGTTGCAACAGATGAACATGAGGCCTGGCATCCCCAAAAATATAATACCCCGGATTTAGCCGAGCGACTGCAGCAAAAGCTTAAGCAATTTCCGGAAAACAGGATACTTAAACAATTAGCTTTTTGTGCGGAAAAATACGGTTGTTTTACGGCGCAAAATATTTTCTATCGGCGTTTGGAAGGCGGTATTCCGGTCTCTCCGTTTTGTAATGCGGACTGTCTGGGCTGCATTTCTCTTCAGCCCAGTGAATGCTGTCCTTCGCCGCAAAACCGTTTGGATTTTGTGCCGATGGTCCGGGAAATCGTTGAAGTGGCCGTGCCCCATTTGCAGAATAAACAGGCTATTATTAGTTTTGGACAAGGTTGTGAGGGCGAGCCCACACAGCAGGCTCAGCTGATTGCCGACTCCATTCGAAAAATCCGTGAACAAACTGATCAGGGCTTGATCAACATCAATACTAATGCAGGAGATCCCCGGGCTATCACTAAGGTCTGTCAAGCAGGAGTGGACAGCCTGCGAGTTTCATTGTTTTCACCGCTTGAGGAGGAGTATCTCCGTTACCATCGCCCACAATACGATTTATCGGATGTCAAAAAATCGTTAGAAATTGCACGGCAATATCACGTTAATGTATCATTAAATCTGTTAGTTTATCCCGGTTTTACGGACCGCCGCCACCGTTTAGAAGCTTTGGTTGATTTGGTAAATTCTTATGGAATAAAGCAAATTCAATTACGTAATCTTAATCTCGATCCACGGATTATGAGTGAGCAGTTTTGTGATGAATTACCGGGTTTGGGCATTTTACAAATGTTAGATTATTTTGCTAAGGGGCTGCCAAAGGTGCATATTGGCAACTATTCACGTCCCTTTTCGTCAAATACCTAAACTTATGCTTTACATACTTGACTTTGTGTGCTATAATTCATTAGGTCGGCGAATATTTTCGCCAAAGCTTTCTAGGGGAATGAGGTGACCACGATGAAAAAAGATATCCATCCGAAATATCAGGAGGTTGATGTTATTTGCTCCTGTGGCAATCGTTTTAAAAGCGGTTCCACAAAAGAGGAAATAAAAGTAGAGGTTTGCTCTCAATGTCACCCTTACTATACCGGTTCTAAACGCCTGCTGGTCGAAGAAGGCGGCAGAGTGGACAAATTTAAGAAAAAATATAATTTGTAATGATTGTGATCTAATAAGCGAGAACATAAAATGTCCTCGCTTGTTGTTTTTAAAAGGCCGCTTCCTTATGTTAATCGGAAGCGGCCTTTTAAATAATTGTGGCTTTGATAATAGTAAATTTAATAATAATGATTTTAATAGTAGTAGCTATATAGTTTTATAATAAGTTTTTCGGATTCAACCCTGCCAGCTCAGGTAGACAGAATTGACCATCCTTTTGAATCAGCTGCTCATCAAAGTAGATTTCGCCCCCACCATAATCAGAGCGTAAAATTTTCACCAAATCCCAATGTATGGCGCTTTCATTACCATTAAAAGCATCCTCATAGCTGGCCCCGGGTGTGAAATGGAAACTGCCGTGGATCTTTTCATCAAAAAGAATATCATTAGCAGGATGCATAATATAAGGGTTTAAGCCGATGGCAAATTCACCAATATAACGCGCGCCTTTATCGGTGTCTAAGATTTTATGCAAAGACTCCGTTAAGTTCCCGGCATCAGCATTTACGATCTGTCCTTTGGAAAATTCTAAGTTAATATTAGTGTATACTTGACCTTCATGCGGAGAGGGAGCGTTATAAGTGATAAAACCCTCTACCGAATCTTTGACGGGAGCTGTGTAAACTTCTCCGTCGGGAATGTTGCGTTTACCGTCGCATTTAATGGCAGCAATTCCTTTGATAGAAAAGCGCAGATCGGTCCCCGGTGCCAAGATTTTTACCCGGTCAGTGTTATTCATGAGCCCTACCAGCGGATCCATCGCACGTGACATTTTGGCATAGTCAAGATTACAAACGTTAAAATAGAAATCACGGAAATTTTCTGTGGACATCTTTGCCTCTTGTGCCATTGAGGGATTGGGGTAGCGCAAGATGACCCACTTGGTTTTTTTAACCCTAATGTCATGATGAACAGGGTGTGATAGCAATAAACTGTGTAAGCGTTTTTTTTCATCCGGAACAGAGGCAAGCTCATAGATGTTTTCTTTGGCCCTTACGCCAATATATGCCTGCATTTGTTCCATGCGTTTGACTTGCCAAAGGGCTTCCAGTTTCAGTTGTTTTTCGCTAATTTGCGCTAACCATTCTTTGGTTAAAACATCGTTATTGTAAGTTAAAAAAGGCAGCGCTCCTGCCTGATAAACGGCTTTGATCAATTCTTGCCCAAAGGCCTCCTCTCCGGCAGGTAAATCCAAGAGGACATTATCCCCGGGCTTTAATTCACAGGAATAGCTTACTAAATTTTTCGCCAGAGTAGCAAAACGATTTTCATCGGGATTGTTTTTATAATTGAACATGGTGTCGACTCCTTTTTATAAAGTAGAACAGTCTTTTTTATTGTACCTTAAATAATTGCTATCTACAAGAGTTCGTTTACGAAAGGGTAAAAAACAAACAGGAACTTTTAAAAGTTCCTGTTTGCGGGGAAAATAGGAAAGAATTACACCTTTGTCTATAAAGCAATCACAAAAGTGCAGTTATGGGGCAATTATTTAAAAGTCGCAATTGTTTTACGAAGGATAGGCAGAAGCATTGCTTCCTGCTAAAAGCAATGCTTCATGCTTATCCTACAGGGTAAAACTATGCGGTTATTCTGGCAAAATTTTAAAAGAACTTATGAGAAATAAAAAACAGGTTATTTTCCACATCGGAAAATAACCTGTAAATTACAGATCAATATCATCCTTTCCAATGCGGGAGATAGAAGCGTTTCCACTGCTACCCAGTGGCTGTTTGCCATGGTTTTTACTTTAGGTCAAACAGCTTCGGACAATTTGTAAATCTAAATATATTAGAATCATAGCATAGATCTTTTGATAATGCAAGTTTTTTATTTTAATAAATTTATGTAAATAAAGGATCTGACATTTATTTCTAGAATATAAATCTCTACAGATGAAGTTTGTTTAGCCGTTGGAGAGAATCTTTTAAGGAGGTCTCCATGTTTAAGAATAAAAAAATCCTAATTGTGATATTGGCTTGCGCCCTGATTATGGCTGTGACGATAGTTCCTGCTTTAGCTACACAGGAGGTAAAAGTCGTGGTCAACGGTACCACTTTGCAACCGGATGTTGCGCCCGTTCTTGAACAAGGACGTGTGCTGGTGCCGGTTCGTGCTGTTGCCGAAAATCTTGGCTGTTGCGTTAATTACCAGGGCTCAACCAAAAAAGTCACTCTAAGTAAAGGATCCGATATTATTCTCCTTTACCTCAATAAAACAAATACTACCGTTAATGGCAAGAGTATAACTTTAGATGTGCCTGCTAAAGTGATTAAAGGGCGCACCTTGGTTCCTATTCGGTTTGTGGGAGAAAGCCTTAAAACCAATGTGAACTGGAATAATAAGACGAAAACCGTAATGATCACGGATTCAGGTGTTCTTTTATCGCTCTCTGATACAGAAAAGGAGTTTATTAAACTGGTCAACGATTATCGGAAGGATAAAGGTTTAAAAAGTTTTAGTAATCATAACACCCTGATTATGATGGCGCAGGCTCACTCTAAGGACATGGCGGAAAAAGGCTTTTTTAGTCATAACTCGCCCACTAATGGTACTTATGAGCAAAGGGTGGCTCAATACGGACTAAGCAATGTGGGGGAAAATATTGCCTATGGTTTCCCCTCCGCTCAATCTTTTTTTGATGCATTAATTACCGGGGAGGGAAATTCTAACATCCTTTCCCCTTCCGCTAAAAATATTGGTGTTTCTATCCGTAAAAAAAATAATACGACTAATACAGATTTTTATTTAACGATGTTGGTCATGCAATAAAGCTGCTGGGCAGCGGAAAACTTAAAAATAAAAGACCGACAGCTTTATCTAAAAGAAGCTGTCGGCTTTTATTTTTAATTGTCTTTTTTTAAGAGGTCGCGAATTTCTGTTAACAGAACCTCTTGTTTGTTTACCTCTGCATCTTTAACCTCTTGTTCTTTGGAGAAAGCTTTTTGTGCTTTGTTGGCGATTTTGATGATAATAAAAATACAGAAACCAATGATCACAAAATCGATAACGTTTTGCAAAAAAACGCCATAGTTTAAAACTACTTCAGATGAAACAACCGTACTACCATCCATTACGGCCGGCTTAAGCATAACACTCCAGTCTCTCATATCCACGCCGGCAGTAGCTAAACCGATTAAGGGCATTAAAACATCATCGACCAGGGATGAGATGATTTTCCCAAAGGCACCGCCGATAATTACGGCTACTGCCAGGTCTACTACATTGCCCCTCATCAAAAACTCCCTAAATTCTTTTAACATTTAATCTCCCCCTAAATTCATTTGTTAAAAGGCCGCAGCCATTTAAAAACAATTTCATCCAGCTCAGGGACATTCTCTGCCATAAAATCCGGTCCATATGCAAGCAGATCTGCTCTTTTCCCGGCTCCCCAAGAAACTGCACAAGTCGTCGTTCCGGCTGCTTGACCGCTTTTGATGTCAAAAAAACTGTCACCAATAAATAAAGTTTCTGACGGCTCCTTACCCAGTTTTTGACAAGCACATAAAACCGGCTCCGGATCGGGCTTTGCACCGCAGCCATCACTTGCTGTAACCAGGTGCTTAAAATAATGAGTCAAGTCCAGCGCCTTTAATGTTCTTAAACATCCACGTCTTACTTTTGAGGTGACAATAGCCAGAGGTATTTCTTGGGCGGTAAGTTTTTGCAGTAATTGGGGTATCCCATCATAGGCTTCTACATCAGCACCTCGATAAGATAAAAAGTTTTTTTGATAAGCATCATAATATTCTTGAGCATGGTTTGCCCCCAGCAATTTTTCGCCAACTGCCAAAAGGGGTAAGCCAACTAAGGAAAGAGCCTCTTCTTTGTGCCAAGGCAGATTGAAATTTTCATAAGTCCGTCGGGTGGTATCGAGTATCCCAGGTAAAGAGTTGGCGATAGTGCCATCTAAATCGAATAATATTGCAGTCATTTATATCCTCTCACTAAGTTTTTTGTTGTAGATAAGCCGCAATAGCAGCCTGGTAAACAGCCTTTAGTGGCTGAGCAGTTTGTTGAGCCGCCTTTTGGCAGCTGGAAAATTCCGGAGAGACGTTAACGCTTGCCCCTTTTTTGCTTACCTTAATGGCAATAGTTCCATAAGGGGTTTTTACCGTGGTGCTGTATCGTGGGGCGATTAATCGTCTTTCACGACGGATGCGGACACCGAGAGTTGAAGTCTCTGCCATGATTAGTTGGGCTATTTCTTCGGCAGACCCTGCCATGGTAATTACGGAAAGTTGCCATGCAGGGCGCCCTTTTTTCATAAAAAGAGGGCTGTAACCCATATCCAGAACCGAGTCGTTTTCCAGCATTTTTTCCCACAAATAGCCTAAAAACTCGGGCTGACTGTCATCGATCCAGCATGTTAGAACATCAACGGCTTCCTTTTTCGTCGTACTTCCTAAATGTAAACGCAGAATATTAGCCACCGGTAAATCTCTTTTTCCGGCGCCGCGACCGGTCGTTTGTAAAACAAAATCAGGAACAAAAAAACCGTCGTCGGCAATAATCGTCATCAAAATAGCCGCTCCTGTAGGGGTTATCAGTTCTCCATTCAGCATGGAGTGCCGGAGCTTTGCTCCTTTAAGTAACTCTAAAACGGCAGGCGCCGGTATGGCAATGGTGCCATGATCACATGTCACAAAACCATGAGATAAAGGTAATGGTGAAGAATAAACCTTCTCGATTCCTAAAAAGTCCAATGCCAAGGCACTGCCGCAAATATCAATCAGAGCGTCAGTAGCTCCTACTTCATGAAAATGAACTTTAGCGGTGGATGTGCCATGGACAGCCGCTTCCGCCTGCGCTAATTTATTGAAAATAGCTAAAGCGGTTTTTTCCGCTGTGGCCGGAAAGTTTGCCGCCATGATTAGCTGTTCAATATCTGCCAAGTGACGGTGTTGAGGACTTTTTTCATAAGAAATCTGCAGTTTTTTAGCGGCCAGCTGGTTCTTAATTGTTTCTTGGCAGGAGATTTGCCAAGGGGGCAGTTGCAGCCGCAATAAATGTTCTTTAATGTAATCAAGATCAGCCCCGCAATCAAGTAAAGCGGCAAGGATCATATCACCGGCAAGACCGGTAGGACAATCAAAATAGATGGTTTTAGTCACAAAAACACTCCTTTTGTGATAATATCAGTGATAAAGGCGGTTTTTTACTATATTTTAAAGAGAGTAACAAAATAAAGTCTGTGGCATTTTTAAATAATAAGCCATTATTGTATTAGATTAAGAGGTTCATCCGGTGATAAAATGTTGCTAATATCCGTTCCCCCCGGCAAATAATCGGCAACTTGTCCATCAATGAGAATTTTTACGTTATTAATACCCGGAATAGCGGTGCAGGAATAATAAAGAGCATAAGTCATTAGCATTTCGCTGCTGGTTCCACTGCTGTAGTTGACAAAATCAGAGGAAAAATCCAGCGTTAATAAATCCCCTTCCAGCCGATGATTAAGAAGTTTGCCTGTTTCAGGCATGACCGCATACAAGCTACTCTCTTCAGGGGGACCTTGCCATAAGAAATCTATGGTTTGCTCGATCAAATGATTGGTCAAATCAGTCCCAGAGAGATTACTGGCCGTAGATTTTCGTGAGATGGGAACCAAATACATGCCCATTTCATCAGAAAAATAACAGGTTATGTGAGGATCTGATAACCCCAGATCTTCGTTGCAGTTAATGACCTTTAAAGTAAGTGGCTTGCTGATATCCGCATCACCCAGCTTGTCAACGGTTTTGCCCTCGATAAGAATTTGCAGTTTAGTTTGCTCGGCTTGGGAAAGCGTTGTTTGTATAAGGCATTCCAGTGCCCGTTCAACCAAGTCCTCCTTTATGTTAAGAAATTCTTTAGTTAAATTTATATACACAGTATCATTTATGGTATAAATAGCCAGCAGCTTGATGGACTCCGGTAAGGGCGAAGCTAGGTCGTCATTGGGCGCCCCTGCCAGCAATTTTTCCACAGCGACTTGTGCCATTTGACGAGTTGCGGGAATGTTTGTCGTTGTCGGGACCAGCCACTTACGCTCAGCAGTCAGATAGTAAACAATGGCTTTTTCAGTTTCTGTGTCTTGCAAAAAAGGCCGCCTGTCAGATTCTGCGGTGTTATTTTCATCATCAGCTTTGGCGGATTGTCCCCCATTATTGGCACAAGCGGAAAAAACCATAGTTAAGCAAACAATTATTATTAATAAAAGATGTTTTTTGTTCATAATAAAATCCTCGCTATTTAGTTAATAATATCTTTAGAAAACCCTTTTATCTAAACCCTATAAGAAAAGAGATTCTTTTAAAGCCTTTAAAATCCTTTTTATGGCAGGGTATTTTATCCAAAAAACAAATAAAAGGTATCTATATAACAGGAAAAAGCAACAAAAATGTAGAATAGAAAAGCTGTAGATATTTGTTCTATAGTGTTCCACAATGTCGAATAGGAGATCAATGTGAAAGAAATTTTTGAAGCAATCCTTGATGATTATATTGATGGTTACAGTGAAGAAATGACCAGTGATTTACAAAAACTTTTGACTTTTGATACGACTAAGGCCGCTGCAAGGCAGCAGGCTCCTTTTGGAGCCGGAATCGCTGCAGCTTTGCAATTTGTTTTGCAAAAGGCCGACAAGTGGCAGTTGCCTTGCCAAAACTTGGAGGGTTATGTGGGTTTGATTGACTATCAAACTCAAGTTAAACCCTCACAAAAGCAAGTGGGCATCCTTTGTCACATCGATACGGTGCCGGCAGGCAACGCCTGGACTAAAGAGCCCTTTGGCGGCCAAATATCAGACGGAAAAATTTACGGCCGCGGTGCCGTGGATGATAAAGGTCCGTTGATTGCTTGCTTGTATGCGCTCAGAGCGCTTAAAGAGAGCAATTTGCCTCTTAACAACAAACTTCGTTTGATTATCGGCACGGATGAAGAATCCGGTTTTGCTTGCATGGATTATTTTTTGCAGCATTGTCCAAAGCCCGATTTTGGTTTTACGCCGGATGCCCAGTTTCCGTTAATCTATGGTGAAAAGGGTATCGTCCATTTTGAACTATCGGCCAAGCGTGGTGATGAAGCTGGTGATATCGTTATTAAAAAACTGCATGGTGGTGTGAGTGATAATGTTATTCCCGATCGAGCAGAAGCTTTTTTAACTCTTTCACCGCACGGTTCGTTTCTCTTAGAAGAAGCCTATGCCAAATGGTCGGACCATGATCATCTGCTGCTAATGGCAACAGATGATGGTTATAACATTAAGGCATTGGGGAAAACCACCCATGGCTCCTTGCCGGAAAAAGGACGTAATGCAATTACGTTATTGTTGGACTTTTTAAACCGATTACCCGTCAGCGGTGCGACAGGTGTTTTTCTCAAAAACTGTTACGAACTTACGGGTTGTGATTTTGATGGCAGCGCTTTAGGCGTTTATGCTGAAGATCAATATGGAAAAACCAGTATGGCCCCGACTTCTTTACTAATGGATGATCGGAAAATTACTGTAGGCATAGATTTCCGTTTTCCTGTTACCTTTAAGTGGCAGTATTTCTTAGAGCGGATTAAAAAAACTGCGGTATTTTATGGTTTGCATCTTGCTGTGTCGGAGGCTAAGGAACCTCTTTTTGTCCCTTTAGATGAACCATTTGTACAGGATCTTTTGCAATCTTATCGGCAGATTACCGGAGATGACAGCGAGCCCTTGGTGATTGGGGGAGGAACATATGCCCGGGTCTTTGATAAATTTGTGGGATATGGTCCGGTCTTTCCCAAGCAAGAGCAGTTAGCTCATCAAGCAGATGAATATTTATCGCAAAAGGATCTGATCCGTTTAAGTAAAATATACGTCCAGGCAATGTATGTTTTATCAAAATAGCTGAATCTGAAAATTGTCATAAAAGGAGAATTTATATGTATGAATTCCTAATCTATGTGGGAATCGGAGTGGCGTTAGTTATTATTATGGTTCGAGTGCTGATCATGACAGAGCGGCAGGAAGGGCAGGAAAAACAGGAAGAGCGGGAACAGGCTGCTGCGGATAATTACATAAATAAAGTAAGTGAAAATTTTGATAAAACCATTGACCAATATGTTAGTGATGAGGTTTTATTGGAGATCTTGGAACATGCCAGTACAGAGGAGGAAATTAGCGAGATCTTGACTTTTGCTCAGGAAAGCATGTCTAAGATGGAATTCTCAAAGCTGGTGACATACTTAACAACGATGGCCTCTAAAGAAGCTACCGCAGCAAAACCCTCTGGATCGCCGGCTATTAGCGATGATCTTGGTGATACAGTTTTGGCACAAGATAAGGTTTCGGATGCGGTAGAGCCTGTGCCAGAGGAAAGCCTGCATGAGGCAGATCAGGGGTTTGCAGAAGATCAAGAGCTTGATGACTTTTATATAGCAGGTCAGGCTTTGGCTCAAGAGGCAATTCCTTCTGCGGTTAATCCCGTGTTAGGAGAGACTTCTACCATTGCTGTGGAGCGTGAAGAAATAAAAGAAATTACAGGCTCTTCCTCTGACAAGGAGCAGCCATCGGAAGTGTCGACTGATGTAAATGTTACAAAGGCTGCTCAAAAGGAGCAGGTTTTTTGGGATGAACAAATGGGGGAAACCATTTACGCCAGCGATGTTTTGGATCAAGAAAAGCCGGGTTATATCCCGGAAATTGAGGAAAGCAGCGAATATGAAATCGTGCCTGCCGGTGTTGCTTTTTCTCCTGAAAAGGACAAAGAGATGCCACCTGTTGCTGCGGCTGAGGAGTCTTTGGGACAATCAAAGCCATCACCGGCAAAAGAAGATGAGTCTTTTCAATCACAGGAAGAGCTGTCCGCTGATGAGTTAAGTGATAATCCCCAAAGGGCTGCTTTTCATGAAGAGATCAAGAAAAAACCAAATAGCACAGAAGAGTACGAGCAACAGATAGAGCGCCTGGATAAGTTATTCCAGGAGCAAATGGCAGCTATTGAAAAGGCACAACAGGAAATCCGCGAATTATCTTATAAGCGTGATCAATTAAAGCAAGAGAAAGAGTTTTAAAATAATTTTTGAGAGGATTTAAGTCTTTCTGTTTTGTGAAGATATGGCGAAAGAAAGATAACGGCAGGTGAAAGAAAACGAAACGGCGAATAAATGCTTTAAAAGGAGTAGCTTTTAATCTCAATTTTTTAATTAATTGTATCTTAAGCGAATAGGCTTATAAGAGCAGAAAAACATAGGAGATGATTAGTTTTGCAAGTCGCCTTTTTTCTTTCCCCCAAAAATGAAACGGTTTATCTAACTTTAAGCAATACTGTCCGGCAGGCTTTAGAAAAAATGCAGCATTATGGTTATACTTCGGTACCTGTATTGGATGATGATGGTCGTTATGCGGGAAGTATTTCAGTAGCCGACTTTTTATGGTATATCAAAGATTCGCATGATATGAGTTTAGCTTCGGCGGGTACCGTGAAATTAAAGGATGTGCCTAGAAAACAGGACAATCAATCCGTAGCAGTGGATGCCAGGGTTTCCGATTTACTGAATGCTGCAATGGGACAGAACTTCATCCCGGTAGTTGATGATTTTGGAGTATTTATCGGGATTGTTCGCCGTCGTAAGATTTTAGAATATTACATGACAATGATGAAGGACCGACCATTCGATTTTCCTGATGAGCCAATCAAATAATTAATAAAATAAAGGGAGCTTGTTCATGAATAAGGATAGCCGCCGCCACAATGGGGAAGCTAATCCCGTGGAAAAAAGTGAAGAGCGGCTTAAGCTGGAGGCTGACCGCAGACAAGAGGAAGCACATCAAGAAGATGATGGCGGCCGTTATAGACGGCGTAAATATCGCATGATTATCATGATGGTGTTGTTGGTTTTAGTGATTGTGCTTGCCTTTAGCAACCGTGATGAAACTTTTTTGACTGACAGTCATAAAAGTTTTACTAAACAAGGGTTTAATATAGAAATTATCAATCACAGCGACGATATTCTTTGGGACTGGCAGCTTATTTATGATGATAAAAAGCAGGTAAAGATTCCTGCTTTATCTCCGAATAAAAGCTTTACCACCAATGTTTCGACTAAACAAACAGAAGGTGAAAATGTCATGTGCTTGCGTTGGCAAGATGATGCCGGCTTGCCGCAAGAACAGGTTATTTTAGGTTTTTATAAACAAGGATTTAATGGATCCGTAACTGTCACAGTAACCAAAGTTGCTGATGGTCAATTTATGCTGGAGCCGCGCAGCTCATACTACTAGTAAAGTTATCTAAAAAGGAAGTGTTTTGATTGACAAAAAGTACGGACAGCAAAAAAATTGCTTTAAGATGCGAAATTGCAGCCGAACATAAATGGAGTGTAGAGGATCTTTATACCGATGAGAATGTTTGGCAAAATGATTGCCAGGCGATTCACGACATGCTGCCCTTGGCGGCACAGTTTAAGGAGCATTTAGCTGATTCTGCACAAATGTTGGCTGATTTTATGCATTATCAAGAAAAAGCAGGTCGTCTGTTAGATAAAGTTTATCTTTATGCTTCAATGAAACTTAATGAAGATAATGGTGAAGCTCATTATCAAGCGATGCAGGATAGAGCACAAAAATTGGCGGTGGAATTAAGTAATGCCTTATCTTTTGCTCAGCCGGAAATTTTGTCGATTCCGGAGGCTAAACTTGATAAATATTTAAAGAAACCGGTTTTGCAAAAATATCAACGCTATTTTACTGATATTACCAGAATGAGAAAACACACTCTGAGTGCCAAAGAAGAGCAGATTTTAGCTTTAAGCGGTGAAATGGCTGGTTCATACAACCATATTTTCTCTATGCTGAATAATGTTGATCTGGATTTTGGGGAGATTACTAATGAAGAGGATCAAAAAGAACAACTAAGCCACGGCAATTATTTGCGTTTTATGGAAAGCTCTCAAAGGTCAGTACGAAAAGAAGCTTTCCAGACATTATATGGGGCTTATGAAAAGCATAAAAACACTTTAGCAGGATTATATGCTTCATCTGTAAAAAAAGATGTTTTTTATGCACGGGTACGTAATTATGAAAGTGCTCGGGCGGGCAGCTTGTTTGCAGATAATATTTCTTTAGATGTTTATGACAATTTACTGAAGACCGTTCGTGAGGGCCAGCCTGTTTTTGCTCGCTATCTGGATTTGCGCAAACGCTTACTGGATTTAGAAGAGCTGCATATGTATGATATTTATGCACCGCTTTTTGGTAAATCTCAACAAAAATACAGTTATCCTAAGGCCTGTGTTATTTTACAAAAGGCTCTAGCTCCTCTGGGTGAGGATTATATCTCTGTTTTGCAAGAGGGTTTAAGCGGCGGCTGGGTAGATATCTATGAAAATAAGGGTAAAACTTCGGGTGCCTATTCTTCAGGTATTTATGACAGCAAACCCTATATTCTGCTTAATTATCAGGACAATCTCAATAGTGTTTTTACCTTGGCGCATGAAGCAGGACACTCCATGCATTCATATTACAGTCATCAAAAACAGCCTTATGTTTATGCTTATTATCGTATTTTTGTGGCTGAAGTAGCCAGTACGGTTAATGAAAATCTTTTAACAGCTTATCTTTTGCAGCAGGCCGCAGATCAAAAAGAAAAAAAGATCATTTTAAACAACTATTTAGATGATTTTCGGGGCACTGTTTTTCGGCAGACGATGTTTGCCGAGTTTGAAAAAATCACTCATGAAATAGTAGAAGAAGGACAGAGCTTAACGGCAGAGACCTTATCTGATATCTATTATCAGTTAAATCGTGATTATTTTGGCCAAGAAATGTTTCTAGATGAGCAAATTAAGCTGGAGTGGGCCCGTATCCCTCATTTTTACAGAGCTTTTTATGTCTATAAATATGCTACCGGTTTTTCCGCTGCTACAGCATTAGCGACCGGCCTTTTAGATCCCGATCCGCAAATAGCGCAAAAAAATCGTCAAAAATATTTAGAATTTTTGTCCGGCGGCGACAGTCGGGATCCTCTTGATCTCTTAGCAGCTGCCGGGGTGGATATGCGCAGCCCTGAGCCAGTTTCCGTAGCCTTGCAAATGTTTCAAAAAAGATTAGAAGAGTTAATTTCTTTATCATAAGGTCGTTTTAAAAGTACTATCAAGACGCTGGATTGCTAACCAAAGGGCAGTGTGATGTATAAAATATAATATTCATCTATTAGAGGCTTTGGATGATCTTTTAGCTGATAATTATTCTCAATGCAGGCAGGATTTTGCCGACTTTCGGAGAAGTAGAGGTATTGAGTATAAATATATCATACGTAGAAATAAGCGTAAAATGTTTTGATCCTGATATTATTATAAGAGGTAGAAGATGTCTAATAAAGGTACAGCAATTGCTCAATTAACAGCTAAAAAAGAGGCTGGAGAAAAAATAGCGGTAGTTACCGCCTATGACTACACCATGGCCGTCTTGGCTGATCAGGCGGGAATGGATTTGTTGCTGGTTGGTGATTCATTGGGGATGGTTTTTGCCGGTTATCAATCGACAATGCCTGTAACGATGAATGATATGTTATACCATACTCAAATCGTTTCCAGAGCGGCACAACGGGCGATCGTTGTTGCCGATATGCCTTATGGATCTTATCACATAAGCCCGGAACGAGCGATAGAAAACGCTCTGCTTTTGGTCAAAAAGGGTGGTGCTGATGCGGTAAAAATAGAATGCACTTCTGCCCTTTTGCCGACCATTAAAAATCTGGTAGATGCAGGCATTCCGGTGATGGGTCATTTGGGGCTATTGCCGCAAACAGCTGCCCTATGGGGTGGTTATCGCGTCCAAGGTAAAGATGAAGCGGCTGTGATGTCTATAGTTGATCTGGCCGTTGACATTGAAGAGGCGGGTGCTTTTTCCTTGGTTTTAGAATGCCTCACTTCTGAGGCTGCCAAAGTGATTACCGCAAATGTTGATATCCCGACTATTGGCATTGGGGCTGGCAATGCTTGTGATGGTCAAGTTTTGGTCAGTCATGATCTTTTGGGATATACACAAGGGCATGTACCCAAATTTGTGAAAAAATATGCCGATATCGGTGCGGAAATCGGTCGTGCGTATAAAGAATATATTGATGATGTGAAAAGCGGTAATTTCCCCGGCGAGCAGTATGCCTTTGAAATGGACAAGCATGAGGCCCGTAAACTGCCTTAAAAGTAGTTTATGATAAGTTTTTTGCCGGATGAAAATTTATAGAGTTTATTATTAGTTAATAGCCATGAAAGGGGGCGGCAGAATAAAAGTACCGACAAATTAAATACTGTCCGAGCTTTATTACCTTCCTGTGAAAACAGAAGGTGGTTTGGCCGATGGGTAAAAGTGGAAACATTTTTACCTCCCGTGATTGGAAAGGATTTGGTAGGAACGGAGTACTCATTATTCTTTGCATGAGTACTTATTTTTTTAGCATATAAAGTTGATTTTGTATGCTATTCTACTAATGATTTTGCAATCTTTTTATTTTAAATTATTAAAGGAGGACATAAGAATGAGCAAAAAAGGCAAGAGATTTGCCGCGGGTAAGTTGCTATTAGTGATGGCCATGATTATTGCGCTGATTGTGGGCGGCATGATTGTGGCACAAGCTGACGTGAGCAAAGAACAGCCGGTCTTGGTGATTACCGGATCAGGTCTGGGCTCAACGGAAGGTGCAGCTGAACTAGGGTCTGATGTCAAGTATGAAAAGGCCTACACTCTGTCGGAATTGCAGGCAATGACTGCTAAGACACAGGACTATACGACTTTAAATACTTATTGTTTCACCGGGTTTTTACGGGCTACCGGTGTGGAATTGTCCACATTATTGGCCGATACGGGTTTTTCCCTACCTGCCTATAATGGAGGTATCAGTTTTATTGAGCCTAAGGCAGACGGAACAGATAGTTGGATATATACTATTAATAATGACAATAGATATTATTTCCCTAATCTATCGACCGCCGTTTGGGCAAAAAATGATGGCTCCGTCCCGCCCAGTGATCCGCAAAATACAGGTAATCCGGCAAATACAGCCGTCGGCAATGATCCTATTGCTGTTTCTACCTTGATTGCTTGGGCAGATAGTACAGCTGATACTGTTGCCGGATTAGGCACTCCCACTAATTATACCGGTAAAACGGTTTTGAAAAATATTATGGGGCAGGCAACCTGGTATGATGCTAACAATTCCGGTTTCAATAAATATTTAAGCAAAATACGCTTAGGTGATGAACTGGACAAGGTCATAAAAATCGGTACATCCGAATACACAAGAGCTCAAATATTGATGATGGAAAGGGTACAAGGCACAGCTTCTTACAATACCAAAGCAGGTACGGCAACCAAAGCTTATACAGGAATACAGCTGGCCGATTTGTTAACTGATTACGATGATAACGATACTGTAGAATTCCATTCTTATGATGCGTATGATAATAGTGCTGCCAATACAACAGTTGCTAATATTCGTGCAAATGCAGAAGAGTATGTTTTGGCTTATGAAATTGGTGATAATGCAGATAGTAAGCAAGCTGTTTATGAAAACAAAAATGCCGTTAATGGTAATGGTTATCTTTCCTTGTTTGATGGTTCACGTCAGTTAAAAGGGATAACAGAAATCCAAATTACGGCAGGCAGCGGTATTGATTTTTCCACCAGTGAATATAAACACATTAATCATGAAGAGTTGGGTAATATGTACAATATTCCCGCTATAACAGGTGCAACCTTGACTATTGAAGGTCCGGGGACCAGTGCTTCGGCTATGCCTTCGATAGCGGAAATTGAAAGACTTTCCGGCAGCGCACCTTATTTCCGTGGTGAATATACAGATTACCGCAATGGTAATGCTACTACGCTTACTTATGAAGGTGTAAGATTAAAATATCTTTTGGATAATAAGTCAAATCGCTTAGATACAGGTACTAAGGTTACGATCAAAAACCGTAATCGTCAGGATATTGCTACCTTTACCTATGCTGAAGTCGCTGCTGCAGATGCGACTGATCAGCCGATAATCGTTGCTTATGGTACCGGAAATGGTACTGATGCTCGTCCCTTTATCTATGACAGCGAGATATACTCAAGTTGGTATAGCAGTGCTTTAGATAATGCTGATGGTTGTGTGAAGCTGGTTTATGATCAGGGCAGTGGAGGTAATAAGAAGTTTGGCAACATGGCCTATATTTATGTTTCCGAAGACTCTACCCCCGGCTATGAACATGACAAAGCTCCTTATAATGATGTTTCAAGTACGCAGCATATTTTAACACTAAACGGCTCACTTTTGGGTCGTGAGGTTAACCTGACTGTTGAGCAGCTGGAAGGCCTAAATGATTTGATTCTCACCGGCGAATATAGCTTGGCCAATAATTCGTACTGGTATGTCAATGAATATAGAGGTATCGATCTTTATAATTTGCTGCTTAAGGCAGGTTTGCCAGCTGATGCTGCGACTTCCAATGCTAATGCGAACGTGATCCCTCATGCCGGCGATAACTTTACAGGCAGTCAACACTTTAAGTTGGGGCAAATTTCCAATCCGGATAACTTCTTTTTCTTTGAAAAAGATCCCGCTGATGGAATAGATGAAAGCTTTGATCCCAGTACTGTGGACCCCATTGATTCCGGTTATCCGGTTTTGATTGCCTATGGTATTAATGAATATCCTTATGTGGTAAACAGTTCCTCCCCCGGCTATAACAAGGGGTTGAGCAACTCCGGCGGTCCTTTGCGTTTAATTCATGGTAAACAAAACTATAGTGATGCTAATGGTTCACATCAAACACAACTGTTGGATTATATTACTATTGGGGAAGTGGTGAATTATTCCACCCACTATGATAACGCAGGTGCTTCAGGAGCCTATCAGGCACTTAAAGATAATAGTTTATCTGTTGAAGTTAAAATAAATGGTTCTTCTGATATTACGAATTATACCATTGAAGATCTGGAAAAAATGATTTATGGCAATGCTGTCACTTTTTCACAGAAAAAACAAGCTCAAGCCAAAAATTATTATATGGTTAAGGGTTATGCCGATTTATATGAAGGTGTTAACCTTTGGTATCTGCTAAGTAATAAAATCGGCCTGCCGGGAGACAGCGGTACAGTCACCTTCTATGATGATGCGGCTGAACCTAACTCTGTAGAAGTTTCTCTGGATGACTTGCGTGAGCTTGGCTCTTGCTCTGAAACCGGCAAAAACAATCTGTCGGCAGTTCTGGCTTTTGCCAAAAACGGTTATCCTCTGGTATTAAATAAAGATGCTAATGGTTATGTAAACTATGACACAGCAAACACTGTTTTGAATGACAGCGGTTTCACGGTCAAAAACCAGGGTGGCCCCTTGCAATTTGTGTTGCCGCAAATTACCGGATATACTAGCGGCGCAACTTTAAATAATGTAAGTAAAATTGTAGTAAACTTAGAGCCGGATTCTTATGCACATTTGTCTGAACCCTATAATGCCTATGCGGACAATGTTCTGACAGTGGAAGGTGATGGCGTTAATAACGCTAAAAGCTTTACTGTGAGCCAGCTAGAGGCAATGAGTTCATATAAAAACACTGCCGTTTATAACCTGCGCAGCAGTAATGCGGACAAGGAAATCCGTTATCGCGGCTTGGATTTATATAATTTCCTCAAAAATGAGGTAGGCTTAAAGGCTAATGCGAGTGGTATAGTTGTTACCTATAATAATGGTGCCAGCAAAACGTACACGATGTCTGAATTAAGTAAGAGCAACTATCAAAACAGCGTTTCCGGTACCAGTAATTTAAAAATGATGCTGGCCTTTGGCGCCAATCTCAATACGACAACATCTGTCAGCGAAGGACTTCCCTTGGTACCGACAGATCTTGATGAAGGCTATGAAGCCTCTTATGAAAATCAGGGCGGTCCCTTGGCTGTCGTTACAGGTCAAACCTCAGAAACAGAAAATAATGCTGTTAATTGTGCTTGGTCTGTAACAAAGATCGAAGTTACTGCCGCCGATCAATTAAATTGGAAGCATGACTTTGAGCCATATTCACAGTATCGTGATATCCCTGTTTTAAGAATTACCGGTTCAGAAATCAAAACCCCTGTAACCTTGACCTTAGGGGATTTGGAAGACATGGATGATATTGTTGAAACAGGTGAATTTACTGCCGTAACAGATCAAAACTTCCAAGGTGTTAATGTTTGGAAATTACTCCAAAAAATAGGACTTAAGGAAGGTCTCAGTGTTCCGACTTCTGTTAATGTTATTTCCGGAGATGGTTATCCTACCGGTAATATTGTAGATGCTATTTTAAATGGCGCCGGTAATAGTTCTTCTGATAAGAGAAATGTCATTTTAGCCTATGCTGTTGAAGGTGTACCCTTTGTCGAAAAGGCTACAGACCCCGGCTATGATGGTAGTGTTGGTAATACGGAGGGCTTGTTACGTTTAATTTATCATGAATCACAGGGTAAATGTATCAAAAATGCCACCTGTATCGTTGTTGGCGAATCTTTGCCCGGTAGCGGCACAAATGGCTTTGAGACCCCCTCTGATTATCCTGTAGCAGATGTAGCTGATGTTTTTGCCATCAAAGACCAAGAGGGGAATACCTTAAAATCTTACTCACTGTATGAGTTGAAAGCTCTGGGTTGGGAAAGATCACAATATAGTTATCTTTCCTCCAGCGTTGAATATACAGACAGTGTAGTCGGTGTCAAATTAGATGACTTGCTGTATGATGCAGGACTTGATAACTCCGATGCGAATGCTAAAATCAAATTGATCACTTCTGATGGCTATGCTCATGATACATATGAAAACATTTCTGTCAGTGATGTGGTAAGCAAAAACTATCTGGTTACCTATGTAGTTGACGGCAACTTAGTTTATGATAAAGAAAAGGGCAGTGATACATATGGTTATGTAAGAATCTATCGTAACCATAATGACGGCGCCACCGATTGGCTTAACTGTTTGAAAAACATGGTAGTTGCCCAAGTCACCGAGGGGGGAGTCACCCCACCGATTGTGGAGGATTCAGCCTTCGCCCTTAAACTTAACGGAACAAAAGTTAAGGATTATACCCTTACAGAACTCAAATCTTTTGCCGCGCAAACTAAAACTTATCCTGTCAGTGGTGAAGTTGATACAGTAGAAGGTATATCTTTAAGCACTTTATTGGTGGATGCCGGAATCACCGCCACTAATGGCACGATCACGCTTAATTTCCAGGATGGTTTTGAAAACAGCGAAAAAGGCGCAGATTATAAGGATATGGATCTTGCCGATGTAACAGCTAAGAATATGTTCATTGCTTATAAAGTTAACGGACAGGATATTAGCGATGAATTAAAAAATAATCCTTCGATCAAGGCCGAGATTCGTCTCTATGCCAATATTAATGCAGGCACAGATTCCAAACAGTGGCAGAACTGTCAGAAAAATGTTATGGGCGTAGATGTGACTCCTTCCAGTACCACCACATACAGCTTCAACATGTGGAAAACGAATTCACAAGAAATCCCGCTTGCCGGTAATGTCCGTTGTGTTGTTCCCGATGCTAACGGCGGCGTGTGGATTGGAACCTTAATGGGCGGTGCTTATTATCATGATGCCAACGGTAATTGGAGTTCTTATCACAAGCAATCCACTCCTGCTCTTTTAAATAACACTATCGTTGATATTTGTCCGGATGCAGAAGGTGGAGTTTGGTTTGCTCAAGGCAGTCAAGATAATGCAGCAGGTGTTGCTTATCTTAAAGATAATAAAATAACCATCTTCAATCAGGAGAATACCAATAATGGTTTGGGCAGCGACTTTGTCCAACAGGTTAAAGTAGACTCTGATGGACAAGTTTGGTTCGGTCATGGCACAGGGGTCTCGGTTTATAATCCAGCTTATAATTCCTGGATTCAATACAATAAGGCTGATGGTATTCCGGCAAACTCTGTCAATACCGTTATCTTAGATCAAAAAGGCGGTGCCTGGGTCGGATGCTATCCTGATGAAGTAGATGCAGCAAATAATGTTTATAGAGGCGGCTATGCTTACATTAGTAATTTAGGTGAAGTAACACCTTACGTTGATGAAGCTGTTGCCCATCAAACCTTTGCCGGTCAGTGGGTACGTGGTATTTCCCTTGATGCCAATGGCGGTGTTTACGTAGTAAGGGCAGGCGTAACCTTCGGTGCTTCTTTATTTACTGAAGGCGGCTATGTTGACTATGTTTCACCAACAGGCAATAGAACGATTTATACGGGCTATGATCTTTTGCCTGGACTGGAATCTATAACAGATGTAGAAATTCGCTATGTAAAAGTTGATGCCAACAATGGACTATGGTTTGGCACTACAGGTAATGGACTATACTATAAAGCTGCTCTAAAGAGCACGCCCGTCCATTACAATAGTACAGTTGTTGATGGTCAGGCCGCTTGGACTCAAACGGGCTTTGATAACATTTGGAACATTGCTGTCTTAAAAGACGGCACAGTCTTTACAGGCGGAAACGGCGGAGTAGCTTATGCTACTTTTGATGCCAGCTCCGGTAATGGTAATGGTGAATTATTCTCTCCTGGTGCCGCAGCCAGGATTCATACAGTTAGCTTTAACTCTATGGGAGCCTCCAGTGTGGCATCACAAAGCGTTAAAAATGGTGCTAAGGCGATAATGCCAGTACAGCCCATTAACGTAGGATATACTTTTGCCGGTTGGTATAAAGATCCATTTTATGCAGAAGCCTTTGATTTTAATACACCTATTACGAACAATACTACTGTATATGCCAAATGGGTGATTAAGAAAAACCTACACCTTTATCTAAATAGTAAAACTTATTATGTTAACGGTGTGGCTGCCACAATGGATGTAGCGCCCCTTTTGTATACTTATAACAAAGTGGGTTATACCATGGTTCCACTTCGTTTTGTTAGCGAAGCCCTGGGTGCTCAGGTTTCCTGGGATGGTAAAAACAAAACAGTTACAATCTCTAAAGGTGGCGATTCTTTCTCTTTGAAGATTGGTCAAATATCCCCTGCTAAGGGTCTTGATTGTCCACCAATTATTGAAAAGGGACGCACCCTTGTTCCTATTAGATATGTGGCAAATAACCTAGACTGTTCTGTTCAATACAATGGCAAAACGAAACCGATAATTATTACAGAACGTTAATATAACGTTCATAGATAAAAAAGGCCCCGGGATCTTTAAAGATCCCGGGGCCTTTGTATAAAATGCTTTATACAGGGGAACAATGAAAATATCGCAAATTTTTATAAAAAGCCCTTGTTTTTAAGTGAAAATTTTTATATAATGTATGGGTGTGGTTTTTCGTAGTAAATTTGCATAAAGTGGAGAGATGACCGAGCTGGCCGAAGGTGCATGACTGGAAATCATGTGTACGGGTAACTGTACCGAGGGTTCGAATCCCTCTCTCTCCGCCATAATAAGACGCAGGTTATAATACAATCACTTGCGTCTTTTTGTTTGCCGTAAATCAAGGCTTGCTGAGCTTCTGCCCGACACGTTAAGTGTGCAGAAGCCTTCTTTTTTTGTCCAAATTTCATTGCTTGAAAACTTCTTGATTAAGGGGTGTGCACTGGCACACGATAGCCTGATACAAGCACACGATAGTTTGTCATACTAACACACGTTTTACAGTTCAATTAGAGGCAGCTCGCTCAATCCTGTTATGATAAAAGCATAAAATTATCTGAAAGAGAGGAATTGTTATTGAATAGGAAGTATGGATATATACGGGTTTCTTCCGATGATCAGAATATTGAACGACAGAAAAATGCGATGCGAAAGGTTGGGATAAGGGATGATTATCTGTTCATCGATAAACAGAGCGGTAAGGATTTTTCCAGACCTGCTTATCAAAAGCTGGTAAAGCAATGCCAAGAAAGCGATGTTATTTTTATCGACTCCATTGACCGGCTTGGCAGAAATTATCAGGAAATCTTAGAAGAGTGGCGCATTCTAACGAAAGAGAAAAAGGTGGATATTGTAGTTTTGGATATGCCCATTCTCGATACCAGAAGTAGTCTAACTCAGGAAGATCTTACCAAAACCTTTGTTGCTGACTTAGTGCTGCAAATTTTATCTTATGTAGCAGAAAAAGAGCGGCAGGATATCAGAAGACGACAAGCTGAAGGAATTGCCGCAGCCAAAGCACGTGGCGTTAAGTTTGGCAATCCCGGTATCCCCATTCCTGAAAACTTTGCTGAAGTTGTTGCTCGCTGGCGGAAGAAAGAAATATCGCTAGATGGAGCCTTGTCAATTTTAGAAGTCAGCCGCAGCTACTTTTACGACAAAGTTAAGAAACTCGGTCTGTAGACAAAAAACCTCCTTCAAAGTACACTTTGACGGACGCAAAAAGTTAACTAAACATTCTTGAGCTTTACGGGGTCTGCACAGGCAAGTAAGGAAAAAGTGCTCGTAAACAAGCGGTTTTTTTTTAATTTAATGGTTCATTTTAGATGAGGAATATGCGATAATACAGGTACGGGTATTCAACTGTGAAAGCCGTCTGGCAGGATGGTTACGGGTTGAGCGTAAATAGAAAGCGGTATGGCATAAATTTAAATTGTGCATGTGTCCGCTAATGTGTACTTTGACGGAGGTTTGGTGATGAAAAAACGCAAGCGTATTAGATTAGTAGCAATACTCCTTATAGCCCTACTGATCATACCAGGAAATGTTGTATCAGTTTTTGCAAATCAAGAAGCATTTGGAGAAAAATCAGAGCCCACGACTGCTGCTCAAGAGCAAGTCACTACTGATACTGATGATGCATCAGTGGATGGTAAGGACTCTGATGTTCTGCTAGAGGATGAGATAGGGTCATTTATAACAGTTTCTTTTGACTCAAATGGCGGCGAATCGCTGGAACCTATTTTGCTTGAGAAAGGTGATTCTCTTCATGACTTACCAATCCCCTTTAAAGAGAATAATACTTTTGTCGGATGGTTTACCGAAAACGGTGATTCTATTAGCACGCCACTAACACTTAACGAAAGCGTAATACTTTATGCAAAATGGGAAGTTCAACCTCTAGATTTGGAAATGGCGCTACAGCAATCAACTACCGTGTCGGACCCAAATAGCGAAAAGGTTACTATCGTCTTTGACACCATGGGCGGAACTCCAATTGACGCTCTTGTTGTAGATAAGGGTTTCTCTCTTGTAGATTTGCCTGTGCCGGTAAAAGGCGATGAGAGTTTCTTAGGTTGGACAATGAAAAGTGGTGAGCCAGTAAATATTCCGCTGGAAGTCGCTGAAAATACGACTCTTTATGCCGTATGGGATGAAGAAGACTCTATCCTTGCCGATAATCCTGATCATTTGTTGGTGCCTGATGACTCGCCTTACGGCGGCGAGATCGATTACAACGTTTGGCCTTTAAGCGAATTTGGTCTTTTAGCACCTATGATGCTCAGGAGCTCGACTCGAGCAAATGATCCTCCAGTGATAGGAACAGATCATCCTACAACTCCAGGTGAGGTGATGCTTTTCAAAGAAGCAAAACCAGTAGAGGGAAAGGTTAATACTTGGGAAGTTAAGCTGAGAATCGAAGGAAAAAACAAGCCCACTACTAGCGATATTGTTCTGGTAATTGATACTTCCGGCAGTATGAACGATAATGGCAGAATGCAAGCGGCGAAAAACGCAGCTAACGGTTTCATTGATGCTCTTTTGCCTTCAGAATATACAAGAATCGGAATTGTCTCGTTTGAATCAAGCGTTAGCGTGAAAAGCAATTTAACCAACAATCCATTCGAGTTGAAAAATACGGTTGATAATCTCAGTGCCAATGGCGGCACGTTCACTCAAGCCGGTGTCAAACAGGCAGAGACCTTGTTAGCAAATTCGGATGCGGACAACAAACATATTGTCCTGCTGTCTGATGGTGTGCCAACTTACTCCTACCAACTTAATAATCCAGACAACTATCTGATTCCTTATGGAGAAAACTATCAAACCAGTACTTTAGCACCATCATCTTCTTACTCGTATCCAACTAGAGTGGGTCAAGGAAACAGTATGTATTGGAAATACGGAACAGGGGGAAGTTGGTGGAATAGTTATAGCAAATACTATAATCACGGCAACAGTGCTATAGCGGAGGCTGGTTTCGCAGGAGCGTCTGGCTATAATGTTTTTACGGTCGGATTGCAGACAGATTCGACAGGCTCTAGCGTTCTTCAAGCCATGGCTCAAGGACAAGGTTCTTTTACCGAAGTCCAAAATGTGTCTGATTTGACAACTGTTTTTGCTCAAATTGCCGGACAAATAGGAGCTGCAGCTAAGGATGTGGCAGTGAATGATCCCATGGGACTGGGATTTGAAATCCCTTTGGGTGAAGTAACAAATATCACTGCTACCCAAGGGACTCCAGTATATGAAAACAATACAATTTCTTGGAATCCCGGCACTTTAACTCAGCCAATTAGCGAAGGCAGTGATATTAGCTATGCTGAGCTAACCTATACGATAGAAATAACAGATAATATTCTGAGCCAAACACCTGATGCAAATGGCGAGTATCCCACTAACGGTGATGCACAAATTTCATATACAGATGCGTATGGAAATTTACAGACTGCAGCTTTCCCAACACCAAAGGTCAATCCTGTTTTATACAGGGTGGTTAAGATTCTTCAAGACAAAGATGGTAACGAAATCACAGCAGATCGTAATTTTAGCATTCAGGTAAAGGGCCCTGGGAATGACGGCGACAATACGATTCGTGAATTTACCCTCAATACCAGCAGTCAAAACAGCACAAAACTTTTAACTGATTTACGATATGCGAGCACCTATACCTTTGAAGAGACCGGTGATTTGTCAGACTATGACACAACCTACTACATCAACGGTGGAGAGACTTCGGACTTGTCATTTCATATCGATGATAACAACACAGAAGACGTAGAAGTAAAGGTTATTAACAAAGAAAAGTCGGGCACGCTGGTCATCACAAAAGTTCTTGATCAGTCGGTTATCCCCTCGCCAGCAAAATCGCCATCTACACGCGGCGAGACAAATCCTGTTTCCTTCTCCTTTACGGTTACGGGACCAGATGGCTACTCTCAAAACTTTACGCTCCCGGACAATGGCTCGTGGACACAGACACTTGAAGGTCTTGCAAAAGGTAGCTATATAGTAACGGAAACAACGACCGGTTATACAACCACGATGCAGGTTAATGATGACGCACCGATTGCAGCCAATACCGTTAACGTAAATATTGACATCGGTCACCTTTCACAATCTGTGACGATTACAAATAAGCAAAGCGAGAACATGAGCGTTACAGCTACCAAGACCTGGGAAGGTGGTCCTGCTGAGAAACCGGACATCTGGTTC
Source organism: Bacillota bacterium (assembly GCA_050949225.1). GTDB lineage: Bacteria > Bacillota > Dehalobacteriia > UBA4068 > UBA4068 > JBMNFI01. Next base: position 1,379 of record JBMNFI010000002.1, on the reverse strand, counting down.
CAACTAATCCGGGTAAATGATGATAACACCGAGACTAAAGTTGGTGATCCTAGACAGGTAGTAGACAATTTCGTTACCTGGAATCAAGCTGATGAAGGTCTTGCTGAGTTATTACTCCGCTATGACGAAAACGGTCAGGAATATTCCTATAAAGTTCAGGAGGTTGATGCTGCTGGCAATGACTTTACGCCGGAAAACTATACCAAAGTTGAAACTGGCTTGAATGTAACGAATACCTATAGTAAAAAAGCCTCAGTTCAAGTGACAAAAGCTTGGGCAGACGCTAACAACCAGGACGGAGTGAGACCTGAGTCAGTCACAATTAAACTTCTAGCCAATGGCGAAGACACAGGCAAGACCTTAGTCTTAACCGCAACAAACAACTGGACCGGTACCTTCTCAGACCTAGATGAATATGCTAACGGCGAGCTGATCTCCTACACCGTAGAAGAAGTCGCTATTGGCAACGGCTACACTACAGTTGTTACAGGAACAGCAGGTGACGGTTATACCGTGACCAACAGCAGAACACCTGAGACCTTAACAGTTTCTGGCACAAAGACTTGGGACGACAACAACAACCAAGATGGCATGAGACCAGAAAGCATCACGATTCGACTGCTTAAAAACGGTGTGGAGATAGACTCTAAGACCGTCACGGAAGCAGACGGCTGGGCATGGAGCTTTGCTGATTTAGCCAAGTATGAAGACGGTGAGCTAATCACCTACACCATTACTGAAGATGCCGTGGCAGACTACAGCTCGGAAGTTTCAGGCTACAACGTGACCAACACCCACACCCCTGGCAAGACCTCAGTTCAAGTGACAAAAGCTTGGGCAGACGCTAACAACCAGGACGGTGTGAGACCTGAGTCAGTCACAATTAAACTTCTAGCCAATGGCGAAGACACAGGCAAGACCTTAGTCTTAACCGCAACAAACAACTGGACCGGTACCTTCTCAGACCTAGATGAATATGCTAACGGCGAGCTGATCTCCTACACCGTAGAAGAAGTCGCTATTGGCAACGGCTACACTACAGTTGTTACAGGAACAGCAGGTGACGGTTATACCGTGACCAACAGCAGAACACCTGAGACCTTAACAGTTTCTGGCACAAAGACTTGGGACGACAACAACAACCAAGATGGCATGAGACCAGAAAGCATCACGATTCGACTGCTTAAAAACGGTGTGGAGATAGACTCTAAGACCGTCACGGAAGCAGACGGCTGGGCATGGAGCTTTGCTGATTTAGCCAAGTATGAAGACGGTGAGCTAATCACCTACACCATTACTGAAGATGCCGTGGCAGACTACAGCTCGGAAGTTTCAGGCTACAACGTGACCAACACCCACACCCCTGGCAAGACCTCAGT
>JBMNFI010000001.1:0-904446 GCA_050949225.1 Bacillota bacterium | reverse complement strand
AGAACAAAACAGGGAACCGTCTTTAAGGGCGCTTTCCTGTTTGCTTATTTATTAAACAAAGATTATCTGCGGAGAGCTTGGGGAGGGATAAAAGTCGGTAAAAGAAGCTATTCTCTCTGCCAAGTTTGCCAAGGATGAATAATGTCTTTTTTTCCCTACAAAAATCTGATATAATATTAAATAAGTTTTAAATGCTAAAACTGGGGCATATTAAGATGCAGGCTAAAATTAAAGGAGGGTCTACTATGAAGAAGTTCACTTTTCAGGATTATTTTCATAACCCGGAAGGAAAAATTGCTAAACGGATGATTTTTAAAAGCGATAATGTTATTACCTTTGTTCTAAATATTGCAAAAGGGGAAATATTGCCGAGCCATACACATTTGGACTCGACCCTTTTTTTGCAGGTCATGGATGGAGAGGCTAATGTTATCACAGATGGCAACGAAACTTTGCTGCAAGCAGGCGAATTGATACAGGTTGATGGTCAGGAAAGCTTGCAGGTAATTAACACCGGCGAAGATATTTTACGTCTTTATGTGACTATTTCACCAATGGGCTCGGAAGCCTTTGCAACAGATGCGGATGTTTAATCTCTGCCTGTTATTTTCTTGCATTTATTAAAAAATCTTAAAACACTGCCTCCATTCTTTTTAGAATGGAGGCAGTGTTTTAATGAATTCCAAAACGCAATAATATCAAGTTTTTAGTGGGAGAATTTGAAAGAGCTTAATAAGATTTTTTTATGGGGGAAGATATCCCGGCTATAAGAATAGTCTATAAAAGCTTATAATAGAAAGTTCTTCTAAAGTTCACGTAAAGAAGTAAGTTTTCGTTTGTAAAGCAAACTATTTTAAGATATAATGTTCAAGGATAGACAAGAAGAAACATGTATATACATGTTTTTTTAGAAAGGACTTTTTTAGACAATGAAATTTAAAGAATTAATAGGGAAAATAAAAGCTTTCCGAGAAAAAAAAGCAATTAGCATGAATCTCCCTTGGATGATCGTGGCGCTCATACTGTCGGCAGGTTTTATTCTTATTACGACCATGTGCATTCAGCCCGGTCCTTTTGTAAAGGCTTTGACTTTGGCGCTGCAAAACCCGTTGGTTCTGTTTTTAAACTTTTTACCGATCGTACTCCTGTTAGCCTTTGTGACCTTTCTTTATCGTAATGTTTTTTGTGCAGCTGCGATAGTGGGGACATTTTTTAATGTAATCTCTTATATCAACAATTTAAAAACAGTAATTAGAACTGATCCACTGGTGCCACGGGATATTTCTCTTTTAGGTGAAGCTTTTAATGCAGCCGGTACTTATAATATTGAAGTAAACATGGTGATGATTGGTATAATTATTTTTACGTTGGTGCTTTTTAATGTTTTGGCCTTCTTTATTAAAAGCCCTAACCGTAAATACAAATGGCGTACAAATATTATTTGCGCCATTATTTGTGCGGTAGCTTTAGTGTTATCCATTAACACTTTTTATACACCGAAGTTTGTCTATACGCTAAAAACATCCCAACATACAGAATATCTGAAAAATTGGATTAAGAAAAACAATATGCCAAAAATGTATGAAAAGCTAGGATTTACCTTTTGTTTTTGCTATCAATTTAATACCTATCCGATCGATAAGCCCGAAACATATAGCGCTGCAAATGTCAAAAGGTGGATCAATGAATTTACCCCTGAAAAAGAGCCGGAAGTAAAGCCACACGTAATTGTTGTCATGAATGAGGCCTTTTCTGATATTTCCGAGTATGATGTTTTTAATTATTCAGCAGAGGATGATCCTTTGAAAAACTTTAAGGCCATAGCTGCGGATCCTCATACTATCAGCGGCCACATCATTGTCAGTAGTTATGGTGCAGGTACGGCAAATACCGAATTTGATTTTATTACCGGTATGCAATCCAATATGATCAGTGAAACTTCGGCCTCCTCTTTTCGCATCATCCGCAAAAAAATGGACAACCTTGTTAGATTATATAAGGGACTTGGTTATCAAACTAAATATATGCACCCCGGTGAACACTGGTTTTACAATCGTGATAGTGTTTATAATTTTCTAGGAATAGAAGATGAGGATAAAACCTTTGTTAGTGATTTCCCTAAATCTGACCATAAAGGCGGACACGTTTCAGATGAAGCCTTTGGACAAAGACTTATTTCTCATTTTGAGGAGGCAAAAGCGAAGGACAGCGAAAGTCCCTTGTTTGAATTTGGTGTAACGATTCAAAATCATCTAAGTTATCCCGCGGATAAATATGGTGATGATGTAGAAATTCAAAAGGTACCGCTTAATAAAGAAATATCTAACGATGCAATGGATATTTTATCTGTTTATATGTATGGCTTAAAGGATGCTGACGAGCTTTTAAAGGATCTTACAAATTATTTTGAGGAAATAGATGAACCTGTGGTTTTGGTTTATTTTGGCGATCATCTCCCTGCTTTGGGTGCTGACAAATTTGTTTATGAAGAGCTTGGTTTGCCCGTTTTCTCCGAGGAAACACCGGAGGATGCCTTTAAAAACTATAAAACCCCTTATCTGATCTGGACTAATGGTAAGGCGATAAGTGACCTTGATATGTTCAAACGCATAAAAGAGCTTAACTTGCCGGCCGATGGTGATATCAGTGTTAATTATTTGAGTGCTATTCTAACAGATTTGACAGATGCCTCCGGGCAAGATGCCTATTTTAGTTTCTTAAATGAAGCTCGGACAGAGCTGCCTGTTATTTGGCGTAAGAGCTTTTATAAAGATTCTGATGGTAATTATTTGACTTCTTTATCAGATGAGCAAGCCGAAATTGTCAACAAAATGCGTCAGTGGCAGTATTATAAAATAACCGAAGAAAAGATTGTGGATAAATAAATAACTAAAAAGCCTCCCTTTGCCAGATAGCAAAGGGAGGCTTTTGTCGCTGATTATTTTTTAGGTGGTTTAGGTCCAAAATATTGATAAAGGTAAGTTTTTATCATCCCATTATAAAGCTTTCGCTTTTTATCGGCTCGACGTTTAAAAAGCCGCTCAAAATCCTCGCAGGCGGTAATAATGTTATAGGACCAGGTGTCCAAAGTGCGAAAGACTTTCCCTAAGTCCTTATAAAGTTCTTCTACCGCATCATTTTCGCCCAGCCTTTTGCCATAGGGTGGATTGGTGACGATAAAGCCATATTTATCCTTACTGCGTAATTCGCGCACGTCCCTTTTTTGAAAATGTATATGTTTGGCTACCCCGGCCGCCTCTGCATTATGCCGGGCAGCTTGCAAAACGCGCTCGTCTATATCGTATCCTTGTAAAAGAAAGTCAAGATCAGTGCAAATAGCCGCCTCTGCCGCGGCACGTTCCTCTCGCCAGGTTTTGGTAGCGATCTGAGGCCATTTCTCAGCAGCAAAATTATTATTAAGACCGGGTGCCTTGTTTATTCCCTTAAGAGCCGCTTCGATGAGAATTGTGCCACTGCCACATAACGGATCAACTAATAAGCGCCGATGGTTCCAGGGGGTGAGTGCCACCAAGGAATAGGCCAGTGTTTCTTTAATTGGTGCAATATTTTTGTCCTGGCGATACCCTCTTTTATGTAGGCTGATACCGCTGCTGTCTAGATAAATCTGCACTAGATCCTTATTAATAAATACTTGAATAGTATAGCGTGGTCCGCTTTCCGGAAACCAACTGAGATGATAAACGGTTTTTAAGCGTTCGACAATGGCTTTTTTTGTGATGGCCTGAATATCGGAAGTGCTAAAGAGCTTTGATTTAATAGAAGAGGCTTTGGCTACAGGAAATTCACTATCCTGACAAAGCCAATTTTCCCAAGGCAGATCTTTAGTATTTTGAAAAAGCTCTTCAAAAGTAAGAGCAGTAAATTCACCGACTTTGACCAAAATCCGTTCGGCAGAACGCAGCCAAATATTGGCCGAACAGATCGCATTGTAATCCCCAAGAAAATCGACCCGCCCATCACTGATGCGTCCGACCTCCAAACCTAAATCACGTATTTCCCTAGCTAAAATAGCCTCTAGACCAAAATTGCAGGGAGCTGTTAAGGTGATGTTCATAAAGATACCCCATTTATAAGTTGTTATTTTTTTCTATAGAATCAATAGAAGAAAGAATCGATAGAAGAAGATAAATAGCCGTTAAAAAGCTAGAAAAAGTCCCCAAAGGGGACTTTTTCTATTTATTCAGTTCTTCACTTAAAAGCTTTTTAACCATCTGAGGGTTAGCTTGCCCTTTAGTAGCCTTCATAATTTGCCCTAAAAGAAAACCCAGTGCCTGTTTTTTGCCGTTGCGGTAATCTTGTACAGGTTGAGGATGAGCGGCAATGGCCTCTTTAACGGCTTTTTCCAAGCTAGATGTGTCAGAAATTTGACTAAACCCTTTTTCCTCGATAATATCAGTTGGAGTTTTATCCGTATAAAACAATTCTTCTAAAACGATTTTAGCGGAATTTTGATTAATGTTGGCATTTTTGACTTGTTGCAGCAGATCTGCCAGATATTTTGGCTTGATAGGTACAGTTTCAAAATCCTTTTCACTGTCATTTAAGAGACGGGATAAATCACCCAATAGCCAGTTGGCGATCATTTTTGGTTCATCGAAATGTTCAATTACTTGATCGAAAAATAAAGCCAGGGCAGGCTCTTCAACAAGTAGACGTGCATCATAATCTGAAAGGGAATGTTCTTTACGGAGACGATTTAAGCGCTCCTGGGGTCCTTCCGGTATTTCTTGTTGTATTTGCTCGATCCAGGCATCATCAACTACCGTTGTTACCAGGTCGGGATCAGGAAAATAGCGATAATCATGAGAGTCCCCTTTACTTCGCATAGAGCTGGTTTTGCCGCTGGAATCATCAAAGGTTCTGGTTTCCTGTACCACATGACCACCACTGTCCAGTAAATCAGCCTGTCTGTTTTCCTCGTAAAGAATTGCTCTTTGTACGGCTTTAAAAGAGTTGAGATTTTTAATTTCAGCTTTAGTGCCGAAAGGGTCATTTTCGTTTGCCCGTAAAGAAATATTAACATCGCAGCGCAAGGAACCTTGCTCCATTTTAACATCGGAAACGCCGGCATAAAGTAATATCAAACGCAGTTGTTCGGCAAACTCTTTGGCCTCTTCATCGGAGGCGATGTCTGGCTCTGTAACAATTTCAATCAAAGGTACCGCTGCCCTGTTATAGTCGGCCAGTGAATAATTAGAACTGGTAATAGTATCACCGCTGTGTACCAATTTACCGGCATCCTCTTCAATATGGATACGGTTAATGCGAATTTTCTTTTCGCCATCTTTTGTGGAAATTATGATATAACCATTGGTGCAAATAGGTTGATAAAGTTGGGTTGTTTGATAACTTTTTGGTAAATCAGGGTAGAAATAGTTTTTACGGTCAAATTGACTGTAACGAGAAATTTCACAGTTTAAGGCCAATCCCGCCTTGATGGCTAAGTCAACTGCTCTTTTGTTGAGAACTGGTAAAGCCCCCGGCAGGGCTAAACAAACGGGACAAACATTAGTATTGGGGTTACTGGTACAGGCAGTAGGGCAAGAACAAAAGAGCTTAGTGTTGGTTTTAAGCTCGGCATGGAATTCCAGTCCGATGGTTGTGAGATATTTAGTCATGGTTATACCTCCTCTGCCAATTTTGGCAATGGTGACCTGCCGGCGATATTTTCTAAAGCCTGCCCAATGGTGAAAAGCTTGCCCTCATCAAAGGCAGAGCCGACCAGTTGCAGACCAAAGGGCCTGTCATCAAGCAGACCATAAGGGATGGTTAAGGCGGGCAGACCCGCTAAGTTGGCAGATACAGTAAAGAATTTATCCTCATGTGGTTCTTTGGCATTAGTTGCTTCAGGAGTTTTATTTGCTGTGGCAAGCGTGGTAGGGGTTAATAAGGCATCGACCTTGTTAAAAACTTGATCATAATCATCTTTAATCAGGGTTCGTACCTGCAGGGCTTTATGATAATAAGCTTCATACTGTCCGGATGAAAGAAAATAAATACCCATCAATGTCAGCATTTTTATCCCCTCACCAAAGCCCTGTGCACGTGTGGCCGCAAACATATCATTGACATTGTTTTTTTCTACACGCAAGCCATAGCAAGTACCATGATAGCGAGATAGATTAGAGCCGGCCTCTGCCGCAGTCAAAATATAGCCGGTGGCCGAGGCGTATTGACTATGTGGTAAAGAAACGGGAATAATTTTTGCGCCCATTTCTTGAAGTTTGTCTGCTGCTTCTTGAACCTTTTTCGAGATAAGAGGGTCAAGATCTGCGGGAAAGTATTCCGTAGGCAAACCAATTTTTAGTCCCTGTAAATTATCCTGACAGGCTGCTGTATAATCAAGCGGATCTACCGGAGCGGAAGTGGAATCATTGGCATCTTGCCCGGCCAACGTTGCTAAAAGCAGGGCACAATCTGCTATGCTTGAAGAGCAGATCCCCGCTTGATCCATGGATGAAACGCTGGGAATTATACCATAACGTGAAATACGTCCGTAAGTGGGTTTTAAGCCTACTACTCCGCAAGAGGCTGCCGGCCGCCGCAGTGAACCGTCAGTGTCAACACCTAAGGTGTAGGCGGCCATACGGGCAGCTACGATGGCGGCAGCACCACCGCTGCCATCAAGGGGATGTTCTGTATCATAGGGGTTTTTAGTATTGCCGAAAAATGAAGAAGAACCCACAGTGAATTCATCCATATTGCATTTACCGAGCAAAACGGCCCCTTGATCATGCAATTTTTGCCAGCAGGCAGCATTATAGGGCGGCAGAAAATTTTCCAGCATTTTTGAGGCACAAGTAGTAACAGTCCCCGAGGTGCAAAAGTTGTCTGATAAAGCTAAGGGGATTCCATCAAGAGGCCCCAGTGTTTGAGCAGTTTGACGTCTTTGATCGCTTTCCTGTGCGCTTTTAAGAGCTTCATCAGCCATAATAGTGATATAAGCGGCAATTTTTTGTTGCAATTTATCTGCCTGAGCTAGGTATGTCTTTGTTAATTCTACAGATGATATTTCTTTTTTATCTAAAAGATCTGCCAATTGATAAATGGTTGAGTTTAAAATAGACAAAGGTAAGACCTCCTAAAATTTCTGATAAAATGGTGATTATAATATTTTAGGCACTTTGAAACAGCCGTTTTCGGTTTCCGGAGCATTGGCCAAAGCTACTTCGTTAGTCAAACAGTTCCCCACAGTATCCTCTCTAAAAATATTTTCCTGGTATAAGATATGTGTGGTAGGTTTTATGCCATCGGCATCTAATTCCTGGATTTTTTTAGTGCAGACTGCTGTGGCATTCATTTTTTCCTGAAAAGCGGTTTTTTCCGCTTCAGTCAAAGCAATTTTTGCCGCATCAGCTAATTTCTCAATATCGAGAAGGGAAATATTCATAACAGAACCTCTTTTCTTAAATAAAATCAGAAACTAAATATTAACTCTAATATTATATCATAAATAAGCAGATTTAGTAAAATATTTCCGCCTATTAGCGATTATTTCTTGCCAAAACAGTTGATATAAGGTTATAATTTAAAAGATAGGAAATGAAAAAGAAGTTTATAAAAGAGGAGGATTTGTTTTGTCTTTTATCGCAAATAATAAACGAGAAATGATCGTTTTAATTGATTTTGGTGCACAATACAGCCAATTGATTGCTCGCTGTGTTCGGGCTGCTAATGTTTATTGTGAAATCGTACCTTTTACTGCGTCTATAGAGGAAATTAAGGCCAAAAGCCCACGAGGAATTATCCTTTCCGGAGGACCCGCCTCTGCAGTGGATTTGCAAACCTTTAGTTGTCCACAAGAGGTTTTTGAGCTGGGAGTGCCTGTCCTGGGTATTTGTTATGGAATGCAGCTGATGGCCTCGATGTTAGGTGGGAAGATACAAACTCTCCAGCAGTGTGAAGAGGGAAGGAATTATGTCAATACTCAGGATAGTCGCCTTTTAAAGGCGCTGGATAAAAAAATGCAGGTTTGGATGGGGCAAGCTTTGCAGGTAGCGGAATTGCCACCGGGTTTTAAAGCCATCGCCCATAGTGATCATTGCCCGTATGCGGCCATGGAAAATGAAAAAAGACAATTTTATGGGGTGCAGTTTCATCCGGAAGTGGCACATACGCTGCAAGGTAATCTTGTTTTTCAAAACTTTTTATTTGAGATATGTGGCTGTCAGGGTGACTGGGATATGTCCTCTTATGCGCAGGAGGCAATCAAATTAATCAAGGGACAGGTAAAGGATAAGAATGTTTTATTAGGGTTATCAGGTGGAGTAGATTCGGCAGTGGTTGCTGCTTTATTGCACCAGTCTATTGGGGATCGTTTGACCTGTATCTTTGTCGATCATGGTCTTTTACGTAAAAATGAGCGAGAAGAGGTTGAGGCAGTATTTAAGCCTCGTTTAGGAAAAAACTTGCAGGTTATTGATGCTTCAAAACGATTTTTGGATAAATTAGCCGGTGTTACTGAACCAGAAAAAAAACGCAAGATAATCGGAAATGAATTTGTGGAAGTTTTTGGAGAGGCAGCTAAAGCTGTTGGTAAATTGGACTTTTTGGCACAAGGGACTATTTATCCGGATGTGATTGAATCAGGCGGGGGCGCTGCGGCAGTCATAAAAAGCCACCATAATGTAGGAGGGTTGCCGGATGATTTGCCTTTTTGTGGGGTAGTTGAACCGCTGCGATATCTTTTTAAAAATGAAGTGCGCAAACTGGGAGAGGAGCTGGGATTGCCATCTGAGATGGTGTGGCGCCAACCATTTCCCGGCCCTGGCTTGGCAATTAGAATAATTGGTGATATTACTGCAGAAAAGTTAACCATTGTCAAGGATTCTGATTTGATTTTGCGCGAAGAAATAGAGAACAATAACCTTACGGGCAAAGCCAGTCAATATTTTACAGTGTTGACCGGTTTGCGTAGTGTGGGAGTGGTGGATGATGAACGCAGTTATGACTATACAATTGCTTTGCGTGTAGTTAACACAGATGATTTTATGACGGCAGACTGGGTTCGTTTACCGTATGAGGTGCTGGAGACCGTTTCTAAGCGCATTGTTAACGAAGTGAATCATGTAAATAGAGTTGTTTATGATATCACTAGCAAGCCACCGGCTTCAATTGAGTGGGAATAAATTATGAAGAAGTTTATTTTAATATGTACTATTTTTATTTTGATATGCTAGGCACAAAATAGTGATTATGAACTCGTAGAAATAAAAGGCAATACAAAAGGAAATATATTTTATAATGATGTTGAATATCAACGTATTGAGGAAGAAAAAGCAAGATTAATTTCCCTATAGGTGATCATATAGGCTTAATTAATTATGGAAATCCTTTAAGTAATTTAATATATGCCAAAAACACAGTTTTTAGTTGTCCTATTGGTGGAGGAAATCTCATTTTAATCGATTTTGAAAATTTTGTATTTTGTCGTAAGGATGCTATTGATGAGTTTAAGTCAGAGTACTTAAATCTTGATAATTACACGAAATTCTATATTTATTTGCCGGAAGAAAATAATGATGAATCTGATAATATTATTTACACTGATGAAATTCTTTTGCCAGAATTAGAGCAATATGAAAGAGCAATTTTGCTAAAAGACTTCTCCATAGAGAAACGAGGAGTAAAAGACAAAATTCCTTTTTCGGGGTTATTCCGCACATTGAAAAGCCAAAATATTGATGAACGGGATACAGATGAACGAGATACAATAGATGAAGTTACTATAAGTGATAATATTGTTCCAATAAATCTTGCGATAACTAATAATAAGGAAGAAGTCTTTATAGACTTAGGGTGGTTTTATCTTGATCCTGAAAAAAGTGATTTATATTATTCAGGCTTATATAGTGGACTTATTAAAACAGAAGGCAGTTTGAAGGAAAAAGTTTTACAATTAATAATATTGATAATATGGTTATATTAGTGATGTGGGTCCCGAAAAAAATAGCAACTACCTTGAAGGCAATGTATATGGTCGCTATAATATGTCGAAAAAACTATTAAGTATTTTGCTCGAGTTTGTTTAAAAATATAAACCGGGGATCATTATTTAAATGAAAAGTGAAGGGGCTCTGAAAAGTACCCAGGCACAGATTGAAAAGCTTGAAGGAGCGGTTGATAATATGGAGTTAATATATTATCAGTTTAATTTCTTTTGGGCAGAGGAAAACTATAAAAACTAATTTTGTGCGGTTATCATATCAGATAAGTTTCAAGGAAGTGTCCTGTTTTTTTATGTGGATGCAGTGATGAGGGAAGTGAATGGTGAGGATATGTCTGTTGATGCAGCAGGTCTTTTTGGATCATTTGTTCATTATGACGGTGGTGGTTATGCCATCGTCGGTACTAATAAAGCAGCAAATAAACTGAACATCGGAGGGTATAGTCCAGTATTTATGAAAACATTACACGGCGAGAAAATAATTCCTAAAAGTAGAAGTTTTATATAAGATAGATCAGATGCTGATGGGTTACAGTTCTTTGAATATTGTTTTTCTTCCACCCTTGGTAAACATAATGCTGTCAATAACACTGGTGTTTTCACAAGTTTGAGACCTGATGAGGTGAAAGGAAACTAAAAATTTGTTGTTGTCGTTTTAGATGCCCATTTGACAGCGTCAAGTTCTACTTGGTCGAATGCTTGCAAGATTTACATTCATTCCGCAAACAAAGCTTTTATGGTTGGGTGAATGCACCAAGATCTAACAAGTTAAGAGAGTTTAACGAAGCTTTCTGGTCCTTAGTAAGAGGTTGTCCCATTTAATGGGCGATGAAAATAGTAGATTGTTTGAATTATAGTAGACATAAGAGCCTGAATATTGACGATTACTTTGAAAAAGACTTTGATATAGCGACCCTTTTACAAAAGTCAAGAATAAATCATAATACCCCAAGATATGCCGAGATAAAGGGCAGTATCAAGGGGTATTTTTATGTCCGCATAAGTGCCGATGTTTAGTTTAGTGATTAAACACATGTAATGATAAGCAGCCAAACACTACGGTATATAGAGCGGACAGATGGGATAAAAAGAAGGATTTAGACGAACAATTTAAATTTAAGAGAAATAAAAAGTGGCTGTGCATATTGCAAATAGGCGGAGAGAAATATTTTTTATGATAAGTCTCTTTTGCCTTTAGAATCTTACTTTAAGTAGTTGGTTGCATAACAAAGGTTTTTACATATCTTTGTAGTATTGTGGCCAATTGAGCGCGACTTGCTCCCGTTTCAGGAGAAAGGCGGTTGTTACCTATGCCGATAATCAGGTCATTGCCGACTGCCCATTTCATTGCTTCTAAGGACCATTTTGAAACAGAATTAGCATCGGTGAAGCTCTTCAGATCGCTTTGCTTGCTGACGTCGTATTCCATGAACTGAGAATAACGGTATAGGATGGTTACCAACTGTTCACGAGTCAATTTATCTTCAGGACCGAAATTCCCATTGCCGTAGCCCTTCACAATTTTATTATTGGCAGCCCAGACGATAGCCTCTGAATACCATTTGCCACTTGCTACATCTTTAAAAATGTTTTCAAAATTATCCGTGCCATTTGCTAAGCGATAAAGAACGGTAACAAGCATTGCTCTATTAGTGCCTATATGACCATCAAATTGTCTGTGTTTGGTGCCAATCATCAAACCATGTGCTGCGCAGAACCAGGATGGCTCGTCAAACCAATCACGATTGGTTACGTCGTCAAAGTAGTTAATCCTGCTGAAATTCACATCAACACTGACTCCACTGGCAGGCATTATAAAGCTAAAGGTTCCATCTCCATTATCCGTAACCGCGATAGGCTGTTTATTGCTGTCAAGAACAGCAGGTTCTCCACCTTTATATCCTTTATCCGGGGTGACGGTAATAATTACCGTGTCGTCTTCTGCTGCACTGTCCTTGTTAAACGTTATTTTACCGCCGGTTTGTGTGCCTTGATTTGCATCCGTTACAGGGAATGTGCAACCCTCTTCCCATTGAGCATAAAGGATAAGGTTTTGGTTTGCAGTATAGGTCGCTCCCGGTGCATAATTGGTACCTTCGCCGTTAGGCTTAGTGTTCCAACCTATAAAGGCATAGCCACTGCGGACAGGTATTTCATTGCTGAGGGTCAGTGCGACATTTGGCAGCTTCTGCTGGGTTTCCGGAACATCAATTACAATATCGGGCACATTGTCGTTGTAGGAAACACTGTAGCCCAGCACTTCCGAGCTTTCAGCACCACCGATACCAATGACTACGGAGTAGGTATTAGTTTGTCCGGCCTCGATAGTTTTATTTTGCCAAGAATAGGCCATGGCAGAATCGGATGGACCATAGGTGGGGACAGTGACCTGGGTAAAGGTGCAAGAAGGGTGGTAGCCATATTGTCCAAATCAGAAGGTATCTACATCGGTAACACCGACTGAATATTTGCCAAAAAAGTTAAATTGAGCATATTCAAATTGACCTTCTTCGACTTCTTTTCGGTCTTGTATATTATTAGAGACCATTTTAAAGCCGCGATTTTCTGCAACAGCTTCTTCCGGGTCAAAAACTGTGATTACAGCACGGTCATCGCTACCGATTTGTACATCAGCATAACTGCCGAAAGAGACACCTGTGACGTCGTTATTCTCATCCACATTCTTAACTATATAGGCAATCTGTAGTGCTTGACCGTTGCTGACAAAATTCAGGTCAATATTAAGAGTTAAAGTAGTAGATGGAATTTCAGTCGGACTTCCGCTGACGCCACTAATATTCCCGCTATATTCGTCATTTATGTTGTATCGTGTATAATATCCACCACTACCGCAGGTTGTTTGTTTCCAACTATTATGATAAAAACCTCGTATATCAAAGGAATAAGAGTCATATTCATTATAACGATACGCCATCACGCCATTGCCATCGGTTATATAGCCGTTTGGCGGAGATATAAAAGTTGCTACAATCACGCCGGAGTTTGCATCATTTGTTGCAGACATGGCACAAGGAATCTTGAAAGAGTTTGCTGCAACACCCTCGAAAGTATAACCCGGCTTCGCCGTTAATTGAATGGTGGCGGTATATTGAGTACCAGCTACAAATTGCGTGGTGCCCGCCCAGTCGATTGTGCCGGTATATTGATCTGATTCGATGGTTGTAACCGGGGTGCCCTCGTTTATCGGTGCGATGGCATCTTCAATGACAAGATCGTTGACGATATAGTCGCCAGAAGAGGATACCCCTTTTATACAGCTATGTCCTTTGCCGCCGGAATTTCCTGTCCATGACCAGGTGGCATTATTTGAATCAATAAGCGTGTATAATCCCGGTTTGATTATTTCATTCGGGAACGCATACCAGTACACATTTTCTCTCCCTGAGCCTGGTCCGGCAACAACAGACCACGGACCATATTCTGTTGAGTCGGAATGCACAAGTTTGAATGTGGCACTTTCATATTCGTTTACTGGGGAAGTATCCCAGTGATAGTTACGAATACCAGTAATAAGTGTAGGTTCAGTAACTTCAAATGTTGTCGCCACTTGTGGGTTGTTGTAAACGCCACTAGTACTTTCGTTTTGATAGATTGTTCCTTCCAGTCCATTGAACAGAACACCGGGATCGGTCGCACTTGCCGTCAGCGGCATTGCCACAAACAGCGACAGTACCATCCCTAAGGTCAAGATCCATGATAGTAATTTTTTACGCATATAAAATTCCTCCTTTATAGTTACATAATATTTTCTTGTCAAGCTTTTTTCGTTTGCTTAATAAAGTTTTCATAGATTGTCCGATGTTTAATAGACCGTGATAAATTTTCCTGTTTGTTTGAATATTCATTGCAAAAGACTGTTGACTTTTTTAAGTGTGATGTCCAATATCCTCTCTTTTAATGATACTCCATTAAGGAGGGAGAAACAAGGATTTGGCATTGCCAAATGGGATGACATGAATTGTGCCAGAAGGAGTGCTGTCCATAGATTGCTATGAGGGGATCATCAAGAAGGGGTAATGCTAAGCATTCTACTCGCTTATATTAGTAGCGGAACTCTGGTGCGTATGTTAAAATAGTTTTATGACAATGATGGCAATGTTCAGAGGGGGTGGAAAAGTTAGGTGAGTGGGCTTAAAATAAATATACGCATGGAGATATTAGATTCTTTAGCAGATGATGCTGAAGGAATAGAACAAATTGAAAGTCTGTTTAAAGTTTGGTTTAATGATACGATTACTGATAAAGTGCAAATTTTGGCTGAAATTAAGCAATTATTATTGGAAAAGCTCATCTATATAGCTCATCATGATAAAGAAGAAAATTATAATTGGTATGCAATGACACCAGAGGGCCGTGCTATGTGGGATACTTTTGATTGGAGTACATACCTTGAGCAAACAAAATATTTGCGAAGAGAAGATGATGGTCTGAATTGATTTGGACGTTTTTTTAAACTTTAAGTGATTTGTGGGCATTTACATTAACATAACCAGCGGATAGCATTAGGTAAAATACCATATTTGTAAAACACTAAATTTATAAGCGAGTTTTAGTTCTATCAAGGTGCTTGATAATAACATTAAGGTGGAGGATTTTATGTTGCTATGATAATGGTTTTTTTATGGTTATGATGTTGTAGTGCCATAAACTAATGAAAAAAGGGAAACTACTATAAGGTAAAATGTTAATGCTTTTATGGTATAATGACGTTATAAATTACTATATATTTAGTAAAATTTTTAAAGATAGTGTTATTTGGCGGATTGTATTATGTTTAAACTATGAATGCTTTGATCTTTTTACAAAAAACTTAATAAAAAATGTAGGGGAGTAAACTTTATAGAGGTTTTTGTCTTTTATGATAACAGTGTTTACTGCAAAAAGTAAGAAATTTAAAAGCTTTAACAAGTGTACAATGTATCAATATAAGCAGGAACAAGATGTGGTTTTAGAGCGTGACTATTTTAATTTTAGGAGGAAACGGTAATGATTGAACAAGTATATAAATTATCAACCGGTAATGAAAAGGCCATAGAAAGGGTTGTTTTTGATGAAAACCTTCATTATTTACACATGATTTTCAACAAAGGGGAAGGATTACCGGAGCATTTTTCTAACTCTAATGTTTATATGACTGTGGTAAGAGGAATTCTTTCTATAGGTCTTAAGGATCAGGATATTCATGAATATGTCAAGGGTACTCTATTAAAAATACCTGTAAATACAAAAATGAATGTTAAAAACCTGAATGATGATACGTTGGAATTGATTGTTGTGAAGGCACCAGCACCAACAAAATAAAATGAAACAATAACCGCCATTCGAGTAAATTTTTTGATTGGCGGTTTTTTTATTAGGGATAAAATAGTTGTTGACATATGACAGAAATGCGGTATAATAAGAATATATGGCATATGACATTAACTACAAGGGGGTGAATAACATGCCAAGAGGAGATGGAACAGGTCCAATGTGTAACGAATCAGGAAACTGGAGAGGTTTAGGACTTTGTGCGGATGGCAATGCAGCAAGACGTGGGGTCGATTCTGAAAGGGGATTAGGCCTTGGCTTTGCTCGCAGACAAGGTCATGGTCACGGTTGTGGCCGTGGTTTGGGTCGTGGTTTTGCCTTTGATCAGGATTCCCCAAAAACACAAAAAGAGTCACTTTACGAACAGAAAGCCATGTTACAAAAGAGGCTTGAAGTTATTGAAAAAAGATTAAAGGATCTATAATCTATAATGGAAAGCAAAAATAACCGGAGTAGCTCTGGTTATTTTTGCTTGAAATGGAGGGGATAAATCATGGCAAGACCGATGAAATGGAGAAGGGTTTGCCGTTTGCCTGAAAGTAACAGATTTGGACCTCTTGGTTCACCTACAGGGGCAAAAGACCATGTAATCATGACCGTTGACGAGTATGAGACCATAAGACTCATCGATTTAGAGGGATTGACCCAAGAGGAGTGCGCCAAAAAGATGAATGTAGCTCGCAGCACCATTCAAGGTATTTATGTAGAGGCCAGGAGAAAATTGGCTGAATCATTGGTTAATGGAAGAGTGCTGTTAATTGAGGGTGGCGAATATCGACTTTGTGAAAGTCGCGGCAATGGTTGTGGTCGTGGCTGTTATAAGCACCGGCACAATCGTACTATATAATATAACTAAAAATTATTTAAATAAAACCAGAACGGAGGATTATTATGAAAATAGCAATTCCGGTAGAAAAGAATATTTTAGAGTCAAAGGTATGTGAAACCTTTGGACGTGCTCCTTACTTTCTTATTTATAATTCAGAAACTAAGGAATGTACTTTTATTGACAATAATGCAAAAGCAAGCACAGGTGGCGCCGGGGTTAAGGCTGCACAGACCATAGCAGATAATAAAGTAAATGTTTTACTTGTCCCTCAATGCGGAAAGAATGCATGTGACATACTGAAATCTGCTGATGTGAAAATATATAAAACGACATCTGATTTGGCAAAAGATAGTATTGATGATTTTCTTGACGGAAAGAGCTCTTTATTGGACGAGATTCATGGCGGATTTCATGGGCGTGGGGTTAATTAATATGAGGATAGCCGTACTAAGTGGTAAGGGAGGTACCGGAAAAACACTGGTAGCTGTAAACTTGGCTGCTATAGCACAACCATCGATATATATAGACTGTGATGTGGAGGAGCCAAATGGATATCTTTTTTTAAAACCCAGGAAGGTTCAAGAGGAAGGGATCTCAGTAAAAATACCAAAAGTAAATAGTGAGTTATGTAACGGGTGTAGAAAATGCGTTGATTTTTGTAGATTTAATGCACTTGCTTATATAAAAAACAGACTGATGATCCTCGAAGAGGTTTGTCACTATTGTGGCGGTTGTGTCATGCTTTGCCCTGAGGGGGCATTAACAGAAAATGAGCGGACTATTGGCAAAGTACAAAAAGGGGTTTCCGGACAAATAGTAACACATACAGGCAGATTAAATCCCGGTGAGGCCTCGGGCATTCCTATTATTAAAAGCCAGCTTGCCGAAAAAAAACCGGAATCAAATAAATGGACTTTTGTTGATTGCCCTCCCGGAAGTGCTTGTATTGTAATGGAAAGCATCAAGGATGCAGATTACTGCATATTAGTGGCTGAGCCTACATTATTTGGTGTGCATAACCTTAATATGGTATACGAGCTGGTCAAATTATTTAGTAAGCCATTTGGGGTGGTTCTTAACAAATATTTAGAGGGAGAAAATCCGGTGGAAAGATTTTGTTCGGAAAAAGGTATTAAGATTTTAGAACGGATTCCCTTTGACCATGAACTGGCAACATTAAATTCAAATGCAGAAATTGCTGTTAGTAAAAATGATAAGTATCGGAAAATTTTTTCTTCTCTGTTTAATGCGGTGAAAAGGGAGGCTCAGTATGAAGCAGTTGCTAATTCTTAGCGGTAAAGGGGGCACCGGAAAAACCACAGTGGCTAGTGCTTTTATAAAGCTTGCTGATGCCAAAGTATATGCAGATTGTGATGTGGATGCACCCAATCTGCATCTTGTAACAAAGTGGCATGCTGAGCCCCAAAAAAAAGACTATTATGGACTGCCAAAGGCGAAGATAGATGCACAATTGTGTACTGAATGTGATCAGTGTAGACAAAAGTGCAGATTTGATGCAATTTCAAGGAAGGATAAATATAAAGTAGATCCTTTTGCCTGTGAAGGTTGCGGTGTTTGTGAATATATTTGTTCTCAAAAGGCCATAACTATGATACCCTCAGCGGCCGGGAAATTAATGCTATATTCTGATAAGGAAAAAGTATTTTCGACAGCGCAACTTAATATGGGCAGCGGAACTTCCGGAAGACTTGTTGCTGAAGTGAAAAAGCAAATGAGGTTAGCGGCGGTTGATGCCCGGTTGGCTATTATTGATGGATCTCCCGGGATAGGTTGCCCTGTTATTGCATCGCTTAGTGGTGTAGATATGGTTTTATTGGTCACAGAGCCTTCAATATCAGGTATTAGTGATATGGAGCGTATCATAGATACCGCAGTGAATTTTGGAACAAAGATGGCAGTATGTGTAAACAAATATGATATTCATAGAGGAAACACGGAAAAAATTGAAGAGTTTTGCAAAAAAAAGGATTTGCCTTTTGTCGGCAGGATACCCTTTGATCCTGATGCAGTAAAGGCTGTTAACAATGGTCAAACTGTTGTAGATGTGGATTGTGCGGCGGCAATAGCGGTTAAAGACATTTATCATCAAACAATTAATTTAATGTTTAATAAAGAGGTGGCTAAAAATAATGCTTATTAAAACTTTAGTGGAAAACACATCTATATCACAGGACTTTGGCAGTGAGCATGGTCTTAGTATATATGTAGAAACAAAACATCATAAGATATTGTTTGATGTAGGTGCAAGCGCATTGTTTCTTCAAAACGCTAAAAAACTTGATGTAGACATTTCTGATATCAATTTTCTGGTAATTTCCCATGGGCATTACGACCATGGCGGTGGATTAGAGGTGTTTTTGCAGAAAAACAACAAAGCAAAGGTCTATCTTCAACAACAAGCCTTTGAAAAATATTATGTGTTACATTCAACAGGTAAACCGGAGTTTATTGGTTTAGATGAAAGCCTGCAGCATAATAAACGAATTATGTTAGTCACAGATGATTATACTATTAATGAGGGGCTTAGATTGTTTGTAAATAAAACACAAACATGGCCGCAACCAAAAGCAAATGGCGGATTACTCATTGAGCATCAAGGTCAAATGACGGATGATAATTTTATCCATGAACAAAACCTGGTGGTGGAGGAAAATGGTAAAATTCTTTTAATAACTGGTTGTGCTCATAATGGCATTGTTAATATACTTGAGCATTTTTATTTTCTTAAAGGACGGATGCCTGATTATGTGATAGGTGGTTTTCATCTTTTCAGTCGCTCTGTCGGAAATGAAAACCCTGCCGTGATAGATCAAATTGGTAAATATTTAATGGACACAAAAACCAAGTTTTATACTTGCCATTGCACAGGCCTAAAGGCATATAAAAGGCTTAAATCCATTATGGGCAATAAGATTGATTATCTCTCAGCAGGTAGTGAAATAACCATCTAAAATAAGTGGAAAGTAATGGCGATCAAAGTTGCAGCGATTATTCGAGGGGTATTCGGGTAGTAAATAAAATGGTGTTTTGCATTGTAAAACAAAGATTTGCACGGTATAATTATATAGACAGCAGTTTGTTTTTGTGTATAAGATAGTTAGGGCGTCTTGGGAAAAAATGGTAAGCGGAGCGATTGAAATGATAAAGAGGGTGCAGACGTCATAGTATTAGTCCCATATGTCACGAGGGAAAACTCCATAGTCTTTATATATTTACAGGTGGAACAGATAAAAGCTGTTTTTTCTTAGTAAAAGGGTGCAGCGTTTTATTGTAGGAGAGGTGAACGTTTAGATGCCAATACAAATAAGAAGAATTTATGATCCGATTCTGGAAAGTGACGGTATGCGCTTTTTGGTGGATCGCTTGTGGCCACGTGGAATATCCAAAAAGGGGGCACATCTTGATGGCTGGTTAAAGGAACTTGCTCCGAGCGTTGATCTGCGCATTTGGTTTGGACATAAGGCAGAGAACTTTGAGCAATTTGCTGCACTTTATCGGGCTGAACTAGATGGGAATGCCGAGGCAAAGGCCACCGGTCGGCGGATTATTCTTCAAAGCAAGCAAAATATGGTTACCTTACTCTATGGGGCAAAAGATCCACAAATCAATCATGCCGTTATCCTAAAGGACTACTTAGAAACCAAGGATTTCCTTCTTTAGACCGGTATGGATTGATGTTTATGATAAATGTTTTAATGAAATCAAGATGAAGTTAGGGGCTTTATAGAGGGAAACCCCTAATTTATTAGTAGAGATCATGGGAGCTTCTGATTTATTCTCTTAAGATAGTAAGCATTTGGATGCCATGATCTAGGGCCAGGATATTGAATATGTGTTAAATACACTCCATATTATTAGTGTGTGGGGCGTTTTTTTTATTATATACGGCATATACAGCATTGATTAAACTGCTAAAATGATATAGAATAAAGGATGACTTATAAGCTTTTATGGGAATGTTTGCGCCATGGGAAAAAATAATATAGTTTTTTGGTGAAGGTTATTATGGGTAAATGCTGCAGAAAGATAGCTTTAAGGGTTCTATAATACTATAAGGTAGGGGAGGAAGAGGCAAAATGGCGGACAATAGATTAGTTGACGAAGAGAATATTGCTTATCATTACTGTAGTTTGCAAGATTTGTTGAATATTATTTTTTCCAAAAGTGTTTGGCTGACCTCTTTATCCTCGACTAACGATAAAAAAGAACTTAGTTATGGTAGAAAACAGCTGCAAGAAATGATACAAGAGATGATGGTCAATGATGATTATCTGGAAATTCGTTCACTTTTGCAAAAAATTATTGAAGAAATTGATAAAAGATCATATCGCAACTATTTTTCGGCGAAGGCTTATTATGGCGCTTCTTTTGTTGGTAACAGGGATAGTTTAGTGCACTGGGAACGTTACGGAAATAAATTGCGTGGGGTTTGCGTGGCGATTAATTTTGGGATGCTGGAAAGATATTTTAAAGATTTAGGTCTGCCGGAATTTTGTACTACTTGGTTATGGCATAATCAGGTGATTTATCAAGAGGATGAGCAAAAAAAATATATTGAGGAATATCTGACAAATAAGATCTCAAGTTTATCGGCAGATAATGGTTTTTACGATTTATCATTCAGTTATGCAGCGATTTATTATGAAACTTTGGCGGTGATTCGCCCATTATTTAAGCATACAGGTTTTGGGGATGAGTGTGAATATCGGTTGATTTTTGAGGAAAAGCAAGCGGAGCTGGATTGTAAATACTATATAGATGTATCTAACAGTGAAAAAAGCAAACGGACTTCTCGCTGCATCAATAAGGCGATTGAGGGACTTAATTTAAGAACCGGCGATAAGAAATACGGTTTATTCGATAATGGAATCCGAAGTTATTATGATATGAGTTTATGTAAGTTTTGGGATGATCGCTTGATTCCGGAGATTATTATTGGGCCTCATTGCAGACAAAGCACCAAAGAGCTGAAGGCTTTTTTGCGGGCTAATGGACTGAACAAAACGGATGTTTCTGTTTCACAGATTCCCATTCGTTAGGTAAAATCATCATCAGGTTTGTTAAAAACGAAAAAGGCTTGCTTAATTAGTAAAGGCACGTTACACTTTATAAGTGTTTTGCAGACAATAATTTTTTATGCCGAGAGGGCATAAGATGTTTTTAATTAGCATGCCTAAATGGGAGTGTGGATGGATGGAGATTTTCGAAATCTTAAAAGCGGTACTTTTTGGTGTTGTCGAAGGGATTACAGAATGGCTGCCAATTAGTAGTACCGGGCATATGATCCTTTTGGATGAAGTAGTTAAGCTGCAGGTTTCGGCAAGCTTTATGGAAATGTTTTTAGTGGTTATTCAATTGGGTGCTATTATGGCAGTAGTGCTTTTATACTGGAAAAAACTTTTGCCGATTTCTCTTAAAGAAAAGCCGATGATCAAAAGAAACACCTTGTCCTTATGGGGGAAAATTATTGTCGCCTGTATTCCGGCAGCGATTATTGGATTTTTATTCGAGGATATTTTATACAGGTATTTTTATAACTTTCAAACAGTAGCAATTGCTTTAATTGTTTTTGGGATACTTTTTATTGTAATTGAAAATTATAATAAAAAGCGGATACCGGTAGTTACAGAGATTGATCATCTTAGCTATAAAACCACCTTTTTAATTGGTCTGTTCCAAGTGATTGCGGCAATTTTTCCGGGGACTTCTCGTTCCGGAGCTACGATTTTAGGCGGAATTTTATTGGGGACTTCTCGAACGGTGGCCGCTGAATTCACCTTTTTTCTGGCAGTGCCGGTCATGTTGGGAGCCAGTTTGCTTAAGTTATCCAAGTTTGGCCTGACGTTTACTGGTTTTGAACTGTCAATTTTATGGGTAGGGCTGGTTGTTTCTTTTGTGGTTTCTGTGATTGCTATTAAGTTTCTCATGAGCTATATTAAAAAACATGATTTTAAAATCTTTGGTTGGTATAGAATTGTTTTGGGTATTATCGTTTTAATCTTTTTCCTTTTCTTAAGATAATAAATAAAATAAAAGCAGTCGCCGGCAATTTAAATTGCCGGCGACTGCTTTTATTTCTGCAGAAGTATCTCTATTTCTTGAAGACTTTTGCCGATCTTTTCCAGTGAATGTAGAGTTTCTCGCCAAAAGGCTTGCTCATCTTGTGAGAGCGGCCTACGGATCGGGGAGGCGGAACCTGTGGAAAAGACGCGGGTCGTTTCTGCACTTAAGACTGGTTCCGCTTCTGGCTGATCGGGAGAGGAAGGGGAGGAAGGTTGGGAAAAGATAAATGATTGTTGCTTGGGATCTGTTTTTTCGTTCATATGAATGGCTCCTTAGGGCTTTTTTATTAAGATATTCCGTCTGTAGAAAATTATGCGTCTAAAAAACGTTTTTATCAGAAAGGATGATCACTGTTTTTATTCGTCAAATTATTGTTACCTGAGAAAATAAAAAGTCGGCTTTTGGCTGAAGGCAAAAGTTTACAAAACAAGGTAGGGTCTTGTGTGTAATGTCCGGTCAGTCTGTTTTTTTAGGCAAAGCCTAGTAGGGAGCAGAAAATAAAAAAACCCGTAAAGGAAGTTTTCAAGGAGAATACTCTTTCTTGTCGAATATAAAACAGGAAAGACTTTTATATTTGTTTAACGAAAGGAATTAGTATGAGTATTGAGGAAATAGTAAAGAAAAAAGACGTTATCTTTTCTTTGGAGGTTTTTCCGCCCCAGAAGATCAGCTCTGAAGAAACTATCTATAAGACCTTATTTGGTTTACAGCATTTACCGGCGGATTTTATCAGCGTTACCTATGGTGCCGGCGGCAGCGCTCAACAAAAGGACAAAACCTGTCAAATTGCGGCCTTGATTCAAAAGGAATATAGGATCCAGGCTGTAGCGCATTTAACATGTATCAATTCCACAAAAAAAGATATTATTGATGTTTTACAGATGCTGAAAAACAATAATATCTCTAATATTTTGGCCTTAAGGGGTGATCGCAATCCCGAGCTTAGGGAATCAAGTGATTTCAGTTATGCCAGTGATTTGATTGATTTTATTAAAGAATATGATGATAGTTTTTATTTGATGGGTGGCTGTTATCCGGAGGGGCATATAGAAAGTCCCTCTTTAGAAGAGGATCTTAAAAATCTCAAAATCAAGGTGGACAGCGGGGCGCAGCATCTAATCAGCCAGCTTTTTTTTGCCAATGAAGTTTTTTATAATTTTATGGATAAGGCGACCGCTTTGGGTATCGATGTGCCTATAGAGGCTGGCATTATGCCGATTACCAGTCAGAGCCAGATTGAGAAAGTTGTTGATTTAAGCGGGGCCTCTTTACCACCGGAATTTGTGGCAATGGTGGAAAAATATGCAGACAATAAAGAGGATATGAAAAAGGCCGGTATTGAGTACGCTTCCCAGCAGATTAGAGACCTTTTGCAAAATGGTATACCCGCTATTCACTTATACACAATGAATAGTACTGAGGTTGCTACCAGTATTTATGAGAATATCAAAGACTTGCTTTAACGGGAATATCTTTTGGAGATTAGAAAGATTATTAAAAAGCCCGCTATTCCGGCAATGATGCAGGAAAGAAATTCACCGCCTTGCGGTAGTCCCGGGAAGACATCCTTCATGGACACTAAAATAAAACCGATGATTAAAAGATAGGCCTGTTTAGGATATTTAGTAAGAGCCTTTTGGAATATTTTTGCTGTTAAAAGGATGCCGATTACCAACCCTATTCCCAGTACCAAAAGGTAGATGATCTCCAGATTTTGAGTTGCTAATAAAGAGCGCTCGTAGATGCCCAGTAATAGGGCCATATAAGAGAAGCTGATTCCCGGTAAAATTAGGGCGATAGCCAGAAAAACACCACAGATGAATAAATATAGATAGTCACCGTAATTACTAATATCGGTGGCTATATTTGTTTGGGGAATTAAGGAAAATAGTAAGAGACAGCCCAGACCAATTAGCGGCCAAATTATCACGTGGAAGGAAAATTTTTGCACACCGGCACATTTTAAAAGAATAGGCAAGCTGCCCAAGATGGCTCCTATAAAAAAGTACATGGTTGGCATGGTAAAGCTCTCCATTAAAAAGAGCATTGGTTTAGAAAAAAGCACCATGCCGATCAGGCCGCCGACCGCCACAGTGGTCAAAAGTAGGATGTTTTTTTTGGGATTTTTTCTTAAATTAGCTACAGCTTCCAGCAGCTTGTCATAGATGCCACAAATAATTGCTATGGTGCCGCCACTGACCCCGGGGATTAGCATGACGGCACCGATGACTAAACCTCTGATAAAATTACTCAGCACACCAAAATGTGCTCGTATCTCGTTCATGTACAGTTCCTTTATAATTTTAGTCACAAAACTTATTGTTGATTGTATCATTTAAGCAGCTTGCATGCAAGCATGATATCATTATATGTGAAAAAGTTCAAAAAAAGTTCATCTTAGATTAATTTCTCCGAAGGGTTGTACATTTTTCCGAGCAAGCAATACCATAATCTAGCTATTAAGATTGCTATTAGGCGAGAATCAGGTTCGTTAAAGTTATCGGATCAACAATTTTACCATCTTTATAGACACGCATATTGCCGGAGGAGATTTCATCAATCAAAATTATTTCATCATCGGCACTATAACCAAATTCTAACTTAATATCATAAAGTTCCAGACCTTTAGTGGCCAGTGTATCGCGAATGATTGCGCAGATTTGACGGGTTAAAGACTTTGTCTTTTCGTATTGGCTGTGGGACATGATGTCTAAAGCCGTCAATCCTTCTTCAGTAATTAGGGGATCGTTTCTATCATCATCTTTGAGAGTGATCTCGACATAAGCATCAAGCGGAGCACCTTCGGCAATGTATTTACCGTAACGACGAATAAAGCTGCCGACGGCACGATAGCGGCAAATTACTTCTACCCCTTGACCAAAAAACTTTGCCGGTAAGACTTCCATGGTCTTATTTTCTATATCAGCGCTGATATAGTGTGTTTTGATCCCTGCAGTTTTAAGCAGTTCAAAAAACTTGCTGGAAACCTTTAAGTTTGCCTGACCAATTCCTTCAATAAGAAGACCAATTTTATTGGCTCCCGGATCAAAAACACCGGCCTCACCAGTGCAATCATCTTTAAATTTCAACATATAGTTGCCATTATTTAAGGCAAAAACATCTTTTGTTTTACCATTATAAACCTTTTTCATTTAAAAACCTCCATCTTAGATAAATCGTTATGATCTCTTATTATATCATAAAACTAGCTATTTTTGCGAATTATTTTATGAATTTCTTGACTTTTAGGTGTCCTTTGTGATAGTATTGTAAAAATTATCGAAATTTGCAATTTATATTCAAGCGATGATTTTTATTATTTTTTGCTAAAGGAGATGAATTTGTACTTATGACACAAAATATTATTCCCACTAATAAAGTGGCTAACCCGGGTCCTTTGGGGCTATTAGGATTTGGCATGACTACTGTTTTACTGAATTTGCACAATGGTGGATTTATTGATCTTTCTATTACAATTGTAGCCATGGGTATTGCTATGGGTGGATTGGCGCAACTTATTGCAGGGATTATGGAATTTAAAAACCAAAACCTGTTTGCCGCTACAGCATTTACTTGTTATGGCATGTTTTGGTGGTCACTGGTGTTAATTTGGGCTAATCCTTTTGCGGCCATTGCTCCGGCAGATGCCACCTCTGTAGGTTTCTATCTTCTGATATGGGGTATCATTACTTTATTTTTTGCTATTGGCACACTCAAACATAATCGTGCTACTCAGGTAGTTTTTTTCAGCTTAACGATCCTTTTCTTTTTGTTGGCAATTGGTGATTTTACAGGTATTGCTATTATTAAAACAGTAGCGGGTATTATTGGGATTTTTTGCGGTGCTTCAGCTGTATATAATGCTTTGGGGCAAGTAGTCAACAATGAATACAAACGTGATGTAATGCCTCTTGGTTAATGAAAGTATTTGCAATAACTGGCATAATATATAGGAAAATAGCCCGAGATGTTCTGTGATGTTATGGGGATATATTCTCAACCGTGGTTAAGCGGTGGTATGAAGCGGCAGACAGTGATTTTTCACTGTCTGCTGTATATTGTATATAATGAAGGAATTGAACATGCAAAAGATTATAGTTTAAGCAAAATCCTAGGTTTAGGAAGGGGACAATCGATGGTGGGCGGGGATTGAGCCCTTTTAGTTGTTGACTGAAAACCTTTGCAGTTTTATGAAGGGTCCACATGGTGGAAACAAAAAAGAGAATTTATTCAACATTCGTTTTACTGTTGACATTTCACAGCTTAGAGATTATAATATCTGGGTGAGTATTATCTCATAAGTTGCTTAATTTTGTTGTTTTGCGGTAAATGGCATGTCTGTTTGTTTAGTTTGTTGCTTTTTTAGCGACTTTTAAATATTATGATGTTAATGACAAAAAACAAATATCAAAGTAACTGTCACGATTTAAATGTAGCTACTGCTACCATATGAGGCGCGTTGGAGAAGCGGTTTAACTCACCAGCCTTTCACGCTGGCACTCAGGGGTTCGAATCCCCTACGCGTCACCAGAAAAGCCCCTGGTTAATATCCATATTAACCAGGGGCTTTTTTCTTTTCCCGTACTTTTTTCCGCACTTTTAGTTTTTGAGGTGATCAAAAACAGCATCAAATATATTGGCAGCACGTTGTGTTTTTCCGTCAACTTCATGGCCATAAATGCCATGAGCATCGGTTTTTTCTACATGGCCCACAGCCCTTTGCAGTAACTCGATGGGTACATCAGCTTTCATGATGGATATATAAAAAGCATGGCGTAATGCGTGAAGGCTGGATTTGGTGTTAATGTTAGGGATAAAAATACCGGAGCTACTTCTCTTATCTCAGTAATATTTTACGGTTACTATGAGTCAGTAGTAGAATATCTTCTATTTCACGGAGCAGATAAAAGCCGTTGACTATGTTAAGGTGAACTTTGAAGACGGATCTGTGAAGTATGAGAACCCGGAAAATTTGTTAGAATTACTGAAATCATGAGCTCAAATTCGGGCCTTCCCCTGTGGTGGCTGACAGGCCTCAAGTTAGGGGTATCTGTAGCTAAAGATAAACTAACAATGGCTAATAGCGTATGGTGTCATATTAAGGCGATGGCTGACGGTTAAGCCAAGGCTTTAAGAGAAATGACGGGACAAAAGCCTTATTGTATCTCGTAAAACAGCAACAAAGTCTATTTCAAATGGAAGGGGACTGATAATAAGTGAAAACTAGAACTTCAGTGATAGTTCTTTTGGGAGTTGCTATTATGGTATTTGCAATTTTTTGTTCAGCGTGTTCCCTCTTTAACAAAAGTGATAAATCGCCCCTTAATGAGAAAGAGCAGCAACAATTTCTCACCAGTATTCATTTTAGGAATTATGAGGGAATAGTTGCAGCGGTAGAAAAAGGTGCAGATGTTAATGTTTTACTCAATTTTAGTGGTATAGCAACAGAGTTTTCCAGTCGTGACAAAAATCCGGCTGCTATTATATTGTCAGAGTTTGGAAATGATAAACTTTTCAATTATTTGATCAGCCAAGGCTCAGATCCTAATTATATGTCCGATGGTGATCTCACTTATTTGATGTGTTTTGCCGGAGATATAGAACAATCTCAATTCTTGCTGGATCAGGGGGCTGAGATTAATAAAGAGAAAAAAAGCATGCTGGATGGTGAAAAAGGCTATACGGCTCTGGATAACTTATTAAGTCATTCCCATTACCTAGATGATCAGAAAAACTTGGCGGCGGTTGAATTTTTATTAGAAAATGGTGCTAGGCTCAACGACACATCCTTGCAAGCCGTAATTGGTGATAGCTCTTCTGGTGATAATTATGTTATGACCCAGCATGTCTTGAAAAAGCTCCAAGATTCAGGCCAGAGATATGAGATTGATCCTATTTTAGAGGCAGTCATAGATGGGGAGTCAGAAGAGGTTGTCTCCCTGATCAAGACCCAAGGGTTACCAAAAGACAAAACTCTCCAGAGCAAAATCCTCTATCATTCGATTGCTTTTGGTAGTGTGGAAACAGTTGAATTAATCTTAGAGCAAACAGATATAGAGGAGGACTATCAAGATGCAGCTGGCAACACCCATTTGCGTATTGCCGCCGGCTATAATGATCAGAAGATGATAGAATTTTTCTATAATAGGCATCCGAACAAACTGGAAAAAAGAAATTCTGCTTCTCTGACTGCTTTGGGAATGGCTCTTGTGCGCAGTAAGTTTGATAATGCGGAATATCTCTTGAGCATTGGTGCTGAGTTTAAGTTTCCCAATGATCTTTTAAGCAATGTTGTAGCTGTAAATAATATGGAAGCACTTCAATTCATGCTTGATCATGGCTACCAGATGACAGATGAGAGAGCTTTTAATGCTATGGGTGCTGCTATTGATAGTTATCAGCTGGGGATGTTGAAATATTTTGTTGAGCAGGGCTATTCAGTGAATTTTAAACCGGAAGATGTGGATGACGATTCTCTTTTAGCAGCTTCTTGTTTATATCCTAGTGCCAAAGAAGAGATTGTGGAGTATTTATTGCAGCAAGGTGCTGATCCTGATGGAGCTTATGGTAGAGGTGACCCACTCAATGATGCTGTATGTGCTCAGAACCTAGAAATTTCCAAGCTGCTGGTTGATTATGGTGCTGATGTGAATTTGGAAGTGCTTTTTTTTGATGGGTCGACTGCTGGTATTCCATTATATAATGCTATAATGTTTGGTGAGTTAGACATAGTTAAACTGCTGGTAGAAAATGGTGCTACAGTTGATGATAAGGTCCTGGATTATGCCAGAGAACAAGCGGAATTCTTTGGAGCTATCCGCATCTATGATTATTTAGAATCGGCGAAAAAGTAGTAATTTTTATGTAATCCCCACTGTAATGATATGATGGAATGAATTATAGTAATTGGGAGGTTCTGAGATGAAAAAGTTCATTGGCTTACTGTTAGTAGTTACTATTGCGCTAACACTTGTGTCGTGCAATGGAAACTCTGACTTAAAAGATCTTGATTTTAAGTCGGTTTTAGACAAAGAGACAGGAACCATCTTGTCTCTTGGCTATTCCAAAACAGTTTTTGATGAAGCTTTGGGTGAGGTTGTAGTTGAAGCATATGGTGATGGCGTGATATCGTCAATCTACAGCTATTTAAGTACAGAAGATGTTCCTATGGAAATGATGCTTCCAAGGCAGATGGTGAGTATTTAGCTAGTGTTTTTGTATCAGATTTCATGGGGAACGATCATGGTATTGCTGAGTTGCATATTGAGAAATACTGATTGTATAACTAAGGGTCATATCTAACAATTGAGGTGAATTTGCAGCGCAGTATCATAATAACGTTTTCCGTAATTTGTACTGCGGATAAAGAGCCATAGAGGATATGTTGGATTTTCCCGCACTTTGAGAGAAACAAGGGGGTGCTTGCTCTTACAGAATAGTTTCTGTCAATTGTGCTGCACTTTTGTCATTTGGATACACCACAGTTTAATTAGTCTGGCGGTTCGAATCCCCTATGCGTCATCAACCCACCCCCAATAACAGTACTGTTATTGGGGGTGGGTTTTTCGTGTAAAAGGTTCTAATCAAAAGAGCAATTAAGTGTTATTTGAGGATCAAGAGAGCCGGCAGAGGATAAAAGTACAAGAATTGACGGTTGCAGGATGTGCCGATGGAAGGCACAAAAAACATGACTATTTATTCGGTAAGGTGATTAAGAATACCATCTAAAATCTAAGCGGTGTGTTAAAAACAGTCTTTTTTGGTGATTTTTTTGCTATTATTTTTTTAATAGTAGATATTTCTACAATCTTATTGTTTTTATCTTTTAAATAAAGCTAGAAAGATTTGTAATGCGTGGAATTTGAATAATATCTGAAATTATCCTATTGGGAACTGTTATTTTGGTAATTGCCTGCATATAAACATCAATAAGTGAGGTTAATATTGAGTATAAACTTTTTTGCGTAGGTTGATAAAAGGATAAAACAGTTTTTGTTTTATCGACAATAATTGTTATATTTATACATTTTGTCTAAAATACTTATCTTTGTTAGTTTTGTGAGCGTAAAAGGACGGGGCTCGTCCCAATTTTCAGACTATTAGTCAAGGATGCTGCTAGACGAGCTGGCTCTTGTGGTTTTTTTGTGAAAAAGGCCGTAGGAATCTTGTAAGGCCTTGGAAAGCGTGTTATTATTACACTCAAAGGCGGGCTAAGAATTCTTTAGCACGCTAAAAAAATGAAAAAAAGTGGTGTTTTTATGAATAAGTTAACAGAGCATGAGGAGTCCTTTAAGACAAATAATTCTCTGGAGACTTTGAACAATGGTAACTTGAGTAAAGATAATTGTAGTGAAAGCGGAAAAAGAGTAGGTGCGGGAAAAGGAACAAAAGTAATCATTGCTATTATTGTCAGCCTTTGTGCGGTTGTTGGGGTTTTGGGTCTCCCTAAGGCATTGGATGTTTATGCCAGCGCATATTATATTACTGCCGATGGTAATAAACTGGTTGCTTTGGCAAATCAAAAGCAAGCTTATCAAGCTATTGACAATTATTTATCAGATAAAAG
This sequence comes from Bacillota bacterium, assembly GCA_050949225.1. Lineage (GTDB taxonomy): Bacteria > Bacillota > Dehalobacteriia > UBA4068 > UBA4068 > JBMNFI01. The sequence continues at coordinate 873,669 of JBMNFI010000001.1, read as the reverse complement.
CCAGGAAATTGGTGTTGATGTAGAGATTAAAGAGTCTGTTGATTTAGCGAAGGTCGATCGTGACGGCTGTAGTCTTTGCACAGTCACTGAAGCCGCCGAGATTCTTGACCAAAAACTTACGCCTATAGCACAAATGGCAGCCATTAAAATTGATGATCAGGAAGAGCTTTATTTGGCCAATGAAGAAGATGCCAAAAAGGCTATTCAGGCGGTTAAGGATTATTATATTGATGAAGGTGATACAGTCATCGATGTTAAGTTTGCTCAAAAGGTGTCTGTTGAATCACCCCAAAAGCCTGTTAAAGAAATGGTAACCCCTGAGGTTGCTGCAAATATGTTGCTTTTTGGCAGCCCTCAGCAGATGATACATATTGTGGAAAGTAATGATGAAACATTGTGGACGATTGCCAAACAATATGACATTCCAATCAAAACTTTGAAAAAAGCTAATGATGGACTGACATCTGATGATCTGGAATTGGGCAGTTCAGTAAAGCTTGCTGAGAATAAATCCTTGATTAACGTAGAAGTGACAAAAGAAGTTGTTAAAAAAGCGGCTCTGCCTTTCAATGTGGAAAGCCAAAATGATAGCTCTTTAATGCGTGGAAAAACGGAAATTCTCTCTGAGGGTAAAATTGGGGAAGAAGAGGTTACCTGGCAAGTTACGGAGGAAAATGGTGTCATGATTAGTCAAGAGCGGCTTTCCTCTGTCGTAATGATTGAACCTGTTAATAAGGTTGTGGCCAGAGGAACTAAAATGACCGTTGCCGCCCGTGATGGATCCGGTGGTGCTATTGGCTGGCCCTTAGTGGGTAAAATCAATTCGTACTTTGGTCCTCGCAGTTTAGGTTATCACACCGGCATAGATATTGATGGTGAGACTGGGGATCCATATGTTGCAGCCGATGATGGTAAAGTAATTTTTGTTGGTTGGGAAGGTGCTTATGGCTACATGGTGAAGGTTGATCATGGGGGCGGTTTAGAAACTTGGTATGCTCATTCCAGCAAAACCTGCGTTTCTAAGGGGGAGTCTGTGGCTAAGGGGCAAAAACTGGGTGAAGTTGGCTCAACAGGTCGCAGCACAGGTCCACATCTGCATTTTGAGGTGCGCATCAATGGTGATTACTATGATCCTTTAAAATATTTGCCATAATAAAACCTAATAAAAATAAACCACCGGTTTTTAAAATCCGGTGGTTTATCTATGGTTTAAGAAAGTTCAAAAAATGATTCAGGAAAACTGCTCAATGATAGTATGGGCTTTCTCCAGATTGCCTCCTTCTGCAAGGGTGAAGGAAACTTGTCTTTTTTTAAGGTCGGCCAAGGCGTGATCGATGCCGGGTAAATCATTAAGAGCGCTTTGCAGATCTTGTGCCATAAATGAATTGGTTAGACCGTTTACAGGCAAGGTCACATGCAAATGACCATGATGATGACAACCACATTCGTTACACATAATGTTCCCTCCTTAGGAATTTTCATATATGTATTATAACATAAAATGTGTTGATATTCCATATTTTTAGTGATTTGTTGCAGATGCTTATTGCCCGGGAATGTGGATGATGATAGAATAAGATTATAAGTGCAAGGTAGGAGATAATCATGGAATTTACAACCCTTATGAGTGGTTCTCACGGAAACTGTATTTATATCTGTGGCGGCAAAACCAAGATTTTGATTGACGTGGGATGTTCCTGCCGCTATTTGGAAAAGGCTTTGGCTGAAATTGCTGTTAACTTATCTGAAATCGATGCTATTTTAGTCAGTCATGAACATGGTGATCATGTAAAAGGTGTCCCTGTTTGTGCCGGTCGTTATGATATCCCTGTTTTTGCTTCGGAATTAACCTGGCGGGAATTACCTTTTTATGATGACTTTATGCCCTCGAAACGGCATAAGTTTACTTATGATATGGCAATTGGAGATCTGGAAATTGAATTTTTTAAAACTTATCATGATGCCGTGCAGCCGGTAGGGATGGTTGTGCATCATCAAAATCATCGAGTCGCTGTGGCAACCGATACCGGCAAGGTAACGCAATCGATGGTCGATTTAATGCAAGGCTGTGACGGGATCGTTTTGGAATCTAATCATTGTGAGATTGCTTTGGCGGAGGGACCTTATCCTCATTTTTTGAAAAAACGAATTGCCGGCAGTCAGGGCCATTTGTCAAATCGGCAAAGTGCCCAGGCTTTGTCAAGAATTATTACAGACCAAACGCAAGCCGTGATGCTGGCACATTTAAGTGAAACCAATAACACATCACAGATTGCCATGTCGGAAATACACAATGTTTTTAGCCAAAGGGATTTTTCCTATACTTGTGCTGTATCAGTGGCGAAAAATAGAGCAGCTTCACCTTTGGTAAAGCTTGTTTAATAGTTAAGGAGGTTTTATATATGAGTTATTTTTCGGAAAGACGAGGTAGGGCAGGATTTATTGTTTTACTCGTTGTGTGTATTTTTGCCGCAGCGATTGCCGGGGGACTTTTTGCTATTTATGCGACAAATAATTTTAATTTAGGGGATTCGGACGTAGCGGAGGAGCAGGCGAGTGAATCGCCGATTTCTTATTCCAGTACCAGCGAAAGCGACCTTACACAGGTAACAGCTATTGCTAATAAGGTTTCACCGGCGATAGTATCGGTGACCAATATTTCCACTGTTAATGATTTTTATATGGGAGGTACCGGCACTACTGAAGAAACACAGGGTACAGGTTCCGGCGTGATTATTTCTGCGGATGGATATATAGTAACTAATTATCATGTGGTGGCCGGTTCCAAGAAGATAACGGTAGGCATGGCCAATGGTGATATTTTTGATGCTGCCGTGATAGCTAGTGATGAATATACCGATTTGGCGGTACTCAAGATAGAGGCGAAAGATTTATCCTTTGTAGAGTTTGCCGATTCTGGTAAGGTGGCCGTGGGTGAATTGGCGGTGGCGATTGGTAATCCGGGCGGTGAAGATTTTGCCCGTTCAGTTACTGCCGGGATAGTGAGCGGCTTAAACAGAATGCTGGCGACTTCGGAGGGATTACAATCCAGTTTGATTCAGACAGATGCGGCGATTAATCCCGGCAATTCCGGAGGGGCATTGGTTAATGGCGAAGGGAAATTAATCGGTATTAATTCTACCAAGATTGCCAGTACGGAATTTGAAGGCATGGGTTTTGCCATTCCCAGTAATACAGTTAAAGAAATTACAGAACAGCTGATTGAAAAGGGCAAGGTAGTCCGTCCTGCTTTGGGTGTTTCTATTGTTGGTTCAGTAACAGAACAAATAGCTGCCTACAATAACCTTCCGGTAGCTTATGGTGTGGTTATCATGACCATGCCCGGCGGGGGTGCAGTGGCAGCGGGTATGCAAGATTATGATGTAATTATTGCTCTTGATGAAAAAGAGATTGCCGATGCTTATGATTTACAACAAACAATATTTAGTAAAGAGGTAAATGATAAGGTCTCCGTGAAGTTTTTGAGACAGGTTCAAAAAGGTAAATTTGTAGAAAAAACACTTACTGTTACTTTAGGGGAGCTGGAGTAGAGGCAGTGATACAAATTACTATTTTATGTATTGGTAAAATAAAAGAGTCTTATCTTAGAGATGGGATAAGAGAATACCTGAAGCGTTTGAGTACTTTAGCCAAAGTCAGGGTGCAGGAGCTGAAAGAGGTTCGGAGCGCAGATAGACCCTCCGCTGCTCAAATTGTACAGATTAAAGAGGCCGAAGGACTGGCTTTGAAAAAAAATCTGCCGGCGGGTTGCTATCATATTGTTTTAGATCGGAACGGTGAGACGCTTTCCTCTGAAAATTTAGCAAAAAAATTAAACGACTTGGCGATTTCCGGGAAAACACCCATAGTTTTTACCATTGGTGGTTCATTCGGCTTGGGGACAAATATTTTAAAAACTGCCGACTTGGTTATTTCCTTTGGCAAAATGACCTTTCCTCACCAGCTTATGCGTCTGATTCTGCTGGAACAGGTCTATCGGGCATGTAAAATTAATGCCGGGCACTTTTATCATAAATAAAATTAACCAATTTACAATATTTAGCAGGAGAACCCTCCCTTTTGGCGAATAAGATACAATATGTTGTATTTATAGCTAAGGAGGGATCTCTTTCTTATGCGTCTATCAGTAGAAAAACTCGGGCGGGGTTTAGTTAACTTTTTTACCAGCAGCAATGGTCCACCGGAATGGGAGGGCTGTGCTGAAAGTTGCAATAAGTCTGAACGAATGCTTTTTCAGGCCAGGCGTTTAGCGGCTTATTTTAACATGGATAGACAAGAAAGAAAAGAGCTGGGCATTCTATGCTATTGTTACGATATTGGTAAAATTGGCTTGCCTGATTATCTTTTGCATCAGGATAGAGAGCTTACCGAAAGGGAAAGAGCTGTTTGGGATAGCCATATTGATATCGGTGCTCAGATCGCCGCTTCAGTGCCGCAATTAGCAGCAGCAGCTCATTTGTTGCGTTATTATGGTGAATGTTACAATGGAAATGGCCCCAAAGGGCTTAAAGGGCGAGAGATTCCCTTGGGTTGTCGTATTTTTACGGTAGTATGGTTATATGATTCGCTTCTTTATCCACCCGGGGGGCAGAAAAGGATGATTTGTGCAGAGGCTTTGAATAATTTGCTTCGTTATTATGCGGGAGTTATTGCCGATCCTGAGGTCGTGGAAGCTTTTATTATCGAGATGGGTGAAGGGAGCTTACTGGCTTCACAAAGACGCAGAATGCCTGTGATAAAGAGGGTTTTATAGAAAGGGTTAAAAATCTGCTAAAGAGAGGTAAATTACCTCTCTTTTTTTGTAGGATCTTTATTGTAGTAAGGCCATTCTTGACAGAAAACAGTAATTAAGTATATAATATAATTTATTCGAGAAAGTTTTATGATCTTTTATATAATGAAGAATTAGTAAGCTCTTAAGGGGCATTTGTGAATTTATGGTCTTGGTTATCGGGAAGGTCTGCGATTGCGCCATCATTTATTAAAAAGTGAGATTGCATAAGAAGCTGGCGATTTCCGTGGATTTTATTAAATACTATTGCTTATCGTTATATGCTAAATGATGATAGAATTATAAGTTAATTCTTTAATTAACCGTTGGCGAGCAAAAAACGGATAGATGGTGTATTTGGTTTAAAGGGTGTTGATAAAATCTTCGATATTTAATTATAAATTTATGCCATCTGGTACAAAATAAAACAGGCCTCTTCAAGGGAGGTCTGTTGCTCTATTTTTTTATAGTTAATTAAAATAGTGATCTGAGGTGGTTTAGATGCCGGAAGTTGGTCTGTTTGATATTATCGGACCGGTTATGATTGGTCCATCCAGCTCGCATACAGCTGGGGCGGCGCGTATTGGTTTTATTGCCAGGCTATTAGCCGGAGAAAAAATAAACTCTGTGCTTTTTCGTCTGCACGGATCATTTGCCAAGACGCAAAGCGGGCATGGAACTGACAAGGCTTTGCTGGCAGGTGTTTTGGGACTTAAGCCTTCTGATGAAAGGCTCAAGGATGCCTATGAGTTGGCCGATCAGGCGGGATTGGATTATCGATTTATTTGTGTTGATTTGGGAGATGTCCATCCTAATAGTGTGGAAATTGTTGTTGATGGTACCGAGGGAGAAATAAGTATTGTCGGTTGCTCTTTGGGTGGTGGTGTCATTAAAATAACGCAAATAAATGATAATCCTGTCGATTTTTCCGGTGATTACCCTACTTTGATTACTTTGCATGATGATCAGCCCGGTGTTTTAGCAAAGATTACGGAGTTGGTAGCTGACTACGGTGTTAATGTAGCTTCTATGCGGGTGTTTAGGAATAGGCGTTTTGATCAAGCGATGATGGTTTTAGAAACTGATGAAACAATACCCTCAGCGGCTTTAGAAAAGATCACGGATCTTTCTTTTATTTATCAGTTATTTGTTGTGGATGCGATTAGTTTATAGGAGAAAAAGATGAAATTTTCCAGCGGAAAAGATTTATTAAATCTAGCTCAAAAATATGAAATGCCCTTTTATCAGATCATGTTGCAGCATGAATCCGAAAAAAATGATATCAGGGAAGCGGCTATTTATAAAAGACTGCAAAAGAACTTGGACATTATGAAACAAAGCGTAACAGAGCCGTTGGCTGATCAAAAGGGACGGTATCGAGGTAAGATTATTGGCGGTCAAGCCGCCAAGATGTGGGAATATGCACAAAAATCACCTTTATGCGGTAGCCGTATGAGTAAGGCCGTGGCTTATGCTTTGGCAGCTTCAGAAGTTAATGCTTCGATGGGCAGGATTGTTGCGGCACCGACCGCCGGAGCTTGCGGAGTTTTGCCTGCGGCACTTTTTACTTTGGCCGAGACGCAAAGTTTCAGTGATGAACAGCTGCTCAACGGTCTTTTGACAGCGGGGGCAATCGGTGTAGTTTTTGCTAAAAATGCTACCATTTCCGGAGCCGTTGGCGGATGTCAGGCTGAGGTTGGCGTGGCATCCAGTATGGCTGCAGCTGCGGCTGTAGAGTTGATGGGTGGAGGGCCTCGAAAAATTTTGGATGCGGCGGCGATTGCCATTTCCAATCTTTTGGGATTAGTTTGTGATCCTGTGGCGGGATTGGTGGAAACTCCTTGTAATACCAGAAATGCTATTGGTGTTAGTAATGCATTATTATCGGCTGATTTAGTGCTTTCCGGGATGCAGGCGGTGGTACCCTTTGACCAAATGGTTGAAGCAATGTATAATGTAGGCCGTAATATGCCGCCGGCTGTAAAGGAAACATCTTTGGGTGGTATGGCGGCCACTCCGGCTGCTTTAGCAATAGAAAAGCGTATCAACAAGGAAAATAGCTGTCCGTTAATAAACGGATGATAAACGGATGATAAACGAATGATAAACGAATGATAAACAAGGAGGGCTTTTTGTGAACAGTCATTTTTTTGCCTATCTTTCACGCATGAAGTTGATTAAAAGATGGAGCTTGATGCGGAATGTGCTGCCGGAAAACATTCAAGAGCACAGCTTACAGGTGGCCATGATTGCTCACGCCTTGGCTGTGATTAGTAATAAATATTTTGCCGGCGATGTTGACCCACAGGAGGTTGCGGTACTGGCAATTTATCATGATGCCGGAGAGGTGGTAATTGGTGATTTACCCACTCCTGTCAAATACTACAATCCGGAGATTAATATTGCCTATAAAGAAATTGAAAAGGTGGCCAAAGATAAGTTGCTTTCGCTTTTGCCGGCTGAATTACGCCCTGATTTTGCGCCGCTTTTTTCGCCGTCACCCGGTAAAGCGGCCGACTTGGTCAAGGCGGCCGATAAAATTAGTGCTTATGCTAAATGTTTGGAAGAAACTGCTGCCGGCAACGGTGAATTTGCACAAGCAGAAAAAACTATAAAAAAGGAACTTGATAAATACGCAAAGATGCCCGAGGTTGAATATTTTGTTGATAAATTTATACCCTCATTTAAATTGACGATAGATGAAATGGACTGATTAAAAGCGATTTTCTCTCCCCCCTTTGCGAAATGGGTCTTATCTGATGATCTGGCTTAATAAATAGATCGCGGCCAGGTGGGACGGATAGAATATGTAAAATAATAAAGTGGCTTTACGTCCTTCCTGTCGATTATACATAAGAATGAAGATGATGGAGACCAGGGAAAACGATTGGATATAAGCCCATTGATAATGAAAGCCTTGGCTGGATGTTAGGCAAAGCAGCAGGAAATTTGCGAAATTAATAATTCCCCAGGGAATGATTAAGCGTTTTAGATCGTTGAATAGTAAATAAGAAGTAAAAATCAGCAGCACACCATAGGCTTGGTAGTCCAGGTGTAAAAGTTGTGCTAAAACCGCACAGGCCGCAACGCACAAAAACCCCCATCCCTTATGCCAGTCCTTAAGCAGGTCATAGAGCCAAATAGCAGCCAGTCCCAGCGAGAGGGTAAAGAAGATGTTGAGCATTTCCGAAGAGGTAAACAGGTAAAAGGGTATTTGAATGGCCAGTCCAAAGAGAAAAAGGCGCAGCAAATAGCGGCGCCGATTTTTAGTATAATAAAAGCCATTGGCAATCATGAAGGCAAAAAGAGGAAAGGCCAGACGTCCGATTAACCGTAAGAGCATGCATTCGGGAAACATAATGTAGCCAACATGGTCTATTGCCATAAAAAGACAAGCCAAAATTTTAAGCTGAAAAGAGTTTAAGGAAAAAAAGTTATTGGTAGAACAAGAGCGTAAACTATTCATAAAGCACCATTAGTAAATATTTGATAAATAGATATATTCTTTATCCATGACTCTTTCCCCTGCCGGAAAGGAAACTGTCGAAAAGAAAAGAATATATACTAATATATACTATTGAGGAAAATTTTATAAAATATAAAAAAACAAGGGTGAATAAGATGCAAAAACAAAAAGGCATAATTTTTGACATGGACAATACAGTTATCCACTCCTTTATTGAGTATTCTTTGATGCATTCAAAGACCTGTCGCATGTTAAAAGAGGCGGGAATAGAACCGGATGAAAGCTTATCGGTTTCACCAATTATGCAGGCAGCCAAAAACCATCCTTTAATGACAGAGGAGTTACAGGCGGCAATTTGGCAAATGGTTAGAGAAGTGGAATATGAGGGGCTTAAAAAGGCTGTTTTGGAAAAAGGTATCCTTGATATTTTAGAGGGTGTTAAGCCTCACGCCAACCTTTTTTTGATTACTAATAATGTGCATCAAGATGCGGAAGAAACGGTCAAGCATTTAGGTGTACGTGATTATTTTGATCTGGTGTTGGGTCGTGGGGTTACTCCCGCTTTAAAACCATCTCCTAAAGGGATTTTATATACTTTGGAGCAATTTCCCCATCTGAAAGCAAGTGATTTGCTTGCTACCGGCGATGCCGTTATAGATATTCAATCAGCCAGTGCGGCGGGAGTGGAAAAATTTATTGCTTATAATTCCAGCCACATAGAAAACTGGCAGAGGATTGAGCAAAGACCAATACATTACTTAACAAAATGGGATCAAGAAGCTCTGGAAATATTTTTAAGACAGCTACAGGTGGAATAGAGAAATTATGGCTAAATATCGTATTGTTCGCCATATCAAGCCAGAGGACTACGAAAACTTAGAACCGTGGGAGATTCCCCCCAAGCCAGAGGATCTTCAGGATTTAGATATGGCAGAAATCAAAGAACTTAATCGGCACCCTGATGATCAAAAATCGCGTAAGTCACGGGGAGTTTTTTTCAGCATAGTGGCTGTTTTAGTAGTGATAGCTTTTCTTGTGCTGTCCTATACGGGAGTTTTGCAGCTGAAAAATCTGCCGGATTTAGGGTTTTTGCGTCAATCCTCGGAACTTTCTGCTGATCCTATGGTTAAATCCTTAAAATCCTCAGTGGTCAGTATTAGCTCCATAGGTTCTCAGGGTACAGGCTTTAATATTGCTGCGGACGGTGCAATTGTGACCAATAGGCATGTGGTGGAAGATGCTAAGCTTTTGACGGTGACTTTTCCTGATGGTCAAGTTTTCATGACCAGGAAATGGCAAACCTTTTCAGATGTTGATTTAGCGATTCTTGAGATTGAGGGGGAAAACTTACCTTGTCTGAAATTGGCAAAAAATCCTTTAACAAATGGGGATAAGGTAATCTTTATTGGTAATCCTTTAGGATTTGACTGGACTGTCGGTCAAGGGACGGTGGTAAATGCAACCTTGTTTTTGCAAGATGTTGAGCATCCGGTAATCTTAATCACCGGATCAATTTATCCTGGCAGCAGTGGCAGTCCTGTTTTTAATGACCGGGGTGAGGTGGCTGCAGTAGTTTTCGCCTCCATCAAGGATAGCGAGAATACAGGTTTGGCCATTCCCATAGAAGAGCTTTATTAATGAAATTAGAGAATGAAACTAGAGTAGGTATCTTGACTAAATAGTAATATTTTGTCATAATTAAAAGGATGTTATAATATATGCTGTGGGAGGATTAGAATGTCAAAAAAGCAAATACCTGTCAGTGAACAAAAAATTAGGGAAATTGTTGCTAAATATGGTACACCTTTTCATCTTTATCTAGAAAAGGATATTCGCGCTAATGCCAGGGAATTGTTGTCTGCATTTAGCTGGACTCCCAGCTTTAAGGAATATTTTGCGGTGAAGGCCCTGCCAAATCCGTATATTTTAAAGATATTAAAAGAGGAAGGTTTTGGTGCTGATTGCAGCTCTTATCCTGAATTAGTTTTAGCGGAAAAAGTAGGTATTCTCGGGGACAACATTTGTTTTACTTCCAATAACACGCCGGCCGAGGAATTTGTTAAAGCCAGAGAGCTGGATGCGGTTATTAACCTGGATGATATCACTCATATTGATTTTCTAGAGGAAGTAGCGGGTTTGCCGGAGATTATCTCCTTTCGCTTTAATCCCGGTCCTTTGCGTAAGACCGGTAACACCATTATTGGTTATCCTGAAGAAGCTAAATATGGTATGACGAGAAATAATATCATTGATGCCATCAGGAGGTTGCAGACTAAGGGGATTAAGCGTTTCGGTTTACATACCATGGTTGTTTCCAATGAAATCAATGTGGAATATTTGTGGGAAACTGCTGAAATGATGTTTAATCTAGCCGTAGATCTGCAGCAAAAAACAGGCGTGGTGGTAGAGTTTATTAATTTAGGCGGAGGTATTGGCATCCCTTACAGGCCGGAGGATGAGGAAGTCGATTTGCGTAAATTTGCTAATGGTATTAAAAATCTTTATCAGCAAATTATGGTTCCGGCGGGCATGGATAAGGTGAAAATTTGTTTAGAGAGCGGACGGATGATTACAGGACCTTATGGTTATCTTGTTACTACTGCCATTCATCACAAGGATATTTATAAAAAATATATTGGTGTTGATGCCTGCATGGCAGACTTAATGCGTCCCGCTTTATATGGGGCTTATCATCATATTACTGTGCTTGGTAAAGAGAATTCTCCTCTTGATCATGTTTATGATGTTACAGGTTCGCTGTGTGAGAATAACGATAAATTTGCTGTTGACAGGGCTTTGCCGCAGATTACCAAAGGGGATATTTTGATTATTCATGACACAGGTGCGCATGGTCAGGCAATGGGTTTTAATTATAATAGCAAGCTACGTTCACGGGAATTGCTTTTAAAAGAGGATGGTAGTGTGCAAGAGATTAGACGTGCTGAGACCATTGAAGATCTGTTTGCTACTCTGGATTTCTCTGAGCTTTAGAAAACTAATAACAACACGCCATATAAAACTATGGCGTGTTGTTTTATTATTTGCTATAATGATAAGAACGATGGAGCTTGCCATTTATTAAACAAAAGGAGATGAGTTTATGGACACCGCTAATCACAAAAGAGATTTTGTTACTGTTCAGGAGTTGTCGGAAGGATTCAGTGAGTTTAGCCTGCCTCAGACTCCCGATTTTGTGGGACAAAAGATGGAACTGTTTTATGAAGATGGGCAACAGGTCAGCTATGAATTTTTAGATATGGAAACTATCAAATTTACTTATTGTGATAATGTACACTCTGCTATTTATCATGCAGTTTCACCGCGGGAAGGCATTTATTTTATCGATTTTATTTATTCGTATGGGGAAACCAAGTCTATTACAACTGTTGTGGATGTTAACAAAAAGATAGCAACTACTGCCATTGGTACAATGCCTACCCAGGGGGAAGTGGCTGTTTCACAGTTTGAAAGAGGGGATAAGGGGTTGCCGCTTACTTCTGTGAAGGTGGAATTTAAGCATGCTGCTCTTAATGAGCCTTTTAGTGCCGCTACGCCTAAACATCAGCCTACTGCTGATTTAGTTGGTGAACGGATCCAGTTTGTTTATAGCACTAATGATGTGTATGAACATATATATCTTAATGAAAACTTCTATACCTGGCATTGTTTAAAGGGGATAGAAAAAGGGTTATGTGATACGGATCGGTGTTTTTATTGGAAATTAGCAGATCAGCTGTATTGGTTTCTATGGCTGGAAAGAATTGTGCCGACTTTTGGTTCGGTCGTTGAGGATCTTGCAAAGATGCGTTCTTATGGTAAGATTTACGGATATGAATCATATGATATGGATAAAGTAAAAAACTTCCCCGCCGGATCTTATGCTAAAGTGCTTAATCGTACGAAATATGATTTTGATTAATAAAGCAGCAGAAAAAGTCTGCTGCTTTATTAATATTTAATGTTTTAGATTCGCAAGACAAAGGGGTGTATAGGTTAGTTTACCTTCAAGTAAATGGCTTTCCATCAGAGCAAGCTGCTTGACGCTAAATGACAAAGGTTGTTCTTTAATGGCTATTTTTGTCAATTCCCGGGTAAAAACAACTTGTCTTGCTAAAGTTAGATGTGGTTTAAAGGTTCTTGATTCAGCCATCCAGCCAAGATTAGAAAGCTTTTCTTCTAAATCCTGTACCAAATATAAAAGCTCCGGATAGGGGGGCTTGATTCCCCTCCATAGAATGTGTCGGTTACCCCTGACAAAGGTGCCGCATCTATCCAAATGCAGGGTGAATTGTTGATGTTTAGCGGCTAAGTCGGGGAGAAGTTTTTGTAAATTGATTAGTTGTGCTGCTGTGCAATCACCAAGAAAGTGCAAAGTCAGATGGTAATTTTGAGGATCGCTGAAATTACCTCTTGTGCAGTAGGGCTGAATATTTTTCACATTATTTGTCAGTTCTCGGGTGATTTTGGGCGGCAAAGGTAAAGCAATAAAAAGGCGCATTTTGAACTCCTTTGATAAAAAAGTACCGTAATTATATCATATCTACAGTAATTATTAAAATAATGATGCTTTTTTCAAGGAAAGTGCTTGATTAATGCCGAAGTTAGAAGTTAATAATACTAATGTTATATTAAGGCAGAGGGGAAGAAGCATTTCGATGACGAGGGGCTTACTAATTACTTTTGAAGGTATCGATGGTTGCGGAAAAACATTGCAATCACAACTTTTATATGAATGGCTGCTGCAAAAGGGTCAAGCGGCTTGCTTGACTTGTCAACCCGGTGGTTCATCATTGGGTAGAGGTTTGCGTCAGTTATTGTTAGAAAATGGTCAGGAGCAGATCAATGATGCGGCAGAAGTGTTGCTGTTTGCAGCAGATAGAGCGCAACATGTGTCAGAGGTAATAAAGCCTGCCTTAAATGCGGGTAAAATTGTGATTTGCGATCGCTATATAGATTCCTTTATCGCCTATCAAGGAGGAGGAAGGGGTATCTCCATAGCGATATTGGAGGCCTTAAATGATTTTTCTTTGCAAGGTTGTTTGCCGGATGTGACCTTTTATTTAGAGATTTCCTTAGATGTAGCTATGGGAAGATGGAAAGGTGTTGACCGTATAGAGCAAGAAGATCAGGATTTTTATCTGCGTGTTAAGTCGGCTTATGATCAGATAGCGGAACAAAATCGACAAAGAATCATTACTCTTGAGGCGGAAAGGACGCCCTCGGAAATTTTTGCAGATATTAAAGCTGTGGTTGAGGAGAAGCTGATAAAATGTATGATCTAGGCAGAGAGATGATGGAAATCACCGATGAGGGGTTGCTTGAGGCGTCTTTGGCGACACAAATTGCTCAAGGGCAGATTAGCCATGCCTATTTGTTTTGCGGAGTGACAGCTGATCGTCAGGCCGAATTATTTGCACGAGCTATTTTTTGTCACAATCCTTTATCCGGACAGCCTTGTAACCGGTGCATAAATTGTCGTAAGGCCAAAAGTGGTAATTTAGTTGATCTGCGGATTATTAAGCCGGATAATGATGTCATTCGTATTCAGCAGCTGAGGAAAATGCAAACGGAAGCCAATTTACATTCGTATGAGGGAGGTAAAAAGGTTTTTATTATCCGGAACGCCGATCGTATGAAAGAAGAGGCAGCCAACAGCCTGCTTAAAATATTGGAAGAACCGCCAAGCGAGACGATTTTTATTTTGTGTGCTGATAAGCAGCAGGGGGTTTTGCCGACTATTATTTCACGTTGCCGGCTTTATAATTTGGGTGGAGAAAACGGTTTTTTACTGACCGAAGAGACTCTTGCGGAAATGATGGTGCGAGCAGAGGATTTTTTGGATAACCTTAGTGGATATTCTTTGGCCAGGATCATGGTCTTTGCGCAAAGCTGGCATAAAGAACGAGAATCTTTAATTGTATTTCTTTCGGCAATCTTATGGTTGCTGCATCAAAATATCAGAAAGGGACAAGGGCCTTTTTGCGGTCAAGTCGCTGTGGAGGCCGCTCTCTTTTGCGAGCGGGCGATTGATTTATTGAGAAGAAATATTAACCAGCGATTATTAGCTGATGTGTTTTTTGTCCGTTTTTGGACATGGTTTGCCAGTTAGGACACTCAATGCTTGAGTTAGTGGTCTATTTAAGATAAAATAGTAATGTTATAGAGTTAGTATATTTAAAATTAATCGGAGGTAAAATGGTTAAAATAGTAGGAGTTCGTTTTAAACGAGCCGGGAAAATATATTATTTTCATCCTCTAGACCTGGAGCTAGAGGTTAATGATAATGTGGTGGTGGAGACTGCCAGGGGGCTGGAATTTGGTTATGTCGCTGTCGTTCCTAAAGAGGTTGAGGGCAGCGAATTGGTCAACCCCTTAAAAGATGTTGTACGTAAGGCTACGCCTGAGGATCTGGAAAAATGTGAACAAAATAAACTGGCTGAAAAAAAAGCTTTTAAAATTTGCCAAGAAAAGATTCTACAGCATAATTTGCCGATTAAACTGGTGGAGGTTTCTTATACTTTTGATGTGAGTAAAATAATTTTTTACTTTACTGCCGAGGGTAGAGTTGATTTCCGTGAACTGGTTAAGGATTTAGCTCATGTTTTTCGTACTCGTATTGAAATGCGGCAAATCGGCGTGCGGGATGAGGCGAAAATTTTGGGTGGATTGGGTTGTTGCGGAAGGGTTTTATGCTGCTATTCTATTTTAAGTGACTTTCAACCGGTGTCTATTAAAATGGCTAAAAAACAGAATCTTTCTCTTAACCCCGCCAAGATTTCCGGTATGTGCGGGCGTTTAATGTGTTGCTTAAAGTATGAAAATTATGATTGTGAAAAATGCGGCAATGATAAAGGATCTTATCCTTATGAAAATGATGAGAAGGAAGTTGATTTGCAGGAATTGACTTCATTAGAAGATGAATAGAAGAAGGAGAGGACTTTTATGAGTCTTTCCCGAGATCTGCAAGAATGGGAAGAAAAACTAATTGATCTGCTCTCGGAAACACAGGCTTTGCGACAAAGAGCTGAGGATCTGGAAAAACAAAATTTTCTTCTGCAGGAACAATTATCCAAAACAGGAGATAATCAAGATGGCTTAGAAGAGCTGGCGAGGCTTTATGATGAAGGCTTCCATATTTGTCATGCTTTTTTTGGACAATCTTTGAGTGAAGATTGTATGTTCTGTCTTTCTTTTTTGCATCGCCGAGGGATTCCTGAAAAAGAATAGGTGATCACGTAGAATCATATAGTAGCTGATCATCATAAAACACTTTTTTGCTACTGCTTTTCCAGATAGAGGCAAGTGTTTTTAAGGTTGAGGTATTTTGTGAGGGATTTTTTATGAACAAACAGGAGGGTAAACTATATATAGTTTCCACACCTATTGGCAATTTGGATGATATTACATTAAGGGCCATTAAAACGTTAAAAGAGGTTGATGTGATTGCGGCAGAGGATACTCGCCACAGCCGTAGACTTCTTAATCATTTAGCAATACAAAAGCCCTTAACCAGCTATTTTCAGCATAATGAGCTTTCAAAAAGTGAACAATTAATAAAAATGCTTCTTGCCGGAAAAGACGTTGCCATTATTTCCGATGCCGGAACTCCTCTTATTAGTGATCCCGGATATGAATTAGTTAAGGCGGCAATTTCTGCGGGGATAGATTTGGTCCCGATTCCGGGGGCTAGTGCGGTTTTGTCCATTTTGACGGTCAGCGGTTTAAAGGCGGAGCGTTTTGTTTTTGAGGGGTTTGTGCCGCGGGAGAAAAAGCATCGTCGCAGGCATTTGCAAAAATTAGCCCGGGAGGAGCGAACTATGGTCTTTTATGAGGCACCGCACCGACTATGTGCTTTTTTAGCTGATTTAAAGGAGATTTTTGGCCAGCGACAGCTTGTAGTGGGACGTGAATTAACCAAACGTTTTGAAGAGTTTAAGCGAGGGTCTGTTGCAGAAATTCAGGTTTATTTTTCAGAACATGAGCCGCGTGGTGAATTTACTATTGCGGTGGAAGGTTGTCCTGAATTTGTGCAGAAAGTGCCAACAGATGAAATGTTATGCAGTTTTGCTCACGAATTGATGTCTGAGGGCAGAAGCCGCAAAGAGGCCGCCCAAAAGCTCGCAAAAGTGTATGGATTGTCGGTGAAAAAAATCTATGATCTGACGCTCTAACTTGACAGATAACAGCTATTTTGGTACTATAATGAATTAGTTAGATAAATATTTGGGGGTTTTTTTATGAGTGTTAAGGAAACTTTTTATATTACAACACCAATTTACTATCCCAGTGATAATCTGCATATTGGACATGCTTATACAACGGTGGCGGCCGATACTATCAGGCGTTATAAAAAGATGCGTGGCTTTGATACCTATTTTTTAACCGGTTCGGATGAGCATGGACAGAAAATTCAATATCGTGCAGCAGAAGCAGGCAAAGAGCCACAGGAATTTGTTGATGAAATCGTGGCTAATTTCCGCAAATTATGGCAGGTTTTGTCTGTAGAATATGATGATTTTATTCGCACCACAGAGGATCGTCATAAAAAAACAGCGCAAAAACTTTTTCAAGCCATTTATGACAAAGGTGATATTTATAAGGCGGAATATGAGGGCTGGTACTGCACTCCTTGTGAGACTTTTCTCACTAAGAGTCAACTTGCAGAAGGCAACATCTGTCCTGATTGTGGTCGTCCCGTGGAAAAAGCTCAAGAAGAGAGCTATTTTTTTAAGATGAGTAAATATGCTGATCGCTGGTTAGAATTTGTGAAGGCTAATCCTGATTTTATTCAACCAGAAAGTCGGCGTAATGAGATGATTAACTTTGTTAAACAGGGATTGGATGACCTTTGCGTTTCGCGTACCACTTTCAGTTGGGGGATTCCTGTTCCCTTTGATAAGCGGCATGTGATTTATGTTTGGTTTGATGCCTTGATTAATTATGTTTCGGCTTTAGGATTATACAGCGATGATGACAGTCTTTATAGAAAATATTGGCCGGCTGATTTGCATTTAGTGGGAAAGGATATTATCCGTTTTCATACCGTTATCTGGCCTATTATTTTAATGTCGGCTGCATTGCCGATTCCGCATAAAGTGTTTGGACATGGCTGGTTAATGTTGGATGATGGAAAAATGAGTAAATCAAAAGGTAATGTGGTTGACCCCGGACAGCTGGTTGATAAATATGGTGTAGATGCTGTGCGGTACTTTTTGATTAAGGAAATGGGCTATGGTTTGGATGCCAGTTATTCTGAAGAGAATTTATTAAACCGTACTAATATTGATTTAGCTAATGATTATGGCAATTTATTGAGTCGTGTTACTTCGATGATTAATAAGTTTCAAGAGGGTATCGTCTTGACTCCTCAAGGACCGGGCTGTGAATTTGATGACGACTTACAGGCCTTAGCGGCGAGAACCGTTTTAGAGGTGGAAAAATCCTGGGATGATTTGCAATTATCTCAAGGACTGACTCAGATTTGGCAACTTATTAATCGAGCCAATAAATACATCGATGAAGCCGCCCCTTGGGCGCTTAATAAAGCCGGGGAAAAGGCAAAGCTTGCCACAGTGCTATATAATATAGTAGAGATTTTACGGATAGTGACAATTATGATTGAGCCTGTGATGCCCAATACTCCTTTACAGGTTTGGCAGCAGCTGGGAATAGAGGACGGGAAGGATATCCAGACCTGGGAAAGTCTATCCTGGGGGAGATATCCCTATAATCAGAAAATCCAGCGAGGTGAGCCTTTATTCCCACGCTTGGATGAGTCTCTTTTGCAAAAATCGATACCTGCCGCTGAATCCGTATCAAGGGATTCTGAATTTGAGCCTGTGGCAGCTCAGGTGAATATAGAGGATTTTGCTAAACTGGATTTTCGTGTGGTTGAAGTTTTAGCTGCTGAAAAGGTTAAAAAAACTGATAAACTTCTGAAACTATCAGTGTTGATGGGAGAGGAGAAACGCACGGTGGTGGCGGGGATTGCTCAACATTACGAAGCCGCTGATCTGGTTGGGAAAAAAGTCATTATGGTTGCTAATCTGCAGCCGGTTAAATTGCGGGGGATTGAGTCGCAAGGGATGATTTTGGCGGCTTCTCATGATGGCAGGCTGGAGCTTCCGCAGGTGCAGGAAATTACCGCCGGAGGAAGAGTGAAATAAAGTGGTGCTTATTTAAAGGATGTTAAAAAGATTAACATCCTTTTTTTGTAAATGGAGGTAATCTTATGCTTTTTGATACACATACACATCTTACCGATCCTAAATTATATGAGGATTTAGAGGGAGTTCTCGAGCGTGCCCGGGAGGCGCAGGTTTTAAAAATGAATGTGGTGGGATATGACTGGGCCTCATCTTTGATGAGTGTGAGGTTAGCTGAAAAGTATCCGCAGCTGCTATATGCGACGGTGGGAGTTCATCCTTATGATGCTGACTCCTTTGACGAGGCTATTTTAAATAAATTGGCTGATTTAGCCACCGCCCCGCAGGTGGTCGCTCTTGGTGAGATGGGACTAGACTATTACCGTGACTTGACTAGCAAGGAGGATCAAAAAAGGGCTTTTTTGGCACAAATTGATTTAGCAAAACAGCTCAAAAGACCACTGGTGATTCACAATAGACAATCACATGGGGATATTTTAGAAATTTTACGTCGTGAAAAAGCCGGTGAAAATGGGGGAATTTTGCATTGTTTTTCTGGCAGCGTAGAGATGGCGAGAGAATGCATCAAGCTTGGTTTTGAAATTTCTTTGGCGGGTCCGGTGACTTATAATAATGCTAGAATTCTGCAACAAGTAGCAATAGAAACCCCGCTGGAGCACCTCTTAATTGAAACAGACTGTCCTTATTTAAGTCCGCATCCTCTGCGTGGCAAAACTAATGAACCGGCTCGAGTTTCTTATGTGGCTGCTAAAATTGCTGAGCTTAAAAAAATAGATTTTGACGAAGTTGCGGAAATCACAACGAAAAATGCTTTAAGAGTGTTTAATCTTGACGAATAAAAATGCATATTTATGCATTAAATTAATTTCACAATTATGCGATAATTTAAAAATCCCTCTACCAGATAGTCAAATTTGACATTGCCAAAAGGTTAGAGTAGAATATGCTTGTGTCATTTTCAGGCACAAAAAAATCTTTGATTCAAAGGATTATTCCCTTGCGAACAAGGATAAAATTTAGGAGGCTAACCTTATGGAAAACAGGGAAAAGGCATCACTTAGCCCAACCCCTTCCAGATGGCGAAACGTACTAAAGAACAAGAAGTTTATTGCTTTAATTGCCAGTGTTTGTTGTTGTTTTGTATTTGTAGCATTTTTAACAATGGAGAAGTCAGTTATAATTGAGATTGATGGCCAAGCTCAAGAAGTTTTCACTAAAGAAAATAGAGTTGCGGATATTTTAAAAGAAAATAATGTGATACTTTATGAAGGGGATATTATCACGCCGCAGGTCACTGAAAAGGTAGATAATAATAGTACCATCAGCATTTCCAGAGCTTTTGAGATTAAGATCTCTGCTGATGGCAATGAGCAAATCGTGCGCAGTACGCAGATAACTGTTGAAGATGCGCTGTCTCTAGCCGGTATTAGTCTGGGCAAGTTTGATGAAGTATCATTGCCTTTAGACACAGTAATTACGCAGGCTGAAGAAGTTAACGTATCACGCATTGATGTTCAATATCGGGAAAGGGAAGTCGCGATTAAGGCTTCAGTAGAAACCAAAAGAGATGATTCTTTGGCACAAGGCAAAAGCAAAGTTGTTCAAGAAGGCGCTGATGGCTTGAAAAAGGAAACCATCGCTATTTATCTTAAAGATGGGCAGGAAACCTTTAGAGAGGTTACTAAGGCAGAAGTTATAAAAGAACCTAAAACTAAAATCGTAGCTAAAGGGACTATGCAGCTGGCCAGTCGTTCCTCTGACAGTAGCTCCCAAAAAGAGGTAAAAAAAGCCAGTCCTCAGAAAAAGACTCAAGATAAAAAAACGCAAAATAAAAAGACTCAGGAGAAAAAGGGCACTTTTGATGGCAAAAAATCGATTACGGTTAAGGCCTATGCCTATTCCGGCGGCGGCAAGACTGCCATGGGAACTAATGCCCGTGTGGGAGCGATTGCGGTTGATCCCAAAGTGATTCCCTTAGGTACCAAGCTCTATATAGAGGGTTATGGTTATGCTACAGCTGAAGACACCGGCGGTAATATCAAGGGCAAGACAATTGATGTTTATTTTAATAGTAAAGCCGAATGTCGTAGCTGGGGTGTCAAATATATTAAGGTATATTTTTTATAAGCTAATTAAAAAAGCCGCTCGGCGGCTTTTTTGCTTTACGTATAAGACAGGATGGAGGTTTTGGTGATGAAGAGGGGATGGCCGGATAGTGATAAATTAATTGCTACTCCTTCTGAAGGCAGAAAAATTGTTGATGAGCTTAGCTTGCCTATTAGAAAGAGTTGGGGGCAAAATTTTTTGATCGATGCTCAGCTGGTGAGAAAAATAGTTGCCGCAGCTGAAATAAGGCCATCCGAACATGTTTTGGAGATTGGTCCGGGTCTTGGTGCCATGAGTCAGCTGTTAGCACATGAGGCCGCTTCCTTAATCCTTGTGGAGCTTGATCCTTTATTGGTTAAGCATCTTAATGAATATTTTTCCCGGGCCGATCATGTGGAAGTATTGCATCAGGATGCACTAACTTTAGATTTGCAGTCTTATATGAACAGTAAGCAAATAAAGCACCTGAAGATAGTAGCTAATTTACCTTACTATATTACTTCACCGTTGTTGATGCATCTTTTGGGGGCCGGCATATCTTGGCAGCTGATGGTTTTGATGATGCAAAAAGAAGTTGCCCAGAGAATCATGGCTACTCCAGGGAGTAAAAATTGGGGAGCTTTGTCTTTGGCTGTGCAGTATCGAGCGCATGTTGAAAAGCTTTTTGTTGTTTCTCCAACTGCCTTTATGCCTCAACCTCAAGTTGACTCCATGGTGGTCCGTTTAAGAAAGTTATCCCAGCCGGCGGTGGCTGTTTGCAATGAAAGGCTGATGTTTTCTTTAATATCTGCGGCTTTTGCTCAAAGACGGAAAACTATTCTTAATGCTTTAAGCAATGGACCTTGGAAGGGTGATAAGGATTTTTGGCGGTCTTGCCTTGACAGCGTTAGCATTGATAGCAAAAGACGGGGGGAGACGCTGTCCTTGGAGGAATTTGCTGCTTTGACTGATGCAGTAGAAAAACATCAATTATAAACTATTTAATCCATATATAAAAGGTGGCGCCCATGTTTCTAAGCGGAAACAGGGGCGCTGTTTTGTGCTGGGGTGTTGGAGGTGATAAAATGTGGAATTCTCGATAGCTTATGCTTGATAGGGTTTGTTTTTTTCAGGTAATAAGATGAGGGAGGAAAGGATTGAAGGCAATAATTATTATAGGGTTTTAGAAAGCAGGGTTGCAAAAAACCCCCGTTTTTAAGACGGGGGGAGTCGATAGTTTTTAAAATTAGTCGGTCCTTTTTTCCATGATCAGTTTTTGGGCTGCTGCGACACCTTTTCCCAGTTCAATATCTATGCCAAGTTCCAAAAGAACCATTTCCAGAGCGGCTAAACAGCCTACAAGATCCAAATCATTAACATGGCCCAGATGCCCGATGCGGAAAGTGCGATCCTTAAAAAGACCCTGTCCACCGGCTATTATAGTATGATATTTTTCACGTAAGGGCTTAACAATTTGTTGCGGTGTTAACCCTTTTGGCGTATAGATTGCCGTTACGGCGGGGGAGGCGCAACTGTCATCAGCTACACAGGTAAGCCCCAGAGCTTTAATGCCGGCTCTTACCAGATCACGGTGAAAAAAATGTTCCTCAATAATTTTCGTCAGTCCCTTTTCCAGCATCATTTTGAGTGCTGCGTCAACTGCAAAAAAGGTTGCCAGCGCGGGTGTATAAGGGGTTTGCCCAAGGGCAAATGACTCTTTTGCACGTGCCAGATCAAAATAATATTTACTGTTGGTGTTTTGTGCCTGCACCTGCCAAGCTTTTTCATTAACAGAGATAAAAGAAAGTCCGGGAGGGGACATGAAAGCCTTTTGTGAGCCGGCGATTACCACATCGATATCCCATTCATCTGTTTTTAATGGAGCGGCACCCAGACCGCTAACCGAGTCGACTATTAATAGGGCAGGGTGAACTCCACGGGCTTTTGAAATTTGTTGGATAGGGTTATATACACCCGTAGATGTTTCATTATGCTGCATAAAAACGGCTTTTATTTCCTGTTTGTGATCAGCAAGTAAGCGTTCCTTGATTACTTGGGGATCAATGGGGGAGCCCCAAGGAAAGTCTATTTTTTCCACTTCAGCACCATATTGGCGGGCGATATCGGCAAAACGATCACCGAAATTACCAATAGAGGCGACGATAATCTTATCCCCGCGATTAATAAAGTTAGCCACAGCGGCCTCCAGCCCTCCGGTACCGGAGCTTGTTAAGCACAGTAAATCATTTTTAGTCTCAAAGATCTTTTTGGCATTCTCTGTGACGTCAGTAAGAATCTGCTTAAATTCCGGTCCCCGATGGTTAATCATAGGTTGACTGCCTGCTTTTTGGATGCTGGGAGGCAGTTGGGTTGGTCCGGGCAATAAAAAATACTGGGTTTCCGACATATTTCACAACTCCTTTGATCGATTTATCGATTTAATTAATTATAGTATTAGATAGGAAGATTGACAAGTGTTTTTCTTTTGGTTATAGAAAATAGAGGTAAAGTGGAGATTGTTTGCTGATTTGTCTGATAGTATAATCTTCATGGATTTGTATGCAGATAATCTGAAAGTTGGTTAATTACATGTCAACACAGCAAAAACAAATGGTGGGAAAGACCGAAGGTCACAATAGAGTGAGTACCATCAGCCAGATGCTGATCTGGTTTGGCGCCTCTATTTCAATTGCGGAGATCCTGGCGGGTACCTTGATGGCTCCTCTGGGCTTTCAGCAAGGACTATTGGCGATTATTTTAGGACATGCTATAGGTTTTGGAGCCTTGTTGATGACAGGTTTAATAGGAGCTAAAAGTCGTCTTTCAGCATCACAAAGTGTTAGTATTTCTTTTGGCAGATATGGTTCTGTAGCTTTTTCTTTGGTTAACACCTTGCAACTTTTTGGTTGGTCGGCCATCGTTTTACTTGCTGGTTCGAGTGTTTTAAATGGTATTACAATGGAGTTTTTGGGATTTGATAATAGAGTTTTTTGGTGTGTAATTATTGGTGCAGTGATTTGTGTCTGGATTTTGATTGGTATGAGAAATCTGGAAAAGGTTAATCGCTTTGTAATCAGTGCTTTGTTTATTTTTGCAATTATTTTGGGGTTATCTGTTTTTGGTGGTGCTGCACAAGTAGTGCCTACAAGCGGAGGAATTTCTTTTGGGGCAGCGGTCGAGCTTAATACGGCGATGGCCCTTTCCTGGCTGCCTTTAATTTCTGATTATACCTGTAAATTAAAAAAGCCGATCTCAGGCACGGTAGCTACTGTTGCCAGCTATATTGGTGGTAGTTTTATTATGTTTAGCGTCGGTTTGGGAGCCGCTATTTATGCGGGGACTTCTGAAATTTATGGTATTTTAATGACGGCGGGCTTTGGTATTGGTACTGCTTTAGTTGTCCTGTTTTCCACGGCGGCGACCACCTTTTTAGATGCCTATTCAATTGGTGTTAATGCCAATAACTTAAATCGGAAAATTCCCCAAAAGGTAGCCGGTGTGATCGCTTGCGCTATTGGCGTGGTATTGGCGATTCTGGTTCAGGTGGATCAATATGAAGGGTTTTTATACTTGATTGGTTCGGTTTTTGCGCCATTATTTGCCATTTTATTGATGGATTATTATGTATTAGGTAAAAAGACGGTCGATCCAAAATGTATGATAAATTGGCAAAATTTGATTATCTGGGCGGTTGGCTTCGTGATTTATCGGTTGCTGATGTCTTATAATTCTTTTATTGGTATTACGATTCCTGTGATGCTGATTATTGCTGCGATTTGCTGGGTGGTTTATAAGATTAGACAAAAGAAGGGGAGAGATCCTTCACTATCAGAATGAAAATGAACTATTTTAATTGACTAAGCGGTCTTTATGAAG
Organism: Bacillota bacterium; assembly: GCA_050949225.1. Lineage (GTDB taxonomy): Bacteria > Bacillota > Dehalobacteriia > UBA4068 > UBA4068 > JBMNFI01. Next base: position 849,284 of record JBMNFI010000001.1, on the reverse strand, counting down.
TAAAATTATACATATATTTGGTGTTGATGGCGTGAGCAAAGGAATTAAAATCAATATACGCCAGTAGCTCAGGGGATAGAGCACCGCCCTCCTAAGGCGGGTGTCGGACGTTCGAATCGTCTCTGGCGTGCCAAAGAAAAAGTCCTCTTAAAAGTTTGTAGCAGATCCAGCTTCTGTATTTATCAATAAGGAATTTCAAAGAGTAACCAATATATCTATAGATGCTCTTGATAATAAGGATATTATTTTTGCTTTCCCAGCTACTCTTACAAGAGCACATACTCAATTAGTGCTGAAATCACCAAAGACAAAAACATTAGTCAGAAAGGTGTTCTTGCCGAATACGGTTGCTCATATGCTTACTGATAGGAAAAAGCAAATTGAGGGGTTGAAAGAAATCTTTGGAGATGAATATAATGGATACAATTTAGTATTCTGTCATCCTACCGGCAGACCAATGGAGAGTCGGGTTATCGATAATGCGTTGAGAAAGCTGATTGAGAAACATAATCCTCCGAAGGTTGTATTCCATAGCTTCAGACACGCCAGCATCACTTATAAACTCAAGTGGAATGGTGGCGATATGAGAGCTGTGCAAGGCGATTCCGGACACGCTCGAATGGATATGGTTGCCGATGTTTATTCCCATATCATTGATGATGACCGTCGATATAATGCTCAAAAGTTCGATGAGCAGTTCTATCAAGCTAAAGGTATTCGAAATCTTACTTTAGAGGAAGATGAAAAAACATTACCAATGCCAGATTTTGAAGGAACAATCGAGGAACCCGATCCGATGGCAAAACAAGAGAAGTACGTTGAAATGGGCAAAGCAAGTGCTAAGAAAAGAGGTATCGAAACCATTGAACCAACCACTAAGAAGGAAGAATCAACCGATGAAGATTCAGCAGCACTTCTTACCAAATTACTTCAGAATCCGGAAACAGCCAGTTTGCTAAAAGCATTGGCTAAGAATCTTTAAAATTGAATATCATATATCAAAGGACCTCTGTGATCGGATTTTCTCCGTACAGAGGTCTAATTCTTGTTGTTATTTCCTTTTGAATTTGCGAATCATTGATTTCACACCTGTAACACAAAATGTAATGATACCACAAAACATAAATAGAAAACCTATCGGTATTAAAAAGAAATTTTCGTGAAGGACACCTTGTGCATCAATATATTCTACACTCATTCCTTTAATAATTAAACAGGTAGCACCAATACATAGTAGTAATGTACCAATAACAACTGCTATCATATTAAATTTTGCCCTTCTTGTTTCGCTTCCATCTTTAATTAGCTTTGCTGTCATATTATTCATATTACTTCCTCCTAAAATTAACTGGTCAAGTGAAAGGGAGAATATTTTAGACATTAGGACTAATAATTCTAAATCCGGTAGATTTTTATTGTTTTCCCAATTTGAAATAGCTTGTCGAGAAACGTTAAGTATATTTGCCATTTGTTCCTGTGTCAAGTTATTATCTTTTCGAATTTGTTTTATTTGTTTTCCAAAATCCATAGTTTATTCCTCCTATCTTTGACATCATAATTGTAATGTTATGATGAGGATATTATCAAGAAAGTAGCGCTTGCATTCATGTATTTTCTTTAATCAGCGTCATTTTGAATGGATGTACCTATTATAATTGTTTAATACATCTAACACAAGCAATGATATCAAATACTGTTATCTATAAGGAATTCACAAAACCAATGGGATATGCTATATTAAACAAAGGAAATGGTGTCGAGGCTAGATAATAGATTGATTAGTTTCACTTATAATCGTACTTTAGAAGAGCGTTTTACAATAACATTATATCGCCACCCATTTTTCACACCTTGCTAATCAAGTGCAAAAAACAGTACTTAAAATAGAGTGAAATCAGATGGGGAAAGGTATGATTCCGATAGCGTTGATGTGAAGAAAACCCAGTAAAATTAAGGCTTTTTTAGGACTTGATAGGGGGAAAAACTCGCTCCGAGTGCTTCTTCTAAGGCGGGTGTCGGACGTTCGAATCGTCTCTGGCGTGCCAAAAAAGTCCTCTTAAAAGTTTGTAGCCCGACTTTAGGAGAGCCTTTTTTGTTTTTATAGATATTTTTGGGTCGAATCTACAGAAAGCGGCGGCAGGCGGAGCACTCTTTTTTAGGAAATGTTTTAACAAAAAGGGCTAATGATTGGGATTTCAGTCCGAGTAAGCTAAAGCCTAATGTGGAGTGATTGGCCGATATATACTATTTGTTTATTTTGCTAGCGTAAGATTTATGGTCTCATTTTTCATTTATATGACAGAGATCTTAGAGGAAAGAAAGGCAAGTGCTTTGCCAAAAGAAAAGGCTCTTTGATCTATCTTAAAAGTGCGTCTGTATTTTCTAAAAGATATCCAAGAGCCATATTCAATTATATAGTGGTTTGAGGAATTTTCACCAAAAGGATTGAGAAAGGATAAGCAATATGGATCAAGATAGCCTATTTATGAAACAAGCCCTTTTAGAGGCCGCTAAAGCGGCAGCTATAGATGAAGTGCCGGTAGGTGCGGTGATTGTTAAGGATGGACAAATTATTGCCACAGGTTACAATCAAAAGGAAAGCCAAAAAGATGCGACACTTCATGCGGAAATGGTAGCAATAAAAAAGGCTTGTAATTTCTTGGATTCTTGGCGGCTGACTGGGTGCACTTTGTATGTGACCTTGGAACCGTGTGCAATGTGCGCGGGCGCGATGGTGCAGGCTCGCTTGGCAAGACTAGTTTATGGTGCCGCTGATCCTAAAACGGGGGCTGCCGGCAGTGTATTAGACTTAGTTCGTTATGAGCCATTTAACCATCAATTGTTGGTAAGAGGGGGCGTTTTAGGGCAGGAAGCGGCACAGCTAATAAAGTCTTTTTTTCGAGGCAAGCGTTAAATATAAGTTGCAACATGCATTATTCGCCCGGTTGCCAGCCGGTACCTGGTGATTCGGGTAGAGTGCTGCCACCATCAAAGACGATGTGGGTACCGGTAACATAACTGGATTCATCAGAGGACAAGAAAGCGGCTACTTCACCGACCTCCTCTATTGTTCCTAAGCGTTTCATGGGGATATTGGCGGCCATGGCTTTTTTCACGCTTTGTGGATCCTCTGGACAGGCTTCGGCGCAAGATTTATCAACCATGGGTGTATCGACAAACCCGGGTAAGATAGCGTTGACTGTAACATTAAAGGGGGCATATTCGCAAGCCAGAGCTTTGGTAAAGGCCAGTACTGCCCCTTTGGTTGCGCCATATGTTGTCATGCCGGGATCTACTACCATTGTGCCTGTAACGGATGCGAAGTTAACAATTTTGCCGTAGTTTGCTTTACGCATATGAGATATAGCGGCGCGGCAGGAATTCCAGATGCCCTTAAAATTGATTCCGAAGGTTTTATCGAAAAAATCTTTATCAACCTTTTCGAAATATTCCATCATGCCAACGCCGGCTGCATTAATTAAGATATCAATTTTGCCGTATTTTTCCACTACTTCGTCATAAGTTTTTTTTAGGTCTTCTGCATTACGAACGTCTATCTGGTACGCAGAGGTTTGATGGCCGGCTTGTGCCAGGCCTTCCGCTTCTCGGAAAACCTGGGGATCGATGTCGATCATAACTATGTTGGCGCCATAGGCGGCCAGGACCTTGCTGCAGCCAAAGCCCATCCCCATCGCCGCGCCGGTAATAATTGCTACCCTGTCCTGTAATTTTTTCATGTTATCCTCCTTTTTATATGATTTCTTTATGATATATTCGCAGTTATTTATAATGTAATGAATGTTTTTCCGCGATAATTTTTTATTTCGTGGTTTTTAGGTTATTTCCTGCCTTTTCGTAGATTGCTTATGAAGAGCCGGTGAGCTTTTTATAAATATTTCATGAATAGCTGCAATTAGAAATATTTGAAATTTTAAGAAATCTCCTGTTGAATAAAGGAATAAAGGAATTATTGATGAACATATAGAGTTGGAATTGTTGAAATATTTATTATAAGTGATTATTAGAGGTCTTTTGTTGAAAGAATAAAGTTAATCTTAAATAATTGCTTGTTTTAAAAGAAGTCCGAAAAATTTTACTATAAAAAAAACGACAATTTTTTTAAAATTATTGTTGTATATTTTGTCCGAATAATATATGATGTAAGAGGTCGTTTACTACAAAATTTTAATAATAAAAAGGAATGAAGGGAGGATAGATCTTTCGGGACAATTTTATTTGTTTATAAGATAAACCTGGTGTTATTACTTATTTTCGTTCCCTAGGATAGGGTAAGGCTGGTTTTTTTATATCAAGCGGTTAAATCAGCTTTATTTTTGTTATATTTTGCAATAATTTTGTGGTTTATCAAATTTAATAAAAGGTCCCTTAATGTTTATATATTTTGTATAGCAGTTCATATAATTATTAGATTTGGAGGGATTTGCAAAATGTTAGGGTTTCTTACTATTATGACTCTCCTGCCGATTATTATTGTCGCGGTATTGCTGTTGGTCTTTAAAGTTCCTACACTTTGGTGCGCAGTTATCGGTTGGGCAGTTGCGATTGTTATTTCTTTAGTAGTATTTAATACTTCTATTGAAGTTGGTATGAGGGCCAGTATTCATGGTTTACTTACCTCATTCCCAATTTCGATCATGGTTATTTTCTCTATTTTACAGGTTTCCTTTATGGAATCGACCGGCTGCATCAAAAGGGTGGCTGTATTCCTAAAAACCTTGGCTCCCAATAATCAGGAAGCTCAAATTATGATGCTCAACTTGGGTGCTGGTACTACCTTGGTATCTGTTGGTGCGACTCCGGTTTCTGTTTTGCCGCCAATCATGAAAAGCTTAGGCTATTCCAATATGCTTTGTATTGCCTTACCCGCAATTGGTTTTGATGCCTTATGTACTTATTCAATGTTGGCAGCTCCGTTAATGACTTATGTCGACTTAACAGGTGTTCCTTTGGTTGAGGCCGCTAAAGTGTTCTCCATGTTCTTACCTGTTGTTTCGACCATGATTTGTTTTGGTATGTTTGTTTTAGTCGGCGGCGCCAAAATGGTTAAAAAAGGCTTCCTCGCTGCTTTAATTACCGGTTTAGTAGCTGGTTTTACTGCTTTTGCGATTGCTCATATTCCTGCTTTGGAATCTGCTATTGTTTTGACAGGTGTTATTGCAGGTTTGGCATCTATTGTCTCCATGGTTATCTACCTTAAGGCTAAAAAAAGTGTTGTTATTGACCGTTCTGTTTTAAGCGAAGAAGATAAAGAAATTGAAAAGGGTATGTCTTTAGCGAAAGCTCTTTCTCCTTGGTTGATTTTGATCGTGATTTTGCTATGTGTAGCTTTCATTCCTCCGATCAAAAATCTCTTATTTGTTAAGTTGGAAACTGCTGTTTCTGTTGTAGGCGGTGCGCAAGTTAAATTACGTCCTCTGTACAATGCTTACTTCTGGGTACTAATCAGTACGTTCCTTTCCTTTATTGTTCTTCGTCCTACTAGGGCACAACTTAGTGAAACAATGAAAAAATGGGGTAGACGTGCTCCTAAACCGGGTATCGCAACTATGGTCTTCTTTGCATTAGGCCTTTTGATGAACTACACCGGTTATGAAATTATGGCTGATGGTACTTTCTCTTTGATAGAACAAACAAATAATATGATCTTTGTTCTGGCCACGGTTTCAGCTGATGCCTTTGGTGCTTTATATCCAATTATTGTTGCACCTTTGGGTATGTTCGGTGGTTTTGTTACCTCTTCGGAGGCTTCTGCTTTGGCAATGTTTGCGCAATATAATATTCAAACCGGTGATATGCTTGGCTTAAATACTCTGGTTTTAACTGCAGCCACGGGTATCGCAGGTGGTTTGGCTAGTGTTATTTCGCCAGCCAAGTTGCAAAATGCTGCCGCTACTATTGATGCTATTGGTGAAGAGGCTCTCGTTTTGAAGAAGACGTTCAAGATTGCTGTGATGTTGTTGATCGCGGTTATCATTTTGACGATTATCTTCTGTCAAGCGATGCCTGTTGAGGTAGGATCTTCCATTGCTATTGATCCTAACGCTAACCCATATCATTAAAAAGTATGTAGATGTTTATAAAGACCCGGCTAAGCTTACTTAGCCGGGTCTTTTTATTTGTCGGTTGGCCATATTGGATAAAATTTTGTAGATTATTTGCCAAAACCATTTTGTCCATTTCAGAGATTGCGCCTTAAAAGATGAGCATGTTGACAGAAGTCTTTTTTACAGGTAAAATATAGATGCTGGTTATAAACAGGAGGGGTTTGCATGGTTATCAAAATTGAATTAAGGGAACCATGGACATTGCATCAGGAAAAACTTACACTGCCTTTGGATGCCAATAACTGTATTAGTTATGAAAATCAATTACCTTCTGTTACGGGACAGTTTCTTTTGGAGGAGATTGGTGTGCCGAAAAAGGAGATTTGTTTTGTGAGAATTAATGGTGGTTCAACGATGTTGAGCCGGGATTTTGTAAAGATGGATATCAAAGATGGTGATTTTGTGGCAATTTTCCCCTTTTCTATTGCCGGCTAGAATTTTAGGATAATTTTTGAAACTTCCGAAATATACAATATGTTTATTTTTATTATGGGAGGGAATGCGCACAAGTTTATAGAATCTTCATAAATAGGATATATTATCTTTAAATAATAAATTATTTACTCAAGAAAGCTGCTACTTTCTTGAATAAAATGTTTTATTTCAGGATTTTGTGCATAGTGCAGTTCTTTTTTACTCAACATGTAATAGTTAACGTTTTAAGCCGCAAGGCTAAAAATAAAAAATGAGAAGAGGAGGGTATTTTTATGTATGGTTATTCTGGAAAAATTTTAAAAGTTGATTTGACTTCCGGTCAAATAAGTACAGAGCCTCTTTCTGCTGAGATGGCTAAAGCTTATTTGGGTGGATCTGGTTTGGGTGCAATTTTGTATGTTGAAGCTTGTAAAGGCAAAGACATTGCAAATATTGATCCGCTTTCCCCGGATAATCCGCTAATCTTTATTACCGGACCTTTGGCCGCTAGTCCAATCCCTGCTTCAAGCCGTTTTGCTGTCGTTTCTCGTTCACCCTTGACCACTTATTGGGGTGAGGCCAATGCCGGAGGGTTTTTTGCTCCGGAATTAAAAAAAGCCGGCTATGATGCAATTGTTTTAGTTGGTGCCTCTGATAAACCGGTTCGTTTAATTATTAATGATGATCAAGTTGAGCTCGTTTCTGCTGAGGATTTATGGGGCAAGGACACCTATGAAGTCCTTGAAAAATTAAAGCCGGAGGGGCGCGCTGTTTGCATCGGTCCTAATGGGGAAAAACTAGCTAATACAGCGGCAATCGTTGCCAGCACCCATAATTTCTTCGGTCGTGGTGGTATTGGCGCTGTTATGGGTTCGAAAAAACTCAAAGCTATTTCTGTAAAAGGAAAGGCAGCTAAATTTACGGGTTTTGATATGGATCGCCTGAGAGAACTTAAAAAAGAGTTAGTAGCAAAGCAAAAGGAACATCCTTTTGTTGGTGCTCTTTCATCTGTGGGCAGTATCTCTGGTGTGGAGGCTGGTAAAGATGCCGGTGATCTGCCTACTAAAAACTGGCAATGGGGCAAATTCGACGGTGCTGATACTATTGGTGCCAACTATATGACTGAGCATTATGCGACTGGTAGCGGAACTTGCTTTGGCTGTCCCGTGGCATGCAAGCGTCAGGTTGAAATTAAGGATGAAGGTATCTATGATATTGATAAAGGTGCCGGTCCGGAATATGAAACGGCTGCGGCTTTTGGCAGTTTGGTGCTTGTAGATAAACAAGCTTGTATTATTAAATGTAATGAGCTTTGCAACCGCTATGGTATGGATACGATTGCTGTGGGTGCAGTGATTGCTATGGCCATTGAGTGTTATGAAAAGGGTTATTTAACCGATGCTGATACCGATGGCTTAAAGCTGGAATGGGGTAACCCCGAACTGATTGTTGAATTAGTAAAAATGGTTGGTGAACGTGAGGGCTTTGGTAAACGTTTGGGAGAAGGTATGCGTCAATTTGCTGACACACTTGATCCCGCCGCTAATGACACCAGGACTGATGTTAAGGGTTTCCCTGCACCCTTCCATGATCCTCGTTTAGTATGGGCTTTGGGTATTGAATATGCTACAGGTAGCGTTGGTGCCAGCCACGTTTTGACCCCCACCTTGTTTTCTCAGTTGGGCATAGTGGATGTTGCAAAATTGATCGGTGAGCAAACGCCGCCACCGACTGCAGATGGCAAGGCTAAAACTGCTAAGATATGTCAAGATTTTGGTGCTTTTACTAATACGTCTGCTTCTATTTGTTGTTTCGGCGGTGTTCCTTATTCCGTTGATGATGTAATAGATTCTGTTAATGCCACTACGGGCTTTGATTATGACGTTGACAGCATGATGGAAACCGGTGAACGTATCTTTGCACTCAAACGCTGTCTTTCCAACATTTGGGGAGCTGATGAAAAAGAGGATACCTTGCCCAAGCGTCTCAAAACACCTGTCATTGGTGGCCCCATGGATGGTGTAGAGCCTCCTATTGATGAAATGGTTAAGGAATATTATGTAGAGCGCGGCTTAAAAAATAATGGTTGCTTGAAAGAAGAAATCTTAGAAAGATTAGCTATTCCAAAAGAGATTGCTGATCTGGTTAATGCTCTTCCTGATAAGTAGTTGTGTTCTGTCAATAATTAAAATAATAATAATTAAAAACAAGACCTCCCTTTTAAAGTTAAGGAGGTCTTGTTTTTTAGTAAAAAAGAGAGAGCCTAGGGCTCTCTCTTTTTGATAATCTTGTGATGAATATCCTACTTTTCAGTCTACTATTCACCCATGTCAGCAACAACGTCTTTGATGGAGTTTTCCAGATCTCTGAGGAACCAGTCAAAGTCTTCTGTAGTTGCAGCAACGTTTGGATAGCAACGACAAATTCTTTCATCATTGATGGAGAACATGGTGTGGACTCTGTATTTGTTAGCCAGAACTGCGCATACAGGAACTGTGTAGTATTCGCCAGCTTTGTTTGCACCAAATTCCATACCTAACATGTAGCCGCGGCCACGGATACCTTTAAGAACGTTAGGATATTTAGCTTGAAGTTTGTTTAGTCCATCGATGATGTACTTACTGTTTTCTCTGATCAATGCAGGAATATCGTTTTCAACCATGTATTGCAATACTGCTAAAGCAGTAATACCGGAAACTTGGTTGTCTTGATAAGTTGCAGTGTGGAAGAAAGCAGTTTCTTCAGAGCCATAAGCAGCCATATACAATTCATCTTTAGCTTGGATACCGCCAACAGGGATAAGAGCATCAGACATACCTTTAGCAAATGAGAATGCATCAGGAACCAGGCCTTCATAATATTGGTGTGCCCAATAATAACCGGTTCTACCTGTGCCAGCTTGAACTTCGTCTAAGCAGAAATATGCGTCATATTTGTCACATAATTCTCTCATTTTTGGTAGATAGTCATCTGGAGGAACAACGATGCCGCCTTCACCTTGAATAGGTTCAGCCAAGAAAGCAATGATATCGCCTTTTTTCAGTTCTTCTTCAGCAGCTTTCCAGTCGCCATAAGGAACGTGAACGTGACCTGGAAGGTCTGGACCTTGATATTGACGCCATTTTGCTTTACCACCGAGGTTAACAGTAGCTGCTGTTTTACCATGGAATGCATTAATGGTTGTAAGCATTCTGGATTTACCTTTTTTGGTTCTGTAGGCAGCAATTTTCAACATTTTTAACAGAGTTTCGTTAGCTTCTGCACCACCACAACAGATAACAGTTCTGGTCAGCTCAGGAGTGATCAGAGCCATGTTGTGAGAAAAGGCAGCAGTAGTTTGGTGAATCATCAGTGGATCCATTGTCATAAACTTGCAGTCAAGATATTTTTTGACAGATTCCACTACGAAGGGGTTATTCAGACCCATAAGGGCTGGACCAACGGAGCCAATAAAGTCTAAGTGTTTATTGCCTTCATAATCCCAGAAATAAGCACCTTCTGCTTTAAAAACAACATCGGAAGCACCAATGTCCAAACCAGCTTGGGTTCTGTACTGGTTATTATGTTTGAGCTGTAATTCGATAGCTAAATCTCTATCTTCTTTGGTTTTCATGCTCAAAACTTCATCAACCGTCAAAAACCCTGGATATACTTTTGTTGCATCTACCATATTAGTACGACCTCCTAAAAATATATTTATTTTTGTCTGTTAAGACAATATATCAAAACTACATGCATATACCTTTCAGCCTGTAGCCTTTGAACCTATTAAATTATCAAAGAGAGGATCAATATGTAAAAGAAGCAGAATTATTTATGCTTATAAAAGAATTTCTTATTCCTTCCTTATTGTAGCCCTTTTTTATGTTTATGTCAATATTTATTATAATAAAGTATCCTAAAATACTTTGCAGGAGGTAAATAAGGGGAGGGACCGGATAATATCGCTTGTTTATGCTTGTGATATTATCATAGGTAATAATATTATCTTAATTGCTGATGATAAGCTTGTAGGGAGGACAACGAATAGGCCTTCCCTTTTTGAGCCTTAATGCCCAAAGCTGCGGCCCTGGCGGCAGCCATGGTTGTGATATAAGAAATATTATATTTGATGGCTGATTTGCAAATATAGCTGCCATCGTAAATGCTATCACTGGTATCGCTGGTAGAGTTAATAATGATATCAATTTTGCCTTCACTAATAGCATCAATGATGTGCGGACTGCCTTCATGAAGTTTATTAATTATTTGGCAAGGTATGCCGGCTTCCGTTAATTTTGTCTTTGTTTTATCGGTAGCGACAATTTTAAAGCCTAATTTATGAAAATTATCAGCGATTTCTACTATTTCTTCTTTGTCTCTTTGTTTAACACTGAAAAGGACCGTGCCGGTCAAGGGCAGATCGTTTTTGGCCGCTTCCTGAGCCTTAAAAAAGGCTTCTCCAAAGGTGGGGGCTAGCCCCATTACTTCGCCGGTCGAGCGCATCTCCGGACCGAGTATGGGGTTTACCTCAGGAAACATATTAAAAGGAAAGACAGCCTCCTTAACTCCGTAGTAGGGAATATGTTTTTTCTTCATTTGTTCCAGATGACAGGGTTGTTGATGAATGCTTTCTGTAATAATTTGCGTGGCTAGAGAGACCATGCCAATATTACAGACTTTAGAAATAATTGGTACCGTACGCGAGGCGCGTGGATTAGCTTCTAAAACATAGACAGTGTCTTCGCAAATTGCATATTGCATGTTCATTAAGCCCTTGACATCCAGAGCACTGGCGATTTTTTGCGTGTAGGTATTTATAATTTCTAAATGCTGAGGGGAGATATTAACAGACGGCAAAACGCAGGAGGAGTCCCCCGAGTGTACACCGGCTAGTTCAATATGCTCCATGACTGCCGGGACAAAAACATGGTTTCCATCGGCGATTGCATCTGCCTCACATTCTAAGGCATTGCCCAAAAAGCGGTCAATCAAGATTGGTCTTTCCGGAGTGATATCTATAGCTTCTTTCATGTATGTCAAAAGCGCCTGTTCTTCATGGACTATTTTCATGCCGCGACCACCCAGAACATAGGAGGGTCTAAGCATTAAGGGATAACCAATATCTTTAGCAGCTTGTATCGCTTCATCTGTAGAAACCGCCATAGCAGAGGGTGGCATGGGTATTTCCAATTCATCCATGATTTCCCGGAAGCGATCACGATCCTCTGCCAGATCGATGGAATGGGGACTGGTCCCTAAAACATTCACTCCGGCAGCTTTTAAATCATTAGCCAAATTCAAAGGTGTTTGTCCACCAAATTGACTAATAATTCCCAATGGTTGTTCTCGATGATAAATACTTAAAACATCTTCCATGGTTAGTGGTTCAAAGTATAAGATATCCGAGGTATCATAATCGGTGGAAACCGTTTCCGGGTTACAGTTGATCATAATAGTTTCGATTCCTAATTCTTTTAAGGCAAAGGAGGCATGAACGCAGCAATAGTCAAACTCGATACCTTGCCCAATTCTATTAGGACCGCTGCCTAAAACGATAACGCGTTTACCGCTTGGACGAGGTGGTGAGGGTGGGATATGATAGCTTGAGTAATAGTAGCAGGAGTTTTCGCTGCCGCTGACATGGATGGCTCCATAACCCTGATTGATACCGGCTTTTTGCCGTTTGTTGCGGATTGTTTCTTCACTGCAGTCGGACAGTTGAGCCAGATATCTATCAGAAAAACCTTCTTTTTTAGCTTGTGTCAGTAGTTCTAAAGAAAATTGTCCTTTGGCAGATTCAATGGCTTGTTCTGTTTTGACCAGCTCAGCCATTTGTTCGATAAACCATTTTTTAATTTTAGTCAACTGATGGAGTTTTTCAACAGTGGCACCCTTTTTTAAGGCCTGATACATGACAAACTGTCTTTGGCTGGTTGGCTGCTCAAGCAGTTGCAATACTTCAGTCAAAGATTTTTTTTCTAAATGGTTAATTTGCCCTAAGCCGTAGCGGCCATTTTCTAAACTGCGGATAGCTTTTTGCAGAGCTTCTTTATAGGTTTTTCCAATGCTCATAACCTCACCAACAGCTTTCATTTGAGTTCCTAATACATCATCAGCCTGTTTAAATTTTTCGAAGGCCCAGCGGGCAAATTTGATTACAACATAATCGCTGTCGGGAATGTATTTAGCTAAATTTCCAAATTTCCCACAAGGGATTTCATCCAAAGTCAGTCCCGCTGCCAGCATTGAGGAGACCAGTGCAATAGGAAAGCCGGTAGCCTTAGAGGCTAAAGCGGAGGATCGGGAGGTGCGTGGGTTAATTTCGATTACGATGATTCGCCCGCTTTGTGGATCATGGGCAAATTGCACATTGGTGCCACCGATGACTTCAATTTCCTCGACAATTTTGTAAGCTTGTCTTTGCAGCTCTTTTTGCAGTTCTGATGAAATAGTCAGCATAGGGGCAGAGCAAAAAGAATCCCCCGTATGTACGCCAACAGGATCAATATTTTCAATAAAGCAGACGGTGATCATTTTGCCTTTGGCATCACGCACTACTTCTAATTCCAATTCTTCCCAGCCCAGTATGGATTCTTCGACCAGCACTTGACCAACCAAAGAGGCGGCCAGGCCGCGATTGACAACGGTGATAAGTTCCTGCTCATCATGTACCAGGCCGCTCCCGGCCCCACCCATGGTGTATGCAGGGCGAATGACTAGGGGATATCCCAGCTGTGCGGCGATTTGTTTGGCCTCTTGCAAAGTGTATGCCGGTAGAGAGCGGGCCATTTCAAGCCCCAACTTATCCATAGTCCTTTTAAAGGCAATGCGATCTTCTCCCTTTTCTATGGAATCTATTTTAACGCCGATAACCTCTACATTATATTTGTCAAGCACACCCGCCTTATCCAGCTCAGAGCATAGGTTAAGCCCGGACTGTCCACCCAGATTAGGCAAAAGAGCATCTGGCCTCTCCTTGGCAATGATATCCGTCAGACGCTCAACATTTAGTGGCTCAATATAAGTTATGTCAGCAGTAGAGGGGTCAGTCATAATGGTCGCCGGATTAGAATTGACCAGTACAATTTCATAGCCTAGTTTTTTTAGCGCTTTGCAGGCTTGTGTCCCCGAGTAATCAAATTCACAGGCTTGTCCAATAATAATTGGTCCGGAACCGATTATGAGGATTTTTTGTATATCTTCTCTTTTTGGCATGTATTTCACTCCTTGTAATCTATAAACATCATGATCTTGAAAGATCAAAATCCCCAAAAAAAAGGAGGCTAGATAGCCTTCCTTTTAAGAAAAAATAAAACATCTATGTAATTTATTAAAAGCAATATCATGAGAGAAAAGCAATAAATCAGCGCTTACTTTATCATCATAAACGCATTGATACAGGTTATTTGCTCTGGCTGTCTTGCAGGTGGTTTTTATCATAATCTGTTTCCTGTAAAGGTATTTATTCTCTTGATCTTTAAAATATAGTATATATGATACATCTAGCTAAAGTCAAGAGTCAATAAATAAAAAATTGTGTTTTTTTGTTGAAAAATCTATGATTGCTTGGTATAATGTTTTCATAAACGATTATACGTTAGTGATTAAATAAGGATGATGAATCTATTGATGGTTGTTACGCTTTCTGCACTCATGAATAATAGGATTATGTCAGAGGGAATGTTTTCTCTCTTATTATTTTGCACCTATAATGAAGTTAACTTTCCGGAGTGTTTTTTTGCTGTGAAAAAAAGTTTTTGTTTCTGTGCAGACGTCTTTAACCAGCTGTTGACTAAATTTCCATTTATTGATACTAATGCCGCCGACCTTAATGCAGCCGGTGGTATTGTTATTATTAATAAAAGTATTTTCGAAAACTATCAAATAACTGAGAGGGTCTAGAAACAGAACTGTTGTATATGCGAAAGGCCAAGTGGCCTTTCGCATTATTTAATAGTATAAAGAAATGAACAGATGAAAAAAAGAATTGTAGAAGCCTATGTAGGAGAATATGCCTCCGGCAAAAGTGAGCTGGCGGTTAATAGAGCTATAGCTTTGGCAAATAGCGGACATAAGGTTACTGTGGTTGACCTTGATTTAGTGGAGCCCTGTTACACCTTGCGTTCGCTGCAGGATGAACTGAGAGCCCGGGGGGTTAAGGTTCTGGCTTGGCAAACCTCGGAAACCAGGGGTTTAGGGGAATCGGGGCAAACTATCTTGCCGGCGGCCCGCTGGAGCCTAAGGCTGGATAGTGATCTTATTTTTGATATTGGTTATGGGGTGGGAGGATCCCGGGTGCTTAACTTAATAGAGGGTGCTGATAGGGATCCGGATTTAGAAATACTTTTGGTGGCTAATTTTTCTCGACCCCTTATTTACAGCGTAGACTTATTGGTAGAATATGCTCAAGGACTGGGCAGGCTTGATGGTTTAATCGCTAACACTCATTTGGATCGGGAAACCACACCTGAAATAGTATGGAACGGTTTAAAAAAACGCAACAGGCTGCCAAGGTTTTAAATTTGCCTATCAGGGCGGTTGCCGTCAGCAAGGATTTTATGGAAAAATATCCTACATTTGCAGTAAAAGAAGCGATCGAGCTGCGTATTTTGGAGCGTTTTTTGCCGACCGGTTTCTGGTAAAGATAGTTTTCATGTAGCATGTAGTTTATATATTGCTGAAAGGGGAATTACAGTGGTACAAAACATAGATAAACCTATGCCTATACAAGGGGAAAAAAGGGCTTTTGTTACCGGTAATGAAACGGTGGCCTGGGCCGCTTTAGCGGCTGGCGCCGATATAATGTACGGTTATCCCATTACCCCGCAAAATGAGATTATGCATTACTGGACACGTTTAGCTCCTAAATTCGGCAAAGATTTTCTGCAGACTGAGGATGAAACATCTGCCGGATTTGCTACTTTAGGGGGGATCTTTGCCGGCAAAAGGGCTTTTTCCGGCACCAGTGGTCCGGGAACAATGTTGATGCAGGAATCTATGTGTATGGCAGAGATGATGCGTCTGCCTGTGGTTTTGGTGGTACAGCAGCGTGGAGGACCATCTACGGCTACGGTTATCTATTCTCAACAGGAAACCACCATGACCTGTTATGGAGGTAACGGCGAGGGATTGCGGATTGTTTATTCTACTTGTAATCATCAGGAGCTGTTTGATTATACAATCAAGGCTTTTGATGTCGCCTGGAAGCATCGTTTCCCCACCTTTATTTTAGGTGATGGTTATCAAGCGAAAATGCGTGAACCGGTCACCATGTATGATCCCGCCGCCAGGGGCATGACCCTTTGTCCAACGGAGCCTTTTGTTGGTAAACCGGGCACACCGGGAAGGGATAGAGATCCTGAGCACTGCTGCAACACTTATAATACGGAAGAAGAGCTTTTTGCCGTGGTTCAGGAGCTAGATAGATCCTACCAAAAGATTATACCTCAGGTAGTGGAATATCAAACATTTGCTACTGATGATGAGCCGGAGATAGTAATTGTTGCCCATGGTGTGGTTACCCGTGCGGCGCAGGCTGCAGTTAAGGAGCTAAGGGCGCAAGGCATTAAGGTTGGACATTTTCGTCCAATTACCGTGCGTCCCTTTGCCGGCAAGGCCTTGCGGCCGCTGGCTGATACTGCCAAAGTAATTTTAGTGGCCGAGTCGGCTTTGGGTCAGCTGGAGAAAATTGTGACACAAGGTATTTATGGTTGCAGAACACCGCTGGAAAGATTTTTTAAGCCCGGTGAGGGGATTACCACCGAGGAATTAGTTGCTAAAGTAAAATCTTTAAAATACTAGGAGTGGAAATAAATGAAGACGAAAACTAAAAAGGTGTTGAGTGTCCCGGCTCTGCCTCGATCCTGGAGACCCGAAACCAAGGCGCATAAATTTTGTCCCGGTTGCGGTCATGGCTTGATCCTAAAAATGCTTGGTGAAGTTATCGATGATTTGAACATTCAAGAGAGAGTAGTTTTTGTATGCGATATTGGTTGTTCTTTATTGGCTCTGGATTTATTTAATGTTGACTCCATTCAAACGCATCATGGACGGGCTACGCCTGTGGCGACGGGAATTAAAAGGGCCAGACCGGAGATGGTCTGTATTGCTTATATGGGTGATGGAGGAGGATATGCTATTGGCGCACATCATTTAGTCAATGCAGCCACCAGGGCCGAGCGTATTACGGTTATTTTAGCCAATAATACCAACTATGCGATGACGGGCGGACAAATGTCGCCGACATCACTAATCGGGCAAAAAACTGAGACCACTCCCTATGGTCGTGAGATTAAAGCCCATGGCTGCCCGATTAAAGGGCCGGAAATGGTGGCTTCTATCGTGCCTGATGGCTCATATTCGGCACGTGGGAGCGTGGCTGATCTGAATAAGCTGAAAAAACAGCTCAAAAAGGCCATCTTGACGCAGCTGGAGGATAAAGGTTTTTCCTTTGTGGAGGCCTTGGCCACCTGCCCCACCAATTGGCGTACCAATAATGCCGAAACATGGCGTTTTTTGGAGGGGGAAATGACCGAGTTTTATCAGCAGGGCGAATTTACCGGTCAAGTAAATGAGGTGGGTAAATAATGACTGAAAAGCCAATTAAAATAGTTTTGGCCGGCGAAGGCGGACAAGGCGTGCAATCAGTAGCCAATATTTTGACCGAGGCGGCCTATAATCGCGGCAAACAGGCCTTATATATCCCTAACTTTGGTGTTGAACAGCGGGGAGGTGTCTCCGTGGCTTTTATTCAGATAAGTGATGATACTATTAGTTCATTGAAGTTTAGTAAGGCTGATATTGTAGTGGCATTATCCGGTCGAGCGGTCTGTCGCACGACCCAATATGTTGACCAGAATACTACCTATATATACGATAGTACAATTGATGCTCAGCCTGAAAAAACAGAAATTCCGAAAAATGTTATGAAGATTTATTCTATACCGGCTCATGAGGTGGTGCAGCGAGAGTTAACTCCGAGAGTGTTTAATGTTTTGATTATGGGAGTAGTGGCTGCTTTGACCGAGATAGTGACGCTCGATGAATTGAAAGAGGCTCTTATTCATAAACTGCAGCATAAGTTTGAGAAAGATCCTTCTTTAAAAGAAATGAATCTTAAAGCTTTGGAAATGGGGGCAGCTTTCGTGGATTAAGGCACGGATCTAATGCTTATTGAATAAACTACATATACTATAAGGATGGTAAGATTATGAGTTATGATGAAAAGTATGCTCAAGAGGCTTTATTGGATCAAGTGGGCAAAGAAAAACAGATAGAGTTTTATCTTTTTCCTAAATATTGCAAAGGCTGTGGTTTATGCATTATTAAATGTCCTGTCCAAGTTTTACAGTTTAGTGAGAATCTGGGGCTTTACGGTACCCCTGTTGTAAAGCCATGTGAGGATGAGCGGTTTTGTACAGGGTGTGGTATTTGTCAGTCTTTTTGCCCGGATTGTGCGATCAAAGTAGTTAAATAAATCAGAAATAAAAAAGTCCAAAAGATATTGACATGAGATAATAGATATGTTAGTATATTTAACGTTGCTTGTAAGAAAAAGGCAGTCAAGGGCAGGCAATTTTAAGAAAGAAAAAGCAAAAGAAAATCTTGACAGTCGCTGACAAAAGTGATATTATAATTTAGCGTCCCGCAGAAGGGGCGGAGGTCTTTGAGAACTGAACAGTAACAAGCCAAAAAAGCAATATGTCCCTTGGTTAAATTTCTTTATTTAACTGAGAATAATTTTTGAGAAACAAAAGTAAAGAGCCAAACAGGACTCTGATTTTGTAAGATAGCCTCTTTTAGTAGAGGATATGATAGAAATCATGGAGAGTTTGATCCTGGCTCAGGACGAACGCTGGCGGCGTGCTTAACACATGCAAGTCGAACGAACCTTGCAGGATCTGAAACTTCGGTTGACGAACCTGCGCTGGTAAGTGGCGGACGGGTGAGTAACACGTGGGTAATCTGCCTCATTTACGGGGACAACACTGGGAAACCGGTGCTAATACCGGATAAACTCTACAGAAGGCATCTTCAGTAGAGAAAAGATGGCCTCTATAAAAAAGCTATCGAAATGAGATGAGCCCGCGTCTGATTAGTTAGTTGGTGGGGTAAAGGCCTACCAAGGCAACGATCAGTAGCCGGCCTGAGAGGGTGGCCGGCCACACTGGGACTGAGACACGGCCCAGACTCCTACGGGAGGCAGCAGTGGGGAATCTTCCGCAATGGGCGCAAGCCTGACGGAGCAACGCCGCGTGAATGAAGAAGGCCTTCGGGTCGTAAAGTTCTGTCATTAGGGAAGAACGGACAGATAGTGAATAATTATCTGTATTGACGGTACCTAATGAGGAAGCTCCGGCTAACTACGTGCCAGCAGCCGCGGTAATACGTAGGGAGCAAGCGTTGTCCGGAATTACTGGGCGTAAAGGGCGCGTAGGCGGACTATTAAGTCAGGTGTGAAAACTCTGGGCTCAACCCAGGGACTGCACCTGAAACTAATAGTCTTGAGGGCAGGAGAGGAAAGTGGAATTCCTAGTGTAGCGGTGAAATGCGTAGATATTAGGAGGAACACCAGTGGCGAAGGCGACTTTCTGGACTGCACCTGACGCTGAGGCGCGAAAGCGTGGGTAGCGAACGGGATTAGATACCCCGGTAGTCCACGCCGTAAACGATGGATACTAGGTGTAGGAGGTATCGACCCCTTCTGTGCCGCAGTTAACACAATAAGTATCCCGCCTGGGGAGTACGATCGCAAGGTTGAAACTCAAAGGAATTGACGGGGACCCGCACAAGCGGTGGAGCATGTGGTTTAATTCGACGCAACGCGAAGAACCTTACCAGGGCTTGACATCCCTCGCCAGGCTAGGAAACTAGCTGTTCTGAGCTTCGGTTCAGACGAGGAGACAGGTGGTGCATGGTTGTCGTCAGCTCGTGTCGTGAGATGTTGGGTTAAGTCCCGCAACGAGCGCAACCCCTACTTTTAGTTGCCATCATTAAGTTGGGCACTCTAGAGGAACTGCCGGTGACAAACCGGAGGAAGGTGGGGATGACGTCAAATCATCATGCCCTTTATGTCCTGGGCTACACACGTGCTACAATGGTCGGTACAAAGGGTTGCGAAATCGCAAGATGGAGCCAATCTCAAAAAGCCGGTCTCAGTTCGGATTGCAGTCTGCAACTCGACTGCATGAAGTCGGAATCGCTAGTAATCGCGAGTCAGCATATCGCGGTGAATACGTTCCCGGGTCTTGCACACACCGCCCGTCACACCACGAAAGTTGGCAACACCCGAAGCCGATGGGCTAACCCCTTGGGGAGGCAGTCGTCTAAGGTGGGGCTAATAATTGGGGTGAAGTCGTAACAAGGTAGCCGTATCGGAAGGTGCGGCTGGATCACCTCCTTTCTAAGGAGCACATCCCGGCGTTTAAGAGCTGTTGAGTGTATTGACAGATTGTTGACATAGTCTGTATAATCGCTCAGATATTCCTACTGGCGACAAGTAAAACAAGTAAGAGCCGAGGCGTAAACCGTAGGCATACTCAGGTATGTTAGGGATTATGCAGAAGGTGATGACATAGTTATACTAAGTTGGTGGTAAGGAATATGGATATTTCCTAGGTCGATTAATGGCTCAGTTTACTGTTTAGTTCCCAGAGACTTCTTTTTTAAGTTTTTGGGCTTTTGTATAGTGTTGGGGCCTGTAGCTCAGGTGGTTAGAGCGCACGCCTGATAAGCGTGAGGTCGATGGTTCGAGTCCATCCAGGCCCACCATTATTTTGCCGTTAAACGGTATTTTTGTCTAAAAAATGATACACGTAAACTATATGGGGGTGTAGCTCAGCTGGGAGAGCGCCTGCCTTGCAAGCAGGAGGCCAGCGGTTCGATCCCGCTCATCTCCACCAATGCCATTTTGTATGGCTCAGATCTTTGAAAACTGCATAGTGAAGCGCAAGCGAAAGTGATGAGGTAGCTGGTTACTATATTTTTTGAGAAGAAGAGTATAGGAATCAGGTATTACAGAAATTACTAAGTAAGCGAGCAAGAGATAGAAAAGATAAACGGAATAGAAATTTATCAAGATTAAGGTCAAGATAATAAGGGCGTACGGTGGATGCCTAGGTGCCAAGAGTCGAAGAAGGACGTGGTTAACTGCGAAAAGTTTCGGGTAGCCGTAAGCAGGCGATGATCCGGAAATATCCGAATGGGGCAACCTGCATGGATTAATATTCATGTATCACAAGGTGAATAAAATAGCTTTGTGAAGACAACCCGGGGAACTGAAACATCTTATTACCCGGAGGAAAAGAAAGAAAAATCGATTACCTTAGTAGCGGCGAGCGAACAGGTAAGAGCCCAAACCAACATCTTCGGATGTTGGGGTTGAAGGACTTCATAAGTAGATACGAAAGACTAGTCGAATGGTCTGGAAAGTCCAACCATAGAAGGTAATGGTCCTGTAGGCGAAAGTTTGTAGTATCGAAGAAGAATCCTGAGTACCGCGGGACACGAGGAATCCCGTGGGAATCCGGGGGGACCACCCCCCAAGGCTAAATACTCCTTGGCAACCGATAGTGAACAAGTACCGTGAGGGAAAGGTGAAAAGGACCCCGGAAGGGGAGTGAAAAAGAACCTGAAACCGTATGCTTACAAACCGTCAGAGCACTTTAAATGTGTGATGGCGTACTTTTTGTAGAACGGACCGGCGAGTTATGAAATCAGGCAAGGTTAAGTGGAGGACACGAAGCCGCAGCGAAAGCGAGTCTTAAGAGGGCAAAAGTCTGATTTTGTAGACCCGAAACCCGGTGATCTACCCATGGCCAGGGTGAAACTCAGGTAAGACTGAGCGGAGGCCCGAACCGACTTATGTTAAAAAATGAGCGGATGAGCTGTGGGTAGGGGTGAAATGCCAATCGAACCGGGAGATAGCTGGTTCTCCCCGAAATAGCTTTAGGGCTAGCCTCAGATCATTATTTATGGTGGTAGAGCACTGTTTGAGCTAAGGGCCTAACAAGGTTACTGAACTTTCACAAACTCCGAATGCCATAAATACAAGACTGGGAGTCAGACTGTGGGGGATAAGCTTCATAGTCGAAAGGGAAACAGCCCAGATCTACAGCTAAGGTCCCCAAGTGTGTACTAAGTGGAAAAGGATGTAGGAATGCGTAAACAGCCAGGATGTTGGCTTAGAAGCAGCCACCATTGAAAGAGTGCGTAATAGCTCACTGGTCGAGTGCTCCTGCGCCGAAAATTTAACGGGGCTCAAGTACACCACCGAAGCTTAGGGATTGTGTATGTAATTAAGTAAATTGAACTGATGTAAAGATCAGGCGAACTATTAAGTAATTCCAGTTTCCCGGAAAGAAAGGTAGTTGGAGTATTTAGGATAGGAGTGTCTTATTTTAAATATTTCACAAAAGAGTCTCAATTTATTTAGTTACATGCACAATCGGTAGGGGAGCGTTCTGTATGCATCGAAGCAGTACCGTAAGGAGCTGTGGAGCGTACAGAAGTGAGAATGCCGGTATGAGTAAACGATAAGGCAGGTGAGAATCCTGCCCGCCGAAAATCTAAGGATTCCTGGGGAAGGCTCGTCCGCCCAGGGTAAGTCGGGACCTAAGCCGAGGCGTAAAGCGTAGGCGATGGACAACTGGTTAATATTCCAGTACCACCTAAGACCGTTTGAGGATGGAGTGACACAGGAGGGTAGGCACAGCGCACCGTTGGTTGAGTGCGTTCAAGCGAGTAGGAGGGAAGATAGGCAAATCCGTCTTCCATAAACTTCGAGACGCGATGAGGAGCGAAAGTTAGTAGCGAACTGGCTGATCCCAAACTGTCGAGAAAAACTTCTAACGAGGTCTATAGGTGCCCGTACCGCAAACCGACACAGGTAGATAGGATGAGAAATCTAAGGCGCGCGAGAGAACCTTTGTTAAGGAACTCGGCAAAATGAACCCGTAACTTAGGGATAAGGGTTGCCCCATTAGTGTAAAGACACTTGCTGTCTGAGCATGAAGGGGTCGCAGAGAAGAGGCCCAAGCGACTGTTTATCAAAAACACAGGCACCTGCAAAGTTGAAAGACGATGTATAGGCGCTGACGCCTGCCCGGTGCTGGAAGGTTAAGAGGAGAGGTTAGCCGTAAGGCGAAGCTTTGAATTGAAGCCCCAGTAAACGGCGGCCGTAACTATAACGGTCCTAAGGTAGCGAAATTCCTTGTCGGGTAAGTTCCGACCCGCACGAAAGGCGTAACGATTTGGGCACTGTCTCAACAAGGGGCTCGGTGAAATTGTAATACCGGTGAAGATACCGGTTACCTGCGACAGGACAGAAAGACCCCGTGGAGCTTTACTGCAGCCTGATATTGAACTTTGATATGTTATGTACAGGATAGGTGGGAGACTTGGAAGTAGGGACGCTAGTTTCTATGGAGTCATCCTTTGGATACCACCCTTAATGTATTGAAATTCTAACACTAAGCCGTGATCCGGCTAGTAGACAGTGTCAGGTGGACAGTTTGACTGGGGCGGTCGCCTCCCAAAAGGTAACGGAGGCGCCCAAAGGTTCCCTCAGTGCGGATGGAAACCGCACGTAGAGTGTAAAGGCAGAAGGGAGCTTGACTGCGAGACCAACAAGTCGAGCAGGTACGAAAGTAGGGCTTAGTGATCCGGCGGTTCCGAGTGGAAGGGCCGTCGCTCAACGGATAAAAGCTACCCCGGGGATAACAGGCTTATCTCCCCCAAGAGTTCACATCGACGGGGAGGTTTGGCACCTCGATGTCGGCTCATCACATCCTGGGGCTGTATTAGGTCCCAAGGGTTGGGCTGTTCGCCCATTAAAGTGGTACGTGAGCTGGGTTCAGAACGTCGCGAGACAGTTCGGTCCCTATCCGTCGCAGGCGCAGGAAATTTGAGAGGAGCTTTCCCTAGTACGAGAGGACCGGGATGGACGAACCGCTGGTGCACCAGTTATCCTGCCAAGGGTATAGCTGGGTAGCTACGTTCGGAAGGGATAAGCGCTGAAAGCATCTAAGCACGAAGCCCCCCTCAAGATGAGATTTCCCACAGCGTAAGCTGGTAAGACTCCAGAAAGATTAACTGGTAGATAGGCCGGGTGTGGAAGGACAGTAATGTTTGAAGCTGACCGGTACTAATAAGTCGAGGGCTTGACCTAAAAAATTCACTATGTAGTTTTTAAAGATTTGATCATATTGCTAAAAATAGTGATATGGGTTATACTAATTGAGGCAGGGATTGCCAAAATACTTTAACTGAAAATAGTTAAGACAGAAAGATTAAGATAAGTAAAAAAGTTTCCTGGTGATTACGGCGAAGAGGTCACACCTGTTCCCATACCGAACACAGTAGTTAAGCTCTTCTGCGCCAAGGGTACTGGGGGCGCGAGCCCTTGGGAGAGTAGGTCATTGCCAGGAGTAAGTTTATTCCTCGATAGCTCAATAGGTAGAGCATGCGGCTGTTAACCGCAGGGTTGCTGGTTCGAGTCCAGCTCGGGGAGCCAAAAAGAGAACTGAGTCCTCGGTTCTCTTTTTTATTTTTCATCAAAAAATATCTGCAATAAAAATTATCTGCAATGCGGGTGGAATAGAAAGAGCTTTTTTGTCTAAAACAGAAAATATTAATCATAAAGAGATAAGGAACTTTTGCGGCTGTTTTTATCTTTTTTGTCATATTTTGAGTAAGTCACGATATCCTCAAAGCGATAAAGTTTATGCAAGTATAAATTAGTAAACCTTAAAGTAAATAGATAGACAAAAAGAGAGCTTAGTGCTCTCTTTTTTTATTAAGTATTTATCTATGATATTTCTTCATCTTATAATTTCCATCCATTTTTCCACATTGCTTGCAAAAATTATTTAGATGAATTATAAGGACTCGTTGGATCTTTAAATTTGCTTAGTTTGTCGAGGTTCCTATTTATGCCTAAGGAAGATTTTTTCAAAGCATAATATACATAACTTTACTAGGGCGGTACTTAAAGCTTTGTTACAGACGGTGATTTTTACTGAGAAAGGCCCAGAGGATCTGGTCTTTATTTGATATTGTTTTCGCAAGAAAAAGAGTGATTAAAGGAGAATAAGCTTAAATAAATGAGCTTTGGCAGTTTATTGCTTCGTCGATGTTGACAAACAGTTAAAAATAATCAGAAAACTCTTTTTTTACTACTTGAAATATTTGATGAGTGTGTTATAATTTAATCAAAGGTCAAGAAACATCAAAAGGTCAGCTTTGGTCACAAAGTATTTTGATAATAATTAAAACTATTCGTACTAGAGGTGAGAGTTGTGAGCACATTAACAGATCAAATTGAACGATATATAAAAAAGCTGTTAGATAAAAATGAGAGCGGTGTTTTGGAATTAAAAAGAGCTGACTTAGCGGAAATATTTATGTGTGTTCCTTCACAAATCAATTATGTCTTGGAAACTCGCTTCACGAATGATCAAGGTTATCATATTGAAAGCAGACGCGGCGGCGGTGGGTATTTGCGTATTATCAGATTATCCATTGATCCGGATCGCGGGCTAAGTGAGGCGATTAATACTATTGTCGGTCGGCCTGTTTCGCAGCAAGCCGGTCAAGGTTTGGTAGACAGGCTGGTCGAAGAAGAATTTTTGACTAAGCGGGAGGCGATGTTAGTCAAGGCAGTTTTAGATGCTTCAGTTTTGAAAAACTATTTTAAAGAGCCTGATTTATTGCGAGGCCATCTGTTACAGTCCGTTTTAGTTAGTATTTTAAGACAAGATTTTGAAAAGGGTGATGATTAGGATGTTATGCACAGAATGTCAAAAACGTACGGCAACAACGCATATTACAATTATGGAAAACGGTCAAAAAACAGAAGAGCATTTATGTGATATTTGTGCAGCAAAAAGGCATCACTTTGATGTTAATCCGGACTTGGCTTTGGATAAGTTTTTTTCCGGTTTTTTTGCTAAAGAAAAGCCGGAGAGTCAACTTCGTGAACTTCTCTGTCCTAATTGCGGTTTGACTTATCGTCAATTAGCTAGTAAGGGTAACTTTGGTTGTGCAACTTGTTACCAGGTTTTTTCCAGCCAATTACAGCAAATACTCGGAAAAATACAGGCAGCTGAACGGCATGTGGGGAAAACCCCCTTATCTTCTGCCGGTAATCAGCAAAAATCTACTGATATGCAGGTTCTTATAAATGATTTGCGTCGCCAAATGGCCGAGTGGGTCAGGCTGGAAAACTTCGAAGAGGCAGCTATTCTGCGTGATCGCATCAAGAACCTGGAGCAGAAGGCGGGTGATGCGAATGTCTGATTTATTGTTTATGCCACGAAGTAAATGGACTACCGGGCTTGATGAGGTGGCGGTAAGCAGTCGTATACGTCTGGCACGTAATCTATCAGACAGATGTTTTTCCCATTTGATGAACGATCAGCAAGCTCAAAGCCTGTTGAATGAAGGAGAAGAGGCTGTAAAAGAACTTAGCCGTAAGACCGGTCAGCCATATTCTTTTTATCGTCTGAGTGACTTAACGGCAGTCCAAAGAGGAGTTTTGTTGGAAAAACATTTGATCAGCCCTCTTTTGTTAGAGCAAAGAATTTCTACGGCTGTGGCTATTCGTCATGATGAAGCTGTTTCTATTATGTTTAATGAAGAGGATCATTTACGCATTCAATGTTTTTTGCCGGGGGAACAATTAGTTGAATCCTGGAGCTTGGCAGATCAGGTCGATGACTGCTTAGGAGAGGTATTATCTTATGCTTTTGATGAAAAATTGGGTTATTTGACGACTTGTCCCACTAATTTAGGCAGCGGATTAAGAGCCTCGGTAATGTTACACTTGCCTGCTTTGGTCATGACTCAAAAAGCAGCAGAGGTTTTTGATAATATGGCTCGTTTGGGACTGGTTGTACGAGGGGTTTACGGTGAAAAGACACAAGGTTTAGGTGATTTGTTTCAATTGTCTAACCAGATAACTTTGGGCAAAAAAGAAATAGAGATTATTAACTATTTGCAATCAGTTGCAGAGCAAATGATTGAAAAGGAAAAACAAAGCCGCAGGATTCTGCAGCAGCAATCTGCCATGGAATTATATGATAGTGTTTGGCGGGCTTATGGTATTTTGACTAATGCCAGAAGTATCAGTACCTGTGAGATGATGGAAAAGATTTCGCTTTTAAGATTGGGCAGCTGTATGGGTATTATCAACAATATAGATGCACCAAAGCTTAATGAACTGATGCTTTCTTGTCAACCGAATTTTATTGGGCAAAAGTGTCAAAAAGAGCTTTCACCGGTTCAAAGAGACTGGGAAAGAGCAGATTTAATCAGAAAAACTTTAAAAAAGATAAAGGAGGAATGACTTATGTTAAATAGATTTACAGAAAAGGCGCAAAATGTACTTATCATTGCCGAACAGTTGGCTCAACAGCTGGGTTCTTCTCAAATTGAGGGTCAATATCTGTTATGGGCCATCTTGAAAGAGGGGTCCGGTGTAGCGGCGCAGGTTTTAAAACAGCTGGGGGTTACGTTGGAGGATGTACAAAATGCGATTGAAAAAGAAGCCACCGGTAAATTTGCTGTTTCGCGTATAGAATTATCACCAGGTGTTAAGCAGTCTATCAATATCGCTAATAACCTATCTAATCAAATGTCTTTAAGTTATATTGGTACAGAGCATTTGCTTTTGGGGGTTTTAGAGGCACCGGCCGCTTCAATGGATGTTTGGCTGGAAAGTGCTTGCGGTGTTAAAGCTGCTGATATTATGAATTTAACGATGAATGCTTTAGGATATCAGGGCATTAGTCAAAATAGGGATGAAGGAAGCAGATCTGCTGAAGCAACTGCCGGTAAAAAAAATAAAAGTGACACACCAACATTGGATGAATATGGTCGTGATTTAACTGCCATGGCTAAAGAGGCTAAGCTTGATCCAGTAATTGGTCGTGAAAAAGAAATTCAACGAGTAATTCAAATTCTTTCTCGCCGCACCAAAAACAATCCTGTGTTAATTGGTGAGCCGGGTGTTGGTAAAACAGCCATTGTTGAGGGACTGGCGCAAATGGTAGATGAAGGTAAGGTGCCTGAAACCTTAAGTGATAAGCGTGTCATAACGATGGACATGTCGTCTCTGGTTGCCGGCTCTAAATATCGTGGGGATTTTGAAGAAAGGCTGAAAAAAATAATCGAGGAAGTTCGCGATTCTCAAAAGGTCATTCTTTTTATTGATGAATTGCATACCTTAGTTGGGGCGGGGGCTGCTGAAGGCGCAATTGATGCGGCCAATATCTTAAAACCGGCACTTTCCCGTGGGGAGCTGCAATGCATTGGCGCTACTACTTTGGATGAATACCGTCAATATATTGAAAAGGATGCGGCTCTTGAAAGACGTTTTCAACCGATAACCGTTGGAGAGCCGACAGAGGAGGACTCGATCTCAATTTTAATGGGTTTGCGGGATAAATATGAGGCTCATCATGGAGTGCAGATTACCGATGATGCGGTAAAGGCAGCGGTACGCTTATCAATTCGTTATTTACCGGACAGGTTTTTACCGGATAAAGCGATTGACTTGATTGATGAGGCGGCTTCTAAAGTCCGTTTGGCCAGTTATATTGCGCCAACGGATGTTAAAGAAAAGGAAGAACAATTGGCTGTTTTGCAAAAAGAAAAGGAAGCTGCTATTGCACATGAAGAGTTTGAACAAGCGGCTAAATTGCGTGATCAGGAAAAAGAGCTTGCTAAATCCATTGAAAAAGACAGAGAATCTTGGAAAAAAGGTAAAATTAGTCAGCAAATGGTTGTCACAGAGGCGGAAATTGCTAAAATATTAGCTGATTGGACCGGTATTCCCATTGCCAAAATGCAAGAGGAGGAAGCGGAACGCTTGCTCAAATTGGAAGAAACCTTGCATGAAAGAGTTATCGGCCAAAATCAAGCTGTTAATAGTATTTCCAGGGCAGTCAGGCGTGCTCGGGCGGGTCTTAAAGATACTAAAAGACCTGTTGGTTCTTTTATCTTTTTGGGTCCTACTGGTGTCGGGAAAACGGAATTGGGTAAAGCCCTTGCAGAGGCCTTGTTTGGCTCAGAAGAGAACATGGTTCGCCTTGACATGAGTGAGTATATGGAAAAACATAATGTCAGTCGTTTAGTAGGAGCGCCTCCCGGATATATTGGTTATGATGAGGGGGGACAGCTAACTGAGGCAGTCCGCAGGAAGCCTTACAGCGTAATATTGTTGGATGAAATTGAAAAAGCGCATCCTGATGTCTTTAATATGTTGCTGCAGGTTTTAGAGGATGGACGTTTGACGGATTCGACCGGCCGTACTGTGGATTTTCGTAATACCGTAATTATTATGACCTCCAATCTGGGATCGTCCGGTAATAATAAAGGGGGCATGCTTGGCTTTAACATTGATCAAAGCGGGGATAGACTTGT
Source organism: Bacillota bacterium (assembly GCA_050949225.1). Taxonomy (GTDB): domain Bacteria; phylum Bacillota; class Dehalobacteriia; order UBA4068; family UBA4068; genus JBMNFI01. The sequence goes on along the minus strand of JBMNFI010000001.1, from coordinate 820,341 downwards.
AGAAGATTATGAAGCTAAAAAAGCCCGCTTGATGGATGTTTTAAAATCAACCTTCAGGCCGGAATTTTTAAATCGTATCGATGATATCATTATCTTTGATGCTTTAACCGCTGAGGATACCAGAAAAATCGCGGATTTGATGATTAAGGACATTCAAGATCGTTTAGCAGAGCAAGAAATGACCTTAACCCTTGATAATGATGTTTATGATTTCCTGGCCAAAGAGGGTTATGATGCGGAATATGGTGCCAGACCTTTGAGAAGAACTATTCTGCGTTTGGTGGAGGATCCACTTTCTGAAGATATCTTGATGGGTAAATTTACGGCCGGTGATGCCATTTGTGCCCATCTGGAAGATGGAAACATTAACTTTGTAAAAAAAGAAACTGCAGAGATCACAGAGAAAACGGATCAGAATTCTGATGAGCAAAAAAATGAGCAGGAAAAAGACGAATAAATAGCTAACAGTAATTCTCATGGGCAACTTTAAAGTTGCCCATGAAATTCTGGGCCGACACCAAGAAAGCTTGAGGAACTTTTATGAAGGAAAAAACTATTTTTGTTTGCAACAATTGTGGCAACACATCCGTCAAATGGTATGGGAGATGTCCCAGCTGCAATGAATGGAACTCTTTGGTAGAAGAAAAGATGGTGATAGAAAAGCATAGTCATGGCTCTGTCCGTAAGGAATTGCCGAATGCACAGCCGATTAAAAACATTAAACCTTTGGAAACCCCTCGTTTTGTTTTGGGGATGACAGAATTGGATGCAGTCTTGGGTGGTGGTATTATCCCCGGCTCTTCTATTCTTTTAGGTGGTATACCTGGTATTGGCAAATCTACTATTTTATTACAAGCGGCTAAAATGATGGCCGACGAGCATGGTACCGTTCTTTATATTACTGGTGAGGAGTCAGCGCAGCAGGTTTATAGCAGGGCGCAACGATTGGGAGCTTTATCAGATAGGTTGCTGTTAATGGCGGAAACCAATCTTTCTTTGGCGTTGGAGGCAGCCCAAAAGCATGATGTGAAAATGCTGATTGTTGACTCGGTACAAGCTCTTTATTTGCCGGAACTTACCAGTGCGCCCGGCAGTGTTTCGCAGGTGCGATCTGTTGCCGCAGCTTGTTTGGAGTTTGCCCGTCAGCAGCAGGCTGCTGTAATTTTAGTAGGTCATGTAACCAAAGAGGGAATGCTGGCCGGTCCACGTGTTTTAGAGCATATGGTAGATACAGTGCTTTATTTTGAGGGGGATCGTTATAATTCTTTACGCTTACTGCGAGCGGTTAAAAACCGTTTTGGTTCCACGAATGAGCTGGGGGTTTTTGAAATGGGTGAGGGAGGATTAATTCCTTTTGCCGATCCCTCAGCTTTCTTTTTAAGTCAACGCCCACAGGATGTTCCCGGCAGTGCCGTAACCTGCTTGATGCAAGGATCAAGGCCCTTATTGCTGGAAGTGCAGGCTCTGGTTTGTTCTACTAGTTTTGGTAATCCACGGCGTTTGGCTACGGGTTTTGATTATAATCGCTTGCTTTTAATCATTGCCGTATTGGAGAGGCGTTTAGGATTAACATTGGGTTCAAAGGATATTTATATTAATATCGCAGGTGGTTTAAAAGCGGAGGATCCTGCGATTGATTTAGCAGTTGCCGCGGCTATTGTCTCATCTCTTAAAGGGGTAGCTTTAGCTGGTGATCTTTGTCTTTTGGGAGAGGTGGGCCTGTTGGGTGAAATTCGTTCGGTGCCGCAGCTTTCCAGAAGGATAAAGGAGGGCAAGGCCTTTGGTTTTACTAATGTGCTGCTTCCACAAGCGGATAAAAAAGAGCTTAAAGAGGTTAAACGTGTAGAAGGTATTAATGTAGCAACATTTAGAGATCTGCCTCAAGCCCTAGCACTTTTAAACTTAGTTTAAAAATATTCTAAAACTTATGTTGACATGTTGTATTCGGTGTGATAAGATATTTGTTTTACCGATTGACATTTCCTCTGTTTTTTGTTAAAATAAAGTTATATAATAGTATGGCTTTGGCTAATTGGGGGAAATGATAATGTTTACAGTTGGGGACAAAGTTGTTTATCCTGTGCATGGTGCAGGCATAATTGAGTCAATAGAGCAAAGGGAAATTTTAGGTCAAGAAAATGATTATTATGTGCTGCATATCCCTTTTGGGGATATGACTTTGCTTGTTCCTGTTGACACAGTTGAAAAACTTGGTATGCGCGAAGTTATTCCCAGTGAACGGGTCGATGAGGTTTTTGACATTTTAAAATCCGAGCCGGATGAATTTGATGATAATTGGAATCGTCGTTATCGTCGTCACATGGATAAGATAAAAAGTGGTGATATTGTTGATGTGGCCCAGGTGGTGCGCAATCTGATGTCACGCAACGCGATTAAAAGTTTGTCGACCGGTGAAAAAAAACTTTTAGATCAAGCACGGCAGATTTTAGTCAGCGAGCTGATGCTGGCAGGAGAAAAAAGTGAGGATTATGTCATCGATGCGATTGAAGAAGTTTTTGCGAGTTAAAGAAACTTAAAACTGGATATTGTTTGGAGAAATAGGGTATTTGTATATTTTACGAAATACCCTATTAATTACATAAAAGTACAAAATTCATTAATAATTGCAAGAGGAGGTGAGAAAGATGAAAAAAGTTATTTATGGCGGTATTGGCGTGTTGTTCGCAATTATAGTTTTTCTTATTTGTTATAATTTTTTGGCTGAAATGATTTTTATCAAGTATAGTGCTGCTTATAATTTATTTTTGGTAGGATTGCCGATTGTTTCGGCGTTTATTGGTGTTTTAGTGGCTCCCCATTTAGTTGGTGGAATAGAAAGGCTGACCGAGCGTTTGCTCAGTTTTTTATTTAAGATGTCTTTATTTGATATAATTTGTTCTGCAAGTGGCATGATTGTTGGTTTGATTATTGCTGCCCTTATTGGCACAATGGTGAAAAATATTTCTATTATAGGCCCATACCTTGCCATTACTTTAGCTTTTATTGGCGGTTATACCGGTGCAGTTGTTGGTTACAGAAGTCGTGATGATTTTCGCCAATGGTTACGAAATGCCCGATCCAGGAATGAAGCTGTTTCTAAGGGAGAAAAGAAGGATAAAATTGCTGGCAAAGCTTTTCCAAAGATTTTGGATACCAGTGTTATTATTGACGGGCGGATTGCTGATATTTATAAGACGGGCTTTATTGAAGGCCAATTGATTGTGGCTAACTTTGTATTAGATGAGCTTAGGCATATTGCTGATTCCGGTGATCACCTGAAACGTAATAGGGGTCGTCGTGGATTGGATATTTTAAACAAGATGCGTCAGGATTTTGAAGGTCAGATTGTAGTCAACGAAACTGATTATCCCAACATCCCTGAAGTAGATGCAAAATTAGTTAAGCTGGCTCAAGATCTGAAAGGGGTTGTTTTGACCAACGATTTTAACCTTAACAAGGTTGCTCAAATGCAGGGGGTGCAGGTTCTTAATATTAATGAATTAAGCAATGCGGTTAAGCCGGTGATGCTGCCGGGAGAAGAGATGATTGCGCATATTGTTAAAGAAGGTAAAGAAACCGGCCAGGGAGTGGCCTACCTGGATGATGGAACGATGATTGTGATTGAAAACGGTAAAAAATATCTTGACAAAAAGATCTATGTAGTAGTTACCAGTGTTCTGCAAACGGCTGCCGGACGAATGGTTTTTGCGCGTCCTCGCTATAGTAAGGATGGCGAAATTGGTGAACTATGTGAGGATGTGAGTTGATGTCTTTGACCGTAATTCTCTTAGCGGCAGGCTCAGGGAGTCGTATGGGTTTAAACCATAATAAAGTTTTTGCTATGCTGGGTAAAAGGACTGTTTTGGAATGGTCTTTGGAGACCTTTTCACAATCAGAGTTAGTGCAGGAGATTATCGTGGTTGCTGCCGCAACGGAAGTGACTGCTTGTCGCAAGTTGACCAAAGGATATCCCAAGGTAGAAAAGATAGTGGAGGGAGGCTCCACTCGTCAGCAGTCAGTTTTTAATGGTTTGGCTTTTGTTGCCAGTGAGTTGGTGGCGGTTCATGATGCGGCTCGGCCTTTTGTCAGCCAAGAATTATTGTCTTCTTTGCTGCAACACTTACCTCAAAATGGTGGTGTAGTGCCGGTTTTTGCAGTAAAAGATACTGTAAAAAGGGTCTTAGATGGTGTTGTGCAGGAGACACTTGAGCGCAATAATTTATGTGCGGCACAAACTCCACAGCTTTTTCCCACAGTGCTTTTAAAGACCGTTCATCAAAAGTCCCTTGATGATCAGTTAATGGCGACTGATGATGCTTCTTTATTAGAATATTATGGATATAAAACACGGACAGTTCAAGGAGATCAAAAAAACTTTAAACTAACTACCGGCAAAGATTTACTGCTGGCAAAAATTATGGTAGGTGATAAAATGTCTGATATACGTATAGGTAACGGTTATGACGTTCACAGACTTGTTGAGGGATACAAGCTGATTTTAGGTGGTGTAGAAATAGAACACCACATGGGATTGTGGGGGCATAGTGATGCCGATGCTTTATGTCATGCGATTGCTGACGCCTTGCTGGGGGCGGCTTGTTTAGGCGATATTGGGGTGCATTTTCCCAATGATGATGAAAAATTTAGCGGGGTTAGCAGTCTTTGGTTTTTATCCCAAATTGCTCAGATGCTTAAAGATGCAGGGTGGGAAATTAATAACATTGACAGCATTATTATTGCCCAAAAGCCCAAAATGGCTCCTCATATAGAAAAAATGCGAGAAAATGTAGCACAGGCCTTGGCTATAAATATAGATAAAGTCAGCATTAAGGCGACTACTACAGAATTTTTGGACTCTTTTGGGCGTGAAGAAGGTATTGCGGCGCAAGCGATAGCTTTGTTGTCCCGTTAGTAATTAGGTGATTGATTGATGAAAATTGTCATACTTCCACAAAATGTTGAAATAAGTGCTGCCAAGGGGGATAATTTATATCGCGTCTTGGCAGATGCCGGAGTGTTTTTGTCCGGAGATTGTGGCGGCAGGGGGATCTGCCGCCGTTGTTTTGTAAGGATAAAAAAGGGTTTATTACCACCAACAGCTGAAGAAGGTCTTGCTTTGTCACCGGCACAAATTGAGCAGGGCTACCGCTTGGCTTGTTTGCATAAAGTAAATGGCGATCTAGTGGTGGAAACCCCTGATCTAAGGCAAAAGAATTACGTGAGTCTTAATAAAAAAGCAACTTCTTTGCGGCAAAAGCTGATGATGGTTTTTGATGTCGGTACGACCAGTGTTGCTGGTGGGCTGCTGGACTTTGAGACGGGAGAACTGCTGGCGACGGCAGATACGCATAATCGGCAGGCTGTTTTTGGTGCCGATGTGATCAGCAGAATTACTTATTGTCTGGAGCATCATGAAGGGGCAGCGAAGCTGCAGGATGCTGTGTGGCGTGATCTGGCGGATTTAACAGAGCGTCTTTTAACGGCTTGCTCTGCTAAAAACCAACAGGTTTTGAAAATAGTTTTAGTGGCTAACAGTACGATTAGTCATTTATTATGGGGGATTTGTCCACGAGGTTTAGCAAAGGCACCATACCGGCTGGTCTTTCACCAGATGAAACGTAGCCCGCTGCAAAATTTATCTATAGCACATTTATTGCCTGAGGTCAAGGCTGAGGTGATCCTTTTGCCGAATATCGGTGGTTTTTTAGGGTCCGATACCATAGCGGCCATGCTGGCCTGTGATTTGTGGGTTAAAAAAGATCAGCCTCAGTGGAGTATGTTGTTGGATATTGGTACCAATGGAGAGATAGTTTTGGCAGGTCATGGACGTGTTTTAGCAGCCTCTGCTGCTGCAGGGCCGGCCTTTGAGGGGGCTTCTATCACTTGTGGAATGCGAGGCGAACCGGGGGCCTTGCAAGCAGTACAGTTGACAAAGGAAAAGCTGGTGTTAAAAACTGTTGCGGATGAGCCCCTACGTGGTATTTGTGGCAGCGGTCTATTATCCTTGATAGCTTTGCTGCGCCGTGAAGGTGTCATTAATAAAAAAGGCCGCTTGCAAGCGGCCGGAAAATTAGCGGAGCGAATTTTTGATGATCAGGGAAAAAGATTCCTTTTGGATGGACAAATATTTTTGACGCAGGGGGATATCCGTCAGTTTCAGCTGGCTAAAGGTGCGATTACCGCTTGTTGGCAGAGTTTATTAAATGAGGCGGCGATTGAGGAGAAAGATTTATCAGCAGTGTTTTTAGCAGGGTCTTTTGGTAATAACTTGTCTATAAATGATGCTTTGATGGTAGGGTTGCTACCGGATATTGCTGCTTACAAAACACATTATGTCGGTAATGCAGCTTGGCAAGGGGCTTATTTGACAGCTGTTGAAAGCAGTAGATTGGCGGAGGCAGAAAAATTAGCAAGTGCGGTCGAATATATTAATACGGCGGAAAAAAAGGGCTTTGATCAGGTTTTTGTAAAAGCCTTATCATTGTAATCGCCGTTGTTTAATAATTTTAGTTATTCCGTAAATCAATACTATTGCTGCGATGGCAAAAGGTAAAAGTATGGACAGGTGATAGCCCAGCATTTCAGCCAGGCTCCAAGAACGCTCTTCAATAATCATCGATAGAGCGGTTCTAACCAAGACGGCAGCACCAATCCATAAAATTATTGGGAATTTTTTCATCATAGAGGCCAGCCAAGTTGAGGCAAAAATGAGAATCGGGATGGACACTAACAGTCCCAAAATGACCAAAAGAGGTTGCCCGTGAGCGGCTCCGGCCACGGCAAGAACGTTGTCAATGGCCATTGAAGCATCGGCAATCACAATAATACCCACGGCCTTTAAAAAGGAGTTTTTGATATCGGACGACCTGTCTTTAACCCCTTCACCATTATCGTCCTGTCCGCTTTTCAGAAGATGTGCAGCGATAAAAAGCAGAAGCACTCCTCCCCCTAGGGAAAAGTAGGGGATCGTCAATAAAACGGTTGCAAAAATTGTACAGATGATACGCAGAACAATGGCCAACATCGCTCCCACAGTAGCGGCCTTTTTTCTGAGATCTTGCGGTAAATGACGAATAGCCATGCCAATTACGGCGGCATTATCTCCGGAAAGTACCAGATCAAGAATTATGATAGAGATCACGGCAGAGATTAAATGTGATGGCTCCATTGCGGCCAAGCTGCTGAACAATAATATCCCGTCCTTTCATGCTGCTAATTTTATGAGTATAATCCTTTTATTATGTCTTGTCTTTTAGGATAACATGATCAAAAAAATTAAGCAATCATTCTGTCATCATTATAAAAATATGATATAATAAGACAATAATAACATAAAACTGGAGGAATTATTAGTGAGAGTTCGTTTTGCCCCCAGCCCTACCGGTCCCTTACATATTGGCGGGGCTCGTTCGGCTTTATTTAATTATTTGTTGGCAAAAAAATCTGCCGGCGATTTTATTGTACGTATTGAAGACACCGATAGAGAGCGTTCCAGTTTGGATTCAGAAGAAAATATCAAAGATTCTTTACGTTGGTTGGGTCTGGAATGGAATGAAGGCGTTGATGTGGGGGGAAGGTATGCCCCTTATCGGCAAATGGAACGTTTAGATACTTATGCTAAAACAGCGCAAGAATTAATAGATAAAAACTATGCCTACCCTTGCTATTGTAGCTCTGCAGAATTAGAGACGCAGCGACAGAGACAAATAGCACAAGGACAAACACCATATTATCTGGGAACGTGCTCTCAACTTACTGCTGAAGAAAGAGCCGCTAAAGAGGCACAAGGCCAAAAGCCGGTGTTGCGTTTTAGAGTTCCGCAGCATCAAGATTTGACAATCGATGATTTGGTGCGCGGACAAGTTGTTTTTTCCAGCGATGAAATAGGCGGGGATTTTATTATTATGAAATCTGAAGGGATTCCCACTTATAATTTTGCTGTAGTCGTTGATGATTACTTGATGAAAATTACCCATGTCATCAGAGGAGAGGAACATCTTTCTAATACGCCGCGTCAATTATTGATTTTAGAGGCTTTAGGCTGGGAAAAACCCCAATATGCGCATATCTCTCTGATTCTTGGTGAAGATCGCAGTAAAATGAGCAAAAGACATGGTTCGGTTTCCGTTGTTAATTATCAAAAAGAGGGTTATTTACCGGAGGCTTTAGTGAATTTTTTGGCGCTTTTGGGTTGGACCTCCGGTGCGGAAGAAGAGATTTTTACGCTGGCTAATTTGGAAGAGCAGTTTTCTTTGGAAAGGGTTTCTAAAAGTCCGGCAGTTTTTGATGTAAAAAAATTGCGTTGGATTAATAGCCAGTATTTGCGAAAATTACCACTAGAACAAATAGCTGAAGGTATCAAGCCTTTTTTACCAGCAACCTGGTCGACGGAAAAGGTGCTTTTAGCGGCACAGACTTTGATCAATCATTTGGAGGTTTTTTCTGATGTCAAAAAAATCCTGCCGCTTATAGAAGGGACAACTATCATACCGGAAGATGAAGAGGCAATCGCCGTTTTAAAGGAAGAGCATGTTCCTAATTTACTTAGCTTATTTAAAGAAAAAGTGCTCGAATCTCCAGAGCTTGAGGCTGCCGATATTAAGAAAATTATCAAGGCTTGCGGAAAAGAGCTTGGTATTAAGGGTGCCGGATTGTTTATGCCGCTGCGGGTGGCTTTAACCGGCATGCGTCATGGTCCGGATTTGGATAAGTTGGTCGCCTTAATGGGAAAAGAGATTGCCTTGGCCCGTTTAGAGGATTATGGAGCAAAAGAAAGCTTATAAGGAGGAAAATCTATGACAATCAGAGTTTACAACACCTTGCATAACCAAAAGGAAGAATTTAAACCTGTAGAGGCGGGAAAAGTTAGCATGTATTGTTGTGGCCCTACCACCTATAATTATATTCATTTAGGGAATGCTCGCCCGATAGTGGTCTTTGATGCCATCCGCCGCTATTTTATCTACCGCGGCTATGAAGTAACTTATGTGCAAAATTTTACTGATGTAGATGATAAAATCATTGATCGTGCCGCCAAAGAAAATGTGACGGCAAAAGAGATTGCAGAAAAGTATATCAGCGCTTATAAGGAGGATGCAGCTCATTTAAACGTGTTGCCGGCTGATGTTCATCCTCGCGTTGTGGAACATATTGAAGAAATAATTGCCACGGTGGAAAAAATTATTGCTAATGGTCATGCCTATCAGGCCGGCGGAGATGTTTATTTTGATGTACACTCCTTTCCGGAATATGGTAAGCTCTCGGGTAAAGACATTGATGACTTAAAGGCCGGCGCACGCGTAGCGCCCGGCGAACAAAAGCACAATCCTTTAGATTTTGTTCTTTGGAAGGAAGCTAAGCCCGGGGAGCCCGCTTGGGATAGTCCTTGGGGCAAGGGGCGTCCCGGTTGGCATATTGAATGTTCAGCGATGAGCTGCAAATATTTGGGTGAAACGTTTGATATTCATGGTGGGGGAGTAGATTTAGTTTTTCCGCATCATGAGAACGAAATTGCTCAATCAAAGGCTGCTTCCGGCGGTGGATTTGCCCGCTATTGGCTGCATAATGGTTTTATTACGATTGATTCAGAAAAGATGTCTAAATCGCTGGGCAACTTCTTTTTACTAAGGGATATCTTGAAAAAATTTTCCGGAGATGTGGTGCGTTTTTACCTTTTATCTACTCATTATCGCAGCCCCATTGATTTTGCTGATGATAAACTGGAGATGGCAAAAAAAGGGCTGGAACGGATCAGAAATAGCTGGCAATTATTGCAGGCCGGCCTTAAAAGAGCCAATGGAAATGGGGATAGTCAAATAATGTCCCAAATTACAGAGGCCAGAAAGCAGTTTATTGCGGCCATGGATGATGATTTCAATACAGCCTTGGCTATCGCTGTGATTTTTGATTTTTGTCGTGAGCTTAACTCCTATTTGCAAAAAGGAGAATTATCGCAAGAGGCTTTAACAAATGCTGAACAGTTGTTTAAGGAATTTGATCAAGTTTTGGGCATGATTATTCCGGAGGCTGCACCTGCAGATGATTTAGTAGATGATTTGATGGGGCTGATCATTAAAATTCGTCAAGAGGCTCGGGCCAGAAAAGACTGGCTTACTGCCGACGCTATTCGTGATGGTTTAAATGAAATAAATATTATTATAGAGGATACACCGCAAGGTGCTAATTGGAAAGTGAGCCGGCCATGATGGCAAATTATGAAATAAAGGTTGAGCCAAGGCTTTTGCCAGCATTAACATTGGCCTATATTGGTGATGGTGTCTATGAGTTGAGAGTGCGTGAGTATTTTGTCGCTCAAGGATTTTTAAGAACCAATGATTTGCATAAGCAAACGGTAAGTAAGGTGCGTGCTGAAGAGCAGGCTCGTCTGGCTGCGCAAATCGAACCTCAACTTGTCGGGGAAGAACTGGATATTTATAAAAGAGGGCGCAATGCCAAAAGCGGACATCAGCCACCTCATGTAAAAGTCGGAGATTATCGTCGTGCTACAGGGGTGGAAGCATTGGTTGGTTACTGGTATCTGATGGGTAGACACGATCGCTTAGAATGGCTTTTTGATAAAATATTACCTACAGGTGAGCGTAACATTACAGATAAGTTATATAAGGAGGGTCATGATGGAGGTTAGCTTACTAACTTATACACCCCAACCGGAGCAGCTGGTAGCTGCTGCTGCTCGTCTTTGTTATTCTTCAAAAACAGCAACTCAGGTCAGGGACGATTTTGATGATAGTAATACCACGCAGTTTATTTCTAATTTAATTAGTATGGGGCATTATTCCCCTTTTGAACATATTTCTTTTACCTTTGCTATTGATGGGGTGAGCAGAGCCCTATCACATCAATTGGTGCGGCATCGCATTGGCGCTTCTTTTAGTCAAAAATCCCAACGTTATGTTAAAAATCATCAGCCGGAACAGATTGTCAGGCCAAGAACTGTAGCAGCTAATCAGCAGGCAAAGGATATTTTTGACAAAGCGATAGAAGATGTTTATGCTGCTTACGAGCGTCTTTTAGAGATGGGGCTGCCGGCAGAGGATGCTCGTTATTTATTGCCGAATGCCACTGCAACTAATTTGGTTGTGACTATGAATGCTCGTAGTTTACTGCATTTTTTTGAGCTGCGTTGCTGTCGGCGGGCACAATGGGAGATTAGAGAGTTAGCCGAGCGCATGCTGGTTTTGGTTAAAGATGTTGCTCCAACGGTTTTTTCAGTTGCCGGGGCTACCTGTGAGACGCAAGGCATTTGTCACGAAGGTAAAAAAAGTTGTGGTAAGGTTACGGGAGATAAAATTATTTCCCGAGTAGAGGGGTTAGTATGAGTGAGTTTATTTGTGGACGTAATCAGGTTTTGTCTGCACTGAAATCGGGAAGGGAAATTAATCGCGTTTTGATAGCCCGTGGTGTAGAAAAGAATTTCAGTGCCAAAATTGTGGCTCTATGTAAAAAAAGAGGGATTCCTTATGTGATGTCCGAAAAGGTTCAGCTGGAAAAATTGGTAGGTTCTGATCATCGCGGCGTAGTAGCTCAAGCCGCTGCTATTAAATATGTAGAGATCAGTGACATTTTAGCTGCAGCACAAGCTAAGGGTGAGGAGGCTCTAATTGTTCTTTTGGCAGGGGTGGAGGATCCTCACAATTTAGGGGCGATTATCCGTACCGCTTGCTGTGCGGGAGCTCATGGAGTGGTGATACCCAAACGACGCGCAGCTTTGGTTACGCAGACGGTAGAAAAAGTTTCTGCCGGTGCTATAGAGTTTTTGCCGGTGGCCAGGGTTTCTAATCTGGTACAAGCGGTAAAGGAGCTTAAAGAAGCCGGATTATGGGTGGTGGCGGCTGATCTGGATGGAGAGGATTATTGGGAGATTGATTTTAGCGGTCCTTTGGTAATTGTCTTGGGTGGAGAGGACAAGGCAATTGGCCCTCTTTTACTGAAGGAGTGTGATTTTACGGCAAAAATTCCTATGAGTGGCGAGATTTCCTCTCTTAATGTTTCTGCCGCTGCGGCAATTTTAATTTTTGAAGCTATGAAAAAAAGAATGTGCGCTAAATAAATATTTTTATCGCTTAAAAGCCAGTTGACTGCCCTTTTTTTACTTGGTTGACAATTTGCGCTATTGACTTATTGATTTTATGTCGAGTATAATTTAGTAGAATAGATAAATGAATGTAAAACAGGATGTGAACAAAATGAATATGCATCCCCAAAGCTTTGATGTGAATTATTTAGTTGATTTATCAGATGAAGATATAGTAGAATTAGCTAAAAATGGTGATGCTCTAGCTCTTGAGTTTTTGATTAATAAATATAAAAATTTTGTACGAGCCAAGTCCAGGTCGTACTTCCTGATTGGTGCTGATAAAGAGGATATTATTCAGGAAGGAATGATTGGTCTTTATAAATCCATTCGGGATTTTAAAAGTGATAAACTTTCGTCTTTTCGTGCTTTTGCTGAACTGTGTATAACTAGACAAATTATTACAGCTATTAAGACTGCCACCAGACAGAAACATATCCCCTTAAATTCTTACGTTTCTTTAAATAAGCCTATTTATGATGAGGATTCTGACAGAACTCTGCTGGATATTATTTCCGGTACTAAAATTACTGACCCGGAAGAGCTAATTATCAGTCGTGAGGAATTTGATGATATTGAAGAGAAGATGGGGGAAATTCTTAGCTCTTTGGAGTGGAAGGTTTTAATGTATTATTTGGAAGGTAAATCTTACCAAGAGATTGCTGCGGATTTGCAAAGACATGTAAAGTCTATTGATAATGCTTTGCAACGTGTGAAACGTAAGCTGGAACGCTATTTAGAGATTCGTGAACTGGGCAGTTAAAAAGAAGATTTTTTGTTTTTAAATAGCGATAAAAAACATTTGCTTGCCCTTGACAAGTATTCTTTCAGTTGGTATAATTGACTTTGTCAGTCTTTGAAGAGTTAGTTATGCCGACGTAGCTCAATTGGCAGAGCAGCTGATTTGTAATCAGCAGGTTGCGGGTTCAAGTCCCATCGTCGGCTCCATTGTTTTATTGCATTATCTATGTTATGGAGGGGTTCCCGAGAGGCCAAAGGGAGCAGACTGTAAATCTGTTGGCAACGCCTTCGATGGTTCGAATCCGTCCCCCTCCACCAAATGCCGCGGAGTGGAGCAGTTGGTAGCTCGTCGGGCTCATAACCCGAAGGTCGTAGGTTCAAATCCTGCCTCCGCAACCAAACAAACCCCCTGTTAGCCCAGCTAGCAAGGGGTTTCTTTTATGGCTTTGCACCCATCTTTGCACCCACTTTTATTTCATGATTTCGTTTATGATGCTGTCGAATATATCGGCAGCTCTTTCTAATTCACCTTCGACTTCGTGTCCGTAGATGCCAAAAGTGTCGGTGTTTTTGGTGTGCCCGACAACAAGCTTTAATAGCTCTTCTGGCATATCTGCTTTGGAGATAGAAATAAGTGTATGCCGAAGCTCTTTGAGGTTTGATTCGATGTTATGTTGTTCTCTGTATGTGCGCCATTTTTTGTAAAGATGACTGGCGGTCAACTTCTCTCCGTACTCATCGGGGAAGAGGTAGGGGGAAATGATGCCCTTAGACTTTAGCATAGCCTGCTGTTGCTTTAACACCATCATCATATTTTGTGAAAGGATAGCCCTTCTTCTAGCCGCTTTTGTCTTTGTTCCTCTTATCTTTAGAAGGTTGTTGCTTAAATCCTTCTTTTCGAGGTGGCACAATTCACTGCTTCTTAGACCAAGAAGCAGGATAAACCGCCACGAATAGATGAAAAAACATGGTTCTTCTTTGCCTCTGATCATTACAGTGTCTTTAGTAAAGAGTGTTCTGATGTTTTGGGGTTGAAGAATAACCTTTTCTTTTATTGGCGCATTCTCTGGAATGGATATATCGGAGGCATCTGCAATGCTGATATTACGTTTACGCATATATCGGCAAAAAGTAGTGATGGCGCCTCTTACGTTTTTACAAGTTTTGGCGGATAGCCCTTTCTTATAAACAGTATCAACACAAGTTTGCCAGTCGAGTGGGGTAATATTGGATATCTTTTTAAGCTTTAGGATAGGCAGAAGATAAAGCTCTCCGTAGCCTTTGAGGTTGGAAAGATACTTATCATCTATGATACCTTTTTTGCTTGCTAAAAATTCTTCCCAGTAGATGGAGAATCTCTTTCCACTGTCTTGCAGCTGTCCATCAAGCCACTTATCCGCTTTTTTCTCTGTTTCAATCTTGCCCTTCTTGCCTGGAGTGGAGGAGTTGAAGGTTTTTCTCACCCCTTCGCTTTGGACTTTGATTTGCCAACGATTGTTTTTGGCGACCCAATATGCTTCGTTTTTTCTTTCTGACACGACAAAAGCACTCCTTTCTTGACTGCAGGAGTGCTAAAATGATATACTTATCTTGTTGAAGAGAGTAAGTATAGCGCTTGCACTCCTATCACATGACCTCATCGGTGTTCCCGCACTGATGGGGTCTTTTTTTATTTGGTTATTCGTCTTGGTTAAGTTGGTCTGGATCAAGACCTTCAAGCGGATCATAACTCAAATCCAAGTCAAATATTGCTATTTGTGATTTTTCAGTAATTATTATCTGTAACTCATTTTTGCCCTCATCTAAAACTTCATTAGGTATCTTAAAAATAACAGACCCTGATACCGAAGACAAAGGATTCATGAATTTATCATACATAAACGCATTTCCCTCTTCATCTAAGAAAAAGGTTGGCGAATAATTGTATTTATCTCTATACCTTACTTTGATTTGGATATCAGAATTTGAGCTTACCGTCGGCAAAAAAGTATTGGCTTCTGTTCCGTTATTTTCGACGAACATATATAGCTGTACGTAAGATTGCCCCCTCTCTGGAAGGTATTCTGGGTGGACTTCATCGTTCTCCGTTATAACCTCCACACCACCTATGTTTATCTCCCAGTCATTTAAGCTCGCAGTATCGCCCATACTGTGTGTGCTTGTGCGTTTAGAGGCATCTACTGTTTCATTTGTTCCGACAGTCTCTGTCTGTTGATCCTCTGGAGGATAATTGACAGTATTAAAGATTTCGCCAGAGGTTTCATCTTTGAAGTTGATTACTACACTTGGATTCTCCACGCCATTGAGTCGTTGATAAAACCCACCGGATATCCCAAGTAGGAAAGGCGTCATTTCTAGAAAAGCGGATTCGTAACCTTTACGATCTACCGTCACCTCAAATTCGGTACAGTCCTCATCATAAGTAACAGACAATATGTACGGGGTAGTTTCACCTTCCACTAATTCATCAATAGTTTCATCTATTGACGCTTTATATGTGGCCAGAAGCTCTTTATGTTTTGCCTTGGTCAAGGTGATGGTGATTGTGTTATCATCATTTTTTATAATAGAAACAACGCCATCTTCTTGCTCGAAGGTTTTTTGATTAATGATCTCTTTGCCCATGAATCCTGCTGGCAAGGTGATTGTTACATTATTAGCACTACAACCAAACAACAGCAAGGTACAAAATATAACAACTACAATGATGTGCGGCTTTTTCATTTTTATCCCCCCATTTTTTATTTTTCTACTTCTTCAATTTCCTTCCCGCTATAAAAATCATTTCTATTTATATGTTGGATCTCATGCTTGATGATTTTTTTTGCTGATCAACTGCCAGTGTTGCATCAACATATATATTATAAACTCCATCATTGGATGGAGATACAAATCCTTTAATGCCGGGAGGCAGCTTTGTTAGCCTGATTACAATATCATCACTCATCATTATCCTCACCTGCCATTTTTTTTAATAACTCATCTACTGCTTTTATGCTTTCCGGTTTTACTTTTTTTGATGTTTTAAATAAAGCTCGCAGCTCAGGGCGTTCGTACATTTCACGCATGATCTCCAAGGCCTCATCATAGACGGGGGCATCTAACTTTTTATCTATTTCATTGTCAAGAGGGGCGAGGGGCAGGGGTTTTTTATCAAGTAAAACATCCATTGATACATTAAAGAAATCCGCAATAATTTCTAATGTTTCGAAATCTGGCTCTCTATTTCCGTTTTCATACATACTAATAGCACTTTTTGAAATTTTAAGTTGTTTAGCTAATTGATCTTGAGTTAACTCTTTTTTTATTCGTAATGTTTTAAAGACATTTGCAAATGACATAATATCACCTTCTTTTACAACACAATATCACACTTCGTGAGAAAAAACAACAAAAGTTCACAAAAAGTGTTGACATAAAAAGAGAGACGTGCTAAGCTGCATACATACACGAAACGTGAACAAGTCGGGGGTGAATTCTAAAATGATAAACAAAAAAACTATAGGGAAGCGGTTAGCTCAATTACGAGGGGCAAAGACCCAAAAAGAAGTGGCAAAGGATCTTGGTATAAGCTTATCCGCCATATGTATGTATGAAAATGGGAGCCGTGTTCCAAGAGATGAGATAAAAATAGCTTTTGCTAAGTATTATAGTACAAGTGTAGAGGATCTTTTTTTTACTAACAATGTACACAAAGCGTAAACAAAAACCCTAAAAAGCAAAACAGAGGAGGTAGGAAAGATGAAAATTGATAAAGAGAGCCCCGTATCACTGATTTTAATGTCGATAACTTTAGGAATGTTAGTTGCTAATATGATCTTCAATTTTACTAGATAGATTATCTGCCTCAATCTTAATAGTTTTTTCAATCTCCGAATAAGAGGCGTATATTGTTTTTTCCAGATCTTTGTTGTCGGGGAAAAATCCCTGCAACATTGTAACTAGCGCAATGATAAACATTAGCAATGTGATTAAGTCATTAAAAGACATTTCCTTTTTTTGTTTGGTTGTTACAATAGTTTTTTTAATTTCTTTTGATACCAGTAGACTTTTGTTTTCTAATGTGTTGCTTAGGCAATCATCAAGGTTAGTAGTTATGTTTTTAATTTTTTCTACAGATTCACTAGGTATAGTTTTCACTAAATCTATTTTTGAAATTTGATCACATAATTCTTTCATAGATTCATTATAGATATTAGCAAATTGAATAAGAGGGGTCTGCAGATCTTCCATTGCTTTTACAATATGTTCAATACTCTTTTTTAGTTCCTCATTCTGGTGCTTAAACATTAGGTTACAAGACATCACATCAATTAGAGGCTTTACGAAATTGTTGATCTCGTTTATTTGCAATAACTGTGCTTGTATTTCTTTTGACATATATAATTTATTATTCATTTGGAAAACTTCCTCTCGAGAATTGTTTCAGGATAAGCTATCAAACAATTATACTGCATATATTATATTGCGTCAACTAAAAGCACAACATATGGTATAGAAAGGAATGTATGCAATGGAACAAATGAAAAAGAAAAGGTTAGATATGGGGTTAACGCAAGCGGAGGCTGCTGTAATGTGTGGGATATCCCGTTATTACTATATTGATCTTGAATTGGAAAGACGAAAACCCTCGGTAGCAACAGCAAAAAAAATAGCCACCGTATTAGATTTCGACTGGCAGCTGTTTTATGAAGATGAAGCGCAAGGCGGATAACTAAAAAGCAAAGCCTATGAGGAGGTGAGAAACAATGACAACCAAAGCAAGCATAGCCAAGGACATCCATGCGGAATGTGGACGAGTGCTATCTTTATCAGCGATTGCACGATATCTGGGAGTATCCCGTGATAAAGCACGTAAAATGATGGATAAGCTTCCCGCAACAGAGGAGAAAAAAGGAAATGCTAAGCTGTACCATTTTGAGGATGTTGCTGAAAGAATATGGTTCACGTTCCGTCCTAAAGTAACTCAGTCTAAAACAACACAGAACAAGAAGGTCAAAATGTCGCCATCTATCAGGGAGGATTTGGGCTACTAAAATGGACAAGCCTTTTATTGAGACACTAATAGACGACCTGATCAAATCAATGGAAATGGAGGTAGAGAACAATGTTTGACAAATTCACTGACCGCATAATTGCAGCCATGGAAAGCAGTGTAGGAGACCTTATTTGCAAGATCATTATTGTGGTTGTTTTGTTATACATAGGTGGACAAGTTGTCAGAGGTCTATTGTTTTAGGAGGTGAGATACATGAACATCCACATAGTAAAAAAGCCGCCTTGCAGACACAAGACGGCAGCCGATGAACGGCAAAAACAAAGATACTTAAATTATACATACTGATTGGAGGATTGTCAAATATGACTGAATATAGATGCGGAGATTGTGAAAAAGGATTTGATGAGCCCATAGAATGGCGAGAAGATCACGGGGAAGAACTATGGGGTTGTCCATATTGCGGAGGGGCAGCCACGAAATGGGAAGAAGGGAGCCATGAAGATGATGACTCATGATGAATGGCTTGCTGCCCGCAAAAAGGGGCTTGGCGGTAGTGATGCTGCTGCCATCTTAGGGCTTAATCCATACGAAACACCCTATAGCGTGTGGGCCGATAAACTAGACCTGTTACCCGAAAAAGAGGACAATGAATCCATGCGACAAGGCAGAGATCTGGAAGATTATGTTGCTAAGCGATTTTGCGAAGAGACGGGAAAAAAGGTCAGGCGCAACAACAAAATTATCCACAGCAAAGACTACCCTTGGGCGTTGGCCAATGTGGACAGGATGATTGTTGGTGAGAATGCAGGGTTGGAGTGTAAGACTACAGCAACACTTAACCTGAAACAGTTTGCCAAAGGCGAATATCCGGCGACTTATTATTGCCAGTGTGTGCATTATATGGCAGTTACGGGAGCGGACAAATGGTATTTGGCAGTGTTGGTCTTGGGTAAGCAGTTTCACGTTTTTGAAATCGAGAGGGATGAGAAAGAAATTGAATCACTGATGAGTGAAGAGGGATCCTTTTGGAAGGACTATGTTGAAACCGAAACCCCTCCAGGCGTTGACGGTTTGGATCCCACAGGAGAGGCCCTAGAGTTCATTTATAGGGAATCGGACGAAGAAGGGGCTATAGATCTATTCGGCAGAGGGGAATTGTTAAGTGACTATTTTGATCTTGCTGCTGAAATCAAAGATAAAAAGCAGCAACAAGAACTAATTAAGCAGACCTTACAGCAAGAATTGGGGGCCCTTGAGGTCGGCATAACCGACGGCTACAAGGTGACATGGAAACCCCAAACGAGAAACAGCCTAGATAAGGGCCTATTGCTGGAGAAATACCCCGATTTAGATATATCGGATTGTTTAAAAACAAGCACATCAAGAGTAATGAGAATAAGGGAGGTAAAATAATGGCTACAAATACAAATACAACGATTACTCAAGCAGTAAGAAATAAAACAGTGGCCGCCAAAAGCGGTGGTAGCACCATGAAGGATTATGTAGAGAGAATGCAGGGAGAAATCAATAGGGCATTGCCTTCGGTGATGACCCCTGAAAGATTTACACGCATCACCTTGTCGGCTCTATCTACTAATCCAGAGTTAGAAAAAACAACTCCTAAAAGCTTCCTTGGGGCCATGATGACAGCGGCGCAGTTAGGTCTTGAGCCAAACACTCCGCTAGGACAAGCATACCTTATTCCGTACAAAAACAAGAAAAACAAGGGCGTTCTGGAGTGTCAATTCCAGTTGGGGTATAAAGGCCTTATCGACCTTGCTTATCGCTCTGATGTGACAGTTATTCAAGCACAGACAGTGTATGCAAATGATGATTTCAGTTATGAATATGGACTGGATCCAAAATTAATACATGTGCCGGCCATGTCAGACCGTGGCGAGCCGATAGCCTTTTATGCTGTCTTTAAAACGGAAAAAGGCGGTCATGGTTTTGAGGTGATGAGTATTGAGGATGTAAGAGCTCATGCCAAAAAGTACAGTCAGAGCTACAGCAGCCCTTACAGTCCTTGGACAAAGAACTTTGAAGAAATGGCCAAGAAGACGGTACTTAAAAGAGTGTTGAAATATGCTCCCCTTAAATCAGACTTTACTCGTGGATTGGTGGCCGATGAAAGTATCAAAACAGAGATTTCAGACGATATGAGCATGGTACCGGATGATGCAATAGATATTACCCCGGAGCCGGCAGAAGAGAGTGCTGTATCGCCGGTTGATGCTGAGACGGGTGAAATAATAGAGACTATTGGGGAGGATAAATAGATGCTGAACAGAGCTATACTTATTGGCCGACTAACTAAAGATCCTGAGCTTAGGCATACCCAAAATGGAGTAGCTGTGGCCGGTTTTACACTAGCGGTAGATCGTAGATTTAAGAATGCTAACGGACAAAAAGAGACTGATTTTATAAATATAGTGGCTTGGCGTGGTTTGGGAGAGAACTGCGCCAAGTACTTAGCCAAAGGCAAGCTGGCAGCGATTGAAGGACGCTTGCAGATCAGAAATTATGAAGACAAAGATGGCAACAAACGGATTGCTGCTGAAGTGGTTGCTGATGATGTAAGGTTTTTATCACCGGCTACCAAAAAGACAGAGGAAGGCTCTTACCCAAGTAATAATGATTTTGATGAACCGTGGGAGGGGACGCAAGGTGATCCCTCACAAGCTCCGGATGGAGTTATTGACGATAGTAAGGATGATTTATTATCGGAGCAAGGAGACTTGCCATTTTAGGGTAAGGGGGTAAGAATAATGAAATTAGTATTTGAAATACCGTTTAGCCATATGAGGGCATTACGCGCACTTACTGATGAACAACTAGGACGTCTCTTTATGGCAATTTATGCTTATGCTAATGACCAAATGGAACTTATCAAAGAAGATGAGCCTAGCGAGCTGCAATTAGCATTTGCTTTTATCAAAAATGGAATATCGTGGTACGAAGAATAGGGGTAGAGATACATGGAACGAGACAGCGGAGTATTTTACAAATCATTTTATGAGGCCATTAATGAGCTGCCGGACGATGAACGTCTGATTGCTTATGATGCCGTCATGGGTTACATGATAGCCGGAATTGAGCCAGACAATCTGACTGGAATGGTCAAGGCTATTTTTGCGCTTATTAAGCCTCAAATTGATGCCAACAATAAGAAGTTTATTGACGGTCAAAAAGGTGCCAAACATGGCAAAAAAGGTGGTCGCCCAAAGAAGGAAAAACCTCCTAAGGGGTTACAAGAAAAAACCCCAGTGGGGATATCAGCAGAAACCCCTAATGTTAATGTAAATGTAAATGCTAATGTAAATGCTAATGTAAATGATAATGTAGTAGCTGACGCTACTAAGGGTGAAAAAACCGAAACCGAGACCGAAACCGGCGGCGGCGACCTTTCAAAAATTTGTCACAAACTTGAAAAAAACTTTGGTAGGCTGCTAAACCCAATCGAGATTGAGAAGGTCGGGGGATGGATTGACAAGGATAATCTATCTCCGGAATTAATCTTTGAGGCCATCAGGCGAGCTGTCCTAGGGGGTAAGATGTCTATCCGCTACATAGACAGCATCTTGCTGTCCTGGACGCATCAGAATCTTCGTACTTTGGCAGAGGTGAAAGCAAGGGATAAGCCCAAGGGTAAACGGGCTAAACCCGAGATTAAACCCAAGGCTAAGAGTGAGTATGACGCTGTTTATGACAAGCTGCTAAGACCCGGTTAGGAGGTTAGCTATGATTGAATTTAAAATTCCATATCCACCCGATAAAACCGCTTGGAACAAGTCTTTTAGTCTTAATGCTATCTACAGTGGCAAGCATTGGTCTAAGCGTAAAGGCGATAAGGATTACTGGTATGTGATAACTCGTAATGCGTTGTCCGCCGGCAAGGTGCCACGAAAGATGTTTGATAAGCCTGTTAGGATTACCTTTAGCTGGAATGATGGTCTGGATATTGATAATCATGCTTACATGGGCAAGATGATCACAGACGGCATGAAGGGTTGGGTAATACGCCAAGATAGCCCGAAATGGTTTGTTGAGGTCACACATAAGTTTCACGACAAGGATTGGGTGCTCGTGGGGATTGAGGAGGTCTCAGACCACTAAAAAACACTAACAATCACACGTACACACGTAAACGAGGGAGGAGCAACAATGAAAAGAGGAGTCATAGAGTTTATTGACTTTAGGCAAGCAACAATTGGGATGATCAGATCGTATAAGGACAAGATGTTTGAACTGGAACATTGCAAAAGGCGCCTAAAGGAGCTTGATGCCAGACTAACATCTACCGGCGGACGTGATACCTCTTCTCCTCCTGTCAGCGGAAGCCATGCACCAAATGACACAAAGGAAAAAACCATAGATGATAAAATTATGCTTGAGAGACAGTTAGATGCCATCAATAATTACATGACAGCATTTACTCCGGCATGGGAGAGGTTAAGTGATGATGAAAAAGAATTGCTGGAAGCACGATATACAAAAGGTGCCCGCACAAGAGGAATAGAGTGGTGGGTTTACCCCTGCCGGCAGCTGTATATATCAAGATCCACTGCTTATAAGATTGCTGATGAGGCTCTTAATCGTTTGGTGATAGCAATTTGGGGATGATCAAGTTAAGACTTTCGTAAGACTTTTAGCCTTACTTTCAATGATATTATGGTATTGTCAAAAAGAATTACAGATGACCTCCTTTTATTTGCCAAAAGACAACCCAATCAAGGGCTGTCTTCTGGTTTGTTTGTAATATGGAAAGAAGAGCCGCTCTTGCAGCTCTTCTTAATGGTGTATACTTAATTGATTTTAAATTGATTCTTTAATGCGTCAGTAAGAATACCAGATACATTGACTTTGGCATCCTTGGCCATCTTATCAAGATAGGCAGGTATAGTTACATTGCGGCGCACAACTCGCTGCTCGTCTTCTTGGCGATACTTATCAAAGTCAATCTCTACAATAGATAATATATCATCAGGGCTCAATGAGTAACGTTTAGAGTTTGGCTCAGGGATAGATCGTTTATCATCCTCAAGCGTTATACCCATAAGACCGATAGCATCTCTAGCCATAGCCAAAGCCTCTAACTGATCTTTGCCTTGGGTGTTAATGTCAAGGTCGGGGATATCAACAGCATATCCGTCTGGCTGAGGGATAAGGATAACAGGATATATTCTTTTCATAATTCATACCTCCTTTATGGTTAAGCGGACTAAGGGGATTATATCAATCCTCTCCGCTTAATTATACTTTTGCAAACATGTTCATTAAGTTCTGGTGTGTGTGATACGGCTTCCATTTCCTTGCCGTTGGTGTAGATATCATGGTTGCCACCGTGACGTTTGAGCCACCAGCCATTCTTCTTTAGTAATTTTATCATGTCACGCCTTTTCATTTTTAGCCGCACCTCACTTTCTATATATATCATACACATCAAATGTGTATTTGTCAAGAGAATTTATTAAAAAAATAAAAGAATTTTAGGAAGGTATCAGTCCAGGAGGGGGATACTAGATGGCCAAACGGCTAACAGATAAAGAAAAAAAGAAGCTTATTGCTGATTATATTGAAACAGGAAGTTATAGGGCTGCTGGCAGAAAAAATGGTGTTGCCGGCTCCACTGTTAAGAGAGCGGTTGAGGAGGATAAGGGCACGATGCAAAAGCTAGCACAGAAAAAAGAAGAGGATATACAGGACATTTTTACCTACATGGATGGGAAAAAAGAGAAAGTATGCGAAGGTATTGACAAGTATCTGGATGCCCTTTTTGATGACGAGAAGATAAAAACGGCCACTCTTAACCAGATAGCTACCTCAATGGGTATTGTTATCGATAAGTTCACTATGAATGATAGGGGCAAGCAGGCCATTAAGGCGATAGAGGATTTGCAACCTATAGCGGACATGTTGAAAGATGTTGAAAGATGATTAAGACAAAAACTATACCTTGGAAACCTTTAGGGCCCAAGCATAAGGCATATATTAAAAATGCTCTTGATAATCGGATGTGTGTAGCCGAAGGAGCCATCAGAAGCGGTAAGACAATTGATCATTGCATTATTGCTGCTATGTACTTAGAAATATGTCCTGACCGCATACACTTAGCAAGCGGGTCAACAGTTGCTAATGCCAAACTAAATATAGGTGACTGTAATGGTTATGGGCTGGAGTACTTATTCCGTGGTCGTTGCAGGTGGGGCAAGTACAAGGACAATGAAGCCTTGTTTGTCAATACTCAAACTGGGGAGAAGGTAGTTATCTTTTCTGGTGGCGGCAAGGCCGATAGTTATAAGCGCATACTGGGTAACTCCTATGGGCTATGGATAGCAACAGAGATCAATGAGCACTATGATTGTGACGACAGCCGAATCAGTTTTATCAAGGTGGCAATGGGTAGACAGGCGGCGGCACAGCGACCGTTTACCTTATGGGACTTGAACCCCTGTCATCCTGGACATGAAATATATACAAGCTACATTGACAAATACAAGGAAGGATTCCTTGGTGGATATCTGTATGAGCATTTTACCATGAGGGACAACCTATCTATTTCTGATGAGCGAAGACGTGAGATTGAGAGCCAGTATGACATGGGCAGTGTTTGGCACGCCAGAGACATCTTAGGCGAGCGCAGAATCGCCGAGGGATTGATTTATCAACAGTTTGCTGACAACCCAGACGAATATATGATTGACCTAAAAGACGACAATAACGCTGATTGGCTAAAAGATGTTATGTTTGTTTCAATCGGGATTGACGTTGGCGGTAGCAGGGCAAAGACGGCATTTGTTGCAAACGCGATACATGCGAGGCTTGATAAAATAACGACCATTTATGATCATTCGATTGGCGGCAAGAAAGGCGAAGTTGATGCCGACAGGGTATGCAATGAATTTATAGGATTTGTTGAACGGATACAAAAACAGTATCCGCATTTATATATTAAATATACGTTTGTTGATAGCGAAGCGCAGTATATAAAAAACAGTATAAAAAATGCAGTACGTAACAGGGGCTGGAATATTGATGTCGCTGACAGTCGCAAGCAAAAAATCAAAGACAGGATTTTTGCAGGCAATACATTATTGAATGTCGGTCGATTGTTTATTGGCACGGGATGCAAATTGGTGCAGGGTGGGTTGTCGGCGGCGGCATGGGATAATAAAAAACCAGATGAAAGATTGGACAATTTTTCAACCGATATTGATATTTTGGATGCGTGGGAATATTCGTGGGAATATTGGATCCGTGAATTATGCCCAACAGTAAAAGGGGTGATGTCTTGAATTCTCAGGAGATTATAAAGATACTGAACAAAAAACTAGGAACGGAAATTAATGCTGATTATTATAAATATATATATGATTGGCATGATTGGTGGGCCGGCAAAAACGCCTGGCAAGAATACAAGGAAAAGACGGCGGACAAAGGATTTTTAACGCGTCAGCGATATTCGTTAAACATGGCAAAAAAATGCTGCGAGGATTGGGCGTCGTATCTGGTCAACGAAAAAACAGATGTAGAAATTGATGACGAACAGTCAGATGAATACCTGCTGGGGGAACGCGATAGTAAAAACCCCGCAGGTTTATTAAACAACATGTATTTTTGGGAAAGGGCGAATACGGCAGTAGAGATTGCGATGTACAGCGGAACTGCGGCGATGTTGTTGCAAGTGGATTTGCTCGACGTTGGCAAAAATGGTGATGTGTTAAGGTCGCAGGATGCAACTATCAGGGTTGAGTGTTTACCCGCAATGAGTATATTTCCATTATCAACGCAATACGGGCAGATAACAGAGGCAGCATTTGCCTCTAGTTTCACGAAAATGGGTAAAAAATATTTATATTTAGAGATACACACGTTGGAAAACGGTACTTATGTCATAGAGAATTTATTCTATGAGGTTGTCCGTCATAAAATAAAACAGATAGAAACACCAGAAGGGGTAGCGGCGAAGATAAATACAGGAAGTCCATACCCGTTTTTTGTTATAGTATCGCCGAACATTGTTAACCATATCAGCGGCAACATGGGGCTAGGCTGTTCGATTTACGCGCAGGCGATAGATTGTATCAAGGGATTAGATCTGGCATATAACAATTTCAACCGAGACCTAGCGTTAAGCGGCAAGAAAGTTTTTTATAACAGAGAGTTGTTGAGTAGGGCAGGACTGGACAATATAGCACCGGATGACGTTAATCAACAGCTGTTTGTCAGGCTTCCGGGCGGTGTTGACGATGTGGAAATGATTAAAGAATTCAATCCGGAAATCAGGGTGGAGGAAAACATAAAGGCAGTACAGGCGCAGCTGGATTATTTGTCATTCAAATGTGGAATGGGAACACGCCACTATCGCTTCGAGGCCGGGTCTTACGGAGCTAAGACGATAACCGCTACCCAATACACAGGGGAAAAGCAGGAGTTGAAACAACATGCAGCAAAACACAGCATTGTTATTCAACGGGCGTTGGAAAACATTTTACGTTCCATGTTGTGGATAGCAAAAAACTATCTAGGGAAGAATGTTGATCCCGATACAATTATCATGGTTAATCTGTCGGATGGTTATATTATCAGTGACGAAGAACGGCGAGCAAACGACTTGCAAGAACTCTCGGCAGACACAATGACAAAATATGAATTCCGCAGCCGTTGGCAAAATGAAAGCGAGGAGACGGCCAAAAAAGCCTTGGTTGATGGAGCACAGTTTCAAAAACAGCTTGATGATATAATAGTTGACGGCGGGTTGTTTGGTGAAAAAAGCTATGGGAGTGGAGAGGATGAATAATCATGCTTACATTCCGCCAGCTGGACGATGTGCCGAATAATGTTGTTAAGCTCTTTGCTGACACTGAACAGGCTATTGTCAACGACATGGCAAGGCGTATTGTCTCTATGGGCGAGGTTTCTGCTGCTACCAACTGGCAGATGTTGAGACTGGAAATGTTGGGAACAGAACAAGAGGTCATTGTCAAAGAGCTAGGAAAGACCCTCAATCTCACCCAAAAACAGTTATATCAGCTGTTTGATGAGGCCGCAACCAGGACGCTTGCCAGTGATGATAAGATCTACAAAGCGGCCGGATATAATCCAATACCACTTAAAGATAATCCCTATCTGCAAAACATTATCCATGTTGGATTAGCGAGAACAACGCAAGAGTTTATAAACCTTACCAGAACAACTGCACAGACTGCTACAATGCAGTTTGAGCGAGCTTTGGATAAAGCCTATATGCAAATCATCTCTGGTGCTTTTGATTACCGGACGGCAGTTAAAGGAGCGATTAGAGATCTAACTGTTAAGGGGCTGGCATCTATCACATATCCCGGTGGACATACTGATTACTTGGATGTGGCTGCAAGAAGAGCAATTATGACTGGTGTGAACCAGACGGCAGGAGAATTACAGCTTGCCAGAGCCAAAGAGATGGACACAGACCTAGTGGAAACAACTGCCCACCATGGAGCAAGGCCAGATCACATGATTTGGCAGGGCAGATGGTTCTCACTAACAGGAGAAACAGATAAATATGATGACTTTTACGAGGCTACCGGATATGGTACTGGTGCAGGCTTATGTGGCTGGAATTGCCGTCACTCGTTTTTCCCTGTTATCGAAGGCCTAGACGAAAAAGCCTATGACGCCGACCGCTTGCGAGACCTCAACAATCGAGAGGTTACTTTCAACGGCAAGAAGATGAATCTCTATGATGCCACACAGCACCAAAGGTATCTGGAACGCCAGATTCGGCGTTGGAAGCGCGAGGGCAGCGCGTATGACGCAGCAGGGCTGGACAATACCTTTGCAAAAGGCAAGATTCGGGAGTGGCAGGCACGACAGAGAGACTTTATCAGTCAAACCGGCTTAAGTCGTGACTATTTTCGTGAAAGAGCGGGGATTCAAAACTTGGAATCTGTCTCAAAAGATGATATAATAAGGCTATCAAGTAGCAACCGCTTCCGTACAGGTAGCCCAGATGCGCCGAAGGTCGCAAAGGCTGAGGATTCGTTCACTAGCTATACACTGGCTGACCCTGATACGCGAGCGATCATACCACAAGGTGCAACCTTAACCAACGTGAATGTAATTGCAGGGCAAGGAACATCTACCCCTATCAAATCTATTCCACGGCTGGACAGCACATACGGTGGTGACCCAACGCAGTGGAGCAAAAGAGTGGGGACAGCAAAAGGTGCGATAAACAGCCATGAAGTTCATTGGTATGAAAATAATGGAAAGTCGTACGAAGCAAGAGTTATTAGCAAAACTAGAGGTAAGTGATAATTATGATGAGAGTAAAATATGTGGGACCCAACATAGGTGTGACTGGTTTATTTGACGGCAATGTCTATGAGGTCAGCGAAATAGTACCCTCTGAAAACGGCGTTTTGAGGGTTGTAGATGAAGACTTAGATAACTGGAACTGGAAGGAGGACCCCAACTGGTTGCCGGGTTATCTCTATTCTGCATTAGAGCCACAAGATCCAACTAAAGAATACGAAGGGGCTAAGTTTTATATCGTTGAAGATGAAGACGGCAAGCTGGCTGAATTAGGCCTCACAGCAGAGCCAGCATAATAGCTGGCAATAACTAAATAGGAATTAAGACACTTTGACATTGTTCATAGTGTCTTTTTTCATACAAAAAATTAGGCTGGCGAGCCGTAAAATACGCGCCGCCATGAGAAGCGATACTCATAAAAAGCATAGCGGAAGGATATTTAAAGTATATTCATAATTATCGCCTTTTTAAAAGTTGATGACGATATAAATTTTCATAAATTAATGGTGCTTATTAAAAAATTTATGTGATTCAGTATTAGTTAGCGTGGATTAATTACAAAGTTTTTTGTAAAGGTCAAACCTCATTAGTGAGTTTTTTTAGATAGTTGCTCAGGTGCGCTATGGCAGACTTATTATCGCTGTCGGTATATGCTTTTTTATTAACGATATTTTTTAAAAAGTCCCAAAATGCGGCGCTCAGATTGCTTTCTTTCATAAATAATACTATCGCCGGTTGAGAGGTTTTTGCTACGAGAACGCCGAGCTCCTCTCGTGCGTAGATAGTGTATTGGTCATTTTGTGATCCGTCGGTTAAAATAATATGATAGTTTTTATATGATTCAAGCAGCGCAATTATTTGCTTTAAATGAATAATATATTCTTCTATCGTGTAAGAGACCACACCAGTATTAAGCATGGTGGACATGGCAATCTTGACTTTACCATCTCTTAGCGTTTGGATATCAGGTAGATGAATGAGTTCGGTAAAATGATTGTGCTGCAGATTTTCTAAAAAACGGGAGTGCCTCATGGTATGAATAGGAAAATGGCGATCCGGGTCGATACCCGAACGCTCGATGATTGAAGCCATCAGCGCCTCGGGCATGGTCAAAGAGGAAAAAGATTCCGTTTTTATCAGTGTATCAGTCTTTATTTCTTCGAATTCCAGTAGGTTATCATAGAAAGCATTGTGATTTTTAGCGGTAAAAATCTGCATCAAGGGACGGCATAAGCTCAGATATTGCAAAAATTCTTCTGTATAGGACGATATGATGGTACGATCCCGATGCAAAATATTGGCGGCAACGGAAATTTGGTCACCAATGGAATTTGAAACAACTGCTGCTGTTTCCGGTGCGATAAACAGCGTCCGCTGGAAAATGCCATCCCTTTTTTTAGGGTAAAAGTATGGCTCGATTAGTCCGCTCATATAAAGTGGTATTCATTGACTGAGTGCACAGAGCATTTCATCCAGATTTCTACTGATAGTATGGATGATACGAATCCGATTGCCGCGTTTAAGTACACAATTCATGAGTTTTGCCCATCTGCGGGTAAATTTAGGATCTTCTGTCATCCAGGTCGTTTCCTCATCACTGAAAAGTAGTAATGTTTGCGGTTTCTCTTGTGCGACAACCTCAGAAAGGAAATATTCCGATGCTTCACGTTTACCTTCGATGCCGTAGTAAACTGCTGAGGGCTTATCAGGAAAGGAAGGGTGACAGTCTTCAGATGAAGGAATTGTTGTCTCTTGTAGGGGCGTGTTAGTAATATTACTTAAAAAACGTCCTACTTGTTGTGCATTGCTTTCTTCATTCTGGGTTAGCCAATGTATTATTTGATTGGTAAGCAAACGAATGTCCTGCGGCAGATTTGTCATTTCCATAGCATCGGCCAAGGCTTTTTTTTGATAATCTTCCCTAATGCGTTGCACAAGGAAAGCAGCCAGGTTTTGGATGATACAGTTATTCTTGGTTCTTTTTCTTTCTCCCCTGCGTAATCTGCTGATATAAGATGCATCCAGCATTACATTGTGTGCTAAAGTGCTATTTGAAGTTTTGGTAATAGTCATTAGAAAATCCAACTTTTTGGCAAAGGTCATGACAGCACCCCCTTTTATTCAGAATAGCAGATATTTTCTGGAATTGCAAGGATTTTTGGCATTTTTTGTGTCAAAAATTGTCATTGACAGATTAGTCTGATCGATTGTTTTAGGAATAGCTATTTTTTATAATGGATATAAGTTGTCGTATCTAGTAACCATCTTTAGGTTGAAGGGGGTTATTTAAAAATGACACAGTAAGTAAAAGCTTTTAAAAGGGGTTGTATGCAACGAATTTTTTCCGGGCCGGTCCGTAGCCTTTTCGGTAAGCTGCCGGGAAAAAGGGTTTTAGACCGCAAGATGGGGGATCTGGAAATATTTTGTTAGAGGTGATTAAAGGTGATCTCTTTCTGTAAGTGACAAGTGATTATCTGCAAAGTGTTTAACATAAAAATACTTTGTGAGTATTAAGGGAGAAGATGAAAAGGAGAAGATTAATATGAAAAAACATCTTTTGTGGCTGTTAGCTGTGGTTATGTGTTTTTCACTTTTTACAATGACGCCGACAACGACAGGTGCTGCGGATGTAACAGAACGCTACATTTTTGCAGCTGAGACTTTGCCGGAGGGCGAGATAGGTGTCTTATTTGTTTATGGAGGTACCAGTAATTCCGGTGTTGTGACAGGAGGAAATCTTTATTTTGGTACATATAACCCAACAGATAATAGCTGGGACCAGCAGCAAGTTGGTGCGGGGACCGGGGCCAAGGATGCGGCTATGGCATTAGATAGTGCGGGAAATCCGCATGTGGTATATGTTACAGCTGATGATAAGTTGGCTTATACCTATTTGAGTGATCTGGGGTGGACTACGGAAGAGGTTATTGAATCTATTGCCTTTGGAGGCGTTGTTGGTGCTTTAACATCCCCTGATATTGCTATTGATTCTAATGGTTATGCGCATATCTCCTACATGGATGCTAAGGGTGGAAATGGAGGAGGCTGGTATGATTATAGTTCTTATGACACTGAAGATCTTGTCTATGCCAATAATACGGACGGTTCTTTTGAAAAGGTCGTGATAAGTTACAGTCATGGTTATTTCTACTCGCCGGATGGTTATAGAAATCAGGTAAGTGCTCCACCGAAAATCACCTTGATTGATGATGCATATTATATTGGAGTTAAACAATATCAATTTGAAGCTTGGCAGGGCGGGCGGTGGCATACTCATAGTTATGATCTACTATTTGAGGGGGGTCATATAGGTTATGAAATTTCATCGAGCTCGCAAAGTAATGCCCGGGGTTTTAAGCTGTTTGAAATAGTTTCTATTGATAATGCTGTGTATTCATTATTTAGTAAAGATGGGATGCTTCGTGTAACTGAGGGAGCTGTCGAAATACCCGAAACAATCGAGACCTTTTCGGCGGTATCGGCTCACATGACGGTTAGTGAAGCGGACATTTATTATGCTGCTTTGAGCAATACCATGTTGCTCTTCTATCAGGATGGTGATTTTATTGAGGATACAGGAGTGATCACTGCCCCTCTGGCAAATCATCCTCGTATGGCAACAGTAGTGACAGGGGGAAATCAATATGTGCTTTACACCGGTAATGATAGTGAAAAATCACTTATTGTTGCCAGTATTCCGGTGGGCGGCGGTGAATTGACGGAATACAAAGTACCCAATAAAACGGCTGTTACAATTGGCGGCGTAAGCATTGATAATAAAGAATATGATGGGCTGCCTGTTACACTTGGTGGAGAACTTGTGGTGAGTGGTGCAGATTTAACTGAAAGTGATCTGCTTTATACTTATAGTGGTACAGGATTGACCGATTATTCTGCAAGTCCTGTGCCGCCTACTGATGCGGGGACTTATCAACTGGTTATTTCGGTGCCGGATGAAAATGAAATATATACAGGCGCCAGCATACCGATTAATTTTACGATCACAAAAAAAGAAATCACTGTAACGGGAACTGTGGCAGTTGAGAGAAACTACATACCTGAAAATCTTAACATTGATTTGAATACCGGCGAAAGTATTTTAAGTGGACTGGTGGCAGCAGATGAGGGTTTTGTTACATTGAACAAAGCCGCCGCTACAGGTACAGTAGCTACGGCTGATGCCGGTGATGCAAAGGTTGTTAACGTGAGCGGCTTTGCTCTTTTAGGCACAAAGGCGGATAACTATATTTTAATCCAGCCAACGGGCCTTACCGTTAATATCATACCTGCAAAACTTTTACCCCCGACAGTTACTCTTACGACAAACAGTCCCAGCGGTGGTCTTTCGGCCATTGTTCACGACAATATTAATGTTTTGGGTATAATTGGATACGATTTGCTGATTTATAAAGAAGGTGTAGATGATGTTGTCAAGCTTTTGTTTGTGCAAAACAAATCCACTCTTTTAAATATTCCGCTTGAAAATGGTGTAATCGAAGCCGGAAACACATATATTGCAAAGGCCAGAGCCGTCGCTGATAATAGTGATAATTATCATGGTTCAGCGTTAGGGGATGCTTCACTTACTGCTTTTGCCGCATATGAACCACTTGTCTTTATTGATAGCGACTCGTATAATATCCCAACATCTAAGGTTGGTCAGGCCATTACTCCCATCGACGTTACAGAAAGCGTTAATGGTGGCAAGCTTCCCTATACCTATTCAGCTGTTGGCTTGCCTGACGGGATACTGATCGATGAAGAAAGTGGTTTGATCAGTGGATTGCCTGCTGCTGTTTCGCTCGGCGGTAACGCAACTATTACAGCAACTGATGCTCAAGCAATTTCTCAAAGTATCGTCATTTCTTATGATGAAGTGGAAAAAGGTGATGCCTTGGAGTTTACCGGTACAGCGCCTACTGCCACAAAGACCTATGGTGATCCGGTTTTTGATATTGGAGGATTGAGTTATGATGGTGATAATGGGACTGTAAGTTATTCTTTGGTCTCCGGTCCCGGCAGTTTGTCCGGTACCGAGCTGACTATTACCGGTGCCGGTACTATTGTTGTTAAGGCTATCGGCAGCTCCGTTAATTATGAAGAACAAACGGCAAACTATATGATTACGGTAAATAAAAAACCCGTTACTATCACACCTGTGAATGCAGAAAACACCAAGATTTATGGTGATCCGGATCCTGTGCTTTCCTATACCCATTCAGCACTTGTGGGAGAGGATAGCTTAGCAGGTAATGTTATAACTCGCCTTTCCGGAGAGGTTGTAGGTGAGTATGCCATTTCTTTGGATCCGATTTTGCTAAATGATGCTAATTATGAATTCACTCTGGCAGCGGGGAATTATTTCTTCGCTATTACACAAAAATCTCTTACAATCAATGGCGCTGTTATTAGCGAAAAAATCTATGATGGAACTACTGATATTAATCTCTCTCATGTAACAAATATTACCTTTGACGGATTAGTTAATAATGAAACGCTCAGCTCTGGTACAGATTATCTGGTGACGGCGGCATCTTACACCGATGATGCTTATGTTGGGGTTAATAAAGCAACGAGTATTACCGTAACTTTAAAGGATACCAATATTGCCAATAATTATAAATTTATAAATGGAACAGGAATCTTTACAGGTGCGGTGGCCGATATCGTTGCAGCCGCTCAGCAGCCCGTTATCACACCTTTGGCCAGCTTAACAAAAGGCGGTAACACACTAGACCTGCAAACGCTTGTCACAAATGCTCAAGGGGTTGTTTCATTTATGATTTCCGCTCCCACTAATGGTTGCAGCATAAACGAGGGTATTTTACAATCCGGGGATAATGTCGGGATTATCAAAATCTCCGTATTTATTGCAGCCAAGGATTTAGGCGGTGAAGGAGATAATCCTGAATACGCTGCTTATAATGCTGTTGATGCGATTACCATAAATATCACAGATAAAGAAATAGTGCCACTTGTTATCACACAAAGCGATACTACCTATGGGAGTACACTGGCCGATCCTTGTTATTCAGAGCCCAGTGGTACTTTGATTACGACGGTCAGCTATGAGGGTACTCTTCGTAATGGCGCTACTTATTCCGGTAAAGATGTGCCGACCGATGCCGGAACATATAAAGTCACCGTAAGTTGTGAGACGGCAACTCATATTTATGAGGGGACTTCGGCAGTATTTAGCATTAATCCACTGGATATTTCTGATGCTGTTATCTCTTTAAGCCCGGGTTTGACCTATAATGGTGAAAGCCAAACGCAGGGCATAAGTGCAGTGCAGGTGGGGGATCTTGCCGTTGCCTCCGACGTATATGAAGTCACCAATAATACTCAAACGAATGCCGGTACTTATACGCTGACGGTTACTGCTAAAAATACGAGTAACTTTAGTGGCAGTGCAGATAAGCTTTTCACTATTGCCAAAAAAGACATTGCCCAGACAATGATAATTAGCGTAGTTGGTAGCTATTATTATAATGGCAGCGCCATTGAACCGAACTTTGTGGTCAAGGAAGACAATACGAGTTCAGCGAATATTTTGACAGATAGCGATTATGCGTATGAAGTATCAAATAATATCAATGCCGGCAGTGCAACCCTTACCATTACCTCCAAGGAGGATGGCAATTACGACTTTGGAGTTGCTGAAACAGGCTTTGACATTCTTAAAGTTGATTATACCGGGTCAATCTTTACCATCAAGGATGTTTTTGTTAACAAGGCTCAGGCTGATGTAGAAGTGGATATGGATAATCTTCTTAGTGATATTGCAGGCGCCGAGATTACGGCTGTCAATATATATTCGGATACTCATAATCTAATTGAGAATCTAAGTTTTGATGGTAACATTGTTAAATTTGATGTTAGAAATAATCCGATTGTAGATGCAACAGCTACTCTTAGCGTAACGAGTAAAAGCACCAATTATAACCCTTTTATAGCCATCATAATAGTTAAAGCGGTCGATAAAATTGATGCCGAGGTAAGCTTTGCCGACGCGATAGAGACCTCTAAGGTTTATGGTGATGAGGATTTCAGCGTAATTGCTACGGCTGTTAATGTGGGGGATAATGGCTCATGGTCCTTTTCCAGCAGTAATCCTGCCGTTTTGAACATTGAGAGCACCTTGGATGCAACAGCTACGGTGAAAATTCTTAAGTCCGGTAATGCAACTATTACTGCCAGATATGAATCTGATACGACGCTGGGGGAAATCACTTCCGCTATTACGGTTGCCAAAGCTGATCTTGTAGTACAGCCTAAGAGTATGGATATTTATATAGGTGATCCTCTGCCGATACCTGTTGTTGAATATGTCGGGCTTAAATATGATGAAGTCGGTACGGACGTGGCCACCTTATCCTCCGGTAATTTAAACATGGAAATTAAAAATGCTGATGAGACAGGTGTGTTGACTGATACTGATACCAGCGGCGTATACAAAATTGTGTTTAGCGAAGGACCGATCTTTAATAATTCTGATAAGTATAATATCATTGTAAACGAGGGTACGTTAACCATTAGCAAGCAGACTGTCCCTGCGGCAAACGGTGCCGTCTCAGTAGAATATGATACATCAAATGATACGGCAATTCTTGAACTGCCACTATCTAAAGTTGATGAAATTATTGAAAAAAGCTTGGATGATGTGGCGATTATTGATCTTTCAGCACTAGAGGATATTGCTTCTGTTGAGATCCCTTCATTAGCTTTATCTGCTTTTGCAGAAGCCGGTTTTGATATATCTTTACAATTGCCTAAAGGTACTATTATTCTGGACGCAGAGGCGGCAGGCGACATTGTTGAACAAGCTAATGGTAGCGATCTGAAAATTGAACTAAAAGAAATAGACGCCGTATCATTAACCGAAGCACAACAGCAAGCCATTAAGAGCGATGATTTAGTGGTGGATATAAATATTTATCTTGGCACTGAAAAGGTCACTGAATTTAATGGCATCCTGACTGTTCAGTTTCCTTATGATGGTCCTTTGCCTGTGGCAGTCTGGTATTTAAACGATGATGGTAACCTTGAGGAACTTACCTGCGTTTTTAAAAACGGTGTAGTCAGTTTTGATCTTAATCATCTTTCCCTTTATGTAATAGGGCAATCAGTGGTTTGGGAAAATACTTTTATCGATGTCAAAGAAGATGACTGGTTCTACGGTGCGGTGGAATATGTTTATAAAAACGACTTAATGATAGGAACCTCGAATAATAGGTTTTCACCTCATGTTGGTACCACTCGTGCCATGATTGTGACGATTTTACACCGTCTTGAAAACACACCTGCAGCGGGAACACCTAATCCTTTCTCAGATGTGGCGAAAGGGAAATGGTATACTGATGCCATTATCTGGGCAGCTGAAGGTAATATAGTCAAAGGTTATGGAAATGGTAAATTTGGGCCTAATGACCTAATTACTCGTGAGCAGGCAGCGGTGATCTTTTATCGTTATGCAGAATATAAGGGTTATGATGTAAGCGCACGGGCTAATCTTGCTGAGTTTTCTGATGTGGGAAGCGTTTCTTCCTGGGCCTTAAAAGCTTTGTCTTGGGCTAATGCCACCGATCTTATTCAGGGGATGGATGGTAAAATACTTGCTCCTAAAGGTAATGCTCAGCGGTGTCAGATAGCGGCCATTTTGCAAAGATTTCTCGAACCATCACAAGATAGATAACTATAGGAATAGTAAAGCTTATCATCTATTTAAAGATGGCATAGAGATTATGTGATTTATTGAAAAATTAGTTATAAATCGGTAAATCATAAAACAGATGTGGAAATAGTTTCATAGATAAGCCACCCTCGCATGACTATCAATGGATCGTCATGCGGGGTGGTTTTGTTTTTAGATTCTTTTTCTAAGGGATTAATATTTCGGAAGAGACTCGGCTTTTTTAGAAATGACATCATAACTGAAGGTGGGTAGCCCAACACCTCTTTATTTATATAATATTTTGCTGCGTAGCAGATTGCTGTTTTATACAATGAAATATTTCGATATGATGATATGCTAGAAAAGTAAAACTAATTGTAAGATATTTGTAAAACATTGTTAAAAGGGGAATTTTTATGAAAAGCGAATATTTTAAAGTTTTCCGTGCTTTTGCAGATGAAAACAGAATCCGTGTATTGGAGTTGTTGTGTGACGGCGAACAATGTGCCTGCGTTTTATTAGATGATATGAAGATCAGCCAAGCGACATTATCTTATCATATGAAAATTTTATGTGAGTCGGGGATAGTGAAAGGTCGTCGTGTGGGTAAATGGACTTATTATTCTATTGATGCTCAAGGATGTAAATATGGCAGCCGCTTGCTGAAGAATTTAATGGAGCACAAGATGGATAAAATATTGCGAATGGTTCGATATCTTCATTGTTTGCTGCATCCCTTTAAAAAGCGTGTCAAAGAGGAATATGCCTGCTGTGATAATTCATGCAGCTGCGGTTAATAAAGGGGTTGTTTTTAAGTAATAAAGGAGCAAGTGTATGTCCAACTTGTTATCTTGTGGCAATTTGACGGGGATTGGCGAATACATGAAAATCGTTGTTATATGAGCCGTAATACAGGTAATATAGCCGGTACAGGAAAAAAATTAAGGAAAGTTGGGATATAAATGAAAATTGATGAAAAAGTCATAAAAATTTTGGATAAGGCCCATGGCGGTCAATCACCGGGACGAGAAGATTGTGCCTCTTTACTTGCTTTCGATGAAAACTCTCCGGAAGCATATGCAATGCGTTCGGCTGCTTCCTATATTATTCGCAGTCGCAATGATAATTCCGCCATTATTTTGGGGCAAATTGGTTTAGAGATGACCCCTTGTCCGGGAAAATGTAGCTTTTGTGCTTTTGGTGAGGATCATACTACATTTAAAAAGGAACGTATTAGTGAGGAGTCTTTTATTTCTAAGCTAGGGGATTTTTGCAGGCATGATGATCTGTATGGCCTGTATTTGATGTGTATGCATGAATATGATTTGGACTTTTTATTAGAAAAGATACGCTTGACGAAAAAACTGATTACCGGTTCTACCCAAATTTTAGTTAATGTAGGGGATAGTGATAAAGAGGCTTTTCAAGCCATGAAGGAGGCCGGTGCTACGGCTGTATATCATGTTTGCCGCCTTGGTGAAGGTAGTGTTACGGCACTTGATCCCCAAGTCCGCAAGCAAACTATGCAAAACGCCTTGGATGCAGGGCTGCAGCTTCTTAGCTGCCTTGAGCCTGTCGGTCCTGAGCACACAATTGAGGAAATTGTGGATAATCTTTTTATCGGGATCGATAAAGGATGTACTCAATATGCCGTGATGCGGCGTGTGGCAGTTCCCGGTACGCCTTTAGCTAAATACGGTCAAATTTCTAATTTGCGGTTGGCACAGCTGGTGGCTGTGGTTGCGTTGGCGACCTTTTCCATGCCCACCATGAATTATATGGGGGTACATGAACCGACAGAAATTGGTTATGTTTCAGGTGCGAATATAGCCACTGCGGAAACCGGGGTCAATCCTAGGGATAATATTGCAGATACATCGGGCAATCGAGGTATGGACATGACAGCATGCCGTAAAATACTCCTTGATTGCGGGTTTGACTATCTTCGCAGGGGAAATGAGGAGAAAATCCCCTTAAATTTAGAGTATGTTTTACAGCATTCTTGAGCTGACGGGGCGGTTAGTTTTGTTGATGTTGATAACGCTTTCTTGAAATTGGCTGATGCAATTGCGATATAGTTATTAAAAAAATCAAAGTGGGAAGCTGTGCGGACAGAAAGGCAAGCGAAAACTTTGATTTAGTGAATGGCTCTTTAGAGATGTTTAAGAGTTTATGAGTTGAAACATATAAAACCTTCCTGACATTCTATTTAAAGGAAGGTTTTTGACTTATTCAAGAATAATTCATTACTTATTCACAAAATTATGATAAAATAACAAGTATGGTGAAGACAGTTTTTACAAAGGGAGTGAGGTCAATGTATAAAATACTCATCGTCGATGATGAAGAAAAAATTAGAGAGATTATAAAAAAATACGCTGTTTTTGAGGGATATGAGGTTGCGGAGGCGACAAATGGTATGGAGGCCATTGAAATGGCCAGAGCTGAGGATTTCGATATTATTATCCTTGATATCATGATGCCGGAGCTGGATGGGTTTTCAGCTTGCCGCGAGATCAGAAAGGAAAAAGATACTCCTGTAATTATGCTTTCAGCACGCGGTGAAGAGTATGATAAAATACATGGCTTTGATCTGGGGATCGATGATTATGTGGTTAAGCCCTTTTCCCCAAAAGAGCTAATGATGCGGGTCAATGCAATTATTAAGCGCAGTCAAGTAGATGAGGGGATAGTTAAGGATGTTTTGAAAATTGAAGGATTAACCATTGATTTTACGGGTCGTTTGGTTTATATTGATGATGAAAAGATCGATCTTTCTCCTAAGGAATATGAGCTTTTGTCGTACTTAGTAAAAAATAAAGGGGTTGCTCTTACCAGAGAACGCTTAATTAACGACGTTTGGGGATATGATTATTTAGGTTATGATCGTACTTTGGATACTCATATTAAATTATTGAGAAAGCGAATTGGCGATTATAGCAAATATATAGTTACCGTGCGAGGGGTGGGATACCGCTTTGAAGATTGGGAAGTTCAATCCTTTAAATAGATCAAGTATCACTTGGAAGATTTTGCTGTATTTTATTATCTTTATTGCCATTGTTTTAGCCTTTTTATGGCTTTCTCAAGTAGTTTTTCTAGAACAGAATTATAAGTCAATAAAAATCAAAGAAATTGAAAACGTTGCAGGTAAGATTAAAGATAATATTGACAATCCTAATTTAAACGTCTTGGCAAAACAGATCGCAAAAAGTAAGGATCTATCAGTGGTAATTTTTGATTCTAATGGTAGTCTTTTGGCGACCTCCGGCTATAACGCCATCTCTGACCGTATTTTGTTGGGGATGAATAATCTGCAGCGGATGCAATATTATAAAAAGGCTTTACAAGGCGGTGGTAGTTATATTGAAAGATATGAGCGTGCAAACGAACAGATCGGCAATATTTCAGCCGGGCAATTGGAAATAGCTATTAACCATAATGCCCAGAAGATAGAAAATATTCTTTATACTATGGTCGTTTATAAATTGGACTCGGATGAACGGGTGATTATGGTGAATGCACCCATTTCGCCGGTGGGGTCTACGGTAGAGACTTTGCGTGTGCAACTTTTTTATACCACGGTAATTATGTTAGTGTTGGCTTTTATCTTGGCTCTTTTGATTTCCAAGCATATTTCTCGGCCGATTGTTGAAATTAATAACTCTGCCAAGGAATTGGCCGCCGGCAATTATGATACTGTTTTTGAGGGCGATAGCTACAAAGAGATTGCCGAGTTG
Organism: Bacillota bacterium; assembly: GCA_050949225.1. Taxonomy (GTDB): domain Bacteria; phylum Bacillota; class Dehalobacteriia; order UBA4068; family UBA4068; genus JBMNFI01. Next base: position 779,797 of record JBMNFI010000001.1, on the reverse strand, counting down.
AGTCAGACGCTTAATTATGCGGCCAAGGAATTATCTACAGTGGAGAATTTACGGCGTGAATTGATCGCCAATGTTTCTCATGATTTACGCACACCTTTAACTATGATCACCGGCTATGCCGAAGTAATGCGCGATTTGCCTAATGAGACTACCTCGGAAAATATTCAAATCATTATTGACGAGGCTTCTCGTTTGTCCATTTTAGTCAATGATATGATGGATATTTCTCGTTTGCAGTCCGGTTCTATTAGCTTGCAAAAGGAACGCTTTAACATTACCCAAAGTATCAAAAAGATCATGCAAAGATATACTAAAATAATGGAGCAAGAGGGCTATGATATCAGTTTTGCTTACGATCAAGGAGTAGATGTTTTAGCTGATGAGTTACGTATTTCTCAGGTGGTTTATAATTTGATTAATAATGCCATTACTTACACCGGTGATGATAAAAAGGTCTTGGTCAGGCAGATTTGCCGGCTCGAAAAGATTAGGGTGGAGGTTATTGATCATGGAGCGGGAATTCCTCAAGATCAATTAGAATACATTTGGGATCGTTATTATAAAGTTGAGAAGGTGCATAAAAGGGCAGCCATTGGCACCGGTTTAGGACTTTCTATCGTTAAGAATATCTTAGATATGCATGGTGCTGCTTATGGAGTAGAAAGCGAGCCGGGACAAGGTAGTACTTTTTGGTTTGAGTTAACAATTATTGAATAAAAACAGGCTTTTTTTAAATAACTCAACCTTTTCGTGGGGAGTTCATCACTTGTACAAATGTTTATCACATTAAGCCGTTATAATAAAAATATAAAGTAGGAGAGCATTAAGACAAGTTTTTCACATAAACTATTTTTTTATCTGCAAGTAGTGGATAGAGAATGCTAATCCTACTTCCTTCTCATTTTTATCCCCCTTTAATAATTAGTTGTATAAGCGGATCAGACCCCCAAGTGTACACTTGGGGGTCTGATCTATTTAGGAAAGTCTGTTTTTAAAATTTTCATAAGTAAATTGTTTAATAACTTCTGCCTGTCCGTTTGTTTTAAGAAGAACAATAGCAGGTAGATTAATTCCATTGAAGGTATTATTTTTAACCATAGAATAGATGGCCATGTCTGTAAAAATCAGTTTATTATTACGTTTTAGGGGTTCGTCAAAGGAATAATCACCAATGATATCGCCGGCTAGACAAGTTGGACCACCCAAACGGTAGGTATATTCCTTTTCCCCGGGCAGATCAGCAGTAAGCAGCGGTGGCCGATAAGGCATTTCCAGTACGTCAGGCATATGACAAGCTGCCGAAGTGTCCAAGATAGCGTTTTGGAGTTCATTTTCCACAAGATCAATGACACTTGTTACTAAAAAGCCACTGTTTAAGGCGACGGCTTCTCCCGGTTCCAGATAGATTTGCAGCTGATATTGATCGCGGAGACGCTTTAGGCATTGCTCTAAGGCAAAAAGATCATAATCTTGATGTGTTATATGATGACCCCCACCCAAATTGAGCCATTTCATGCGGTGAAAGTAAGTGCCAAACTTTTCTTCTACCGCCTCCACTGTTTCAATCAGATCTGCGGCATTTTGCTCACAAAGGGTATGAAAATGCAGCCCTTCTATGCCTTGTAACAGTCGGGGCTGAAAATGTTTTTTGGTGATCCCTAAGCGTGAACCGGGTGAGCAAGGATCATAAATAGCATGTTTTTGAGTAGAGTGTTCCGGATTGATTCGCAGCCCGCAGGATTTTCCTGCTTTTAGCGCTTGCGGACCAAATTTTTGCCATTGGTAAAAGGAATTAAAAATGATATGGCTGCAATATGAGACAATCTCCGGGAAATCTTTTTCAGTATAGGCCGGAGAGTATATGTGATTTTCTTTTTTCATCTTGTTATGGGACAATTTAGCCTCAAAAAGGCCGCTGGAGGCGGTACCATGCAGATACTGTCTGATTAACGGATAAAGGGCAAACATCGAAAAGGCTTTTTGCGCCAAGAGAATTTTGCAGCCTGTTTTTTGTGTTACTTGCTGCAGCAGGGATAAATTATTTTTTAAAAGTTCTTGATCGATAATGTAATAAGGGGTTTGCAGGTGATCAATTAGATATTTTTTACTCATGTTAAGCATCCTGTCAGATTTTTCGGTTGGTTGATTTAATCTACTAGTTTTAATTGACTAATTGAGGAGCAAAGCTTTCCTGCCAAGGGAGTCCCCAGGTATTTAGGGCTTTCATAAAGGGATCAGGGTCAAATTCTTCGATATTATAAACGCCCGGTTTTTTCCAGATCCCTTGTAAAATCATCATGCCACCAATCATAGCAGGGACACCGGTGGTATAGGAAACGGCTTGCGCACCAACCTCGCGGTAGCAGCTTTGATGATCGCAAACATTATACAGGTAGTAGGTTTTGTTTTGTCCGGCCTGTTTACCTTGAAAGATGCAACCGATATTAGTTTTACCAACAGTTCTGGGTCCTAAGGTAGCCGGATCCGGTAAAACAGCTTTTAAAAATTGCAAAGGGATGATTTGTTGCCCCTGGAAGTCTATTGGTTCAATGGAAGTCATGCCTACATTTTCCAAGCATTTTAAATGTGTTAAATAGCTCTCACTAAAGGTCATAAAAAAACGGATGCGTTTAATTCCCTTAATATTGTGTTTTAGCGATTCTAACTCTTCATGGTATAAAAGGTATATATCCTTAGAACCAATTTGCGGGAAATCATAAACTCGTTTAATCTCCAAGGGTTTCGTTTCGATCCATTGTCCCTCCTGCCAGTACCTGCCGTTGGCGGATACTTCGCGAATATTGATTTCCGGGTTGAAATTGGTAGCAAAAGGGTAGCCATGATCCCCGGCATTGGCATCCAAGATATCAATATAATTTATTTCGTCAAAATGATGTTTTTGAGCATAGGCACAAAAGACCCCTGTTACTCCGGGATCAAAGCCGCTGCCCAATAAGGCCGTAATCCCTGCTTTTTTAAAAGACTCGCGATAGGCCCACTGCCATTTATATTCAAATTTTGCCGTCTCAAGTGGCTCATAATTAGCGGTATCCATATAATTGGTTTTAGTAGCCAAGCAGGCATCCATAATTGTTAAATCCTGATAAGGCAGGGCTAAATTCATGACTAAATCAGGTTTAAAGCGTTCAATTAAAGTTATCAGTTGATCCACTTTATCCGCATCTACTTGAGCAGTGCTGATTTTAGTTTTGGTGGTGTTCTCCAGTTTAAGCTTTAAGTCATCACATTTGCTTTTGGTACGGCTGGCGATACAAATTTCTTCAAAAACTTCACTGTTTTGACAACATTTATGAATTGCTACACTAGCTACACCGCCACAACCGATAAGCAGAACTTTTCCCATCATAATTCCTCCTTAATTACCTTAATTACTGATAATCTTAATTAATAGCCAGCAGTAATTCTCGTAATATTTTGCAAGCCGTCACAGTCGAGATCCCGCTGGGATCATAGGTGGGGGATAATTCAACAATGTCACAGCCAACGAGTTTAAGTTTACTAACGAGCATGACAGCTTGTCTTAATTCCTCAAAACTGACGCCACCGGCCTCAGGGGTGCCTGTGCCCGGTAAAACAGCGGGGTCTAAGACATCTAAGTCTAAGGTGAAATAAACGGGTTTTCCCTGTAATTGTTCCACCGTTTTTTCCAAACCGCTAAAATTAAATTTTTGTAAACGAGTATGTTTTTCTGCCCATTGAAATTCGGCTTTTGTGCCTGAACGAATACCAAACTGCCAAATCTTTTGATTGCCCACTAAATCCCAGGCCCTTTTCATTACTGTTGCATGGGAAAGCTTGTCATTTAGATAGAGATCTCGTAAATCTGCATGGGCATCAAATTGAATAATATGCAGGTCCGGGTATTTTTCAATCAAAGCGCGCAAAGCACCTAAGCTCACCAAATGTTCACCGCCCAGCATTAGCGGTAATTTACCATCGTTTAAGATTTCTGTAGTCATTTTTTCTATTTGCTTTAACACGATTTTGGTGTCTCCTAAAGAGAGCTCTAGATCACCGGCATCAAAGATATTAAGATGTTCCAGATCCTTATCCTGATAGGGGCTATAAGTTTCTAAGCTGTCTGATTCGGCGCGCATCGAACGGCTGGCAAAACGTGCACCCGGACGATACGAGGTAGTGGAATCAAAAGGGGCACCGAAAATCACTATGTCGGAATCTTTATATTCATTGTCACAACCTAAAAAAGTCATGATATTTTTATTCAACATTCCTTAACATCTCCTCCACATAATTAGGTAAAGCAAACGCTCCTACGTGTAGATTGGTATTATAATATTTAGTTTTAAGCTGCAATGACTGCCATTTTTGCGCATCAAGATCATGTATAGGATGATGCTTTTTGGCGGCAAAGCCAAACAGCCAGTGTCCGGATGGGTAGGTCGGGATATGTGCTTGATAAAGGCGACTAATGGGGAAGGATTGGACAATTTTTTTGTGGGCCTTTTCCATGGCCAAGGCATCTTCAGTATAAAAAGGGCTTTCATGTTGATTGACCATAATACCGTCGCCGGTCAGGGCTTTAAAGCAATTGCCATAAAATTCTTTGGTGAATAGCACTTCGCCGGGGCCAAAAGGATCAGTTGAATCAACAATAATAAGATCATATTCATTTTCCACGCGGCGAATAAATTTGATACCGTCCTGATAATAAATGTTGACGCGGCGGTCGGAAAAAGAACAGGTCAACTGAGGCAGAAATTGGCGGCAGATTTCCACTACCTGCTGATCTATTTCCACCAGATCGATTTTCTCAATTGTCGTATATTTACTTAATTCACGAATGGCTCCGCCATCGCCGGCACCAATCAATAAAACCTTTTTAATTTTGGGATTGACGGCCATTGGAACATGAACGATCATTTCATGATAGATACATTCGTCCCTTTCTGTCAACATGATATAGCCATCCAGAACAAGGATGCGTCCGAATTCTAAAGATTCAAAGACATCAATTCTTTGATAGTCACTGTGACCGCAATAAAGTTGGCGATCTACTTTAATTGATAATTTAACATGGGGTGTGTGATTTTCTGTATACCATAAATCCATCCGGCTCACGCTCCTTGAATAACATTGAGGTAATTAATAGACATATCTTCAGTTCCTGTCAGTGTAAGACCTTTTTCTTTAGCGTATAAAATATATTCTATGATGTCAGCGGTAATTTTTTCTCCCGGTGCCAAAATGGGGATGCCGGGAGGATAGCACATGACAAATTCGGAACAAATATGGTTTAAACACGCCGAAATCTGTAGAGGTTTTTTAGGTGAATAGAAGGCTTTTTGCGGAGGGATTGCGACTTGAGGATTAATATATTCATATTTAAGCATACCACATTTACTTTTTTTATGATGGCGTCGAATTTCAGAAAGAGCGCTGACTAAACGCTCAAGATCCGGGAGGCGATCCCCCATTGAAAGATAGGCAAGGAAGTTTCCTATATCGCCGAATTCGATTTGAATGTCGTATTCATCACGCAAGATGTCATATACTTCTATACCTGCCAAACCAGTATCAAGCGTGTTTACTGAGAGCTTTGTAATATCAAAGTCGGCGATAGAATCACCATTAATCAGCTCTTTGCCGAAAGCATAATAGTCACCGATTTGATTGATTTCAGCGCGGGCATAATTAGCCATTTCACTAACTTTAATAAAAATATCCTTACCGTTGACAGCTAAATGTTGCCGGGCAATATCTAAACTGGCCAATAGCAGATAGGAGGCACTGGTGGTTTGTGTTAAGTTGATGATTTGTCTAAGATAATCAGCATTAACTGTTTTTGCTAATAACAAAAGAGAGCTTTGGGTAAGAGATCCACCGGATTTATGCATGCTGACGCAGGACATATCAGCTCCTGCCGACATAGCAGATTGTGGCAGATTATCACTAAAATAGAAATGTGTGCCGTGCGCCTCATCTACTAAAACCTTCATGTTATGATGATGCGCCAGTTCAACAATGGTTTTAAGGTTGGGACAAATTCCGTAATAGGTAGGGTTATTGAGAAAAACGGCTTTAGCTTCAGGATTATTTTTGATGGCCTTTTCAACATCGGCAACTGACATGCCCAAGGAGATTCCCAGCTGGCTATCTGTTCGTGGATTAATATAAACAGGTAGGGCTCCACTAATAATCAGGGAGTTGATCGCACTGCGGTGGACATTGCGGGGCAGGATAATTTTATCGCCCTTTTGGCAAACGGACATAATCATCGCCTGTACCGAAGAGGTAGTACCCCCCACCATAAAAAAAGCATGGGCGGCGGAAAAGGCCTGTGCCGCCAAGTGTTCGGATTCTTTGATTACGGAAGTAGGGTGACAAAGGTTGTCCAGTGGCTTCATCGAGTTTACATCTACTGCCAAACAGTTAGCTCCTAGAAAATCTCTGAGGGGCTGATTGCCTTTGCCGCGTTTATGCCCGGGTACGTCAAAGGGAACGATACGCATTTTTTTAAATTTGTTGAGGGCTTCAAACAAAGGTGCCCTTTCTTGGGAAAGCTTATTAAGCGGAGTTTTGTTCACTATTATTCTCCTGTTTTTTCGATGTGATAGGTCTATATATGAAAGTAATATTTTGACTGTTTTAGCAAAATTTACAAAAAACAACTGAAAGAAAAAGAGCTCTTTTAACAGCCGTTATGTTATTAAAATTTTATACCAAAAGATTTTAAAAGTCAATAGAGTCATCACCCCTTCTGGACTGGGCGGACTGAAAATGATATGATAAAATAAACTGCTATAAACAAATGTTAACCAATTATATTAACTGAGGAATGATAAATGTGTATAGATGAGGTAAAATGATGCGAATATTAATAGATGCCGATGGTTGTCCGGTGGTTGATTTGACGGTAAAAATAGCTTGCGAGCAGGGGTTGGCATGTTTAATTTTTTGTGATACCAGTCATTATTTTAGAAAAGAAGGAGCGGAAACAGTTGCCGTGGATCAGGGAAATGATAGCGTTGATTTAGCTTTAGTCAATAGTATTGAGCCCGGCGATATCGTGATCACTCAAGACTATGGTCTGGCTGCCATGGCCTTGGCCCGCAGAGGGCAGGTGCTTTCGCAAGATGGTTTGATCTATGATGAACATAATATTGAGTCCTTGCTTTTATCTCGATATACAGCTAAAAAAATTAGAAGAGGCGGTGGCAGACTTAAAGGGCCACGTAAGCGGACAGTTGAACAAGATCAAAAGTTTTACCGGTCGCTCTTATCTTTATTAAAAGGTAAAAAACAATACTAAGCAAAGCTCATTTATTTGCCGAGTGGAGTAAGCTCTAACAATTGCTGCCCGAGGGGGCAAGATACCTCTATATGGTAAGAGCAAAAAGGTTTGTGTGTAATTTTTGTTGACATGCTGCAGAGGCATATGATAATTAATGGAAATACTGCTCCTGATAAGGGGAGTGCTTTCTGCGCAGTCTAGATAAGGGTTTTTGATCGCAGGATATATTGATTCTGCGGGGGAAATTTTTTATATTAAAGGATCGGAGGGATAATAATGAATAAGCGTCTAGAGATTATTTTGGGGGATATCACTAAACAAAAAACAGATGCCATTGTTAATGCTGCTAATACCTCTTTAAGGGGTGGCGGCGGGGTGGATGGTGCGATTCATCGAGCTGCCGGACCGCAGCTTTTAGAGGAATGTAAAAAACTTAATGGCTGTGCCGCCGGGGAGGCCAAAATCACCCATGGTTATCGTTTGCCGGCACGCTATGTTATACATACGCCCGGCCCGATCTGGCGTGGCGGAAAGCAGCAAGAGGCGGAATTATTGGCCAACTGCTATCGAAACTGCTTACGCTTAGCAGTAGAGCATGATTGTCAGAGTATTAGTTTTCCTTCAATTAGCACCGGTGTTTATCGCTTTCCTTTGGAGCAGGCCGCTGCAATTGCCATGACGGTTATTACAAAATTTTTATCAGAAAATCAGCAGATGCAAAAAGTATTTATGGTCTGTTTTGATGAAAAAACTACAGCTGCTTACCAAAAGGCCTTGGAGGAATCGACAGAATTGGCCTAACGGGTTTTGTCTTTCGAAGATAACCGTATTTATTTAAAAATAAGGCAAGGGGCTATTTGATCGATTATTAAAAACCGACAAAGATTTTCTAATTATTTCTGCGTCGCTCTTTAGCTTGGGGGAAAATTCAGACTATACTGACATGTTCATTAAAGTATTTTAATGCTTTTAGCACCTGCTTCTAGTAGGTGCTTTGTTATTAAGACAATCTTATACACTAGATATGGCAAATCGACAAATAAAAATCTTGACAGGGATAAGCAGGGAATATATAATTAGTTTTACTAACTAATTAGTTTTGGGGTGAGAATAAGATGTCCGGACAATTTGCCAGGCATTTAGATGATCTTCTTTCCGAAACCTTCACTTTAGTGATGAAGGTAGAGGAAACGACTATCGAAACTATAGAAGATTTGGATCTTTCTATCAGTGAGATACATCTTGTAGAGGCTATTGGGCGTAATAAAAGACAACAAAAAACTATCAGTGAGATTGCGGCCGCCTTGGACGTGACCTTGCCATCTGTGACAGTAGCTATTAATAAGCTGGTCAAGAAAGGTTATGTAGAGAAAAAGCGTGGTGCAGAAGACGGGCGAACAGTTTTTGTGTCTCTTACCCGTTTAGGACATAAGGTTGATTTAGCGCATAGTTATTTTCATGCTCAAATGAACAGAGATATTGCCTGTGGTTTTACTGAAACGGAAAAAGAAGTGATGATTTCAGCGATGAGTAAATTAAATCGCTTTCTCAAACAAAAGCTGGAGGAGATGACAAGTTAGATGAATTGCAGAATTATAGGAATTGGCAGCTATGTGCCGGAGCAAGTAGTTGATAACCAAATGATCTCAGAAATTGTGGATACCAGTGATGAGTGGATAGTGCAGCGTACGGGAATCCAAAGCCGCCGTATAATTGATCGAGAATCGGTATTGGATTTAGGGGTTAAGGCATCTTTATCAGCCTTGGATGATGCGGGAATTAACAGCGATGAGCTGGACTTGATTCTTTGTTCAACTCTACAGGGGGATTATGTAACACCAGCTTTGGCTTGCTTGATTCAAGGGGAAATCGGAGCAAACTGTGCCGCCTTTGATATTAATGCTGCTTGCCCCGGTTTTGTCTATGCCTTAGATGTTGCCAATGCCTATGTAGCTTCCGGTAAGGCGCAGCATATTTTGGTGGTTTGCGCAGAAACTTTATCACGTCATGTTGATTGGCAAGATCGAGCTACTTGTGTGCTTTTTGGTGATGCTGCGGGGGCTGCTGTGGTTACTGCCGGAAAAACTGTTGTGGCCAGTCGCTTAACTTGTACGACTGATCAGGAGGCCCTTTATTCCAGAGCCCCGCAGGGCAATTGTCCTTTCAGCCATCAGGAAACAGGAACTTATGTTAAAATGATGGGGCAGGATGTTTATAAGTTTGCGGTTTCGGCTGTAAGCCGTGATTTTAAATATTTGAGTGAAGAGGCCGGTTTGACGGTTGATGATATTGATTATTTTATTTTACATCAAGCCAATAAACGTATTATCGATGCGGTAAGGCAGCGTTTAAAGCAACCCAGGGAGAAATTTCCCACTAATGTCGAACGCTATGGTAATTCTTCTTCGGCCAGCATTCCGGTGTTATTGGATGAATTAGATAAAAAAGGTGTTTTAGAAAATGGGCATACTTTATTTATTAGTGCTTTCGGTTCGGGACTTTCGACCGGCAGTTATATAATTAAATGGAATAAATAAAAAACTGGAGGAAATGACTATGTTAGAAAAAATTACGGAAATTTTGGCAGATTACAAGGAGCTTGAGGCATCAGACATTAAAGCGGAGACAACTTTGGAGGATTTGGGTTTAGATTCTCTGGACACAGTAGAACTAATTATGCAGTTTGAGGACGAATTCAATGTTACTATTGAATTAAATGAAGAATTAAAAACTGTTGCCGATATTGTAGAGCTTATTGAAAAATCTAAGTAAAAGAAAGAAAAAATGATGATCAATACTAAAATTTGTGAATTATTAAATATTAAATATCCTCTGATTCAAGGGGGTATGGCCTGGGTCGCTGATGCTTCTTTAGCGGCTGCGGTTTCAAAAGCGGGTGCTTTGGGTTTAATAGCCGCCGGAAATGCGCCGGTGGATTATGTTAAAAAACAGATTCGTCTGGTTAAAGAAGCGACGGATCGGCCTTTCGGTGTCAACATTATGTTGATGAGTCCCAGCGCTGAAGAGGTGGCACAGCTGGTAATTGAAGAGAAGGTTCAGGTGGTTACTACAGGAGCGGGTAATCCCACCCGTTTTATTCCGGCATGGAAAGAAGCCGGGATCAAGGTTATTCCCGTGGTGCCTTCTTGCGGCTTGGCAAAAATGGTGGAGCGCTCCGGTGCTGACGCTGTTGTGGCCGAAGGCGGTGAGGCCGGGGGGCATATTGGGGAAATAAGCACGATGGCTTTAATTCCTCAGGTGGTTGATGCTGTACAAATTCCGGTAATCGCCGCCGGCGGTATTTTTGATGGCCGCGGGATTGCCGCTGCTTTAATTTTGGGTGCCGGTGGTGTGCAGATGGGGACACGTTTTTTGACAGCTTATGAATGTAATATTCATGTAAATTACAAAAAAAGGGTTTTAAAAGCTAAGGATATTGATACCGTAGTTACCGGTCGTCGTTTGGGGCATCCGGTGCGCTCTTTGAAAAGTATTTTTGCGCGTGACTTAGCAGCCAAAGAACAAGATCAAACGATAACAAATGAACATCTAGAGGAGTTTGCTGCCGGATCACTGCGTTTGGCGGTTCAAGAAGGCGATGAAAAAAAGGGTAGCTTTATGGCCGGACAGGTGGTTGGAATGTGCCGACAAGAACAAAGCTGCCAAGAAATTATTGACGAAATTTTTGGCGAGGCTGAACAAATCTTGGGTGGTGCTGATAAATGGCTAAAGTAGCTTTTGTGTTTGCCGGTCAGGGAGGCCAATACAGTGGTATGGGAAAGGACTTATACGACTCGAATTTGGCAGCCAGAGAAGTGTTTGTTGCTTTGGATAAAGTGCATGATGAAACTTCCCGACTGTGTTTTTTTGGCAGCAAAAAAGAGCTTACCCAGACTGTAAATACTCAACCGGCCTTGTTTGCCGTTGATTTAGCTTGTGCGGTAGCTCTGGCAGATCAGGGCATAAAACCGCAAGCTGTAGCCGGTTTTTCTTTAGGGGAGTGGCCGGCGGTGGCTTTTTGCGGAATGCTTTCTTATGATGAGGCTTTTTCTTTAACTTGTCAAAGAGCGCAATTTATGCAGGAATGTGCCGAACATCATCCCGGGGTTATGATGGCTGTGTTGCGTTTGACCAGTGAACAAGTAGAAAAGCTGTGTGAGCAGTTTACAGATGTTTATGCGGTCAACTATAATTGCCCGGGACAGCTGGTAGTGGCAGGGATTGCAGAGCAGATGGAGCAATTTGCTCTGGCTGTTAAAGATGCCGGCGGCAGAGCCTTGAAATTAGCTGTTTCGGGGGCTTTTCATTCCCCCTTAATGGGTGAGGCAGCTGATAAAATGGCGCAAATTTTGGAGCATGTTGATTTTAACAGTCCGAAGATGAGCATTTACAGCAATGTGACAGCGCAAGCCTATGGTGACTGTCGTAAGCTGCTGACCAAGCAAATTATCAGCCCTGTCAAATGGCAGCAGACAATAGAAAACATGATTGAAGACGGCTTTGATACTTTTATTGAAGTAGGTGCCGGCAAAACCTTATCCGGTTTGATCAAAAAGATTTCAAAAGATGTAAATGTTTATAATGTAGAGGATATGGAAACTTTGCAGGCTACGGTTTCGGCATTGCAGTCATAGTGGAGGTTGAATAAATGAAAATATTAGCGGATAAAGTAGCGATAATCAGTGGTGGAACACGTGGTATTGGTTTATCCATTGCTCTTAAAATGGCAGAGGCTGGGGCTGATTTAGCTATCATTTATGCCGGCAATCACCAAGCTGCGGCTTTGGCAACGGAAAAAATCGCCACTTTAGGCGGCAAGGTGAAAAAATATCAATGTGATATTGCTGATTTTAAACAGAGTAAGGAGACTGTGGCGGCCATCATATCTGATCTGGGAGGGCCGGATATTTTGGTCAATAATGCCGGGGTGACAGCTGATAAATTGATTTTTCAGATGACAGAAGAGGATTATGACAGAGTTTTGGATGTGAATCTTAAGGGTGCTTTTAATTTGATCAAGCATACATATCCGTTGTTCATCAGGCGGCGTGCCGGCAGTATTATCAACATTACTTCTGTTGTCGGTTTAATAGGTAATGCCGGGCAGGCCAATTATGCCGCCGCAAAAGCCGGTTTGGTTGGCTTGACAAAATCAGTAGCTAAAGAATTGGCCGGGCGGGGAATTACTTGTAATGCGGTTGCGCCCGGTTTTATTCAAACGGATATGACGGCTCTGCTGAACGAAAAACAAAAAGAGGCTTATCTTTCGCAAATTCCGCTCAAAAAATGGGGGAAACCGGAAGATGTTGCCGAATTGGCATTGTTTTTGGCGGCTGATTGCTCTCGTTATATCACAGGTGAAGTAATTAAAGTTGATGGCGGAATGACGATGTAAATAAAATGCAGCGTTAGGAGGAGTGAAGATGCGAAGAGTTGTAATTAGCGGCTTAGGCAGTATTTGTCCCATCGGTAATGATGTTCAAACGATGTGGAAAAACCTGCTTGCCGGTACTTGCGGAATTGATTATATCACCAGGTTTGACACCTCGGACTATAAAGTAAAAATTGCGGCAGAGGTTAAAGGGTTTGATCCTACGCTATATATGGAAAAGTCTGATGTAAAAAGGACTGATCTTTATGCTCAATATGCTATTGCCGCCGCCGCGCAAGCCATGACAGACAGTAATCTTGAGGGAAATATAGATCCTCTGCGTTTGGGTGTTTATATTGGTTCCGGTGTGGGGGGCATGAATGCTTTTATTGATAATCAAACCAAATTGCTGGAAAGGGGTCCCTCACGAGTCTCTCCTTTTTTTATTACCATGATGATTGGCAATATGGCTGCCGGCTTGGTTGCCATGAAATATCAGGCACAGGGACCTTGCCTGCCGATTGTTACGGCCTGTTCCACCGGGGCTCATTCTATTGGTGAGGCGGTGAGGGCCATTAAGCATGGTTATGCTGATGCTATTATTGCCGGTGGTGCAGAAGCTACCGTTACTCCTTTGGCAATTGCCGGGTTTACTAATTGCATGGCCTTATGTACCAATAATGATCCCCAAAACAGCTCTATCCCTTTTGATAAGAGGCGCAGTGGTTTTGTGATGGGAGAAGGTGCCGGGGCGATGGTTTTGGAAGAATATGAACATGCCAAAGCACGCGGTGCCGATATCTATGCAGAGATTACCGGCTACGGAAATACTTGTGATGCTCATCATATAACGGCTCCTCATCCGGAGGCCGTTGGTGCTGCTAATGCTATTAAACGGGCGATGGATGAGGCCGGTTTAACAGGGAAGGAGCAGATTTATATTAATGCTCATGGTACCAGCACCCCGCTTAATGATAAAACAGAAACGCTGGCCTTTAAACAGGCTTTGGGTGAAAAAGAAGCTTATCAGGCGGTGATTAGTTCTACTAAATCGATGACCGGGCATATGCTGGGTGCTGCTGGTGTGGTAGAATCGATTGTGGCGGTTTTAGCCTTGAGTGAAGGAATAATTCCACCTACTATTGGCTATAAAGAGCCTGATCCGGAATGTGATTTGGATTACTGTCCTAATGAGGCACGTAAGTGGCAGGCGGATGCTGCCTTATGTACGCTTTTGGGTTTTGGCGGACATAATGCTTGTCTGGCTTTTTCCAAGACAGATTAAGGATGTAATTAGACGAGAGGGTGTTATTAATGAGAATTGATGATATAAAAGCTTTGGCTGAAATTTTACAAAAATATAACTTATCCGCCATCGAGGCGGTTGATGGTGAATATAAGATCAAAGTAGAAAAGCAAGTGCAGACGGTTTCTGATGCACCGGCAGCTGTCACTGCACCGATTAATATTGCGGCTAAAGGTCCTTCTGAGTGGAATAAAAATGAGGTTTTTGATGCCGATGTTTTGCAAGTAAAATCACCGATGGTCGGCGTTTTTTATGCCGCGCCGTCACCGGAGTCCGAGCCTTTTGTTTCTTTGGGCAAAAAGGTTAAAAAGGGTGATGTTCTTTGTATTGTGGAAGCAATGAAACTGATGAACGAAATTATGGCCGAGGCCGACGGTGAAGTTATTGATATTTGTGTAGCTAATGGGCAAGTGGTTGAATTTGGTCAGGAGCTATTTAAATTATCTAAGGGTAGTGAGGATTAGATCATGAATAAAGAGGAAATTAAAAAAATTATACCACACAGGGAACCGATGCTTTTGATTGATGAAGCAGAGGTGAAAGAAGGCAAAGCTTACGGAAAAAGTTATATTAGTGGTGATGAATGGTTTTTAAAGGGACATTTTCCTCAGGAGCCGGTAGTGCCGGGAGTAATTTTGTGTGAGATGATGGGGCAGGCCTGCAGCGTTCTTTTAGCTGATAAGGGATCAAATTCCATACCCTATTTTACGGGGTTAAACAAGGTTAAATTTAAAAATAAAGTAGTGCCGGGCGATACCTTAGAGCTAGAGTGTGAGATTGTACGGATTAAAGAACCTTTCTATTTTGCTCGGGGGAGGGGTCTGATCAATGGTAAACTTTGCGTGTCGGGAGAGTTTTCTTTCGCACTGATAAAAGAGGTGTAGGCAATGTTTTCTAAAGTATTGGTTGCTAATCGTGGTGAAATTGCTGTACGGATTATTCGTGCATGCAAAGAAATGGGTTTATCTACCGTGGCCGTTTTCTCCGAGGCTGATGGAGAGGCCTTGCATGTCTCCTTAGCCGATGAAGCTTATTGCATTGGTGCCCCGGCGGTGACTGAAAGTTATTTAAATATGACATCTATTTTATCTGCGGCTGCCATTAGCGGTGCACAGGCTATCCATCCCGGGTATGGCTTATTGTCTGAAAACGCTAAGTTTGCGGATTTATGTGAGCAGTGTAATATAAAATTTATTGGTCCTTCGGCAGAGGTTATCTCTAAAATGGGAGATAAAGATCAGGCTAAGCGTACTATGAAAAATGCTGGAGTACCGGTGGTACCCGGTAGTGAAGCATGTTTTATGATCGATAATGTTGCCGAGGCGCAGCATGAAGCGAATCAGATTGGTTATCCACTGTTAATAAAAGCACGTTCGGGTGGCGGTGGACGCGGCATTCGCTTGGTTAAAAGGGGTGAGGATTTTGCTAATACTTTTGTGACGGCAGCTAGTGAAGCACAAAGTGCCTTTGGCGATAGTGGAATGTATCTGGAAAAATTTCTTTATCCCGTAAAGCATATTGAAATGCAAATTTTGGGTGATAGTTTTGGCAATGTGATTTGTTTAGGAGAACGTGAATGTTCTATGCAGCGGCGCAATCAAAAGGTACTGGAGGAAAGTCCTTCACCAGCTATTTCTCCTCTCATCAGGCAAAAGATGATTGAGGTTTCGACACAGGCCGCCAAGGCAGTGGGTTATGAAGGTGCAGGAACAATTGAGTTTTTGTATGATAAAGATGACAATTTTTACTTTATGGAGATGAATACACGTCTGCAGGTAGAGCATCCGGTGACAGAAGAGGTCTGCGGCATTGATATAGTTAAATGGCAGCTTAAGATTGCCATGGGTGAAAAGATCAATATTAAACAAGAGGATGTTCAGCTTTCAGGGCATGCTATCGAATGTCGCATCAATGCCGAAAATCCCGCCAAAAACTTTGTGCCCAGTTGTGGTAAAATTACTCTTTTGCATCTGCCGGGTGGTCCCGGAGTACGTCTGGATACGGCAGTTTACCAGGGCTATGAGATCTCACCTTTTTATGATTCTATGATTGCTAAAGTGATCGTGCATGCGCCCACTCGTCAAGAAGCCATTATTAAAATGGGGGCAGCAATGGAAGAAGTAATAACTGAGGGTGTGGAAAACAATGTTCAATTCCAATTGGAAATTTTACAATGTCCTGAATTTTTAGAGGGTACTTATACCACAGATATACTTTCCAATAAGGGTTAACTAGAGAAAGGCAAAACTTATGAATAATAGAAAATTTTTTAAACGAGCCAAGAATGCGCTGGAATTTTCTTTGCCGGTGCTAAAAGCTCAGCAATCACAACCAAATATTCCTGATGAAATGTGTAGAGCCTGCCCATCTTGTAAAAAAATGATTTTTGTTTCTGATTTAGAAGAAAATGATTATGTTTGCAATCTTTGCGGTCATCATTTTCGCATAAATACCCGACAAAGACTACACATGTTGGTTGATGAAGACTCTTTTGTGGAGCATGATGAGAATTTGACTTCACATAATCTTATTAATTTTCCTGATTATGACAGGAAATTACAACACGCTCATCTCAACAGTAAAGAGAACGAGGCTGTAATTTGTGGTGAGGCTAAAATCGCCAATTATCCCATAGCTATTTTTTTGATGGAGCCAGGCTTTATGATGGGCAGCATGGGGACGGTTGTCGGTGAAAAAATTACTCGTTTGTTTGAATATGCTACTCGTCAGGGCTTACCGGTGTTGGGTTTTGCCGTTTCAGGTGGTGCCAGAATGCAGGAGGGGATGTATTCTCTGATGCAGATGGCTAAAACCAGCGGAGCGGTTAAGCGTCATAGTGATGCCGGTAATTTATTTATTTCTTTTCTTACTGATCCCACTACAGGCGGTGTGACAGCCAGCTTTGCCATGGAGGGGGATATTATTTTATCGGAACCGAAAGCTTTAGTTGGGTTCGCAGGACCGCGGGTGATTGAACAGACAATTCGGCAAAAGTTGCCGCCTAATTTTCAGCGGGCGGAATTGCTTTTAGAAAAAGGTTTTATTGACGAAATTGTGCCGCGCAAAAACCAACAAGCATATTTGGCTAATCTTTTGGCTTTGCATGTTAGAGGAGGTGCAAAAGAATGAGCGCCTATGATATTGTTAATAAAGCTCGTGAAAAAAACCGTCTAGTCTCCAGCGACTATGTGGAAAATATTTTTACTAATTTTACGGAAATGCATGGAGATCGGCGATTTGCTGATGATAAAGCGATTGTAGCAGGAATAGCCTTTTTACGTGATTTACCGGTGACAGTGGTGACTATTGAAAAAGGTCATGATACGGCGGAGAAAATAGAACGTAACTTTGGTTCACCGCATCCGGAAGGCTATCGCAAGGCTTTGCGGCAAATGAAATTAGCGGAAAAGTTTGGCAGGCCGGTGGTTTGCCTGGTGGATACTGCAGGGGCTTATTGCGGAATTGGAGCCGAAGAACGCGGGCAAGGTCAGGCCATTGCGGAAAATCTTATGGAAATGATGACCCTCAAGGTACCGGTGATTTCAATTATTATTAGTGAGGGGGGCAGCGGTGGTGCTCTGGCACTGGCGGTAGCGGATGAAGTATGGATGATGGAAAATGCTATTTATTCTGTTATTTCACCGGAAGGCTGCGCCAGCATTTTATGGAAGGATGCCGGTAAAATGGAGGAAGCTGCCGAATGTCTCAAGTTGACTAGTACGGATTTATTATCTTTTGGCATTATTGAAGAGATTATTTCCGAAGAACGTCAACAAGAAGAGTTGATGTCATTCTTGCAAGATAAATTATATCATAAGCTGCAGGAACGGCTGGAACTGCCGCTTAATGAATTATTGGAGCAACGATATGCTAAGTTTAGAAAAATAGGATCTTTTTAACAAAATTTGGTAAAAAGGTCAATAAAGGGCCAAGAGAGGGGTCTTTTGTTAAATACTGTTGCCAGATGTTGGTTTAAAGGGTATAATTATAGCGATATTATATGATTAGGAGAGTGGGCTATGGGTGATTATGTAATAGTGACTGAATCGACTTGTGATTTGCCGCAAGAGGTGGCAGATCAGCTTGGTATTGAAGTGATACCCATGTCATTTACTTTGGGCGATGATGAATATAAACATTATTTAGATGCCCGAGAAATTAGCTTTCATAAGTTTTATGAAAGACTGGCAAATGGAGAGGATGCTTCTACGGCACAGATTAATCCTTATGAATATAGCCAGGCTTTTGAGCCTATTTTAAAGGCCGGCAAAGATGTCATATATTTAGCATTTACTTCCGGGTTAAGTGGTTCTTACAGCGTTTCCTTACTGGTGGCTGAGGAATTAAGTGCTAAATATCCGGAACGCAAAATTTATTGTGTTGACACCTTATGTCCTTCCGGAGGCGAAGGTTTTTTGGTATATCATGCGGCCAAAAAGAAAGCCGAGGGTTATTCTATTGATCAATTGAGGGATTGGACAGAAGAAAATAAACTTAAGGTTGCTCATTGGTTTACTTTATATGATATTAATTTTTTGCGGCGTACCGGACGTGTCAGTGTTTTGGCAGCCGGCATGGCTTCGATGCTTTCAATTAAGCCGGTGCTGCATGTTAATAATGAGGGTTTTTTGGATGCAGTCGAAAAGGTCAGGGGACGTAAAAAATCCTTAGAATCATTGGTCAAGCATATGGAAAAAACCATTATCGAGCCGGATCAGCAAACGGTTATTATCTGTCATGGGGATTATGTAGATGATGCCAAATATGTTGAGCAATTAATCAGGGAAAGAATTCCCGCCGTTAAAGAGATTATGATTTCTCATATTGGGCCGATTATTGGCTGTCATACCGGACCGGGAGTGCTGTCCATTTTCTTTTGGTGTAAAGAAAGATAATGTGAGATAACAAATATTTCCTGTAGATAATTTAAGAGGACCGAATCACTGGTGATTCGGTCCTCTTTTTTGATAATTTATGATATTGAAGCCCTAAAGTGCAGTCTTTATTTAGGTGAATTTTAAGTAGGCATTTATTCTGTCTAAGCAATTTTGTCTCAGATCATAATAATAGAGCGTATAATCCAAGCTGTGATAGATGCCGGGAGGAAAAATTCCTGTATCATCATAAGGGGTTCCGGATAAAGTGCTGCAGATAAGGACATTTTTCTGTAAATCAATTTGGGCATCGGCCAGCTGGGAAACATCTTGGAAAAAATTATGATAAGGCATGCGAGAACCTAAACTTTCAGTATTTGCAGCATGGGTATCATCCCTTTGCCAGTTAATGGGGTTGATATTTAAAGCGTCCTTTAAAACTACCGGATTAGGGGTTTGGCAGTTGGGAGCTTCAGTATTATAAGAAATAATTACACCTGTATCGGAGCGGCCGGTGGCAAATTTAAGATGTGGATTATCTGCAAGATAGTCCGGTGTGACGGAATAACCTATGGCATAAGCAGCCACCATTCGTTTAGATATTTCGGGGTTTTTTGACATATATTCACTTAAAACATGTAACAGTACGTCAGAACCTTGTGAATGACCTGCTAAAATATAAGGGCGACCGTTATTATAGTTTTTAAGGTAATAATCAAAAGCTGCAGTAGCATCGGCGACAGGGCCTTTTTTTAAAAGCTCGTCTTTTTCCTTCTGAGGTAAAGAAAGGCAGCTGGGGGCATCAGTTTGCCGATAATAAGGAATAAAAGTATTGCAATGTGCCTGAAATACAGAGCCGCTTTTAAAATAGCTGTAAAGAGCCTCACGGCGCATTTCTTGATGATCAATAGGGCAAATTAAGGGGTCATCCTCTGTAAGTTTATCGTAGGAAGTGGAATAAAGATAAAAAACATCTGCAGCATGTTCTAATTTATCGGTATGTGGGGGTAATTTTAGCCAGTTTTTAGTTAAGGAATAGTCTGTTATCATATCATTCACCTCTTGTTTGATCTGATGGTATTTTTCTTGGGCTAATTGCTCCCACAGCATGTTTTCGTCACCATGTAATGATAATCCTGTTTCCATATTGGTAAAATCATAATAGGCAGCGATATTTTTTCAAAAGACATCTTGCGCAAATGGTAGGATTGAGATATAATTATAAAAATCGCTATGATACACTAGGTGTGCTATACAAATAAATGAGAGGTGCACATTGTATGAAAATGATTTTGCTAATTGATTGTGAAGAGAGGGGCAGGGAATATGGCAAAATTTAAGAAAATTCTTGTTGCCAACAGAGGTGAGATTGCTATTCGAGTATTCAGAGCCTGTAAAGAGCTGGATATTCGAACCGTGGCGGTGTATTCTGAAGAGGACAAGAAATCTCTTTTTCGAACTAAGGCGGATGAATCCTATAAAATAGGAATGGGGAAATCGCCTATCGATGCTTATTTGAGCATCAGTGAAATTATTGCTTTAGCAAGATCTAAGGCCGTTGATGCTATTCATCCCGGATATGGCTTTTTGGCGGAAAATGTAGAGTTTGCTCGTCAATGTGAAGAGGCAGGAATCGTCTTTATTGGTCCTACACATGAGATGATGGATAAATTGGGTGATAAAATCAAGTCCAAAATTGTTGCGCATCAGGTAGGAGTGCCAACAATCCCGGGTATTGATGCGGCGATCAGATCTGATGAGGATGCCGTAAAATTTGCCGCTGAATGCGGTTATCCGGTAATTCTGAAAGCTGCTGCTGGCGGTGGTGGCCGGGGGATGCGCATTGTTAGGGAGGAGGAGGATTTACTTCCTCAATTTAGGAGTGCTAAGAGCGAAGCAAAAAAAGCTTTTGGTATTGATGATATTTTTATTGAAAAATATTTAGAAAAGCCAAAACATGTTGAAGTACAGGTTTTAGGTGATCAGCATGGCAATATAATTCATCTTTATGAAAGGGATTGCTCTATTCAAAGACGTCATCAAAAAGTTGTTGAATTTACGCCGGCGCTTTCTATTACTGAAGAGCAGCGACAAAACATTTGCAATGATGCTTTAAAGATTGCTCGCGCTGTTGATTATTGTAATGCTGGAACCGTTGAGTTTTTGGTTGATGTTACAGGACAACACTATTTTATTGAGGTCAATCCACGAATCCAGGTTGAACATACGGTATCAGAAATGGTCACCGGTATTGATATTGTGCAGTCGCAGATTTTGGTCGCTCAGGGTTATGCTCTGGATTCGCCGGAGATAAATATTAAAGGGCAGGATGATATTGTGCCGCGTGGTTATTCCATTCAGTGTCGAGTGACTACAGAGGATCCTGTAAATGATTTTGCACCCGATACCGGAATGATCGATGTTTATCGCTCTGCTTCCGGTTATGGTATTCGTTTGGATGGCGGTAATGCCTTTGCCGGTTCAGAAATTACACCATATTATGATAGCTTGTTGGTGAAAGTAACCTCGTTTAGCAGGTCATTTGATGATGCCATTAATAAAGTGGCACGAGCTTTGAATGAAACTAAGATCAAAGGAGTTAAAACTAATATTTCTTTTCTCTTAAATGTTTTAAACCATCCGACATTTAGAGTCGGGGGATGTGATACGGGTTTTATTGCCGCTAATCCGGAGCTTATGAATATTAGAACCAGCAAAAACACAGAGATTAAATTGCTGAAATTTTTGGCTAACAAAGTGGTTAATGAGGTTTCCGGAGAAAAACCTTCATTTAATACACCGATTATTCCCGAGGTAACCGGACAATATCCACCCGGAACGAAGCAGCTTTTTGATAAAGAAGGTCCGGAGGGTTTGTCTAAGTGGGTTTTGGAACAGCAAGGCTTACTTTTAACAGATACCTCCATGCGTGATGCTCAGCAATCCTTTGCTGCTACACGGATGCGAACTATTGATATGGTGAAAATTGCGCCGACCATTGCAGAAAGAGCCAGCGGACTGTTTTCTTTGGAGATGTGGGGCGGTGCTACTTTTGATGTAGCCTATCGTTTTCTTAAGGAAAATCCTTGGGAGAGATTAACTGTTTTACGTGAGCAGATCCCCAATATTTTGTTCCAAATGTTAATTCGAGGTGCTAATGGAGTAGGTTATAAAAACTATCCCGATAATGTGGTCAGAAAATGTATCGTAGAGGCCGCCAAAGCGGGAATTGATGTATTTAGAATTTTTGACTCCTTAAACTGGATTCAGGGTATGGAGATCGCTATTGATGAGGTGCTTAATCAGAATAAGGTTGTGGAAGCTTGCGTTTGTTATACGGGGGATATCTCTGATGCTACCCGTGATAAATATACGCTTGAATATTATGTTAAAATGGCCAAAAAGCTGGAAAAACTCGGCGCACATATTTTAGCAATTAAAGATATGTCCGGACTTTTAAGGCCGGTGGCCGCACATAAACTGATCACGGCCTTACGCAATGAGCTAAGTATACCTATTCATCTTCATACGCATGATACCAGCGGTAATGGCGTAGCTACTTTATTGATGGCTGCCATGGCGGGTGTGGATATTGTGGATGCGGCCTTTAATAGTATGGCAGGAGTGACCAGCCAGCCGGCTTTAAATTCGGTGGTTGCCGCTGTAGAAAATACGGAAATGGCTACAAGCCTATCTTTGGATAGCTTGCAGGAAATTTCTAACTATTGGGATGATGTGCGACCTGTTTATCAAGGTTTCGAATCCGATTTAAAAGCGGGGACGACAGATATTTACAAATACGAAATTCCCGGAGGTCAGTATTCTAACTTGAAACCTCAAGTTGAGAGTTTTGGTTTGGGGCATAAGTTCCAAGAAGTTAAAGAGATGTTTAAGACAGTCAATGAGATGCTTGGTGATATTGTTAAAGTGACTCCTTCTTCAAAGGCTGTTGGCGATATGGCTATCTTTATGGTGCAAAACGATTTGACGCCGGAAAACATTTATGAAAAAGGTAAAGAAATTGACTTCCCTGATTCGATTGTTTCTTATTTTGAAGGGATGATGGGACAGCCTGAGGGTGGTTTCCCGGAAAAACTGCAAAAATTGGTGCTTAAAGATAAAAAGCCGATTACCTGCCGTCCCGGCGAGTTATTGCCGCCTGAGGATTTTGCGGCGATCAAGCAACATCTTCAGGATTCTTTGGGTATGAATGATGTTACAGAGCAGGATATCATCAGCTATGCGCTTTATCCGAAGGTTTTTGAGGATTATGTCAAAGGTCTTGCTAAAGATGGGGACTTTAAATACATGACTAGCGATGTTTTCTTTTATGGATTGAAAGAAGGAGAGACCAGTGAGATCAAAATTAGTGAGGGTAAGGTGCTGGTTGTTAAACTGATCGAGATCCGTGAAGTTGATGAAAATGGTGAATGCGACGTGGTTTTTGAGGTTAACGGTAACAGGCGTGTTGTTAGTATTAAGGATCTTAATGCTAATGTTAACACGACCAAGGAGATGGTAATGTTGGCAAATCCTGATGATCCCAGTGAAGTTGGTGCCAATATTCCCGGCACAATAATTAAAGTTTTGGTACAAAATGGTGATAAAGTTGAACTCAATCAGCCGGTAGCAGTTATCGAAGCCATGAAAATGGAAACTAATATTTTGGCTTCCGTGGGTGGCCTGATCGAGAAAATTTATGTTGCAGAGGGTCAACAGGTTAAGGCCGGGGAATTAATTGCTAAAATTAGTGAGTAAAAAAAACAGGTTAAATAAGATAAAAACGAGAGCCTTAAGGCTCTCTTTTGGTTTTAAAGAAGTTTTTAGGGGCTGTTTTTGTCTTATTTCAATGCGATTTTAAGTAATTCCTTTCCCATTGTTCGGCGTTTGGGACACATTATGGATCAAAGTGTACAGCATCAAGCGGGAAAAGGGATGAGTTACGCTTATTTATAAGAGGTCTTGGGAGAGGGTGCTAAATCCAAGAAGAAAAGTGTTGGAAATTCGGTGAAAATATTAGAGACAGGGATCTTTTTATCTTTATGTAATAATGAAATTTTTGTCGTGGGGGTAGGAGTTTTTGTGGCCTTCTTTGAGAACATATTATTGGGATAAGTTGTTTAATCATGATTTTTAGCGTAATCTATATTTTTTTACAGCGATTTTTATTTTCTCATCACTTGAAAAAGCAAGATCAGCGTATTATAATGAAACAGTCTTAAGAATGATGAAAACATCAAATTTTAGCGGATGGGAGAAGTAAACATGGAAAGAGTTTTTAATTTTTCTGCAGGCCCGGCTTGTTTACCGCTTGAGGTGCTGAAAAAAGCGCAGGCTGATTTTTTGTCGGCCGAAAATAGTGGTATGAGTGTTATGGAAATGAGTCACCGTTCTTCAGAGTTTTCTAAAATCATAGAGGATGCACAGGCTGATTTGCGTCAGTTGATGAATATCCCCGATGACTATCATGTGTTGTTTTTGCAGGGGGGGGCTTCTTTGCAGTTTGCTATGGTGCCGCTTAACCTGATGACAAAGTATAAAAAAGCATATTATGTTAACACGGGGCAGTGGGCAAAAAAGGCTATTGCTGAGGCTAAAAAATATGGCGAGGTAGACGTTGTGGCCAGCAGCGAAGAACAAGCCTTTTCTTGTATTCCTGAATTGTCGGCACAAATGTTTAACCTTGATGCGGACTATGTACACATTACCTCAAATAATACGATTTATGGGACAAGATACACCAAGATTCCGGATGTCAAGGGACTGCCATTAGTTGCGGATATGTCATCTTGCATCCTATCAGAAGAAATCAAGGTAACGGATTATGATTTGATTTATGCGGGTGCGCAAAAAAACATCGGCCCTGCAGGAGTTACAATCTTGATTATGAAGAAAGCTTTATCAGGTATGGCGCCTGATTCCTTGCCGACCATGCTTAACTATGAAACATATGCTAAAACTAATTCACTGTACAATACACCGCCTACCTATGCGATTTATATAGCGGGCCTAGTTTTCAAGCATCTTAAAAAACTAGGTGGTATAGCTCATATTGAAAAGGTGAATAAGAGAAAAGCGGACATGCTTTATGACTTTATTGATAATTCCAGTCTTTTTTCTAATCCGGTTAATCCTCAGGATCGCTCATTGATGAATGTGGTGTTTGTAACGGGCAGCGATGAGTTGGATGCCGCTTTTGTGGCAGGCGCCAAAAAAAGCGGACTTGTGAATCTGAAGGGACATCGCAGTGTGGGTGGAATGCGTGCTAGTATTTACAACGCCATGCCTGAAGATGGCGTAAAGGCACTTATAGAATACATGCATAAATTTGAAATAGAGAATAGGTAGGGGATAAACATGTTTAATGTCAAAAAGTTGAATAAAATTGCTCCTGTTATATATGATTATTTACCTAAAGAGGAGTATAAAGTATCATCGGGTTTGGATGGTTTTGATGCTTTGATGGTACGTAGTGCCAACTGTCATGAAATAGAGTTACCGGAACGACTGTTGACGATTGTGCGCGCCGGTGCCGGAACTAACAATATTCCTGTTGATGCTTGTACTGAAAAAGGGATAGTGGTCTTTAATACCCCCGGGGCAAATGCCAATGGAGTCAAGGAGCTGGTAATTGGTTCGATGATTGCCGCAGCACGCAATTTGTTTGATGCTTATGCATGGGCACAAACCTTAAAAGGCAAAGGCGATCAGGTACCATCTTTGATTGAGCAAGGCAAGAAACAGTTCGTGGGCGGCGAGCTAAAAGGTAAGACACTTGGTGTAATTGGTCTGGGGGCTGTTGGCGTCATGGTTGCTAATACGGCTACAGAAATCGGCATGAATGTTATTGGCTATGATCCTTTTATGTCGGTGGAACAGGCCTGGACAATTTCCACGCGGGCTGAGCGAGCAGAGCAACTGGAAGACTTACTTAATCATGCGGATTATATTTCACTGCATATCCCTCAAAATGAACATACGAAAAACTTTTTATGCACTCGTGAATTTTCTAAAATGAAACCGGGGGTTATTCTTCTAAATTTTGCCCGTGGTGGCCTGGTGAAAACTATATCGGTTCTTGATGCTATTGAGGCCGGCATAGTGGCTAAATATGTTACTGATTTTCCTGATGGTGACTTGATTGGTCAAAAAAACATAATTGCCATTCCTCATTTAGGTGCCTCTACGCCTGAAAGTGAAGAAAATTGTGCCATGATGGCGGCACAGCAATTGCGTGATTTCTTGGAGGAAGGAACCATTGTCAATTCGGTGAACTTGCCTGAATGTGTTCTGGCGAAATCCGGAAAAGAACGTATTACTTTGATACATAAAAACACGCCTAATATGGTAGGACAAATTACGAATGCGATTGCTGACCATGAGATTAATATCGCCGATATGGTTAATAAGTCAAAGGGGGATATTGCCTATACGGTGCTGAATCTGGATCAGCCGATTAATCAAGGGGTATTGGAAGAGCTAAATAAAATATCAGGAATGATACGTACACGTGTAATTTGCTCTAATGAAAAATAAAGGATTGTGATCTTATTATCTCGACTGAGTTCCGCTCCCGTCATCAATTGATGACGAGGGCGGATTTATTTTTACCCCAGTATAGCGGATATAAGGAGTCACATGCCTTCTGTGTTTGGCAAAAGGGTTTGTAATTATATATGAGAGATCAGCGTCTTCGCTTTGGTTGGCGCACAATAAAATAAGATAGAAAAATTCAGCTTGAGAAAAGCCCTTGCAGTTAAGTTGGCTGCAAGGGCTTGTTGGTATTTTGTCAGGGATGACCATGAAAAGAAAACTGCAGAAACTATTGCGGTTATGCCTCCGGCATAAAGAATCACCTGTTGAGTAGCTGTCGTGTGATAAGACTGCTAAATGATGCAGAACGCACCCTATTACCATCGGGGGGGGGTGTCGAATATTATCGCCGTTTTGGCAGAGATATCCCTTGATTATTCGGCTATTCTTTTGACAGTAAAAAACTTGCACAAAGTGAATAAATATAAGTATTTGCCCCACGACTGTTGCGACAATAAGGCTTTTATTTTTCGATAAAAAACCATATTTTTTGCAGTTTTTTGTAAGATTTTAAATACGCTGCAATTATTAAAGGGCTGTGCCTTTTTTAGGGATAAACAGCTTTGACATATCGGCACCTTCTAACTCGAGCAGCTTAATTTTTGTTTTTAAGCCACCGGCATAACCTGTTAGGCTGCCATCAGATCCTACAACTCGATGACAGGGAATAATAATAGAAAGGGGATTGTGTCCCACAGCACCGCCAACTGCCTGACTGGACATGCTTGGCCTTTGCAATTTTAGGGCCACTTTTTTAGCAATTTCTCCGTAGGTAGTAGTTTGCCCATAAGGAATTTCGCATAAAAGGCTCCAGACCTTTTGACGAAAGTCGCTGCCTTTAGGAGACAAGGATAATGCAGAAATAGCGGGGTTTTCCCCTGCAAAATAGCTGTCTAACCAGTTTTTTGCAGCAATAAAGACAGGTAAGTTATCCTTTTCTATCAAGTTTTCGGGAATAGATTTGCCATAATGTTTCTGTCCTTTTATCCACAAACCAACCAAGTTATCACCGTTACAGGCCAAAGTAATTAGGCCTAGGGGCGATGGGTAAATTGTTGAATAATACATTTTTGCCTCCTCTATTTAGTATTTATAAAGAGTCCCAAAGAGTAGTAATTGGATGTCCATACAGAAGTGTTGTTTTTTTACGGTATAATATAGTAGATATTTTAGCCGTTGAGATCAGGTTTTTGAGGTAGGTAGTCAAGAAAAGAATGAATCATGTAAATGAAACATTCTTTTCTTTTTTCAAATCATCAGTTGTCCTTTTTAGTTAAGAGCATTAAATAATTTTCTAGCCCAGTGGCAGGATATTGCGCTTATATGTAATATTAACCAAATGAGCTAAACCAATATAAATAGCGCCGGCTCCGGCAAAAACACCAATTATGCCGGCCACTCTGGATATAGCGACTATGCCGGTAAAATCATAAGTTGACAGCAATAGAAAGACTGCTGTTAGGGCGAAAAACACTATTTTTGTAAAAAGGTTTTCCTTGAGGGCACATATAGAGAAAAACAGCGTTATAATCCCCCACATTAAGAGATAAAAACCCATTGTCATGCCGTCAATGGGAGCAATGGTGCCGGCAAAAGGGTTGACCCAGATTATAACCAGCGACCACCACAGCATCCCATAAGCTACAAAAACAGTAGCGATCAAAAAGTTATTATTGCGATATTCAATTAATCCGGCAACAATTTGCGCCAGGCCTCCCAATACAAGCCCCATGGCTACAATGCCTATGTTAAATTCAATCACCCCCAAATAGTGCAAACTGAGTGTAACAACCGTAACGCCAAAACTCAGTAATCCTAAGGGAGCGGGATTAGCAGCTTTTTTAGAAGAATCTTCATATGTCATATACCTATCTTCACCTCCTTTGTCGAAACAACCTATATTTTCAGTAACTCTATCACAAAGAACAGATCCCTGTCAAGATCGAAAAACAGGTAAAATGTTGTTTAAAAAAGGTGAAGATTTAGACTATTAGGTTCAGCTTGGATATGAGGAGATAAGTTAATAAAACATAAAAAACTGTTGTTAATTCTCCCTTAGATTTCTTATCTTTTGCCGGATTGTTAATCTTTTAAAAAAACGTGTGTCTTTTCCGTCATTATCGTGACCGGAATAATTGTAGGGCTTTGTATTAATTAAGACAGGTTGTTCTTTAAAAGAGACCCGGAGGTTTATTTTGCGTGTCTGATATTTCGAAAAGGGGAAAGGTAGCGAGGAAGGTTATTTTGAGAAAAAATAATTTATGATTATCCCGGTTTTATAACGTAATTTGTCACCTCTTGGTATAATAAAGGCAAAGAGGACCATAAAAATCTTAAGAATAGACACCCATTTTGAGATAAGTTTATTCTTTTTAGCATTTTTTAAGGGATATAGTAAAATAAACATTGCTTTTATGGCAAGAGACTAATATAATTAATAAGGGTAAAAAAATCATTTTATTACTCACTTGTGATTTTATGATTATAATATTAAAATTTACAACAGGGGGTGAGGCTGGTTCAGCCTTGATTTTTTCATTTGCGCAGGTATTGTTATATTTGCCATAATTTATTGTATTTTTTGCACTAATGAGATTATTAAGGAAGTTTCCCCTAAAGGGTGATGTTTGTTTTTTAATTATCTAACAAAGAGGAGGAAGATTGTAAAAATGAATTTATGGATGCCGATTATTGCCGGTATACTAGCCGTTGTTTTTGCCCTTTTCATGACCAGAAGTGTTCTAAAAAAAGATCCCGGTAATGCCAAGATGCAGGAAATATCCAAAGCTATTCAAGAAGGTGCTATGGCATTTTTGGGTCGAGAGTATAAAACACTAATTCCTTTTGTTATTATTATTTTTGTGGTATTGTGGATTGCTACAGGGTGGGCAACTGCCAGTTCTTTTGTGGCCGGTGCAATTTTATCTGCTTTAGCAGGGTATATTGGTATGTATATCGCCACTCGCGCTAATGCCCGCACTACTCAAGCCGCACGAACTAGCTTAAATGCTGCTTTAGGGGTCTCGTTTCGTGGCGGTGCCGTAATGGGCTTGGCTGTTGTTGGTTTGGGTATTTTAGGCGTTACTATTTTATACCTTATTTTTGAAAACGTAGTAACTATTAACAGTTTTGCCTTTGGGGCCAGCTTGATTGCTTTATTCGCCCGTGTTGGCGGTGGTATTTTTACCAAAGCTGCTGATGTTGGTGCTGACCTGGTAGGTAAGGTTGAGGCGGGTATTCCGGAAGACGATCCGCGCAATCCGGCCGTGATTGCTGATAACGTTGGCGATAATGTTGGTGATACAGCAGGTATGGGTGCAGACTTATTTGAATCCTTTGCTGCTTCAACAATTGCCGCTATGTTGATTGGTGTTTACGCCTTTGGTGCGACCGGTGCTATTTTGCCGCTTCTAATTGCAGGGGCAGGTGTTATTGCTTCTATCATCAGTTGTTTCTTTGTTCGTACAGGCGAGGGTGCGAATCCGCAGATGGCTTTAAATAAAGGCCTATGGGGCACTAATATTATTACAGCTGTCTTAGCCTTTTTGGTATGCAGAACTGTTTTCCCTGAACAAGGGACCATGCTTTTTTTAGCTGTGTTAATGGGTCTGATTGCCAATATCGCTATTGGTTTATTGACAGAATATTATACATCGAATACTAGAAAACCGACACAAAAGATTGCTAAAGCTTCTGAAACCGGTGCGGCCACCAACATTATCAGTGGTTTGGCTGTTGGTTTAGGAAGTCCTATTTTCCCTGTCTTAGTTATTTGTGTAGCTATTTTTGCAGCTTTTCAATTTGCTGGAGTTTTTGGGATTGCTATGGCTGCTGTAGGAATGCTGTCCACAGCCGGTATGATTGTCGCAATTGATTCTTTTGGTCCGATCGCTGACAATGCCGGTGGGATTTCGGAAATGGCGGAGCTGCCTTCTGAGGTAAGAGAGATTACGGACAAGCTTGATTCTGTAGGTAATACCACCGCTGCTGTAGCCAAAGGTTTTGCAATTGGGTCTGCTGCCTTGACTGCTCTGGCATTATTTAATGCCTTTGCGCAGGAAGCTAATATTGGCGGATTGGATATTTTGCAGCCGACTGTGATGATTGGTGTCTTGATTGGTGCTGCTATTCCTTATCTTTTTTGCTCTTTTGCCATGGATGCAGTGGGCAAGGCCGCTTTTGAGATGATTGAGGAAGTCCGTCGCCAATTTAAAGAAATTCCCGGGATTATGGAAGGCACGGGTAAGCCCGACTATGCTAAATGTGTTGATATTAGTACGAAAGCCGCTATCAGACAGATGATTGCTCCTGGGGTGTTGGCCGTTGCGGCACCTTTAGCCGTTGGTTTTATCATTGGTAAAGCCGCTCTTGGAGGTATGCTGGCCGGGGTTACTGCCAGTGGTTTGATGCTGGCGATTATGATGGCAAATGCTGGCGGTGCCTGGGATAATGCTAAAAAATATATTGAATTAGGGCATCATGGCGGTAAGGGCAGTGAGGCCCATAAAGCAGCCGTTGTGGGTGATACTGTGGGGGATCCTTTTAAGGATACTGCCGGCCCTTCAATTAATGCCTTGATTAAGGTTATGGGTACAATTTCCTTAATTATTGCGCCATTACTGTTTAGATAATTATTTTCTAATAATTTATAATAAAAAGGAGAGCATTAATGCTCTCCTTTTTTGTTGGTAAAAATTTGTAAAGGTGTAATATTAGCATAATTAATGATAATAAAAAGACCTTTTTAGCAAATATCTATACAAAAATCCCTAAAGGTGTTGTATAAATTGCCTCAAAAGTATATAATTAAATAGGTATGATGAAAAACAGGTAAAAGAACCATGTCTATATTATACTCAATTGAGTATAATATATCTGATAGGTAAGTCCTAAAAAATGTTGATGAGGAAGGACGAATTGAAATAATGGATTACAGTAAAATCATCAATCAATTGCAAAAAGTCCCACCCCCACAGCAGCCATGGCTTGGCTCCTCTGCTCTCAATTATGAGCAAAGATTGGTAGAGTGGAATCCCGTTTGCACAAAAAATAGTGCTTTGTACTACCAGTTTACTACTGGTGATCGCAATGATTGTTTTGTAGGTATTATGCCGGATGCCTGCATAAATATTATTTTCAAATGCAGTGAAAGTGATCCTGTGGCTCTGGTGTCCGGAGTCTATGAGGACTTTTCTAAGATTATGTTAGAACCCAATACAACCTATTTTGGTTTTAAACCATATTCTGTAGCGGGGGTAAAGACCCCGGAAGCAGAGTTTAAAGAGCTGAAAAACCAGACTGTAAAATTAGACAGTATTTACAAGACTCAGTCAATCATGGATAATATTGCAGCTAAAGGCAATCTCCATGATCGCATTAAGTCTTTTCAAAATTATGCGATGTCTCATTTGATAGATGAGAAATATACGCCGAATCTTGTGGAATGTTGTGCGATTTTGGTTTGCTTATCAGGTGGCAGGATTGGCTTGGAAGAGATTGAAAGTGAAACCGGTTATTCTGAACGCCATTGTCGTGAAAAATTTAAAGAGACCTATGGTATTTCAATTAAGTATTACAGCCGCATTGTACGCTTTCAAAATGCTTTGCGTATGATTGCAACAGAGAAAATGATTGATATTTCGGATGTTGTTTATGAAGCAGGTTATTTTGATCAATCCCATTTTATTAAAGAATTTAAGCATTTTGCGGATACTTCTCCCGTGAAGTTTCGCAATACTTATATCGACATTCTTAACAGAAATAATAAAAAGGATAATGAAGGTGATGGCATCAGTACGGGTGTGCGAAAACATGAACGTTTAATTTTACCATCCCAAGATATTAAGAGAAAAATTAGCTTGTATGCCGAGTAAAAACGAGCCAATTTCAATAAAAACAGTTCAGTTTTTCATGTTGGAACATAGGCTATTTATTCTGCAGATAGATGAATTTAGCTCTTGTTTTCTGCCGAATTATCCAATTATTTTAACTGTCGTTATAGTAGGTTTAACATGAAGGCTATAAAAGGGCATCAAGATGTCCTAAAAATGTTATTTTTAAATAGAAAAAAGGAAGGTGTATTAAAATGGCTCTAAGAAAAGTTTGGTTAGTCATTAATGGAGCAGAACGCGCCGTGGTTTGTGATCCAGAAACCGATTCTTTGGCAGATTTGCTGAGAAGAATTGGCTTGACCGGTACCAAAATTGGCTGTAATGTTGGTCAATGTGGTGCTTGTAGTGTGATCTTGGATGGCAAAGTGGTTCGCTCTTGTGTCAAGAAAATGAAAAATGTTAAGGATTTTGCTGAAATTCTGACAATCGAAGGTATTGGCACAGCTAGAAACCTACATCCCTTGCAGCAAGCCTGGATTACCTTTGGCGGAGTACAGTGTGGTTTTTGTTCTCCAGGGTTTATCGTTTCGTCATATGCTCTCTTGAAAGAGAACCCCAGTCCTACTCGGGATGAAGTACGTCAATGGTTTACGAAGAATAAAAACGCTTGTCGTTGCACAGGGTGGAAACCTTTAGTTGACTGCGTAATGGAAGCTGCAAAAGTTATGCGCGGTGAGGCAACTATGGAAGATATAACCTTTAAAGCTGGTGCAGATGGCCAAATCTATGGTTCCAATGTACCTCGTCCGGCTGCTTTAGGTAAAGTTACCGGTACTTGTGACTTTGGTGATGATCTTGCTTTGAAAATGCCTCCGGGTACTTTACACTTGGCTGTGGTGCAACCACGTGTTCATCATGGTAGAATTAGAAGTATCGATGTTACAGAAGCGGAAGCAATGCCTGGCGTTGTAAAAGTTTTAACCGCTAAAGATGTTAAAGGCACCAACTTAATCATGTTAGGTCTTGGTCACCCTCGTGCAAAAACAGATGGTATTGACCGTCCTTTAATTAATGGTGATAAAGTTAACAGATATGGTGATATCGTAGCAGTTGTAGCTGCTCACTCCAGAGAAGAGGCTCGTGCGGCCGCTAAAGTTGTTAAAGTTGACATTGAAGAATTGCCAGCTTATATGACTTATTTGGAAGCTGTAACCCCCGGTGCACAAGATATTTATGAAGGTGTTCCTAATGAATATTTGCATTTGCCTTTGTTCAAAGGTGAAGAGGACACTCGTGATGTTTTAGACGAATCAGAGCATGTGGTAGAAGGTAGCTTCTACAGCACCAGTCAGCCACACTTGGTGATTGAGCCGGATACTACTCAGGCTTATATTGATGAAGATGGCGCTGTATGTGTTCATAATAAAAACTTAGCTATTATTTTGGCGATGATTTCCTTGCCTGCTGCTTTGGGGATTCCGGAAGATAAGTTGCGGGTTATCCAAAATCCTACCGGTGCTAGTTTTGGTTATGCTATTTCCCCTGCCAGCACAGGTATTGCAGCGGCTGCAGCTTTGGCCTTGAATGCACCTATTTCTTTGACCTTGTCTTATGATGAGCATCAATTCTTCTCCGGCAAACGTTCAGCCCACTATTCTAATGCTAGACTTGGCTGCGACAAAGACGGTAAAATGACCGGTTTTGAATTTGACTTTGTTTACGATCATGGTGCTTATTCAGAAATGGCTGACGTCTTGGGATCCAAAGCACAACGCTTCCCTTGCTTCAGCTATAGTATCCCTAGCGTAAGAGCTTTAACTAGGGTTGGTTATTCTAATAACACTTATGGTACTGCTTATCGTTCTTATGGTAACTCTCAGGCTTATACCATGTCGGAAGCTATGGTTGATATGCTGGCAGAAAAAGCCGGTATAGATCCTTACGATTTCAGATGGATTAATATTGGTCGTCCTGGTGATACTAACATTAATAGCTGGGAATGGAAAGAATATCCATTTGAAACTTTAATGGAAGCAGTTAAACCGTATTATGAGCAAGGTAAAGAAAATTGCAAGAAATATAGCACACCTGAAAAGAAACGTGGTGTAGGCATTGCCCTGGGTGGTTATAATATTACGGGTGGTGCTAGTGACCATGCTGAAGTTGCTATCGAATTAATGGAAGATGGTACTATCACTCACTACAACACTTGGGAAGACCAAGGACAGGGTTCCGACGTTGGTACTTTGGTATTGACTCATAAAGCTTTAGAACCACTAGGCATCAAATGGGAAGATATTCATGTTGTACAGGCTGATACAAAAACTTGCCCAATGACAGGTCCAGCCGGTGCTAACCGTTCTCACTATATGGCAGGTAATGCTACTATTGATGCAGCAAATCAACTGATGGATGCAATGCGTAAGGAAGATGGCAGCTATCGCACTTATGATGAAATGGTTGCAGAAAATATTCCTACAAAATACTTGGGTGTCTTTGATACCACTGCTTTGAATACGGATCTTGATCCTAATACCGGACAAGGCGATCCTACTCCAGAATATAACTATGTAGCTTTTGTTTCCGAAGTTGAAGTTGATGTAGCAACCGGTAAAACTACGGTTCTCAAAATGGTAATGGCTTATGATATCGGTGAAATTGGCAGTTTGCAAGCTGTAGAAGGTCAGGCTTATGGTGCTTTGACTCACTCTCTGGAATTTGCTCTTTCCGCTGATTACAAAGACTCTAAAGAGTATGCTTATTTAATCAAATGCGGTTTCAGATTCCCGGATGAAGTTCCAGATGATATGGTTTTGATCAACTGTGCTTCCCCCAGAAAAACAGCACCTTTCCATTCTGTTGGTTGCTGTGAAGGGTTCCAATCTGCAGGTCACGTTGCTATCCTCAATGCAATTAACAATGCTGTTGGTGTTAGGATTTATGACCTTCCTGCTACACCTGATAAAGTTAAGGCTGCTATGGAAGCTAAGGCGGCAGGTAAAGAATTGAAACCTGATAAATATTATCTCGGCCCTGAACTCTATGATGTTTTAGAAGATATTGAAGAAAATCCAGTGGAAGCTGCAGGTCCTGGTTTGGCTCTGTAGAAAAGAAGATGTATTCTCAAATATTGATACTGTTAAAGTGAGATAATGTTGTGTTTTTTCGCAGCAGTGCTACAGTCAAAATTGCTGTAGCACTGTTTGCTATATGTTAAGAAAGAGATGTTTTTATGAACAAAAAAGATTCTGATATTATTGATTCCCTAATTAACGCACCGCCCAGCGGAAAAATGTTGTCCAAGGATATGGGAAAATTTATTGAAAATGATTGCATTAATGGTGATGGTCCGCCATGCCAAGATCGTTGCCCTATAAATCTTGACATTCTAGCATTTTTCACTAAACTGCAAAGGAAAAATTTTAACAGTGCTTTTTCAATTTTTCGGGATCACGCTATTTTCCCAGAGATTGTTTGTGCGCTTTGTCCGGCTCCTTGCAATGATGCTTGTGTGAGAAAAGATGTTGATCAATCTTTGGATATGAGAAAACTGGAAAGAGCCGTGGTTGATTATGCACGTTCCACAACTCCCATAAAATTTAATATCCCTAAAAAAAACCAGCATGTAGCTATTGTGGGAGCAAGTCTTTGTGGCTTGGCTTGTACCATTAAACTGGTTTCTCATGGCTATGATGTGACGATATTTGAAAAATCTGATCGTATTGGTGGGAGATTGTGGGATCTTTTGTCACCTGATATCTTTATGGCTGACATTGAAAATCAAATGCAATTTATTGAGTATGAATTATGCTTAAACACAGAAGTTAAAGCACTTGATGAGCTTTCAGATTTTGCAGCTGTTTTAATTGCTACTGGTGAAGGTGATGAAGCATTTGGTCTTTTAGAGGGATTTAATGATAAATCTCTAGGCAGCACTAAGGATGGTTTCTTTATTGCAGGGGGAGTCATTGGTGCCGATGTTATGAGTTCCATTGAGCAGGGAATACGTGTCGCTCGCTCGATAGAAAATTATCTTAAAGTTGGTCGGATGCACGAAATGATGGGTATTAATTTTCGACCACCCACTAGGTTTAAACCGGATGTGCGAAAAATTAAGCCGATTGCCCATGTTGACGCTGCAAGATATAGCAAGGAGGATGCACTAAAAGAAGCTTCTCGGTGTTTAAAGTGCGATTGCAGTCAGTGTCAAGATAGCTGTGATTTTATGCAATACTACAAGAAACTGCCTAAGAAAATTGCCAATGAAGTAAAAACTTCTTTTAATCCTGTAGAGGGTTTGCAGGCCCGTATTGCTACCAGATTAATAGGGTCTTGCTATGCTTGCGGTTTGTGTAAGGATGTCTGTCCTGTAGATATTGATTTGGGTGAATTTTTATTAGAATCGCGTCGCATTATGCATCGTGAGGGGGACTTCCCTCCGGCTTGGCATGATTTTTGGATGAGGGACATGTTTTTTGCTAATGGGAATAGGTGTCGGATTGCCAAAAATGCTCCCGATAAGGACAGCAGCGAGTATGTTTTCTTCCCTGGTTGTCAAATTGGTGCCTCGGATCCAGATTATGTTGAAAAAACCTATGCCTATTTACGAGATAAACTGCCTGAAACCGGCTTGATTATGCAATGCTGTGGTGCGCCTGCCGAATGGGCGGGTGATGAAAAATCTTTAGTAGAAAACATGCAACAAATCAGCGAGGAATGGGAAAGGATGGGTAAGCCTAAATTTATCTTTGCTTGTCCTACTTGTGAGAAGATGTTCAGAAAGTATTTGCCTGAAATAGAGCAAAAATCTCTTTATGATGTAGTTGTTAAGGAGGGTTTGCCGGAAAATTATTCGCGAGGCAATAATGAAATTTTAACTGTCTATGATCCTTGTTCCAGTCGTTATGATGAAAGTATGCAGGATAGCGTACGTAAAATTACCGAAACAGCAGGCTATCAGGTTGATAATTTAGAATGGGGTAAAGAGGGGGCCCGTTGCTGCAGTTATGGAGGACATATTTATCCTGCCAATATTTCTTTGGCTCAACAAACGGCGGCTGATCGGGTGCAGATGAGTGAACACCCCTATGTAACTTATTGCACAAATTGCCGTGATATTTTCGCTACCCAGGATAAACCAGCCAGGCATATTTTGGATATTATTTTTGGTATTAATGAAGAAAATAGGCCGGCGCCTTCTTTAACCTCTAGAAGGCATAATCGTTTAATTTTACAAAAACTTTTACTAGAAAAAGTGTGGTCTGAGGAGGTTTCTGAAGTGGAAAACGATATAAAGCTTACAATATCACCGGAATTGACAAAAAAACTTAACAAACTGCTGATTATTGAGGATGATTTGATCAATGTTATCAAGCATTGTGAAGCAACTGGCAATAAAATCCTGGAAGAGAACACCGGTAATATTATTGGACATTTGCGCCAAGGGATCATCACTTACTGGGTTATCTACAAAAAAAATGGTGATCAATATGAGGTGGTCAACGCTTATAGTCATAGGATGCAGATAGAAGGAGAGTGAGCAAAAATGGCCGATGGTAAGTATATTTGCAGTAAATGTAAAGTGGAAATGGTCATGAAAAATATTAAGCTTAATTATTTAGGTCATAATGCAACCCATGATTTTTTGGCTTGTCCTCAATGTGGTAATTTATATATTCCTGAAGATATCGTCTTAAGTAAGATGCTCAAAGTGGAAACGGAGCTGGAAGATAAGTAGCAGGGAGAGGGGATTTTTGATGATCGAAATGGAACAAAAAGTTGCTGAATTAAGTATGTCAGGGCTTTGTTGTGCTCAGGTTGTTTTACAGATAGTCGGTTTGGAGGTTCAAGAGCAAAAGAATGATCAATTAATAAAAGCCGTACGTGGCTTATGCTATGGCATGCAAGAGCAATATCTTTGTGGTTCATTGTCCGGGGGTATTTGTGGCTTGTCTCTTTATGATTTTACTGCCGAGGACTTGCATGATGTTTGTGAAGAACTGATTGCCTGGTTTGAAGAAAGCTTTGGTGGTGTAAATTGTAGTGATCTAATTGGTAGGGGTGGTGATCCCGCTCCTATTTGTCGTGATTCTATGGTGCAGGTTTGCCAAAAATGTTTCGATATTTTGGAAGATTACGAATTCATTTAAGGTGTTTTGATGAATATTTATGAAAAGGCCGCTTGGTGTAATAGAAGTAAGCAGGTCATGCGTCCGGGAGGACTGAATTTAACCAAGCAATTATTGACTTTGGCTCACTTAGAAAAATCAGCCAGAGTACTTGATCTTGGCTGTGGCTTAGGTTCATCTACGGAGCAAATGCGTCAGCTTGGTTACAAAACTATAGGAGTGGATGTCTCCGCTAAATTGATTGCACAAGCTAAAAAAAACCATCCTCAATGTGACTTGCGGATAGCAAGTGCTGACAACTTACCTTTTAAATCGGCTTTTTTTGAGGCGGTTCTTTGCGAATGCAGTTTATCTGTATTTGAGTCGTTAAAAGCCTTAACGGAGATTAAAAGAGTTTTGTGTTCCGGTGGTCGACTTTTGGTTTCGGACTTGTATAAGCGTCGGGATGTGGATCTTTCGTATTTAGAATCTTTATCAGCGCATTTATATACAAAGGAACAGTGGCACGAGTCATTACAGGATCAGGGTTTTGGTAATTTTGTCTGGCGAGAATGCTCGGATTGTTTTAAAGATTTTATTATGCAGGCCTTATGGGATGATGATGGATTAATAAGCTGTGCGGATTATGAACAGTTGAAACGGGCTAAATTGGGTTATTTTCTATTAATAGGTGAAAAAATTACGGTAGGTGAAAAATTATGAAACAAACAGACAATGTGTTGCTTGGGCAAACTGAGAGTATTTGTCCCGTTTGTCTCAAAAAAATCGAGGCATATAAAGTTAAATGTGGTGATGATGTCTATTTAAAAAAAACCTGTCCGGAGCACGGGGATTTTTCTGTACTTATTTGGCATGGTTTACCGGATTATGAAGAGTGGGGTTGTGCAAAACCCCCTGTTAGCCCTATTAATCCTTTGTCAGAAGTTGACAAAGGATGTCCTTATGATTGTGGTTTATGTCCGGACCATCGCCAACGGACCTGTTGTGTATTGTTGGAATTGACGCAAAGATGTAATTTGGGTTGTCCACTTTGTTTTGCTGCTGCAGGGGAGGATGATTCTGCTTCTGCTTCTGAGCCAAGCCTGGCACAGATTAGTGATTGGTATGATATGTTAATGTCATGTGGCGGTCCTTTTAATATTCAACTTTCCGGGGGTGAGCCCACCTTGCGTGAAGACTTGCCGGAAATTATTGCTATGGGTCGAAGGAAAGGTTTTCCTTTTTTCCAGCTTAATACAAATGGAATTTTATTAGCAGACGAGGAGGCTTTGCCAAAAATCCTCAAGATCGCGGGTCTGGATTGTGTTTTTTTACAATTCGATGGTCTAGAGGATCAAATTTATCAAACCTTAAGAGGTCAATCTCTCTGGCAAAAGAAATTAACTGCCATCAAAAACTGTGCCCAAGTAGGATTAGGTGTGGTTTTAGTTCCCACACTGGTCGCAGGTGTAAATGATCATGTCATTGGTGATATCTTACGTTTTGCAATTGCTAATATGCCGTATGTACGTGGTGTCCATTTTCAGCCGGTTAGTTATTTTGGGCGTTATAATTTGGACGGAAGTAAAACTCTTGAGCACTTAACCATTCCTGATATCTTGCGAGCAATTGAAAAGCAAACTAATGGTCTGATGGCCGTGGACGATTTTAAAGGCGGTACGGCAGAAAACAGTTATTGCTCCTTTAATGCGAACTTTTTGTTGCGTCCTGATGGTTCTATGCAATCCTTGTCACAGGGTAATTCCTGTTGCTGCAGTAGCGAAGTAGAAGCTGATCCGGACAGAGCACAAAAAGCGCGCCGTTTTGTGGCTAAACATTGGGGTGGTGCGCCCTTACCGCAGCAAGTGGTTGAAGCTACCGCTCAGCCGCAATCTTTGGATGAATTATTAGCCCGCAGCAGCCAATATAAGCTGGCTGTTTCCGGAATGGCTTTCCAGGATGCTTGGAATCTTGAGTTAGGCAGACTTAAGGAGTGTTATATAAATGTAGTGAGTCCACAGGGAAAACTGATTCCTTTTTGCGCCTATAATGTAACCTCAGAAAGCGGACAAAGTTTATATCGTGGAGCGTGTGAATGATTATTACCCCCCTTGATCAGTGGATAGATGAAAAGATTGCCGGACAATCACTGGCTACATGGCAACTGCACAGCCTTAACCGAACTTTACAGCAAGCACGAAACAGTGCTTTTTATAGAAAACATCTGCCGTTTTTTAAGCTGGATACCCTGAGAGATTTAGAGCAACTGCCTCTAATGTCAGCGGCGGATATTATTCGTGAGGATAAGCAGCTTATATGCGTGCATCAGAGCGAAATCTCGCGTATTGTATCCCTTTTTACCAGTGGCTCTACTGATGATCCCAAAAGGATTTATTTTACGTGTGCCGATCAGGAGTTGACGCTTGATTTTTTTGCCCGTGGCATGCCCACGCTGGTAAAACCGTATGAAAAAATGGCTGTTTTGATGCCTTGTGAGCGCAGAGATGGTTTAGGTGATTTAATTTGTCGTGCTCTTAAACGGATACCGGTTGAGCCTATCGCTCATGGTCTGGTGAAAAATCTACCACAAGCTTTAGAGATGCTTTTACAAAGCGGGGCGCAGACTTTGGTGGGAGTGCCTATTCAGATTTTGGCTTTGGCTCGTTACAGCGTCATTTGCGGGCGTTTGCCGCGGCTTCATAGCGTACTTTTAAGCGCTGATAGTGTGCCGAAAATACTGGTTGCGGAGCTGAAACGCTTATGGGGCTGTGAGGTTTTTCAACATTTTGGTATGACAGAAACGGGTTTAGGCGGGGCCATCGATTGTTCTGCCCATCAAGGGTATCATATGCGTGAGGCCGATTTATATTTTGAAGTTATTGATCCTGCAACAGGGGTTGTGGTGCCTGCGGGGCAGGATGGAGAGGTAGTTTTTACTACCTTAACTAGGGAGGGTATGCCTTTGATCCGTTATAGAAGCGGTGATATCTCTGCTATTTTAGAAGAGCCATGTCCTTGCGGTAGCAAACATCGCAGATTAGAGTTTCTTAAAGGTCGGATGGATGATTATTTAGAGTTGTCTGCTAATCGCCGTTTAAGAATGACTGATCTTGATGAGATGTTGTTGCCCTTACCGCAAGTGATGGATTTTTCCTTACAAGTAAAGAATCATAAGACGGAATTGACAATTTTAACTTTTGCACAAATGGCACCATTAAGCAGGCAACAGGTGAAAGAAGCCTTGGGTGATTGGTATCCTGATCAGCTAAAGATTATTACAAGTAAGGATATTAGGCCTTTACATAAAGGGAAAAGACTAATAAAATATATTTAACGGAGGATAATATTGTAAAGAGGTAGTTATATTGAAAAATATTTATTTAATCCGCCATGGTGAGCCGGATTTTCCACAGCCAACGAAATATTGTCTGGGACGTACAGATTGGCCGCTTAGCTTAAAGGGGCGAAAACAGGCACAATCTTTAGCTCGTTTTTTTTCTGAGCGAAAAATCGAGATTATTTACAGCAGTCCTTTGCAGAGAACGCGACAAACGGCGGAAATCATTGCCCAAAATAAGCTAGCTGTTCACCTTTGCGATGATTTGCGAGAAATTGATATGGGGATATGGGATGGTTTAACTTTTAAGCAAATTAAACAGAGTTATCCTCAAGAATATGAAGAGCGCGGCCGGGATTTTTTTAATTATAGAGTGCCGCAAGGGGAAAGTTTTAAGCAGTTGTCGGAGCGGGTTTTGCCCGCATGGCAGCAAATCATTGCATCTTGTGAAAAAGAAAGTATTATTGTTGCTCATGCCGGTGTCAATAGGATTATTTTAGCAACAATTTTGCAAAGACCACTTAATGATATTTTTGCGATCAAGCAGCCTTTAGGGTGTCTTAATATAATTAAACAACGGGAACAGGGACTGGATGTTTGTCAGCTGGGCTTTGTGCCTAAAGCTAAGGAATAGCAGTAATTAAGGAGAATATTGATGAAAGAAAAGATCGCCGGCTTGATTGTGGCTGCAGGTTTATCTTCACGTATGGAGGATTTTAAACCGCTTTTACCTGTGGACGGCAAGCCGATGTTACAAAATACTATTGAGAATATGCGGAGCGGTGGAGCTCAACGAATAGTTGTTGTTTTAGGTAAACGTGCTTCTGAATTAGTACCACTATGTGCAAGCTGGGGTGCGGAGACTATTATCAACGAGCGCTATTTTTGTACGGATATGTTTACTTCTGTTAAGCTGGGCTTGAACAAGCTGGGAGGATGTGCTGATGCCGTATTTTTCACTCCCGGGGATGTCCCCCTTTTCAGGCCTCATTCCTTAAAGGTAATGACACAAGTTTGGCGGCAATCTGCGGAAGTTTTAATAAAACCTGCCTATCAAGGAAGGAGTGGACATCCTATTTTATTTGCTCGAACCTGTATTGCCGATATTTTAGCTTATCAAGGGACTAAGGGCTTAAAGGATGCTTTGGGTGCCTATGCTGATCGGGAAATTTTGCTGGAAATTCCTGATCCGGGTATTTTGCTGGATGCAGATACCCCGGTTGAATATCAAAAACTTTTAGCTTATGCAACACATCGGGAAATCCCTGATAGGGAGCTTTGTCTGAAGCTTTGTCACTTTTATCGTACTCCTGAAAGAACGATTCGACATGGCTTAGCTGTGGCACAAAAAGCGCAGGAGCTGGCGGAAGAACTTGTTTTCAGTGGGCATAATGTTAATTTACGCCTGGTTCAGGCGGCAGCTATTTTACATGATTTGGCTAAAGGTCATGCTGACCACACGCACAAAGGGGCAGAATGGTTATATGATTGGGGATATGATAGGGTAGCAGAGGTGGTAGCGGCTCATACAGATGTCCCAGATGAGTCCGTTGTGCGAGTTGATGAGAAGGCAATAGTTTATTTAGCTGATAAATATGTAAAAGGAGAGCAACGAGTTAGTTTAGAGGAGCGTTTTAGTGGTGTCTTGAATAAATTTAAGGATGATCAAGCAGCCAGCCGGGCGATTTTAGGTCGTTTAGCAAAAGCCCATAAAATCCAGGCGGCTATTAATAAAATTACAGGAGCATAGGGGGTATTTAGATGAAGAACTTATTTGATAAAATGTATCAAGATTTAAGTATGGGTCAAGATGTCGTTTTGGCAAGCATTGTTGCCAGCTCGGGTTCTACACCTCGAGGTGAAGGAGCCAGAATGATTTTAAACAGTAAAGGCGAGTTTTTAGGTACTATTGGCGGGGGGCAGGTTGAATATCGTTCGCAGCAGCTGGCCAAGGAAGTTTTACAGAATAAAAAATCTTACAGTAAAGGGTTTACCTTAGCACCTAATCAGGTTGAGGATCTGGGTATGATTTGCGGTGGGGATGTGACCGTTTATTTTCAATATTTCTCCGCATCCAGTGATGAGCAGGTGGAGTTTCTTAAGCAGGTTACAGAGGTTTTTAAAAAAGATGTTAATTCTTGGATTATCACGGAAATATCTGATGAAACGGCTTGG
This sequence comes from Bacillota bacterium, assembly GCA_050949225.1. Classification (GTDB taxonomy): domain Bacteria; phylum Bacillota; class Dehalobacteriia; order UBA4068; family UBA4068; genus JBMNFI01. Next base: position 735,930 of record JBMNFI010000001.1, on the reverse strand, counting down.
GATGTTTGTGTTTATATACAGGGAGAGGGATTAATTGGCAGTTTGCAACTTACTGAGGACACCCTGGATAAGCTTATTACCGGTCGCAGCAAATTGCAGGATTTATCAGGTAAGAGGTATTATATTGAGCCCTTAACTAAATCCGGTAAGGTCTATATTTGCGGTGGTGGACATATTTCACAAGAATTGGTGCCTGTTTTGACTCATGTGGAGTTTCCATGTGTGGTAATTGATGATCGTAAGGAGTTTTCTGATCCGCAGCTTTTTCCGGGAGCGGAAGCCGTCTATCTTGGAGATTTTTTAAATATTGCCGCTACCGTTGATATCAAGGCGAATGATTATGTGGTAATTGTAACCAGAGGACATGCTCATGATTATGATGTTCTGGTACAGGCTCTAAGAACTGAGGCCAGTTATATTGGCCTGATTGGCAGCCGCACTAAAATCGCTGCTACTTCACGGAAGCTTTTTGATGAGGAAGGTTTTAATAAAGCAGATTTAGAGAGAGTTAATACTCCGATTGGCTTAGCGATTAAAGCGGAAACCCCGGCAGAAATAGCTATTAGTATTGCTGCAGAGATGATTTGTCGGAGGGCGGAGTTGAAGTCATTATGAGCAACTGCTTATTTTTGCAGGGAGATATGAAAGTTGGAAAATCAACTTTGCTTTTAGAAAGCGTGCACCCCTATTTGGCATGCACCGGCGGTTTTATGGTACAAAGGCTTTTTTCCGGAGAACATTTAAAGGCTTTCTGCCTGCACCAGGTGGCAGCCGAGCCCTGGTCGGTGAATGCCGAATATAAAGGCAACGAGGCCAATATTTTTTTGCAAAAAACTGATCACGGCTGGCAGAGTTTCCCAGAGGTCTTTACTCGCATAGGACCTTGTTTACCGCAATGGGCAAAAAAAAATAAATTAATGCTTTTGGATGAAATTGGCGGCGTTGAATTGCTTTCAGAGGTTTTTTGGGAAAACTTATATCAAGTTTTAGGTAGCGGTATTCCTTGTATTGGTGTAGTAAAATCTCTGACAAACAGTAAAATTATGCAGGAAAGTGTGGCATTATCCGATCGTTACCAAAAATTACATAAGCAATTATTAACAGATATAAAAGGCAAATTTTCAGGAGAAATAATGGAATTGACCACCTCTAATCGTCCTTTTGTCAAACAAGAAATAGCCGCTTTTCTAAAAAGACTTGATTTTTAGGTTATTTAAGAATAATATTATCCCTCATAAATACTGTTATTTACTTGTAAAACATTGACGAAAATTGTATAATAAAAGGAAATAATGGTAAAAAGAACAAGATGTTTAAGGTTAGTTTTATGAGGGGTGTTTTTATGACTGAAAAAAAAGAACTCCGCAAAGTAGTTGACAATCAGCAAAAATACCGGCCCGCAAGCCCAGATTGTCAAAAACAGTCAACCTTTAAAGACAATAAAAACCATAAGCGTTCATTGATCATTGTGTTGGTAGTTGCTGTCGCTTGTTTTTTTGCCGGAACGCAATATAATGAATATCTGACAGGCAGCAAATCCGCAGAGGCAACTATTGCTGAAAACTCTGCCGATGGTATTTTAACAGAAGTTAGTACAGAACAAGCCGGAGAAATGATAGTTATTCATATCAAAGGCGAAGTGGAGGAACCGGGGATATTATCGCTTCCTTTGGGTAGCCGTTTAGCAGATGCCATAGAAAAGGTTTCTTTAACAAGTAATGCGGATCTGGATGCGGTTAATCTTTCTCGTATTATTAATGACCAAGATGAGGTTTATATCCCTAGCCGAGTATTTGATGATAATGCTGGGGCATCCTCTGATGCTGCTAAACACAATCTTTCTGAAAATACTAAGATCGATATCAATAGTGCCGGTGCAGAAGAATTGCAAAAACTGTCGGGTATAGGAGAGAGCATGTCAGCAAGAATTATCGATTGGCGAGAAGATGTAGGTCGGTTTAATAGTATCGAGGACCTTAAAAACGTTTCCGGTATTGGTGATAAAATCTTCGAAAAAATCAAGGGAGAGATAGTTGTTTATTAATAATTCATTCTTGAATTTTTCGCAACAGGTTTCTCGCAAACCGCTGTTTTGGCATTGTGTTGCTTTTGCAACAGGTATTGTTTTTAGTAGTTTGTTGGAGCTGTCTTTTATGGCAGCTCTCATCTTTTTGGGCTTTTCTGCCCTCAGTCTTTTGCTGGTTAAACGCAGCAAAAATTTTTATTGGTTATTGATTTTAGCTTTTGCCGCAGGCTCCTTTTGGCTTGCAGCCTGGGATTTTCATCAAAAGGAATGGCCATATACAAAGGGTACACCGCTGGTAATTAGCGGCATGGCTCTGGGAAATTCGACTGCTGGTGACAAGGAAGGCCATTACAGTTTTTTGCTTAAAACCTTTTCTATTAATGGGGAGCCCTGCCGGGAAAAGCTTTATGTTTATGCTGATGATAATCAGGAGATTGTCTATGGGGAATATCTGGAGATTGCCGGCAAGGCCATGGTTGTACAGTCATATGATAATGCCAATGCTTTTGACTACCATCAGTATTTAAAACGTCATAATATTTACGGCTCAGTAAGTGCGGCTTATGGCGGTTCTGTTGCTAAAACCGGCGAGTCAGGCGGCAATTTCTTGCTCAAGATGGCTTCTTGGGCTAACCTGCGCTTTACGGAAGCCCTTGCCTATTTACCACAAAATCAACAAACCCTTTTGCGGGGTGTTTTTCTTGGTGATAAGGCGGGACTGGATTATTCTGATAAAAGCATTCTGTCTAAAACCGGCATTATGCATGCCTTTAGTGTTTCAGGCTTACATGTAGGATATGTAGTTCTTTTGGGGATGTTTTTCTTTGGTTACAGTCGCCGCACACGTTGGCAGCGTCTTATAGCAATAAGTATTGCGGTGATTTTTTATGCTGCTATCACTAATTTTAACCCGCCGGTGATTAGAGCTTCTGTGATGGCTATTGTGGGTTTACTGGCCTTTTCTTTGGATGAAAAGCCTGATCCCTATGTGGCTTTGGGGCTGGCAGCATTAGTTTGTCTTTTGTGGCAGCCGTTATTAGTTTTTGATGCAGGTTTTCAGCTTTCTTTTATTGCTGTGCTGGGAATTTTATATTTAACACCTGTTTTTAAACGGTTGCTGCCCGGTAATAATTATTGCGTAAACCTTTTTGCCGTTTCTTTAGCTGCCTCTTCTGCGACAATGCCTTTGATTGCCTATTATTTTTATCTGGTTTCTATTGCTGCAATCACGATTTCACCACTTCTGGTTTTAGGCATTGGGGTTGTGGTAATGCTTAGTTTTGTAGGTTGTATTTGTGCACTTTTTTCAATTACCCTAGCCACTTTACCACTTTTTGCCGGTGGAGCGCTGATAGAGGTTATTTATGATTTGTCCACTTGGGTGGGATCTTGGCGCATCAGCTCCTTGGCTGTTTCTAAACCTTCAATACCTTTGATTATCACTTGCTACGCAATTTTGATTGCTGTGCCGCTAATTCTGAAAAAAGGGCATAAATGGTTGGTATGGGTGGCAATTGTAACGGCAATGATTTTGCTGGTCTTACCACTGGGTAGTTATCAAAACAGATCTGATTATTATGGATTGTTGGCCGGTAAAGGGGAAATCATGGAGGTGACCTTTGTTGACGTAGGTCAAGGTGATTGTTCTTTGGTGATAACACCTCAGGGAAAAGTTTTGTTAATTGACGGTGGCGGTAAATCGAACAATCCCGGTTGGGTAGGTGAAAACGTGCTGTTGCCTTACTTAAAAAGTCGCGGCATTAAAGAAATTGATTTAATGATTGCCAGTCATCCTGATGAGGATCATGTCGATGGACTGATAACTGTTTTACAATTTTTACCCACTGATTCCTTGCTGACTTCCCAAGCTTTTCCTGAAAACCTTCTGCAGCAAAAGCTGGAACAGACAGCTCGAGTCGCCGGTACAGATATTGTTTACACTAAGGCAGGAAAAAAGTATTGCTTAGAAGAAAATGTTTACTTGACTGTTTATTTACCTACAGGGGATCAAACCTATGACAATGAAGATACTAATGCCGGTTCGCTGGTTGTAAAATTGAGTTTTCAGGGGATGGATTTTCTTTTTACCGGTGATGTTGAAGGGGCAAGTTTGGACTCACTAGTAAAACAAAATGTGCAAGCGGAGGTTTTGAAACTACCCCATCATGGCAGTTCAGGGAGTTTTTCTCCTGCCTTTTATGCTAAAGTTCATCCTTTAGCGGTGGTGGTTTCTGTCGGAAAGGGAAACTCCTTTGGCCATCCCGGCAAAGATATTTTACAGTATTTTACGGAGCGGAAGATCGCTTTGTACCGCACAGATGATGATGGTTCTATCAGTTTTTTTACGGATGGCATTTCATTGTCGGTTGATACACATATTGAGGAGGCAATATGAGACAATTTTTCAATAGTATTAAGCAAGGAGTCGTGTGTCCCGTCTATCTTTTTTACGGGGAACAGGATTTTCTAAAGGACGAGGCTGTGGCGGCTTTGAGTCAATTAATAGCACCCGCCTCTGATAGTAATGATTGGAATATTGAATTTTTTGATGGCAGCAAAACAGCGGTCGATGTGATTATTAATGCGACGGTCACGGTAGGGTTTTTTACTGGTAAGCGATTAATTGTGATAAAGGATGCCCCCTGGTTTAGTGATAAAGTCAAGGATGAAGCGGCCTTAGATCAGCTAGAATGGTATCTTGATAACCCTTCTGACAACAGTATCTTGATTTTCATTGTTAGGGGCGGTATTGATAAAAGACGCAGACTGGTAAAGAAAATTCGACAAGCAGGCAGAGTTATTGAATTTGGAGCCTTAGGGTATCAAGAGCTAATGATTTGGCTTAAAAGACGTTTTAAACAAAAGGGGTTTGTCGTCAGTAGTCAGGCTTTGGAGCATTTAATGATGCTGGCCGGTGATAATTTAGCTTATTTAAACAATGAAATTGACAAAATTTGTCTTTACTGTGCAGGCAGATCTACTGTGGAACTGGCTGATATGGAGCAAGTGGCCAGCCGTGGCAGTATTTTAGAGATGTTTAAGCTTATTGATGCGGTGGCTGATAGAAAGGCGGAATTAAGCCTGCATTTATATCAAGAAATGCTTAAGCAAGGGGAGTCGGAGCAAAAGATTTTGGCAATGCTGGGAAAGCAGCTACGTGATGTTTTGGCCGTAAAGGAACTTTATCAGCAGGGGTTAAGCAGGCGAAATATTTCCGAACAGTTATCTTTACATCCCTTTGTAGTAAAAAAGAGTGTGGAAAAATCAGCTAAATTTACTAGAGGACAATTGATAAAAGCTTTAGAAATGTTGCTTGCTGTAGATATTGCTAATAAAGGTGGGCAGGGGGATTTGCGCTCAATGCTGCAATTGACAATTCTACGAATTTGTGTTTAGCTAAATTGATGCTTGCTTTTTTGATAAATAAATGATAAGATAATCTGTGCATTGTTTTACTTAAATAAGTATAAATACTCTTTTTTAATATATTTCTACCTGAGGAGGTGACAAAATGCCTAATATTAGATCTGCTAAAAAACGCGTCGTGGTTGCTGAGTCGCGCCGTTTGAGAAACGCTGCTTATAAATCTGCCATTAGGACCCAAGTAAAAAAATATGACACAGTTATTGCAGCTGCTGACAAGGATGCTGCAAAAATTGAATTGGCGGCTTCCGTCAAAGCATTGGATAAATCCGTTTCTAAAGGTATTATGCATAAAAACTGTGCTGCTAGAAAAAAATCGAAATTATATAAAGCTTATAATCAACTGTAATTTATCAGTAATTTATCAAGGAATCATTTGAGACTTTTGCTTTTGCAAAGGTCTTTTTTTAATTCTTTTGCATAGGTTTTCTCAGGAGGTTAAATGATGAGAAAATCGTTCGCTTTTAAACATCGTCAAGGTTTACCATTACAAGCGGCTTGTTTAATCGCCTGCCTTTTTATTGTCGGCTGTTTTTTATGGGGAAAAGTACCAGCGGGTTTTTTAGCGCAATTTAAGCCACAGAATATAGTTGCTTCCCAGCTGCCCTTTTCTGCTTTAGCTAAGTCAGAATTAGGGGTCTTGCAAACAGCATGGCAAAAAATCAGTGCTCCTGATTATTTTGTGGAAGCTTCTACCGGTATCGGCGAGCATAGCTATCTTGCCGTTTCAGTGTCTAGACAAGATCAAGGTTCGACAATCGATCCGGCTGTTCTTGTCGACGTTCCGGAAGAGAAAAAGGATAAAAAACAGCTCTCCGATAAACCTTTAATCGGTATTTATTGTACACATAGTGCCGAAAGTTACCCACCAACCAGTGGAAAGAGTAGTGATTCAGGTAACAACGGTGATATTTTTAAAGTGGCCAAATCGCTGCAAGATGGGTTAAAAGAGCAGGGTATTGCCTCTGTTTTATGTGATACTATACATGATTATCCCCAATGGAGTAAGTCTTATCAGAATTCTTTGGCAAGCATGAAAAAAATGCAGGAAGAGCATCCTTCGCTCGAGATATTTGTAGATGTTCACCGCGATAGCTATACCAAAAATTTAAGCACGGTGACTAAAATTAATCAGCAAAAGGTTGCTAAAATGATGCTGGTCGTGGGTAGTAATAAACGCAGTAAGCATGATAATTGGCAAGAAAATTTAGCTTTTTCTAAAAAGGTGGGTGCTAAATTAGAAGAAAAATACCCCGGCGTGCTTCGTGAAGTACGAGTGCAAAGCGGACGATATAATCAACATTTTTCATCTAAAGCTATTTTGATAGAAGTTGGGTCTACTGAAAACACTTTAGAGCAGGCTCAAAAATCAGCCCGTTTTATGGCCGAGGTGTTGTGCGATATTGTAAAAGAATAAGTTGTCTGTGTTTGCATATACTAAAATCATGAAAAAATTTTGGGTCTTAATATTACTAATAGCTTGTTTTGTGTTGGGTTTGAATGCGACGGCTGCCGGTATGCATTCATTACTCCCTGAAGCGCCGGCTGCCGTTATTGGTTTTGAATGGCGAGAAGGTCAGATGGTAGCATATTTTTTAGATTATGAATATCATTTTTAACAAGGCATTCCCTTAAGGGAATGCCTTGTTAAGATAAAAAACAATGCATCCATATGCATAATGTGATATAATATCTTATTAGTTGAAAATAATTATTGAATGTATAGGGATTTTAATTAATGGAACATAAACAGAAAAGGACGCTTTTTAAGGCGGCCGGATTTTTAATGATAACAATGGTTATTTCACGTATCTTGGGCTATGTGAGAGATATCATTGTTTACAATCAATTTGGACAAAATCGGATTACGGATGCTTACAATGCTTCGTTTACTATCCCTGATTTTGTGTATATGTTATTGGTTGGGGGGGCCTTAAGCGCTGCCTTTATCCCGATATTTTCTTCGTACATCGCCAATGATAAAGCAGAAGAAGGCTGGAAGGTTGCAAGTATTGTCTTTAATTGGATTATTGTTCTTTTAGTCGTGTTTTTGACGGTTTGTTTTATTTTTACACCCCAACTTGTTAATTTGATTGTTCCCGGTTTTAATCCGGATGCGCAGCTGATGACGGTTAATTTAACGCGTATTATGTTTTTACAGGTAATATTTTTGACCTTTTCGGGGATTTCCATGGGTATTTTAAACTCCTTTAAACATTTTACTTCACCGGCTATCGGTTCAGTTCTTTATAATTTAGGTATTATTGTCGGCGGGCTTTTGTTGGCATCATCTATTGAAGCAAAGTGGCCCGGTTATGGTATTGCCGGTTTCTCTGTAGGTGTGGTGATTGGTGCTGCTTTATATTTTTTGGTGCAGATTCCGGCGCTTAAAAAAGTGGGGTTACGGTATCATTTTAGCTTTGATTTGAAAAACCCCGGTGTACAAAATTTAATAATGTTAATTATCCCTGTATTGATCGGGCTTTCAGCAAGTGAAATTAATGTTATCATCAGTCAAAACCTGGCCTCCGGTTTATCGGATGGCTTAGTCTCGGCTCTGCGGATAGCAGAGCGGATTATGAAATTACCAATTGGCATCTTTGCTATTTCAATTGCCGTGGCGATTTTCCCCACTTTAACCGCGTATATGGCAAAAAATGAAGAAAAAGAATTTAAGGGAGCAGTTTCCTTGGGTTTGCGTTCAGTTATCTTTGTTACTTTGCCGGCGGCGGTAGCTCTGGCTGTTTTAAGCACACCATTTATTCGTTTTATGTTCGAATGGGGCGGCGATTTTACCAGTGTTGAAACAGCGCGCACGGTTGGTCCGTTGATCTTTTATTGTGTAGGATTAGTAGCTTATTCAGCCATCCATGTTTTGAGCAGAACATTCTATGCTATGCAGGATACTAAAACGCCGGTTTTTTGTTCGGTACTTTCTATTGGCATTAATATCTGCTTCTGTCTCCTTCTGGTGGGGCCGATGGCGGCCAATGGGATCGCTTTAGCTTATTCTATCGCCGGCTTGTTCAATATGTTTTTATTATTATATTTATACAAGCGGCGCATGCAATACATTGGTGGGCGAAAGATTTTATCATCTGTGGCAAAAATGGGGATTGCCTCAGCTGCGATGGCTGGTGCATTGTTTCTGGTCTCGGGCGTTTTTGAGATCAATGCCGATATGAGTAATAAGATTATCCAAATTATCGGAGTTTTGTTATCCATTGGTGTGGGTATCGCTGTTTATTTTTTGGTTACGTATCGTTGGAAAATGGAGGAAAGTGTTATGGTAATGGATATTATGAAAAAGAAATTTTTTAAACGTAAAAAAGTTGGAGGAGAAAGTTAATGACCAAACAGCAGTACATTCGCAATTTTTGTATTATTGCCCATATTGATCATGGTAAATCAACCTTGGCCGATCGTCTTTTGGAGGCTACTAATGCAGTATCTGAAAGAGAAATGGCCGCGCAGGTTTTGGATTCCATGGATTTGGAAAGAGAGCGTGGCATTACCATTAAGCTGCAGGCTGTAAGGGTTGATTATCGTGCGCAAGATGGACAAGAATATGTGCTTAATTTAATAGATACCCCCGGACATGTGGATTTTGTTTACGAGGTTTCCCGCTCGTTAGCTGCTTGTGAAGGGGCACTGTTGGTAGTTGACGCGCTACAGGGGATTGAGGCACAAACCTTAGCTAATGTTTACCTGGCACTTGAACATGATCTGGAGTTGATACCGGTAATCAATAAAATTGATTTGCCCGGTGCTGATCCTGATGGTGTGAAAAAACAAATTGAAGAGACCATTGGCTTAGATGCTGCAGATGCCATCTTGGCCTCGGCCAAAAATAATATTGGGACTGAAGAGGTTTTAGAAGCTATTGTCAAAAAAATTCCGCCACCGCATGGTGAGGAAAAGGCACCACCTACGGCTTTGATTTTTGATTCTCACTTTGATGCTTACAAGGGAGTAATCCCTTATATTAGGGTGGTAGACGGTGAGTTTAAAAAGGGCAGCCAGATTAAGATGATCAATTCGGGCAGCACCATGGAAATTTTGGAATTAGGAGTATTTCGTCCGAGGCCTACAGCTGTCAATAAATTATCGGCGGGAGAAGTTGGTTATTTTGCCGCCAGTATTAAAAATATTAAGGATGCACAAGTGGGAGATACTGTGACTGATGCTGAAAATCCCGCATCCCAGCCTTTACCCGGATATCGTAAGGCCACACCGATGGTTTTTTGCGGCTTGTATCCTCTTGAAAACAATGATTACGAAGATTTGAGAGAGGCTCTGGAAAAGTTACAGTTAAACGATGCTTCTTTACTCTTTGAGCCAGAAAAATCAATGGCTTTGGGCTTTGGCTTTCGTTGCGGCTTCTTAGGGCTTTTGCATATGGAAATTGTTAGAGAACGCTTAGAGCGAGAACATAATTTAGATTTATTGGTGACGGCTCCCAGCGTTAATTATCGTGTGACCAAAACTGATGGAGAGGTTATTTATATAGATAATCCCGTTAATTTACCTGTGGCAGGCGAGATAGTAATGATTGAAGAGCCGTATGTCAAAGCTACCATAATGGTACCCAGTGATTTTATTGGTGCAGTGATGGAGCTTGCCAGGGAAAAAAGAGGGGAATTTATCAACATGGAATATGTCACGCCCACTAGGGTCATGCTGATTTATGATTTACCCCTTTCGGAAATTATTTATGATTTCTTTGACCAGTTGAAATCCCGAACCAAGGGATATGCCTCCTTAGATTATGAGTTGGAGGGATATCGCCAATCCAAGCTGGTTAAACTGGATATTCTTGTTAATGAACAAGTTGTAGATGCTTTATCATGTATTGTTCATGCGGATAAAGCTTATTACCGTGGTCGTTCTTTAGTAGAAAGGTTGCGAAAATTAATCCCCAGACAGATGTTTGAGGTGCCGATACAGGCGGCTTTAGGCAGCAAAGTAATTTCGCGTGAGACAGTGAGGGCTTTACGTAAGGATGTTACGGATAAATGTTATGGCGGCGATATTTCACGTAAACGCAAGCTTTTAGAAAAACAAAAAGAAGGTAAAAAACGTATGAAGCGGATGGGTAATGTGGAAATTCCGCAGGAAGCGTTCATTGCTGTTTTAGAAATCGATTAGGGTGAAAAAAGGATTTTTAAGTTAAGCCATACATCTTAGCCAAAAAAGTAGTCAGCTTGCCACTTTTATGTGGGTAAGATGATCTGATGGTTTTTAACGCTGGTTTTTAATGTTATCAGTAAAGATGATTTTGACGGGTCTTATAATAAATGATGTATATAGATATATTTTGTTAGATCGATAAGATAATGGTGGGGTAAAACGGTATTTGTAGGTTGGCTGGTTTAGCTGTCGTTGTCCTTGACTTGAAGGCAGGTTTAAAAATTATTGATAAAAAAGAAATTTCCCACTAAAAAGCTACCCTTTTTTACTTGACAAAAGGGATTAAAAGCTGTATCCTGTTGTTAGCACTCGCCAAGAGAGAGTGCTACCAAAAGAGGTGTGTTTTTAATGGATGAAAGGAAAAAGCAGGTATTACATGCTATTATTAATGATTATATAACTACTGCAGAACCGGTAGGATCTCGTGTGGTGGCCAAAAAATACAATTTAGGTGTTTCTCCGGCCACTATTAGAAATGAGATGGCCGGTCTGGAGGATTTGGGTTATATTGAACAACCTCATACCTCCGCCGGACGACGGCCATCCAATAAGGGATATCGTTATTATGTTAATACTTTGATGCAGAAAAAAGATGTTGAAAAAAAAGAAGCTGCTGAAATCAAGCAGCTGTTTTCTCGGCAATTGCGGGAAATAGATTCTTTTATGCGTTATTGTTGCCAAATAATCTCCCGTTTGACTAATTATACCACCATTGTTTCTGTTCCTCATTACGGTAAAGGTTGTTTGGAAAGGATACAGTTGGTTTTACTGGATTCCTGGCGCGTCATGTTGATTATGCTTTCTACAAACGGTCAAGTTAGCAGTCGAGTTATTGTTTTATCTGATCCTATGACTGAAGAACAAATAGCTGTTTTAGAAAAAATGTTGCAAGATAAGCTACAGGGATTAGACATGAATTCCTTGACGCATACTATTTTAAGAGAGGTTTCTAGTCTGCTGGATCATCGACAGGGGATGTTTTCTAAACTGCTGGAATCTATGGAGATGATTTTGATGGACGACAGAGAGGAAAAGGTCTTTACAAGCGGTACTATGAATATGTTAATGCAGCCGGAATTCAAAGACACCGAAAAATTGAAAAACATTTTCTCTCTTTTGGAGGAGGAGGGGCAAGTACGTAATCTTTTGGAATTACCATCAGAGGATGCGACGTCTGTTGTAATAGGTGATGAAAATGTCCAGGAGGATATACAGGATTGCAGCTTGGTTGTAACTTCTTATCGTGGTGGAGGTCAGAGGGTGGGTTCGATCGGCGTGTTGGGTCCGACACGGATGAGTTATGGCAGAGCCATTTCACTTTTGGAATTTATTGCCGAAGAAATCACCAGAACATTGGATAAAGGTAAAATATAAAGAAATGATAAACAAGAGGAGGGGCCATGCAAAAGAAAACTAAGCATCAGCAAACATCGGCAGATTCCCCGGCTAAGCCGGTTGAGATTGTTGAAGATGAAAGTACCGCCGGGAGGGTTGATCCCGTCCCAAAAGCGGATCAAAATGAGAATTCAGCCGCTCAGGTTGAAATTAGTCAAGAGGAATTGGAGCAAGTGATTGCCTCTGTTTCTGATCTAATGAAAGAAAAAGAGGAACTGGAAAACAAGTATCTGCTTTTGCAGGCTGATTTCGATAATTTCCGTAGACGCATGCGACAGGAAAAGGAGGACACGCGACTTTTTGCCAATCAGGAGCTTTTGTGTAATTTGCTGCCGGTGATTGATAATTTTTCTCGTGCTCTGACGGCTTCTAAGCAAAAGGATCCTTTTCAAGAGGGAGTGGAAATGATTTACCGGCAGTTGACAATGGTTGCAGAACAGGCAGGTTTAGAGGAGATCGAGGCCGTTGGAAAGCCCTTTGATCCCAATTTGCATGAGGCTGTGCTGCAAAAGGAAGTAGAAGAAGAGCAAAAGGGCCTGGTTTTAATGGAAACACAAAAAGGTTATACTCTGAATGGGCGTCTTTTAAGGGCGACGATGGTTCAGGTGGGAGTTTAATAAAGATCTAAAATTCTAAAGGAGGAATTTTTTATAATGGCTAAAGTTATTGGTATTGATTTAGGTACAACAAATTCTTGTGTAGCGGTGATGGAGGGCGGCGAGGCCGTGGTTATTCCTAATCCGGAGGGAGCCAGAACGACTGCTTCTGTGGTGGCATTTAGCAAAGAAGGAGAGCGTTTAGTGGGGCAGGTTGCCAAAAGACAGGCTGTTACCAATCCCGATAAAACCGTTATGTCAATTAAAAGATATATGGGTAAAAAGCACGATTCGGTGATTGATGGAAAAACCTACAGTCCACAGGAAATCTCTGCTTTTATTTTGCAAAAGCTTAAATCAGATGCAGAAGCTTATTTAGGTGAAACGGTAAATCAAGCAGTTATTACGGTACCTGCTTATTTTTCTGATGCTCAGCGTCAGGCAACTAAAGATGCCGGTAAAATTGCCGGTTTAGAGGTTCTGCGTATTATTAATGAGCCGACTGCTGCGGCTTTGGCATATGGTTTGGATAAAGCAGAAGAACAAACAGTTTTAGTTTTTGACTTGGGCGGCGGTACCTTCGACGTATCCATCTTGGAGCTTGATGGGGGGGTTTTCCAGGTTAAAGCTACTTCCGGCAACAACTTATTGGGTGGCGACGATTTTGATAGGCGTCTAGTTGATTACTTGTTGGCCGAGTTCAAAAAAGCTGAAGGTATTGATCTTTCCAAAGACAGGACTGCTATGCAGAGATTGCGGGAAGCTGCTGAAAAGGCTAAAATAGAGCTTTCCGGTATGGTTAACAGCAATATTAATTTGCCGTTTATTACTGCTAATCAGGACGGACCTAAGCATTTAGATATTACTGTTTCCAGAGCTAAATTTGATGAATTAACCGCTGATTTAGTGGAAAAAACCTTGATACCTACCCGTCAAGCCATCAAGGACTCCGGTTTGAGTAACGATAAAATTGATAAAGTTTTATTAGTGGGTGGTTCTACACGTATTCCCGCTGTTCAAGAGGCGATTAAAAAGCTTTTGGGTAAAGAACCCCATAAAGGTATCAATCCTGATGAATGCGTTGCTTTAGGTGCGGCTATCCAGGGTGGTATTTTGAATAAAGAAGTTAAAGATGTTTTGCTGTTAGACGTAACCCCGCTGTCTTTGGGTATTGAAACGTTGGGCGGTGTTTTTACCAGAATTATTGACAGGAATACAACGATTCCTACCGGTAAAAGTCAAGTTTTTTCCACTGCTTCTGATAATCAGCCTTCCGTTGAAGTGCATGTCTTACAGGGTGAAAGACAGATGGCCGCAGATAATAAAACTCTTGGACGTTTTAATCTGACGGGTATTGCACCGGCTCCGCGCGGTATTCCGCAGATCGAAGTGCGTTTTGATATTGATGCCAATGGTATTGTGCACGTGAGCGCCAAAGACCTTGGTACCGGTAAAGAGCAAAGTGTGACGATTACGGCTTCCAGTGGTTTATCCGATGATGAGATTGATCGTATGATGCAGGATGCTGAGCAATACAAAGATGAGGATGAAAAACGCAAACAACAGATAGAAATTCGCAATCAAGCTGATGCTTTGATTTATCAGACTGAAAAAACTTTAACTGATATGGGCGATAAAATGCAAGATGATGAGAAAGAGAAAATTGAAAAAGCTAAGGCTGCTTTAGCAGAGGCTTTAAACGGTGAAGATACTGAGGATATTGACGCTAAAAGTAAAGAACTTTCAGAGGCCATTCATAGTGTAACTCAGCGTGTTTATCAGGAGGCAGCGCAGGCACAACAAGCACAAGAGGGTGCGAAGGCGACTGATGATAATGCCGCCGGCGGGTCTGATGATGAACCAACCGTTGATGCTGAATATGATGTGGTGGATGATGATAAAAAAGAATAAGTCGCTTTAAAAGTGATTTGATGAAGGGATAGCAGATGAGTAATAGGGATTATTATGAGGTTTTGGGTGTCTCAAAAACTGCAAGTGAGGAAGAGATCAAAAAAGCCTATAAAAAATTGGCAAAAAAATACCATCCCGATTTGAATCCCGACAGCAAAACTGCCGAGCAAAAGTTTAAAGAAGTCAGTGAGGCTTATGAAACTTTAAGTGACGCCAATCAGAGGGCTCGTTATGACCAATTTGGTCATAATGATCCCGGAGCGGGGTATGGTGGATTTGAGGGCGGTTTTGGTGGTCAGGGAGGATATGGACAGGGAGGTTTTTCCGGCTTTGGTGGTATAAATGATATTTTTGAGGCTTTTTTTGGTCAGGGGGGAGGCTTTGGCACAGGTGGAAACCCCAGCGGTCCGCAAAAGGGTTCAGATTTGCGAACCGATGTACGTATAAAATTTACAGAGGCTGCCACCGGAGTGGAAAAAGAAATTAAAATTGTGCGCATGGAAAATTGCCCATCATGTGATGGTAGCGGTGCCAAAAAGGGGACCAGCCGTAAAACCTGTCCTGATTGTGGCGGCAGCGGCCAAGTACGGGTAACGCAAAAAACTCCTTTTGGGCATTTTCAAACTGTGCAGCAATGCAGCACTTGTAAAGGTATTGGCTCCATTGTGGAAGAGCCTTGTCCGGATTGCCGTGGTAATGGGCGAGTGCGTAAAGAACGTATGATTAAGATCAAAATTCCTGCCGGTGTTGACAATGGTTCTCGTTTGAGAATGACCGGTGAGGGAGAGGGTGGTTTTTTAGGTGGGCCTCCCGGGGATTTATATATTTATGTCACTGTGCAACCACATGAGTTTTTCCGGAGAAACGATGATGATGTTCTATGCGATTTCTCAATTAGCTTTGGCCAAGCGGCTTTGGGGGCTGAACTTGAGGTTCCCACACTGGATGGTAAGGTAAAATTGACTGTTCCTGAAGGTACGCAAACAGGTACTACTTTTCGTATGCGTGGACGTGGTTTTCCTAAGTTAAGAGGGCATGGGCGTGGAGACCAGTATCTGAAGGTCAAGGTGGTAACCCCTACGCGTTTAAGCAAAGAACAAAAGGACTTACTTATGCAATTTGATAATTCAATAGTTTTACCTGATCAATCTGAAAAAAAAGGTTTTTTTGGGAAAATTTTTGATAGAAAGTAGAGTAGGCGGATTTTATGAAAGGGCGCTCCCTTTGCCTGGTCATTGAGGCGCCGGATTTTATGGAAGATGTTATCAGCTATCTTTTATGGCAGCGTGGTTGTTCAGGAGTGATGATTGAGGATCCGCGATTGATTAAAAAGAAACTGGCTGATCATGTTTGGGAGGCCTCAGTTTTTGACGAGAAGTCGGTTATTACGGGGCGGATCGCCATAAAATCCTGGTTTAAAAATGATCAGCAAGGAAAGGACAATATGCAAAAAATAAGGGAGGATTTAACCTCCCTTATTTCCATCTGGAAAATTACGGAAAAGGACATTTCTGTTATTGAGTATTCAGAGCTTGAGGTGGATTGGCTGGCAGAGTTTAAAAAGGGCTTTAGCGGCCGCTTGATTGGTGAAAAAATTGTTATTAAGCCCACCTGGGAAAAATGGCAGGCTGATGAAGGGCAAGTCGTGATTGAGATGGATCCGGGCATGGCCTTTGGCAGTGGTGATCATTCTACGACGTCCCTGTGTTTGCAAGCTTTGGAAAAATATTGGCAAAAGTCAGCTAAAGTAGCGGATATCGGCTGTGGTAGTGCGATTTTGGCTATTGCTGCCGCTCTTTTGGGAGCCAAAGAAGTTATAGCCTTGGATAATGATGATGCAGCGGTGAAGGTGGCTTTGGAAAACGTGAAGCTCAATCGGGTAGAGGGGATTGTGCGGGTAACAAAAGGTAATTTAGCTGATAACTTAACAGGAAAATATGATATAATCTTAGCTAATATTGTTGCTGATCCAATTATTAAATTATTGCCGCAGGTAAAAAAACTGTTATCACCTGCCGGTGTTTTTATTTGTTCGGGAATTTTAACTGCACGAGCAGGGGAAGTTGAAAAGGCGATAGCGGTTCATGAATTATCGATCTGTGAAAAATGGCATGATGGGTGTTGGTATGCGGCTGCTGTTCGACAAAAAATAGGGTGATAATATGGTGGATAACAGACAAAAGTTTACTCTTTATACATTAGGTTGTAAAGTGAACCAGGAAGAGGGGATGGCGATGGCGGCCCTTTTTCGGGCTGCCGGTTATCAGCAGGTCAGTTTTCAGGAGCGGGCGGATTTGTATATTATTAATACCTGTACCGTAACACATGTGGCTGATCGTAAATGTCGGGCTGTGATAAGGCGAGCTGTTAAAGCTAATCCAGAGGCTTTTATTGTGGTTACCGGTTGTTATGCGCAGGTAGCGGCGGCAGAAATCGCTAAAATTAAGGGTGTTGATCTGATTGCGGGTGTTAACGAACGGGCTTCTTTGGTGCAGCTAGTGAAAGAATGCTGGGAAGACAAGACATCAGCAGCAAGGCAGGTTGTTGGTGATATTAGCCAAGTTAAAAAATTCATGGTGATTGGCGACGATGGCGGTGATCAGTCGCGAGCCAGGGCTTATTTAAAAATTGAGGATGGTTGTGATCAATTTTGTCACTATTGTTTGATTCCTTATGCAAGAGGTCCTGTGCGTAGTCTGCCTTTAAAAGAGGCAGTGCAAAGGGCGCAAGTCTTACTGGATTTAGGATATCAGGAGATGGTGCTTTCCGGGATCCATATTGGCGCTTATGGACAGGATTTGGCGGGGCACAATTTAGAGAAGCTGCTACATCATTTATGTAGTTTGCCGGGTAAATGGCGCTTACGTTTGGGCTCTTTGGAACCTCAACAACTTAGTGACAGTTTGCTGAAATTAATTAGTTGTGAAGAGCGTATTTGTCCGCATGTTCACATACCGCTGCAGTCCGGTTGTGATCAGACTTTAATGGCCATGGGTAGAAAATATAGCACCAAGCAATATGCAACCTTGCTTAAAAAGCTACGGGATTTTAATCCGCAAATAGCCGTTACCAGTGATCTAATGGTGGGCTATCCCGGTGAAACAAAGGATGATTTTGAAAGATCGCTGAACTTTTGTCAAGAGATGTCTTTTGCGGATGTACATGTTTTTCCTTATTCACGGCGACAAGGTACGCCGGCGTTCAAAATACCTAAGCATGTGGACCAAATAAGTAAAAATCAACGTGTGGCACGCATAAATACGGAAGTAGGTAAAATGCGGGCATCTTATCGTCAGTCTTTTGTGGGAAAGAAAGTGGAGTTTTTGCCGGAACGGCAGTTTAACATAGATAATGTCGTTTATTGGCAAGGGCATAGCGAAAATTATTTACCGGTGTGTTTACCTGCCTCAGATGGTTTACGCGGGCAACTAATATCGGTTAGGATAAAAAAAATGGATGATAAAAATCTGCTTTGGAGCAGGAAAATTTGAAATTAAGGTGAATAAGTTAAGGTGAATAGGCAATAAGAAATTTAGATAATTCGTAACTTTTTAAAGGGTGATAATATGTCTGACTGTTTGTTTTGTAAAATGATTGCGCGGGAAATTAATACTCATGTTGTTTATGAGGATGATGATGTTTTGGCTTTTCATGATATTGCGCCCAAGGCACCCGTTCATATTTTAATTATTCCTAAAAAACATATAGCCAGTCTGGCAGAAATGACTGCCTCTGATACTCTTTTAATGGGTAAAATTCTTTATGTTGCTACTCAACTAGCAGAAAAACACGGTATTGATAAAAGTGGATATCGTTTAGTGACCAATTGTCGCGAGGATGGTGGACAAGAAGTATTCCACTTGCATTTTCATTTAATTGGCGGTAAAAAATTAGCTGGTTTTGCTTGATTCAGCAATTATAAATAGTTGACGGGAGTTTAAATATGTTTTATAATTGTAAAATAGCGTAAATTTTATTCGGTAAAGCATGAGCTCCTACCGGGTTTTATATTAGCCTGTTATTGTATGGAGGGAGGGATATTAATGAGTGAAGTAAAAGTAGGCAAAAATGAGTCTTTGGATAGCGCTTTAAGACGCTTTAAAAGAACATGCCAAAAAGCCGGCGTAATGGCAGAAATTCGCAAACATGAACATTATGAAAAACCTAGCGTAAAAAGAAAGAAAAAATCTGAGGCTGCCAGAAAACGCAAGTGGAATTAAAAACAGTTAATCCCTCGTTATCATGCACGTTTTAGAAAAACAATAAATCCCGACAATTAATTGTCGGGATTTTGTTTCCTGTTTTAAATTATGGTATAATTATTATTAAAAGGGAGGGATGTTTATCAAAATCAGCAAGTTTCGTAAAAAGTTTTCTAAGATTTTTTTAACTTGTTTGTTATTGGGCTTATTGCTCATTCCTTCCGGAAGTTTAGCCGCAACTGTTGAGGGGCAAACTTATGTCATCCCTATCTCCGGAAACATTGATAATAGGATGCTGAGCTTTGTTCGTCAATCATATACAGAGGCGATTAGCAGTGGAGCAACGGCGATTATTTTTGAGATAGATACCTATGGCGGCAGACTGGATGATGCTATCGCTATTAAAGAGCTGATTTTAAACGGACAAGTGCCAACAGTGTGTTTTGTTAATTCTAAGGCTATTTCTGCCGGTGCGCTGCTTGCTTTATCCGGAGAGCAGCTGGCGATGCGTCCCGGTAGCGTAATAGGGGCAGCTGAGCCGCGAGAGGGGAATAAAAAAGCTGATCAAAAGGTGCTTTCAGTGTGGACTGCGGAGCTGACGACAACAGCTGAGGCCCGCGGAAAAAATGGCACTATCGCGGCGGCTTTTGCCGATAGTGATTTGGTGATTGAAAAGGTAACTGAAAAGGGTAAGCTTTTAACCCTTAGTGATATGCAGGCTTTGGAACTGGGGATGGCTGATTTTAGGGCCGTAAACACACAGGAGGTGGCTCAGGAAATGGGTTTTTCACTTGAATTAACAACTATAGACAAAAACTTTAAGGAAAGGGCAACAAATCTGTTTTCTATGCCCTGGCTGGCAGCTGTGCTCTTGACCATTGGCATTGCGGGTATTGTTATTGAACTGATCACCACCGGCTTTGGTATCTTTGGCGTGGTGGGTATTTTAGCGATGATCCTTTTTTTCTCCGGCAGTATTAGTGCCGGTTATGCGGGGCCATCGGTCGTCTTTTTGTTTTCCGCCGGCGTGATTTTGCTGATGATTGAGGTCTTTGCTATTCCCGGTTTTGGAGTAACGGGGGTTCTTGGCATAGCCATGCTGATCGCAAGTATTATTTATGCCGCTCCCAGTGTTACCTATGGGATTGTCTTTACAGTTGTTTCTTTTGCCGGGTCAGGTATATTAATCTATTTTGCCTCAAAGAATAAACGGAGTCGTAGATTTTTGAAAAAACTGGTTTTATCACAGAAGCTGGATAGTGAAGAAGGATATGATTCGGCGGATCAGGGCTTGCGCGGCCTGATTGGGCAAGAAGGGGTGACTATTTCTCCACTACGTCCGGCCGGCACGGGCTTATTTGCTGATAAACGGATTGATATTGTAACAGAGGGGGATTTTATTGATAAGGATGTTAAGGTGAAGGTTATTGATGTTGAAGGAGTAAGAGTGATTGTCAGAGAAATAAATGAATAAATGTTTAATAAATAATTTTTATAAAGGAAGGTGACTGTCTTGTCTTTTTTAGTTACAGCAATTATTATTATAGTTATAATCATTATTGTTTTAAGCTTTATCCCTGTAGGATTATGGATTTCGGCCTTGGCGGCCGGTGTTAAGGTAGGTATTATTGATTTGATTGGGATGCGTTTGCGCCGTGTTTCCCCGGCTCAAATTGTTATCCCTTTGATTAAAGCGGATAAAGCCGGACTCAATCTTAAAGTGAGCCAGCTGGAAGCGCATTTTTTGGCCGGAGGTAATGTTGATCGGGTTGTTAATGCTTTGATTGCGGCCGAACGGGCCAATATCCCTTTAATGTTTGAAAGGGCCGCCGCTATCGATTTGGCAGGGCGTAATGTGCTGGAGGCAGTACAAATGAGTGTTAATCCTAAGGTGATTGAAACTCCCGTAATTGCGGCAGTGGCTAAAAACGGTATTGAGGTACGAGTTAAAGCTCGTGTAACCGTGAGAGCCAATATTGATCGTTTAGTAGGTGGTGCAGGGGAAGAAACGATTATCGCTCGTGTTGGTGAAGGTATTGTCACAACAGTAGGCTCCAGTAATACCCATGAAGAAGTATTGGAAAATCCGGATAATATTTCCCGTACCGTTTTAAGTAAGGGGTTGGATGCCGGTACGGCCTTTGAAATCCTTTCTATTGATATTGCTGATGTCGATGTTGGTAGGAATATTGGTGCACAGCTGCAAACAGATCAAGCTGAAGCTGATAAAAGAATCGCTCAGGCTAAAGCAGAAGAAAGAAGAGCGATGGCCGTGGCGCAAGAGCAGGAGATGCAAGCGATGATTAAAGAGATGCGAGCTCGCGTGGTAGAGGCTGAAGCAGAAGTTCCCAAGGCGATGGCAGCGGCTTTTCGCAGTGGTAATCTGGGAGTGATGGATTACTATAATATGATGAACGTAGTTTCTGACACCAAGATGAGGGACAGTATTTCCGAGGTTAATGTTGATGATTCTTCATCGACAAAACCTGATGATAAGTGATTTTATGGTTTGAGGATCAGCTTAAAGGAGGTGGCTTAATGGGACTGATTGTGGTAGTTTTCTTTATTGTTTTGGCTTTTATAACGGCTATTGTTGAAAACAGTAAAAAGGAACAAAAAACTGCACAAAAAACTGAACGACAGCGTCAACATTGGCCGGAGGATACCGAGGATTCTTTTTCTCAACAGCAATCTTATCAGACTTCTATGTCTGACCCGGAGCCAAGCTGGGAGCGTGAGCACCCTTGGCAAACTCCTGTGATGGAAAGTGGGGAGGATGACTCGGTTTATGAGGGGGATTTATTTCGGATACCGAAGAGAACTTCGTTGTCGAATGATTTAAAGGGTAATTTTCGATCTTCAACAGTTGACTGGCAACAAGTAAAGCAGATTTCTTTGAAATTGAAGGAGGAAGGATCAAAAGACCAGACAATAAACAAAGCAATCCTGTATGATCGACAGAAATTAGCCGAGGCGATAGTTTTGGCAGAAATCATTGGGCAGCCGAGAGCTAAACGTCGACGTATTAGATAAGAGGATAAAAAGCAGCCGCAATTTACCTAGGTAAATTGCGGCTGCTTTTTATGTATATTCAAGGCTCTTTGTCAATATATTTTAGCGGAGGTGTCTATGGTGAATAGCAAAAAAAAACTTAGGGAAAATGTTGCTGATATTTTAGAGATACCACAAGAACTGGTGAGTGGAATTGTTAAGTTGACGATGTGGAGTGATGGTCGTTTATTGATGGAAAATCATCAGGGGATTGTAGAATACGGACCTCAATACATTATTTTAAAATATGTCGATGGTACATTGGGTATCAGGGGAGAGGATTTAAATATTCTTTCTTTAGCGGGTGAAGAGCTGAAAATAACAGGAAGCATAAAATGTGTAGAATTTCTGACCGAGGAATAAAGACAAATGTAATATAGATATAATAAAGGGGAGGTGGTTTTGTGTATCATCAATGGCGCAATCGGCGTGGGGTGCTGGAAGTGCAGATTACAGGGGTGGCGGTTGAACGTTTTTTAAATTTAGCTTTACAGCAGGGCATCTTATTGCAGGATGTCAAATGGGTGGATGATAAGACAATTTTGTGCAAGGTTGCTTTGTCCGATGTTTACTCCTTGCGCCCCCTTGCAAGGTCCAGTCGTTGCCGCCTCCATTTTAAAAGACGTTGGGGGCTGCCTTTTTTGTGGCAAAAGCTTAATAGGCGGCGGATGCTGGTTATTGGTTATCTAGTTTTCTTGTTGCTGTTTTATTTTATGGGGCAGATAGCTTTTGATATTCAGGTGGTGGCAAAATCGCCCATTAGTGCACAAGAATATAGTGAAATTATGCAATTGGCAGAACAAAAGGACGTGAAAAAAGGTAAGTTTATCCGTCAAATGGATTTTGATGCTGCTGCAAAACATATCATGATGAAAACGGATTATTTAACATTTGTTTCTATCAGTGCCAGAGGAAATAAAATCTCTATTGGTGTAGTAAAAAGAAGGGATTTACTGAAGGATGAAAAACCATTGCCTTATGGTAATATTATCGCAGCAAAGGATGCACTGATTGAGGGTGTTTTAGTCGCTAAGGGTGAGGCCATGGTAAAGTCAGGAGATCAGGTTAAGGCGGGGGACTTGCTTATTCTTGGTTATGATGATAATGGACCTCAAGCTGCCTCGGGAATAGTTAAAGCCAGAACCAGCTATTTGGGAGTTGGTGAGAGTTTATTAAAAGAACGAGGAATGAAAAACAGCGGACGCAAGACAAGACAGCTTATTTTGGCTTGGGGGGGGCAGAAAAGGTTAATTATTTGGGGGGATAAAAAACCTGATTATAAGATTTATTCACAAATTGAGCGGGTTACATCATTAGTGTTTTGGAGGAATATTTGTTTACCTGTCGAAGTAATAAGCAATGAATTCCGTGAACAAATACCTTATGAAATAAGTCGCAGTGCCGAGGACGCCTTGGAAAAGGCGACCTCTTTGGCACAGATTGAGGCAGAGCGTAATTTGCCCTTTAACGCGAAGGCTATCAATATGCTGGTTTTACCTTTGGAGACTGCCGACGGCAGACAAAAGGTACGTGTGGTGATAGATGCACAAGAGGATATTGGTAAGTTTGTGGCTTATGACGTGAAATCGGAGAAAAATAAATATTCTGAGATGCAAAAACAGCGGCAAAAGCTGCGCACTCAAAAAGATTTTTGAATGCGCTATTTGAGGGGGTCTTTATTTGTTGCAAGAGCGACAGACTAGTCTGGAAAAAAAAGCGGAAAAAACTATTTTTTTAGGGGACAATAAATTGGTGGTTAAGATCTTAGGTGACAATGATCAGCATTTGCGTGTTTTGGAGGATTCCTTGTCCGCTAAGATTGTAGTGCGCGGAGGAGAGGTTTTACTAAGCGGCAGCCCCCGGGAGATTGAAGAGGCCACGCATGTTTTTAATCATTTGCAAACCTTGGCTAAAGGCGGTGTACCTTTAAATATTTTAGCGGTAAATTATGCTATTAGTCTTAAAGAACAAGCCGATCCACAGCTTTCAGCCAAGTTGACAGAGAGTTTTTATAGCACTCCCCACGGTAAAAATGTTAAGCCTAAAAGTTTGGGACAGTGGCAGTATTTACAAGCTATTTCAGACCATGATATTGTTTTTGCTATCGGTCCTGCCGGTACAGGTAAAACGTATTTAGCTGTGGCTAAGGCTGTAGTGGCCTTAAAGCAAAAAAAAGTTTCTAAAATTGTTTTGACTCGCCCGGCGGTAGAGGCCGGTGAAAAACTGGGTTTTTTACCCGGGGATTTACAGGACAAGGTCGATCCTTATTTGCGCCCGGTTTATGATGCCTTGGATGATCTTTTGGGTGTAGAAATGGCACGCAAGTATGTAGAAAGAAACATTATTGAAGTGGTGCCTTTGGCGTATATGCGGGGGCGTACTTTGGATGACGCTTTTATAATTTTAGACGAGGCACAAAATACGACGTCGCCACAAATGAAAATGTTTTTGACACGTATGGGTATGGGTTCTCAAATGGTTGTTACGGGTGATATCACTCAGATTGATTTACCGGGTGGACAAAGTTGTGGTTTAATAGAGGCTGAGAGAAGATTGCACGATTTGAAAGGAATTGCTTTTTGTTATTTGAGCAAAATTGATGTAGTTCGCCATCCCTTAGTGCAAAAAATCATTGAAGCCTATGAACGAAAATGGGTTTAATAAAATATGGTTGCAAACTTTTTTGATAAAAAACCGCATAAATTATTAACAAGTAAAAAAACTATCCGCCGTCGTTTGTGGTGGATTATTTCTATTGTTATTACTACAGTGATCCTGATGACCTCGGCTGTCAGTCCGCAGGTTGCTGTTAAAGAAGGGGATATAGCTCAAGAGGATATTTATTATAAAGGGGCTGCCATAACTTATACCAGCCAGGTGCAGACTAATCAGCTGCGAAATCAGATGGCCGGTCAAGTTGAGCAAATTTATTATATTAATGCCAAGGTTACCGCTGATATTATTGATGAAACTCAAGCTCTTTTTGCAGAAATTGATCAGATCAAAAAGGCTGCTGACTTATCCGATTATGAAAAAACGGGCGAACTGAAAAAATTGATCCCGGGGAATTATTCTTATGAAGTGGCTCAGTATGTTTTGACAACTCAAAAGTCTGATTTTACTTATTTGGAGAATGTTTTAGAAAATAGTATAGTTAACGTTTTACAGATAGGGGTTTTAGAGGATGATTTAGAGCAAGCGAAAGAGGATATCAAGAAAAAAATTGGTAACATTGCTGCTTCTGAAAAAGATGCCGTTTTTTTGCAAGCTGTTTTAAACAAATTGGATATTAAGGCTAATAAAGAGTATGACGCAGTGGCTACCGCCGCTGAAGTTGAGCGATTGATGAGCTCTGTGGAGCCGGTACAGGTTACGGTGGACCCCGGTGAAAAGGTTTTAGATAAAGGGGCAGTAATAACCGCTGAACAGCTGGAAAGATTGCAATCTTTAGGCCTGCAGACGCAAAGTTCCCGGGCTATTCCTTTTTTGGGAATTATTCTCTTTGTGCTTATACTGTATACTTTGCTTATTATCTATTTACGGATTTATGCTCCTAAGACCAGAGGTCGGGAGTCTAACATTGTTTTACTGTGTGCAATTATTAATATCATCTTGCTTTTATGCCGTTTGCTTTACATCTTTGGTTCCTCCGATACTGTTGAGTTAGCTTCTCAGGTAGGATATCTAATGCCCGTAGCTGCAGCATCGATGCTTCTGGCAGTGCTTTTAGGTCGAAATGTTTCCCTTTTTGTGACAATTCTTTTAAGTATGGCAATCGGCATCATGATGGGAGGGCAGTTCTCTTTTACTGTTGTTGCTTTAGCAGGTGGGATTACCGCTGTTTTCAGCACTAATGCACTGAATCAAAGGGGCGAATTTGTTAAGGCAAGTTTATACATAGTGGTGGCTAATTCCCTTACTATTCTAGCTTTGGGATTAATCGGGAACCAGGAATTTAGTCAGGTTGGTATCGGCATGATTTTAGGTTTGATTAATGGTGTTTTCGCAGCTATTTTGACGATTGGTTTGCTGCCGTTTTTAGAGAGTGTTTTTCATGTCACAACCGTTGTGCGTATGTTGGAGTTATCTAATTCCAATTATCCGCTTTTAAAGAGGTTAATGATGGAGGCTCCCGGTACTTATCATCATAGTGTACTGGTTGGCAATCTGGCAGAAGCCGCGGCACAGGATGTGCAGGCGGATCCGCTTTTGGTACGGGTGGCCTCTTATTATCATGATATTGGTAAATTGAAAAGACCTTATTTCTTTATTGAAAATCAGTTTTCGGGGGAAAATCCACACGATAAGCTGCAGCCTACTTTAAGTATGTTGATTATTTCTGCACATGTAAAAAATGGTGTGGAAATATTGCGCAAAGAGAAATTCCCTGATGAAATTATTGACATTGTCAAACAACACCATGGTACCAGTATTTTGAGTTATTTTTATCACAAAGCCAAAGAAATGTCGGAAAAACCTGATACTATTGATAAAAATGATTTCCGATATCTAGGTCCTACTCCGCAGACTAAAGAGGCAGCGATTGTCATGCTGGCTGATAGTGTGCAAGCGGCTGTGCAGTCGATGGATAATCCCAGCCATTCTCAGTTGGAGAAAAAGGTCAAAGATATTATCAAAGATAAGGTTGATCAAGGACAGTTACATGCCTGCCATTTGACTTTTAAAGATATGGAAACTGTGGCACAGGCTTTTATGAAGGTTTTATCAGGAATGCACCATAACCGCATTATTTATCCTGAAGATGTAGTTAAAGAAATCGGAGGCTATGATCATGTCAATATGCCTGATGATGCAACAGAAAGAGCAGATGAATATCTCAGTAAAGTTTCCTATGACATTGTTGGAGAACGCAGCTTTTCTGACTCTGAAAAAAGCCAAGATTCTCAAGATGTTTGAAGAAGATAATATTGAAATAGAAATCAGTTTGCTTTTTACTGATGATTTAGAGATACAGGAACTGAATGCTCAATATCGTCACAAGAATTGTCCTACAGATGTCTTGTCTTTTCCTCTAGAGGGGGATCTGCAGTCGGCCTCTGCATCCATGTTGTGGCATGAGCAGGCAACTTTACTTTTAGGTGACATTATTATCTCGCTGGAGATGGCACAGAGGCAGGCCGATAAATATAATCATAGTTTAGAAAGAGAGATTTGTTTTCTCTTTGTGCATGGGTTGCTGCATCTTTTGGGTTATGATCATTTAACGACTCAAGACGAAGCAGAGATGAGGAGTTTACAGACTGCTGTTTTAGCAGAGTTAGGACAGGCCAGGTGAAATTATTGCGTAAATTAGCGCGCTCATTCTATTACGCTATCAAAGGCGTATTATATGCTTTTAGCAGCGAAAGAAACATGAAAATCCATTTTTTCTTAGCGGCAGTAGCCATTTTGCTGGCTTGGTTTTTTGGTGTGTCAAAGATGGAGTGGCTAGTAGTTTTTTTGATGATTGGTTTGGTAATTTGTTTAGAAATGGTTAACACTGCTATTGAAGCTTTAGTTGATTTGGTGACCGGTGAATATCGTTATTGGGCCGCTGTGGCTAAAAATGTGGCAGCCGGTGCGGTTTTTTTTGCTTCGATAATTGCCATAGTAGTGGCAATCATCATTTTTTTACCATATGTGCAGGCTCTATAAAAAATGGAAGGGGATTTATTGATGAAAAAAAGCTTACGATATATTTTTATTCTTTTAGCGATAGGAGTTTTAGCAGTGATGAGCGGTTGTCAGAAAGAGGAGGCGGATACAGCCTTACGCTGTCCTTTTGATAATCAAGAAATTTCCCAGATGCCTACGCATTTGATGGTGGTAACTATTGATAATGCACCTAATGCCCGTCCGCAGTCCGGCCTGAGTCAGGCTGATTTATTATACGAATTACCCGCTGAGGGTGGTGTGAGCCGTATTTTGGCAGTCTTTTATCATGGCCAGGCGGATGTGATTGGCCCAATCAGAAGTGCGCGCCCTTATTTAATTGATGTAGCAAAAGGTTGGCAAGCTGTTTACGTACATGTTGGCGGCAGTAATGATGCCTTAAGTTATTTGTCGGCGGGTCAATTGCCTTATATTAATGAATTTTCTTATGGCAAATATTTTTGGCGTGACCAAAGCAGAAGGGCTCCTCATAACCTTTATACCAGCAGTGAGAATCTTCAGCAGATATTAACAGAAAAGGGTTGGGAAGAGCAAAGGGAAATAACCGCTTGGCCGTTTTTAGCAGAGGGGCAAACACAGCTTTCAGTAGCGCAAGAGGCGGAAAAGGCCGTCGATGAAAAAGCGGCAGATATTTCTTTGCCAGAGGCCACGGAGTTTAGTATTAATTATATTTCGGCTAAAAATAAATACCAATATGATGCCGAAAGTAATAAATACCTGCGTTTTGTTGGCGGCGAGCCTTATATAGATGCTTCTACCGGTGAGCAAATTGCTGTGAGCAATGTCTTGGTACAGTATGTGAGCTCTCAAGTTCTGGATAGGGAGGGGCGCTTATCTATTGATATGACTGGAGAAGGAAAGGCCTTACTTTTCTCCGAAGGGGTGGTTTTAGAGGGACGTTGGCTTTGTGATGACTTAGAGAGTCGCACCAAATTTGTTGACCAAGAAGGGCAAGAATGGCGGATGTCCTCTGGTAAGACCTGGATTCAGGTTGTTGACCAAACCGTTAAAGTTGAGTATTAAAATAAAAGTAGAGGTATGATAATTTGTCTGAAACAGGATTTCGTTCCGGGTTTATTACTTTAATAGGTCGCCCAAATGTAGGAAAATCAACTCTTTTTAATGCTATTTTAGGTCAAAAAGTTGCTATTATGTCTGATAAACCACAGACGACAAGAAACAGCATTAGGGGTATTTATAATGCGCCGGGGGTGCAGATGATTTTTATTGATACTCCGGGTGTTCATAAACCCAAACATAAATTAAATCAGAAGATGATGGAAAGTGTTTACAAATCTTTGGCTGGTTGTGATATCATTCTTTATTTAATCGATGCCGGCCAGAAATTTGGCGATGGGGAAGAATTTATTTTAAAGCATTTAGTAGATCAGTCGGCGCCGGTTTTTTTGATAATAAACAAGGTCGATGTTGTAGGTCGAAAAGAGCAGGTGCTTACTTTAATTAATAAATATAAAGATCGTTTTGATTTTGCAGAGATCGTACCTGTGGCAGCCTTAACAGGATATAATGTTGATCATTTGTTAAAAACTTTACAAGAATATCTGCCGCCGGGACCGCAGTATTATCCGTCTGAGATGGTTTATGATCAGCCTGAGCAGCTTCTGATTGCCGAATTGATCCGCGAACAAATTTTACATCAGACCAAAGAAGAGATTCCTTATGCAGTGGCGGTTAATGTGACCGATATTGAAGAACGGTCCGATGATCTATTATATATTGAGGCCAATATTTATGTTGAGAGAGAATCGCAAAAAGGTATTATTATTGGTAAAGGTGGTCAGCTGATTAAAAAGATAGGACAGTCTGCTCGTTTAGAAATCGAGAGGATTTTAGCTTGCTCAGTTTATTTGGAGCTGCGGGTTAAAACCAAAAAGGATTGGCGAAATAATGAGGGATTATTACGCAACTGGCAATTAACTGATTAATAAAAAAATGGGGTATTTAGGGTGGCAGAACGCAATTACTTGGTACAAGCTGTTATTCTTCGGACCAGGAGCTTTAAAGAACATGATAAATTAGTGACTATGTATAGTTTAGAAAGGGGTAAATTCACTGCTTTAGCCAGAGGAGCCGCTAAAGAAAAGAGTAGCCTGCGTGGTTTGGTGCAACCCTTTTATTATTGTAATTTAGCCTTGGCTAAGGGAAGAGGATCTCTGGATATTATTACGCAGGGACAGATGGAGGAGCCTTTTTTGGCTTTACATACTAAACTAGAGTGCATTGCATATGCTTCTTATATGACAGAATTGATCGATTTGGGAATGCCGGATCATAAGCCTAATAGTTCTGTGTTTGCTTTGATTCTGGCTACTTATTCTTTGTTGGAATTAGGTGATAGTCCTGATTTGGCCAGATATTTTTTTGAATTGCGTTTTTTAGAGCAGTTAGGGTTGACTCCGCAGACTGAGCGCTGCATGATGTGCGGCAGAAGAGTCCATGCTAGTAAATTTTTCCTTTCACCTTTTCGCGGTGGTCTGATTTGTCCCTCTTGTCATGGTTCACAAAAAGGTTTGATCAGTTTAGGAACTGTACAGGTGATGAGGCATTTATTATCAGCTCCCTTAAGTAAAATACCCAACCTGCGTATTAGTGACTTAAACAGGCAGGAATTGAGTGTGGCTTTAAATAATTATCTGGATTATCATTTAGAATATGTGGCTAAAGCCAGACGGGTTTTGGACGATTTATTATTACTTTAAGATAATTCTGATTGTTTGACATCGGGAGATGTCTTTGTTACAATTATTTATATAGATTTTACTTTAATTTAGCCCATGCAAAATGGTCTGTTTTAAAGGCTTTTAAGAGGTCTTTTGCATCAAATTACTGCAAGAGGCTTATTATATTTTTTGCTTTTATAAGCCGCTTAGATTGTATATGGGAGGAAAAAGAGTGAATTTTCAGGAGTTGATTCTGGCTTTAAACAAGTTTTGGGGAGAGCAGAATTGTATTATTTTGCAACCATATGATATAGAAAAAGGGGCCGGGACCATGAATCCAGCCACTTTTTTGCGCGCTTTAGGGCCGGAACCATGGAATGTGGCCTATGTTGAGCCTTCCCGCCGTCCGGCTGATGGACGTTACGGGGAAAATCCTAATCGTTTGCAACATTATTTTCAATATCAAGTTATTTTAAAACCCTCTCCTTTAAATGTACAAGAAGTTTATTTAGCTTCTTTAGAGGCTATCGGCATCAATCCTCGAGAGCATGATATCCGTTTTGTGGAGGATAATTGGGAAAGTCCCACCTTGGGGGCTTGGGGATTAGGCTGGGAAGTGTGGCTTGATGGTATGGAGATTACTCAATTCACCTATTTTCAGCAATGCGGCGGTATCGACTGTAAACCGGTCTGTGCCGAGATAACCTATGGTATTGAGCGTTTGGCTACTTATATTCAAAAGGTGGACAGCATTTTTGATGTTAAGTGGGTAGGCGATATCACCTATGGTGATGTATACCATCAAAATGAAATTGATTATTCTTTTTATAATTTTGTGGAGGCTGATACTGATATGCTTTTTCAGCTTTTTGATATGTTTGAAAAAGAAAGCAGTCAGGTAATTTCCAAGGGATTGGTGCAGCCGGCCTATGATTATGCTTTAAAATGTTCCCATGTCTTTAATCTTTTAGATGCCCGTGGCGTAATTAGCGTGACTGAAAGGCAAAGTTATATTGCCCGGGTACGTAATTTGGCTAAGTTATGCGCCGCCGGTTATGTAAAACAAAGAGAAGAGATGGGTTTTCCTCTGCTTAAAGATCCCCAGCTTCGCGCAGCTATTTTAGAGGAAAAGGGGGATAAAAAGCATGAATAAACAGGATTTATTATTTGAGCTCGGTGTGGAAGAAATTCCGGCGCGTTTTTTACCTTCTGCCATTAAACAGCTGCAAAAATTGACCGAGGATGCCCTGCTGGCTGCTCGTTTGCCATATGATAAGCTAAATGTTTGGTCTACTCCCCGTCGTTTAGTGATTTTTGTGTCCGGATTAGCTGAAGGACAAACTGATAGCCAAATAGAGGCTAAAGGTCCTTCCTTGAAAGCAGCTTATGATGAAAAGGGTCAGCCCACCAAAGCTCTTTTGGGGTTTTGCAGGGGGCAAGGTGTCAGCGAAGAGAACTTAAGTCGAAAAGAGCTTAACGGCAATATCTATTTATATGCTAATAAAATCCAAAAGGGACAGCCGACCAAAGAAGTTTTGCCGCAGCTTTTGTTGGAGATTGTCAATAAAATTTACTTTCCTAAACCGATGCGTTGGGGTTATGAAGAAATGCGTTTTGCGCGTCCTATTCACTGGGTGTTGGCGCTTTTGGGGGAAGATATAATTCCTTTGACTATTGCCGGTCAGACAAGTTCTAATATCAGTATGGGGCACCGGGTTTTTGGTAGTGATCATATTAAGATTAACCGGCCGGATGAATATACGGATAAACTTGCTGATAATTTTGTGATCGTTGATCAACAAAAAAGAGAGCAATTAATTTGGCAACAAATTGAACAGGTTGCGCAAAGCGTTGATGGGCAGGTGAAGCCTGATTGCGATCTTTTAACGGAAATTAATTTTCTTTTGGAGTATCCTACGGCTTTGATCGGTTCATTTGACGATAAATATTTAGATATTCCTGAAGAATTAGTGATTACGCCGATGAAAGAACATCAGCGTTATTTTCCTGTGTATGATAAAAATGGCCGCTTGATGGCTCGTTTTGTAACAGTAAGAAATGGTGATGATAAATATTTGGAAATAGTGGCGGCCGGAAATGAAAAGGTTTTAGAGGCACGTTTGGCTGATGCTGAGTTTTTCTGGAAAGAGGACCTTAAAAAACCACTCCGGGAGAATTTGGCCAAGCTTTCAGCAATTGTTTTTCATGAAAAATTGGGTACGATGGCCGAAAAGGTGCAAAGAGTATCAGCTATAGCAGCGGTATTGGCAGCTAAAATAGGTTTTTCTGATGAGCGGGTTAAACGGGCTGCTTCTTTAATGAAGGGCGACTTACCCTCTCTTGTGGTTGGTGAATTTCCCGAACTACAGGGAATCATGGGTGAATATTATGCTTTGCATGATGGAGAGGATCGAGAGGTTGCTCAGGCAATCAGAGAGCATTATTTGCCGCGATTTGCCGGGGATGATTTGCCTGAAACTATGACCGGCAGATTGGTTGCGATTGCCGATAAGCTGGATAGTTTACTGGGCTTTTTTGCCATGGGCATGCAGCCGACAGGTTCGCAGGATCCCTATGCTTTGCGGCGTGCGGCCAATGGTGTTGTACAAATTATTGTTGATAAAACGGCACCCTTAAATATTGAACTTCATGAAATTTTAGCCAAGGGTTATGATTTATTAACTAAGGATCATCCGGCGGTCAAGGATCAAGCGGAGGTCAGTAAAAACCTTACGGACTTTTTAGGTCATCGCCTGGAAAATATTTTAACGGAGCAGGGAATCCGCTATGACGTAGTGAATGCTATAGCAGCGGTTGGTTATGATAATTTGACTGATGCTTGTAAAAGGGCTAAGGTTTTAGAAGAATATCGTGAAAAAGCGGCTTTTTCTGAGTTGTTACTAGGATTTACCAGGGCGGCTAATTTACTTAAAAATGCCGAAAGTAAAAAAATTATGCCGGCGGATTTAACAATTAAAGAACAGCTTTTACAAGAATCGTCTGAAAAGATCTTATATCATAAATATTTAGAAGTGAAGGGACTTTTGCATACCTATCTATCTGAAAAGGATTATCCATCGGCTTTAGAGACTATTGCCTCTTTGCGTGAGCCGATTGACAACTTTTTTGTTGAGGTGATGGTGATGGTTCAGGATGAGGAGCTCAAAAACAATCGTTTAGCTTTGTTAAACGGTATTGTTGATATAACTAAGGGTATTGGCGATTTATCACAAATCGTTAATTAATAAAACCGAAGGGCAAGACTCATATAAAATTTTTCAGAAAAGAGTTAGGGGAGGATGTATTCATGACCAAGAAGTATATTTATTCTTTCAAAGAGGGAGCGGCCTCAATGAAAAATCTTCTGGGGGGAAAAGGTTCCAATTTAGCGGAAATGACCAATTTAGGATTACCTATACCACAGGGTTTTACTATTACAACCGAAGCATGTATGGATTATTACGCTAAAAAAAAATCTATTGACCCTGAAATTATTGAACAAATTAAGTCTGCTATGGCCGATTTGGAAAAGTTGAGCGGTAAAAAATTTGGAGATAATGAAAACCCTCTGTTAGTGTCTGTACGTTCCGGTGCCAGAGCCTCAATGCCGGGCATGATGGATACGATTTTAAATCTTGGCCTTACTGATGCGGCCACCGAGGCACTTGGTAAAAAGACTGATAATTATTGCTTTGCTTACGATTCCTACCGTCGTTTTATACAGATGTTTTCTGATGTAGTGATGGGTATATCCAAGTCTAAGTTTGAAAGAATTTTAGATGATGTTAAGGAAGCTAAAGGATTGACTCATGATAATGAGATGACTAAAGAAGATTTACAAGAGATTATTCAAAAGTTTAAGGCTCTTTATAAACAGGAAATCGGTGAAGAATTTCCTAATGATCCGGAAAAACAGCTGTTGGAATCTGTGGAGGCAGTTTTTCGTTCCTGGAATAATCAGCGGGCTATTGTTTATCGCCGTATGCATGATATCCCCGGGGATTGGGGCACTGCTGTCAATGTGCAGATGATGGTTTTTGGTAACATGGGTAATACTTCCGGTACCGGTGTTGCTTTTACAAGAAACCCTGCCACCGGTGAGAAAAAAATATTTGGTGAATACTTAATTAATGCTCAAGGTGAGGATGTCGTGGCAGGTACTCGTACGCCGAAACCCATTAGTACTTTGGCAGAGGATATGCCCCGTGTTTATCGGCAATTTATGGAGATTGCCGAATCTCTGGAAAAACATTATAAAGATATGCAGGATATGGAATTTACTATTGAAGATGAAAAGCTGTATTTTTTACAGACAAGAAATGGTAAAAGGACAGCTACCGCCGCTTTAAGGGTAGCAATAGAACTGCTTGATGAAGGGATGATTACGGAGGAAGAGGCTCTTTTAATGGTTGATCCAAAGCAATTGGACCAGTTGCTTCATCCCACATTCGATCAAGAATCCCTAAAGAAAGCTCATGAGTTGGGGGCAGCTTTGCCGGCCAGTCCCGGTTCGGCTGCCGGTAAAATATACTTTACTGCTGATGAAGCCAAAACTGCTAAAGATGCCGGCAATCGTGTTATTTTAGTGCGCTTGGAAACCTCTCCGGAGGATATTGAAGGGATGGTAGCTGCCGAAGGTATTTTAACGGCGCGTGGCGGTATGACTTCACATGCCGCAGTAGTTGCCAGAGGAATGGGTACCTGCTGTGTAGCCGGTTGTTCCGAGGCAAAAATTGATGAGGACGCAAAAATTTTGACAATTGGTGGTCATACATTTGCCGAAGGTGACTATATTTCTTTAAATGGCAGTAGCGGGAAAATTTATGCCGGCGATATTAAAACGGTTGAACCTGCTATTTGCGGTGATTTTGCTCGTTTTATGGAATTGGCGGATAAGTATCGAAGATTACGCATACGTACCAATGCCGATACGCCGACAGATTCCAGTAATGCATTGTCTTTTGGGGCAGAGGGAATTGGCTTATGTCGTACGGAGCATATGTTTTTTAAAGAGGATCGTATTTTACGTGTGCGGCAGATGATTTTGGCTGACAATGAAAAGGATAGACGAATTGCTTTATCCTATTTGCTGCCGATGCAGAAAAAGGATTTTATTGATATTTATCAGGTTATGCAGGATAAACCGGTTAATGTACGTTTACTTGATCCACCTTTGCATGAATTTTTACCTCATTCTGATGAGGAGATTGCAGAATTAGCTCAAAATATGGGTACGACATTTGAAATCCTCAAACGCAGATCTGAGGGATTAAAAGAATGTAATCCGATGATGGGTCATCGGGGCTGCCGCCTGTCTGTGACATATCCTGAAATTGTAGAAATGCAGACTACGGCTATTATTGAAGCAGCCTTACATGTTAAAAAAGAGCAGGGATATAATATTGTGCCGGAAATCATGATTCCTTTGATTAGTGAAGCTAAAGAATTTGACTATGTCAAGGATATTGTGGTGAAAGTTGCGGATAAAATTATTGCTGATAGTGGTATGGAACTGGTTTATCTGGTAGGCACGATGATTGAGATTCCGCGCGCCTGTTTAGTTGCTGATGAAATAGCCAAGTCGGCAGAGTTCTTCTCTTTTGGCACTAATGATTTGACACAGATGTCTTATGGTTTTTCGCGAGATGATGCCGGTAGCTTTTTAGATGATTATTATAAAAAACAGATTCTGGAATCAGATCCTTTTGCCCGCTTGGATCAAAAAGGAGTGGGACAATTGATGGAAATGGCTGTTAAAAGGGGTCTCAGCGGTCGTCCTGATCTTAAATTAGGGATTTGTGGAGAGCATGGCGGCGATCCGTCATCCATCGATTTTTGTCATAGATTGGGCTTAAAATATGTTAGTTGTTCTCCCTTTAGAGTGCCGATTGCTCGTTTGTCTGCCGCCCAAGCGGCGATCAGAGAAAGAATGTCACAGCACGAATAATTTAAAACATATTGATCATGAAGGTTCCGCCATCCATGGATGGCGGAATCCTTTTATGATATAATAGGAAGGACTATAATTTTTGTTAAAAGAGAGGTTATTATGAGTATTGTAACGGCTTGGCGAACAACTGATCAGGTAGATAAAAAAGCTATTAAAGAAGAGCTTTTAAAGATGTTTGCACCTTTTGGTGGTATCGGGATGTTTATTCAGCCGGACGATCGGGTTCTTTTAAAACCGGATGTGTCGTTGCCGGCTCTACCGGAAGATGGTCTTGTTACAGATCTCTTGTTGGTAGGGGCTATGATTGAGCTGGCCTTGTCTGCCGGAGCGGCCTCTGTGACAGTGGCTGAATCGGCGAATGTCGGTTATGATACGATGGAAAATTTTTGTGTGGCCGGTTATGATTATCTTTGTGAGGAAAGCGGAGCTGATCTTTGCGATTTGAATGAAACCAAAACTGTGCTGCGACAGGTTCCGCAAGCCTTGTTACTGGAGCAATTGGAGGTTTTTCAAACGCTACTCTTAGCTGATGTGGTGATAAATCTTCCTAAATTGAAAGTGCTGCCTTTTGAGGGTTTTTGCGGGGCAACCACCAATCTTTTGGGAGCCATCCCACCGCAGGAAAGGGAGCTTTTGCAGGATAAAAATCTAGGGCGGGGACTTTTTGATTTAAGCAAACTGGTGATTCCTGATTTGACCATCATGGAGGGACTTTCAGTTAATTACTTAGGGGAGGCAGAACCTTGGGGATTGCTTTTAGTTGGTGCTGATACGATGGCAGTAGATGCTGTAGCAGCTGGTGTGATGGGTTATCAGTTTGACGATTTGGAATATTTGCAGTTGGCCGAGCAATACGGCTTGTCCAGTACTAATCCGGGAGATATCACTATCTTTGGTGATGATTTAACCCCCTTAATTAGGAAAGTTAGAGGTAAAAGAAATGAAAAACAAAGCAGCTTTAATTAATCATACGAATTTATCGCCGACGGCTAGTGATCTTGCCATTAAAAGATTGTGTTTAGATGCTCGTGAACAGGGTTTTAGGTCAGTTTGCGTTTTGCCGGTTCAAGTACCCTGTGCGGCAAAGGAGTTGACAGGTACTGAAATTGAAATAGCCACGGTGATTGGTTTTCCGTTGGGTGGAAATACGCAAGAAATTAAGCTTGCTGAAACCTTGCAGGCCTTGCAGGATGAAGCGACTGCCATAGAGCTTTGCTTGAATGTGCCAAGGTTCAAAAGCCGGGATGATGCTTACGTTGAAAAGGAGATTACCTCAGTTGTTAAAGCTGCTCGCAAAGCAGTGGTTAAGGTGATTATTGATGAGGCTTATTTTGATCGTGAGGAGATGGCCAAAGCTTGTAAAATAGCACAGATATCAGGCGCACAAGTGATCAAGGCCTCTACCGGATTTAGTAAAAGCATCGCTAATTTAGAGACCATTGCCTTCATTCGACACTTGATGCCTGAATTAAAAATTGAGGCTTGCGGCGGTATTTATTTACGAGAAACGATGGAAACACTTTTAGCTGCCGGGGCGGATTACCTGGCTACTAGTGCCGGCATGGCTATCATGCAAGAGTATAGAAGCAGGCAGGAGTAAACAGCATGAAATATTATGATTATCATCTTCATAGTGAGCATTCCTTTGATGGTTGTCTTAGCGTTTCTGAAATTGCCTCTCTTGCCTTGGCAAAGGGGCTTGAGGGAATTATGCTGACAGATCATGTGGAGTTTGTGGGACTTAGGCCCGTTGAACTAATTCCGGATCTTAAGGCCTACCAAAAGGATATTGAGTTGGCGAGAAAAAAATATCCGCAGTTATCGATAGGGATGGGAATGGAGCTGGGGCTGATGCCCGGTTTTCAGGAGCGTTATCAAGAGATTAGTGAGGCCGCTTTGTGGGATTTTGTTATTGGTTCGGCGCATTATATGAATAATTGTAATTTACATACCGATGAATTTATGCTTGGGAAAACTAAGGATGAAATTTGGATTGAATATCTGAAAAACTTAGAACAATTAGTTAAAGAAATCCCTCATTTTGATGTTTTGGGGCATTTAGATTTGTTACGGCGAAATGCGAGGATGCGGCATCTTAGCTTCTCTTGGCAGGAATATCAAAAGGAGATTGATGACCTGCTGATGGCTTTAATTAGCCGTGGTAAAGGTTTAGAAGTAAATACCGGTTCTTTGCGTCATCAGTTAAAAGAGCCTCATCCGGTGAGTAGTATTTTAGCTCGTTATAGGCAGCTGGGCGGAGAGATTGTTACTTGCGGGTCTGATGCACATTTGGCCGACAGTGTCGGTAAGGATATAAAAATTACCTATGACTATATTAAGGCCGCCGGATTTAAACACATAAGTCTTTTCGAAAAACGAAAAGTGCGACAGCTGCCATTAAGGTAATTATCTGGGAGGAAGTATATGCGTTTTATTCTGGGACGAGCAGGCAGCGGTAAAACCTATTATTGTTTAAATAAAATGGCTCAGCTTCAAAAGACCATGTCCGAAAAACGGATGATTATGATTGTGCCGGAACAATCTACTTTTATTACTGAGCGGGCTTTGGTGACCGAATTTTCTCCGCCCGGTTTTTGTCGCGGTGAAATAATGAGCTTCAGTCGCTTGGTTCACCGTGCCAAAATGCGGCAGCCGGGCAAATTAAAAGGTCCCCTGTCAGAATTAGGTAAAAAAATGTTAATTACTAAAATACTCTATGAACAGCAGGATGTTTTACGGACTTTTGCTGCCTCTGCCAAAAATATTAGTTTTCCGGAAACTGTTTTGGAGGCGATTTCGGAGCTGAAAATGTATAATGTTTTGCCGCTTGATTTGGCCAAGGTGCGAGTGGAAGATGACGCTTTACGAGATAAACTGTCTGATATTTACTTACTATATGAAAGGTTTCAACTTTTAGCAGAGGAGCATCATGATGATCCTCGGGATGGCTTAAATTTTTTGGCACAAGAAATTAAAGAGCAGAATTTTCTTCAAGGAGCTCATCTTCTTATAGATGGCTTTAGTGTGTTTACGCCGCAGGAGTTGTTGGTGATAGAGGCTTTTTTGCAGAAAGCGGAGCAAGTAGAAATTACTTTGGCTTGCGATCCTGATCAACAGGCAGCGGATATTTTTGAAATGGATCTTTTTTATAATGTGCTGCAAACCAAGGAAGACTTACAAAAACTGGCTGATAAAAATGGTG
Organism: Bacillota bacterium; assembly: GCA_050949225.1. Lineage (GTDB taxonomy): Bacteria > Bacillota > Dehalobacteriia > UBA4068 > UBA4068 > JBMNFI01. The sequence continues at coordinate 696,630 of JBMNFI010000001.1, read as the reverse complement.
TTGAGGTTAAAGAACCAATTATTTGCATGGGTCAGCCCGGACGTTTTGCAAAGGACAGCGAATTGGCTTTTATCGAGAAAAATTTTTTTCCTCTTACTAAAAAGGATTGTCGATCGGAGCAAACGCAGCAATTAGAAATATTGGTGGCAGCCGATCGTCAGGAGGAGATTACCGGGATTGCGCAGCGCATTCTTTATTTAGTGCGGGAAGAGGGTTGGCATTATCGAGACATCAGTGTAATTACCAGGGATATTATGCCGTATGAGGAGATTTTGCAAACGGTTTTTACTGATTTGGGGATTCCCTTTTTTATCGATACTCCCAAAACCCTTTTTCATCATCCACTGATTGAGCTGATCAGGGCATCTTTTGAGGTGGCTCGAGACGGTTGGCATTATGCTTCGGTTTTTCGTTATTTAAAAAATCCTTTGGTGCCGCTTACTTTGTCGGAGGCAGATCAGTTAGAAAACTATTGTTTAGCCGCAGGTATTCGACCTTATCAATGGACAACGGATAAGGATTGGCATTTTTTCCCTAAGGATCTTTTACCTAGAAGTGAACGGGGAAAATGGCAAGAAAAGAGCCAAGAAAAGCTGGCCTTGATTAATGATTGGCGCAAAAAAGGACGGGACGCTTTATTTGCTTTTACTGAGGTTTTAGCTAAACCTTGTTCCATAAATGAGGTAGCAGGGGCTCTGCGTCTGCTTTTAGAACAGCTTCATGTAGCGGAAAAACTGCATAAATGGCAGCAAGAGGCGATTGAAAAAGGTGATGCTGAAAGTGCTGCTATTTATGGTCAGGTGTGGGATAAGGTAGTTCTGGTTTTAGAGGAGGCGGAAACATTTTTAGGTGCTGAGGTTTTGCCTTGTGAGCAGATTTGCGGTATTTTTGATACTGTTTTCAGCGGTTTAAAAATGTCTTTAATCCCTCCGGGATTGGATCAGGTTTTTGTTTCTTCTTTAGAGCGCAGTCGCAGTCCTGAGATTAAGGCATCGTTTGTGATTGGAGTTAATAATGACGTTTTTCCTGCCAAGATAAAACCTCAAGGGGTTTTTTCCACACGTGATCGTGAAGATTTAGCAGGTTTGGGAATTAATTTGGCACCCAGCGCCGAAAGAAAACAGCTGGAGGAAAATTATTTGGTCTATATAGCCTTAACCAGAGCCAGTGAAAAGATCTATCTTAGCTATTGCTTAAGTGATGAAGAAGGGCAAAAGATGCAGCCTTCTATGATTATAGGACGCTTAAAAGAACTGTTTGTAAGGTTGGAGGAAAGGTTTTTCAGTGAAGATAACAATGATCCGCTTTTTTTAACAGGTGGTTACAGAACTCTGGCTCAGTTGGCCGAGCAATTATCAAAGGCGGCAGCAGGGATTGAAGGGGCAGCCTATTGGCGGGACGTTTATAATTACTATCTGGGGCGGGCTGAATATGCAGATGTGCTGACTTTAATGTTGGAGGGGCTTTTTTATCTGCCGGGGCAGAAAAAGTTAAATAAGGATAGCCTGCAGCGACTTTATGGTTCTAAGCTGCGTTCCAGTGTTTCACGTTTAGAAAAATATCGAACATGTCCTTTGGCTTATTTTGCCGCTTACGGTCTGAAACTGGAAAATCGTCAACTTTATCAGTTGAGTCCTTTGGATAGAGGGAAATTATTTCATGAAATTTTGGCGATGATTGGAAAAAGAATTAATCAAGAGAAAATATCCTGGTCAACAATTGATGAAAGCAAAGCCGAACAACTGGTAGAAGAGAGTTTAGAGCAATATTTACCACAGCTGTCAGATGATATTTTGGCCTCCAGCGCACGTTATACATATTTGGCTAAGCGCATCAAGGACACACTTGTGATGGCGGTCAAGGTGATGGTGACGCACATGCAAAACAGTAGTTTTGAGCCGATTGCTTGGGAGATAACGTTTGGGCCGCAGAAGATCTTGCCTTCTCTTAGGATCCCTTTATCAGATAGTAAAGAGCTGGAAATATCCGGTCAAATAGACCGTATTGATCTGGCGGTAGGTGAGGGAAAAAGCTGGTTTAGAATTATTGACTATAAGACCGGTAGAAACAGCCTGTCAGCGAAGGATATTTTTTATGGTTTGAAGCTGCAACTATTGGTATATTTACATTTAGTGCTGGAAAACAGCGCTGTTTTTGGTGTGCCGACAGCCGCCGCCGGTGGTGCCGGTATTTATTACTCTTTAGTACGTGATGATTTTCTCAACCTGCCTTTATCTGATGCCAGTGACAAGAAGGAGCTTTTGGATTTGCGTCTGGAAGGATTAGCTGTGCAGGATCAGGAAGCTGTTCAACTGGGTGATCATCAGATTAGTGGGCATTCTGCTCTTTTGCCGGTGGCGATGAAAAAGGATGGGAATTTTTATGGTAATTCGGCGGGTTTAACTGAAAGACAGTTGCAGTTATTGCGGGAGCATTTACTAGAGATCTTGCGCCAGACAGCAGGACAGATGCTAGAGGGTTTGGTGACGGCCACGCCACAAGAAGGGCAAAAATTTGCTTTTTGTGATTATTGTGATTATCGTGATTTTTGTGCCTTTGACTTGTTTTTGTTGCCTCATAAAAAGGAAAATCCCCCCTTGAAAACTTCGGAATTATGGTCACTTTTAGGTGAGGAGGAATCCCAAGATGAATAAAGTTGTTTGGACAAAACAACAAAAGCAAGCGATTGAGCTTTCCGATACGAATCTTTTAGTTTCGGCCGGTGCCGGCTCCGGCAAGACGGCGGTATTGGTGGAAAAATTGATAAAAAAGGTTTTAAACCCTGATCATCCCTTAGATTTGCATCATGTTTTGGTAGTAACCTTTACCAATGCGGCAGCTTCTGAAATGCGGCAAAAAATATCAAAAGCGATTACCAGAGCCGCACAAAAAGACCCGCAAAACAAGCATTTATCCAGACAGTTAACCCTTTTACCTCAGGTTAATATTACGACTGTACATTCTTTTTGTTTAGATTTGATCCGGCGCAATTTTTATCTTTTGGGGCTGGATGCTTCATCGAGAGTGATCGGTCAAGCGGAGCAAACTTTATTATTACGGGAAACCTTAGATAAATTCATGGAGGATCGTTATGAACAGGATGATGGCTCGTTGGCTTTACTGGTTGATGCTTATGGCGGTAATCGTGATGATGAGCAGCTATTACAGTTGATACTTAAGCTATATGAATTTATTTACAGCCAGCCCGAGCCTTTAAAGTGGCTGGATCAAATGACCCGAGCTTTTGGAGAAAATGAAAATATAGATGATTATCTGTGGAGCGATTTTTTCTTACAAGAAATACGAAAAGAGCTGATATCGGCACAAACCTTTTATCAAGAGGCCTTAGTTGTTGCTGAAGATGGCGACGTAGTGGCTGCTTATGCCGCTGCTCTAAAGGATGAATTGGCTATGATTGCGGCCATTAAAGAGAATATTGAGCAAAAAAATGGCTGGAGATTATTTTTAAATGATTTGGCTTTTGGTCAATTTGGCAGGTTACCTGCCAGTAAAGAGGGTAATAAAGAAGATAAAGAAGAGGTTAGAAAATTACGTAATAAGGGAAAAAAAATCATTACTGATCTGCAAAAGGATTTATGTAGCAGGTCTTATGAAAAATTGCTTCATGATTTGCAAGCGGCAGGTGATTTATTGCGAACACTTTATCAATTGATAGACGATTTTAATGTTGCTTATAATAAGGTTAAGCGGGATAAAAACATCTTGGATTTTAGCGATATGGAGCATCTATGCCTTAAATTGTTGAAGGATGAAAAAAATGGCCTGTCGGCACAGCTTAAAGAGCAATTTGCTGAAGTATTGGTTGATGAATATCAGGATATTAACGCTGCACAGGAAACAATTTTGCAATTAGTATCCCGTAATAATAATTTTTTTGCGGTGGGTGATATCAAGCAGAGTATTTACCGTTTCCGCTTAGCAGAACCTCAATTATTTTTGGAAAAATATCAAGATTATGGACAAGGCTTAGGTGGCAAAAGGGTTGATCTTACGAAGAATTTTCGCAGCACACAGTCTATTTTAGATGCTGTTAATTATCTTTTTGCCAGAATAATGAGTAAACAATCGGCAGATTTAAATTATGATAAAGAAATATATTTATTGTCCGGTCAAAAAGAGCAGGCTGAGGTACCGGTGGAGCTCTATATTTTAGATAATTCGCCTAATGGAGAGGAGGCTGATGCCGAGTCAAAAATCGAGATGGATAGAGAGACCGATGCAGGGATGGAAAAAGAGGCCACGCTGATTGGGCAAAAAATTTTTGAACTTAAAGAACAGGGTTATGCTTATCGGGATATGGTTATTCTTCTACGCTCTCCGCGCAATAGGCAGCCGCAGATGGTGAGAACGCTTTTAGGGATGGGTATTCCTGTAAAGGATGCCGGCATAGATGATTATTTGCATTCGCCGGAAGTTTCTTTAATGATTTCTATTTTGAAAATTATTGACAATCCTCAACAGGATATCCCACTAGCTGCTGTTTTGCGTTCACAAATGGTAGGGTTGGATCTTGACCAATTATTAAAGGTCCGTTTGGATTATCCGGGTAATTTATATCAGGCAATCGAAAAAGCCTCACAAAATACAGATGAATGCGGGTACAAGTTGGCCGATTTTTTGCATCAGTTGAATAAATGGCGCCAGCTGAATCAGCACGCCCCTCTTTCAGTGCTGGTTCAGCAAATTTATGAACAACAGGGTTACTTTCATTTAGTTGGAGCTTTGCCGGAAGGGTGGCAAAGACAAGGTAATTTACAGGTTTTTTATGAACATGTTCGAGAGTATGAAAAAAGTTCTTTTAGAGGGTTATTACGTTTCTTGCGTTTTATAGAGGATGTTAAGACCAAGAGCGCCGCTGATCCCCGACAGACTGCCATTCCTAATAATGATAATGCGGTGACATTTATCAGCATTCATAAAAGTAAGGGCTTGGAGTATCCAGTAGTTTTCCTGGCCGGCTTGGGTAGTCAATTTTTCTTGCATGAAAACAGAAATGATCTTTTATGGCATAAAAATTTGGGGTTGGGACCTTTGGTGATAGATCGTAAAAGAAGAATAAAATACCCTACTTTGGCTCACCAGGCTATCAAAAAAAGGCATCATCAGGAAGCGATTGCCGAGGAGATTCGCATTTTGTATGTGGCTATGACCAGGGCTAAAGAAAGGTTGATTATGACAGGTTCGGTTAATAATCTAGCTAGGGATGCCGAAAGATGGGCACAAACAGCGGCGATTAAGGGGTTTTTGCCGGCGGAAGTGCTGCGCAAGGACCGAAAGCCTTTGGATTGGCTGGCTCGTGCTTTATTGCAGCATCAGGATGGGCAGGTTCTTCGGGAGGCCGCCCACATGACGGATCATGATTATATTAAAGTGGACGATACTAGTAGGTGGCAGATCTCAATCGGGATGCCTACTGTAAAAAAACAAACAAAAAAAAGCACTCCCGACTTTATGGAAAAAATTCTTTCCGGTAAGCAAAAAGTGCCTGCAACGGATCATGCCGCTACTGTTCAAAGGGTTTTGACTTATCGTTATCCACAAACTGAGTTATGTAATTATACTGCAAAAATAACTGTGACTCAGTTGCAGAAAATGGCTTATGATTTGGAAGAAATCCGCTCTGAAAGCCGGCTGCTTTTAGCTGATGAAGCTCCGGCAGACTATCAGCAGGCGCAGGAAAAGGGAACGGCATATCACTTTATTATGCAACATGTACCGGTGGATTGTGTTGATATTGAGCAGTATATTCATGAGCTGGCGGCCAAAAAAATTATTCCTCCGAGCTGGGCAAAACTTGTCGATCCCCAAAAAATAACTAGCTTTTGGCGAGGTGAATTGGGCAAGCGTTTACGTAATTCTCTGGAATTTGCAAGAGAACTCCCTTTTATTTATGCTTTGCCTGTTGCTGAGGTTAGAGGGGGTTTTGGTGATCAAAAGGTAGTTTTGCAGGGTATTATTGATGTGATTTTTCGAGAGGCTAGTGGTTGGGTGCTGGTTGATTATAAAACGGGCGGACGGGGATTAAGTCTTGAGCAGATCAAAGACCGTTATCAAAAACAAGTGAACTATTATCGACGTGCCTTTAGCGACAGCATGCAGCAAACAGTTATTGAAGCTTGGTTATACATGCTGGAAGATGGGCGCACTATCCGGCTGTAATGCACTTATCAACCCTTGAGCGCATATTCTATAAAGAAATGCTTCCAGGGGGTGAGGTCATGGGTAAGTGGTTTAATAAATGCTGGAGAAGCGTTCTTGATCTGATTGTTGCTTTTGAAGTCTCTAAGTTGATTTTATTTTTTATTGCTGTCTTATTATTGGTGCATGTAATTTTTTTCCCCTCGTTTTTAATTGTTTTTATCTTAATCTGTCTGTTTTTCTGGCTAATGCTTTTCTGACTACCTAAAATATGATAAGATTAACCTAGTGAAAGCGAGGGATGTTTATGAAGATAGTTTATGAGGGACACGCTTGTTTCAGCTTGATCGGCAGCAAAAATGTGCTGATTGATCCTTTTATTGAGGGTAATCCTTTGGTAACGAAAACCTGGCAAGATTTTTCACCTGATTATATTTTGTTGACGCATGGGCATGGTGATCATCTTGGCAATGCCCTAGAGATTGCTGATAAAAGCGGTTCCGTTGTAGTGGCACAGGTAGATTTAATTAATCAATTGCCGTTGCAAGGGATTGAAACCGTTGCTTTTAACTTGGGTGGTTTAGTTGATTTGGGTGATTTGAAAATTAAAATGATGCCGGCCTGGCATGGGTCTACTTATGTGGATAATAAAGGTTGTCATTATGGGGGAATTGCTTGCGGCTATTTGGTGCTAATGGATGATTTATGTATTTATCATGCTGGTGACACTGGTTTGTTCGGAGATATGAAGGCCATTATTGCGCCACATAATTTAGATGTTGCGCTTTTGCCGATTGGTGATTTCTATACTATGGGACCGGATGATGCGAAGGTTGCGGCAGCTTGGTTGGGAGCTAAAACTGTTATTCCTATGCATTATGATACTTTTCCCAACATCAAGCAAGATCCTTATAAATTTAAAAAATTGATTGAGACGCAAACCGACAGCAAATGTCAGGTATTGAAAGTCGGTGAAGAAATAATTTATAAAAAATAACGGTTCTGCCGTTATTTTTTCCTTTTTTGGCTATAATAAAAGCATGAAGCCAAAGGAGGTGAACATTTTGGCTAAAATCAAATGCAAGGTAGAGGAATGCGCATATAACAGTGACTCTGATTGTCAGGCTCAAAGTATCGAAGTTGCTTCTTCCGGGACTAATGCTGTAGATTGTGCTGATCATACTGCCTGTATCACTTTCCGTTGTAGATAATTAAGCTTCAGTTTTCTAAAAAATCAGCCGAGTTTTTTTCGGCTGATTTTTTATTTGGTTACTGTTAAGGTTTATGTTATAATAAATTTCAAAGGTGAAAAAAGATGAATAAAAAAACTCGACAGATATTAGAGATTTTAGAAAAAACATACCAAGGCAGCAAAACTGCCCTTAATTTTAATAATACCTTTCAGTTGCTGGTGGCAGTGATTCTATCTGCTCAAACCAATGATAATCAAGTTAATAAAATTACAGACGAACTTTTTAAAAAATATCCTGATGCTAAAAGCATGTCTTCTCTTAGGACAACAGAGTTGGAAAACTATATTCGTACCTGCGGATTATACAAAAACAAGGCGAAAAACATTATCCAGACTGCAAAAATCATCAATGAAGAATATGAGGGACAGGTGCCTTCGGATAAGGAGTCTTTGATGAAATTGCCCGGTGTGGGGCGAAAGACAGCCAATGTTATCCAAAGTGTAGGATTTGGTTTGCCGGCACTAGCTGTAGATACACATGTGTTTCGTGTTTCCCGTCGTTTAGGTCTAGCTAAAGGTCGAGTGCCTGAAGCTGTGGAAAAGGAATTATGTGCAATTATTCCTGAGGATAAATGGGGAGAGGCTCATCATTGGCTGATTTGGCATGGGCGTAAGATTTGCAAGGCACAAAAACCTTTATGTGATATTTGTCCCTTGCGGGAGTTATGCTCTTTTAAAATATAAGTCGGTATAAATATAACCCGTCAAGATTTTTAATCTTGACGGGTTTTTCTTGTGAGCTAAAGGCGAAAATAACAGGGAATATCTTTGGGTTGATGATGCGGAGTCCTGTTTTTATCCTCTTTAAGGAGAGCGTCTAAAGCCGATAGATGGCAACCACGATGCTTACCATAAAAGAGGGGATTGCAACACTCAATATTTGTAAAAGTTTGTTATTTCACTTTTGTTATTTCACTAAGGTAGAAATTTTTTTAAAGGTCTCTGTACCTGATTTTCGCAGTAATTCAAAGAGAATCGATTCACTGGTTGCTAAAAGTGCGCCCTCTTGTTCCAGGCGACGCAGAGCAATTTTTTTATCGTGGAAACAGCGAGAAGTTATGCAATCAACAATTACCACTACGCTAAAACCCTCGCTTAGAAGGTCGATCACAGTTTGCTGTACGCATACATGTGCTTCCATACCAAACACGAGCAGATTTTTTTTGTCAAGGGAGCGGATTTTTTCTGCGATTTTTGGTTCTTCCCAAGCACTGAAGGTTGTTTTGTCCAGTGGTTGAAGTCCCTTTAAAACTTCCCACAGTTCAGGCGGGAAATCCCCCAGCCCTTGTGGATACTGGCGTATCGGGATTAGTGGAATTTGCAGAATGTCAAGTCCTTTTATCAAGCGTATGGCCGAGTCTAAAGTTTGCTCGGCGCAATCTACCGCCGGCAGTAGTCTTTCCTGAATATCAACCATTAAGGCCGCTGTATCTTTTTGTATAATTCTCAAAACAATCCCCACTCTCAAGTTATATTGTCACTGTAACTATAATTTATTTCGGTATTGATGACATTATTTCGGTATTGATGACAAAGATTCCTTTAAATTAAGCCAGTAATCATTATGGGTTTCCTTGAGGGGTTTTGCGTCCTCTTTTTTTGTTGCTTATTTTATTTAGGAATTTTACTCCACCTACCTAGATAATTTATTAAATATGTCACAATATGTCGTAATATAGGTAAAGGGATTTTAATAAATAATGTAGAAAATAATACATAATTTACCAGTGAGTCCAGTGAGTATAGATTAAAAGACATATTTATTAAGCACAAAGTTTATTAATAAATATTTTAGGGAGGCAGTATGTATGAAAAAGTAGTTGTTAGTGTTTTTGATGGTTGTAGTATTAGTGATAGCGGCGGTTGCGCTGGTAGGATCAGGGGATAAAGAGAGCAGTAGTGTAAATTTGGATAGTGTGTTGAAGACGGCGGAGCCGGCGTCAGATGATTTGTGGCTTGAGAAGGTGGTAGATACCTATGCGGCTAAAAGTACTGGTGTTTTGACAGACAAGCAGGTCGAGAGTTTATCGGTTTTGGGTGTTAATGCCAACAAGTTTAATACAATTGAGGTGGTTGAGGATTCAGCGGCAGGCATTACATATAAGAAGTTCAAGGTCGATGATCACAATTATGTAGCGCTGAATGAAAAAGATCAGATCATGACAATCAGTAGATACATCGAAGATAATCTAGAGGCTGAGTGTAAAACGACCAAGGAGGATTATTTTGCGATGGCGGAGAAAGTTAAGCAACAATTAGGTTTAAGCGATGATTACAAACTGGAGTATGTACGGGCAGAAGATGCGAATCTTTGCGATGCGAGGTATGTGCGTATTTTGGAAAATGGGTTAGAAAATCCCTATGAAGCTGTTAATATTTTACTGTATCGTGGGGATGGTAGTATTGGGTTTATTCACCGCTTTGATGAGTCCGTCAATACTTTGAAAGCGGAAATAAGTGAAGAAGAGGCTTTGAAAAGTGCGCAGGAACAGATAGAAAAACTAGAAGGTAAAGTGGATGGTGTGGAGTTGGTTTATTATAAACCGAATTTTTTCTGGGAAGAGGAGAGTTACGAAACATCTAAGTTTGTACGGTTGTCTTATAGAATAAGCCTTAATGAGGGGTTCTATTTTATTTATGTGGACGCAGTGACGGGAGAAGTGACTGGTGGGGACATGGCTGCTGATTCGGCAGGCTGTTTCGGGTCCAGCATTTTTTATAATAATAACGGCCCTGTTTGTGCTAATAGGGCAGCTAATAAATTTATTCTCAGGGGATACAGTCCAGTTTTGATGAGCACAATATCTGGTAGTCCGTATATTGATAAGATAAAGGCATTTGTAAAGCTTCAAAATAGGCCAGATGCATATGGTTTTTATTATATAGGTCACGGTTCGTATAATAACATTGGTGATGTTAAGAATAGTAATGGCGACTTTGCGTTAATGTACTCTAGTGAGGTAACGGGCAATTGGAAGTTTGTAGTTTTAGATTCTTGCTCTTCAGCTGCAGATGCTACTTGGTCAAATGCTTTCAAGATTTACTCCACTTCTATAAATAAAGCATTTGTTGGTTGGAGCTCACGAGTAGCAGTGGGCACATTAAAAGAATTCAATGAAGAGTTTTGGCCCTTGGTTGGTGGTTGCTCTATTCAATGGGCGATGAAGACTGGGTGGGACAGGACGGGTTATAGATACTTTACTGCATACCCTCGTTTTACGGGTGATGCATCATATTATGGAAATGTATGAATTAGATAAATAAACAGGGAGGATGCTAGATGAGAAAAAATAGAGTTTTTATTAGAATATTAACAGTAAGTTTATCGTGTTTCATGGGGATTTGCCTGCTTTCTGGGTGTAATGTGAGTGGACAGACGGGTGAGGCTAATAACAAGGCAGGTCAAAAAGGGGCTTGGTATGCGGAGTATAGCTTGGAGACGGAAAAGATCTCTATCTGGGCCCACTATCCACCAGGACCTCAAGGAGGTAGCTTGGAGCCAATTGTAGAGATTACAGATGTAGATGAAATTAAGAGTGTGGTTAATGCGATAGATTTTACCAGTTGGACAATGGTAGAAAAGAAAGCACAAGCGGCTGGAATACCGTACTATTTTGTAGATCTGAATAATGGCACTGCTTTTGATCTGTATGACACTTATGCGTATGGGTCTATTGGGAAAAAGATAGTGAGCGGACAAAGTGATGATAATGATATCAGTCAATATGTTGATGATGCTTTACCAGGGTATTACGAGATGCCGGACGGCTTATTGAAAGCTGTTCAGGATTTGGTGGCTAAATATGCGCCGGAGGCCTTGCCGGAGAATAGTGCAAACTAATTAGATCCGGTCTTTAATGTCCTAGACTGTCCATTTAAGAATACGGGCAGAAGATGCGAATCTTTGCGATGTGAGCTATGTACGTGTTTTGGAAAATGGGTTAGAGAATCCTCATGAAGTTGTAAATATCCTGCTGTATCGCGGCGATGGCAGCATCGGATATATTACTCGCTTTAATAAGCCAGTTAATACACTGAAAGCGGAAATAAGTGAAGAAGAGGCTTTGAAGAGTGCCGCGGAACAGATTGAGAAACTTGATGGCAAGGTGGATGGTGTAGAGCTGGTATATTACCGTCCTAATTTTTTCTGGTCTGAGGAGAGCTATGAAATAGCTGATTTTGTGCGGTTGTCTTATAAAATAAGCCTTAATGAGGGGTATTATTTTATTTATGTGGACGCGGTGACGGGAGAAGTGACTGGTGGAGATGAAGTTAGTGATTCAGCAGGGAGTTTTGGATCTAATGTTAGAAGTGTCACTGTGACCTGTTCGAACAGGGCTGCAAACAAATTCATCCTCAGAGGGTATAGTCCAGTTTTGATGAGTCAAATATTGCCTGCACAGATGTTTCCAAAAATAAAGACCTTTGTGCAGGATAGAGCGGATGCATATGGATTCTATTTTTGCGGCCACGGTTCTTATCATGATATAGGTGATGTATATAATGGCAACTGGACGACAATGGAATCTAGTGCGGTAGAGGGTAATTGGAAATTTGTGGTTTTAGATGCGTGCTCTACAGCCAAAAATGCTACATGGTCCAATGCTTTTAAGATTTATACTACCTCTACAAATAAAGCCTTTGTTGGTTGGAGTGATACAGGTACTTTTGCTACATCGAATAGCTTTAATTATTATTTTTGGTATTATGTTGGTGGTTGTCCCATTCAATGGGCGATGAAGTGTGGCTGGGATGATGCCACTGATAAGTCAGCTGTAGGGCATCCTCGTTTTACAGGTCATTCGACATATTACGGGAATGTTTAAGCATGTTAGTATAGTATATTAAGGTAAGATAGTATTTATTGATACTGAATATATATCATGGTCAGTTGTCTAGTGCAGCTGGCCATGATATACTACACTTAATGTAGACGAGGATAATCAGAGAGGATACGTGAATGAAAAAAATACAGAGATTTACGAAGATATTAGCAATAGGTTTATCGTGTGTGTTGGGGGTATGCTTATTGGCGGGGTGTGGAAATGGTGCACAGAACGGAGCTACCAATGATCCGAATTCAGAGGATGCTTGGTATGCGGGGTATAGCTTGGAGACGGAGAAAATATCGGTGTGGGGGTTTGATGAAGGAAAAGTTCTCTTTGAGGTGACAAATCCAGATGATATTAAGTTTGCGCTAAATGTGATAGATTTTGCTAGCTGGAGAATTGTCGAATCGGAAGGTGAGCAGCTGACGGGGATGCCATCTTATTATTTAGATTTTAATAATGGTACAGCATTTAATATCTATGGTGATCTGGCATATGGAGAAATCGGCACAAAAGTAGAATCATATACGTCTAATGATCATACGACTCCATCACTGGTGAATGGTAATGGAAAGTATTACAATATGCCTGATCAATTACTAAAAGCCGTCCAGAATTTGGTGGCTAAATATGCGCCGGAGGCTTTGCCGGAGAATAGTACAAATTAATTAGAAACGAACAGTCATTAATGTTCTAGGCTGTCCATTTAAGAATACGGGCAGATTGGGGAACTGGCAAGCGTACCCCGCCGGACTATGTGGAGAGAATGATTATCAAGGAGTGGGAGAAGATTAATCAAGAGGGGGCTTAGGCCCTCTTTTTTTGTTTGTTTTTAGGAGGTGTGCAACACTTAATACGCTCGATACCGATCGATTCTGTATTTTAAACTTGTGCAAAAACATAAAAATAACCCCTATTAATCAAAGATCAATAGAGGTTATACAGGGGTTTTCATGTGGTGCCGGAGACCGGAATCGAACCGGTACGATATTGCTATCGCAGGATTTTAAGTCCTGTGCGTCTGCCTGTTCCGCCACTCCGGCATAAAAAAACTGGAGGCGCCACCCAGATTTGAACTGGGGATAAAGGATTTGCAGTCCTCTGCCTTACCACTTGGCTATGGCGCCTCAGCATAGATATATTAACACAGATACTACATTTTATCAAGATATATTTACGATTTTTTAGTATAATGCTGTAATTTTCCAGGAATAATAAAATTAACCATAAATAAGGACAACGAGGAGGCTTATTATGTCTTGTGGACAAAATAAAAAACATTTACGCTTTTTGATAGGATTGGTCGTTTTGTTTTGTATTATCGGTTTTGGCAGCTCTTTGATTGTCAACCATACACAAAGCGTAGAAGTGTTGACTCTTAAAAGCGGAAATCAAGGACAGGCAGTCCGGGAAGTTCAACAAAAGCTTAAGCAATGGGGTTATTATAATGGTTCTGTCGATGGGGTTTTTGGCAGCAGAACCAGGAGTGCCGTTATTAGTTTTCAAAAGAAGAATAGTTTGACCGCTGATGGGGTTGTCGGTAATGCTACCTTTAAAGCTTTGGGATTGATGAAATATGTTTCCGGTTCTTCTTACGGATCATACAATAATGACGATGTGACACTGCTGGCACGAGCTATTCATGCCGAAGCGGAGGGAGAACCTTATATTGGTAAAGTTGCTGTGGGATCAGTTCTTCTCAATAGAATTAACAGTTCGGATTTTCCTAATACCTTAAGTGGCGTGATTTATCAGAGTTTAGCTCTAGAATCTGTTGCCAATGGTCGCTTTAACAGCAGCGCTAACAGTGATAGTATGAGGGCCGCCAGAGAGGCTGTGGCCGGGCATGATCCCACATATGGTTGTTTATATTTTTGGAATCCACAAACCGCCACTAGTGCCTGGATTTGGACACGCAAGATTGTTGTGCAATATGGCAAGCATGTATTTGGTATTTAAGGGGTGATGATAGTGAAAAAAAGGACTTGGAAAGCTTGGATGATCGTTTTAGCTGTGGCAGTTTTTGTTACTGCTTTATGGGGCGGTACGCAGTTTCAAAGTAATAGGCAAACAGCTGCTCTTTTAGAAAACCAATATCAAAACGCTTTTTATAATATGTACAATAGCATTGAAAATCTTAATTTTGCTCTGGCTAAGGCACAAATTGCCGGTAAAGAGCAAAGTTTGGCGCTTTTGTCCCAGATTAGCAGTGAGGCGGAAAATGCCCAAAATAATTTAAATGGTTTGCCTTTAGATCAGACAGCTTTGATTAGAACAGAGAAATATTTCAATCAATTGGCGGATTACTCAATTACTTTGAATAAAAAAGTAGCACGGGATGAAGAATTAACAGAGCAAGAAAAAAAACAAATCGGTAGTTTTTATGAAGAACTCAAGGATATTTATCAAGCGATGTCTGAGATGGAAACAGCTGTAGCCTCCGGTGATGTGATGTTTACGGCACTTAAAAAAAGGCAGGGTTTCAGCAATGCTTCGGCCCGGACAGCAGTTGATAGCAGTCAGCGGACTGCTGAAGATTACTTGGTAGCGCTTAATAAAAAATTGTCGACAATCGATACGTTGATCTATGAAGGTGCGTATTCTGATCATATGCTAAAGCTCAATGCTAAAGGAATGGAGGGACTTGAAGCTGTTACCTTAGCACAAGCTGAACAAAAAGCGTTAGAGTTCCTGAAAAAATGTGGTCATAAAAATTTTGAGAAGGTTTCTGGCATAAAAAGTGATTTAGCCAGTATACCTGTGTATATTTTCGTTTTTAATGATAATGATCAAAAAACAAATGATCAAAAGCCACAAGTAGCAGTCAGTCAAAATGGAGGTTATATTATCAGTGCTTTTATGCCCCAAAAGACCGGTGTTGCTAATATCAGTCTTGAAGAGGCCGCTGCTCTGGCTGAGGCCTTTTTGCAAAAGCTAGATTTAGGAGAAATGGAAATAGTTAAACAATATTTTGATGAGTATACTGTTGATTTTAGCTTTGCCAGAATAGAGGAGGATATTTTATACTATCCGGACAATGTATTAGTGGGAGTTTCTTTAGTTGATGGAGAAATTACTGCTTATCAGGCAAAGGATTATTGGACTAACTATAGTCAGCGGGAGCTGCCGGAGATGATGATTGAGGCCAAAGAAATGGGTGAGGGTCTTAACAAAGCGTTTGAACCCCTTGGCGATAGTCGTTTAGTGATGATTTCAGATGGTGCGGGTAAAGAAATATTATGTCATGAATTTTCGGGGAAATGTAATGATGCTGAATATATAATCCAAATAAACAGTCAAAAGGGTTTTGAGGAAAATATTTTCAGTCATGTTAAAGAAGGTCAAGGTTTTTATACCAGGTAAAAAAGAAAAAGTATAAATAAGCACCTATTAAGGCTAAAATGCCTTAATAGGTGCTTATTATTTTTGTCTTGCTTTATAAAGGGTTATAGTTTATTATAAAGAATAAAAATATACGATGTAAGGGGTGTATAATGAACTACTTAACTCCGGTAGAAATAGCCGAAACCTGTATGACAGTAGGCCAAAAAAAGGCTAGTTTGGCCCGGCATAAAATCTTAATTTTAGGCGTTTTAGCAGGGGCATATATTGCCTTTGGAGCCAATCTGGCTACTGTGGTAAGCTCTGTTTGGCCACCCGAATGGGCGGGGTTGGGGACATTGTTTTACGGACTGACTTTTAGTTTGGGTTTGGTATTGGTGGTGCTGGCCGGGGCAGAGCTTTTTACCGGTAATAATATGTTTGTGATGTTATCCTTTCTTTGTAAAAAAGTTTCTTTTGTGGGGATGTGGCGTAATTGGCTGATCGTTTTCGCCGCCAACTTTATTGGTACACTATTATTAGTATTGTTGCTGTTTTTTGCTAATTTTCACTTTAACGATCCCGGTTTGACAGCTCATGGGACCAAAGCTGTTTCCATTGCCATCAATAAGTTATCACTTGGTTGGGAACAAGCTTTTTTCAGAGCTATTCTTTGTAATTGGTTGGTCTGTTTGGCTATTTGGCTGGCCTTTTCCGCTAAGGATAATATCAGTAGAATCGCAGGTATCATGCTGCCGATAACCGCCTTTGTTGCCTGTGGTTTTGAGCACAGCGTGGCTAACATGTTTTTTATTCCCATGGGACTTACCGTGGCAGGGGCTGTGCCCCCAGAGGTTGTCGCAGCCATTGAGACCGTAGGCTTAAGTGTTCAAGAGGTGTCGCAAATCTTAAACTGGAAAAACTTTTTAGTAGGCAACCTTTTGCCTGTTACCTTGGGTAATATTGTCGGTGGGACAATTTTTGTAGCTTTGTTTTATTGGTTAGCATTTTTGAAAAAGGATAAAATACGATGAAAAAAATTATTTTTATAACCGGAGGAGCCAGAAGTGGTAAAAGCACTTTTGCAGAACAGTTGGCCTCTCAAAAGGGCGAAGAGGTTTTATATCTGGCGACAGCAGTTGCCAGCGATGAGGAGATGCGCGAGAGAATTGCTCGGCATCGTGCTCAGCGTCCGTCATCTTGGCAAACTATAGAGGCTTATGAAAAGCTTGCCGATATGCTGGAGAAGGCATCTCAGAGGGTAGTTTTAATAGATTGTTTGACAGTGATGATCAATAATTTGCTGTATCCTAAATGGCATGATAAAATGAATTATCAGGAACAGCAACAGCTTGAATTTCAGATAACACAGGAAATCCAAGATTTATTGGATGCAGACTTTAAGGGTACTTTAATCATAGTAAGCAATGAATTGGGTATGGGTTTGGTGCCATCTTCTGCTTTGGGGCGTTATTTCCGCGATTTAGCGGGACGAATCAATCAACAGGTGGCCGATCGCGCAAACGAGGTTTATTTATTGGTCAGTGGCATCCCTGTACAGATCAAATAGAGGGGTTGGTTGCATGCAGTTAATTGAATGTGTTCCAAATTTTAGTGAAGGTCGAAATGAAGAGGTTTTGCGTAGTATCGCAGAAATAATCAGCGATGTGCCACAGGTGGATCTTTTGGATTATAGTTGTGATCATGATCATAACCGCAGCGTTTATACGATAGTTGGCCGTCCTGAACAGGTTATAGAGGCGATGATGCAAGCGGCACGCTTTGCAATCGAGCATATTGACCTCTCACAGCAGATCGGAGAGCATCCGCGTATTGGCGCTGTAGATGTAGTACCTTTTATACCTTATCGAGGCATGTCTATGGAGGAGGCCGCAAAAACAGCGATTGATTTTGGTAGGCGTTTTGCTGACGAGTGTGCTGTGCCGGTCTATTTATATGAACAAGCAGCCACCAGACCGGAACGAATTAACTTATCTGATGTACGCAAAGGTGAATTTGAGGGCTTGGCTGAAAAGATGCAAGATGCCCTTTGGCGGCCGGATTTTGGACCAGCATCGCCCCATCTAAAAGCGGGGGCGACGGCTGTCGGTGCGCGTGATTTTCTGATTGCCTATAACGTAAATCTTAAGACAGCTGATTTGCTGATCGCTAAAAAAATTGCTAAAGCGATTCGACAATCTTCCGGCGGTTTGCCGCATGTAAAAGCTTTGGGCATCATGCTAACGGAGCGTCAAATTGCCCAGGTTTCCTGTAATTTAACGAACTTTCGAGTTACACCTTTGCATGTAGTCTATGAAGCGATCAAAAAAGAGGCCGCTTCTCATGGTGTTGAAGTGTTGGAAAGTGAAATTATCGGTTTGCCGCCTATGCAAGCATTTATAGAAAGTGCGGCTTATTATATTAAACTTCCGAATTTTTCTGCTGATCAGGTTTTGGAAGGAAGAATAAATTTGCTTTAAACAATTGTTTGTTTGGTTTAAATATGTTATCATATTAATAAATGCTATTGTTACTGTTGTTATGAAAGTAATCTTTGAGGAGGCGATGTTTAATGACGGAGTTAAAAGGTAGTAAGACAGAGGCTAATCTGAGAGAGGCTTTTGCTGGTGAATCGATGGCTAGAAACAAATATACATACTATGCATCGGTAGCCAAAAAAGAAGGATATCAACAAATTGCCGCTATTTTTGAAGAGACTGCAGGTAATGAAAAAGAACACGCTAAATTATGGTTTAAAGCCTTGGGCGAATTAAATGATACCAAATCTAATCTTTTAGATGCTGCTGCAGGTGAAAATTATGAATGGACTGATATGTATAAAAGAATGTCCGAAGAAGCCAAAGAAGAAGGTTTTGTTCAGCTTGCTGCACAATTTAAATTTGTTGCTGATGTCGAAAAACATCACGAAGCCCGTTATCGTGCTTTAGTTGATAACTTAGATCAAGGTAAAGTTTTCTCCAGGGATTCCGCTGAAACTAAATGGAAATGCCGTAACTGTGGCTATATTCTTACAGGTGCTAATGCCGCTGAAAAATGTCCGGCTTGTCTACATTCAAAAGCTTATTTTGAATTGGATGCCGAAAATTATTAGAAACGTATCCTGCAGGGAGCCATCTGGCTCCCTGTTGTGAGAAGGGAGTCTTGGCTGTGGCTGAACAATATGATCAACGCAAATATATTAAAGTTGACACTTTAGAGGATCTGGCGGAGAAAAGTATTGTTGAGCAGGTTCTTAGTGATTCAGGACTGTCTTTTTACATCAAAAAGATTGATGATTCTTGTTATTCAGGGGTTTACCAGCTTATTTATGGTTATGCAGAGCTGTGGGCACCTCGGGAGGAGCAGGCAGAGATCGAGCAATTATTGGCAGAGATCAGACAACAGTCTATTATATTTGATGAAGATGTATAGATTATTTATTATTTGCTTATTTAATAAGGGTTGACTTTCGGGTTTTTTTTCTGCATAATATATAAGTACGTCTTGGGGAGCTATAGCTCAGCTGGTTAGAGTACTTGCTTGACATGCAAGGGGTCACTGGTTCGAGTCCAGTTAGCTCCACCAATTAATAAAAGGGACCGCCTTTAATAGCGGTTTTCTTTTTGTTTATCCTTGGATGATTTTGTTTAAAGGCCCGGTGATTCACCTCTTTTTACAAGGCCACAGCTAAGGGTGCATGCTCCATGTTATTTTAATTTGATCATGTAAGGCCGTAAGTATACAAGGTTCCAGATGAAGTAATAAAGTTTTTATAATGGTTTTCAGGAATGGTGTGATGATTTCACAGGAGGTTTTATGCCTAATTTAGGTTGGGGCTTTTTATTAGGGAGTTGTTTATGAGTAAAAGAGAGCTTGTTACAGTTTCATTTATAGTCTCGCTTTTGATCAGCAATTTACTGGCTTGTAAGCTAATTGGTTGGGGATCATTGGTTTTGCCGGCGGCGGTCATCATTTATCCTTTTTGCTTTATGTTTGGTGATGTTTTATCGGAAGTTTGGGGATTTAAGTATACCAGAAAAGTTATTTGGCTGGGGTTTGTTTGTAACGCAGCAATGGTCCTGTTTTTATACCTGGGACAGCTTTTGCCGCCGGCAGCCACCTGGGATGCTCAAGCAGCCTATGAGGCTATTTATGGCATGGTTCCACGTATTGTCGCTGCTAGTTTTCTGGGTTATTTAGTCGGTGAAATACTTAACAGCTTTGTTTTGGTGAAAATTAAAGAGCGTTTTGGTCCCAAAAGATTATATGTGCGGACCATTTTATCCAGCGTTGTAGGGCAAGCCGTTGATTCCGGTATTTTTATAACTGTCGCTTTTGCCGGTTTGATTCCCACGCCGGTGTTGCTGTCGATGATTCTAAGCCAATATTTAGTTAAAATTATTATCGAAGCCAGTTTAGGTACACCGCTGGCTTATCTTTTAGTGGGTGTTTGCCGCCGTGAAGAGGAGCAGTTTTCAAAAAATAATTGAGCCGAATAATATTATCTTACCACCCTTTTGTATGATGAAAGATATTTTACATATAATAGACTAAAAGGAAAAGAGGGCAGGTTTGATGATAATTGTTAACCAACATGATGAGGAGCGTTATCTGCTGGCGGTGCATAGATTTATGTCCGATAAGGTTCCCGAATTTACTAAAATCCATCTGTTTTTGGAGAATGACTTTTATCATTTTGCGACTGAAACAGGCAATAGAATAAAACCTTTGGAAGGAGGCAGCTTAATTTCTGCTCAAGAGACAGCTGTATGTACCCTTTTATTGTGGTCGCCTCAGGAATTGGTGGTTCATAACCGAGGTGGAAAAATTGCGGAATATCTGATTAACATTTTGACAGATATGTTCCTGGACAGACTGCAAATATGTAAAGGATGCCCATTATGCAGATAACAAGAAAGAAGGGATACCCTTCTTTTTTTACTAGCAGATATTGACAAAGCAGGTCAGAAATAAGTATAATAATATGAATAGTTTGAAATAAATTTTGATATGAGGAGAGAAGCATGAGTCTTACAATTACCTTTCCCGATGGGAGTAAAAAAGAATATGAAAGTGTTCGGACAGTGGGTCAGGTGGCTGCCGATATTAGTCGCTCTTTAGCTAAAAGGGCTGTAGGTGCCGTAGCTAATGGGAAGACTGTTGCTTTAACCGAACCGCTGGAAGGGGAGGTCGATCTGCGTATTGTAAGCTTTGATGATGCGGAAGGTCAGGACATTTATCGTCATAGCTCTTCCCATATCTTAGCTCAGGCTGTGCAACATCTCTTTCCCGGCACTAAGTTTGGCATTGGACCGGCTGTTAAAGACGGTTTTTACTATGATTTTGATTCCGAGCACACCTTTACGACAGAAGATTTTGCCGCTATTGAAGCGGAGATGAAAAAAATTATCAAAGCCAATATTCCTTTTGAAAGAGAGGAGCTGTCTCGAGAGGATGCTTTAAAAATGTTTGCTGAACAGGGTGAAGAATATAAGGTCGAACTTATTAATGATTTGCCTGAGGATGCGATTATCAGTGTTTACCATCAAGGAGACTTTAAGGATCTTTGTGCTGGTCCGCATTTACCGACGACGGGGATGGTGAAGGCTGTTAAATTGTTGAGTTTGGCCGGGGCTTATTGGCGTGGTGATGAAAAAAACAAGATGTTGCAAAGGATTTATGCTACCTCCTTTCCTAATAAGGAGCGACTGGAACAATATATTGCTGCTATTGAAGAGGCTAAAAAACGTGATCATCGTAAAATAGGCGCTGAATTAGAGTTGTTTATGATGAATGAAGATGCACCGGGATTTCCTTTTTTCCTGCCTAAAGGTATGGTTTTACGTAATCAACTGGAGAATTTTTGGCGTAAAGAGCATGAAAAGCGTGATTATCAGGAAATAAAAACACCCGTGATGCTGGCACGTTCTTTGTGGGAACAGTCGGGGCATTGGGAACATTATAAAGATAATATGTATTTCACCAAAATAGATGAAATTGATTATGCGATAAAACCCATGAATTGTCCGGGGGGTATTTTGGTTTATAAGCATAAACCTCACAGTTATCGAGAACTGCCCATTCGTTGTGGTGAGCTGGGTTTAGTTCATCGACATGAATTGTCCGGTGCTTTGCATGGCTTGATGCGGGTGCGTTGTTTTACACAGGATGATGCCCATATTTTTATGCTGCCGGAACAGATTAAGGATGAGATCAAAGGCGTGATTGAGCTGATTGATCATGTTTATAAACTATTTGGTTTTACATATCATATTGAGCTGTCAACTAAACCTGAAAAGGCTATGGGGGACGAGTTGATTTGGGATAAAGCTACTGCGGCTTTACAAGAAGCTGTCACTGATATGGGCATAGATTTCATTATTAACGAAGGTGATGGTGCTTTTTACGGGCCTAAATTAGATTTTCATCTCAAGGATTGCTTGGGACGCACTTGGCAGTGTGGTACTATTCAACTGGATTTTCTCTTGCCGGAAAAATTTGATCTCACTTACATTGGTTCAGATGGCGGACAGCATCGTCCGGTAGTTATTCATCGGGTAGTGTTTGGTAGTATTGAGCGTTTTATAGCTATTTTAATTGAGCATTATGCGGGAGCTTTTCCACTTTGGCTGGCACCTGTGCAGGTTAAAATACTTAATATCACGGATCGGCAAAATGATTATGCTCATAAAATAGCTGCTCGTTTAAAGGCTGCCGGTATTAGAACTGAGATTGATGATAGAAATGAGAAAATTGGTTATAAAATTAGATCTGCTCAAGGTGAGAGAATTCCTTATATGATGGTTATTGGTGACAAAGAGATGGAAAATGGTAATATCGCCTTGCGTAAGCGTGGTAAGGGGGATCTGGGGGTTAAAGATCTTGAGGAAACGATTGACGAACTTTTGTTGGAGATTGAACAAAAAAAAGCAGATTAAATAATTGACAGTTTTTATTGCTTATGGTATAATATTTAAGGTATATAAATAAAGAAGAAGCAGCCCGTTTCTCACCTTGGCGATTTCAGTCGTCGGGTTAATAAAGCTTTATCATTAACTAATGGTAACTGTATGCTTTTTTGAGCGGGCACTTCGCCCGCTCTTTTTGTATTTCATGGAGGTGACAAATATTAAAGAGTTACGAATCAACGAAGGGATTCGCATATCTGAGGTCCGTTTAGTTTCGGCTGACGGTGATCAGCAAGTGGTGATGTCAACAAGGGATGCTCTCAACAAAGCTTTTGAACAGGGATTAGATTTGGTGGAGATTTCCCCCAATGCTAAACCGCCGGTTTGCCGTATTATGGATTATGGCAAATATCGTTTTGAACAGATCAAGCGAGAAAAGGAAGCTAGAAAACATCAAAAAACTATTCAGGTGAAGGAAGTTAAACTTAGACCAAATATTGAGGATCATGATTTTGAAACTAAGGCCAAAAATGCGGAAAAATTCTTATTGGCCGGGGATAAGGTCAAATTGACCATCATGTTTCGTGGACGGGAGATTACTCATCCGGAGCTTGGACGTTCACTTTGTGACAAGATGGCTGTTCGCTTGGAGAAGGTTGCCAGCCAGGAAAAGGCTGCTAAGGTTGAAGGTAAGAATATGATTGTGATTTTTTCACCTAAGCAGTAATTTATAAAATTTCAAGGAAAATTTTACTAGGAAAGAGGGAAAAACAGATGCCAAAAATGAAAACTCATCGCGGTGCTGCTAAAAGATTCAAAGCTACCGGTAGCGGTAAACTTAAACGTAGCCATGCTTTTAAAAGCCATATCCTGGGCAAAAAAACGCAAAAAAGGAAACGTCATTTGCGTAAAGCTGGTTTGGTTGCTAAAGCAGATTATTTAAAAACCAAAGCATTATTGCCCTATTACTAGAGTGAAAGAGAGGTACAAGTTATGGTAAGAGTAAAAACAGGCTACATGAAACATCGTCGCCATAAAAAAATATTAAAATTAGCAAAAGGTTATCGTGCTTCAAATTCGAAGCTGTTTAAAGTTGCCAATGAACAGGTTCTGCATTCTATGGCTTATTCTTTTGCACATAGACGTAAGAAAAAAGGTGATTTTCGCAGATTATGGATTACCAGAATTAATGCCGCCGCCAGACTCAACGGTCTTTCTTACAGCAATATGATTTGTGGGTTAAAAAATGCCGGTGTTAAGGTTGATCGTAAAATTTTAGCTGACTTGGCGGTTAACGATAGTGTTGCCTTTGCTCAATTTGTAGAAACAGCTAAAGCAAATTTAAAATAAAAAATAGCTGAGAATGTTCTCAGCTATTTTTTTGGAGTAGTAGTACGATGGAGATTATTACCTCTAAACAAAATCAATATGTTAAGCTGGCTAAAAGTCTTAAAGATAAAAAACATCGTGATCAAGAAGGGCTTTATTTGGCAGAAGGGGTGTGTCTGGCTGAGGAGGCCGTGATGTCTACTGTGGAAATAGCCTATGCTTTGATTAACCCGGAGATAGAGCATTCAGATCGTGGCAAACGGTTGCTTCAAGATTTAAAGCGCAGGCAAGTGATGGTTTATCAGTTATCCGAACCATTGCTTAAATATTGTGCGGACACAGTTAATCCTCAAGGTGTTATTTTAGTGATAAAAAAAGAAGCGATCAGTCAAAAACACTTATTAGCAGGTAATTGTGCTTTTTATTTTTTAGCCGATCGTCTACAGGATCCGGGTAATTTGGGGACTATTTTGCGGACAGCTCGGGCAGCCGGAGCTGATGGGGCAATTTTGCTGGACGGTAGTGTGGATCAATATCATCCCAAAGTGGTGCGTGCCGCGATGGGAGCCGTTTTTAATTTACCTGTTTATCTGGTAAAGGATGAGAATGAAGCCTGGTCTTTAATTAAAAAGGCTGGTTTGAAAATCCAAGTGGCCGGAGCTGATGGTGAGACGGTTTTCAATGGTTCTGATTTGACGCAACCTTTAGTTTGGGTTTTGGGTTCTGAAGCGCATGGTGTCAGTCAATTTTGGCGACAAAGGGCGGATAATTGCCTTAGTCTCCCTTTAGCTAAGGGTGTGGAATCTTTGAATGTAGCGGTAGCAGCGGGTGTTTTATTTTATGAAACATGGAGGCAAAGGTTTGGTCAATAAATGTTTTAATTAAAGTGATAATTGTGTCTTTTTTGCTAAAACTCTGTCTTGTCAGTCACTACTGATTATGATATACTTATAACAAGTAGTGATAGCGACGAAAGGTTGTGGTCCTTATGCTAAATTCGGCTGAGGTTTACTGGGAACTCTTTGAGCAGACAGGTTCTATCGGCGCATATATCATTTATCGCAAAATGAGTTTGCAATAATTGTGCTGTGTTTTTGACTAGTGATAAGAGGCGAAAATTTATTAATATCAGGTGCTTTATGCCTTTTATCCTTAAGGATAAAAGGCATTTATTATAGTTTTGGAGGTAAAGGGATGCTAGATAAGTTATCACAGATAGAACAAGAAGCTTTGTCTGCCGTTAATGAAGCTGTAGACGAAGCTTCTTTATCACAAGTGAGAGTGGGCTATCTGGGGAAAAAAGGAAAAATTACACAAATTTCCCGCAGCATGGGCGAAATAGCCGTCGCTGAAAGACCTAAAATGGGACAAGCCATTAATGCGGTAAAAAGTGCGGTTGAAAAGGCGATTGCCGAGAAAACGACAGCCTTAAAGCAGGCATCATTAAGCGCCAGACTGCTGGCGGAAAAGATTGATATTACACTGCCCGGTCGCCCCTTTGCTAAAGGCAATAAACATATTTTGACATCCGTAATCGAGGAGATTGAGGAAATCTTTATGGGCATGGGCTACAGCGTTGCTGAAGGGCCACAGGTGGAGACGGATTATTATAATTTTGAAGCCTTAAATTTACCGCCTGAGCATCCCGCACGTGATATGCAGGATTCTTTCTATTTTAGTGATAGCTTGCTTTTGCGTACGCACACTTCCCCTGTACAGGTGCGGACGATGGAAAAGCTAAAACCTAAGCTGCCGGTAAAGATTATTTGTCCCGGTACTGTTTATAGAAGGGATGATGATGCCACTCATTCGCCGATGTTTCATCAAATAGAAGGATTATATATAGATGAAAAGGTATCTTTAGCTGATTTAAAGGGGACTTTGCTGGTTTTTGTGCAGCAGGTTTTTGGTGAAGAACGAGAAATCAGATTACGTCCCAGCTACTTTCCGTTTACTGAACCCAGTGCAGAGGTTGATATTTCTTGCTTTGCTTGTGGCGGTGCAGGATGCCGACTCTGTAAAGGGAGTGGTTGGATTGAAATTTTAGGGTCGGGAATTGTTCATCCCAAAGTTCTGGCTATGTCGGGGTATGACCCTGAAAAATGCAGTGGTTTTGCCTTTGGTTTGGGTGTAGAGCGTGTGGCAATGCTGAAATATGGTATCAATGATATGCGCCTGTTGTTTGAAAATGACGTGCGCTTTTTGAAACAGTTTTAGGAGGCAGGGGATTTAATGAGAGTTTCGTATAAATGGTTGCAGGATTATGTTGATCTGGATATTACGCCGCAAGAGCTGGCTGATAAATTGACCATGGCCGGTATTGAAGTTGATGAGATTGAATATATTGGCGAGGGTGTTAGCGGTGTTGTGGTTGCACAGGTAATGGAAAAAAACCCTCATCCCAACAGTAAAAAGCTCTCTATCTGTCAGGTTGATAACGGTGATAAGACTGTTACGGTTGTTTGTGGTGCTCCTAATGTGGACATCGGGCAGAAGGTTGCTTTAGCAAATCCGGGAGCAACTTTACCGGCGGGTATTGAGATAAAGCCGACCAAGGTGGCGGGAGTAGAGTCCGTCGGTATGATTTGTTCTGCCGCTGAATTGGGATTGGATGAGCATGATAATGCCGGTATCATGGTTTTACCGGAAGATTTAAATTTGGGGCAGGATGTTATCGAGGCTTTGAATATTAAGGATGCAGTCCTGATCCTTGAATTAACCCCTAATCGCTCCGATTGTTTAGGTATGCTTAATGTAGCTAAAGAGGCGGCAGCCATTACCGGTTCTTTTTTGCAGCCGCAATTCATTCAATATCCGGAAAAAGGTCCTGACATCAATAGTCTGACCTCGGTAAATGTGGAAGATGTTGATCTTTGTCCACGCTATGTGGTGCGTTTAGTGCAGGGGGTAACTATTGAACCTTCTCCTTTATGGATGCAGCATTATCTGTTGGCGGCTGGGATGCGGCCGGTTAATAATATTGTTGATATTAGTAACTTTGTGATGCTGGAAACGGGGCAGCCTTTACATACTTTTGATTATCAAACATTATCCGGCCACCGGATTATTGTTCGCCGTAGCCATACCGGAGAAAAGATGGTTACTTTAGATGAAAAAGAGCGTACTTTCGATGATAAAACTATCTTGATTTGTGATGCCGAAAAACCGATTTGTATTGGTGGTGTGATGGGTGGCATGGAAACGGAAGTTACGGAAAAAACTGTAGATGTTTTGATTGAAGCAGCCGCCTTTAATGCAGCTAGTATCAGACGTACTGCAAGAGGTCTGGGCATCCCTTCGGAGGCTTCTTTGCGTTTTGAAAAAGGCATAGATATTGAGGCCTGTGATAGGGCTGCTAAAAGAGCTGCACAACTATTGGTGCAGTTGTGTGGCGGGACGGCTGCCAGGGGTTTTATTGATACCAGAAAGGATAAGTCGATTGAAAAGACGATCACCTTGCGTCCGCAGAAAATAACCGAAATTTTGGGTATAGAATATAGCTTGCAAGATATTGCCAAGGTTATGACTGATCTGGCCTTTTGTGTAGAGAATCATGGTAATGGTTTGCTGGTGACGGTGCCGCATTACCGGCAAGATATTACCATGGAAGTGGATCTAATTGAAGAAGTTGCACGTTTAAAGGGCTATGAAAATATTCCTGCCGTTTTGCCTAATGGTTCCGCCTCTTTAGGAAAAAGAACCGCCCAACAGCAAAATTTGGTGGATTTGCACAATCTTTTGGCCGGTTTGGGACTTTCACAGGTAGTAAACTATAGCTTTGTGAGCAGCAAGGAAGTTGATCGATTGCTTTTACCTGAAAAGCATGCCTGGCGTGATCAATTGCCAATTATGAATCCTTTAAGTGAAGAACAGGCTGTGATGAGAACCAGCTTACTGGCGGGTCTTTTGCACACTGTTACCAGAAATTATAATCGGCGCAATCTGAATTTGGCGCTTTTTGAAATAGCGGAACGTTTTTATCCCCGTGATGTAGGTGAGCAGCCTTTGGAGGTGCCTGCTTTGGGTATTGTTTTGTTGGGATCCACTCCCTTATCATGGCAGGGGACGTCATCAACCTTTGATTATTTTTATCTTAAAGGTTTGGTGGAGCGAGTTTTGGACTTTTTTGCCATTACTGATTATCAATTTACGCCTGCAGATGAACAGGAATATCCTTTTTTACACCCCGGTTGCAGTGCTGTTTTATCCCTTGGGGAAAGGCTCGTCGGCTACTTGGGTGAGCTGCATCCTTTGGTTGCTAAAAATTATGATTTAGAGGAAGAAAGATTATTAGTGTGTGAGATGGACTTGGCTGTTTTGCAGACTGCCGCCTCGGCAGATAAGTATTGTCGTCCATTACCTAAATTCCCCGCTGTCATGAGGGATATTGCCGTGTTGGGGGATGCTTCAATCCCTGTAGCAGAGATCACCGCTACTATTTATGCACAAGGCGGCAAGTATTTAGAAAAAGCGGAGTTGTTTGATTTATATGATCAAGAACCGATTCCTGTCGGACAACGCAGCTTAGCCTATGCTTTAACTTTTCAGGATTATGAAAAAACTTTGACCGATGCAGAGGTTGATGCGGCTTTTAATCAGATAGTAAAGGCTCTAGGTGATAAGTGGGATTTACGACTTAGATAACAGAAACTGTTTGTGGAAAGGGTGGTTGTTCAGGGTTTAAAGGAGTGAGCAAAATGACTGATAAAGCTTGTATTCGTGTAAGGATTAATGGATATCCCTATACTTTAAGGGGCGAAGGCACTGATGAAGACTTGCAAAAGATTGCGGATTTAGTTTCAAAAAAGGTGGAGGATATCAAGGCACAGGCTCCTCATACCTCAGCTAATCATTTGGCAATGATGACCGCTTTACAGCTGGCAGAGGATTTTTTGAAACTGCAAAAGGAATACCTGCAATTAAAACAGGAGACTGAACTGTTGCTGCAAGAATAGGAAAAAGTAGGAAAAAGAAGGAGCATGTATAGATGAAACTACAAGAAATATATCAGTTGGCCATTGATTTGGGTATTAAAGCCGATCCGCGCGGACGCAGTTTAACTGAAAAACAAATGGCCAAAAGTCAAAAGGAGTTTGCAAAGCTTTCTGAGGAAGAAAAACCATTTTTTGATCAAGATGCTTTGGATAACCCCTATGCGGATACACGTATTTTGCTGGGAGAGGGTGAGCGTGAGATTAAAAAGCTTCTGGTTGGAGTGGATCTGGAAACACCGGAGGTTAACATAGCTGCTACTTTAAATGCGCAGGGAGCAGAGATTGATTTGCTTCTAGCTCATCATCCTGAAGGCCGTGCCCTTTGTGGTTTGGATAAGGTGATGGATCTGCAGGTTGATTATATGATCTCGGAAGGAGTGCGTCCTTCTTTAGCAGAGTCTTTGATGGGAGAACGCAGCCGTGAAGTTCGTAATTCTTTGGGACGTGGTAACACCATGCGGGCAATTGATGCAGCTAAGCTGTTTAATTTTGCTTTTATGTGTGTACATACACCGACAGATAATCTGGTGACTACCTTTTTGATTGAGCTGTTAAAGAAAGAGAAACCGGAAAATTTAAGTGATTTGATCGATTTATTACAGAGCGTGCCGGAATATAATTATTCTGCTCGCAATAATAATCCGCCGCAGATCATGGCCGGCAGAAAGTCCAGCCGTGTGGGACGTTTTTATGTTGATTTTACCGGTGGAACTTCCGGACACAAAGAAAATTATACTAAATTAGCTGATAGCGGTGTTGATACGGTGTTGGCTATGTGTGTTAATGAGCAGCAGATTAAGCTGGCCAAAGAAGCGCGGATTAATTTAATCTCAGCGGGACATATGGCAAGTGACAGTATTGGGATCAATCTGTTTTTGGATCAGCTGGAAAAGCAAGGGGTCGAAGTGGTACCGATTTCCGGTGTAATCAGGGTTAAGCGTAACTAAGAAAACAGGGGTCTTAAGACCCCTGTTTTTAAGATATTATAGGGAAAGAAGGGTAATCATGACCGAAATACTGGCTCCTGCGGGCAATAAAGAAGCCTTTTGGGCCGCCATCGCTAATGGTGCTGATGCAATTTATGTGGGATCTAAGGATTTTAGTGCTCGTGCTTTTGCTGAAAACTTTTCTGATGATCAGTTAGCAGAATTAATTGAGCTGGCTCATTTACATAAAGTTAAGGTTTATTTGGCGATTAATACACTTTTGACAGATGCAGAATTACCACAAGCTTTAAGTATTTTGCGTCATGCTTATGAGCGAGGCGTTGATGCTGTAATTGTACAGGATTTGGGTCTGGTGCGTTTGTTGAAAAAAGCCTTGCCTGCTTTACCGGTCCATGCCAGTACGCAAATGAGTATTTTTAATGCCAGTGCGGTTAATTTTATGGCCAAACATGGGATTAAGCGGGTTATTTTGGCACGAGAATTATCCCTGGCGGAAATTGCGCAAATCAAAAAAACTAGTCAGGCAGAACTGGAAGTTTTTGTTCATGGAGCACTTTGTATTGGGTATTCGGGGCAATGCTTGATGAGTGGTCTGATTGGGGGACGCAGCGGTAATCGTGGTAAATGCGCTCAGCCTTGCCGTTTAGAATATGAATTTATAGATCAAGATGGTCAAGTTTATGGTAAAGAAAAAGGTAAATATCTGCTATCACCACGGGATCTGTACGGTTATACTTCTTTGGATCAGCTGGTCGATCTGGATCTGGCTGCGTTAAAAATTGAAGGGCGCATGAAACGGCCGGAATATGTTGCTACTGTTACAAGGATTTATCGTCAGGCTTGGGATGCCTTGCATGATCCAGAAATCAAGGTAGATCACGAGGAAAATTTGCGGCAGCTAATGCAGATTTTTAATAGAGATTACTGTAGTGGTTATTGGCAAGGGAATCCGGGCTCAGATTTGATGGGCTATCATAGACCTAATAATAGGGGTGTCTTTATTGGTCGCCTTTTACAGGTGTCTGGACAGCAGGTTTCTCTAAAACTAGAACAACCGCTTAGTATTGGCGATGGTTTGGAGATCTGGGTAAAGGTGGGAGGCCGGCAGGGCTTTGTGGTGGAAAAAATGCTGCGTAACGGGGTACAGGTGACAAAAGCTGCCGTCGGGGATTTGGTTAGCCTAGATTTTTCCGGTTCGGTCAGGGTGGGTGATCGTGTTTTTAAAACCTCTGATTGCCACTTGAACGAGCAGGCCAGGGACAGTTTTTCATTATTGCCGGACTCTAAAATTGATATGATTATCGTGGCGCGGCTGGGGCAAAATTTTGCTTTGACTGTGCAAGATGAAGAGGGGCATCAAGCTAAGGTTATAGCTGATTATGTGGTGGAAGAGGCAAAAACCTCTCCCAGCGATTGGCCGCAGATACGTAAGCAATTGGGGCGTTTGGGCGGCAGCGGTTTTGTGCTTAAAGAACTGAGCGGTCATTTGGATCAAGGGGTGATGCTTCCTTCCAGCGTTCTTAACCAGAGCAGACGGGAAGCAGTGGAGCTTTTAAAGAAGCAGTTAGTGGCTCCCTATCAAAATCCGCCATTGCCGCAGACCGTTTTCAATAATTATCAACGTGAATTACGGCAACCAGTTAAATCTTCTCCTTCGTCCACGTTATCTTTAACTGCCCTAGTGCTTGATGATAGGCAGGCTGAGTCGGCGGTTAAGGCAGGAATCACTGATCTTTATATTACGGCGGAAAGCTTTGCTCCTGTGAGAAAATATGATTGGCGGCAATTGACTAAAGATTTACTGGCTCGAGGTGTTTCTTTGACGCCTCTTTTGCCGCGTATTATTCATGAAAGTGAAAAGGCCTTTTGGCTTAAACGTTTTATAAAATGGCAGGAAGTAGGAGTCAACTCCTTATTAGTTCCCAATCTTAATTCACTGGCCTTATTAAAAGAAGCCCAGTGGCAGGGTCAGATATATGCCGATAGCGGTTTCAATGTGTTTAATCGCCATAGTGGTAAGTTCTTGTGGGAGGCGGGGGTCAATAGGTTGTTGTTATCACCGGAGCTGAATTTACAGCAGTTAGAGCTTTTGGGTGATTTGCCGTTAGAAAAAGAGCTGACTGTGCATGGCGCGGCCGCTCTCATGGTTAGTGAATATTGTGTTTTAGGCGCCTTATGTGGTGGCAGAACGAGTGATAATTTTTGTAGTTTTCCTTGTCGGCAGCAGGGACAATATTATCTTAAAGACAATAAAGGTTATGCCTTTCCCTGCCGTTTTGATCAAAGCTGTCGTATGCATGTTTTCAATTCTCGCAGTTTATGTCTTTTGTCCGATTTATTGCGAGTGCAAAAAGCGGGAATTTCTAAGGCACGTTTAGATTTGCGATTATATACACCGAAGATGGCAGCGCAGATCATTGCCTGCTACGGGCAGGCTTTAATGGGTGATATTAAAGGGGCTCAGCTAACTTTAAGTTCACTTAATGAGGAGTATACTAAAGGTCATCTTTATCGAGGAGTATAATTATGAATGAAAAAGTTTTAAAAAGACTTGAATACGATAAAATCATTACTAAGGTGGCAGGATACACCTCATTTTCTTATGGTAAAGAACTGGTGCAGCGGTTGCTTCCGATCACCGATGAAGATGAGGTGGCCAAAAGACAGTCAGAAACAGGGGAGGCCAAGGCTGTCTTACGCTTATTTCCTACCTTTTCCTTGGGAAGTGTTCGTGATATTCGTGAGCATTTACAACATTTGTCGATTGGGGGGATTTTAGATCCGGAAGGCTTGGTGGCTATAGCCGATACATGTCGAGCCGCCCGTTTGACAAAGAACTTTTTTAGTGAGCTTAGGGGCAGTTATCCGGTGATTGGCGCCCTTGGTAAACATTTAACTGTGATTAAAACTATTGAAACAGCTGTGGAAAAGGCGATAGGACCCGATAATTCTATTAATGATGGGGCCAGCGAAAGACTGCACGCTATTCGTAAAAAAATAAAAACCTCTAATGATCGGATAAAAGAACGATTAGACAGCCTGATTAAAAGTCCTCATACCCAAAAATTTTTACAAGAACCGATTATTACTTTGCGTGACGGTCGTTACGTGGTGCCAGTGCGTCAGGAGTACCGAGCGCAGGTGCCGGGCATTGTTCATGATGTCAGTGCCAGCGGCGCCAGTGTTTTTGTGGAGCCGATGGCGGTGATGGAGCTTAATAACGAGCTGCAAAAACTTGCTCGTGAAGAGGCAGAAGAAATCAATGTTATTCTGCGCTCTTTATCCCTGGTAGTTGGCGGGTTTAGTGATGACTTGGCGGCTAATTTAGTAAAACAGGCACAGCTTGATCTGGTTTTTGCTAAAGCACGTTACAGCTATGAAATAAATGGGATGGCTCCCAAATTAAATTCTCAAGGCTGCATTAATTTAGTGGCGGCACGTCATCCTTTAATATCTCCTGATCTTGTGGTGCCGATTGATATTTCTTTGAATGCCAAGGTGGCGGCCATGGTTATTACCGGGCCTAATACCGGGGGGAAAACGGTTACTTTAAAAACCATTGGTTTGTTAACCTTAATGACCTTGGCGGGTTTGCATATCCCGGCTAATCATGGCAGTGAGGTCAGCATCTTTAAACAGATTTTTGCTGATATCGGGGACGAGCAAAGCATTGAGCAGTCACTAAGCACTTTTTCTTCCCATATGGTAAATATCATTCATATTTTAGAAAATAGTGCTGAGCGCACGCTGGTTTTACTTGATGAGCTGGGGGCGGGAACGGATCCTGCGGAAGGTGCCGCTTTAGCGATGGCTATTCTTAAGTATCTCAAAAATAAAAAAACAAAGGTGATTGCTACTACGCATTATAGTGAATTAAAGGCCTTTGCTTATAATAATCCGGGTTTTGTTAATGCCAGTGTGGAGTTTGATATTGAGTCATTATCACCTACTTATAGGTTATTGATGGGGGTGCCCGGTAAAAGTAATGCCTTTGAGATTTCAGGCCGACTGGGTTTAGCACCGGAAATTATTGAAGAGGCCTCGGATTTACTTAGCAAAGAGGATGCTCAGGTGGCGGATTTATTAGCTAATTTGGAGCTGATGAGGCAAGAGGCGCTGACGGAAAAATCTGAAGCGGCACAGTTGCGTGCTCAGCTTTTACAAAAAGAGCAAGAGATGAATGACGCTTTAGAGGCTGTGGCCATCAAAGAGGCTGATATCATCAGAAAGGCCAACCAAAAAGCCCAAAAAATTATTGCTGATACTCAAAAGCGTAGTGAAAAACACTATCAAGAGCTGTGTTCCAAAATGGAGCAAGAGAAGCTTTCCGAAAGGGCTTTTCAAGAGAGCAAAAGACGCTTAAAAGACTGGCAGGCAGAACTGGAGCAAAAGCAGCCGGCTAAAGTTTATGGTGGCAAGGTGCCCACAAAAGTGAAAATCGGACAAACTGTTTATATTCCCAGCCTTGATCAAAAGGGTATAGTTTTAGAACTACCCGATAATGAAAATCGAGTAGCTTTGCAGGTGGGAATTTTGAAGATGTCGATTAAATTGCCTGAGTTGCGTCTCACCGATCAATCCATGGAAGAAAAAAAATTCCCACAGAGCTACAGTAATAATTTACGTCTTTCTAAGGCGCAAAAAATTAAAAATGAGGTTGATTTGCGTGGGCTAGATAGTCAAGAGGCATTGGAAGTGCTGGATAAATATCTGGATGATATTTTTGTGGCGGGGCTTAAGTCGTCCAAGATCATTCATGGTAAAGGCACGGGTGTTTTACGAGCAGCTGTGGGTGAATATCTTAAAAAACATCGCTTGGTTAAGTCTTTTAAGGCAGGAGGATACCATGAAGGGGGAATGGGGGTTACTATAGTAGAGCTGGATGTTTAAGTGTAAACAAGACTAAATAGATTTTCCTAAACAACACTAGTTTTACGGAAATAGTATTGAAGTTTTTGAAGATATAGTGGCAGTGAGTATATAAAAGATCGCCCACCCCCGAAGGGAACTTCCTTCTGGGGCGGGCGATCTTTAAATTATTGTTTAGGTATTTCTGCTTGCTTTTCTTTCGAATGGTCTTTGCGCAACCTAAAAATCAAAAAGATTGCGACACAAGTAGTAATAATAGGGATTAAAAAGGTTAGAGCATAATTATTATTGGTAATGGCCATGATATGATTATTGATCAGCGGGAATACTATGGCCGAACATCCCCAGCCAATCATTACGCAACCATAATTGCCCGCTACATATTTAGTGCCAAAATAATCAGCGGATATCGGCGGCATAATGGCGGCAATTCCTCCAAAAAAAGCGGCAATAATGGCGATGATGACTAAAAAGAAAATTCCGGTAGCATTGATTAGTAAAATGGTCGCACCGATTATTGCCACAGACTCCAAAAGTAAAGTATTACGGCGACCGATTTTATCTGATAAAGAGGCCAATACAAAGCGGCCGGTACAGCTGGCAATACCGGCTAGCATAACGCTGAATACCGCCAGTTCCGGGGAAAGTCCCCTCATTTCTGCCAAAGATCTTAAAAGAGGAATAATAATAAAATATGTAGGTGTTATCAAAAAGAGTATAATCGTCAGTAGATAATATTCCTTTTCTTTGAATAATTCACGCATTTTATATTGTTTGACACCATTAATTATGTCACAATTTTGAAAATTATCTACGGAGGTAGGTTTATCTTTGATATTGATAGAACAGATGAGGATGATCCCTAAAAAGATAACAGCGAGGATACGGAAGGTCGTGGGGGGATCAAAAGAGATCAATAAGGTCTCTGCTATGGGGGAAAATATGACTACAGATAAACCGAAGGCTGCTATTGTAATACCGCTGGCTAAACCCTTTTTGTCCTCAAACCAACTTTGAGAACAAGCGATTATACTGGAATAAGTGATGCCAACACCTAGTCCGGCAATTATGCCGTACGAAATATAAAGCAGGATAGGCATCTCTGCATTGACAAAAGAGGTCAAAAAGATGCCACCGGCAAAAAGAAGTGAGCCTAGTATAGCTATTTTTTGCGAGCCATACCGGGATTGTAGTTTCCCGCCCAGCAAAATACCGGCTACAAAAAGGCCCAGCATAATTGAGCCGGTCAAAGAAACAGCAGTGTTTTCCCAGCCGTAAAAGTCACAAAGATGGGGAGCAAAAATACTCCACATATAAAGAATTCCTATACAAAGCATTACTATAGTGCAGGAAATCAGAATAATTATACGGTTCGGCGATTTTTGGGAAAGCTTTTTCATGGATTGTTGGCACCTTTCTGTGATTTTTTAGCGGTCCTATGAGGTCAGCTGATAAGGGTAGGTTCTTCTTTTAAGTCAATAAACTTATTGGCATAACATTTAAATATTATCAACATTCATTACTTTTGTCAATAACCAGTTTCTTTGGGATGTTCTCTATTTTATGCAAAATCCCTCCGATTTTCACCGGAGGGACAAGTCGAATCTCTTTAATCAGTTGTCAGCATGTTGATAGCTACCGGCAGAGCCGAGGCCGAGGCATGAACAATTTCTAAATCAACATAACTTATCCCGGCTGTGGGAGTATAATCATAGAGGTTTGCTACCTCCGTTTTGGGCATGATCACGGGTGTAGTAAACACGCCCTCCGGTGTTCTGACAGCGCAGGCATAACTACCGCCGCGCCCGCATAAACGGAATCTTATAGTCTTGCCGCTGTCTGCGGTATTATCAACGGGAATGCGTATTTTATAAAGAATTCCATAATGTCCTCTATTGCTCAGTGATTCATCCTCAGGATCAAGAGAAGCTTCTTTATTAAGTAAATTATCAGTATCACCGTTAGAAATACTGTAAGAAATTTCTTCAGAGTTTATCACATATGTCGGGAGCTCTAAAGAGATTTCTGAGCCTTCCCAGGTACCCCGAGCATGTGCTCTTTTCAGGTCCAAATCAACCGCTTCGCCGTTTATCTGTAAGAGGTTTGTGTTGTTATCAGTAGCTAAAACTACTTTAAGCTGATAATTAGGATTGCTGCCATTGGCGCCGGAAAGCATTAAATCTATAACAAAACCAACCAGATTTTTATGTTCTAAAGAGAAGGACTCAATCACTTTGGATTTATTGGGGGCAATATTTTTGTTTGACGGCGTAATGTCTATTAGGTTGCCGGTTAACATGGCTTTTGCTATAGGCAGGCCCACATCATTAATATAATTTGTATTGCTTGTTGTACGAGTAGTTATACCGATGGTGTCCATCGTAATGATTTCTGTGCCGGTGTTTTTTATTACCAGCGCCAGCCGGACTGGTTTATGCAGTTTGTTAACATGCCAGCCGAAGACGCGATGACTTTGGCTGGGAATTTCGGCAACTATATTAGTTTGCATCAAAATGGAACTGCGGTTAGGGTCAACTACGTCAGCAGTTAATGATTCTGGATTGTCACTGATACTTAAAAGCTGCTGATTTGTGAGTTGCGCGCCCTCCACTTTTTCTGGGAGTAAGTTATCAGTGGGTTCGCTACTTAAGATTGCACTCGTAAAATCAGGGTTTTTTATCGTGATAGCTGTCTCTTTTGTTGTCTTATCATAGATTATAGTGCCACCCAGGACAGTTTGGGAAAAAGATAAAGGAATATAGGTTTTTCCATCAAATTTTGTGAGTATCGAGGTAAGATTTTTCTTTTCTCCATCTAAAAGGAAATAATCTGCATCCGGTATTAACTCAACATGATGTCCGTCAATTTTAAAAGTATAATTACCGTTGTTTTTAATTTCCCAAGAAAAATAATAATGAGCAGGCAGATATTTATTAAGATGGCCTAAATAATCTTCTATATAGATAAATCTACAGCTGCTGCTGCCCCTAATATTTGCAGAAAGTTTAAGCTGTTGATTGTTTATGGTAATGTCAGATGCGATTGCGGGGCTGGATAAACTTTTTATGATGTTTACTGATTTATTGGCATTATTCCAGGTGATTTTGGCTCCAAAGGTTTCACCCACAAAACGTATTGGCAGATAGATGCGACCTTTGTTTTCCAGGGCAGGAGTATCAATCTTAACTGCCTTATTATTAACATAGGCCTTTGTGCTGTTAATAGCAATATTAAGAGTAGTTTTTCCATCTGCTGAGGTGGCAGAGGCTGTTTTAGTGGCACTATTCCAGCCTACTTTAAGCCCCATGTTTTCTAAAGTCAATCTCAATGGCAGGAGGACACGGCTATTATACATGATGGGCACATTGCCGACAGTGTTCAAGCTGATTTCATTGAGGATGATTTTTACATGCGGACTTTCTACAGGTTTTTTGGCGGCTTCTGCCGGTGCTGTTACTAATAGATAAAAACATGTTGCTATAAGCATGGCGGCAATCAAGGCAAGAAATTTTTTACCAAGCTGGTTACGGGTTACGTTTTTCATTTAAAAATCCTCCTAGAAACTTGACAATAGTATATATAGTTTATGTACAATAAGCGGGATAAAATGATAGCCCTAAAATAAAATAACAGCTGATAAGGTGGATATTATAAGCTGTTATTTGTTATTTATAAAAATATCGCCGTGCACCTTTTTTTCGAATAAAATCTTCCGGGCGTAACTTTGATAGCCGGCTCCAACCAGGCACTCCCGCGGCACCCGAAACAAAATACGCTTACCGCTGCTTCCTTCCGGACCTGACGGGTTTCACGTCAGTTCGTCGCACGGGACCCAATTATCATCACTGCTTGCCAAAGGCAGACCCCACAAGACATACCCTCAAAAAAAGCATCAACCCTCCTGTAGCGGATTGGAGGCTACAAGGCGCCGCTAAAGCCCCGTCTAGCACGGCAAACTTGTTATCTTGCTTACCTACCATACTATTCTAACAGAAAAGGTTTTAAGTTACAACCGTTATTTTAAAAGACAACTCTTTTTCTTCTTCATATAATAGGAGAAGGAAAAACCTTTTTAAAGGAGAAACTATTTATTAGAGTATAAAATTTTTAATATGTTGTAAAAAATTTTAGGAGAAATTATGGTATATACGGCTTTATATCGGCGTTTTCGCCCACAACTTTTTTCAGACCTTTCCGGACAGGATCATATTAGCTGTACTTTAAAAAATGCGATAAGTCAGGGCAGTTTTGTACATGCCTATCTTTTTTGTGGACCACGTGGTACGGGTAAGACTTCTACCGCTAAAATCTTGGCCAGAGCCGTTAACTGCCTGAACCCGCAAGAGGGAGAGCCCTGTGGTGTTTGTGCGGCTTGTAAGCGTTTGTTGGCGTCTGAAGGAATGGATATTATGGAAATTGATGCTGCTTCTAACCGTGGCATTGATGAAATCAGAGATTTGCGCGAACGCGTGATGTATGCACCTGCTCAAGAAAAATATAAAGTATATATTATCGATGAAGTCCATATGTTGACCAGTGAAGCATTCAATGCTCTTTTAAAAACCTTGGAAGAGCCGCCAAGTCATGTGTTGTTTATTTTAGCGACAACCGAGCCGCATAAAATACCCTTAACGGTATTATCCCGTTGCCAACGTTTTGATTTTCGGCGCATTAATGTGGATGATATTATGAATCGTCTGGCTTTGATTGCAAAAAAAGAACAGATTACTATTGACCAAAAGGCTTTGAGATTAATAGCTAAAAAATCTGATGGGGGCATGCGTGATGCCATTAATTTACTGGATCAATGTGCTAACTTTGCACCTGATGGTATTGACGAACAGGTGATTGCGACAGTTTTAGGATCGGTAGATAGCGAATTTGTTGACCGGATGGCTGAAAGTCTTTGTGTGGGTGATTTGGTTACAGTTTTTAACCTTATGGATCAGCTGCTCGATTCCGGTCGCGATCTAAGACAATTTTTATTTGATCTTTTGGATCAACTGCAAAGTGTTCTTCTTGCCAGGCTATCTGATAAAAAGGAACAGCTGCCTGAATGGGCTGCAGAAATTGATGCTAATGTTTTATTGCGGGCGATACAGGCTTTGGGTGAGACTGATGGCCGCTTAAGATATTCTTTGCAGCCGCGTATCAGTTTTGAACTGGGTCTGTTAAAGGCTTGTAATTGTCAAGAATTGACCGCAACAACAGTTTCTCCTCAGAAGAAAACAACCGCGAAAGAAAAGGCCCCTGTCGAAACCAAGCCTCTTACGGCAAAGTCGCCGTCGCCTGAGCAGTTTGTCGATAAAACAATGGCTGCTGAGATTGTAAATACGGAGTCGGTAAATCTTGAGGAGCAAAAGACGACAGCCAAGAATACACTAGATATCGCAACTATTGTTGAAAAGTGGCCGGAGCTTTTGACGGCGGTCAAGAAAAGCAGTATAGGTACGTATGTTTTTTTAGAAAAAGGTAGACCCGGGAAGATCGAAAATCATGCCTTGGTGCTTTATTTTCCGGAATTATGTAAAATTCATATGGATACTATTTGTAAAAAAGCCGTGCATCGTCAAGAGGTTGAAAAACAACTAAAAGCTGTGTATGGTTACCCCTTGGTAATTAAGGGTTGTTTAAAAGATTTGCCGCCCGAGTCAAAGCAGGAATTAACAACAGAAGATGCTCAAAACACACTGTTTAAACAATAAGTTATTTAAATAAATCATTTAAAAAAAGGGAGGAAAAAG
Source organism: Bacillota bacterium (assembly GCA_050949225.1). GTDB lineage: Bacteria > Bacillota > Dehalobacteriia > UBA4068 > UBA4068 > JBMNFI01. The sequence goes on along the minus strand of JBMNFI010000001.1, from coordinate 656,278 downwards.
TATGGGTTTTAACATGCAAAAATTGATGAAGCAGGCTCAAAAAATGCAAGCAGATGTAGCAAAGGTGCAGGAAGAATTAAAAGATATTGTAGTGGAAGGTTCTGCCGGTGGGGGAATGGTTTTGGTAGAGGCCAGTGCCGGTCAAGAGATTTTAGCCATTACTATTAATCCGGAAGTTATTGATCCTGATGATCCGGAAATGTTGGAGGATTTAATTTTGGCTGCTGTTAAGGATGCTTTGGAAAATGCGCAATCCAGAGCCGCTGAAGAAATGCAAAAAGTTACGGGTGGTTTAGGCTTGCCCGGCGGCATGTTTTAAGATAAGGATTAAAGATGCAATATTATTTCCCGGATTCACTAAATAATTTAATAAAACAGCTGTCTAAGCTGCCCGGAATTGGCCCCAAATCGGCCCAAAGATTAGCTTTTCATCTTCTTTATGCAGAAGAGGAAAAGGCCATAGATTTAGCTAAATCCATTGTAAATGCCAGACGCCGTATAGGGGAATGCATTCGTTGTGGAAACTTATCTGATGAGGACCTTTGCACTATTTGTCGTGACCCTTCGCGTGACCAGGAATTGTTGTGTGTGGTAGAACGAGCCAAGGACATCTTGCCCATGGAGCGCAGTCACAGTTTTTATGGCTATTATCATGTTTTGCAGGGGGCTATTTCCCCTATGGATGGAGTGGGCCCGGATCAGCTGAATATTGAGTCGCTATTGACCCGTTTGCAAGATAACAAGATTAAAGAGGTGGTGATGGCCACCAATGCCAATGTGGAGGGCGAAGCTACTGCTCTTTATTTGGCTAAGTTGATAAAGAGCTTGGGGATTCCCGTTTCACGTTTAGCTCATGGTGTACCTGTCGGCGGTGATTTGGAGTATGCTGATGAGGCTACCTTGGCTCAGGCTTTTTCCGGCAGAAAATCTTTATAAAAGATTAATTCATGCACGAGTTTAATAAGTTTTAGCCGATAAGATAAAAGATGGGCTGAATTTTATTTTAGCCGAATAGTCATGCTGCCCCGATCTTAACATATAATTTTAAGAGATCAGAAAGGGGCTGAAAATGATGACTGATTTATGGAAAACAATCCTATTGGCCGCCGGGGGACTGGGTTTTTTGTTTGCTTTGTCCTTTTTGCCACAAGGATTTTGGCGTGTGGCAGGCAGGCTGGCTCTGAACTGTGCTTGTGGTTTTGCCGCGATACTTGTGGTTAATTATTTTGCCGGTGGCTTAATCGCTTTACCTTTTAATGCTTTTACTCTAGCCGTTTCGGCTGTATTAGGCTTTCCTGGAGTAGCAGCTTTAGCGGGGCTGCATTATTGTTTATAAGTTAATTCATGAATCTGAAAATTCTGACATTTGACTAAGTCCACCTACAGAGGCTGCTGTAAAAATGATAAGTAAAAAACTAATAAAAAATGTTGCTTTTTTGTGTAATTTGTGTAAAATAACTATAATGGGGGAAATACCATCTGGACAAGCCAAATGGTATTTTTGATCTTATATAAGGTAAATGTAGGTGAAGTTACTCAGTATAGAAATTTTTTAAGAAAACTCAAGGGGGTATTGCATTGGTGAAAAAAATGAAAACTATGGATGGTAATAAAGCTGCAGCTTATGTATCCTATGCTTTTACAGAAGTTGCATCTATCTATCCTATTACTCCGTCTTCTGATATGGCGGAAAATGTTGATGAATGGTCCGCTCAAGGTGTGAAAAATATTTTTGGACAACCCGTAAGAGTTGTAGAAATGCAATCGGAGGCCGGTGCATCCGGATCTATGCATGGTTCCTTGGCATCAGGTGCTCTGACAACTTCTTATACTGCGTCCCAAGGATTGTTACTGATGATTCCCAATATGTATAAAATGGCCGGAGAGCTTTTGCCGGGCGTGCTGCATGTTTCCGCCAGATCTTTGGCAACACATGCTTTGAGTATTTTTGGTGATCACAGTGACGTGATGGCCTGTAACCACACAGGTTTTGCCATGTTGGCTTCATCTAATGTCCAAGAAGTGATGGATATTGGCGGTGTGGCACATTTGGCGGCTATTGAATCAAGAGTTCCTTTTTTGCATTTCTTTGATGGTTTTCGGACTTCTCATGAGCAGCAAAAAATTGAAGTTATTGACTATGATGATTTTGCAAAGCTTTTAAACAGAGATGCCCTAAAGGCCTTCCGTGACAATTCGCTAAATCCTGAACATCCGGTGCTGCGTGGCACTAACCAAAACCCGGATATTTTCTTCCAAGCCAGGGAAGCCTGTTCCCCATTCTTTGAGGCTACTCCTGCCGTGGTGGAAAAATATTTAGCTAAAATTAGTGCTTTAACAGGTAGAGAATATAATTTATTTAACTATTACGGTGATCCTGAGGCTGAAAGAGTTATTATTGCTATGGGGTCTGTTTGTGATACTGCTAAACAAACTGTTGATTATTTGACTGATAAAGGTGAGAAAGTTGGCTTGTTACAGGTCATTTTGTATCGCCCATTCGCTATTGATTATTTCTTGAAGGCTTTGCCAAAAAGCATTAAAAAATTAGCTGTTTTGGACAGAGTGAAAACACCCGGTTCTCCCGGTGAGCCACTCTATTTAGATGTAGTCAGTGCTTTTTACGATCAGGAAAATGCACCGGAAATTTATCGTGGGCGTTATGGTTTGGGTAATAAGGATACCGTTCCTGCCGATTTGATTGCAGTATTTGATAATTTAGCTCAGGATGCTCCTAAAGATAACTTTACGATTAGTATCATTGATGATGTTTGCCATACTTCTTTAGAGAGGAAATCCGAGATTGACTTGTTGCAGCCGGGTACGATCCAATGTAAATTCTGGGGTTTGGGATCCGATGGCACTGTAGGTGCAAACAAGCAGGCTATTGATATTATTGGTCAAAATACGGATATGTATGCGCAGGCTTATTTTGCTTACGATTCTAAAAAATCCGGTGGCTTAACTGTTTCTCACCTGCGTTTTGGTGATCATGAAATTAAAGCTCCTTATTTAATTAACTCTGCTAACTTTATTTCCTGCTCTAATCAGTCCTATTTACAAAAATATGATTTATTGGCAGGACTCAAAAAGGATGGCATCTTCCTTTTGAACTGTGTTTGGGATAAGGATCAATTGGCCGATAAAATTCCGACATCTATGCGTTATTATATGGCTAAAAATAATATTAATTTTTATATTATTAATGCTGTTGATATTGCTAAAAACTTGGGTTTGGGCAAGCGTACTAATATGATTATGCAGGCGGCATTTTTTAAGCTTGCCAAGGTCATTCCGATGGATATGGCAGAGAAATCTTTAAATGAATCAATCGTCAAAACCTATGGCAGAAAAGGTCCTAAAATTGTACAAATGAACCAAGATGCAGTACAGGCAGGTCTTACACAGCTTGTTAAGGTTGATATTCCTGCCGAATGGGCTGATGTTAAAGACGATGCTGTTTGTGTGAAAACCGACGATAAATTCATGGATGAAACCTTTACTTTAATGAATGCTAATAAAGGTGATCAACTGCCGGTCAGTGCTTTTAAAGGGGTCGAGGACGGCACCTTCCCATTGTCCGGGAGCAAGCATGAAAAACGTGGTGTAGCCGCATTTGTTCCGGAATGGATTCCGGAAAACTGCATTCAATGTAATCAATGTTCCTTTGTTTGTCCGCATGCCAGCATTCGTCCTTTTCTTTTGACTGATGATGAGGCTGCGGCAGCCCCTAAGGAATTACCGGTTTTGGATGCTATCGGTAAAGAGCTGAAAGGATATAAATATAAAATTCAAGTATCACCTTTGGATTGTCAGGGCTGCGGTGTTTGTGTGACAACTTGTCCGGCCAAAGAAAAAGCGTTACATTTAAGACATATTGAAGGTCAAACTGCCGCTCAGGCTGATAATTGGGAATATTTGGTTGCGCTACCCAATCGTGGTGATGAGCTTGCTCCTAACAATGTTAAAAACAGTCAATTTAAAACGCCGTTTTTGGAATTTTCCGGTTCTTGTGCCGGTTGTGCTGAAACAGCTTATGCTAAATTAGTTACTCAGTTATTCGGCGAGAGAATGGTTATTGCTAATGCGACCGGCTGCTCTTCTATTTGGGGCGGTGCTGTGCCGGCAATTCCGTTTACGGCTAACAGTAAAGGCCACGGTCCTGCCTGGGCCAATAGTTTGTTTGAGGATAATGCTGAATTTGGTTATGGTTTGTTTTTGGGGGCCAATGCCATTCGTAAAAGAATTGCTGACTTAATGCGTCAATCTATTGCCGATGGAACTGCCGGGGAACTGGCCGAACCTTATCAAAAATGGCTGGATGTTTTTCGTTTTGGTGAGCCAAGCAAAGCTGCGACGGCTGAACTGTTGCCGCTTTTAGAAAAGTCCTCTGATCCGATAGCTCAGGAAATTTATGAAAGAAAAGACCATCTGGTGAAAAAATGTTTCTGGGCTTTTGGTGGTGATGGTTGGGCCTATGATATTGGTTTTGGCGGACTGGATCATGTTTTGGCCAGTGGAGAAGATATTAATCTTTTCGTATATGATACCGAGGTTTATTCAAACACCGGTGGGCAAAGTTCCAAGGCTACCCCTACTGCTGCTGTGGCAAAATTTGCTGCAAGCGGTAAGAAAATCAAGAAAAAAGATTTAGGCTTGATGGCTATGTCTTACGGCTATGTTTATGTGGCACAAATCGCTATGGGTGCGGATATGAAGCAAGCTCTTGAGGTTATTAAAGAAGCTGAAGCATATGAAGGGCCATCTTTGATTATCGCTTACTGTACTTGTGTTAACCATGGTATTAAAGGCGGCATGAGCAATGCGATGTCACAAATGAAAGAGGCTGTCGATGCGGGTTATTGGCATCTTTATCGCTATAATCCTGATTTAGAAGACCAGGGTAAAAATCCGTTTATTTTGGAATCTAAAGAACCAAGTAAATCTTTCCGTGACTTTATATCTTCCGAGGTTCGTTATTCTTCCTTGGCTAGACAATTTCCGGAATCGGCCGAAGAACTGTTTGAAAAGACAGAAAAAGAGGCCAAAAAACGTTATGAAAGTTATAAAAGACTGCAATAACAGTTAAATAACTGTGATATAGTCAAAAAAACCAAACACCCGGAACTTAATCCGGGTGTTTGATGTTTGCTAAAAAAAAAGAGAAAATATATAATTAATGGTTAGAGATATACTGGTAATATAGGAGGATAGACAAATGCTGTTAGCCATAGATTGTGGTAATACCCATATCACCATGGGTATTTATAATGAGGATCGTTTTGTTCGTCATTGGCGCTTGACCAGTGATGGTGAGAAAACGGAGGATGAATATATCATCCTCTTGAACACTTTATTAGAGATTGAGGGCTTGAAGGTCAGCGATATTGATGCGATTGCCATTGCTTCGGTAGTGCCGGAAATCACCAGATGCTGGCAAGTTTTGGCGCGCTCTTACTTGGGAACAGAGGCTTTAGTCATTGATAATGAGTTGAAGTTAAGCATGCCTATTTTAATGGATAATCCACAGGAAATGGGTGCTGATCGAATTGTTGATGCTTTGGCCGCCTATACTAAGTATGGAGGAGATAGTCCTCTAATTGTGGTGGATTTTGGTACGGCCACTACTTTTGACTGCATCTCCCAAAAGGGAGAGTATTTGGGGGGAGCTATTACCCCCGGTATTGAAATATCACAGGAGGCTTTATTTCAAAGGGCGGCACTGTTGTCAAGGGTTCCGATTGTGCCACCCCAAAATATTATCGGTAAAAATACAGCAGAATGTTTGCAAATAGGTTTTTTTATTGGCTATGCCAGTCAAGTCGATGGGGTAGTAGAGCATCTTAAACAGGAGCTAGGATCAAACACCAGGGTGATTGCCACAGGCGGTCTGGCAGGAATGATTTTTGAATATAGTAAGACCATAGAATCTTATGATGTGTTGTTGGCTCTAGATGGTTTAAAGCTGGCTTATGATAAATTTAAAAAGAGGTAGTAAAACTTGTTTGCAATAGGTTCATTAAATATAAAAAATCAAGTTATATCTGCCCCAATGGCGGGTATTTCCACAAGAACTTTTCGTGATATTTTGCGTTTTTACGGGGCAGGTTTATCCTGGGGGGAAATGATCAGTGCCCAGGCCTTGGTTTATCAAAATCAAAAAACCTTTGATTTATTAGGTTTGGATGATGAAGCTGCGATACGTGCTGTGCAATTGTCTGGTTCGCGGCCGGAAGTGCTGGCAGAGGCGGCGAGATTGGTTGTTGAGCGCGGCGCACAAATCATCGATCTTAACTTGGGTTGTCCGGCACCTAAGATAGTGCGCAATGGTGAGGGTTGTAAGTTGATGAAGGATCCTGTTTTGATAGGTCGCCTGATAAGTGCTGTAAGGGAGGCTGTCACGGTGCCAGTGACAGCTAAAATGCGCTTGGGATGGATGGATGGACAGATTAATTTTCTAGAAGTAGCACGCATTTTGGAGGCTCATGGTGCAGATGCTATAACATTGCATGCCCGCACACGCGAGCAATTCTACAGCGGTCAAGCCGATTGGAATTGTCTCAGTAGGCTCAGCGGGACAGTTAAAATCCCTGTGATTGGCAATGGGGATGTTTTTACGGCTCAAGCTGCGCAAGAGATGTTAAAACAAACCGGTTGTGCCGCAATTATGGTGGGGCGTGGTATGGTGGGTAATCCTTGGCTGATCAGGGACTGTGTGGCGGTTTTAGAGGGCGGTTGTCCGCCGCCGGAGCCTGGCTATGCGGAGAAAATCAATCAGGCTTTGCAGCATTTACAGCTGCAGGTGGCACATGACATCAAACTGTGGCAGCAAAAAACAGAGTCACCCTCACAAGCTCAACAGGAGGGGGAGGCGGCTGCTGTGCGCTCTATGCGCGGCCATTTGGGATGGTATCTTAAGGGGTTGCCGCAAGCTGCGGCTGTGCGTTCTCGCCTTAATCAATTGACATCAGTAGAACAGATCAAGGAATTGTTTGCTGTTTGGCTGTGCCAGATAGGTGTTAATTTATAATGGCTACTTCTTTTGGCTAAAAAATAGAGTTTTTCCAGGATGCGATAGTTGTACCAATGTTTAAATTGTTTTTCTGTCCAGGAACAAAAAAGCAAGGCTTCTACAAGATGAGCAGGTAAAGTGTCATTTTGGAAAACTTGAGCCGCTTGTGGCAGCTTTTTCTGCCAGTCCGTAAGGTCGATGATTAGATCAACAGCTAAATCAATGGCAGACTCTGAGAGTTTTTTGTAACAAAACAGGCCGGATTCTCGATAGATGGCGGTGGCTGTTTGCTCAAGTAGCTCCTGTTGCTCTCCAAACAGTTGCAGGTAATAGGTCTCTTGTGCCAGATAACGGGCTAGGGCAGATTCTTTAAAATTGTTGACTTTAATGGCCAGTTTTTTTTGCTGCCAGCGTGGTTCTTGATGGTTAAGCAGCTGTTTAAAAAGACTAATCTGCCAATAAGTGCCGTCTGCCAAAGGTAAAAACTGCCGTGGTAAATGTTTTTTATCAATTGCTTTTACAGCTAACACCTGGCAATGGTTTTTTTGTGCCATTATAAGGGCTTGTTGATAAAGTCGCCGTTTTTTACGGGTGTTTTTGCACCGGGGTATACTTATAGGCAGGGCCTGTATTTTGACAGTATCGGCTAATTGATAACTAGTAAACGGTTTTGTTTTAAGACGATTAAAGAAGTCTGGAATTTTCCTGTTTTCACAGATGAAGGCAAATTTCATGAAGCTTCTCCTTTCGCAAGGGATTTAACAGAAGTTTATGCCGGCAGTTTGGAGATATGTATGATATCAAATAATACTTGACAAAAAGAGCTTCAGGGAATATAATTCCCATTGAATAGGATGGAAATGTTCTGAAGAGAAACAAGCACTTCTTGTAGGGGTGCTTGTTGATAATTTATGCTAAACAAGCAAGAATTTTAAGAAATGATTTATGGAGGAGCACAAATGGGCAATAATGAAGTTTTGATGACGCTGTCCGGTTTGAAAAAAATGGAGGAAGAATTGGAGCAGCTAAAGACTGTGCGCCGTAAAGAGGTTGCCTCAAGAATTAAGCAGGCTATTGAATTTGGCGATATCAGCGAAAATTCTGAGTACGAGGATGCTAAGAATGAACAAGCTTTTATCGAAGGCAGCATTTTGGATTTAGAAAAAAAGTTACGTAATGCGAGAATTATTGATTCTAAAGACGTGAATGTGAATGTCGTTTCAGTGGGATCTACTGTTAAAATGGAAAATATCACTAAAAAAACTGAGGTAGAATACAGTATTGTCGGATCTGTGGAATCCGATCCCAAACACAACAAGATTTCCTATGAGAGTCCGGTGGGGCAATCTTTGATTGGGCATGCTGTAGGAGATATTGTGGATGTAAGCGTTCCTTCAGGTATGATTAGGTTTAAGATTTTAAATATTACGAAATAACTGCTGTGATTGATGCTTATATGTAATTGATGTTCATAAGGGAGCTATTTTTAGGAGGTTTTTTGCTTGACGGATGTGGATATTAACGAACAAACGAAAATCAGACGGGATAAGCTTAAAGAACTGGTCGAACTGGGGGTTGACCCTTTTGGCACCAGTTTTGAGCGGACACATAGTGCGCGGGAAATTGTTGATAATTTTTCTGATCTGGAAAATAAAGAAGTAGTTGTCTGTGGTCGCCTGATGGCAATTAGGGGTCATGGCAAAACTTGTTTTGCGACAATCGCCGATTGTTCAGGGACTTTGCAGATTTATGTTAGACGGGATATGGTTTCGGAAAAGGAGTTTTCTACTCTTAAGTTATGGGATATTGGTGATATTATTGGTCTTAAGGGATTGATTTTTCGTACTCAAAAGGGAGAGATCTCAGTTAAAGCGCAAAAAATCACCTTTTTAACCAAAAGCTTGCGTCCTTTGCCGGAAAAATGGCATGGCTTGAAAGATGTAGAATTGCGCTATCGGCAGCGTTATGTGGACTTAATTGTTAATCCTGAAGTTAAGGAAGCTTTTATTGCTAGAAGTAAAATTATCAAGGCCATACGTAATTATCTGGATAGTTTGGATTTTTTGGAGGTAGAAACACCTACTTTACATACAATTGCAGGGGGTGCCGCTGCCAAACCTTTTATTACTCATCATAATGCTCTGGATATGGACATGTACCTGCGCATAGCTTTAGAGTTGCATCTCAAACGCTTGATTGTTGGTGGCATGGAAAAAGTTTATGAAATTGGTCGTGTTTTTCGTAACGAAGGTATTTCCATTCGTCACAATCCGGAATTTACGCTCTTGGAACTATATGAAGCTTATAGCGACTATGAGGGTATGATGGAACTAACGGAGAACCTTGTTTCTGCTGTGGCACAAGAAGTTTTGGGCTCTGATACTATTATCTATCAGGGTCAAGAAATCTCTTTGGCTGCCCCATGGCGTCGTCTGTCGATGATTGCGGCAATTAAAGAATATGCGGAAGTTGATTTTTCGGAAATAGCAGATGATGAGACTGCTAGATCTTTGGCGAAAAAGAAGGATGTCGAAGTGGATGATGACGCCACTAGAGGGCATGTGATTAATGCTTTTTTTGAGGAATTTGTAGAGGATAAGCTAATCCAACCTACTTTTATTATTGATTATCCTATTGAAATTTCACCTCTTACTAAACGTAAACATGAGCAGCCTGATCTTACTTATCGTTTTGAAGCGTTTATATATGGTAGAGAAATTGCTAATGCTTATTCCGAACTTAATGATCCCATAGATCAAAGGGAACGATTTGCTGCTCAAATGGAAGAACGCGCCAAGGGTAATGAAGAGGCCAATGAGACGGACGAGGATTTTTTGCGTGCTTTAGAATATGGCATGCCGCCGACTGGTGGTATGGGTATGGGCATTGATAGGTTAGTGATGTTTTTGACGGATTCAGCGTCCATTCGTGACGTAATTTTGTTTCCTACCATGCGTCCGCATGACTAATTCGGCTGGTATAGTGATTGATCCAAAAAAACATTTCTAGGATTATTTTATTTTTCTTAAAAAGAAGCAAAAAAAGTGTTGACATGGTAAAATGTATATGCTATTATATACTTCGTTGTCCTAAGAGAAGAATGAATTTCTTAAAGAGATAAAATGCTTAAGAGAAAAAGCACTTGACAAAGGATAACAAAAGTGATATTATAATTTAGCGTCCCGCAGAAGGGGCGGAGGTCTTTGAGAACTGAACAGTAACAAGCCAAAAAAGCAATATGTCCCTTGGTTAAATTTCTTTATTTAACTGAGAATAATTTTTGAGAAACAAAAGTAAAGAGCCAAACAGGACTCTGATTTTGTAAGATAGCCTCTTTTAGTAGAGGATATGATAGAAATCATGGAGAGTTTGATCCTGGCTCAGGACGAACGCTGGCGGCGTGCTTAACACATGCAAGTCGAACGAACCTTGCAGGATCTGAAACTTCGGTTGACGAACCTGCGCTGGTAAGTGGCGGACGGGTGAGTAACACGTGGGTAATCTGCCTCATTTACGGGGACAACACTGGGAAACCGGTGCTAATACCGGATAAACTCTACAGAAGGCATCTTCAGTAGAGAAAAGATGGCCTCTATAAAAAAGCTATCGAAATGAGATGAGCCCGCGTCTGATTAGTTAGTTGGTGGGGTAAAGGCCTACCAAGGCAACGATCAGTAGCCGGCCTGAGAGGGTGGCCGGCCACACTGGGACTGAGACACGGCCCAGACTCCTACGGGAGGCAGCAGTGGGGAATCTTCCGCAATGGGCGCAAGCCTGACGGAGCAACGCCGCGTGAATGAAGAAGGCCTTCGGGTCGTAAAGTTCTGTCATTAGGGAAGAACGGACAGATAGTGAATAATTATCTGTATTGACGGTACCTAATGAGGAAGCTCCGGCTAACTACGTGCCAGCAGCCGCGGTAATACGTAGGGAGCAAGCGTTGTCCGGAATTACTGGGCGTAAAGGGCGCGTAGGCGGACTATTAAGTCAGGTGTGAAAACTCTGGGCTCAACCCAGGGACTGCACCTGAAACTAATAGTCTTGAGGGCAGGAGAGGAAAGTGGAATTCCTAGTGTAGCGGTGAAATGCGTAGATATTAGGAGGAACACCAGTGGCGAAGGCGACTTTCTGGACTGCACCTGACGCTGAGGCGCGAAAGCGTGGGTAGCGAACGGGATTAGATACCCCGGTAGTCCACGCCGTAAACGATGGATACTAGGTGTAGGAGGTATCGACCCCTTCTGTGCCGCAGTTAACACAATAAGTATCCCGCCTGGGGAGTACGATCGCAAGGTTGAAACTCAAAGGAATTGACGGGGACCCGCACAAGCGGTGGAGCATGTGGTTTAATTCGACGCAACGCGAAGAACCTTACCAGGGCTTGACATCCCTCGCCAGGCTAGGAAACTAGCTGTTCTGAGCTTCGGTTCAGACGAGGAGACAGGTGGTGCATGGTTGTCGTCAGCTCGTGTCGTGAGATGTTGGGTTAAGTCCCGCAACGAGCGCAACCCCTACTTTTAGTTGCCATCATTAAGTTGGGCACTCTAGAGGAACTGCCGGTGACAAACCGGAGGAAGGTGGGGATGACGTCAAATCATCATGCCCTTTATGTCCTGGGCTACACACGTGCTACAATGGTCGGTACAAAGGGTTGCGAAATCGCAAGATGGAGCCAATCTCAAAAAGCCGGTCTCAGTTCGGATTGCAGTCTGCAACTCGACTGCATGAAGTCGGAATCGCTAGTAATCGCGAGTCAGCATATCGCGGTGAATACGTTCCCGGGTCTTGCACACACCGCCCGTCACACCACGAAAGTTGGCAACACCCGAAGCCGATGGGCTAACCCCTTGGGGAGGCAGTCGTCTAAGGTGGGGCTAATAATTGGGGTGAAGTCGTAACAAGGTAGCCGTATCGGAAGGTGCGGCTGGATCACCTCCTTTCTAAGGAGCACATCCCGGCGTTTAAGAGCTGTTGAGTGTATTGACAGATTGTTGACATAGTCTGTATAATCGCTCAGATATTCCTACTGGCGACAAGTAAAACAAGTAAGAGCCGAGGCGTAAACCGTAGGCATACTCAGGTATGTTAGGGATTATGCAGAAGGTGATGACATAGTTATACTAAGTTGGTGGTAAGGAATATGGATATTTCCTAGGTCGATTAATGGCTCAGTTTACTGTTTAGTTCCCAGAGACTTCTCTGGAGTTTAGATCTTTGAAAACTGCATAGTGAAGCGCAAGCGAAAGTGATGAGGTAGCTGGTTACTATATTTTTTGAGAAGAAGAGTATAGGAATCAGGTATTACAGAAATTACTAAGTAAGCGAGCAAGAGATAGAAAAGATAAACGGAATAGAAATTTATCAAGATTAAGGTCAAGATAATAAGGGCGTACGGTGGATGCCTAGGTGCCAAGAGTCGAAGAAGGACGTGGTTAACTGCGAAAAGTTTCGGGTAGCCGTAAGCAGGCGATGATCCGGAAATATCCGAATGGGGCAACCTGCATGGATTAATATTCATGTATCACAAGGTGAATAAAATAGCTTTGTGAAGACAACCCGGGGAACTGAAACATCTTATTACCCGGAGGAAAAGAAAGAAAAATCGATTACCTTAGTAGCGGCGAGCGAACAGGTAAGAGCCCAAACCAACATCTTCGGATGTTGGGGTTGAAGGACTTCATAAGTAGATACGAAAGACTAGTCGAATGGTCTGGAAAGTCCAACCATAGAAGGTAATGGTCCTGTAGGCGAAAGTTTGTAGTATCGAAGAAGAATCCTGAGTACCGCGGGACACGAGGAATCCCGTGGGAATCCGGGGGGACCACCCCCCAAGGCTAAATACTCCTTGGCAACCGATAGTGAACAAGTACCGTGAGGGAAAGGTGAAAAGGACCCCGGAAGGGGAGTGAAAAAGAACCTGAAACCGTATGCTTACAAACCGTCAGAGCACTTTAAATGTGTGATGGCGTACTTTTTGTAGAACGGACCGGCGAGTTATGAAATCAGGCAAGGTTAAGTGGAGGACACGAAGCCGCAGCGAAAGCGAGTCTTAAGAGGGCAAAAGTCTGATTTTGTAGACCCGAAACCCGGTGATCTACCCATGGCCAGGGTGAAACTCAGGTAAGACTGAGCGGAGGCCCGAACCGACTTATGTTAAAAAATGAGCGGATGAGCTGTGGGTAGGGGTGAAATGCCAATCGAACCGGGAGATAGCTGGTTCTCCCCGAAATAGCTTTAGGGCTAGCCTCAGATCATTATTTATGGTGGTAGAGCACTGTTTGAGCTAAGGGCCTAACAAGGTTACTGAACTTTCACAAACTCCGAATGCCATAAATACAAGACTGGGAGTCAGACTGTGGGGGATAAGCTTCATAGTCGAAAGGGAAACAGCCCAGATCTACAGCTAAGGTCCCCAAGTGTGTACTAAGTGGAAAAGGATGTAGGAATGCGTAAACAGCCAGGATGTTGGCTTAGAAGCAGCCACCATTGAAAGAGTGCGTAATAGCTCACTGGTCGAGTGCTCCTGCGCCGAAAATTTAACGGGGCTCAAGTACACCACCGAAGCTTAGGGATTGTGTATGTAATTAAGTAAATTGAACTGATGTAAAGATCAGGCGAACTATTAAGTAATTCCAGTTTCCCGGAAAGAAAGGTAGTTGGAGTATTTAGGATAGGAGTGTCTTATTTTAAATATTTCACAAAAGAGTCTCAATTTATTTAGTTACATGCACAATCGGTAGGGGAGCGTTCTGTATGCATCGAAGCAGTACCGTAAGGAGCTGTGGAGCGTACAGAAGTGAGAATGCCGGTATGAGTAAACGATAAGGCAGGTGAGAATCCTGCCCGCCGAAAATCTAAGGATTCCTGGGGAAGGCTCGTCCGCCCAGGGTAAGTCGGGACCTAAGCCGAGGCGTAAAGCGTAGGCGATGGACAACTGGTTAATATTCCAGTACCACCTAAGACCGTTTGAGGATGGAGTGACACAGGAGGGTAGGCACAGCGCACCGTTGGTTGAGTGCGTTCAAGCGAGTAGGAGGGAAGATAGGCAAATCCGTCTTCCATAAACTTCGAGACGCGATGAGGAGCGAAAGTTAGTAGCGAACTGGCTGATCCCAAACTGTCGAGAAAAACTTCTAACGAGGTCTATAGGTGCCCGTACCGCAAACCGACACAGGTAGATAGGATGAGAAATCTAAGGCGCGCGAGAGAACCTTTGTTAAGGAACTCGGCAAAATGAACCCGTAACTTAGGGATAAGGGTTGCCCCATTAGTGTAAAGACACTTGCTGTCTGAGCATGAAGGGGTCGCAGAGAAGAGGCCCAAGCGACTGTTTATCAAAAACACAGGCACCTGCAAAGTTGAAAGACGATGTATAGGCGCTGACGCCTGCCCGGTGCTGGAAGGTTAAGAGGAGAGGTTAGCCGTAAGGCGAAGCTTTGAATTGAAGCCCCAGTAAACGGCGGCCGTAACTATAACGGTCCTAAGGTAGCGAAATTCCTTGTCGGGTAAGTTCCGACCCGCACGAAAGGCGTAACGATTTGGGCACTGTCTCAACAAGGGGCTCGGTGAAATTGTAATACCGGTGAAGATACCGGTTACCTGCGACAGGACAGAAAGACCCCGTGGAGCTTTACTGCAGCCTGATATTGAACTTTGATATGTTATGTACAGGATAGGTGGGAGACTTGGAAGTAGGGACGCTAGTTTCTATGGAGTCATCCTTTGGATACCACCCTTAATGTATTGAAATTCTAACACTAAGCCGTGATCCGGCTAGTAGACAGTGTCAGGTGGACAGTTTGACTGGGGCGGTCGCCTCCCAAAAGGTAACGGAGGCGCCCAAAGGTTCCCTCAGTGCGGATGGAAACCGCACGTAGAGTGTAAAGGCAGAAGGGAGCTTGACTGCGAGACCAACAAGTCGAGCAGGTACGAAAGTAGGGCTTAGTGATCCGGCGGTTCCGAGTGGAAGGGCCGTCGCTCAACGGATAAAAGCTACCCCGGGGATAACAGGCTTATCTCCCCCAAGAGTTCACATCGACGGGGAGGTTTGGCACCTCGATGTCGGCTCATCACATCCTGGGGCTGTATTAGGTCCCAAGGGTTGGGCTGTTCGCCCATTAAAGTGGTACGTGAGCTGGGTTCAGAACGTCGCGAGACAGTTCGGTCCCTATCCGTCGCAGGCGCAGGAAATTTGAGAGGAGCTTTCCCTAGTACGAGAGGACCGGGATGGACGAACCGCTGGTGCACCAGTTATCCTGCCAAGGGTATAGCTGGGTAGCTACGTTCGGAAGGGATAAGCGCTGAAAGCATCTAAGCACGAAGCCCCCCTCAAGATGAGATTTCCCACAGCGTAAGCTGGTAAGACTCCAGAAAGATTAACTGGTAGATAGGCCGGGTGTGGAAGGACAGTAATGTTTGAAGCTGACCGGTACTAATAAGTCGAGGGCTTGACCTAAAAAATTCACTATGTAGTTTTTAAAGATTTGATCATATTGCTAAAAATAGTGATATGGGTTATACTAATTGAGGCAGGGATTGCCAAAATACTTTAACTGAAAATAGTTAAGACAGAAAGATTAAGATAAGTAAAAAAGTTTCCTGGTGATTACGGCGAAGAGGTCACACCTGTTCCCATACCGAACACAGTAGTTAAGCTCTTCTGCGCCAAGGGTACTGGGGGCGCGAGCCCTTGGGAGAGTAGGTCATTGCCAGGAGTAAGTTTACAGACGTTTCAATATTTAATCAATATTGAAACGTCTGTTTTTTTGTTTCATTTAATAATATAAATCTTTAAGATGGTAAAAAAATTGCTAACGATAATTAATTTTTATGTAATATGAGAACATTTTATCTTTCAAGGAGCTTGCATAAGTGAATTTGCAATAGCAAATTATCTTTTTATGGTAAGTTGTTTAAGGTATATTAACGCTTGATTTGAATATGTTTTAAAAGTGAAGGGGAGTGAAACTTTTGCAAAAAAGAAAAGATAAGCTACTTAAATTTGTGCGACAAAGAATAGGCTTTATTTTTGCGCTGGTTGTCTTATTGATACTTTTATTTGCCGGACCGTATATACAGGGCAATTATTTTATCAGTGCTGTTTCGCAGACGGTACGTCTTTTGCCTGTTTATGAAGTTGATACCCCTAAGAAGCAACTTTCTATTAGTTTTGATGCCAGTTGGGGTGCGGAAAAAACGGAGAAAATTTTGGACATTTTGGACAAATATGAGATAAAAACGACTTTCTTTTTGGTTAATATTTGGATTAATGATTATCCTGAAATGGCTCGGGAAATTGCTTCCCGCGGTCATGAAATAGGTTTGCATTCGGTGACGCATCCGAACTTTACCTCTTTAACTGATGAACAAATCACGCAGGAATTAAATGATAATTATCAACTGATTAAAGAAGTCACGGGACAGGAGGCTGTTCTCTTTAGACCACCTTTTGGTGATTATAATAATAACGTGATTGAAAAGTGCCAGAATTTGGGGTTTATGCCTATTCAGTGGTCTATTGATAGCTTGGATTGGAAAGATTTGAGTGCCACCGAAATCGAAGAACGGGTGATGAAAGATATTGGTCAAGGTGATATTGTCCTTTTTCATAACAATGGCAAACACACTGCTGAGGCCTTAGATCCAATACTTAAACAGTTGACTGAAGAGCATAATTTGGAGATTGTTCCTATTAGCGAGTTATTGTTGAAGGATAATTGGTATGTTGATTATAATGGAGTACAGAGAAATAAATAAGCGAATAATGAGAGTAAACGGCCGCTATAGATGGTTATCTGTAGCGGTCTTTTGTCTGGCTGCAAGGTCAATGTTGATTAACTTTGGTGCGGTTCGACTTTATTCGACAGACTAGGGAGGAGGAGTATGTTAATATACGAAGAGGTGAATAAATTATTCTGTGGGGGGGGCAATTGTTCTTAACAGATAGTTTGCCTAACATCATGAGATAGTAAAAACACTCAACAAGTAAAATGGAGGATTTGATTATGAAGAAAAAGATGTTAGGTATTGTTGTACTGGCTTTATTGGCAGTTTTGGTGATGATGCCTGTCCTGAATGCCGGTGCTGTTGATGAGGAGAGCGTGGGTAAGGAAGCTTCAAGTGTCTTGGCTCTGAAGCAAGAGGTTTCTCAAAAGGAGCTGGCGTTGGCGGATACTGAGGAAGGGATTCATGATATTGTCAAGAAGAGTTATGCTGTGAAAAAAGTGGATACAGCTATTTTATCTGCCAAAGAACAAGCGAGTTTGCAGGATTTGGGTGTTAGAGTGGATAAGGTAAAGCAGGCCGAGGTTAAGAAAGATATCTTGAATTATACAGGTGAGACTTATACGAAATATACGATTGATAAAGAACAGTTTTTCTGCCTAAATGCAGAAGGTCAGCTGATTAGCATTTTTAATTCCGGTGATGAAGTGATTGCTGCTGATGGTGAAACATGGGATACTACAGAAGAGCAATATCTGGCTACAGGCGGAAAAGCTTTGGAGATGCTGGGAGTTAGTGATAAATATGAGTTAGTAAAGTCAGCAGAGGAGACGGTGGACTATTGGATGCTTTATTATCGGGCTAAGTTGGATAATGGTTTGATTAACGAGCATGATGGGGTAACGGTGACGGTAGCAAGAGCTGACAATAGTGTGGCCTTCCTTAGTGTTTTTGGAATGGAGGCCAACACGGAAACCCCTGCAATCAGCGAAAGGGAAGCTGTAGCCAAAGCAAAGCCAGTGATGGAGGGGTTAGAGGGTTATAATGAGGTTAAAGTCGGCAAAGTATATCTGAAATATGTGCAGCCTAATTTTTACTGGACAGAGGGTGGCCCTTATGAACCGGCTCAATTTGTGCGTTTGGCTTATGTGATTGAATCGGATGATAGCTCTTTGCTCTTTCATGTGGATGCGGTGACTGGAGAAGTGATTGGTGGGGATGAGGCGCAGCTTGTAGCGGGTGCTTATGGCAATAAAGGCATGTATCAGGTTGATGATATTTTGAGTAAGGCGACGAGCAGCTTTGTTACATTAGGATATCTACCTGTTTTTAAGGAGTGTTCCGATGCTTACAGCATGAAAGCAAAGATAATCAGCTTCTTAAAACGTGCGGATGCCTATGGCTTTTATTTTCATGGACATGGATCTGCTGGAGATATTGGCATTAAAAATTATTCGAACAATGAGTTCGTTTTTACATTACAAAGAACTACTATTGATGGTTATAATGGGTCGTGGCGTTTTGTGTTTTTGAATTGTTGTAGTGCCGGAACAACAGCTTGGGCGAATGCTTTTAATATAACTAATAACAGCAGCAATAGGGTTTTTATGGGTTGGACACGTATTACTTATGCAAGTAATAATGCGCAATTTGCCAGAATATTTTTCGCCGGAGTGGACGGTAGCCGACTTTATAATTGTGCTGTGTGGGCTAAGAATCAATTGCCGACGCTGGATTTACCTTTAAAATTTATTGGTGATCAGAATTACTGGGGATGGGTTTAAGAGTTTTTATTTATAAAGGAGTGATATGATGTTAATAAAAAGAAGGTTTATGTTGATGGTGATCAGTTTACTGTGCTTGGGTTTGCTTGTAGGTGGTTGCAACAAGGCTGATGACCTGAAGGATGTCAGAAATCATGATCAGACAGAGCAGGCAGAGGTGTTGGAGGGAGCGATGTTGGCTGAAAAATATAGTCTGGAGTCGGACGCTGTAACGATTTGGGCGGGATTTCATAGAGAAAGGGAAGTTTGTTCATTTGAAGTGACAAATCCAGAGGAGATTCAGGAATTGATTGATGCTGTGCAATTTGAACAATGGCAGGTAGCTACAGCGGCAAGACAACTGACGGGTATGGAATCATATTACATTAAGTTTAATGATAATACGACGATTGCTATGTATGATGAGGTTGCTTATGGTAGTATTGGCAGTGGCAAACCCGAGGCGGGGACCGGGAATACGCCCGGTGGCAGAGAGGGCTATTATGAAATGCCGCAAGAATTATTGACAGTGGTAAAGAAGTTGGATAAAAAATATACCAATTATAATGTCAAGTAGAATACTAAATAGAATATTAAATACCCCCTCAAGCCTTCAGGCTTGAGGGGGTTTGATAATGGGAATAGTAGGAAAAATGATGTGTGATTTAATTAATAGACAAAAATAAATTTAGGTGGTATAATAATTTTTATAGCTATAAAATGGACACTTGTATATCATATATGGTATATGGGATAAAATACTTAAATTATTAGAGGTGAAATTAGTGCTTTTATCTGGTGGACAAATTATTATGGAGGCTTTAAAAAAGGAAGGTGTTGACGTCGTTTTTGGTTATCCGGGCGGTGTGGCCTTACCTTTATATGACTGTTTATATGATTCTGAGATCAGGCATATTCTACCCAGGCATGAGCAAGGTGCAGTGCATGCCGCAGACGGTTATGCTCGGGCCAGCGGCAAGGTAGGGGTTTGCTTTGCTACCTCTGGTCCCGGAGCTACTAATCTGGTCACAGGGATTGCTACTGCTTATATGGATTCTGTGCCGATTGTGTGTATTACTTGCCAGGTGGCTTTACCCGCTTTGGGTAAGGATTCATTTCAAGAGGCCGATATTACAGGTATCAGCACGCCGATAACGAAACACAACTTTATGGTGAGGGATTATAAAATGTTGCCGGAGGCTTTGGCAAAAGCTTTTTATATTGCCAGAACCGGCAGACCGGGACCTGTTTTAATTGATGTTCCCAAGGACGTTTTGACGCAACAGATGGAATTTACTTATCCTGATATTTCTCAGATAAAAATGCGTGGTTATAAGCCTGTAATTTATGGTGATGAGCAGGAAGTAGCACAAGTTATTAAGGCTTTATCTCAAGCTAAAAAGCCTTTGTTTTTTATTGGCGGCGGAGTGGTTGCAGCAGATGTCAGCTGTAAAGTACGGCAGCTGATTGACCGAACCGGCATCCCTTTTGTTTCAAGTCTTTTAGGGCTGTCTGCTACTGCCAGGAATCATCCGCAAAATTTAGGCATGCTTGGTATGCACGGAACTTATGTAGCCAATATGGCCATTTCTAAGTGTGATTTGTTGATTGGGCTGGGAGTTCGTTTTGATGATCGGGTGACAGGCGCGGTTAATCATTTTGCCACTCAGGCTAAGATTGCTCATTTTGATATTGATCCTGCGGAAATTGGTAAGATAGTGAAGGCGGATTATCGAGTTTTAGGTGATTTGCGCTGGTCGGTTCCACAATTGGCTGCGCAACTGGAGCAGGTGGAGCAGAGAACTGCTGATTGGCAGGAGTGGCAAAATGAATTAGATCAGGTTGCCAAGACCTATCCCTTGAAGTATCAGGATACTGCCAAATATATTAAACCGCAGGCGGTACTGGAGGCTTTGAACGGTTATTTACATGGGGATGCAATTATCGTCACTGATGTGGGACAACATCAGATGTGGGCGGCTCAATATCTTAATATTACAGGGCCGCGGCGCTTTTTGTCCTCCGGCGGCTTGGGCACCATGGGTTATGGTTTGCCGGCGGCGATTGGGGCGGCGGTGGCTTGCCCAGATCAGGATGTTTGGCTGGTAACCGGTGATGGTTGTATGATGATGAACTGTCAGGAGATTGCTACTGCTGTGGAAGAAAATTGTCGTATTAAGGTGATAATCCTCAATAATGACGGTTTAGGCATGGTGCGTCAATGGCAGAGACTTTTTTATGAAAGACGTTATTGCGGCTCACAGCATCAAAAACCAACAGATTTTTCTTTATTGGCTCAGGCAATGGGTGCACAAGGGATCAATGTTGATACTCGTGAGGATTTACCGTCTGCTTTAAAACGGGCCGAAAAAGCCAAAGGGCCTATTTTTATTAACGTGCGAGTGGATGAAGAGGCTAACGTTTTGCCGATGGTAGCACCTAATTCGGCGCTTTATCAGATGTATTATGATGATTAAGGGGTTTTTGTGATGAAACATACAGTTACTGTTTTAGTAGAAAATAGACCCGGGGTTTTGACACATGTTTCGGGATTAATTTCGAGGCGAGGCTTCAATATAGAAAGTATTGCTGCCTCTTCAACGGAGTTACCTGATGTAACGCGTATTTCCGTAGTGCTTAATGTAGTTGATCAGGCGGAAATTGATCAGATTAATGATCAATTTGGTAAATTAATTGAAGTCATCAAAGTTGTTGATATGACAGAGATTGATCATATTGCGCGTGAGATGGCACTTTTAAAGGTTAAGGCCTCGGAAAAAGAACGTGCCGACATCACCAATGTTGTGGCTATTTTTCGTGCAAAAATCATTGATGTGCACCCTGAAACCATGGTTATTGAGGTTACGGGGGAGGCTAATAAAATCGATGCTTTTTGTCAACTGATGGAAAGGCATGGGATCGTTGAAATTATCCGTACCGGTGAGATTTTTCTCTCACGTTCGCCGGAAAGTGCGGCACATGATATTTAAAGGTTAAAAAACCCGCCAAGATGCAAAGCATCTCGGCGGGTTTTTAGGTAGTTGTTAAACAAAAAATATTTTATCTGGTTCTTCTTTGGTTGAATTCACAGGGGGACATACCTTCATCACAAATACGTTTTTCGGTTACATAAGCTTGAGGCATGCAAATTTCTTGATAGGCGGTTTGATGGTATTCGGTATCAACCCATAATTTAATAGTGATTGTGATATTTTCACAATCCACATTTGTTACCACGGCTTTTGCTGAAATGATGCGTGTGTTTACGCAATCGAGCTGCGAATCTGCGGTACAGCACAGGGCAACATTTTCCATGGAGGTAATATTATAGAACATGGCATCACAGGGATTACAAGGATTATGCAATTGCATAGGATAATTAAACAACACGGTTGATAAACACATACCTTCACAAGTGCATTCACGGCTGATTTCCTGACAATTTATCTGGCCGGCGGGATTGATAGGAATGCAGGTGCCGACCGGAGGCAGACTGCTGCTTCTGACGCTTGGTTGTTGGATGGGTAATTTGATTTCCGTACTTACCTCGATACACTGTTTGCAGCTATCCAGGACACATTGTGTTAGACATTTTACGCCTTTGGGGGGACTTGATGGTTTTCTACATTTACTACCGGTATTACAAAAACCTTTCATAAAAAACACCTCTCCTAAAAGAATTATTTGTTTATAGTTTATGCTTAGGAAAAGCAATATGTTAATATCACTTTTATGATAATGTTCACATAGAATATAGTAGGCTATAGGCCTTTTACGAATAAAGAAAAAGACAGATGCTTTATTCTATAAAGAGAGCCCGACGACTTGATCAGGTCATCGGGCTCTGACTATTTCAAAAAGAGGTTTGTAAAATGAGAGAGATTAACTTTCTTGATGCTTTTCGCAAAGGGAGCTTAACATGTTTTTTATCAGGTGAGTTGTTGTTTGCATAAAGGGGTCAAATTTATCGTCGAAATAGCAAGTCATTTCTTCCAGAAGGTGGCTCATTTCCTCGATATTACCGTTATGACAATTATGGCGTGTTTGGAAAGAACGGCATTGTTTTTCCGCCAAAGTTTGCGGTGTGACTTCAGAAAGAGCAAAGATTTTGGGAACCATTTCATAGGCTTCAATCATTTTCTTTTTATCAATCCGGAAAAAATCGCTGACCATTGTGGAGACTTCTTCAATGGTCTGGTGATCACCAATAGCCTCTAATATCTGTAGACCCAGAAACGGGTCTCTTTGATAAGCTATCAGTTCAAAGGCCATTTCGACGAAGTTATGTGATTTCCACCAGATCAACTTTTGGGGTAGACCGGTGGCTTTTTCCACTTCTTTCATCCAGGAGCGGCCCTGTTGAAAGCAATAACCTTTTTCGCCGCCGGGCCAAAATTCATCGGAGTAGTAATCAAGGCCTTCAGGTAAGGTGTTATGGGTAAGGATGCCTTTAATAAAATTAAGATGTTTGCACTGATGTAGTTGATGCCACTCATAAAAGGCCGGGCCGCAAGTGTGAGCGGTATTTCGGGAAAGACCCGTATTGATAGCTAGATCGGGGAATAATCCGCCCAAAATCAGGCTGTTGTCTACATTGGCATGACCAAAAACTTGTTTATTGCTATAATGGTGGACTAAAGGGAACATTTATGCCTCCTGCGTTTATTTAATTCTCTTTAATGATATAATAAATAGTGCTATAATAAAGTGAGTTCATAACATTAAATTTGAGGTGAACTCTTGGTTGAAAGGAGATTGCCATGAAAAAGATTTCACTGCGTAAAGAAGCAAGAAATGTCTTTTTTATGTTTGTCGGTACATTTATTTTTGTGGTTCCTTTTTGTATCTTTTTATATCCCAATGATTTATTGGCCGGGGGTGTTTTTGGGATTGCGGCTGTTTTAAATCATTTTGCACCACAGGTTTCTCTGGCTGCTTTAGTAGTTGGTTTTAACATTCCTTTGTTAATTCTGGCTTGGAAAAAGCTGAGCCGGCGTTTTACCATTTATACAGTTCTGGTGATTGCATTACAGGGGATTTTACTCTTTTTCTTACAACCGCATTTGCCTACTTATACCGCAAATCCACTGTTGGCCTGTATTTTTGGTGGTGTAGTGGTCGGTATTGGTGACGGGTTGATCATTCGTTATTATGGTTCAACAGGTGGCATCGAAATAGTATCCTTGGTAATGCAAAAACGAATGGATGTTAGCCTGGGAACATTAACCTTAATCGGTAATGTGATCATTGTGGGTTTGGCGGCTTTTGTTTTTGGTTTTGAAAAAGCGATGTATACCATGGTAAGTTTATATGCTACAGCTTATGCCTTTGATGCTGTTTTAAAGGGATTTAAGTCAAAGCGTAATGTGATGATCATCAGCACCAAGGGGCAAGAGATTGCCCAAAGGCTCATTTTTGAGCTTAATCGCGGTGTAACAATTGTAGATGGCACGGGTGGATTTAGCCATGAACAAAAGGATGTTTTGATTTGCGTGGTTAGCCGAATGGAGCTGGTACACTTAAAAGACATTGTTAAGGCAGTCGATCCGGCGGCTTTCGTGATGATTAATGAAACTTATGATGTGATGGGTGATTTTCCCCGACGCGGGCAAAAAAGAGTCGATGGCAACTGATTATTTTCTGGCAATAGCCTCAATTTCTACTTTGGCTCCGGCAGGTAAGGCCGCCACCTGAAAAGTAGAGCGGGCCGGATAAGGTTCTTGAAAAAAGGTGCCATAAACTTCATTTACTTGATCAAAATCGTTCAGATCAGTTAAAAAAATGGTTGTTTTTAAAACATGATTAATGCTGCAGCCGCTTTCTTCCAGAAGGTGGCTGATATTTTCTAAAGCTTGTCTGGTTTGTGCGGCGATATCCGCCGGCAGTTTTTTATCAGCGGCATTGATCCCCAGCTGCCCGCTGGTAAAAACCAGCTCATCACTTTGGATGGCCAGGGAGTAGGGACCGAGGGCGGCGGGAGCTTTATTAGTTGTGACGGCGATTTTCTTTATCATATGTATTACACCCTTTCGTTTATTATGTATGAGAGATCTATTGGTATGGGATTCTTCTCAATAACAATATTCTACTCAAAATAATTTAATCCTGTCAAAGATAAAAAGAAGCTGTCGGAAGATGCCAAAATCAGTTGTGATGTAGTTTAATCAGTCGGTCAATTTTAGTAAAGAATTTTAATTAATGAAGAAAGATAAGGTGTAAAGAAAATAAAAGTGTTACAGGGAATTAAAAAAGAGGTGCTTTAAAGCACCTCTTTTTGAGAGAGCATGATCAATGTTATTTCGGTGGTTCTTTTTTAAACTTTTCTTTCAGCATTTCGCCACCGGCTGCGACATGTTCCGGGGATAAGTCATGGAATAAGACCACAATTGGTTCTTTAGGGACATTTGTGATTCTGCTTAGCTCATCGGTAAACACTTTAGAGATTTCGGCTTTTTTTTCGTAGTCCTGAGGCATCATTTCTATTGTTATAACAGGCATGTTTTCACCTCCTTATTAATCCTTATTAGGCCTTATTAAACCTGAGTAGAATTACTGCAAGTTTTATTTATTATTAAGCGTATAAAGTTCATGGATCATTTCAAAATCGGCGGGGTAGAAGGAGCCAATTTTGCGTGTTTTAAAGAAGCTGCATTTTTCGGCCAGATCAGTTAGTTCTGTTTCTGTTAAGGTTCGTCCCACTAATTGACTGATGGTTGTGGGCATACCCAGCTCGGTGAAATAACCTTCAGTTTTTTTGATGCCGGCCAGAGCGGCTTTTTTGTGGTCTTCATCTTGAATATCCCAGATTTTGGCCGCAAAGCGGGCAAAGCGGGGGATGTCCTTTTGATAGACATAGCGTGCCCAGGTCGCCCACATAGTCGATAAAGAGGCACCGTGTGCAACGTCAAACTTTCCGGACAATTCATGACCTAGCTGGTGTACGGCAAAATCATGCTGCCGCCCCAGACCGGTTAGGGTGTTGTGTGAAAGGCTGCCAGCCCACATGATTTCAGAACGAATCTGATAGTCCTGCGGAGAATCCAGAACCAGACGACCATTTCTAATGACTGTGCGCAGCAATCCTTCGGCAATGGCATCAGTCATTTCATTTTCGGCCGGAGGAGCAAAATAACGATCCAAAGTGTGCATAATGATATCGGTAACGCCGCAAACAGTTTGGTATTGTGGCAGGCTATAAGTAAATTCAGGATTCATAATGGCAAATTTGGGCCGCGTTAAATCATTGGCCATCCCTCTTTTAATCCAGCCGTCTTCATTTGTAATAACGCTGGAATTACTGGTTTCACTGCCGGCGGCAGCGATAGTTAAGATCACACCTACGGGTAGGGTGCCGCTGATTTTAACTTTACGTAAAAAATAATCCCAGATATCGATTTTTTGGTGATAAAGACCGATGGCAATAGCCTTGGAGGAGTCGATTACGCTGCCGCCGCCGAGAGCTAAGACGAAGTCAACACCTGCTTTTTTCCCCAGCTCAATACCTTTTCTGACCATGCTGAGGCGAGGGTTGGGAACAACACCTCCCAGTTCAACCACAGCAAGACCTGCCTGTTGCAGGATATCGGTAACCTTATCTACCAGGCCGCTTTTTTTTGCACTTTGAGAGCCATAATGCAATAAAACCTTGCGACCTGCAAACTCTTGAACAAGTTCAGCTGCTTTTTGTTCGGAGTTCTTGCCGAAGACAACTTTAGTCGGGCTGTAAAATTCGAAGCTTTGCATAATTTTTCCTCCTTTAATATTTCTGTCGGCTAAAAATAGTTAGATGATCAGTTAAAGCTATGTTATTTATCAAAAACAGTCTCCCAAAAACTAGCGGGGCTGATGGCTTTGATTAACACTTGTTCAGCTTGGGTTTTTCCGATCAAAGGTGAATTTTGATAATCCTCTATTTGTAAATCAGGTAAGATTTTTGCTGCACCGGCTTTTTCCTCTTCATAAAGCTGTACAATTAGTGCATCCAGGCCAAAGTTAGTAATTAAGCTGCGCAGCTCATGCACGGTCGCATCCGGCGGCAGGCAAAAGTGGCTGCGGCAGACAAAAGGCCGCGCTTGATGCTGTGAGCAGCACTTGTTTTTTTGATCCAAAAGCAAGCAAGCCTGACCATGAGGTCGTCTAAGCGTGATATCCAGGGCGCCGTCGGAAAAAGTGTGCAGCTCGCCAAAATATTTAACTACTTGATGAGCCGGATAATTTGAGTCGGGGCAAAGTTTAGCCAGTCTATCCACATCAAGAATAGTTAGGGGTGCTCTTTCAAAGCAGCAACCATCACAGCCTTTACAATCGGCCAGTGTTTGCTCGGCGAATAACCGGAGAGCCTCCAGATAATCAGAGATGGTAGCCGCTTCATCAAGAATCTTGATCTGATAGCCCAGTTGGCAGGGAGCAAGATCTTTAAGTGTGATTTGCACCGGCTGATGTGAAGGAGATGTATTTAGCATTGTTTTTTAACCAGCTGTTGTATTTTTTGGCAAGCTTGGATAGTCTGCCGCAGGAGAATGCTGCTTGTAACGCTACCTACGCCACCCGGTACGGGCGTAATTGCCTCTACTATAGGTAAGATGTTATCATAATCAAGGTCACCGCAAATATGCCCCGTTTTGTGCGGATGGGGATTGATGCCGACATCGATGACAATTTGTCCTTTTTTAACATAATTATGGTCGATTAATTGTGCTTTGCCGATGGCGGCTACTAAAATATCTGCTTCCCTGCAAACTCCGGGGAGGTCTTTGGTGCGTGAATGACAGATTGTTACCGTAGCGTTTTCTTTCATCATCAGCATGGCCAGTGGTTTACCAACCACCAAAGAGCGACCGACGATGGTTACCCTTTTTCCTGCCAGAGGAAGTTGATAATGCTGCAATAGCTCCATGACGGCAGCGGCCGTGCAGGGGGCAAAGCTTTCCGGCTCGTCGGTGAAAACATTAGCCGCAGAGGCTTTGGTCAAGCAGTCAACATCTTTGAGGGGTGAGATGAGTTCTTTGGCTTTTTTACTGTCCAAATGTCGGGGCAGGGGGTTAAAAAGCAAGATCCCATGAACATCGCTATCGGCGCTAAGGGTGGAAATGGCTTTTTCTAAAGCCGTTTGCTCTACCTTTTCTGCAAGGGGGGTAAGCCGACAGTCCACATTAGCAGCAGCACAAACTTTTTCCAGACTTTTTTGATAATAAAGATCATCCGGTCTTTCTCCCACGCGAATAATGCCTAAGCGGGGGATAATATTTTGTGCTCTTAATTGGTTGGCTTTTTGCAGATTGTTTTCCTTGACCAATTCGGCAACTTCTTTACCATATAGTATCCGTGTCATCACAACTCTCCTTTGAGAAATTCTTTAGCTTTTTTCTGCTATATTCTACTATCTTAATATAAACTATCTTCTCTCTATTTGTATAATTTTCCTTTCTTTAAAAAAGCTTTTTAGGGGATTATTTTTGACTTTTGCAGGTAATTTTGTGAAAAAACATTTTTAGTATATTTATATGAAGAAAACATTGTCATGCAGGGCATTTTATGGTATAATTATTTAGTAATATAAATAACTATGTAACAGGTTTTTAATCCTGTTATCTTACTTGTTATCTTAAATAAAGAAGCGGAGGTTTTTTTCTTTATGTCAAAGTTGGAAAATAGAGAACCGGCAAATGCCAAAAATGATAATTATGATGCCGGACAGATTCAGATTCTTGAGGGGCTTGAGGGGGTACGCCGTCGGCCGGCGATGTATATTGGCTCTACCGGATCGCAGGGGCTTCATCATCTGGTTTATGAAATTGTTGATAACAGTATTGACGAAGCTTTGGCCGGGTTTTGCACAAAAATTGTTGTAAGTATCCATCGTGATAATAGTATTACCGTTCAGGATAATGGCCGCGGTATTCCTGTAGGGATTCATGCAAAGACCGGTAAATCGGCTTTAGAAGCCGCCCTTACTATGCTGCATGCCGGGGGAAAATTCGGCGGCGGAAGCTACAAGGTTTCCGGTGGCTTACATGGTGTAGGTATGAGCGTGGTTAACGCTCTTTCTTCTTGGTTGGAGGTA
This sequence comes from Bacillota bacterium, assembly GCA_050949225.1. Taxonomy (GTDB): domain Bacteria; phylum Bacillota; class Dehalobacteriia; order UBA4068; family UBA4068; genus JBMNFI01. Next base: position 627,717 of record JBMNFI010000001.1, on the reverse strand, counting down.
AGAGTGGCCAGAGATGGGCATATCTACCAACAAGAATATAAAAGAGGGATTCCCTCTTATGAATTGAAACAGGTGGATGTTTCCGAGGAGACAGGAACAAAGATTTCTTTTAAGCCTGATGCTGAAGTATTTGAAGAGACTGTTTATTCTCAAGATGTTTTGATTGCACGCTTGCGTGAACTGGCCTTTTTGAATAAAGGGTTGCAGATTACTTTGCTGGATGATCGTGATGAAAGTGAAAAAAACTTTCGGTATGATGGCGGAGTGGAGGATTTTGTTAACTATCTTAATGGTAGCAAGGATACTCTGCATCCTACTGTTTATTTTGAAACCGAAAAAGACCGGGTCGTTATCGAGGTTGCCCTGCAATATAGCGTAAGTTATAGTGAAAATATTTATTCTTATGTTAACAATATTAATACGCAGGAAGGCGGCACCCATGAGGCGGGTTTTAAAGCTGCCTTGACTCGGGTGATGAATGATTATGCACGTAGGGCGGGAATTTTAAAAGAAGGCCAAGCTAATCTTTCCGGTGAGGATATTCGTGAGGGATTGACTGCGGTGATTAGTGTTAAGGTTGAGGAGCCGCAGTTTGAAGGGCAGACCAAAACTAAGCTGGGGAATATGGAAGTACGCGGGATTGTTGATACGGCCGTGGGAGAAAATATTGGTATTTTCTTAGAGGAAAACCCCAAATATGCTAAACGTGTTTTAGAAAAGTCGGTGCAAGCGGCATTGGCCAGGGATGCCGCCAAAAAGGCTCGTGATTTAACCAGACGTAAAAGTGCTTTAGAGCGGACTGCTCTGCCGGGTAAATTGGCTGATTGCTCGGTTAAGGACCCTGCTTTATCAGAAATGTTTATTGTGGAAGGTGACTCGGCCGGTGGTTCTGCCAAGCAGGGTAGAGATCGGCTGACGCAGGCCATTTTGCCATTGCGAGGGAAAATCATCAATGTGGAAAAATCCCGTCTTGACAAAGTTTTAAGCAATGAGGAAATCAGAGCTATGATCACGGCTATGGGAACCGGGATTGATCAGGAGTTTGAACTTGAAAAGGCTCGTTATCATAAGCTGGTAATCATGACTGATGCTGATGTGGATGGTGCGCATATCAGAACTTTACTGTTGACCTTCTTTTTCCGGCATATGCGGCCACTGATTGAGGCAGGTTATGTCTACATTGCTCAGCCGCCGCTTTATAATGCTAAGGCTAAAAAAGGTAAAGGAAATAAATATTGCTACAGCGATGAGGAGCTGGAAGCTTTTCTGGAACAAAACGGTAGAGAGCGTTATGATGTTCAGCGTTATAAAGGTTTAGGTGAGATGAATGCGGAACAGCTGTGGGATACGACTATGAATCCTGAAAACCGCACTTTATTGCAGGTTTCTCTGGATGATGCGGTAGCGGCCGAAACTATTTTCACAGTTTTGATGGGGGATAAAGTAGAGCCTCGCCGCAATTTTATCAACCAAAATGCCAGATACGTTAGTAATCTTGATATATAGGGAGGGCGAAAAATAAACGATGGATTATACCAACGGTAAGATTCTTAAAAGAAATATTGAAACAGAAATGAAAAAATCCTACATTGACTATGCAATGAGCGTAATCGTAGGACGAGCCCTGCCGGATGTGAGGGATGGCTTCAAACCTGTACACAGGCGTATTCTTTATTCGATGTATGAACAAGGTATTTCGCCTGATAAGCCGCATAAAAAGTCTGCTCGTATTGTGGGTGACGTTTTGGGTAAATATCATCCTCATGGTGATACCGCTGTTTATGACGCTTTGGTGCGTATGGCGCAGGATTTTTCTATTCGTTATTTATTGGTGGATGGGCAAGGTAACTTTGGTTCTGTAGATGGAGACGGGGCAGCGGCCATGCGTTATACAGAGGTCAAGCTCAAGCGTTTTTCTATGGAATTAATGGCCGATATTAATAAAGATACTGTAGATTTTGTTGATAACTATGACGGCAGCGAGAAGGAGCCGGCAGTACTTCCGGCACGCTTACCCAATCTTTTGGTTAACGGTTCTTCAGGGATTGCCGTGGGCATGGCTACTAATATTCCTCCGCACAATTTAAAAGAAGTTTGTGATGGAATAGTTGCTTTAATTGACAATCCGGACATTTCAATTGCTGAATTGATGCAAAAAATTCCCGGACCAGATTTTCCCACAGCGGGCATTATTTTAGGTACAGAGGGTATTCGCTCGGCTTATGAAACAGGGCGTGGATCTATTCAAATCAGGGCCAAGGCGACAATCGAGAGTCTTAATAACGGCAGACAGCGTATTTTGATTACTGAATTACCATATCAGGTCAATAAGGCTACTTTGGTTGAAAAGATTGCCGGTTTGGCACGTGATAAAAAAGTCGAAGGTATTTCCGACTTGCGTGATGAGAGTGATAAGGATGGCATGCGGGTAGTGGTTGAGCTTAAAAAGGATGTTAATGCTCATGTATTGCTCAATCAATTATATAAACAGACACAAATGCAGGTTTCTTTTGGTGTGATTACTTTGGCTTTGGTGGATGGAGTTCCGCAAGTCTTAAATCTTAAAGAGGTTTTAGAGCATTATATAGAACATCAAAAGGATATTATTATTCGCCGCAGTCGTTTTGAGCTTAAAAAAGCCCAGGATAGGGCACATATTGTAGAAGGTTTGAAAATTGCTCTTGATTATATTGATGAAATTGTGGGGATTATTCGTTCCGCCTCCAGCACTGAGGATGCCAGGGGTAAGCTGATGGAGCGTTTTAGTCTCTCGCAAATTCAAGCACAGGCGATTTTGGAGATGCGTTTGCGAGCCCTGACCGGTTTGGAGAGGGAAAAATTAGATGAAGAATACAAAGAATTAATTAAAACGATCTCTTACCTGACGGAGATTTTAAGCAATGAAAGATTGTTATTATTTACTATAAAAGAAGAGCTGCAAACAATGGCCGAAAAATACACTGATGAGAGGCGTACGGTGATAACCAGATCCCATGAGGAAATGTCGGATGAGGATTTGATTGCTGAAGAAGATATGGTAATAACCATCACCAAAAATGGTTATATTAAGCGACTTAATACCAGCACCTATCGTCAACAAAGAAGAGGCGGACGCGGTGTCACCGGCATGGGAATTAAGCAGGAAGATTTTGTGGAACAGATGTTTATCACGACCACGCATCATTACCTGTTAATTTTCACTAACAAAGGTCGGGCTTACCGCTTGAAGGTTTACGAGATTCCAGAAGCCGGCAGGCAGGCCAAAGGGACTGCCATTGTTAATTTGCTGGCTTTAGAGGGCGGTGACACTGTTACGGCGATTATCCCGATCAGAGAGTTTACTGATGATCAATACCTTTTCATGTGTACAGCAAGAGGGATAGTCAAGCGTGGTGTTTTGAGTAATTATTTCTCCAGCAGGGTTAAGGGCATTGTTGCTATTACGCTTGATGAGGGGGATGAGCTGCTCAACGTTAAGCTGACCGGGGGGCAGGACGATATAGTGCTTTCTACTGCCATGGGATCAGCAATTCGTTTTGATGAAAACGATGTCCGGCCTATGGGCAGATCCGCACGCGGGGTCCGTGGCATTAGGCTTGGCTTGGCTGATTATGTGGTTAGCATGGATTCTATGCAGGAGCTTGATGAATTGTTGGTGGTGTCGGAAAAAGGTTATGGTAAACGAACTCCTCTCGATGATTTCCGCAAAACCAAGCGTGGCGGCAAAGGTATTTATGCCATGCGTTGCAACGAAAAGACCGGTCACTTAGCAGTGATTGAGGTGGTGCGTGATGGGGATGAAGTGATGATTATTTCTCGTGAGGGGATCATTATCAGGATGCAGGTTTCTGATATCTCTGAACAGGGCAGATATGCTCAGGGAGTGCGTGTAATTAAGCTTGATGAGGGCGATGTTGTCGTCGATATGGCTAAGGTGATCGCCAGAGAAGAGGACGAGGAGTATTTTGAACCGACCTCTGATGAAGAAACTGTGGCGGTAGAAGATGAGTTGGCGGAAGAATAATATAAAGAGTATTTTGCTACAGCCTAACCGCTTAAGCGGTTAGGCTGTCATGCTTGACAAAGTGGTGATTTTTTCATTACAATTAATACAATAATTAATATAATAATTGATGCAACAATTAATACAATTGGGACAATAAGGGGAAAATTATGAGCCTTTTGAAATAAGAGGGGATGAAAAGTTTATGAAAAAACTGATGGTGATTTTAGTGGTTTTGTTCAGCACATTTTTAAGTGCTTGTGCGCACGATAACGATCTTGACTTAACTGTTTATACCTCTGAAACATATTACATGGATACAGTTATTGACATGCAGGTTTATGCCGCTAATGAAAGTGAGGCGAAGGCAGCTTGTAAGGCGGCCGAACAAGAATATGCACGGATTGAACAAATTAGTGATCGTTTTGATAAAAAAAGCGAGCTTTATCAAGTTAATCAGGCGCAAGGGGAGGCTGTTCAGGTTAGTGATGACCTTTGGCAGATGGTGACACAAGCTTTAGAAATGGGAAAAAAAAGCGGGGGGTCTTTCAGCATAGCAATTGGCGCTGTGATGGATTTGTGGGATTTTAACGGAAAAAAGCATCTTCCCAGCGAGGCTGAACTGCAAAAAATCTTACCTTCGATTAATGATAAAAATATTATTATTGATGAAAACAATCGTACAATTACGGTTAAAAATGATACAGTCATTGATTTAGGTGCTGTGGCTAAGGGGTATGCGACTGATTGTGCGGTAGCGGCCCTAAAAGAGGCCGGAATTAAGCATGCTGTGATTAATGCCGGCGGTAATGTTTATGCTTTAGGGAGTATGCCGGATGGTAAACCTTGGCGAATTGGGATTAGAAACCCGCGTCCTGAAGATGGACGAGAGCTGGTTGGTATTATTGAAGTGATCAACAAGTCGGTAGTGACCTCTGGGGATGACCAGCGTTTTTTTGAGGTGGACGGGAAGCGTTATCACCATATTTTGAATCCGCAAACCGGGATGCCGGCTGATGAAAGTGTTTTTGCAACCGTGATTTGTGAAAATTCTGCGATGGCGGATATGCTTTCAACGGCTGTTTTCGTTTTAGGGCCTAATGATTATAAAAAGATCCTTACGCAAGGAGAAGAAGCTTGGACTGTTATTATGGATGAGGATGGAAAGATGACCGCTTCACCGGGGATGAACGAGTATTTGATTATTGTTGACTAAAACCGATTAAAAAAAATCTCCCGACCGATTGCAGGGAGATAAGAGCAGTGGCAAGCTAGCTTTTTTTTAAACGTTTACATAAAAGAGAGGCCAGGAGACCGGTAATGATGCCGGTTGGGATAGCGGCGATTAAAAGGACAGGCAGGTAGTAGTAAATGCCGGGTTGATCGATAATCAGGGCGGCCGCTCCCAGTTGGGCAATATTATGCATGACGGCTCCAGCGATGCTGATACCGATAATGCTGAATTTGGGAAATTTAAGATAGATCAGCACCATAATTAAAGCTGCCAAGATGGCTCCGCTAAAGCTGAGAATAAAGGTTACGGAGAAAAAGGTTCCTGACAACAGTGAACCGATTACGGTGCGCAAAACCGCCACGGAAAGGGCAGCCTTCCAGTCCACCAAGACTAAGGCGATAATCGTAATGATATTAGCCAGTCCCAGCTTAACCCCGGGGATCGGCAAAGGGGCAGGAAACAGACTTTCCACAAGGTGTAAAACAATTGCCATAGCTGTCAGGATGGCGATGGTGGTCAGGCGACGGGTAGTCAAGCTAAAACCTCTTTTCTAGAAAGTAATAGTATCTACATCATGCTGATCTTTATGCTGATCTTTTGCGGATGTTTCTCTTATTGAGATGCTCAAAAGATTAGGCAGGCAAACAATGGTGCGATTAGGCTGATTGATAAAGCCCATATGGATGCAGGTTTGATCGGGACAGGGTGATTTTGTGATGCCTACGCTGCCGTTTTTCACTGTAACTTCGCAGGAAAAGTTTTGACCTTTGATTGTATAGGTATCATCAAAAGAAAGATCAAGGGTTTGCGTTTCCTCTCCATTTATGCGGATTACGGCCACACCTTTTTCGATGTTTTTTTGCGTGGAAAAAGACAGCCAAATGAGGGCGGCGGCAGCTATTAGAACGATAATCAAGAGAATGTCCCAGCGTTTCAAGGGGGCGGCCTCCTTTATAATGCATATATGATATAATTTTATCTATAAATGATGATAAATGCAAGACAAAATAAAATGAAAAGGGAGCTTTGTCATGAAAGTGATTGCTGTATGTGGTATCACAAAATCCGGAAAGACGACGACGGTGGAAAAGATTGTCGGTGAATTACGCAACAGGGGTTATTCTGTGGGCAGCGTCAAGGAGATTCACTTTGAAAAGTTTGCTATTGATACGGAAGGCTCTAACACGTATCGGCATAAAATGGCCGGCTCGCAACTGGTTACCGCTCGTGGGATGTATGAGACGGATATTTTATACCAAAGGATGATTCCTTTAGAGGAAATTCTTGATCATTATCATCACGATTATGTGATTTTAGAGGGGGTTTTTGACTGTCCCTTACCTAAAATTATTACAGCACACAATACGGCCGAAATTGATGAAAGGCTTAATGATACAGTGTTTGCGATTGCTGGGCAAATAGTCAACCAGCTAAGCGGTAAATATAGGGACATACCTCTTTATTCTGCCCTGACCGATGTAAGCGCGTTGGTAGATTTGGTGGAGCAAGTGGCTTATGATTGGCAGCCTGTGCCTTGGGGTGAGTTGTATCTGAACGATGAAAAAATGCCGCTGTCTTTTGCGGCCAGCCGGGAGTTAGGAAAGCTTTTGGCGGGGCAAAAAGGGCAATTGACTTATCAAATAAAGAGGGATTAAAATGGATTTAACGTTTCTGGGGCAAGCCGATTACACCCTTAAAGAGACCTTTGTTTCAAAGCAGAATAAAGTATTTTTATTGGAAAGGGCAGGATCCTTGCTGGTTTGTAAAAAATATTTAAATGATGGTTTGTTACGAGAGCAGCAAATCCTAAGCAAATTGAGAGCAGCGGGTCTGGCGGTTCCGCAAGTTTTAGAAGTGGGGGAGGACTACCTGTTGCTTTCCTATCTTGAGGGGATAAATTTATGTGATTTTTTGCGGCAGGAGGAGGCGCAAAATAGAGAGGGACGGGAGGTTATTGAGCCCTTATGGAGCTGGTTGGAGCAGTTTTATGCCTGTTTGCAGCAGGGGCGTGGTGATGTCAATTTACGTAATTTTATTTGGGATCGGCAAAAAAAGCTGCTTTATGGGGTGGATTTTACCGATGCAAAAAACACTGATCGGATTACGGACTGGGGCAATATTTTAGCCTATGCCCTTAGCTATGATCCGGTTTTTACCACTTGGAAATTTTCCTGGGTTAAAGCGGCGGCGGCTTTTTTATTAGAGCATAAGGAAATAAATTCTCAGCAGCTTTGCAGGGCTTATCAAAGGGCTTTGGGCGATTTAGCTCACCGGCGTCAACTGACAATACCTCATGAGGTTTTTGAGCTGTTGACAGATTGACTTTAGATATCGATTTGTTATAATATAATGGTTATACATATTTCAAAGAAGGGATTGTCCATGAGTCCATTAGAATTAACGATGTTGTTGTGTTTTGGTGCGGCTTGGCCGGCCTCTATTTATCGTTCTTACAAATCCGCTTCTACCCAAGGTAAGAGCGTGGTGTTTTTATTTATTTTACTTGCAGGTTATACGGCGGGGATTTTGAATAAAAGGATTTTCTTTCCTGCTGATCCGGTGGTGATTTTTTACGTTGTAAATTTAGTGATGGTTGCGATAGACACACTGCTTTATTTTCGCAATCGTCGGTTAGAAAAGCAATACGACAAGGATTACTGGCTGAAAGAAAAAAACTTAAAACAAGCTGAACAAAAAAATTAAATGAGGAGGGAAAAATGGGATTGGGAAATTCGCTTACAGAAAAGATTACTTTGCATGGATTTAATAATTTGACTAAAACTTTAAGTTTTAACATGTATGATATTTGTTATACTAAATCCGTCAAGGATCGCATTGCCTACATTGAATATATCGATGAACAGTATAATGCAGAAAAGCTGACAGCTATTTTAACAGAAGTAGTAAGAATTATCGGTGCCAAAATTTTAAATATTGCGGTGCAGGATTATGAACCACAGGGAGCCAGTGTGACCATTCTTATTTGTGATGAAGGTCAACCGGCTGACGGTACTTATTTTTCCAGGTTGCCCGCCAAGGATTCGGTAGCGGCGCATTTGGATAAAAGCCATATTACTGTGCATACCTATCCCGAATACCATCCTGATGGTGGGGTTTGTACTTTCCGGGCAGACATTGATGTTTCTACCTGCGGAGAGATTTCCCCATTAACGACGCTGCCCTTTTTAATCAACAATGTGGAAGCGGATATTATGACTCTGGATTATCGAGTACGGGGGTTTGCCAGGGATATTACCGGACAAAAGCTGTTTATGGATCATGCTTTAACATCTATTCAGGATTATATACCGCCGGAGATTCAAAAGCAGTATCAAATGATTGATGTTAATGTTTATCAAGAGAATATTTTTCATACAAAATGCAAGCTTAAGGAATTTGCTTTAGATGATTATCTTTTTCATTTTAATGAGGCGGATATTCCGGCCGCAGAGGTGCAGGAAATTACCAATAAGCTGAGAAAAGAGATGGACGAAATTTTCTATGGGCGCAATCTTTATTAGGAAGCTTGCTGAGAAAAAACCAGGAGAAATTAATGAGTAAAAACCATGAAACATGGTATGCTGAATACCATGCTGATGACGTGAAACTTGCTTTAGAAATCGAGGAGTATTTATATCAGGAAGAGACCGGTTATCAAAAAATAGCTTTTATGAAAAATCGTACCTTTGGTACTTTTTTCACTTTGGACGGCTATGTGATGGTGACGGAAAAAGATGAATTTATTTACCATGAAATGATTTGTCATCCCGCTATGGCGGTGAATCCGGCAGCGCAAAGAGTGTTGATTGTAGGCGGTGGTGACGGCGGTGCGGCCAGAGAGATGGTCAAATACCGCATGATAGAAAAAATTGATCTGGTGGAGCTTGACGAAAGAGTGGTGCGCTTATGTCAAAAATATTTACCACAGACGGCGGGTGTTTTTGAGCTTGAACCGCGGATCAATTTGCATTTTTGTGATGGTTTGCAATTTGTCAAGCAAAGTGAGACAGATAGCTATGATGTGATTTTGGTTGATTCTACTGATCCTATTGGTTATGGAGAAGGTCTGTTTTCTATTGATTTTTATCAAAATTGCTATCGGATTTTATCACCTAAAGGTATTTTGATTAACCAGCATGAGGGAGCTTTTTATGAAGGGGATATCAGAGAAATGAAAAGGGCTCATCGTAAAATTGATGAAGTGTTTCCTATCTCTCGGATTTATGGGTTTAACATACCTTCTTATGCTTCAGGTTATTGGTATTTTGGTTTTGCTTCTAAATGTTTTGACCCCCTGCTTGACCAACAGCAAGAGCTTTGGCAGAATTTACATATTGAGACTAACTATTACAATAGTCAAGTGCATAAGGGTTGTTTTGCTTTACCTAATTATGTGCAAAAACTACTTAAAAAGTGATTATAAAATAGATTCGTATGACATTTAGAATAATGATAAAAAGCGGATTGACAGAAAAAAAGATCTATTATAGAATAAGAATTGATATGCTATTTTGATTGCTGAACAATAGTCTTGGCAAGAATAAAGCAATGTAATTTAAAGGAGGTTACTTAGACCCATGGCAAAACAGAAATTTGAGAGAACAAAGCCGCACGTAAACATTGGTACAATTGGTCACGTGGATCACGGTAAGACAACCTTGACGGCAGCAATTACTTTGTGCTTGTCAAAAGCAGGAGGAGCAGAGGTTAAGGCCTATGATCAGATTGACGCAGCTCCGGAAGAAAGAGAACGTGGTATTACGATTAATACATCACACGTGGAATATGAGACAGAAAAAAGGCATTATGCCCATGTAGACTGTCCCGGTCACGCCGACTATGTAAAAAACATGATTACCGGTGCAGCTCAGATGGATGGAGCTATCTTGGTTGTTAGTGCAGCCGACGGTCCAATGCCTCAAACCAGAGAGCATATCCTTTTAGCACGTCAAGTAGGAGTACCTTATATTGTGGTATTCATGAATAAAGCAGACCAGGTAGATGATGAAGAATTACTGGAATTGGTAGAGATGGAAATCAGAGAGCTGCTTTCCGAGTATGAATTTCCCGGAGATGACACCCCAATTATTGCCGGCTCAGCTTTAAAAGCTTTGCAATGCGGTTGCGGGTCTCGTGATTGTGAGGATTGCAGTCCGATATGGCAGCTGATGGATAAAGTTGATGAATACATTCCTTCACCTGAAAGAGATAAGGATAAACCTTTCTTGATGCCGATAGAAGACGTTTTTACCATTACGGGTCGTGGTACAGTTGTTACCGGTCGTGTGGAAAGAGGAACTATCAGCGTTGGAGATACAGTAGATATTGTTGGTTTACAGGAAGAGACGAGTTCTACGGTTGTAACCGGGGTGGAAATGTTCCGCAAGCTGTTAGATTTTGCAGAAGCCGGCGACAATGTAGGTTGTTTATTGCGCGGTGTTGAGCGTAAGGATGTGGAAAGAGGTCAGGTTTTAGCTAAACCCGGCAGCATCAAGCCACACACGAAATTTGAAGGGGAAGTATACATTTTGACCAAGGAAGAGGGCGGTCGTCATACGCCGTTTTTCAATGGTTACAGGCCACAGTTTTACTTTAGAACTACAGATGTAACAGGCGTAGCACATCTTCCTGAGGGAGTAGAGATGGTAATGCCCGGTGATAACATTAAGATGACAATAGAATTGATTATCCCGATTGCTATTGAAGCTGGTTTGCATTTTGCTATTCGTGAGGGTGGCAGAACAGTGGGAGCCGGGGTTGTTTCTTCTGTGAGTGAGTAGTTTAGCATCTTAAAATCCCCTTGTTATTTTCGGACAAGGGGATTTTTGTGGATATTTATAAAACTTTTTATAAATCTTTCCTTGACAGGTATGGTTGAATATGATAAATTTATTAAGTGCCTCCTTAGATAGTGAGGTAATATGTCTATAAGGAGATGGCAAGCATGAGAGTAGCCGTTACAATGGCTTGTACAGAATGTAAAAGACGTAATTATATGACTAGTAAGAACAAAAAAACAACGTCTGATCGAATCGAATTAAAGAAATATTGCAGCTTCTGCAAAACTCATACTCTTCATAAAGAAACGAAGTAGGTTGTGATTACCATAATTTAAGCGTAAATTAAGGATGTGAAAAGCATGGCTGTATCAAAAACTGCAACAGGTAAGCAACCCAAAAAAACCGGCGGCAAGATTAGCTCCTTTTTTAAAGGAGTACTCGCTGAGCTTAAAAAGGTTCACTGGCCTACTCCCAAAGAAATTGCTATTTATACAGTTGTAGTTATTATCGCTGTGGCGATTGCTGCGATAGTGCTGGCTTTGATGGATTTGGGATTTTCCGCGATCTTTACCAAATTGATGGGATTTTAGGATTATATATTGAGTGAACTGCTAAATGCTGCTAGAAAGGCTTTATGTTGGATATGAAAAAAGAATGGTATGTTATTCATACTTATGCAGGATATGAAAACAAAGTTAAAGCCAACCTGGAAAAACGTGTTGAATCCATGAATATGGAAGAAAATATTTTTCGGGTAATTGTACCTATGGAAAATGAGGTGCAAATGAAAGGCGGTAAGAAGAAAATCGTCCCCAAGAAGGTTTTTCCGGGGTATGTGCTTGTTGAAATGTACTTGACCGATTCTTCCTGGTATGTTGTACGAAATACACCGGGGGTGACCGGTTTTGTGGGTACAGGTGCTAAGCCTGTGCCACTATTAGATGAAGAGGCTGATCGCATTTTGGAACAAATGGGTCAGATGGAAAATCGTATTAAAGTGAATTTTGCGGTGGGAGAGAGTGTGCGTTTAAACGATGGTCCGTTTGAGGATTTTGTGGGTGTGGTAGAAGAAATTTTTGCCGATAAAGGTAAAATGCTTGTTACTGTATCTATTTTTGGTCGTGAGACGCCTTTAGAAGTTGATTTTTCTCAAGCCGAGAAGTTATAAAAAACCTTTTTACAAGCTTTGCTTGTTTTGCTAGTGGGAGGGGATTTATCCTCGCTATACCACATTTTAACTAAGGAGGTGTCCAAATGGCTAAGAAAGTAATGGCGGTTGTTAAGTTACAAATCCCGGCAGGGAAAGCTAATCCTGCGCCACCTGTAGGTTCTGCTTTAGGGCCTCATGGTATTAATATCATGGGTTTTTGTAAAGAATTTAATGAACAGACCGCAAAACAACCGGGCATGATTATTCCTGCGGAGATTACTATTTATGAAGATAGATCGTTTTCTTTTATTCTTAAAACTCCGCCCGCTTCAGTTTTACTTTTAAAGGCTGCCGGCATTGAAAAGGGGTCTGGTGAGCCGAACAAAGAAAAAGTGGCGACTGTTCCCAGGGATAAAGTCAAAGAAATTGCTGAACTTAAGATGGTTGATCTCAATGCAGCTGATATTGAAGCTGCCATGCGCATGGTGGAAGGTACTGCCAGAAGTATGGGGATTACTGTGGAGGGATAAGCTTATTTGTAAATAGAGTGGCAGGGGCTTGCCCCGCATGACCACAAGGAGGTTTATTTATTATATGGCTAAACATGGTAAAAGATATAAGGAATTAGTCAAAAGTTATGACCAGATGGCTGTTTTTGCCCCTGCTGAGGCTATTGCAAGGGTTAAGGAAAACAGTAAGGCTAAATTTGATGAAACTATAGAGCTTTCCGTAAGATTGAGCCTTGATCCGCGTCAATCAGATCAACAAATCAGAGGGGCAGTAGTTTTACCCCATGGCACGGGTGTTGAGCTTAAGGTTTTAGTTTTTGCTAAGGGTGAAAAAGCCAAGGAGGCAGAAGCTGCCGGTGCCGATATTGTAGGAGCGGAAGAATTGGCGGAAAAAATCCAGGGCGGCTGGTTCGATTTTGATGTTATCGTGGCGACACCTGATATGATGGGGGTCGTTGGTAAATTGGGTAGATTATTAGGCCCTAAGGGTCTGATGCCTAACCCTAAAACCGGTACGGTAACCAATGATCTGGCTAAAGCATTGGGTGAGATCAAGGCCGGTAAAGTGGAGTATCGTTTGGATAAGGCGGCTAATGTGCATTGTCGCATTGGTAAAGCTTCTTTTGAGCAAAAGCAATTACTGGAAAACTATTTGACTTTAGTTGATACCTTAATTAAAGTTAAGCCCGCAGCGGCAAAGGGTCAATATATTAAAAGTATCACCTTGTCGTCTACTATGGGACCCGGTGTTAAAGTTGACCTTTCAAAACCTTTGGGTGAGTAGCATATCGTATTCTTGATTAATTTAATAGCAGTGCCCAAGACAGTTGGTCCTTTTAAAGGGTAAGTTGTTTACGCCAACCGAGGCCGGAGCTTTTAATGCCCTATTGTGATCAATCTGTTGTGATCAAAGAGGTATTGTCAGCCCTTGCCCGGGAGCGAGGGCTATTATTTTTGCAAAAATTAAATAATTTTAGAGAGGGGGTGCTGGGAATGGTTGATAAAAAACCTCAACGAATAAAAAAGGAACAGGAAGTTGCTAAGCTGCAGGATTTTTTTGTAAACAACAATACTATTATGATGACTGATTATCGTGGTATTTCCGTGTCTGAGGATTCCGAGCTGAGAAAAGAGCTCCGTGAGGCCGGTATTAATTATCTGGTGGCTAAGAACACCTTGTTAAAAATCGCCTGTAATAATGCCGGGCATACTGCCTTGGACGATTATTTTGCGGATCCTACGGCTATTGCTTTTGGTGATAATCCGGTGGAGATGGCAAAAATCTTAAGCAATTTCATTAAAAAAGCTAAAAAAACCCAGATTAAGGTAGGGTTGTTAGATGGTAATATTTTAAGTGTTGACGACATTGATGTTTTAGCCAAGCTGCCATCCAGAGAAGAAATGCTCGCCAAAATTTTAGGATCTATGCAGGCACCGCTTTATGGCTTTGCCGGGGTTACTACAGGAATGTTAACTCAATTGGTTAACGTGGTTGATGCAGTTCGTGAGAAAAAAGAACAGGAAGCTGTTTAATTGTAATGATAATTTAAATTTAATAATATTTTAGGAGGAAATTTCATGTCTAAAGTAAATGAAGTATTAGAATTAGTTAAAGGGCTGACTGTTTTGGAGTTGGCTGAATTGGTAAAAGCTTTTGAAGAAGAGTTTGGTGTTTCTGCTGCTGCCCCTGTGGCTGTTGCTGCTGCTCCTGCAGCCGGTGCTGATGCGGGTGCTGCTGAGGAAAAAACCGAATTTAACGTAGTTTTGACCTCTTTTGGTGAAAAGAAAGTAAATGTTATTAAGGCAGTTAGAGGAATTACTAGCTTGGGATTAAAAGAAGCCAAAGAATTGGTAGAAGCTGCTCCTAAAGCCATCAAAGAAGGTGTGGCTGCTGAAGAAGCTAATGAAATAAAAGCCCAATTGGAAGAAGCCGGGGCTACTGTTGAGCTTCAATAGTAATTTAAAAATCAGCAAAAGATTTTCTTAAACAGATATAAAATAGAGGATGAAAAATACAGTATTTTTTACTCCTCTATTTTTTATGGAGAATAATATTGCAAAAAAGATTGACGTACGCCTGTTATTATGGTATTATGTTAAAATGACACTAGTGTGGGTGTTTGTCAGTTTTTTACCTGTTTAAGGCACAGTTTAAGTTGCAAAATAGCCTTTTTTCGACCTGTTTAGTTAAATTTTCATGTTTTTATTAAGCATGAAAAGATTTTTAGTGTTCATTTTTATAAGGGGTGATTGTTTTAATGAAGTATCCTGTTGCAGGTGAGAGAATTAAGCGCAGAAGTTATGCACGAATCCCTGAAGTATTGTCCGTACCTAATTTGATTGAGGTGCAAAAGAAATCTTATCAATGGTTTTTGGATCAAGGATTGAAGGAACTTTTTCAAGATATTTCTCCCATACAGGATTTTACAGGCAATTTGATTTTAGAATTTGCCGAATATTCTTTGGGTGAACCCAAGTATGATGTTGATGAATGTCAAGAAAGGGATGCCACTTTTGCAGCTCCTTTAAGGGTTAAGGTTCGTTTAATCAATAAGGAATCCGGTGAAGTCAAGGAGCAGGAAGTTTTTATGGGTGACTTCCCCTTGATGACGGGCAAGGGTACTTTTATTATCAATGGTGCAAAAAGGGTGATTGTCAGTCAGCTGGTACGCTCGCCCGGTGTTTATTATCATGCTAAATTTGATACTAATGGTGAGAGGGTTTATGGTTCTACTATAATTCCTAATCGTGGAGCGTGGCTGGAGTTGGAGACTGATGCGGCAGGCAATATTTATACGCGTGTTGACAGAATGCGGAAAATTCCTGCGACGGTTTTAGTGAGGGCTTTGGGGTATAGTTCCAATGAGGAAATACTCCAGCTTTTTGATGACCATCCGTCCATTAAAATGACTTTAGAAAAAGATACTACTGAAAATGTAGAGGAGGCGCTGGTAGAGATTTATAAAAGATTGCACCCCGGTGAGCCCCCTACGGTTGATTCGGCTCGCCTGCTTCTGCATGGCTTTTTCTTTGATGGCAAGCGATATGATTTAGGTAATGTAGGGCGGTATAAGCTGAACAAAAAGTTACAGCATGGGGTTTTAAAGCGTATTAATGATGAGGGCAAGGTATGGGATGATGAAAAGCAGGCTTATCTGGAAACGGATGTAATGCCTGCTCGCAATGACTATGTTCGTCATCTTTGCACAGCCGATATTATTGAAACGGTACGATATTTTTTGGGGCTGCTTGATGGTGATCATGAAGCAGACGATATTGATCATTTGGGAAATCGACGTTTGCGTTCGGTGGGTGAGTTGTTACAAAACCAGTTTCGTATTGGGCTTTCACGTATGGAAAGAGTGGTGCGTGAAAGAATGACCATTCAGGATGTAGAAGCTATTACTCCGCAGGTATTAATTAATATTCGTCCGGTAGTAGCTGCTATTAAAGAGTTTTTTGGCTCCAGTCAGCTTTCGCAATTTATGGATCAGACGAATCCTTTGGCTGAACTGACGCATAAGCGGCGTTTATCTGCCTTAGGCCCCGGCGGTCTCTCTCGAGAGAGGGCCGGTTTTGAGGTGCGTGACGTTCACCATAGTCACTATGGCAGAATGTGTCCGATTGAGACTCCTGAGGGTCCGAACATTGGCCTGATCGGGTCTTTAGCAACCTATGCACAAATCAATGAGTTTGGTTTTATAGAGACACCTTATCGATTGGTAAAAGATGAAGTCGTTACCGATGAAATTCATTATCTTTCTGCTGACGAGGAGGACAAGTACGTAGTAGCGCAAGCCAGTGAGCCTATTGACGAAAATGGCAAGCTGATCAATCAACGGCTGAATGCACGTGCCGGCCGCGACATTGCGGTGGTTTACAGTCACGAGGTAGAATATATTGATGTTAGTCCTAAACAGCTGGTATCTGTGGCTACAGCTTTGATTCCCTTTTTAGAGCATGATGATGCCAATCGTGCTTTGATGGGGGCCAATATGCAAAGGCAGGCTGTGCCTCTTTTATGTACAGAGGCGCCCTTAGTTGGTACAGGTATGGAATATAAGGCTGCCATGGATTCTGGTGTCGGCGAGATAGCTTTGCATGATGGGGTGGTAGAGCGTGTTTGTGCCGATGAAATCATTATTAAAACAGAAGACAATGAGTTGGAGCGGCATAAGTTATTGAAATTTCAGCGCTCTAACCAAGGTACTTGTTGTAATCAAAAGCCCATCATCAAAAAAGGTGATCTTGTTAAAAAAGGTGAGCCGATTGCTGATGGTCCCTCTACGGATTTAGGTGAGTTGGCTTTAGGCCGTAACGTTTTGATCGCTTTTATGACTTGGGAAGGTTACAATTATGAGGATGCTATTCTTATAAGTGAGAGGTTGGTTAAGCAGGACTTTTTTACTTCTATTCATATTGAGGAATACGAATGTGATGCACGTGACACCAAGTTGGGGCCCGAGGAAATTACTCGGGACATTCCTAATGTTGGTGAAGATGTGCTGAAAGATTTAGACGAAGATGGCATTATCCGTATTGGAGCTGAGGTTGTTCCCGGGGATATTTTAGTGGGTAAAATTACCCCTAAGGGTGAGACCGAGCTGACAGCGGAAGAGCGTCTTTTGCGAGCGATTTTTGGTGAAAAGGCTCGTGAGGTTCGCGATACCTCTTTGCGGGTGCCTCATGGTGAAAATGGTAAAATCGTTGATGTTAAGATATTTTGCCGGGAAAATGGTGATGAGCTGGCTCCCGGAGTCAATAAATTGGTGCGTATTTATATTGCACAAAAGCGTAAGATCTCTGTTGGTGACAAGATGGCCGGACGGCACGGTAACAAAGGGGTTGTTTCCCGTATTTTACCGGAAGAAGATATGCCCTTTTTGCCGGATGGTACGCCGGTAGAAATCATTTTAAACCCCCTAGGAGTTCCTTCAAGGATGAATATTGGGCAGGTTTTGGAATGCCATCTTGGTTGGGCAGCTAAAAATCTTGGTATTCATATTGCAACACCTGTTTTTGATGGCGCTGAAGAAGAAGATATTGCCGCTGTTTTAGAGGAGGCCGGGGCATCTCTTGATGGTAAAATGACTCTTTATGATGGTCGTTCAGGAGTACCCTTTGATAATAAAATTACTGCCGGTTATACCTATATGCTTAAATTAGCGCACTTGGTTGATGATAAAATTCATGCCCGTTCCACCGGTCCTTATTCGCTGGTCACTCAGCAGCCTTTGGGTGGTAAAGCTCAATTTGGCGGACAGCGTTTTGGTGAGATGGAGGTTTGGGCTTTGGAGGCTTATGGAGCCGCTTATACTTTGCAGGAAATTTTAACAGTTAAGTCTGATGATATTGTGGGGCGCGTTAAAACCTATGAATCCATTGTTAAGGGTGAAAACATCCCTGAACCGGGAGTGCCGGAGTCCTTTAAGGTTTTGATCAAAGAGCTGCAAAGCTTATGTTTGGATGTTAATGTGATGACTGAAAACAATGAGGTTGTTGAAATTTTAGAGGATGAAGATGATGTGGTTGAAACCGCCAAAGAGTTAGGCTTAGATGTGGTTAGTGAGGAAGACAAAGATCGAAAAAAGACTGTCAATCAATATGAAGAAGATTTAGATGATGACAATGTGACGGTTGGACTTAATCCTCTGAGAATAACCGGATCCGGTATCGATGAGGATGACGATTTTTCCTGAAAGTAGATGAGCACCCGTAGTTGAGTTTTTGCTAAAGGAAGGGAGAGAGGCTCTTTGTTGGATGTCAGTAATTTTGATAGAATGAGAATAGCGCTTGCATCACCGGATCAGATTTTAGAATGGTCACATGGTGAAGTAAAAAAACCGGAAACCATTAACTATCGCACCTTAAAGCCGGAGCGTGACGGGCTGTTTTGCGAGAAGATTTTTGGACCCACAAAAGACTGGGAATGCCATTGCGGTAAATATAAGCGTGTTCGTTATAAAGGTATTATCTGTGATCGTTGCGGGGTTGAGGTCACTAGAGCCAAGGTGCGGCGTGAACGTTTAGGTCATATCCAGCTGGCCACGCCGGTTTCACATATATGGTATTTTAAAGGGATTCCCAGCCGGATCGGTTTATTATTGGATCTTTCTCCGCGCAACTTAGAGAAAGTGTTGTATTTTGTTTCTTATATTGTCATTGATCCCGGCGAGACCGACTTATCCGCGATGCAAATTTTGACGGAAACGGAATATCGTGAGGCCAGAGAAAAATATAGACAGGGGTTTGTTGCCGGCATGGGAGCTGAGGCGATTAAAGCCATGCTGGCTAAAATTGACTTGGATGAATTGGCCTCTGAATTGCGCCAAGAGCTTCAGGAAGTAAGTGGGCAGAGAAAGATTCGGGCAATTCGGCGTTTAGAAGTTGTGGAAGCCTTTTTGTCTTCCGGTAACCAACCGGAATGGATGATTTTGACTGTGTTGCCGGTAATTCCGCCGGAGTTGCGTCCGATGGTGCAGTTAGATGGCGGTCGTTTTGCTACTTCCGACTTGAACGATTTATATCGCCGTGTCATTAATCGTAATAATCGATTGAAACGACTTTTGGATTTAGGGGCGCCGGATATTATTGTAAGAAATGAAAAAAGAATGCTGCAAGAGGCGGTAGATGCTTTAATCGATAATGGCCGCCGTGGACGTCCTGTTACAGGGCCCGGTAATCGTCCCTTAAAATCACTTTCTGATATGCTTAAAGGTAAACAGGGGCGTTTCCGGCAAAATCTTTTGGGTAAAAGGGTGGATTATTCCGGTCGTTCTGTAATTGTGGTAGGTCCAGAGCTTAAGCTTCACCAGTGTGGTTTGCCAAAAGAGATGGCCTTGGAATTGTTTAAGCCCTTTGTGATGAAAAAACTAGTTAATGATGGGCATGCTCATAACATTAAAAATGCCAAAAGAATGGTTGAACGGGTACGTCCGGAGGTTTGGGATGTTTTGGAGGATGTAATTCGTGATCATCCGGTGCTGTTAAACCGTGCCCCTACTTTACACCGTTTAGGGATTCAGGCTTTTGAGCCAATTTTGGTGGAGGGGCGTGCTTTACAGATTCACCCTTTAGTTTGTACGGCGTACAATGCTGACTTTGATGGTGACCAAATGGCCGTTCACGTGCCCCTTTCCGCTGAAGCGCAGGCTGAGGCTAGGCTTTTGATGCTTTCTTCGCACAATATTTTAAATCCGAAAGATGGTCGTCCGGTTTCTACGCCGACACAAGACATGGTTTTAGGTGCTTATTATTTGACCATTGATCGCGAGAAAGATCTCGGTGAGGGTAAGATTTTCTCCTCCTATGATGAGGCGTATCGTGCCTATGTCAATGGGGACATTTCCCTGCACGCTCAGATTTATATTCCTAAGCCCCCGGAATGGGACACCTATTGGCAAAGTCCCACAGAAGAGCTTCCTTTTGAGAAGCATGAGACCGATCGATTTAAGAGATTTGCCACTACGGTGGGGCGTTTGATCTTTAACTATGAAAGTCCCATGTCTCGTGAAATGGGTTATTTTAATGATTGTGTGACTAAGAATGTTTTGGGACAGATTGTTGATCGTTGTTTTCGTCGGCAAGGGGTTTCCGACACAGCTTCTTTATTGGATGGCATAAAGACACTGGGCTTTAAGTATTCTACGCAAGCGGGCATTACTATTGGTGTCGAGGATATTCAGGTGCCTGAAAGCAAAAAAACTATTATGGACAATGCAGAACAAGAGATTCTTTTGATTGAGGATCAGTTCCAAAATGGTTTAATTAGTGAAAATGACCGTTATCAAAGCACTATCGAAGTCTGGAGCAAAGCTACCGAAAAGGTTACCCAAGCTTTGATGGATCACTTGGATAAATTTAATCCAATTTTCATGATGGCAAATTCAGGGGCGCGTGGTAACGTGCAACAAATTCGTCAATTAGCCGGCACCAGGGGCTTGATGGCTGATCCTTCCGGACGTATTATCGACTTGCCTATTAAGGCCAATTTCCGTGAAGGATTGACAGTTTTGGAGTTCTTTATTTCTACGCATGGTGCGCGTAAAGGACTGGCTGATACTGCTTTAAGGACGGCCGACTCCGGTTATTTGACGCGGCGTCTGGTTGATGTGGCACAAGATGTGATTGTCAGACAAGATGATTGTGGTGATACCCAAGGTGTCTGGGTGGAGGCCATTAAGGATGTAGAGAGTTTGGCTGAACGCATTGAGGGGCGCATTTTGAATGTCGAAGTTGTTAATGCCGAAACAGGCACAATGATTGCCGCAGCAGGGGATTTTTTGGATGTGGATAGAGCGACAGAAATTGAGAACTATTTAGCTACCAGGCCGGAGGCTGAACGCCGGGTTAATATTCGTTCCGTCTTAACCTGTCGTACTTTACATGGTGTTTGCCGCAAATGTTACGGCCGTAACCTGGCTACCGGCGACATGGTTGATATTGGTGAATCTGTGGGTATTATGGCGGCTCAGTCAATTGGTGAGCCGGGAACACAGTTAACCATGCGTACTTTCCATACTGGTGGTGTGGCAGGTGACGATATCACCCAAGGGTTACCGCGTGTTGAGGAATTATTTGAGGCACGTAAGCCCAAGGGTTTGGGATTGATTGCTGAAGCCGGTGGCATTATTGTTATTGGTGAAAGCAAGGGGCGTCGGGAAATCCTCATTAAAGGTGAGGGTGAAGACGAGGCGCAAATCCTCGGCGAATATCATGTTCCTTATGGTTCTACCTTGAAGGTGCGAGAGGGTCAGTATGTGGAGGCCGGAGATGAGCTGACTGAAGGCTCGATTAATCCGCATGATCTTTTGAATGTTAAAGGTTCGCGGGGCGTGCAGATGTACCTCTTGCGTGAGGTGCAGAGAGTTTACCGCCTGCAGGGTGTGGATATTAATGATAAGCATATTGAAGTTATGGTTCGACAGATGCTGAAAAAGGTGAAAATAGCTGCTTCCGGAGATACTAAACTATTGCCGGGATCATTGGTAGATATTTTTGAATATGAGCAGGTCAACGAAGAGATTATTACCGCCGGGGGAGAACCGGCTACCGGTAAACCGGTGCTTTTGGGAATCACCAAGGCTTCTTTGGCCACAAATTCTTTCCTGTCGGCAGCTTCCTTCCAGGAAACTACCCGTGTTTTAACGGATGCTGCAATCAAAGGGAAAGTCGATCCTTTGCTGGGGCTTAAGGAAAATGTTATTATTGGTAAGCTGATCCCTGCTGGGACGGGGCTTTCTTGTTATAATAATATTGAGCTGATCAACAAGGATAAAGATGATCAAGCAGAGAATAATTTAGATTTTTTTGATCATGAAAATTTGCATGATTTTGATGATGATAGTGTGGTCATGGCTCGTCAAGAAGTTTTGGCCGATTTAATAGATTTGGACGATTAGCGGCGTTAGGTACGGATTTGTTGGCATGCACCTCTTTTTTTATAAAAAAAGAGGTGCATGCTTGACATGAGTTTTGAATAGTGGTAAAATATTCTGGACTGCTATTTTAGGAGGGTTTGTGTTGTCTGCCCCGGATTTAACTGATAAAAACAAAAGGGTCGGCACCAGAGAAACCTTGAAGGCCCTTGAAAAAGGCGAAGTAGACAAGGTTTTTGTGGCTTTAGATGCCGAAAAACATGTGATCATGCCGGTGATTAATTCCTGCATGGAAAAAAACATTCCTATAGAAGAGATTGACTCGATGGCTGAACTTGGCAAGATGTGCGGTGTTGAGGTAATGACTGCCACAGCAGCTTGCCTGAAAGAATAAATTTTATTTTATGATACTTTGTGAAAAGGAGGTGGATGGTTTTGCCTACAATTAATCAATTAGTCAGAAAGGGCAGAGATGTTTCCTTGAAAAAATCTGATGCTCCGGCCTTGAAAGAATGTCCACAAAAAAGAGGAGTTTGTACCAGGGTTTATACCACAACTCCTAAAAAACCTAACTCGGCCTTACGTAAGGTAGCTCGTGTTCGTTTAACCCATGGTGTTGAGGTTTCTGCATATATACCCGGTATTGGACATAACCTGCAAGAGCACTCTGTGACTTTGGTTCGCGGAGGAAGGGTTAAGGATTTGCCGGGGGTTCGTTATCATATAGTTCGTGGTGCCTTAGATACTGCCGGTGTGGATGAAAGAGGTCAAGCCAGAAGTAAATATGGCGCAAAAAGACCAAAAGCTAAGGCTAAAAGTTAATTAATTTTGAAGAATATGTATATAATTCCTGAAAAGGGGGGAAATAAATGCCAAGACGTAGTAGAGTTGCTAAGACAGAAATTTTGCCGGATCCGGTGTATGATAGCGTGGTTCTTACTAAATTTATTAACCAGATGATGTTGGATGGTAAAAAAGGCATTGCCGAATCCATTGTATATGGTGCCTTTGATATTGTTCGTGAAAAAACCGGTAAAGAACCGATGGATGTTTTTGAAGAAGCGATGCAAAACGTGATGCCGGTATTGGAAGTTAAGGCTCGCCGTGTTGGTGGTGCTAACTATCAGGTGCCTGTAGAGGTGCGTGCCGAAAGGCGTCAAGCGCTGGGTATCCGTTGGATAGCAGCGTTTACCAGAAAAAGATCCGGTAAGACCATGCAAGATAAATTGGCTGCCGAGCTGATGGATGCGGCTAATAATACAGGTGCTTCCGTTAAAAAACGCGAAGACACTCATAAGATGGCAGAGGCCAACAAAGCATTTGCCCATTATCGTTGGTAAAATCTATAAAAAAGTAAAATAAGCGGAGGTTTTTTATGCCCAGGCAATTACCCTTGGAAAAGATTAGAAATATCGGCATCATGGCTCATATTGATGCCGGAAAAACAACCACGACTGAGAGAATCCTTTTCTATACAGGTCGTGTTCATCGTTTAGGTGAGACTCATGATGGTGCTGCCACCATGGATTTTATGGTGCAAGAGCAGGAGCGGGGGATTACTATTGCTTCGGCTGCTACTACTTGTTTTTGGCATGACCATCGAATCAACATCATTGATACACCCGGCCACGTTGACTTCACTGTAGAAGTTGAGCGTTCTTTGCGTGTCCTGGATGGTGCGGTAGCTGTTTTTTGTTCTGTAGGTGGTGTTGAACCGCAATCGGAAACTGTTTGGCGGCAGGCGGATTGTTATGGTGTGCCGAGAATTGCCTATATTAATAAGATGGATAGAACGGGTGCTGATTTTTTCCGTGGGGTTGACATGATTAAAGAACGCTTGGGTGCTAATCCGGTGCCTTTGCAAATACCTATCGGCAGCGAAGAAAATTTTGTGGGTATTGTTGATGTTATTAGACAAGAGGCCCAAGTTTATCTGGATAATGAAGGCAAGGAAATTGAAACCAGAGAGATCCCTGCTGACTTGCTGGAGGACGTTAAGTTATATAGGGAAAAGCTGATTGAAGCTATTGCCGAAAGTGATGAAGATTTGGAAATGAAGTATTTAGAGGGCGAAGAATTTACTATTGATGAAATTATTAATGGAGTGAGAACGGCTACTTTGGCCAATAAGATTACTCCCGTTTTATGTGGTTCTTCATTTAAAAACAAAGGTGTACAGCAGTTGATGGACGCTATTATTGATTATTTACCTTCACCCATTGATGTGCCAGCTATTGAAGGTACTGATGGGGATGGGGGGGCTGTCACCAGGGAATCTTCTGATGATGAACCTTTTTCTGCTTTATCTTTTAAGGTTGTGACTGATCCGTACGTTGGTAAACTGACCTTTTTTAGAGTTTATTCCGGTGTTTTGAAAAGCGGTTCTTATGTTTACAACAGCACTAAAGGTAAGAGGGAAAGAATCGGTAGGATTTTGCAAATGCATGCTAACCATCGTGAGGAAATCCAGGAGGCTTACGCCGGGGATATCTTAGCTGCGGTGGGACTTAAAGACACTACTACTGGTGATACTTTATGCGACGAAAATAAACCGGTTATTTTAGAATCAATGAATTTTCCGGACCCTGTGATTGACGTGGCTATTGAGCCCAAGACCACTGCTGATCAGGAAAAAATGGGTGTAGCCTTGCAAAAACTGGCTGAAGAGGATCCCACCTTTAAGGTTAGGACTAATGCAGAAACCGGGCAGGTATTGATCGCCGGTATGGGTGAATTACATTTAGACATTATTGTTGATCGTTTATTGCGTGAATTCAGGGTTGATGCTAATGTAGGTAAGCCCCAGGTAGCTTATAAAGAAACTATTCGTAAGCCCAGTAAGGGTGTGGGGAAATTCGTTCGTCAATCCGGTGGGCATGGTCAATATGCTCACTGCGTGGTTGAATTTGAGCCGGCTGAGCCGGGTACAGGCTTTATTTTTGAAAACAAAATTGTAGGTGGTGTCATTCCGAAAGAATTTATTACTCCTGTGGAAAATGGCATCAAGGAGGCTATGGAAAATGGTGTAATGGCCGGTTATCCGGTGGTTGACATCAAGGCCACTTTAGTTGATGGTTCTTTTCATGAGGTAGACTCTTCGGAAATTGCCTTTAAGGTGGCCGGATCTTTAGCTTTTAAAGAAGGAATGAGTAAGGCCAGTCCGGTTATTTTAGAGCCGATATTTAAATTAGAGGTTTCGGTGCCGGACGATTATATGGGTGATGTGATTGGCGATTTGAATTCCCGCCGCGGTAAAATAGAGGGTATGGAGCCGAGGAATAATTTACAAATCATCAGAGGTTACGTGCCCCTTTTGGAAATGTTCGGTTATGCGACCGATTTGCGTTCCCGAACTCAGGGACGCGGCACTTATGTCATGCAGTTTGATCATTATGCAGAGGTGCCAAAAAGCATTGCGGAGGATATTGCAAGCAAAAAAAATTAAAGCAAAAATATTGCAATATTAATTATAAAAATTAATTTTAAGCGAGAAATAATGGGAGGTAGAATCTAATGGCAAAACAGAAATTTGAGAGAACAAAGCCGCACGTAAACATTGGTACAATTGGTCACGTGGATCACGGTAAGACAACCTTGACGGCAGCAATTACTTTGTGCTTGTCAAAAGCAGGAGGAGCAGAGGTTAAGGCCTATGATCAGATTGACGCAGCTCCGGAAGAAAGAGAACGTGGTATTACGATTAATACATCACACGTGGAATATGAGACAGAAAAAAGGCATTATGCCCATGTAGACTGTCCCGGTCACGCCGACTATGTAAAAAACATGATTACCGGTGCAGCTCAGATGGATGGAGCTATCTTGGTTGTTAGTGCAGCCGACGGTCCAATGCCTCAAACCAGAGAGCATATCCTTTTAGCACGTCAAGTAGGAGTACCTTATATTGTGGTATTCATGAATAAAGCAGACCAGGTAGATGATGAAGAATTACTGGAATTGGTAGAGATGGAAATCAGAGAGCTGCTTTCCGAGTATGAATTTCCCGGAGATGACACCCCAATTATTGCCGGCTCAGCTTTAAAAGCTTTGCAATGCGGTTGCGGGTCTCGTGATTGTGAGGATTGCAGTCCGATATGGCAGCTGATGGATAAAGTTGATGAATACATTCCTTCACCTGAAAGAGATAAGGATAAACCTTTCTTGATGCCGATAGAAGACGTTTTTACCATTACGGGTCGTGGTACAGTTGTTACCGGTCGTGTGGAAAGAGGAACTATCAGCGTTGGAGATACAGTAGATATTGTTGGTTTACAGGAAGAGACGAGTTCTACGGTTGTAACCGGGGTGGAAATGTTCCGCAAGCTGTTAGATTTTGCAGAAGCCGGCGACAATGTAGGTTGTTTATTGCGCGGTGTTGAGCGTAAGGATGTGGAAAGAGGTCAGGTTTTAGCTAAACCCGGCAGCATCAAGCCACACACGAAATTTGAAGGGGAAGTATACATTTTGACCAAGGAAGAGGGCGGTCGTCATACGCCGTTTTTCAATGGTTACAGGCCACAGTTTTACTTTAGAACTACAGATGTAACAGGCGTAGCACATCTTCCTGAGGGAGTAGAGATGGTAATGCCCGGTGATAACATTAAGATGACAATAGAATTGATTATCCCGATTGCTATTGAAGCTGGTTTGCATTTTGCTATTCGTGAGGGTGGCAGAACAGTGGGAGCCGGGGTTGTTTCTTCTGTGAGTGAGTAGTTAAAAGAGGGTTTTATCAGTATGTATGGGCAAAGAATTGCCCATACATACTGAAGTTATAAAAATGGACTGCGATGAAGTGGGAGGTTGCTGCTGATCTTTGGCAGAGAGGCAGGTTTTTCCATGGAGAATGTTCGTAAACAATTACGGACGAAAAGGAGGTTAATAAAAGATGGGTAAACAAAAAATTCGTATCAGACTTAAAGCATATGATCATAAGCTGTTAGATCAATCAGCCGCTAAAATAGTGGAGACAGCTACCAGATCCGGAGCGGCTGTTTCGGGACCGATCCCGCTACCTACCGAAAAGAATATTTACACAATTTTACGTTCACCGCATGTGAACAAAGATTCCAGGGAACAATTTGAGATGAGAACTCACAAACGCCTTATTGATATCATCGATCCCACCCCTAAAACGATGGATTCCCTGATCCGCATGGATTTACCGGCCGGAGTGGATATTGAGATAAAATTATAGATGTTTGTTTTTCATATTTTTAAAAAAAAGTTACAGTTTGGATTTTTTTAAAGTAAGGCACACCCGGAAACGTGTGCTTTGTCCCCTAAGCTCCCATAAGCTAGTAAATAGGTTTTTTAGGGGAGCGAAAATGAAATGGAGGTGCACAAATATGCCGAAAGCATTGCTCGGCAAAAAGGTTGGCATGACACAGGTCTTTAATCCTGAAGGTAAGATAATTCCTGTTACAGTCATTGCTGCCGGACCTTGTGTGGTAACTCAAATTAAAACCACTGAAAATGAAGGTTATGAAGCCGTACAAATAGGTTTTGATGTTAAAAAACCTGTTAACGTTAATAAACCGGAAGCCGGTCACGCTAAAAAAGCCGGCGTTGATCCTTGTCGTTATCTCAGAGAAGTTAAGGTTGATAATCTTGCTGATTATGAGCTGGGACAGGAAATGAAGGTTGATATTTTTGCAGAGGGCGAAAAGGTTGATGTTGTTGGGATATCTAAAGGTAAAGGATTTGCTGGTACTATCAAAAGATGGGGTCATCGACGCGGTCCTATGAGTCACGGTTCTAAAAACCATCGTCGTCCCGGTTCAACCGCTGCAAAGGGAGTCGCTCGTGTGTTTAAAGGGAAAAAATCACCCGGACGCATGGGTGGTGACAGGGTAGCTATTCAAAACCTGCAAGTTGTTAAAGTGGATGTCGATCGTGGTTTATTGCTAATTAAAGGGGCTGTTCCCGGACCTAATAAGGGAATGCTCTTAATCCGCAGTGCCGTTAAGTCTGTATGATTTGGGAAAGGAGGGCTAATATGACTAAAGTAGCTGTATACGACAGAGATGGTTCTTCTGTTGGTGAAATTGAACTTAAAGACGCAATTTTTAATGCTAAAATTAATAAATCGATTATGCATCAAGCTGTACTTGTTTATTTAGCAGCTCAGCGCCGTGGCACTCACTCTACCAAAACCAGAGGCATGGTTTCCGGGGGTGGGAGAAAACCTTGGCGTCAGAAGGGAACCGGCAGAGCACGCGTTGGTTCCAGCAGAAATCCCATTTGGCGTGGCGGCGGTGTGACCTTTGGGCCTACCCCACGTTCTCACAAAATAGATATGCCTAAGAAAATGCGCAGGGCGGCTCTTTTATCCGCTTTGTCAGTTAAGGCGCAAAATGGTGATTTAATTGTTTTGGACGATCTTAACTTTGAGGCTCCTAAAACCGGGGAATTGGCGGGAATCTTAAATAAATTTTCCGCTGGCAACTCTTTAGTGGTTTTGGAAGCCGATAACCTCAATGCAATTTTGTCGGCTAGAAACTTACCTACTGTTTCTACGGCGGCACCTGATGCATTGAATACTTATCTGGTGCTTTTGCGTGATAAGTTTGTGGTGACTAAAAGTGCTTTGGCAACTCTCGAGGAGGTGCTTAGCTAATGCGTGATGTTCATGATATTTTAGTGAAACCGATGGTTTCGGAAAAGTCCATGATTTTGATGGAAGAAAACAAATATGCTTTTATTGTGGCCAAAGATGCCAATAAGATCGAAATCAAACGGGCTATTGAAAAAATTTTTGATGTAAGTGTCATTAATGTGACAACCAGAAATCAGAGAGGCAAGCTCAAAAGAATGGGTCGTTATCAAGGCTATTGTCCGGATACTAAAAGGGCTATTGTTACTCTTAAAGAGGGCGACTCGATCCAGATTTTTGAGGGCATGTAAAAGCGTGATGAAGGAGGAAACCTAAAATGGGTATTAAAAAATACAAACCGATTTCTCCCGGACGCAGAGGCATGACCGTTTCTACTTTTGAGGAGGTCACTACCTCTAAGCCGGAGAAATCCCTGCTGGCGCCGCTGAAAAAAAGTGGTGGTCGTAATAACCAAGGCCGTATTACCACTAGACATCGAGGCGGCGGCCATAAGCAAATGTATCGGATTATTGATTTTAAGAGAAGCAAAGATGATGTGCCGGCCAAAATTGCCAGCATTGAATATGATCCTAATCGTACTGCCAATATTGCTCTTTTGCATTATGCAGATGGTGTCAAAACTTATATCTTGGCTCCTTATGGTGTTAGAGTTGGCGATGTGCTGCTTTCCGGCGAGAAAGTTGACATCAAGGTTGGTAATGCGATGCCGCTTTATTCTATTCCGGTGGGTTCAACAATTCATAATGTCGAATTGACTCCCGGTAGGGGGGGGCAGTTAGCTCGTTCTGCCGGATCTTCTGTACAGTTGATGGCTAAAGAAGGCAAATATGCGACTTTGCGTTTGCCATCCGGTGAAATGAGAATGGTTTTAGTTCGCTGTCGTGCCACTATCGGTCAAGTCGGTAATATTGATCAGGAAAATATTAAAATAGGTAAAGCCGGGCGTTATCGGTGGCTGGGGGTTCGTCCCAGTGTCCGTGGTGTGGTAATGAATCCTTGTGATCACCCACATGGTGGTGGTGAAGGACGCAGTCCTGTAGGACGTCATCCTGTTACACCTTGGGGTAAACCGGCACTTGGCGCCAAAACCAGAAGGTCAAAGAAAGCGTCCAGTGATTTGATTATCAAAAGACGTAAGTAAAAAATAGAATTGTTACTCCATAATGTGTTGAAGGGAGGAATTTACTGCATGAGCAGATCATTAAAAAAAGGACCATATTGTGAAGAAAAGTTATTGTCCCGTATTGAACAAATGAATGAATCTGGTGATAAGAAAGTTATTAAAACATGGTCTCGTCGTTCGACAATTTTCCCGCAGATGGTGGGGCATACCATTGCCGTTCATGACGGCAGAAGACATGTACCAGTTTATGTGACAGAGGACATGGTAGGTCATAAATTTGGAGAATTTGCTACCACCCGTATCTTCCGTGGTCATGGTTCTCATACCGAGAGATCGACTGCTTTGAAGTAGCGGTAATGAGTGAGAGGAGGAAGTATTTTGGAAGCTAAAGCAGTAGCTAAGCATATCCGCGTCTCCCCCAGTAAGGCTCAGCTTGTGATTAATCTCATCAGGGGTAAAGGCGTACGTGAAGCGGAAGCAATATTAAAATTTACACCTAATAGGGCTGCACAACCTATTTATAAGGTATTACGTTCCGCTACCGCAAATGCTGAAAACAATTTAAGTCTTAATAGGGAAGACCTATATATTACCAGTGCATTTGTTGATCAAGGTCCGAGCATGAAACGTTATAAACCTCGTGCTATGGGTCGTGCAGATAGAATGTTGCACCGCACTTGCCACATTACTGTGGTTGTGGGTGACAGAGAGGAGGTTTAAGCGTGGGTCAGAAAGTTAATCCTAAGGGACTTCGTATTGGTGTGATCAAGGATTGGGATACTCGTTGGTATGCTAATAAAAAGGATTTTAAAGATTTTTTGTATGAGGATTATCAAATCCGTAAGTTTATCAAACAAAAACTATATGCTGCAGGCATTTCAAAAATTGAAATTGAAAGAGCAGCTAAAAGAATTAAAATCAATATTCTTACTGCCAAACCCGGTATTGTAATCGGTCGTGGCGGACAGGAAGTGGAACTATTAAAAAAACAATTGGAAAAAATGACCGGCAAAAGTATCAACCTCAACATAACTGAGATTAAAAGACCGGAGCTTGATGCCCAGTTGGTTGCTGAAAATGTTGCGGCATCTTTGGAAAAGCGGATCGCTTTTCGTCGTGCCATGAAACAAACGGTTAATCGTACTATGAGAATGGGTGCCGGTGGCATCAAAATTATGTGTGCCGGTCGTTTAGGCGGTGCGGAGATTGCCCGTTCCGAATGGTATGCCGAGGGTAAGGTGCCTCTTCATACTTTGCGCGCTGACATTGATTATGCTTTTGCCGAAGCTAATACGGCATATGGCAAAATTGGTGTTAAAGTGTGGATTTATAAGGGTGAGGTGCTGCCGGAGAAAGAGTCTGTTGTAACTACTAAAGCTGTGGAGGAGGGCGAGTAAGATGTTAATGCCTAAAAGAGTGAAATATCGCCGTCAACACCGCGGTCGTATGAAAGGTGTTGCCCTGCGCGGCAACAAAGTCTCTTATGGTGAATATGGACTGCAAGCGACTGAGTGTGGTTGGATTACCAGTCGACAGATAGAGGCTGCGCGTATTGCTATGACTCGTTATATTAAACGTGGTGGTCAGGTTTGGATTAAAATTTTTCCCCATAAGCCCGTTACACAAAAACCTGCCGAAACTCGTATGGGTAGTGGTAAAGGGGCTCCGGAATTTTGGGTTGCGGTGATGAAGCCCGGTAGGGTGATGTTTGAAATTGCCGGTGTTCCCGAGAACTTAGCTAAAGAAGCTATGCGCTTGGCTCAGCACAAACTTCCGATTAAAACCAAGTTTGTAAAACGTGAAGGATTAGGTGGTGAAGCCAATGAAAGCTAGTGAAATTCGTGAGCTTCGTGAGTTATCGCAAGAGGAGCTTTTTCAAAAGGAAGTTGAGATGAAAGCAGAATTATTTAATCTGCGTTTTCGTTTGGCCACCGGAAATTTGGATAATCCGATGTCTATCAAGAAGCTGAAAAGAGATATGGCAAGGGTAAAAACTGTCATCCGTCAAAGAGAGCTTGAACAAGCTGAATAATTTGGTTTGCTGTCGGAAAGGAGGAGCTATAATTGGTTGAAAGAAATTCCCGTAAAAGTCGCATTGGAATTGTGGCCAGCGATAAAATGGAAAAAACTATCGTGGTTAAAGTAGAAAGAAAATCACGTCATCCTTTATATGGCAAAATTGTTCGTAAAAGTAAAAAATATAAAGTACATGATGAAAATAATGAAGCAAGAATAGGCGATAAAGTCTTAATTAAGGAAACCAGACCTCTTTCCAAAGATAAAAATTGGAGATTGGAATCAATCCTTGAAAAGGCACCTATTGTTTAGTTCTATAAATTAAACAAAGTGATTTTGAAAGGGGGGCGGTTCTGTGATTCAATCTGAGACAAGGTTAAAAGTCGGGGATAACACGGGCGCAAAAGAACTGCTTTGCATTAAAGTATTGGGCGGATCTCGTCGTAAATATGCTACCGTAGGAGATGTGATTGTTTGTTCTGTAAAAGAAGCCTCTCCCGGTGGTGTGGTAAAAAAAGGGGAAATTGTCAGGGCTGTAGTGGTACGTACTCTTAAAGAAATTCGTCGTCCGGACGGTTCTTATATTCGCTTTGATGAGAACTCTGGAGTGATCATCAACGAGACCAATCAACCGAGAGGTACCCGTATTTTCGGGCCGGTAGCCAGAGAATTGAGAGATAAGGATTTTATGAAAATCATCTCACTTGCTCCGGAAGTACTCTAATTCGGAGGTGAAAAAAATGACTAAGGCAACTGTTAAAGTTAAAAAAACCAATCTTAAAAAAGGCGATATGGTGATGGTTATTACCGGTAAAGATGTTGGTAAAAAGGGTAAAATTATCTCTACAGACCCTAAAACCGGTCGTATATATGTTGATAAAATCAATATAGTCAGCCGTCATACTAAGCCGACCCAATCTTCACCACAAGGTGGGATTGTTAAAAAGGAAGCAGCAATTGATGCTTCAAATGTGATGCTTTTTTGTGATAAATGTAATCAGCCTGTCAGAATTAATAAAGAGTTTTCAGCGGATGGCGGCAAGCAACGTAAATGCAATAAATGCGGCGCTATTTTCGATGATAAATCCAGCAAATAATGAGGGAGGAGGAAGCTTTTATGGCAAGACTGAAAGATAAATATAAAAGTGAAATTCGTTCACAATTGCAGGAAAAATTTGCTTATGAAAATGTCATGCAAATTCCCGAACTTGATAAAGTTGTGCTTAACATGGGTTTGGGTGAAGCCGTTTTAAACCCTAAGTCTTTGGACTCTGCAGTGAATGATTTGACCGTTATTTCCGGGCAAAAACCCATTGTAACCAAAGCCAAAAAGTCCATTGCTGCTTTTAAATTACGCGAAGGTATGCCAATTGGTTGTAAGGTGACCTTAAGAGGCGAAAGAATGTATGAATTTGTTGACAAACTTATTTCTGCAGCGATCCCTCGTGTGCGTGACTTTAAAGGTGTTTCACCTAAAGCCTTTGATGGGCGCGGCAACTATACCTTAGGGCTTAAGGAGCAGTTGATTTTTCCGGAAATAGAATATGATAAAATTGATAAATTAAGAGGTTTGGAAGTTAATTTTGTGACTTCTGCTAAAACCGACGAGGAATGCCGTGAGCTTTTACACTTGATGGGCATGCCTTTCGCCGAAAGATGAGTCAGGTAAATTCAAGAAGGAGGAAAACTCATGGCTAAAACTTCAATGAAAATGAAACAAAGACGCACCCCCAAATTTAAAGTTAGAGGATATAATCGCTGCAATATTTGCGGCCGGCCTCATTCTTATATGAGAAAATTTGGTATTTGCCGTATTTGTTTTCGTGAGCTGGCCTATAAAGGCGAAATCCCCGGTGTTACCAAATCAAGTTGGTAATAGGGGCATTTGACGGAAGGAGGGTTTAATTAATATGGTCGTTACCGATCCTATCGCCGATTTCTTAACCAGAATAAGAAACGCCAACATAGTTTTTATGGATAAAGTAGAAATTCCCGCATCTAAAACTAAAATTGGTATGGCTAATATTCTGAAAGAAGAAGGTTTTATTAAAGATGTTGAATATATAGAGGATGGCAAACAAGGAATTGTGCGTTTGTATCTCAAATATGGTAAGGATAAAGAAAAAATTATTACGGGACTTAAAAGAATATCTCGTCCCGGGCTGCGTGTTTATGCCAGAAAAGATGAACTGCCAAAGGTTTTGGGTGGTTTAGGAATTGCAATAATTTCTACTTCATCCGGTCTGATGACTGATAATTTAGCCAGAAAACAGGGTTTGGGCGGAGAAGTCCTCTGTTATATCTGGTAGTCAGTTAAGTCTATAGGAGGTGTTGTAATGTCAAGAATTGGTAATATGCCTATAAATATTCCGACCGGAGTTACCGTAACTATTAATGGCAGTGCTGTAGAAGTCAAGGGATCCAAAGGCACCTTAGTGCGGGAATTTCCGTCGGAGATGCAATTGCAAATGGAGAGCAATGTTATAACTGTTAAGCGTTCCGGCGATGATCCATTTCAGCGTTCGCTGCATGGGTTGACCAGGTCATTGTTGGATAATATGATAACAGGTGTCAATCAGGGTTTTGAAAAAAGCCTGGAACTGATTGGTGTGGGTTATAGAGCTAGCTTAAAAGGTACTAAACTCAATTTACAGGTGGGTTATTCTCATCCTGTGGAAATGGATCCGGGGGCCGATTTACAAGTTGAGGTTCCTGCTCCCAATAAAATTATTGTCAAAGGCATTGACAAGGAAAAGGTTGGTGCTTTTGCGGCTAATATCAGAAGTGTGCGTCCGCCAGAGCCTTATAAAGGTAAGGGGATACGTTATACTGGTGAATATGTTAAACGTAAAGCCGGTAAAACCGGTGCTACTACTGCCTAATTTATTGTTAGCGAAACTGTGCGGAAGAAGGGATATAATCCTTTGGAGCAGTTGGAAGGAAGTGAAAATATGTTCAAAAAAGTTAATAGAAAAGCTGTTAGAGCTAAAAAACATTATCGTGCTCGTAAAAATTTATTTGGCACCGCAACTTGTCCCCGTTTAGCTGTTTTTAGAAGTGCCAGACATATTTATGCGCAAGTGATTGACGATCATAAAGGTGTGACTTTAGCAGCGGCATCTTCTTTAGATGCTTCTTTGAAAGATATTTATGGTGGGAACCAGGAAGCCGCCAAAAAAGTTGGATTACTGTTAGCTGAAAAAGCAAAAACACAGAACATTACAAAAGTAGTTTTTGACCGTGGCGGACTGCTCTATCATGGCAGAGTCGCAGCTTTAGCCGATGGTGCCAGAGAAGGTGGCCTGGAGTTTTAAGCGAAGGAGGGTATTAGATGGCAAAAATGGATGCCAATAAGTTAGAATTAACAGAAAAAGTAGTTAATATCAACCGTGTGGCCAAAGTGGTCAAGGGTGGTCGCCGCTTCAGCTTCAGCGCCTTGGTGGTAGTCGGTGATGGCAATGGTAACATAGGAGCCGGCTTAGGTAAAGCAACGGAGGTTCCTGAGGCAATCAGAAAAGGCGTTGAAGATGCCAAAAAAAACATGGTTCGTGTGCCTGTAATTAATGGTACTGTGCCCCATGAGATCGTTGGCCGTTATGGTGCAGGCAAAGTGCTCTTAAAACCGGCCGCTGAAGGTACCGGCGTTATTTCCGGTGGCCCGGTGCGTGCGGTGCTTGAGTCTGCAGGGGTAAAAAACATTCTGACTAAATCTTTAGGATCTAATAATCCTATCAATATGGTTAGAGCTACCATGGCCGGACTTAGAGCTATGAAAACTGTTGAAGAAGTTAGTCGTTTAAGGGGGAAATCCCCTGAAGAGATTTTAGGTTAGGGGGAAGAATAATGGCAAAGATTAAAATTACCTTGACCAAAAGTCCCATTGGTTATAATAAAAAACAGAAAGCCACTTTGGTGGCTTTGGGGTTGAAAAAGATGAATTCCAGTGTAATTCATGAAGATACACCGGATATTGTCGGGAAAACTCAGACAGTTGCCCATTTGGTTACTGTTGAGTCAGCTGATGCACAATAATTACAACACTAAGTAGGGAGGTGTGAGCATGAAACTCAATCAGTTATCACCTGCTCCCGGTTCTCGTAAAAAAGCCGTGAGAGTTGGGCGTGGTACAGGTTCCGGATCAGGTAAAACCTGTGGTAGGGGTTGTAACGGCCAAAATTCCCGTGCAGGCGGTGGCGTTCGCTTAGGATTTGAGGGTGGTCAGATGCCCTTGCATCGCCGTTTGCCTAAAAGAGGTTTTGTCAATATTTTTAAGAAAAAAATTATTGAAGTAAGTTTAGAAGATTTAAACCAATTCAGCAATGATACTGTGGTAACAGAAGATTTGCTTTTGACTTCTGGTATTATAAAAAATGCCAGGGATGGTGTGAAAATTTTATCTAATGGTGAGATCTCCAAAAAATTAATTGTAAAGGTACCAACAACCAAAAGTGCGGCAGAAAAAATTATGGCTGTCGGCGGAAAGGTTGAGGTGATTTAATGTTAGGGGTCTTTATTAATGCCTGGAAAGTTGCGGAAATACGTAATAAAATTATCTTTACGTTGTTAATGTTTGTGATTTTCAGGCTTGGTGCGCATATTCCTATTCCCGGAATTGATACTACTGTAATTCAGCAATTACTTAGCTCTTCAATTTTTGGATTTGTGGATATTCTTTCCGGGGGATCCTTGAAGCAGTTTACCATTTTTGCTATGGGTGTAATTCCATACATTAACGCATCAATTATTATTAACTTATTGACAATGGTAGTTCCTTATTTTGAAAAACTGCAAAAAGAAGGACCTGAAGGACGCAAGAAAATGATGCAAATTACCCGTTATGGTACAGTTCTTTTGGGTTTTGCGCAAGCTTTGGCGATGTCATTTTTCTTGAGAAATGCTTTTTTAGATACCAGTATTGGCTCGGTTTTGCTGGTAGCTTTGACACTTACCACAGGTACGGTGTTTTTAATGTGGTTGGGGGAACTGATTACTGATAAAGGTGTTGGTAATGGTATTTCCTTGATCATTTTTGCCGGTATCGTGGCCAGTTTACCGGGACAGCTTTCAGCAATCGGACAATATGTGCAGACCGGTGAAGCAAGTATTGTTACAGTGATACTTTTTGTGGTGATGGCCATTGCCGTTATTGCAGGTATCGTAGCTGTTCAAGAGGGACAAAGGCGGGTGCCTGTGCAATATGCCAAAAGGGTTGTCGGTCGTAAAATGTATGGTGGGCAAAGTACCTACATCCCAATGAAGATTAATCAGGCCGGCGTTATTCCTATTATTTTTGCTATGGCAATTTTGACTCTGCCCGGATTACTGTCTAATATGGCTTCGGAAACTAATACAGTGGCAGCTTTTATTGCTAAAATATTTGACTATCAGCATCCTGTTTATATGATTTGTTATGGTCTATTGATTTTAGGGTTTACCTATTTTTACACGGCTGCTACATTTAATGTGACAGATATTGCTGATAATCTGAAGAAAAACGGTGGATTTGTGCCCGGTTTACGTCCGGGAAAACCCACTGTCGATTATCTGGATAAAGTTCTTTCCCGAATTACTTTTTCAGGGGCGTTATTTTTAGCATTTATCGCTCTTTTGCCCAGTATCGCAATGGGGGTTACGGGACTCAACTTTTACTTTGGCGGCACTTCACTGCTGATTGCGGTGGGTGTGGCACTTGACACTATGAAACAAATTGAGTCACAATTATTAATGCGACATTATCAAGGTTTTATGAAGTAGCAGAGGAGGAAGGTCATGAAAATAGTTTTATTGGGTCCTCCCGGGGCCGGCAAAGGTACACAGGCTGAAGCTTTAGTAAAAAAATTAAACTTACCGCATATTTCTACAGGAGATATGTTTAGAGCTGCCATTAGTTCCGGCACTGCTTTGGGAGTTGAAGCTAAATCCTATATGGATAAAGGACAACTAGTCCCCGATGAAGTGACAATTGGCATTGTTAAAGAGCGTATTTTACAAGCTGATTGCCAAAAGGGCTTTTTGCTGGATGGTTTTCCCCGTACGGTTAAGCAGGCAGAAGCTTTAGATGAAATACTGACTGCCATCAATGATAAATTGACTGCTGTTTTAAATATCAGCGTGCCTGCTGATAAATTGCTTGTCCGTTTAACAGGCAGAAGAATGTGTCGTGATTGTGGCAATATTTATCATTTACTGCATCATGCTCCTGCAGTAGAAAATGTCTGTGATGCTTGCGGTGGTCAATTATACCAACGCGACGATGATACAGAAGAAACAGTTAAAAACCGTTTAAGTGTTTATGAAAAACAAACGGCGCCTTTGATCGCTTATTATGAAAAGCAAGATATTTTGCATAATATTGATGGTGATCAAAAGATCAATGCTGTAATGTTAGACTTAGGCAAAGCATTGGGGCAAAACTGGAAATAATTTACGTATATAATCAGTCTCAAGTCATAGCCTGGGAGAAAGCTTCCCTTGGGAATTTTGTTCTCTGGTTAGAGGTGATATTATGAAAGTTACGGGCGGCCTGCCTAATGCAAAAAGCAAGATAGATCTTGTTTTGGGACAGCTGGTAAGGTCTAAGCAAGGTAGAGACCAAGGTAAATTTTATCTGGTTTATGCTATAGATGGTACTACTATTTGGCTGATAGACGGACGCAAGCGTTCTGTTTCTAATCCCAAAAAGAAGAACCGTTGCCATTTGCAGCATTTCAATAAAGTAGCGGCTGACTTAGTTGATCTGTTGGTAAATGAGAAACCTGTTACAAATGAAGATGTCAGAGAAGCTATCTCTAGACTTTTGGTCTCCTCAGACTGAAAGTTTGTAGGATTTTGACAAGGAGGGACGACAATATGTCTAAACAAGACGGTATAGAAGTAGATGGCACTGTTGTAGAGCCATTGCCGAATGCGATGTTTAAGGTCGAATTGGCCAATGGGCATCAAGTTTTGGCGCATATCTCAGGCAAAATACGAACCAATTACATTCGCATATTGCCCGGGGATAAAGTAACGGTTGAATTATGTCCTTACGATTTAACTAGGGGTAGAATTATTTATCGTTATAAATAAATAGTTTTAAAGGTCGGATGATCTTTATGTAGTACAGTTAAAGGAGGATTGGGTAATGAAAGTCAGAACTTCAGTGAAACCCATCTGTGAAAAATGTAAAATCATTAAAAGACGTGGCAAGGTTATGGTTATTTGTCAAAATACCAAACACAAACAAACACAGGGTTAAGCACGTCTGAATTATTACAGGAAATATTTGAAGAAAACTTGTGGAGGTGTGGACATTAAATGGCACGTATTGCTGGCGTTGACCTACCCAGAGAAAAAAGGGTAGAGGTTGGTTTAACCTATATTTTCGGTGTAGGATTAACCACTTCTCAAAAAATTTTACAAGAAGCAGGAGTTAATCCTGAAACCAGAGTTAAAGATTTGACAGAGGACGAAGTTCTCAAGATTCGTAATATCTTAGGTGATTCCTATCAAGTAGAAGGTGATCTTCGTAGAGATATTGCCTTGAATATCAAGCGTTTAACAGAAATTGGTTGTTATCGGGGGATGCGGCATCGTCGTGGTTTGCCTGTGCGCGGGCAAAAAACTAAGACTAATGCACGTACCAGAAAAGGACCGAAGCGTATTGTGGGCGCTAAACGTAAAAAATAAGGAAGGGAGGTCTTTTAATTGGCAAGAAGACAAACTCGCAGAAAAAAAGAGAAGAAAAATATTGAAGTGGGTGTAGCTCATATTCAGTCCACTTTTAATAATACCGTGATTACTATTACCGATAAATTTGGTAATGCTGTTTCTTGGTCCTCATCCGGTGCTATGGGGTTTAAGGGATCGAGAAAAAGCACTCCGTTTGCGGCACAAATGGCAGCTGATGTAGCGGCCAAAGGTGCCATGGAGCATGGCATGCGGCAAGTGGAATGCTTAGTCAAGGGACCTGGTTCCGGCAGAGAGGCCGCAATTCGTTCCTTACAGGCTGCCGGTTTAGAGGTTAGCATGATTAAAGATGTTACTCCCATTCCCCATAATGGCTGCCGTCCACCAAAAAGAAGAAGAGTGTAGGAGGTTACTGAATGGCTAGATATACAGGTGCTGTTTGCCGCCTCTGTCGTCGTGAGGGCATGAAGCTATATCTTAAAGGAGACCGTTGTTATTCGGATAAATGTGCTTTGACTAACAAAGCCCAAGCTCCGGGACAACATGGTCAGTCCAGAAAGAAGGTTTCTGAATACGGTATTCAGCTAAGAGAAAAACAAAAAGTTCGTCGTATGTACGGTGTTTTAGAAAAACAATTCCATGGATATTTTGAAAAAGCGGAACATCAAAAAGGTGTTACGGGTGATAATTTATTAAGACTTTTGGAAAGACGCTTGGATAATGTTGTTTATCGTTTAGGACTTGCCTCTTCCAGAGTTGATGCACGTCAATTGGTACGTCATGGTCATTTTACGATCAACGGTAAAAAAGTGAATATTCCTTCTTACTTGGTTAAAGTGGGAGAGGTTATTTCCGTTAGAGAAAAAAGCAGAACTTCTCCTAAAATCCAGGCTTTGGCAAATGCTTTAGCCAATCATACGGCTCCGGCTTGGCTTGATCTTGACAAAGAAAACTTAGTCGGTAAAGTTCTGGCTTTACCTTCCAGAGAAGATATTGACTTGCCTATCGAGGAGCAATTGATTATTGAATATTATTCCCGTTAATGGTTACTGTGTATGCTCAAAATAAGGAGGGCGATGAGATGTTTGGAATAGAAAAGCCCAAAGTCCAATGCGTGGAAAGTGCAGATGATAATTCCTATGGCAAATTTGTTGTTGAGCCTTTGGAAAGAGGCTATGGCATCACTTTAGGTAACGCCCTGCGTCGTGTGCTCCTGTCGGCTTTACCGGGGGCTGCTGTTACGGCTGTAAAAATAGATGGTGTTTTGCATGAGTTTTCTACCGCTCCGGGAGTGGTGGAGGATATCACCGATATCACCTTAAATCTGAAGGGCTTATCCGTGAAGATGCATGGTGATGAATCGCAAACGATCTATGTTGAAGCCAAAGGGGCGGGGGTTATTACTGCTGCAGATATCAAATGTCCCGCTGATGTGGAGATTTTAAATCCTGAACATTATATTGCGACCTTAGATGATGATGGTTATTTGATGATGGAAATTTCCGTCGGTAAAGGGCGCGGTTATGTCAGTGCTGAGAAAAATAAAAAAGAGAATCAACCAATAGGGATTATTCCTGTTGACTCTCTCTTTTCACCGATTTCAAGGGTGAATTTCTTGGTTGAGGATACGCGTGTGGGGCAACAAACGGACTACGACAAATTGACTTTAGAGGTCTGGACTGATAAAACGATTGCACCGGATGAAGCGATCAGTGCTTCTGCTCATATTCTGAGTGACTATTTGAACTTGTTTATCTTTTTATCAGAGACTGCTCCGCCTGAGGTCACTTTGGTAGAAAAAGAGGAAGATCAGAAAAACAAATTATTAGAGATGACTATTGAAGAATTAGATTTTTCAGTTCGTTCTTATAATTGCTTGAAACGTGCCGGTATTCATACCACACAAGAGCTTATACAAAAAACCGAGGATGAAATGATGAAAGTGCGTAATTTAGGGCGCAAATCGTTGGAAGAGGTTGTTGGCAAATTGGATGAACTGGGTTTATCTTTAAAAAGCACTGAAGAATAAAATAGTACCGGTTACTGCAACAAAGGAGGTTAGAAAATGGCATATCGTAGACTGGGTGTGAAAAGTGCCCATCGTCGTTCTATGTTACGCAATGCAGCTACTGCTCTGATAAAAAATGGTAAAATAGAGACTACGGAGGCTCGTGCCAAGGAATTGGTCAGTGTAGCTAATAAAATGATTACTTTAGGTAAAGCAGGTGATTTGGCTGCTCGCCGCAGAGCTTTAGCTTATCTTACTGATGAAGATGTCGTAACAAAATTATTTACTGAAATAGCTCCCTTATATGCCGACCGACAAGGCGGTTATACCCGTATTACCCGTTTAGGATTAAGACGTGGTGATGCAGCTCAGATGGTTATGGTTGAGATGGTTTAATTAAAGCAGCACTATTTTTTAAGAGAGAGTCAGGGTAGATTGCCTATCCTGACTACTTTATTTTATTATGCTTAAAGGATGAACAGACTGATGATTGAAATTGAAGACCTTTCTTTCCGCTATAATCAGGAGCAAGAAATGGTATTGGATAAACTTAATTTACGGATTTTCCCCGGTCAATGGGTATCGATAATTGGTGCTAATGGTTCAGGTAAAAGCACTTTAGCCAGGCATTTAAATGCTCTTTTATTGCCTACTTCCGGGAAAGTTCGAGTTGATGGGCTGGATAGCCGGCAGGAGTATAATTTGCCGGCTATTAGGCAGAAAGTATCCTTTGTCTTTCAAAACCCCGACAATCAAATTGTGGGGGTTTCTGTAGAAGATGATATTGCTTTTGGACCGGAAAATTTGGGTCTGGAGGCATCAGAAATTGATCAACGGATAGAGGAGGCTTTAAAGATCACCGAACTTTGCCAATTAAGGCACAAGGAACCTCATTTTTTGTCCGGCGGGGAAAAGCAAAGGCTGGCGATTGCGGGCGCCTTGGCGATGTCCTCACGTTATTTAGTTTTGGATGAGCCGACTTCTATGCTGGATCCTTTGATGCGTCAGCAGGTGATCCGAACCTTGCAGCACTTGCATCAAGAATTGCAATTGACCATTATTTATGTTACTAATATTATGGAAGAGGCTTTGCTGGCGGAGCGAGTTGTGGTTTTAGGTCAGGGGCAAGTTGTTTTAGAGGGGGCACCCGCGGAGGTGTTTTCCGCTGGGGAGCGTTTACAGGCTTATGGTTTGGGGGTACCGCCACTGTGTCGTTTAGCAGATCGTTTAGCTGATGCAGGTAGGGAGTCGCTGCGTGGTGCTACTTCGGTGGAGCATTTCATGGAGGATTTATGCACATAAAACTGCGGGATGTTAGTTATGTATATCAAGCGGATAGTCCTTTTTCCGCCGTGGCCTTGAGTGATATCAACTTAGAAATTGCTCAAGGTGAATTTGTCGCACTTTTGGGGCATAGTGGCAGCGGTAAAAGTACCTTAGCTCAGGTGATAGCGGGTTTATTATCCTCTACCAGCGGAGAGGTTGTGCTTGATGGTCAAACCGCGGAAAAAAACCGTATTTTTCATCAGGTGGGATTAGTTTTTCAATATCCGGAGCAGCAGTTTTTTGCAGAAACGGTAGAAGAAGAGGTGGGTTTTGCTGCTAAAAACAAGGGTCTTACAGAGGAGCAAACTGCTCAGATCGTAAGGGAATCTTTACTTAAAGTAGGGCTTGAGGCAGATGAGTTTTTAAAAAGATCTCCTTTTGAGCTTTCCGGCGGACAACGCCGAAGAGTGGCTTTAGCGGGCATTTTAGCTATGAATCCACAGGTTTTAATTTTCGATGAGCCGACAGCCGGCTTGGATGAAAGCGGTAAACAGTGGTTTTTGCAGCTTGTGCGACAGGCACATCAAGAGGGAAAAACGATTATTTGGATTACCCATGATATGGAGGACAGCTTAATAGCTCAGCGGATATTGATCATGTATCAGGGAGAGCTGGTTTTATCCGGAAATCCTTATGAGGTTTTTAGTGATCAGGAGCGATTGTTATCATGGGGAGTTGGCATACCTGTAGCTGCACAATTGTTAAGACGTTTAAAAAAAGCGGGGTTTGCTGTTAAGGCAGAGGGTTTAACCATTACGGAGGCTTTTGCGGAGATCAATGCCGCCTTGCAAGGGGGGTGGCAATGATGATCAGCTCTAAGCTGTCCATCGGCCAATATTATCCTATTAATTCCCCGGCGCATCATTTGGATGCGCGCGGTAAAATTATTATTACTATTCTATATATGGCGGCTCTTTTTACGGCACAATCGCTGTCGGCCTATATTTTTTTGACGGTAGTTTTTGTGGTAGTTTTGTTAGTCAGTAGAATCCCTTTTACTTTATTATGGCGTGGGATGCGGATGATTACGATTTTTATCATGATCAGCATGCTCTTTAACTTTTTTTTGGTGCCGGGCGAGATAATTTGGCAATGGGGATTTTTAAAACTCACTTGGGAGGGGCTTTTTAAGGGGCTTTTGATTGGCTGGCGTCTGATTTTACTGGTTTTTTTTGCTTCACTGCTTACGCTTTGCACCAAGCCGCTTGATTTGACAGATGCTTTAGAAAGCTTGTTGAAGCCACTGAGTCGTTTAGGTTTGCCCGTTCATGAATTCGCCATGATTGTTTCGATTGCGTTAAGATTTATTCCTACTATATTGCAGGAGTTTGATCGTATTGTTTTAGCGCAGAAG
The DNA here is from genome assembly GCA_050949225.1 of Bacillota bacterium. Classification (GTDB taxonomy): domain Bacteria; phylum Bacillota; class Dehalobacteriia; order UBA4068; family UBA4068; genus JBMNFI01. Next base: position 583,553 of record JBMNFI010000001.1, on the reverse strand, counting down.
GCAAGAGGTGCTCGTTTTGACGGGACTTCTTTGGGGCATAAGTTGCAGCAGTTGATGCCGCTTTTGATCCCGCTATTTATTAGTGCCTTTAGGCGTGCCGATGATTTAGCTTTGGCGATGGATGCGCGTTGTTACCAGGGAGGAAAGGGGCGCAGCCGGTGGCGTGTTCGTAAATGGCAAAGTAAAGATAGTGTGGTTTTGCTGATTTTTGCAATTATTTTTACACTAATTATTTATGGGCGGATAGGAGGGGCTTAATGCGTAACATCAAGTTAACTATTCAGTATGACGGGGCTGCTTATATTGGTTGGCAAAGTCAGCCTGATTTTCATGGTATCAGCATACAGCAGACTATTGAAAGGGCTTTAAAAAAGGTTGTGGGGCAGAAAGTAGAAATCTTTGCCTCGGGTCGTACTGATGCAGGTGTTAGTGCTTTAGGGCAGGTGGCTAATTTTCAGACGATGAATATTATTCCTTTAGAAAGGCTGCAATTGGCCTTAAACAATGCCTTGCCAACAGATATTAGGATTAGCAATGTGCAAGAGATGCCGGCAGATTTTCATGCCCGTTACAGCTCTATTAGTAAAACCTACTGTTATACGATTGATCGCAGTCAAAAGATCAATGTTTTTCGTGGACATTGGGCCTGGCGGGTTAAGGATAAATTGGATTTAGATGTGATGAGGCAAGTTGCTCGGCTTTTTTTAGGAGAACATGATTTCAAGCAGTTTTGTGCCAGTGGCGGATCAGCTAAAACTTCTGTGAGGACTATTGATAGCCTGAAAATTATTGAGGGCTGCTATGAAAAGGAGCTGCCTTGGTTGGCCTTGACCAATCCTGTGGTGATTGAAATAGTCGGAGCGGGATTTTTGTATAAAATGGTACGTTTTATTGTAGCTCGACTAGTGGCGGTTGCCCAGGGCAAGCTGACTTATGCAGAAGTTGAGCAATTGTTACATAATCAATTGACAAAACCAATCAAGCCCGCACCAGCCGGCGGCTTGATTTTAAAAGAGGTGCAGTATGAAAAAAAATATCTGTAATATTTATTTATATTCCTTGACATCATGGAGCAAGCTGGATATAATATAAAGGTACTGCCTCTCGGCTTCTGCCCCGTTGACGAGATGGCTGGAGTTTCTTTTATTTGTAAGGAGGTAAATAACTTGGGTACTTATATGGCAAAAACTGCCGATATCCAAAGATCCTGGTATATTCTAGATGCGACCGGCAAATCGCTGGGTCGTTTAGCTACGGAAGCTGCACGTTTATTACGTGGAAAACACAAACCTATTTTTACTCCTCATGTGGATACTGGTGATTTTGTAATCATCATTAATGCTGATAAAGCAGTTTTAACCGGCAATAAACTGGCACAGAAAAAATATTATCGTCATTCTGGTTATCCGGGTGGTTTGACTGAGATTTCTTATAAGGAATTGATGAAAAAACGACCTGTTTTTGCTGTGGAAAAAGCCGTTAAAGGGATGATGCCTCATAACTCTTTGGGTAGAGAAGCCGGCAAGAAATTAAAAGTTTATAGCGGTGAAAATCATCCGCATCAAGCACAAAAACCAGAAGTATGGCAGTTTTAGTCGAAGGGAGGACAATAGATAATGGCTGATCAAATGAAAAATTATGGCACCGGACGGCGCAAAAATGCTGTTGCCAGGGTTTGGCTGGTGGCAGGCAAAGGTGATATTACTATTAATAATAGAGAGCTTAGTGAATATTTTGGTAAAAAAACTTTAGAAATGATCGTCAAGCAACCTCTTGAATTGACTTCTGCTTTAGGTAAATATGATGTTATTGCAACTGTTAAAGGCGGAGGAATTATGGGTCAAGCCGGTGCGATACGTCATGGTATTGCAAGAGCTTTATGCTTGGCTGACGGTGAACTCCGTCCGGCACTTAAAGCTGCTGGTTTTATAACGCGTGATCCAAGAATGAAAGAAAGATATAAGTATGGTTTCAAAAAGGCGCGTAAAGCAAGTCAGTTTTCCAAGCGTTAATTCAGATATTACTAACCTAAAGCCGGAAACGTTTACGTTTACGGCTTTTTTTATTGTATAAAAAAAATAACTGTTTTACAGGTAAAGATTGGACTCTTTTGAGCTCCTGTTTTTAAAAGTGGTAAGCACCTGCGTATTTTAGACATGCTAACGCTCGGATGATAGTAACATTTAACAATCTGCAGAGAAATGGCTTAATGTTCTTGGGATGTTTATGGAAAAAAGATTGAGGGTCTGCAAATGGTACAGGCCGACAGAGTTAAATAAGACAGTTGAAAAGTTTTCATCTGTGGGGCAGGTTTTTTTATTTTAGGCAGGATAACAGTTGTTTAAGGAAAATCTACAAGACAATAAAGGAGGCGGATGCTATGGTAACACCAGTGATAGGAATTATCGGTAGTGGCTCTAAGTGTGGAAAGACTACTTTGATCGAAGGGTTATTAGCCGTTTTTAAAGATCGTGGTTTACAGGTCGCTGTGTTAAAACACGGGCAACACGTTGATTTTTGTGCACAAAAGGATACCGGCAGACATTTGACAGCCGGTGCAAAGGCTACTTTTTTGGTAACTCCGCATGGTTATTTGCTGCAAGGTCGGCCGGAAAAGGAGCCGTCCTTTGCAGATGCGGTTTTTTTGTTAACTAAATTCGGACAGTGGGATTTGATTTTGGTGGAAGGTTATAAAAGGGCCGTTCAGGCTAAAATTGAAATTTGCCTGCCTGATCAGGATGACTTGTTTTTACCTCAAGAAGAGCCTTTAGCTTATGTGGGGGAAAATCTTAAACCACATTTAGTAGACAAGATAAAGGGGAAAAGGATTTTTAGTCCTCAAGATTTCGTGGGATTGGCCGATTTTATCATGACAAAGATTATGTAATAATCGTTTCAGCTGCGGCATAATTTTATGTCGGAGGTGAAATAGTTGTTTAATGCTCGAGGGGGAACCAGCTATCGTTTAATAGCTTTATTGATTATTTTGGCCATCACAGCTATTTTATGGTGGCTTGTATACGGTGAAGAATTTATGGGTGCAAAATCAGTGATGGCATGGTCTTTAGCAGGTAAGACAGTGGTAATTGACCCCGGACATGGAGGAGCTGATCCCGGGGTTGTAGATCAGGAAGGTTTGGTCGAAAAGGATATAAACCTGCAAATTTCTCGTTCTCTGGCAGAGATTTTGCGTCAAGCCGGTGCAACCGTTATTATGACCAGAGAAAATGATGCGGTTGATGCCGCAAGTAAGAAGGCGGACTTAGATAAAAGACTAAGTTTGATGACGGATAGTGACTCCAGTATTTGCATAAGTATTCATGCAAATTCATTTCCTGCTCAACCTAATGTTTATGGTGCGCAAGTTTTTTATGGTGCTCATGATGAAAAAGGTCAGATATTAGCCAATTATGTACAAAAACAACTGACCAGGGTCACCAAAAGTGACAGAAAGGCCCTGGCACATCCCAGTGCTTATCTTTTAAAAAATAATGAAGTTCCCTTAATTTTAGTGGAAGTGGGCTTTTTCTCTAATGAAAAGGAGAAGAAACTGCTTCAAGATCCAGAATATCGGTGGCAGTTGGCCTGGGCTGTTTATAGTGGCACTGTAGAATATTTTTCTCAATGATTTTATTTAAAAATAAAAATATAAAAGCGACTTGACTTTTTCGACAAAATTAAGGACACCATGCTTAAAAGAGCATGTGATTGGCAAGAAAATAGCAGCGGCTGAATTTAAAGATGAATGTTTAAGCGGCATCTTTACTTTTTAATCTATAAATTCATTTGCTCATACCATGCCTTATAACAAGGACAATCTTGACAAGCTTTTGCTCCTTCAATAGGAAGAGATTCTTTGATGCAGCTGCCTCCGCCATAAGTGTAGGGACAATCACAAATCATTTCGTACATAAGAAAACTCCTTTAAATAAGAAATAAAAAATAAAAGCTATAAAAAAAGCTATATCCTTATTTTTGCACGGTTAATCCAAGATTATACAAAAACAAATTAAAAAAGATTATAAAAAGTATTGCATTTTTATTCATAAAGAGGTAAAATGAAAGATATCTTAAGAAAATGGGGTGCAAAGAAAGATGATGGTGGACAATTCATCAAAGAAAGTCGATGTTTCGATTATTGGTGTTACCGGATATGCCGGGGGGGAGCTTTTGCGTTTATTGCTGGCTCATCCTTTGGTAAATATTAAACATATTACAGCGGCCAGAAGTTTTATTGATCAACCTGTTACAAATGCCTATCCCTCTTTGTTTGGTGCTTGTGATTTAAAGGTTGAGTTAACGGATGTGGATCAAGTGGTAGCAGATAGTGACGTGATTTTTCTGGCGATGCCGGCCGGACAAGGTATTGAGCCGGCAGCTAAAGCCGTTTCCCAAGGCAAAAGGGTGATCGATATTAGTACGGACTTTCGTTTCCGTGATACGGCAGTTTATGAAAAATGGTATGGAATTAAACATGATTATCCTCAATTAGCTGCCTCAGCCGTCTATGGTTTGCCGGAGTTATTCAGGGAAGAAATCGGCCAAGCCGAAATTATTGCTAATCCCGGTTGTTTTCCGACGGCCTCACTTTTGGCTTTGTACCCGCTTTTTAAAAATGGTTTAGCTAAACAAAACTCTGTGATTGTTGATGCCAAGTCGGGAGTTTCCGGCGCCGGTAAAAGTCCGACAGATGCCAATATTTATGCTCAGGTTAATGAAAATCTTAAGGCCTATAATGTTGCTAAACACCGGCATACACCGGAGATTGAACAGATTTTGACTGCGGTTTCACAAAAGACACAGGTGATTAATTTTACACCGCATTTAACACCGATGACCAGAGGAATTTTGGCTACAATTTATGTTGATTTAAAGGAAGCGGTTAGTACTGAAAAACTCATTGAGTTATATCAGGATACTTATGCGGACGAATATTTTGTCAAAGTTTACGAAGCGGGTATTTGGCCGCAAACTAAATGGACCTGGGGCAGCAATTTTTGCCATTTGGGGGTTACTTTTGATGAGAGGACTCAGCGTGCTGTTGTTTGCGGTTCGATTGATAACCTCATGAAAGGGGCAGCCGGGCAGGCCGTGCAAAATTTGAATATACTATGTGGTTTTGCGGAAAATCTCGGACTGGAACTTTTACCCGTTTTTCCCTAAACATAAGGAGAGTTAATAAAGATGAAAATTACGGAAATTGCCGGTGGTGTGACGGCAGCGAATGGTTTTAAGGCCGCTGGGGTTTCTTCTGATATTAAAGGTGATCAAAGCGGAAAAAAGGATGTAGCAATAATTGCCAGCGACCATCCTTGTCAAGCGGCAGGCTGCTATACCCAGAATAAATATGCGGCGGCACCTGTAGCTTGGTGCAGATCAATTACCCACAAGGGACAGGCACAAGCGATAGTAATCAATAGCGGTAATGCCAATGCCTGTACAGGGGAGCAAGGCCTGCTGGACACGGTAGCCATGGCGGATTTAACAGGTGCTGCTTTAGGGATTGAACCCGAGCAGGTTTTGGTGTGTTCTACGGGTGTTATCGGGGTCAATCTGCCTATGCAAGCTGTGGAGGCCGGTATTGGAGAAGCGGTGCGGTCTTTATCAGCCGAGGGTGCAGCGGCAGCGGCACAGGCTATTATGACTACTGATACTTACAGCAAGGAATTTGCGGTGACAGCCGAGATTGGTGGAACCGCTGTCAAGCTGGGCGGGATGGCCAAGGGTTCAGGGATGATTCACCCTGATATGGCCACGATGCTGGCCTTTATCACGACGGATGCGGTGATTGATGCTGAGCTCATGCAGATGGCTTTATCACAGGTAGTGCAAAAAACTTTTAATATGGTGACTGTTGATGGTGATACCAGCACAAATGACAGTTTAATAATTTTAGCGAATGGAATGGCTGACAATCAACAGATTAAACCGAATAGCCTTCAATATACACAGTTTTGCCAACTGTTAGAGCGGGTTTGTTTGGCTTTGGCCAAGATGATGGCTAAAGATGGGGAAGGCGCCACAAAACTGCTGGAGGTTCGAGTTAAAAATGCTGTTTCCTGGCAGGAGGCGGCCAAGGCGGCCAAGGCGGTAGTTGCTTCCAGTTTGGTAAAGGCGGCTTTTTTTGGTGAAGATGCTAATTGGGGGCGGATTATTTGCGCATTAGGTTATTCGGGGGCGCAATTTGCCATTGATAAAGTAGAGATTGCTTTGCAGAGTTCTGCCGGCAGGGAAGTTGTGATGAAGGAAGGTCGCGGTTTGGTATTTGATGAAGAGAATGCCGCTAAGGTGTTGGCTGAGGATGATATTATCGTAGAGATTGATTTACATGATGGGTCTGTGGCGGCGACGGCCTGGGGCTGTGATTTGAGTTATGAATATGTAAGAATAAATGGTTGTTACCGAACCTAGAAGGGGGAAAATAGATGGAACAGATCAGTGCTTTGAATAAGGCAAATATTTTATCGGAAGCTTTACCTTATATTCAAAAGTTTCATGGTAAAATAGTAGTTGTTAAGTATGGCGGTAATGCCATGACCGGAGAAGATGTAAAAAAATCGGTGATCAATGACATTATTTTAATGCATTTGGTGGGTATGAAGCCGATCATCGTGCATGGCGGCGGACCGGAGATTAATTCCCTGCTGGAACAGTTGAATATATCCTCCAGCTTTATCAATGGGCAAAGAGTTACCGACAAGGCGATTATGAAGGTTGTCGAGATGGTTTTAATCGGTAAGGTTAACACGGAAATTGTCAGTAATATTAATCATAGCGGCGGTAATGCCGTTGGAATTTCCGGGGTGGACAGCAACTTTTTGCTTTGTCAGCCGCATAATGATCAGTTGGGATTTGTGGGTGAAGTTGAAGAGGTTAATGTAGAATTTATGGAATCTATTTTAAAAGATGGATTGTTGCCGGTTGTTTCACCAATTGGTATTGACAGAGAGGGTAATCGCTATAATATCAATGCCGATTATGCGGCAGGTAAAATCGCTGAGTCCATGCGGGCAGAAAAACTGCTGCTTTTGACAGATGTGGAGGGTATTTATGCCAACCATGAACAGAAAACCGATATCCTTTCTAGGGTGAAGGCGCAGGATATTCCTGATCTGATTGCCGGCGATGTCATTGGCGGCGGCATGATTCCCAAGGTCAATTGCTGCGTCAGTGCTTTGGAAAAGGGTGTTAAAAGCACGCATATTTTAGATGGACGTAAACACCACAGTATACTTTTAGAGATTTTCACTAAAGAAGGTATCGGTACGATGGTGACTAAATAGACTTTTCTGGAAGGTGAGGGGGAAAGCACGATGTCTAACCGGGATTTGCAACAAAAAGGTGAGCAGGTTCTTATGAATACTTATGGTCGTTTGCCGATTGCCATGGTAAAAGGGCAGGGATCTAAGGTTTATGATGCTGACGGTAAGGAATATTTGGATTTTGTGGCAGGTATTGCCGTTAATAATTTAGGGCATTGTCATCCTGCGGTGGTTGATGCCATTCAAAAACAGGCGGCCACGTTACTACATTGTTCCAATCTTTATTGGATTGAGCCGCAGATCAAGCTGGCGGAGTTGTTGGTGGAAAATTCTTGCTTTGATCAAGTTTTTTTCTGTAACAGTGGTGCGGAGGCCAATGAAGGGGCTATTAAACTGGCACGCAAATATGCAAAAAGTAAGGGTCGTACCGACAGTTATGAAGTAATTAGTATGGAAAATTCCTTTCATGGTCGGACTTTGGCGACTTTGACTGCTACGGGGCAGGAAAAGATTCGGGAAAATTTTGCGGTTTTGCCGTCAGGTTTTAAGTATGTGCCTTTTAACGATATTCAAGCTATTAGAGAGGCGATCAGTCCCCAAACTTGTGCCATTATGGTAGAGCCGGTACAGGGTGAGGGTGGTGTTATTCCTGCTGAAGATGCTTATTTATCTGAGCTGCGGCGTTTATGTGATGAGCATGATTTACTGTTGATTTTCGATGAGGTGCAGGTGGGTCTGGGTAGAACCGGCAAGCTTTTTGCTTATCAAAATAGTGGTGTGGAGCCTGATGTTATGACTTTGGCTAAAGCCTTAGGTGGCGGAACACCCGTAGGAGCCTTGATGGCAAAAAAGGCCGCGGCAGCTTTCGTGCCCGGTGAACATGCCACGACTTTTGGTGGCAATCCACTGGTCACGGCAGCGGGGATTGCTTTTATGGAGACTATGCTTAAAGAAGATATTTGCGGACAGGCGATGGCCGGCAGCAAATATATGAAAGAAAAACTCCTCAGCCTGCAAGCTGAATTCCCTTGTCTTTGCGAGGTGCGCGGCTTGGGCTGGCTGATGGGGGTAGTTTTAGATAAACCGGGGGCAGCAATTGTCAACTCTTGTTTAGAAAAGGGACTTTTGATTAATTGTACGGCCGAAAATGTTTTACGTTTTGTGCCCCCCCTGAATGTTTCTTTTGCTGAGATTGATCGAGCTGTAGAGATTTTGGCAGCTGCTTTAAAAGAAAACAATTGTTAAGATGAATTAGGAGGATGCTATGGACTTGAAAAAGGATTTTCAGGGACGGGATTTTCTTTCCCTGCATGATTATACAGCTGCAGAATTGCTTTATATACTGCAAGTGGCGGATTTTCTTAAGCGGGAGAAAAAGGCCGGTCGGCGCATTGATTATTTAAAAGGCAAGACTTTGGGGATGATTTTTGAAAAAAGCTCCACACGGACACGCGTTTCTTTTGAATCCGGTATCTATTATCTGGGTGGGCTGGGGCTGTTTTTATCCGCTGCTGATTTGCAAATAGGTCGTGGGGAACCCCTGAAAGATACGGCTCGTACGCTTTCGCGTTATTTAGATGGTTTGATGATTCGTACTTTTGGGCATGAAATCGTGCTGGAGCTGGCAGAATTTGCGACAGTTCCCGTGATTAATGGGCTGACAGACTTGATGCATCCTTGTCAGGTGATGGCTGATGCTCAGACTATTTTGGAGCACAAGGGTCAGTTAGAGGGTTTGAAACTGGTTTATTTAGGTGATGGTAATAATATGGCTCATTCTTTGATGCATGGCGGCGCTAAATGGGGTATGGATGTGGTAATTGCCTGTCCTGAGGATTATCCTCCTGATCAAGCAGTTTGGCAGGAATCCGTACAGGCGGCGCAGGCCAGCGGCGGCAGTATTGTTGTTAGTCATGATGCCAAAGAGGCCGTAAAAGATGCGGATATTTTATATACTGATGTGTGGGCCAGCATGGGGCAAGAACAAGAGGCCGCCCAAAAACAGCAAGCCTTTGGTAAGTTTCAGCTTAATGAAGAGCTTTTACAAAAAGCTAAATCTGATGCAATTGTGTTACATTGTCTGCCGGCTAAAAGAGGTTTAGAGATTACAGATGAGGTTTTAGAAGGGCGGCAATCAGTTGTTTTTGATGAAGCGGAAAATCGTTTATGGGTGCAGATGGCTGTGATGGCTTTAGTGATGGGTGGTTAAATGGAAAGATATTATGATAATGATATTATGACAAAGGAGAGTTGACGATGGTTGCAAAAATAAAAAAAGTTGCTTTAGCTTATTCGGGAGGATTGGATACCTCGATTATTATTCCCTGGCTTAAGGAAAATTACGATTGTGAAGTGATTGCTGTTTGTGGTGATGTGGGACAAGGCAAGGAAGTCGAGCCCGTCAAGGAAAAAGCCTTGGCTTCCGGTGCCAGCAAGGTGTTTGTGGGCGATTTGACTGCTGAATTTGTGGAGGATTTTATTTTTCCCACGCTGAAAGCCGGGGCGGTTTATGAAGGGAAATACCTTTTAGGGACATCTTTTGCACGTCCGATCATCTCTCGGTATTTAGTTGATATTGCCAAACAAGAAGGCTGTGATGCTATTTGTCATGGCTGTACCGGCAAAGGTAATGATCAGGTGCGCTTTGAATTGACCATCAAAGCTTTGGCACCGGAAATGACTATTATTGCGCCTTGGCGTGAATGGGAAATCAAAAGCCGTAATCAGGCGATTGACTATGCGCAAGCACATAATATCCCTATTCCCGTGACTAAAAAAAATCCTTATAGCATGGACAGAAATATTTGGCATTTAAGTCATGAGGGGGCGGATTTAGAGGATCCGGCCAATCAGCCTCAGGATGACTTGTTATTGATTTGTAAAACCCCGGAGGCCGCACCTGATCAGGCAACTTATGTTGATGTTGATTTTAAAAAGGGCATTCCGGTGGCGCTTGATGGACAAGAAATGGCGGCGGTAGAGCTGCTTACTAAGCTTAATGAATTGGCGGCGGAAAATGGTGTAGGAGTGGCGGACATGGTGGAAAACCGTTTGGTCGGTATGAAATCCCGCGGCGTTTATGAAACTCCCGGTGGTACCGTTTTATATGCGGCACATCAAAGCTTGGAAAGTCTGTGCTTAGATAAAAACACGGCACATTATAAGGAATTAGTCGCTCTTCGTTATGCGGAGTTAGTGTATGACGGGTTATGGTTTTGTCCTTTGCGTGAGGCTTTGGATGCTTTTGTTGACAAAACACAGGAGACCGTTACAGGGACAGTGCGCATGAAGCTCTATAAAGGTAATTGCGTAACTGTCAGTATGCAGAGTCCATATTCTTTATATGATGAGGCGATGGCTACTTTTGACGAAGATGAAGTTTATGATCAGGCCGATTCGGCAGGCTTTATCAATCTTTTTGGTTTGCCGCTTAAAGTGCGGGCTATGCTTAAGAAGGATTGGCCTCAGGAGGATTAAAAAAACAAAAGGGCAGCGAAAATTAGTGCCGCCCTTTTGCGCTGCGGCTTTCTAGGTAAAACATTGAATAAAGATTGTTTGACCGGTTTAAGCGTACAAGTTTTTCAGGAATTTTAAGCGATAGAGTTTCTTGTTGTTTCTAAGAGCGGCTTATATTATAATAAAAGGAACAAATTTATGTGGGAGGAATGGATGGCAGATAAGTGGGAAAAATGGCAGAAGAAATTACTTTGCTGCCGGAAATGTGATTTATGCCTCACACGCAATCAAGTAGTACCGGCCGCAGGAAACCGTCAGGCAAAGATTATGCTCTTGGGCGAAGCGCCGGGAGCCCAAGAAGATCTTACGGGTAAGCCATTTTATGGTGCGGCAGGACAAAAGCTGGACAATTTTCTTGATCAGATTGGCTTGTTGCGTGATGATGTTTATATTAGCAATCTTGTCAAATGTCGTCCCGTTAAGCCGTCGGTTCGGGGGTTTACTAATCGTCCGCCACTGCGCTCGGAAAAAGAGGCTTGTCAGCAGTGGCTTTGTCAGGAGATGGCTTTACTTTGTCCGCGCTTGATTATTACCTTGGGAGCTGTTCCTTTAAGTTTTTTTGTGGAAAAGACTCCCCGGATGCAGGATTATCATGGCAGGCCATTTGCAAACAAACAGTTATCGGCGATAATTTTTCCGCTTTTTCATCCGGCGGCAGTTATTTATGATCCTCATAAGGAGGCCGTTTACTTGGAGGATTTACAAAAACTGCGGAAGATGTTGATCGCAGAGGATTTAATGATGGAGGGATGACAGATGATAAAAAAGGCCGTTTATGCCGGGACATTTGATCCGATTACGGTAGGACATGTTGATATTGCTGAAAGAGCAGCCCTGATTTTTGGTGAAGTGGTGGTGGCGGTTGCGCTCGATAATTATAAGGAAAACCTTTTTTCTTTGGATGAGCGTGTACAGCTGGTTAAAGAAAGCCTTAAGCATGTGCCTAATATTTCTGTTGACTCCTTTAGCGGACTTTTGGTTGACTATTGCTTAAAGGTTGATGCCAAGGTGATTGTGCGAGGGTTGCGGGCAGTGGCTGATTTTGAGGATGATTTTAAAATGGTGATGATGAACAGAATGCTTTCAGAGAAAATTGATACGGTCTTTTTGATGTCCTCACAAAAGCATCTTTTTATCAGTTCCAGCCTTATTAAAGAAGCTGCTATGGTAGGAGGGGATATTAGTTCTCTGGTGCCGCCTCTAACGGAGGAAGCGATGTTTAATAAATATGGGATCAAAAAATAGGAGGACATTATGAGTAATTCAGAGAATGGCAGGCTTATTAAAGGGTCCGGTTATGCTATTAATGCTGAATATGTGGTGGTGCGGGCAGAGGAGAATGGCTTGACCATTATGGGTTTAACCAGGGGGAAAGACACAAGATTTCATCATAGTGAAAAGCTGGATAAGGGAGAGGTAATGATTTTTCAGTTTACCGAACATACATCGGCTATCAAAGTGAGAGGTAAGGCTACTTTGTTTTGCAGTCATGGTGAAATTAAGATCGGTTCTTAATGTCTGTTTAAAAATGCCGCTATTTTTTCAGCCTTAATCACTAAGTTAAAGATGAAAACTCTTTTTTATGCATAGTGGATACTATTGCCACTAACTCTAAAAAAGAGTTTTTTTCTATTTATCTAATCTAAAAAGGGAATTCCTTGCATAATCATAGAGAAAGCTCTTTTATTATAATTATGATGAGGAGGAAAACAAAGATGCAAGATGATAAGATTTTAATGAACGATTATTTAACATTGAAGGAGATGGCTGAACTTAGTCAGACGGCTTATGCGACGGTAAAAAGAAACATTGACAATGGTAAACTGCCCGCCTATCATATTGGGCGTAAATATTTTATCAAAAAAAAGGATGCACAGGTTTATTTGGAAAATCAGGAGAAAACACATAACATTGATGGTTATACGGTCAAAGAGCTGATGCAAATTATTCCTTTGAGCTATGCTTTTATTATTGAATTGATCAGGAGTAAGAAACTTGAAGCGGTTAAGGTCGGCAGACAATATATTGTTCCTAAGACCAGTTTCGAGGATTTTTTAGAGAATAATAAGATTGGTGATTAGTAAAAGGATTTACCTCTTTTGATGCAGAATAAAGACTGTTACTAAGAGGTGATCAGATAGTGCAACAAAATTGGCAAAAATGGGAGGAGCAGTTTCTTTCTCCTTATGCAGTTAAAAGCAGTGATTCCAGAGGACGCGGACAGCCCGAAACGGAATGTCTTTTACGTACTCCTTACCAGCGGGACCGTGATCGGATCATTCATTCTAAAGCGTTTAGGCGGCTTAAACATAAGACGCAGGTTTTTATTGCTCCTCGCGGAGATCATTTTCGTACTCGTTTGACGCATGTTTTGGAAGTTTCACAAATTGCCAGAACTATTGCTCGAGCGCTTTTTCTCAATGAGGATTTGACAGAAGCGATTGCTTTGGGGCACGATTTGGGGCATACTCCATTTGGGCATGCCGGCGAGCGTACTTTGGCGCGGTTGTATGCCGGCTTTAGTCATAATAAGCAAAGCTTACGGGTGGTTGACTGTTTAGAAAGAGACGGACAGGGTCTTAATCTCACATATGAGGTGAGAGATGGGATTTTACATCATACAGGAGAGGAACTGCCGGAAACATTAGAAGGTCGAGTGGTACGCATTTCTGATCGTATTGCTTATATTACGCATGATATTGATGATGCGGAAAGGGCTGGTTTAATTAAAAACTGTGATTTGCCGGAGGCGGCCACTGCTATTTTGGGCACTACACATAGTGATTGTATTGAGACAATGGTTTTTGATGTAATTAAAGCGAGTCAGGGTGAGAATTTCATAAAAATGTCTGCGCCGGTGCAGGAGGCCATGCATCTTTTGCGTGAATTTTTATTTGAGAAGGTTTATCTGAGGCCGGAGGCCAAAAAGGAAGAAAAACGGCTGAGTCGGATCTTGGTAGATTTTTATAATTATTATTTATCTCATCCTGATTTACTGCCGCCGGAATATCTTTGTGAGCCACTGAAAGGGGCGGTTTGTGATTATATAGCAGGGATGACGGATAATTTTGCTTTAGCGGAGCATCGCAGATTATTTTCCTAAAACAACTTAGGCTACAATGTTTTATAGCCTAAGTTGTTTTTTTGTTGATCTTAGGTTAAATTAATGGTAAAATAGTAAAAATAGTTTGCTTTATGTGATTTTAGAAGGGGGATATCATATGGGAGTTAATAAGGAACTGCAAGCCTACACACAAGAGTACAGCCAATTATGCCAACAGCATAGTTTGATTGATGTTAATCTTTATGATAAATATCATGTTAAGCGGGGATTACGTGATAAAAGCGGACAAGGTGTATTGGTGGGAATCACCAATATTTCTGCCATTCATTCTACAAAAGAAGTTGATGGTAAGCTTGTCCCTTGCGATGGTAAGCTGCTTTATCGTGGTTATAACATTTTTGATCTGGTTAATGATTTAGTTAATGGAGAAAGGTTTGGCTTTGAGGAAATTGCTTACCTTTTGCTCTTTGGCGTACTACCTAATCAAAATCAACTGGATGAATTTAGAGTTATGCTGGCAAAAAGCCGTTCCATGCCGCCCAATTTTGTGCGTGATGTGATCATGAAAGCTCCCAGCAAGGATATGATGAACACTTTATCTAAAAGTGTTTTGATGCTGGCGGCTTATGACGAAGATATGTCTAATATTTCTTTGCCCAATGTTTTAAGGCAGAGCATGATGTTGATTAGTGTTTTGCCGATGATGGCTGTTTATGGTTATCATGCTTATAATCATTATGCTTGTGATGAAAGTTTATATATTCATCGTCCGGACGATAAATTATCGACCGCTGAAAATATTTTGCGCATGTTGCGTCCTGATAAAAAATATTCGCGATTGGAAGCTAAGGTTTTGGATATGGCTTTAATTTTGCATATGGAGCATGGCGGTGGAAACAATTCCACTTTCACGACCAGAGTCGTTTCTTCTACCGGTGCCGATACCTATTCGGTGATTGCAGCAGCTTTATCTTCTTTAAAAGGGCCAAAGCATGGCGGCGCTAATATTAAAGTGGTGGAAATGATGATGGATTTGAAAAAGCATGTTCGTGATATTAAAGATGAGGAGCAGGTTAAGGAATATTTAATTAAACTGCTGCGCAAAGAAGCTTTTGATCATAAGGGCTTAATTTATGGTATGGGACATGCTGTTTATTCCATTTCCGATCCACGAGCCAAGGTCTTTAAAAACTTTGTTAAGCAGCTGGCTAATGCCAAACATCATGAGGAAGATTTTCAACTTTTTGATATGGTCGAACGTTTAGCTCCGGAAATTATCGCCAGTGAGCGCAGGATGTATAAAGGTGTGAGCGCTAATGTTGATTTCTACAGTGGTTTTGTATACAGTCTTTTAGGGATTCCTGAAGAATTGTTTACACCTATTTTTGCCATGGCCAGAATAGCCGGCTGGAGTGCCCATCGTTTGGAGTATTTAAGTAATGGCGGTAAAATTATTCGTCCGGGCTATTTTAGTCTGGTTGAAGATGAAGAATATATACCAATGTGTAAGCGTTAAAATAAAATTATCTAAAAGTGCTGCTTTTGAACAATCAAAAGCAGCACTTTTATTATACCGGTAATTTTTAAATGAAGGATAACCTTTCCGCTTGGTCCGGCTATATCGGCTTTGACCACGAACCGATCAGGGTTATTCCTTCTTTTATCAGCATGCGCATAATTTGTATAAAATATACATAGTTTTTTGTAAAAAGTTGATAAAAGTGCATACCTGGATGTTTATGGGGTAATAATATCAAGGTAGCAGGGGGTTGCTTGTTTATGAAGAAGATAGTCCGGAAGATAAATATTCTCAGTAAACAGGAATATGCCTATTAAATGTTGAAAATAATAATTAAAGAGGGATTTATTGTTCAGGTGGCGAATGCTACATAGCCATGTTAAATTCAATGATGCTGCCTGTATTAAATAGTAAAGAGGTTTTTTATGAGTACCTATGTACCACCGCAGATTATTGAAGAAATTAGTCAAAAAACAGATATTGTGGAATTAATCAGCGAATATTTGACTCTTAAAAAGCAGGGTAAAAATTTTGTAGGCAACTGCCCTTTTCATTCAGAAAACACACCTTCTTTTACGGTTAGTCCGGAAAAACAAATTTTTTATTGTTTTGGTTGTCAAAAAGGTGGCTCGGCCATCAGTTTTATTATGGAGATAGAAGGATTGACTTTTCCGGAGGCGGCCCTTAAGCTTGCCGCACGGGTGGGGGTGGAGGTTCCGGAAAGAGCCTATACGCCGCAGCAAGCGCGCAGACAACAAGAACGTCAGGATTTATTGAGGATTCATGAGCTGGCTGATGATTTTTATCAAAAAACTTTACGCCATCCTTCACATCCGGACGGGGTTAATTATTGTCATAAAAGGGGTTTGAGTGAAAAGACTCTGACAGTTTTTTCTGTTGGTCTGGCGCCGGAACATGATTGGACGGCTCTGACTGATTATTTGCAGCAAAAGGGTTTTAGCTCGCAATTAATTTCCCGTGCCGGTTTGGCAAGTAAAAGCGCTAAAACGGGACGTTATTATGATAAATTTCATGGACGCTTGATTTTTCCGATTTGTGATTTTAGGGGGCAGGTTATTGCCTTTGGCGGACGAATTATTGGTCAAGGTCAACCTAAATATCTCAATTCGGCGGATACTCCTATTTATAATAAACACTTGCATCTATATGCTCTACATCTGGCAGCGCAGGAAATCAGACGCTTGGATGCCGCGGTGATTATGGAAGGATACATGGATGTGCTGGCTGCACATCAGCATGGAGTAAAAAATGCGGTTGCCTCATTAGGTACTGCTTTATCCATTGAGCAGGTTCGTTTATTAAAAAGATATACTAACAAAGTATTTTTAGCATATGATGGGGATGCGGCGGGGGCGATAGCGGCTCAAAGAGGTTTGGAGATCATGGAGCAAGAGGGCTTGAATATCCGCGTGCTTTCTTTTCCTGAAGGACTGGATCCGGATGGTTTTTTGCAAAAATATGGTAAAAAGGGCTGGGATAAATTTATCAAAGAGCATTCCGAGGGTGTTTTAGAGTATCTTTTAAATGTCACGATGGCCAAATATCCGGCTCTGACCATTGCGGATAAAGGGTTGATCATTAAAGAATTGCTACCGATTGTTAAGCGAACCGGTAGCTATGTGGAAAAGGAAAGCTTTATTAATCTGTTGTCACAGCGTTTAAAGGTGGACAGGGAAACCATTTATGCTGATTTTGCCAAACAGGGGTTAAAGATACTGCCACCGCAAAAGGTTGCCGCCAAAAACCCCGAAGAAGTTAAGTATGCTAAAGATCCTTCTTTTAAGAAAATTAACCCGCTGTGGAAGGTGCTTTTAGAAAATGAGCAGTATTTTAAGACCATGAAAGAACAGGTTGGTGAAGATTTTTGCCGCAGCGAGGAGGAAAAGCAGCTGATTGGCTTGGTGGAACAGCTTGGGGAGCAATATGATTGGAAAATTACAACTTTATTGCACATATTGCCAGCAGAAAATGAAGGGTTACGACAACTTTTGTTGAATTTATTACAGACGGAAATTCCAGGTGACGATCAAGAATTATTTGATGAATGGATAAAAAGAAGTCGACTGCTCAAATTACAGACAGAAATTAAGTTATTGCGACAAGACATGCCTGCCGATCTGCAGCAGGCTAAGAACATAGTGGAAAAAATTACTGCTTTACAGCAGGAAGTACAGCGACTCAAGCCATAGGCTTTATTAGGAAAGAGAGGATTTCATACTGTGCAACAAATTAAATCGGAGGCAGTTAAAAAGTTAATAGAATCTGCTAAGCAAAAAGGTCAAATATCTTATACTGATATTATGGAGGCCTTAAGTGAAGTCGATCTGACTCCCGAACAGATAGATGAAATCTATGAAAAGCTTGGACAACTGGGTGTGGAAGTGGGGGTATCCCCGGTGATTATTGAAGATCCGGAAGATGACGATGATGATCTAAAAGAAGGAATTTCCGCACCGCTTGCATCTAACAAGGGGTCTTTATCAGTTGATTTATCGGTTCCTGATGGTGTGGCTATTGATGATCCGGTACGAATGTATCTGAAGGAGATTGGGCGTGTGCCCTTGCTTTCGGCTGAAGAGGAAGTATATCTGGCCAAGAGGATGGAAGAGGGCGATGAGGAGTCTCGCCGCCGTTTAGCGGAAGCTAATTTGCGTTTGGTGGTCAGTATTGCCAAGCGTTATGTTGGTCGGGGTATGCTTTTTTTAGATTTAATTCAAGAGGGTAATTTAGGATTAATTAAAGCTGTTGAAAAATTTGATTATCATAAAGGATATAAATTCAGCACATATGCTACTTGGTGGATTAGGCAGGCTATTACTCGTGCTATTGCTGATCAGGCAAGGACGATTCGTATCCCTGTGCATATGGTAGAAACAATCAATAAACTCATCCGGATTCAGCGGCATTTGATTCAAGAACTGGGCCGTGACCCTGTGCCGGAAGAGATTGCCAAGGAGATGGAGATTCCGGTAGAAAAAGTGCGTGATATTTTAAAAATATCACAAGAGCCGGTTTCTTTAGAAACGCCTATTGGCGAAGAAGAGGACAGTCATTTGGGTGACTTTATTGAGGATGAAGAGGCTTTAGCGCCGGCAGAAGTGGCTTCTTTTTTTCTGTTACGCGAACAATTGGAAGATGTTTTGAGTACTTTAACCCCTCGTGAAAAAAGGGTTTTACAGTTGCGTTTTGGCTTAGATGACGGACGTAACCGCACCCTTGAAGAGGTGGGGCAGGTTTTTGGGGTTACTCGTGAGCGGATTCGTCAAATTGAAGCTAAAGCTTTGCGAAAATTGCGTCATCCCAGTAGGAGCAAAAAACTTAAAGACTATTTAGATTAATAAGTATAGCTTATACAGCCCTTCGCTGGCTAATCAGACCGAAGGGCTAATTTATTCTTGACCGTTTAGGATTAATTTAGTATAATATAAAATGGCTTTGCGGGCCTATAGCTCAGCGGTAGAGCTCCCGGCTCATAACCGGTCGGTCCCTGGTTCGATCCCAGGTGGGCCCACCAAAGTATGCAGCGGCCGAACCACTTGGTTCGGCCGCTGTTTTTTTTGTGTAAAATATCACCCAGCAGAAAAAGCTGAGTATCGGTAATCTTCAACAAGAGTTAGAGGGGGGCATACTCATGTCGGATAGACAAAAAGAGATTTTGTTTAAAGCCCTATTATTGATTGGCTTAGCTTCACTTTTTGTTGGTGCCTTTATGGTAGATCCTGGTTGGCATTCAGATCCTAATGAATGGTTTTATTTAGGTCTTGTTCTTCTGTTATTGGGGTTCATATTTGCTGGGATGTGTTTTTTGATGCCATTAAATTTCAAAGTAGGTAAATATTATGGTGAAAAGCATATTCTGACAGCTAAGAATTTTGAGATGTTTCAGGCTCGCTTGGAAGAAGATTTATATGATCAGGATTTTGAGAAGAGTGAAGAATTTTTAGGGCAGAACTATAAAATGACTCTTTATTATAAAGAGGATTTAAACAATTTCTATACTTTTGCTTTGGTCAAAACAGAAGAGCTGACAGAGGATATTTATGAGAGTTATTTAAACAAATATAATGAATACATTGAGGGGACTAACTGGTCCGTGGGTTTTAAGAATATACATTTGATCCACTGTGTTTGTGTGCAGCGTATAAACAAAACCTTTCGTGAGTTTCTCTATGAAGAGATTGAGAACTATGTGGGTCGCTACCAGCTGCCGATAGGGATCTCTTTTGGCGGGCGCGGCCTTTATATCCCTGTCCAAAAGGGGACGCTATTTCCGGGGAAATATAAGAAGTTGAAAAAATTGTTTATGAGTTTGGTTGAAAATCAGCTAAAACCAGGAGAGGCGGAAATAGAAGCGGAGAAGAAGTAAAAACCAGGGAGGATGCGAAGCGTCCTCCCTGCTTATCTTAGTAGCGGAACTTTGACCCGTGTGTTAAAATACTTTTATGATGATAATTGCAATATATAGATGGCATGGAAAGGTTAGGTGTATAAAATGGAGATAAATGTACGTATGGAAATATTAGCTATTTTAGCAAATGATGATGAAGGTATAGATCAAATTGTAGGTATATTAGAATATGATTTTGGGAATATCGTGCATAAAACACAGATCTCGGCTGAAATTAAGAAATTATTGGCGGAAAGACTTATCTGTGTAGCTTATTATGATAAGGAATATTATGATTATGCAGATTTTTATGACAAGGAATATTATGATGAAGAAGGTTACAAATGGTACGAGATGACATCAAAGGGACGGGCCGCATTTGAAGCTTTTGACTGGGATACCTATTTCGAGGAAATAAAGTTTCTGCGTAAAGAAGAAGACTAATTACACAGTTATTATCGAGCATGGGGGATAGTTTAGGAGAGTATAGTGAAAATAAATATACGTATGGATATATTAGACTCTTTAGTAGATAGTGATGAAGGGATCGACCAAATTGAAAACTATTTTAAATATACATACTATGCAATTATATCTAAATCAAAAATCTTAGCTGAAATTGAAAAGTTATTAGCTGAGAAGTTGATTGTTCCTCATTATGATGAAGATTTGGACTATGATTGGTATGAGTTGACCCCAAAAGGTCAGGCTGTGTGGGATGCTTTTGACTGGGATACCTATCTGGAAAATATAAAGCACTTATGTAGACCTGATGATGATTAAGAAGAAATAAGGACTTGCATAGCATTTAAGCTCATTATCGCACTCCTTCTATATGTTATAAAAGGAGTGCAGGGGATCTACTTTGGTATAAGGATTATTATGATGCTGACACGGGTTGTATAACTTAGGATATCGTTATTATGACCCTGTGATTGGACGCTTTATTAACTCTGATGATCCTAGCCTGACTACTGAAAGCCGTCGGCAATAATGATGGTGGTGCAGTTGGTGCCGTTAGCAAGGTTTACCGATGCACTTTTTGGCCAGGTTGCTACATCATAAGCCCTCAAACAGCTACTATGATAGCAAATTTGCTGTTTATCACCTGAAAAAGTTATTTTGTAAGTTTATAAAAAAGTCGGAGCATTGCTCCGACTTTTTAAGATAGATTTTTGATTTTGTATGTAGTTTTTATTGTGAATTTTCATCCGAAAAGAGTTCAGAGGTTAAATAATTAAAAACAACCTGTGCCGTTTCGCCTCGTTTGATAGTTGCTTTAGGTTTGAAAGTGCCATCAGGATAACCATTTATGACTTCAAAAGCGACGAAATAATCCACACCTTCTTTGGCCCAGGGAGCAATTTGCTTGTTATCTTTAAATAGAGGTATTATTACATCATCGTCTATGTCAAGCAGGCCTTCAAAGAACCACCCATCAAATCTTAAGAGCATGGTAGTCAGCTCTTGACGGGTTATGGGAGCGAAGGGGTCAAATTTGCCGGGAGTTTTGCCATTGACAATCCCTGCATCTTCTGCCCAGTTAATAGGAGCAGTGTACCATTTTCCCTTTGGCACATCGCTAAATGCATCACCATCTTCGTAATCGGATAAATCCTCATCAAGAATGTTTGCTAACACTTTAACGAACTCCGCTCTGGTAAGCTCTTTTTTAGGGGAAAAGGTGTTGGCACTGGTGCCAACCATGATGTCCCAGCTACTTAGTGCGTAGATTGGCTCCGCATACCAATCAGTATCTTTGACATCAGTGAATTGCGGGACTGTTGCAGTAGTTTTAGCTGCGGCTGTGAAAGAAAAGGCCAGAATAGTTGTCAAAACTACTGCGAGGATAATTAGTGATTTGTTTTTCATTAATAACTCTCCTTTTAAAATAATAATTAGCTTCTAGATGATTCTAGATCAGCTTCACAAATTCCTGTTGTTTAATAAGTTTATTTTAAAAGGTTTGGATCATAGTTTTTTATGATTTAGGGTGTATATTTTATTATCAGCCCTTTCGCCGTTTTAAATAATTTATCAGGGATGAAAAACCAGTGTGCTTCACCACCCACTCCTGAGATTGATCCGGTGGGTTGGCTTTCTACCCTATTAAAAATTTTTCCATATGCCACATCTTCGTAAATGCAAAAAGCGGTACCATTGTTCAAATCAAAAAAGTATGCGGGCATTCCTGTTAATTCTTCCTCGGTTGTGGCGGCTCTCCAGACATCAAGATCCAGAGCCTCTATAAAAGATTTGACCTCTTGGGCATCAGTCATTTCAAAGATTATTTTCCCTTCGTTAACATCCCATACTGAAACCTTATTTGTTTCCAGATTATACTTGGTATACCAAGCGTCTTTTTTAGCTGAGTTTATAGACGTTTTGGGGGGATTATTGCTGCAACCTGCCAATAGACCCCAACTTAAAAAACAGGATAAACAAAGTAACAATATTTTAGATAAAATACTGGGTTTTTTCATATTATTGCCCCCTATAGTAGATTAATTTGTGATAGATGCCGCTCTTTCACTTTCTCTTCTCTTTCTTCGTGCAGCTCTAAAATCCTGTTGCGTTAACGCTTTTAATATGTGTTTGCGAATATTTTAATCAGGCAAGGCTGTTAAAAACGACGATAGTTTTGCGGGATTACTTTTTTTAATTGTTCAAGGTCAATGATTTTTAACATCAATCAGAGGTTAGTAGATTATAATCAGGATGTTCTTAAGGCAGTTATTTAAGAAAGGTTTTGTCTGGAATTTGTCGAAATAAATTCTTAGTGAAGATATTTTAAATAGCAAACGCTAATTTTATTAAAGAGAATTGAGGCGTAAAGGAGAAAAACATGAGTAAACCCCAGAAAGGTACTGAGACAATGCAACAAACAATGACAGAAGAAAATGTCTCGATTTCGGAGACTGCTGCCAATATAGCTGATGCTCGTAAAAAAAGTAAAAAACACAAAAAACTGCTGATAATACTTTTGATTGTCGCAGTAATAGCGGTGATTATTGGGGTTTTATCGAGATCACAAAGTGGTAATCAGGTAGCTTTTTCGGATACGACCGTTTTAGCTCTTTCCGATATGCAAGATACTGTTAGCGCGACCGGTACTGTGGCCAGCGCCAACTATAATATTTATACCAACTTGACCTATCCCGTACAGGAAATATTGGTAACTAATGGCGAGGTGGTGCAAGAGGGGGATGTGCTTTGCCTACTTGATACAGAGATGTTGGAGCGACAAATAGCGGTCAAAGAAACGGCGGCGGGCATTTCCGCCGAAACGGCGGCGTTGCAGGTGCAGGCGGCCAAAAACCGCTATAATGATGCTGACAGGGCTCTGCAAACCGGGACTAATGCGACGCTGATCGGCGCGCAGGGAGCAGTAGATCAGGCTAAAGACGCTTGGAAAAATGCCCAAAGGAATTATAATGATTATGTAAAATCGCTGAAAAAAGGTGAAAACCCCCAGATTTTATCGCAACAGGCTCTTTTAAATAATGCTACTAATGCCCTCACCACCACGCAATATGCCGTATCCCAGGCACAAAAGGGTTTGACAGCGGCGGAAAATAACGTAACTGTCACCAAAAATAAGATGACTGATGCAAAACAGGTTGCTGATCTGGCGGTGGCGGCTTTACCTGCTCTGGAGGCAGCTTACCAAAATGCTAATCAGCAATATAACGCCGCTAAATTGGCTGTTGATATTGCGGGGGAGGCTGCTACAGCTGCACAGCTGACTGCTTTGAGTAATGCTGAAACTCTTAAAGAGAAAGCCTCGAACGATTTAAGTCGAGGAAAAACTGCTTCAACCGACGCTTCTCAAAAATACAGTGCCACTACGACGGCTTATTATGAAGCGGAGCAACAGGTGTTGGTGCTGGAAGATACGCTGGCACAAGCTAAGTTATCCTTAAAAAATGCTCAAGATACTTATAAAAACACCTATGCCCAATATAAAGCAGCACTGTCTACTTCAGACAGCACTTTAATTGCTTATGCGGAGACGCTGCAAAGTGCCTATAAGGCTTATTTACAGGCGCAAAATAGCCAAAAAGCCGGTCAAAATGCGGCACAGACAGAATTGGATTCCTATTATAATGCTTGGAAAAGCAGCGAGGTGGCGGCTAAGGATGACTTAACGGTGCTAGAGCTGGCTGCTTTATATGAAGATTTGCAAAATTGCACAATTAAGGCACCCACAGGTGGAATCATTACGGCTGTTTATGCTGAAGTGGGTACTGCTATGCCTACCGGGTCTTTATTTATTATTGAAGATCCGGACAGCTTAAAAATCGAAACTTCTGTCAAGGAGTTTGATGTCGGAAACATCAAACCGGGTATGGCAGTGATGATCAAATCAGATGCTACCGGTGACAAAGTTTATGACGGCAAGGTTGTTTCTGTGGCACCGTCTGCCATTAAAAGTGAACTTGGTGAAAATATCAGCAGTAATGATGTGCAGTTTGCCGTTGAAGTGGCTGTGACGGATGCCGATGATTCTTTAAAGATTGGTATGAATGTGCGCATAAATTACGTTTTAGAGGAGCAGCAGAATATTCTGAAGGTTCCTTATGATGCCGTATATACTAATGAAGCGGGTCAAACATGCATTTTGGCTCTGCTGGAACAAACAAAAGATAATTATCTGCTTAGCGAATATGTGGTTACAACCGGTTTAGAAAATGATTTGGATGTTATGATTGAAGGGACAAAGATTGTTAAGGGACTGCGTGTGCTTAATTCCCCGGGTGATTGGGTCGCCGGGGACACCGTTAAGCTGGTAGAAAAACTGCCGGCGGTGACGCAAACCAATGTTTTTACCGGTGAAAGCGATAATTAATTGAGGTGATTTGGTGAGTCAAGCAATTATTGATATGCGAGGGATTGTTAAGCGTTTTTATATCGGTTTGCCTAATGAGCTGGAAATATTGCATGGGATTGATCTTTCTGTTCAAAAGGGAGAATTTATCTCTATTGTCGGCGCCTCCGGCAGCGGTAAATCCACTCTCATGCACATTATTGGTGCTTTGGACAGGGCAACTACCGGCAGTTATACACTGGACGGTACAGTTATTGAAAAGGCGGATGATGAGGATTTATCGGTTATTCGCAACCTCAAGGTAGGTTTTGTTTTTCAGAATTTCAATCTAATTGCTCGTACTAATGCCATTAAAAATGTAGAACTGCCGATGCTGTATGCTGGCATTCCCAGTGTGCAGCGGAGACGCAGAGCGCATGAACTGATGCGTTTGGTTGAAATGGAGGATCGCATCAGCCATCAACCTAATGAACTTTCCGGCGGGCAAAAACAAAGGGTGGCGATTGCTCGAGCGATGGCCAATGATCCTGCAATTATTTTGGCTGATGAACCGACAGGAGCTTTGGATTCCTCGACCGGTCGTTTGGTGATGGATTTATTTCATACTTTGCATCAGAAAAAAGGTAAAACGATTGTTTTAATTACCCATAATCGAGAGCTTGCTGAGGAAACGGAACGCATTTTGACGATGAAAGATGGCTATCTGTTTGATCCTCAGGAGGATGGGTTATGAATATTATAGAAAACATGCGCTTGGCCTGGGAAAGTGTCAAAGCTAATAAAATGCGCTCGATTTTGACTATGCTGGGGATCATTATTGGGATCGGTTCGGTTATTGCCATTTTAACTGTTGGTAATGGGATGAGCGGTTACGTCTCTTCATCCATGAGCTCTTTAGGGGCGACTAATATTACTGTATACCTGCAGGAACGTAGCGAAAGTTCTGATTTTTCCAGTCAGCAGCACAGTTTTTTAGGCGGTTCTATCGGCGGTGAGCAGCCGATGGAGACAGATTTAATTAATGATGAAATGATTTTTGCTATGGAAAAACGCTATGCAGAGCAGATTGCCCAGATCGGCTTAAGTCACTTGGTAGGTGGGGGAAAGGCCAAGGAAGGGCGTTTATCTGCTAATATTAATTTGACCGGCGTGAATGCTGACTATGATATAGTTAATAATCTCAGCTTGCTGGAGGGGCGTTTTATTACTGAGAATAATGTTTTAGGCAATCGCAATGTGGCTGTTGTTTCTGATAAATTAGTCAATAACATGTTTTCCGGAGAATCAGCCAAGGCTTTGGGACAAGAGCTGAAGGTTTATGTGGCAAACGATGTGTACGTTTTTAAAATTATTGGGATTTATGAATTTACTGATCCGATGATGATGTCTTCTTTTGTGTCGGAAAAGGATCTGACTACCGATATTTACATTCCGATTACTACGGCAAAAAATCAAATGGGAGCTGCCGGCGGCTATCAATCATTTACTGTTTCTGCTGAGGGGACTGTTGACAGTGCGGGTTTTGCCAATACTTTGAAAGAATTTTTTGCTCAATATTATGTTGATAACAACAGCTATACGGTATCAACGATGAGCATGAAAAGTCTCACAGAGCAATTTGATTCGATCATGAACTCCATCAGCATTGCCATTGCGGCCATTGCGGCCATTTCTCTTTTAGTTGGTGGAATTGGCGTCATGAATATTATGCTGGTTTCTGTGACTGAGAGAACCAGGGAGATTGGGGTGCGAAAGGCTTTGGGGGCAACTAATGGGAACATCCGTTTACAGTTTGTGATAGAAAGTACAATAGTTTGCTTAATTGGCGGCTTATTCGGTGTTATTTTAGGGTTTGTTTTAGGTTATGTGGCCAGTTCTGCTTTAGGATTTCCTTCTTTTCCCACGCCTTTTGCGGTTGCACTGGCGGTGCTGTTTTCCATTGCTGTAGGGGTTTTCTTCGGTTATTATCCCGCCAATAAAGCTGCCAAGCTTGATCCCATAGAAGCTTTACGCTATGAATAAGTAATTCCAGATAGGGGATTTAACATGACTAAAGCCAAAAAGGTTGTTTGGGTAATCTTATTAATAATCTGTTTAGGGGGCTTAGTTTTTGCTGTCTATAATCTTGTTTTGGAAAAGCGTGTTTACCAACAGGCGGTAGAAGAATATCAAGAGTTGGCAGAAGAAGTTGGGCAGCAGATAGATTTTGATTTATTAAGAGCTATTAATGCTGACTGTGTCGGCTGGATTAGAGTTGAGGGTACCGGCATTAATTACCCTATTGTGCAAGGAGAGACTAATGATACTTACTTAAGAACTACTTTTAGAAAAAAAGCCAATAGAAGCGGATCCATTTTTATGGATTATCGTAACAGTGCCGATTTTTCCGATCACAATACTTTGATTTACGGACATAATATGAGGAACGGCTCGATGTTTGCTGACTTGGTAAAGTATCAGGATCAGGCATTTTTTGATCGGCATCCTGTGTTTATGATTTATACACCGCAGCAAAATTATCAGTGTGAAGTTTTTTCTGCTTATGTCATTAAAAGTAGCGGCGATTCCTTTCTTATAGACTTTCCTACAGATGCTGTTTTTCAGGACTATTTGCAGTATGTGACTAAACAGTCACAACTGATGACAAATATTAGATTGTTGCCGGCAGAAAAGATTGTTACCCTTTCAACTTGTGAGTATCAATTTGATGAGGCTCGTATGCTTGTCCATGCCAAATTAAAGGCAGTTGATTGATAAAAAAAGCAAATTGGGTGGTTTGATATTTGTTAAAAAGGAGGTATAAATATATTTCGCTAAAAGGTGTAGTATTTTAAGGCTATTAATGATAAAATGATTATACAGCTGTTTGTCACCTATATGGGGGTGGTAGGAATGAAAGAAACTAAAATGAATGGGGAGAATCAGCAGAAAAATGCTCAAGAATTAGATTGTGAATTGCGCCTTTATATTTATAAGGGTTCTTTGCCCGGAGCATTCGGTATTGGGGTAGCCGAGCTTTTGCATGGGGTAAGGCAATATGGATCTCTTTATAAAGCGGCGGAATCTATGGGCATGGCTTATAGTAAAGCCTGGAGGGTAATTAACCAAATCGAGAAATATTTAGGATTTCAAATGCTAATTCGTCAAGTGGGACGTGGTTGTGGTTCTCATTTGACTGAGCGAGGAGCAACCTTTCTCAAGTGCTATGATGCTTTTCTGGAAGAGATGACAGAACTTTCTAAAAAAAGCTTTAAACATCATTTTGCAGAATTTTAAAGCAGCACCTTAGCAGCACCTTTCTTGCGTATGATTTAAGGTAACCAATATTATTCTCAAATGAAGATAAATAAGTGGGATATTGATGAAAATAGAACTTAGTCAACGATTAAGCAAATTAGCCGAGCTGGTTTTGCCCGGTAAAACTGTTGCTGATATTGGTACAGATCATGGTTATTTGCCTGTATATTTAGTGGTTAATAAAATTTGCCCTCAGGCAATTGCCACAGACCGAGTTAGTGGTCCTTTAAGCTCTGCGCAGCATTTAGCAGAACTTTTATATTTAAATAAGCGGATTGACTTTCGCTTAGGGGAAGGATTGGAGGTTTTAAGACCCGGCGAGGCTGCAACTATTTGTCTTGCGGGTATGGGTGGCTGTGCTATTTGTGCGATTATGCGGGATTCTTTAGAGGTTGCGGCTAAAACCAAGCGATTCGTGTTGCAGCCACAACGTAATGCGGCCAAATTGCGCTATTATTTGAGCCAAAATGATTGGCGCATTGTGGCGGAGGATTTAGTTTTTGATTCCGGTTTTTACTATCAAATGATGGCAGTTGAGCCGGGATCAATGGATTTAAGCCCACAAGAGGCAGAGTTTGGTCCGCTTTTAGTGGCGCAAAAACATCCTCTTTTGCGTTCTTATTTAAAAAACTGCCTGGAGGATAACTTTAAGGTGGTTGCAAAGCTTAAACACCGATCTCAGGCGGCAGTTCAGGCACGATTAGAAGAATTGCAGCAACAAAGAAAAGTTATTGAAGAGCTTGTTTTCATGTTGAATGAATGATGATGGGTTTTATTAAGGGATATCCGTGACGAGATATTGGTTTTAGTGGATGCAATACTTTATAAAGATATTTATAAAACAGCAACAAAAGTGTTGTTATTTTTATCCAATAATGGTATAATGAACGAAGAAAATGTCTGCCGTTTTAGGATTGATAAAAGGCAGCATCCATTTTAATGAGAAACCGTTAATAATTACCAAACAGTATTTTATTAAATCGGAGGGGGTGCATAAAAAAATATTAAAGATTGTCAACATATTTTTTTATGTTGAATAAGTTTAAACATAATGTTTTTAGTGCAAATGTTTTTAATCCGCCTTTCTGTTGACAAGGCGAATAAATGCATTTTTTAAGTTTTTCCAGTAAAATATGAAGCATTTGTATTGTAAAAAAACTATGTTTATAAACTATTTTGTTAGGAGGTTAATCATGAAAGGACAACGAATGAGCAGAAGAATGCGTTATCTGTTGACGGCAGCAATTATTGTCATGATGATTTTTTCCCTGTCTATCGGGGCTGCAGCTAGTAACGATTTAAATGCAAACTTCTACGATTCTGATGGAAGCTATCTTGATACGCAATATGGCTCTGCAGAAGTAACTAGTGCAGGGATTTTGAGATACGATGTAAAAGTATCTGTCACGACGGCGGCCGCTCCGACAAAGGCCGGTTATACTTTTAATGGTTGGAAAATTGTTAGTCCGGAGTCTTTATGGAATAAAGTAGTTAGTGGTACTTTGTATGATGCAGTTTCTCCGGTTCTTTTGCATGAAGTTTTGAATATTTACCATAGTGGTACTCCTTCATGGACTCAGTTAAGGGCTGCCGGTCACATTAACGCAGATTTCATCAGCTTTCAAGCAGTATATACTGCAAATCAATATGATGTGACTTTATACAGTGACAATGTTTTGTTTTCACAGTATACAAACCAGTCTTATGGATCACTTGTTAATGGTACGGATGGTTTAGCGGTACCTGATCCCGCTTTAAAGCCCGGTTATGTTTTCCTTGGTTGGCAAGATTCATATGGGGTGGTTTATTCCCCTAATAGCGCCGGCAAAATTTTATATGCTTTAAATAATGCCGCTCCTACGCGTTTGGATGCGGTATGGGCCATAGACTCCAGTTTCCTGGTATTGTTTAAAAATGCCGAAACAGGTGTTTTGTATGGCTATTTCCCATCTGTCTTGGGAGTTTCGGGAAATGCTCCTCTATCCCCCTTTAAACTGGGTTATACTTTTGTTTCATGGGTGAATGAAGCCGATTCTCTAGACACCTTGGCAAGTGGGCAACCTTTCACTATTAATTCAAATAAAACTTATAAGGCAGTTTGGGAGGCCATTGATTATGCTATTACCTCAACTGCCTCCAATGCCAGTGTGGCGATAGACGGCGGAATTAATACCGCCAATGTTGGTGATGTTGTCAAGTTTACGGCGACAGCCGACAGTAACTACTTTTTGAGTCAAGTTTCTGTCGTAAATACTGATAATGGTACGAATGTTTTACTGACGGATGATGGCAGTGGTAACTACTCTTTTGAAATGCCTGCAGCAGCTGTGAATATCAATGTCACTGCTAAAAGCAACTTATATGATATTACAACACATGGTTTCAATGCGACAATTACTGCAGACGGCACCGCAAATGCCGGTGTTACTGTCACCTTTAATGTGGTAGCTGACAGCACCTACATATTGGATCAGGTTTCTGTAACTAATCTCGCAACCAATACAGATGTACAACTGACCAATAATGGCGGCGGGAGTTATTCCTTTGTGATGCCGGAAAGTAATGTAACTATTAATGCTACTGCTAAGCAGGGTGTTTACAACATTACTCCAAACCCTAATCATACGACAATTACTGCAGATAGTTCCGCAAGTGTCGGTGCTACTGTCACCTTTGATGTGGTAGCTGACAGCACCTACATATTGGATCAGGTTTCTGTAACTAATGAAGCAACCAATACAGATG
Organism: Bacillota bacterium; assembly: GCA_050949225.1. Lineage (GTDB taxonomy): Bacteria > Bacillota > Dehalobacteriia > UBA4068 > UBA4068 > JBMNFI01. Next base: position 552,914 of record JBMNFI010000001.1, on the reverse strand, counting down.
TGCAACTGACCAATAATGGCGGCGGTAATTATTCCTTTGTGATGCCGGAAAGTAATGTAACTATTAATGCTACTGCTAAGCAGGGTGTTTACAACATTACTCCAAACCCTAATCATACGACAATTACTGCAGATAGTTCCGCAAGTGTCGGTGCTACTGTCACCTTTGATGTGGTAGCTGACAGCACCTACATATTGGATCAGGTTTCTGTAACTAATGAAGCAACCAATACAGATGTGCAACTGACCAATAATGGCGGCGGTAATTATTCCTTTGTGATGCCGGAAAGTAATGTAACTATTAATGCTACTGCTAAGCAGGGTGTTTATAATATCCTGAAAAACGGTACCAATGCCACAATCACTGCGGCAGCCAGTGCCGGAATTGGTGAGTATGTTCCCTTTACGGTAACTCCTCAGGATCCTAATCATGTTGTAAGTGATGTTTATGTTGAAACCAATAATACTAATCAAAGGTTATCTTTGATTGTGACTTCCAACGGTTATGCTTTCGCGATGCCGGAAGAAGATGTAACTATTTATGCAACTTGTCAGGCAGCTGACAAGACAGTAATCATTGTTGATTGGGATAATACCCTTTTAGGTGTTGAAACGCTTAACGGACAGGTATTTGATATTTCCAGCTACACGAACTTACCACCTGAAAGAGACGGTTTTGTCTTCTGGGCTTGGAAAAACACCAACAACAATCAACAGTTTATCCCTTCCTTGCAAGGAAATGATATTCCTGTCAATGAGAATTATACTGTCTTAAAGGCTGTTTATAAAGGTAACGCTCATAATGTTACTAAAGCAGCAGATTGTTCTGAAGAACTGGATCTTTTAAATGTTCTTTCCTATAACACAGACGGATCTCAAACTAGTGCCAGCTTGTTAGGATCAGGTCAATACTGTATCAGCAGCACCGGTGCCGATGTAAGAATTACAGTGAAGCCTAAATTAAATTATACGATCGAACCAGGCGTAGCTGTCAGAGGCGTTGGCGGCAGCATTACGGCGATCCAGACTAATCTGGTATCTTATAACCCCACTACGGGAGAATATGTTTACAGCTTTACCATGCCTGATGAAGAGGTAGAGGTTTCTGTTTACACCAAGGCAGTCGAATATACAGTTTCCGTTTTAGAATTGGAAAACCCTGAGGGTGGTACCTATACTATCAACGGTCACTACACCAACAATTTTGATGTTGCTCAAGGTGAAACAGCTACTATTGATGTAATGCCTGAACCGGGCTATATCATCTCTTATGTAAGCGCTTATTATACTAATCCATATGGTGGTGGTACTTCTTATCTGATCGATAGAGTAGCGTATCCTACCGGCACCTCATTTGATTTTGTGATGCCGGGTGCGGACGTAACTGTAGAGCTAAAATATGAAAAAATAGAATATGCTATTGATACCGCTACCAGTAATGCTGCTACAGTAGGGCAGGGTATGGTGACAGCCGTTCCTTCTCCAACTGCTACAGTAGGTGATACTGTAAAATTAACAGTTACTCCTGAGTATGGTTATAACCTCAATACTTTGGTAGTAACAGGTGATGTTAGTGGCAAAGCCCTGACACTTAGTGTACTTGATGCGCTTACTTATGAATTTGCTATGCCGGCTGAAGATGTAACCGTCACAGCAACATTTGTTAAAAATCAATATACAGTAGTTTTCCGTGATCATAACGGTACTGTATTAGACCAACAACCTGTTAAATACAGGGAAAATCCGGTCATGCCCGCTGATCCTGATAACCGGGTAGGATATGACTTCTTGGGCTGGGTTTCCAATGATACCGATCCTAGCGTCACGGTACCAAGTGTTTTAGATACAGATTTTACTATTGTTAAAAACACTGTGATTACAGCGGTTTATGCTCAACATAACTACACTATCAGTTATAATGTTCCGCTGAATGGTACGATTGATCCTAAGGATACAGATGCAAATTTCTCAGATACAGCACGCTTTACCGTTACACCTGATGCAGGATATCAGATTGATAAAGTAACAGCTTCTTATGTTGATACCTTAGGTGTGAAAAGGTCTATCGAATTTAATGAGGTTCCTGCCAGTCTGATTGTTGGCGGTGAATATGCTTTCACCATGCCTGATGGTAATGTCGAGGTTAATGTTTCCTTTAAAGAAATTACCTATAATGTTAATGTAACTGCTGTAACCGGTGATGGTGAAGTTTATCTGAATGGTTATCTCAGAGATAACATGCAGGCAGATTATGGTGAAACCGTCAAGATTATGGTTAGCCCCGATCCGGGTTGGAAGCTTGATTCTCTTACAGTTACCGAAGCAACCAGCGGTAATGAAGTAAGTTTAACTACTATTAATGCAAGCATGGGCATCTATTCTTTTGTAATGCCAAAAGATGATGTGGAAATTGAAGTAGTATTTGTTCAAAAAACCTATACTGTTTCTTATGATCAACCATTGGTAAATGGTAAAGTGAACGCTTCTACTACACCAGCAAGCGAAACTGTTGCTTATCAGAGTATGACCTCCTTTGATGTTGTGCCTGATGAAGGCTATCAAATCGCTTCTGTAGAGGCAACATACACTGATACAAAAGGTGTTAAACAAACAGTTACCTTCACAAATGTTCCAAGTGACATAAAAGTTGGCGGTACTTACAGCTTTGTAATGCCTGCAGGTGATGTTACGGTAAATGTTCTTTTCGAAGAAATAACCTATAATGTTGACCTTAATGTTACAGGGAACGCCAGAGTACTCTTAAACGATGTTGATCAAGAATCTACCACAGCGAAAAATGGCGCTACGGTAACTCTTGAGATTACCCCTGATACCGGTTACAAATTAACTTCTATTACTGTTACCGGAATCGTGAGCGGAAATGACTACACTGTAGCTCCAGCAATTGATGCAACAGGCGGCACATATTCATTTACCATGCCGGCTGAAGATGTGGATGTTGATGTGGTTCTGGAACTGAAAGAAGGAACTATTGGTTCTCACTCTATTTCCTTCCACGGCACAGATCATGGTGATATTAACATCAATGTAAATGGTGTAAACAATGCCACTATTGCTAAGTATGGTGAACAGGTAATCGTTGAAATTGATCCGAATGACGGATATAGATTTAAGTCAATCTCTGTTAAAAACATGTCTACAGGCGAGTTTATTAACACAGCTTATGTTGAAGGCTTAGAAAACTATGTAGAAGTCTATTCCTTCGTCATGCCGGATGGCAACGTGGAAATTAGAGTAGCTTTTGAATTATATGCTCCCACACGTTACACTGATGTAAGAACTGACCATTGGGCTTATGAGGCGGTTGAATTTGTAAGTGATCGCGGTTACTTTAACGGTATGACTCCTACGCTCTTCATGCCTAAGGAACCAATGAATCGTGCTATGTTCGTCACCGTTTTGGGTAGAATTGACAAAGTCGATACCAACTATTATACGACTAGTTCATTTACCGACGTTGAGATTAACAAGTACTTTTCACCTTATGTACAATGGGCAGCTGAAGAAGAAATTGTAAAAGGTTACGGCAAGGGTCTATTCGGTCCTTTCGATAATATTAAGAGAGAACAAATGGCTCAAATTATGTACAATTATGCTATTTATGGTGGATATCCGATCAATCTTGATAATGCAGATTGGATTAACAACTATAGAGATGCCGACCAGATTTCTTCCTACGCTAAAGATGCTATGACTTGGGCAGTAAGTAATGGATTGATGCACGGTGTTAATAAAAACAATCCTACACTTGCACCTCAAGGAATTGCAACCAGAGCTGAAGTAGCACAGATTATCAAAAATTACTGTGATAAAGTTATCAACAGATAGATGAATTTATTTGTTGACCAAAAGTAAATGATATGAACTGCTAAGATAAATAGAGCCGCCTCATTAATGAGGCGGCTCTATTGTTTAAACGTTATAAAAAGATAAAATGACATAATGTAAAGAAATTTTCATGATAAAATTTGCTAAAAGGGAAGATAAATGCTATAATAACATATTGCTGAGGTTTATCTGAGTAAGATGAATGAACGCAGGCAGAATGCCGAAAGGTCCTGTCTGAGGAAAGTCCGGGCTCCGTAGGGCAAGGTGCTGGTTAACGGCCAGTGAGGGTGACCTCAAGGATAGTGCCACAGAAATGTAAACCGCCTTGATTCTATCAGGGTAAGGGTGGAACGGTGTGTTAAGAGCGCACCAGCGGTCAGGTGACTGATCGGCTAGGTAAACCCCACTTGGAGCAAAACCGCATAGGGAATATAAGGGGCTGCCCGTCCTATTTCCGGGTAAGGTTGCTAAAGACTGCTGGTGACAGTATGTCGTAGATAGATGTTCATTGATTACAGAACTCGGCTTATAGTCTTGCTCGGATAACTCGGTGTTTTACTTTAATTTTGGCTGGATTAGAGCCTGTCACTGAAAAGGAGATCGGGAAATGACTACAACAGTAGAGACGAAACTGCATGAGCTGTTTGAGACGATGCAAGAGTATACAAAAATGACTGATGAATTGTCCTTTAAGGAATTTTCCAGTTATTATCAGCAAGTGATGGAGTTTTTGCAGAAGGACTATCAGGAATTAGACGAAGAGGGGCTTTTAAAGATTAAAGGCATTTGCTCAATTATGTTTGCTAATGCGCAGGCCAGAAGCATGAATAAAGATATTAATCGCAAAAAATTTATCAAGATGGCCGAAAAGGCAAATTTTTGGCAAAATGCTATTCAAATGAAGCTCAAAAAAGATGGTTTATCGGAAAGTGAGATCTCAGCCAGAGAAGAAGCCTTTTTTGCTGAAGATGAGGAGGCCGCCGACAAGAAATGAGGCGGTGACCGTTGTAAGCATAAGAGATAGAGGAGGTTAATTCTTTGCGTTTGCGTAGACAAAAGCACGCTAAGGACTTTATTTTACAACATGAGCTATTAATACAGGATCCGGCTTGTTATCGCGGCAAATGGAACGAAATCTTTTCTCAGGGGCCAATCTATCTTGAGATTGGTATGGGCAAAGGGCGTTTTCTTGCTGATTGCGCGTTGCGCTTTCCGGAAAACAATTACATAGGTTTAGAAGTTATCGAAGAAATGATTATGATTGCTATGAAACGTCTTAAGGATCAGCAGCCTGCTAATTTGCGGTATTTGTGGACAAATGCTAATAATTTGTCGGAGATTTTTGCGCCGGGAGAAGTAAAAGAAATTTTCCTTAATTTTTCTGATCCCTGGCCTAAGAAAAAGCATCATAAAAGGCGTTTAACGGCAACTTCTTTTTTAGATATTTATCGGCAAATTTTGCCTCCGGAGGGACAAATTCACTACAAAACTGATGATCGTGATTTTTATTTCTGGTCTTTGGAAAAATTTGCTGAAGCGGGATGGAATATCCTGACAAAAAGCGAGTCACTGGAGTTAAAACCTGATGAAGTTATGACAGAATACGAAGAGAGATTCAGAGCAAAAGGGCAGCCTATTTATTTTTGCCGTGTAGCAAAATCTTAAGATAGGTGGGATAAGGGAGGTAGCTTTTTTTATGAAGTATTACAGTACCAGAAGTAAAGCAGCGCCACTTAAAGCGGCCGAGGCTATTTTTTTAGGCATGGCACCTGACGGTGGTTTATTTGTTCCGGAAAGTTTTCCGCATTATTTACCGCAGCAGCTTGCCGATTTAACCTATCGTGAATTAGCAGAGGCCATTTTTGCACTTTATTTAGATGATTACAGTTCACAGGAACTGGCACAAATGGTTGAGGATGCTTATTACAGCGGTAATTTTGATGCTGCGATTGCGCCGACGATCACGGTCGGTGAAAAGGAGCTTTTAGAGTTATGGCATGGTCCGACAGCTGCTTTTAAGGATATGGCTTTGCAGATTATGCCGCATTTTTTGACTGCGGCAGTTAAAAAAACCGGCAGCAATAAGGAGGTAGTGATTTTGGTGGCCACCTCTGGCGATACCGGTAAGGCCGCCTTAGAGGGGTTTAAGGATGTAAAGGGTGTTAAAATCATTGTTTTTTATCCGGCGGGTGGTGTGTCACGGATTCAGGAATTGCAAATGTTGACAACTACTGGAAATAATACCTACGTGGTGGGCATTAACGGTAATTTTGACCATTGTCAGACGGCAGTTAAGGAAATTTTTGCTGATACGGATTTCGCTCAAAAAATGGCTGAGGCCGGGAAGCAATTTTCTTCCGCTAATTCCATAAACTGGGGCCGCTTATTGCCGCAAATCGTTTATTATTACTATGCTTATGGGCAGATGGTGGCCAAGGGACGCATTAAAAACGGAGAGAAGATTAATGCAGTAGTTCCCACCGGTAATTTTGGCGATATTTTGGCGGCTTATTATGCAAAACGTATGGGCTTGCCTCTTGATCGGTTGATCTGTGCTTCTAATGAAAATAATGTTCTCACTGAGGTGATTACGACAGGAAAGTATGATCGTCGTCGGCCATTTTATAAAACGACCAGCCCTTCTATGGATATTTTAGTTTCCAGTAACTTTGAACGTTTTATTTTTGATATTCTTGAGCAAGATAATCAGCAGACAGCGACTGCTTTTAAGAAGCTTAAGGAAGAGGGAAGCTTTGTTGTTGCCCCGGAAGTGGTTGACAAATGGCAGGAATTTTTGGCGGCCGGTTTTGCTGACCAGGCGGAGGTTCAAAAAATTATTGCTCAGGTGTTCCAAAAACATCAGTATTTAATGGATCCCCATACGGCGGTGGCATATGCTGTGGCGGAAAAATACCAGAAAAAAACGGGAGATAAAACCCCACTTTTAGTTGTTTCAACCGCCAGTCCTTATAAATTTCCGACAGCCGTATTACAGGCTTTAGATGTAGATATTCAAGGTTTTGCGGAGAATGATTTGCCGGTTTTATTGGCGGAAATTGCCTCCGGCAAAGTGCATCCGGCGCTTTTGGATTTGGATAAAAAGGAAATTCGTCATCATTTGCAAGCGGATAAAAGTCAAATCGCTGAAAAGGTGGCGAGTATTTTGGAAATATCTTAACAATTAGTAGTTTTTTGTAGTTATTAAACAATAAAAAAAGCAGCTCGTAATGAGCTGCTTTTTATTTACTTATGACAGGCAATTAAAAAGATTGACGTTGTTTGTCATAGCAGTCGCGACAATAGACCGGACGGTCATTGGTTGGACGGAAAGGAACCTGAGTTTCCACACCGCATTCTGCGCATACAACATCGAACATTTCACGATTGCTGTTGCGTTGGCGTTTGCGTTCTGCGCGGCATTCCGGACAACGGGCAGGGTCGTTTTGGAAACCTTTTTCTGCATAGAATTCCTGTTCAGAAGCACTGAAAGTAAATTCTGCATTACATTCTTTACAGCTTAAAGTTCTGTCTTCAAAGGTCATGATGGATCCTCCTTCTTTGGATTTTCCTAATGTTGATACCTGCAATCCAAAGATAAAGCCACGAGGGAATCCAGGAGACGCTGGTTGAAAAACAGTTAGGTTAGAATATTATACGATTTATTTGTAAAAAAAGCAATACTTATCCCTAAGTAGTCATAATTTTTATAATATTCGTGCAAATAAATGAGACGAAAATTAACCTTGTAATAAGAAAAAAGATATGCTATAATAACAAAGTGATTATTATTTTAGGAGGTACCTCATGGAAGGCAAAGTAAAATGGTTTAATGCGGAAAAAGGTTTTGGTTTTATCGAAAGAGAAGATGGAGAAGATGTATTCGTACATTTTTCTGCCATTCAATCTGAAGGGTTTAAAACTCTCGACGAAGGCCAAGCGGTTGAGTTTGACGTTGTGGATGGCCCTCGTGGACCGCAAGCAGCCAATGTAATCAAAGCGTAATTACTGTCAGGCTGATACCAAATTATATATAGTATTTATTTTTTGGTACCGCAAAGGAGTTCATCTTAAGATGAACTCCTTTTTAATAAACTATTTAATGTCAATAAACACTAGTTACTGTTGCAGAGATTTATGGTATAATATAAATGTTAAGAAGTGTTATAGATTGTTACAATGTTACAATGTTACGACATAGGCTGCTTTGCTGTTGATAATTAAGTGGCCTTGTGTGCCGACCACCTTTAATAGATGCTACAATAAATAAGTTGCTTTTAGTTCAGCTCACAAAATATTTTTTGAGCTTATCTGGTGTAGGTTAAAAGCAATAAACTGTTGTTTATGTAACAAAAGGACATAGGTGTTATGCAAATTAAAAGTATCTGAATTCTTTAATCTAGGCAAACATTGATGAGTATGAGCTTTTAATCTACATGGAATAATATAAAATACAGAGCTAATTTTAGTATGAATGATTCAAAAATTAAAAAACAGACTGAACTATTAATAGATTTGTCTCTGAAAAGAAACAGGGGTGAGCTAATGAGTGATAGACAAACACTCTTTAAACTTCATAGCGATTATGAACCGGCCGGTGACCAGCCCAAAGCTATTGCTGAGCTTGCCGAAGGCTTGAAGCTGGGCTTAAAGCATCAAATCCTTTTGGGGGTGACCGGATCCGGTAAGACTTATACGATGGCTAATGTTATTGCAAAGGTGCAAAAACCGACTCTGGTCATCGCTCATAATAAGATTTTGGCGGCGCAATTATACGGAGAATTTAAGTCCTTTTTCCCGGAGAATGCGGTAGAATATTTTGTTTCCTATTATGATTATTATCAACCGGAGGCTTACATTGCCTCCAGTGATACTTATATTGCTAAGGACGCTGCTATTAATGATGAGATTGAAAAATTGCGTCACTCTGCAACGGCTTCTTTATTGGAGCGCTCGGATGTGATTATCGTGGCTAGTGTGTCGGCTATTTATGGCTTGGGGGATCCGCAGGACTATTTGGAGCTTAGTTTAAGCTTGCGTCCGGGGATGATTATTGAAAGAGAACAAATTATTAAGCGTTTGGTGACAATGCAGTATCAGCGTAATCAGCTGGATTTTAAACGGGGGACTTTTCGGGTTAATGGCGATATTGTGGAAATTTTTCCGGCCGGAGCCAGTGAAACCGCCATTCGTATAGAAATGTTTGGTGATGAAATTGAGCAAATTTCTGATATTGATCCTCTTAAAGGACAGGTTTTGTGCCGCCGAAATTATGCTTATGTCTTTCCGGCCAATCACTATGTGACAGTTGATGATAAAATGAAAAGAGCCATTGTCGCCATTCGTGAGGAATTAGGTCAGCAGCTGGTTTTTTTGCGTACGGAAAATAAACTTTTGGAAGCGCAGCGTTTGGAGCAGCGCACTAATTTTGATCTGGAAATGATGCAGGAATTAGGCTATTGCAGTGGCATTGAAAATTATAGTCGACACTTGACTAATCGTCAGCCGGATGAGTCACCTTATACGCTTTTGGACTATTTCCCGGAGGATTATTTAATCATGATTGATGAATCCCATGTGACGATTCCACAGATACGTGCGATGTACAAGGGGGATCGTTCGCGAAAGGAAAATCTGATAGAATATGGTTTTCGTTTGCCTTCAGCCAAGGATAATCGGCCTTTAAAATTCAGTGAATTTGAGCAAAAAAGCCATCAATTGATTTACCTTTCTGCAACACCGGCCGATTATGAATTAAATAACTGCCAAAGGTTAGTGGAGCAGGTGGTTAGGCCTACCGGTTTGGTTGATCCGGAGATTGAGGTACGTCCCGTAAAAGGGCAAATTGACGATCTTTTAGAGGAGATCCGCTTGCGGACCAGTAAAAATGAACGAGTATTAGTGACTGCTTTAACTAAAAGAATGGCTGAGGATTTAACGGATTATTTGCTGCAAGCCGGGGTTAATGCACGTTATTTACATTCAGAGGTCAAAACTTTAGAGCGCATGGCTTTAGTGCGTGATTTGCGTTTGGGTGCTTTTGATGTTTTGGTGGGGATTAATTTGCTGCGTGAGGGCTTGGATTTACCGGAGGTCACTTTGGTAGCTATTTTAGATGCCGATAAAGAAGGGTTTTTACGTTCCGAGCGTTCGCTGATTCAAACGATTGGGCGGGCGGCCAGAAATACAGAGGGTCGGGTGATTATGTATGCCGATGTGATGACCGACTCGATGCGTAAGGCTATTGATGAGACAGAGAGGCGGCGCCTGCTTCAGCTGTCTTTTAACCAAGAACAAGGCATTGTGCCGCAGACGATTGTCAAAGAGATTCGTGATGTAATTTCAACGGTATTGCCGGATTCTAAGTCCAGAAAAACGGAGCCGCAGAAGATGAATAAAAAGGAGCGTCGCTCCTTGATTCGCTCTTTGGAAAAAGAAATGAAGGAGGCTGCCAGGCGCTTAGAATTTGAAGAGGCGGCGGCTTTAAGAGATTTATTGCTGGAGGCGCGGGCTCTTGATTAAAATTAAAGAGGACAATCTTTTATTTGCAGAAACGGAGTGAGAATTATTAACGATAAAATTGTCATAAGGGGTGCTCGAGAGCATAATTTGCAGGATATTTCGCTGAAAATTCCCCGTGATAAGTTCGTGGTTATTACGGGTTTATCCGGCAGCGGCAAAAGCTCTTTGGCTTTTGATACTATTTATGCAGAGGGGCAAAGACGCTATGTGGAGAGTCTTTCGGCTTATGCACGTCAGTTTTTAGGGCAGATGGACAAGCCGGATGTTGACTCAATTGAAGGTTTATCGCCGGCTATTTCAATTGACCAGAAAACCACCAGTCGCAATCCGCGTTCTACAGTGGGTACAGTAACGGAAATTCATGATTATCTACGTTTACTGTATGCCTCAATTGGACTGCCGCATTGTCCCAAATGCGGTAAAGAGATTACTCAGCAGACCTTAGATCAGATTGTTGACAGCATCAAAATGTATCCTCAAGGCAGCCGCCTGCAGATTATGGCGCCGCTGGTCAGGGGGCGTAAGGGAGAGTATCAAAAGGTTTTTGCCAAGGCCAAGGCGCAAGGATATGTACGGGTGCGTATAGATGGTGAAATTCGTCTTTTGGAAGAAGAAATCAAGCTGGATAAACAAATCAAGCATAATATTGAATTAGTGATTGATCGTTTGATCCTTAAGGATGGGATTGAAAAAAGGTTAGCGGATTCTTTGGAGCTGGCACTTTCTATGGGTGATGGTTTAGTGATGGTTTTTCTGCAAAAGGAGGATGGCGACGAGGAAGAGTTATTGTTTAGTCAAAATTTTGCCTGTTTAGATTGTGGCGTCAGCATTGAAGAGATTACGCCGCGGATGTTTTCTTTTAATGCGCCTTATGGCGCTTGTCCGGCTTGCGATGGCTTGGGTTTTTCGATGGACATTGATGAAAATTTATTGATTAAAGATGAGAATTTATCGATTAATGAGGGCGGTTTGGTGCGTTGGAATGCTCATACGCAGGGATGGTATTACCGTTTTATTCAGGCAGTGGCTAAAGCTCACAAATTTTCTCTTGATGCGCCCATCAAGGATTTGTCTCGAAAAACGCTTGATAAGATTTTTTATGGCTGTAAAGATGAAAAATTTAAGATCATTTATCAAGATGATGGCAATGAGCGTGTCTGGAAGCATACCTGGGAAGGGCTGGTCAACAATTATCAACGGCGATATCAAGAGACTAATTCTGCTTATATTAAAGCAGAAATTGAAAAATATATGTCCATCACTCCCTGTAAAGAATGCGGCGGTCAGCGTTTACGTCCGGAGAGCTTGGCTGTGAAGATCGGCGGTAAAAACATTGCTGAGGTCAGTCTTTTACCGGTGCTGGAAATCAAGCAGTTTTTTGCCGATTTAAAGCTGAGTAAGCGAGAGCAGATGATTGCACGTAATATCTTAAAAGAGATCAATGAGCGTTTAGATTTTTTGGTTACGGTGGGTCTGGATTATTTAACTTTAGCACGAGCGGCAGCAACTTTATCCGGCGGAGAGGCCCAGCGTATTCGTTTGGCAACGCAAATCGGTTCACAATTGATGGGGGTTTTATATATTTTGGATGAGCCAAGTATTGGTTTGCATCAAAGGGATAATATGCGTTTGATTGAAGCCTTAAAAAACCTGCGTGATTTGGGTAATACGGTTTTGGTGGTGGAGCATGATGAAGAAACCATGGAAGCGGCCGATTATATTGTTGATATTGGACCCGGCGCCGGCAGGCATGGTGGACATGTGGTGGCGGCCGGAAGCTTAGAAGATATTAAAGCTTGTAAAGAGTCGATTACCGGTCAGTATTTGTCCGGTGCCAAGACCATTCCTTGGCCTGAAAAAAGGCGGGAGGCGACGGATCAATGGTTGACTATAGCAGGAGCAAAGGCCAATAATCTTAAAGATATTACGGTAAAGGTGCCGCTGGGTCTTTTTACCTGTGTGACCGGGGTTTCCGGCAGCGGCAAAAGCTCTTTAATTAATGAAATTCTTTATAAAGCGGTAGCGCGGCAGCTTAATCGGACTCATACTGTACCCGGTGCTCATCAAAAAATATCTGGGCTGGAATATTTAGAGAAAGTGATCAACATTGATCAGCATCCGATTGGTCGCACACCGCGATCTAATCCTGCTACTTATACCGGTCTTTTTGATTTAATTCGGGAACTGTTTTCCCAGACTCCGGAATCTAAGGCACGCGGTTATAAACCGGGGCGTTTCAGCTTTAATGTCAAAGGTGGGCGCTGTGAGGCTTGTCGTGGTGACGGGATTAATAAAATAGAAATGCATTTTTTGCCTGATGTTTATGTAGAGTGTGAAGTATGCAAGGGAAAGAGATATAATAGAGAAACACTGGATGTCTATTATAAGGGTCAGAATATTGCCGATATTTTGGATATGACGGTAGATGCGGCGGCGGAGTTTTTTGCCAAACTTCCACGTATCAGAAAAAAGCTGCAATCTTTGCAGGATGTGGGCTTGGGTTATATTCATTTGGGGCAGCCCGCCACGACTTTATCCGGCGGCGAAGCACAAAGAATAAAGCTGGCAACGGAGCTTTCACGCCGTTCTAAAGGTAATACCTTATATATTTTGGATGAGCCGACTACCGGCTTGCATATGGCGGATATTCGCCGCTTGCTGGAGGTTTTAGGCAGGCTGGTTGATGCCGGCAATACGGTGGTGGTAATCGAACATAACATGGATGTGATCAAGACCGCCGATTATTTGCTGGACTTGGGTCCTGAAGGCGGTCAAAAGGGTGGTTGGCTGGTGACTTGCGGTTCGCCGGAAGAAGTGGCACAAGTAGAGCAAAGTTATACGGGACAATATATTGCTCAGCTGCTGCAAAAGCGGAAAGGGGTCAAGGCAGATGTCTAGCCGTGATTTTTCAGCGCATTTGGCACAAATTCTTGAAGATTTGCCGGATAAGCCGGGCGTTTATTTGATGAAGGACGCTGACGGCAGGGTTATTTATGTTGGCAAGGCAAGCTCTTTAAAAAGTCGTGTGCGCTCTTATTTTCAAAATTCGAGCGGCTTGGATGCCAAAACGGTGGCGCTGGTCGAAAAAATTGTAGATCTGGAGACGGTTTTGGTAGACAGTGCTCGTGACGCTTTGATTTTGGAGAGTAATTTGATCAAAGAATATCGACCCCATTATAATGTCCGTTTACGTGATGATAAACATTATCCTTATCTAAAATTAACGATGCGGGAGGAGTTTCCTCGCCTGGTAGTGGCGCGGCGAGCTAAAAATGATGGCAGCCGTTATTTTGGTCCTTATATCAACAGCGGTGCCATGAGGCAGGCGCAAAGATTAATTCAAGCTATTTTCCCTTTGCGCAGCTGTAAGACGATGCATAAGGGGCAAAGAGCCTGTCTTAACTCTCATATTGGACGCTGTTTGGCGCCGTGTGAGGGGAGGATAAGTGCCGCGAAATATGCTGAAATTGTAGAGCAGGTAATCCTGTTTTTACAGGGAAAAACCAAGGAGATTGTGCGTGAAAGAAAACTAGCCATGCAGGAAGCCAGTCGCAAAATGGACTTTGAAGAGGCTGCTCGTTGCCGTGATCAATTGTTAGCCTTAGAAGAGGTGCAACGTCAGCAAATTCTGGATCAAAGTGCACGCGGCAAAAATTTTGATCTTGTGGCGGTGGAAGAACAGGACGGTCAGGCGGCAGTGCAGGTGTTTTTTATGCGTAAAGGGAAAATCATCGGTCGAGAGCATTTTTTTATGATTAATGCTGATTTGGCTGATGAGGCGCTTTTGATGAGTCGTTTTTTACAGGAATATTATGGGGAAGGTGAAAGTAGCATGCCCCTTTTATACCTCAATCATTTACCGCGGGATGCTGATTTATTGCAGCAGGTCTTTAGCGAAAAATCCGGACGTAAGGTTACTTTTATTAAGCCTCAACGTGGTGATAAGTTAAACCTGTTGCGTTTGGTGGCTAAAAATGCTCGGCTGGTTTTAAAGCAGTATCTGGAAGGAAAGGATCGGCAATCGAAAAAAAATGCTGTGGCCTTGGAGGACTTGCGTCAGGCTTTGCAGCTTTCCGAAACACCGTGGCGCTTAGAGTGTTATGATATCAGTCACTTGAGCGGCACTAATAAAACCGGTTCGATGGTGGTTTTTACGGGAGGAGCGCCCGAGCCTAAATTGTATCGGCGTTTTCGCATCAAGACAGTGGATGGTAACAATGACTTTGCTTCTTTGCAAGAGGTTTTGGAGCGTCGTTTGCAAAGGGGGCTGAATGAAAGGGCGGAGCATCGTGAATCGGCGGATTTCGGCGTGTTTCCTGATTTGTTAATTGTTGATGGCGGAAAAGGGCAGCTTTCAGCCGTTTGTGAAACACTTTCTGATCTGGGTCTGAGCAAAATTAAGGTTATTGCTTTGGCCGAAAAGGAAGAGGAAATTTATTTTCCCGGACAGGCAAAGCCGCTTAAAATTGATCAGGGCAGGCCGGCTTTGCAGTTGTTGCAGCGGATTCGTGATGAAGCACATCGTTTTGCCCTTAATTATCATCGTAATTTGCGTGCGAAAAGTCAAATTAACTCAGAGTTGCTGCAGATTGCAGGGGTTGGCCCAAAAAGGAGTCAGATCTTGCTGCAAACCTTTGGTTCATTAGAGCAGGTTAAAAAGGCCTCTTTGGATCAACTTTTGCATACGCCGGGTCTGAATAAAAAAACTGCTTATACAGTCTGGAGACATTGGCATAAAGATGATATAATAAATGAGGAATAAGTAACACCATGTGATATAAAGAAGAAAATCTGGATTATAAAAAGGAGTTATCATGATGGCAGATACCTCAAGTATTAATACTGCCGGCGGCAGTGATCAGCCGGACGTGAAAAACAAGATGCATATCATTATTATTTCCGGTATGAGTGGAGCAGGCAAGACCCAGTGTACCAACGCTTTAGAGGATATTGGTTATTTTTGTGTGGACAATCTGCCTCTGGATTTATTCATGAAATTTATTTCCAGTGTCTTGATGTCACAGGGGGCTATCTCACGGGTGGCCGTAGTGACGGATATTCGCGGCGGCAACTTTTTATCCCAGATTGAAGAGCTTTTGGATAATTTAAAGGGGCTTAAGTCCCAATATAATATTGATTACCAGATGATCTTTCTTGATGCCTCTGATGAAGTTCTGGTCAGGCGCTTTGAAGAAACCAGACGTAAGCATCCGCTAACTAAGAGTGATGATACTGTTTTAGATAGCATTCGTGATGAAAGGCGGCGTTTGGCCAATTTTAAAGGGTTAGCTGATATGGTTATTGATACCAGTAATTTGCGGGCACGAGATTTATCCGCTCATATTACAGAACTGTTTGCTCAAGATATGCAGGAAGTTATGGCGGTTTCGCTGGTCTCTTTCGGTTATAAATACGGTTTACCGATTGATGTTGATTTAGTGATGGATGTGCGCTTTTTACCTAATCCCCACTATATCCCGGAATTACGACCCCTCACCGGGCAAGATAAACAAGTTTATAAATTTGTTATGGAGCAGGAAGCCAGTAAAAAATTTGTTGCTCATTATGTTAAGCTTTTGGAGTTTTTGTTACCCTATTATCGCAACGAAGGTAAACGTCATTTGACTATTGCCATCGGCTGTACGGGTGGACGGCATCGTTCGGTTTCGATTGCCCGTGCCTTGGCAAAAAAGCTGGAACAAAAGGGATATCATCCCGCATTACAGCACCGTGATATCAAAAAAGCGGATCAAAAATATTAAAATCGCAAGCGGAGGTCGGCATGTCTTTTGCCACTGATGTCAAAGATGATTTGGCTAGAGTTATTTCACAGAAACGTTGCTGCAGGCAGGCTGAAGTGGCTGCTTTTTTGCGTTTATCCGGCTGTCTTTCCATTAGCAGCAAAATGTCCGTTTCGCTGACTGTTAAGACGCAGCATGCCGGGATCGCTCGTAAGATTTTAGGTATGATTAAAGATATATATAAGCTGAAAACGGAGATGACTGTTTATCGGAGAAACAATCTGCAAAAAGGTCAAGTTTATGCCCTGCGCATTGTGCCGCAAGGGGGGATGAAACAGCTGCTGACGGTATTAGGAGTGACGGATAAAAGTGCAGCTTGGCAGACTAGTTTTCCGGGACCGTTAAATCCACAGATTGCGGCCAAGACCTGTTGCAGCCGTGCTTATTTACGCGGTGCGTTTATCTCTGCCGGTTCGATCAATGATCCCGGCGGTGAATATCACTTAGAGATCAGCTGTAATGATTTGCAACAGGCTTTATTTATCAAAAGTCTGATGGCAAAATTTGATATTATAGGTAAAATAATTCGGCGCAAGCAGCATTATCTGGTTTATCTTAAAGAGGGTGATCAAATTATTGATTTTTTAACGGTGATCGGTTCGTACCGCTCTTTGTTGGAATTTGAAAATATCAGGATTGTAAAAGATGTGCGAAATCAAGTTAACAGAGTGGTCAATTGTGAAAATGCCAATCTTAATAGAACGATTAAGGCCAGCATTAAGCAGGTAGAGGACATTAATTTAATTAAGACAGAGATTGGTTTGGATAAGCTGCCGCGGCCCTTGCAGGAGGCGGCTCAATTACGTTTGGAAAATCCTCAAAGTTCTTTATCCGAGTTGGCGAATTTAGCGAGTTTAAGTAAATCGGCGATCAATCATCGGTTGCGCCGTTTAAATGAGATAGCGGATAATATTCGTGATTATGGAGCTAAATATTGGCAAAAAAAATAAAAAACTGCCTTATTTAATAAATTATAGTCGTTTATTAAAGGATTTAACTATTCTTTAGCGAAATTTGGACAGTATTGCTTTTTTTATTTATCTTTATTTCCGGCAAGATAATAATCAAATTTAAAAGGAGAGATAGTATGTCTGTTAAAATAGCTATCAATGGTTTTGGTCGAGTTGGTCGTTTGGCTTTAAGGGCCGCTTGGGGTAATCCTGAGTTGGAAATAGTGGCTATCAATGGTCGTTCCGGTATAGTTCCTTATGCTCATCTTTTAAAATATGATTCCGTGCATGGAACATGGCCTCATGAAGTGACCCATGATGAGGAAAAAATCTATGTTGACGGCACTCCTTTTTTATGCCTAAACAAGTTGGATCCCGCCGAATTACCTTGGCGAGAATTGGGTGTGGATCTTGTTATTGAGGCTTCCGGTAAATTTAATGATGCCAAAAAGGCAGAGGCTCATTTGGCTGCCGGTGCTAAAAAGGTTATTTTAACGGCACCCGGTAAAAACGAGGATGCAACCATTGTGATGGGCATTAATGAAGATGAATATGACAGTTCGAAACATAATATAATTTCTAATGCTTCTTGTACCACCAATGGTTTGGCGCCGGTGGTTAAGGTTTTACATGATGCCTTCGGTATTAAATCCGGTTTAATGACAACTATTCATGCTTACACTAATGATCAAAAAATTATTGATAATGCACATAAGGATTTGCGTCGGTCGCGTGCTGCCGCTATGTCTTTAATCCCTACTACTACTGGGGCTGCTCGAGCAATTGCCAAAGTTTTGCCGGTCATGGAAGGAAAGCTTAATGGCTTTGCGGTGCGGGTGCCGACTGCCAATGTTTCAATGATTGATTTGACTTTAGATCTGGAGAAAGAAGTTACGGCAGAGACGATTAATCAGGTTTTAAAAGCTGCTTCAGAAGGGGCATTTAAAAAATACTTAGGTTATTGCGAACTGCCTTTGGTTTCGGTTGATTTTAATGGTGAAAAACGCTCTTCTGTGGTAGATGCCCTCTCAACAATGGTGGTGGGCGGTAATTTAGCCAAGGTTGTAACTTGGTATGATAATGAGTGGGGTTACAGCAGCCGCGTTGTTGACCTTGCTTGTTTTGTAGCATCGCAGCTTTAGGAGGCGGGTGCGATGACAGAATGTTGGGAGAAAAAGAGTCTGCGCGATATTGATGTTTGCGGCAAGAAGGTCATTGTTCGTGTTGACTTTAATGTTCCCTTGGATGAAAATAAGCAGGTTACTGATGATAATCGCTTGCGGCGGTCTTTGCCGACGATTGAGTGTTTGCAAAAACAGGGCGCCAAAATTATTCTGATGTCTCATTTGGGGCGACCAAAAGGTGTGGTTGATCTTAAATATAGTTTGGCTCCGGTGGTAGAGCGTCTTTCCCAAATGTTGAATCAAAAAGTGTTGTTTGCTGAGGATTGTGTGGGGAGTGAAGCTGCAAGGTTGGCAAGCTCTTTGCAAGGCGGGCAGATTTTATTATTGGAAAATTTGCGTTTTTATACTGAAGAACAAAACAATGATCCTGTTTTTGCTAAAAAACTGGCGGATTTAGCGGATATTTATGTTGACGATGCTTTTGGTACTGCTCATCGGGAGCATGCTTCGATCGTGGGTATTACCAAATATTTGCCGGCGGTTTGCGGCTTGCTGTTAGAAAAGGAATTGACCAAACTGGGGGCAACTTTAAAATCACCAGCAAGGCCTTTTGTTTCGATCATTGGCGGCGCCAAAGTAGCGGATAAAATCGATGTGATCGAAAGTCTTTTACAAAAAGTAGACAAGATTTTAATTGGCGGTGGCATGGCTTATACTTTTTTTGCCGCTCAGGGATATGATATGCAAAAATGCCTGGTTGATGAAAGTAAGCTGGCTTGGGCTAAAGAATTATTATCCCGGCCGGAAGCTAAGGCTAAAATTGTTTTACCTATTGATACAGTAGTTGCGGCAGAAATTTCTGCCGACGCACCGGAAAAAGTGGTTAGTATGGACGCCATTCCTGCAGGTTGGATGGGTCTTGATATTGGTCCGGAAACTATTAAACTGTTTAGAAAAGAAATTGATAAAGCCCAGACCATTATTTGGAATGGACCTTGCGGTGTTTTTGAGATTCCGCAGTTTGCCCGCGGTACGATGGCGATAGCAAAAATGCTTGCCGAGTCTTCTGCCTATACGATTGTGGGTGGCGGTGATTCTGTGGCTGCTGTTCGTGCTGCTAAGGTTGTTGATGTTATCGATCATGTTTCCACCGGCGGCGGAGCCTCTTTGAAACTTTTGCAAGGTAAAAGGCTGCCTGGAGTAGTTGCTTTAGATGATAAATAAGTGTTTATTAACCGGGGGTGTTTAGAGTGGATGGAAAAAACCGCAAGGTTGTGATTGCTGCTAATTGGAAAATGAACAAACTAAAAGCGGATGCCGGTGCCTTTATGGAAAAATTTTTGTTGTTGGTGCGTAACGAGGATGCCGAAATCGTGATTTTTCCGCCTGCTACCTGTTTAGATGAAGTGGCCAAGTATGCCGATAACAATATTCTGGTGGGGATTCAAAATATTCACTGGCAAAAAGAGGGCGCATATACCGGGGAAATCTCGGCGGCGCAGGCGGTAGATAGTGGTTGTTCTTATTGTTTATGTGGTCATTCGGAACGTCGTCAATATTTTGAGGAGAGTGCCGAAATGATTACCCGTAAGGCGCAGGCAGCATTAAATTGTGGCATGAAGCCGATTGTCTGTATCGGTGAAACTTTACAGCAAAGAGAAAGTGGGGAGACGCTGGAAATTTTACGTGATCAGCTGCTTTCCTCTTTACTGGGTATTGAACCTAGCGAGGATTTGCTGATCGCTTACGAGCCGGTTTGGGCGATTGGTACCGGCATGGTGGCCTCTACTACTGATGCAGAGGAGGCTTTATCTTATATTTGTGAGCAGCTGACAGAATTATGGGGTGATCTTGCTGAAAAAATCAGCATTTTATATGGTGGAAGTGTCAAACCGGAGAGCATTCGGGATTTAATGGCTTGCCCTAATATTGATGGTGTTTTGGTTGGTGGTGCCAGCTTGCAGCCGGAGAGCTTTGCAGGTATTGCTAACTATCATATTTTGGAATAACTGACTAGTAGTTAAGAAAGGGCGGGTAGTGTTCTCGCCCTCTTATTGATTGGATTTAGGAGAGATGTTTATGGTGAAGTCCCCACAAACAGTGGTTTTGATGATTTTAGATGGTTTTGGTCTTAAAAATGGCAAGCCCGGAGATGCTTTGTCCGGTGCTGATTTGAGCAATTTTGATTATCTGTGGCAAAACTATCCACACACGAAGCTTGAGGCCTCCGGCTTGGCTGTGGGGCTGCCTGAAGGGCAGATGGGCAACAGTGAAGTGGGACATATGAATATCGGTGCCGGACGCATTATCTATCAGGATATAACCAGGATCAACAGATTGATTGCCGATGGTGAATTTTATAAAAATCCGGTTTTTTTGCAAACTATGAGCAAACTCAAAAAAAGCGAAGGTGCTTTGCATTTGTTTGGTTTATGTTCAGATGGTGGCATTCACAGTCATGTGGATCATCTATTTGCGCTGCTGCGGATGGCAAAAAAGCAAGGCTTAACGGAAGTTTATGTGCATTGTTTTATGGATGGTCGGGATAGCTCACCCACGTCGGGTTTAGGTTATATAGAACAGGTGGAAAAATTTTTAGCCACTTTAGGAATTGGTGAAATTGCCACTGTTATGGGGCGTTTTTATGCCATGGATCGTGATAACCGTTGGGAACGGGTGCAGCGAGCCTATCAGACATTAGTTTACGGTGAAGGCAAAAAATATGCGACTGCTGCAGCGGCCGTCAAGGCTTCCTATGCAGTAGAAGTTACTGATGAATTTATCGAGCCGGCAGTGATTGTTGATGATGAGGGCCTCTTTAAAGGAGCGGTCAAAAGTGGAGATGCGGTGATTTTTTATAATTTTCGCACTGATCGTGCCAGGGAGCTTAGTGCAGCTTTTTGTCGTGATGATTTTACGGGTTTTGAGCGAGGGGAAAAAAGGCCTCAGGTTGATTATGTTTGCATGACCCGATATGAAGAGGGTTTGCCGGCGGCGGTTGCTTATGCACCGGAAATGCCGCAACAGACACTGGGGCAGGTCATTTCTCAACAGGGATTGCGTCAGCTTAGAATAGCAGAGACGGAAAAATATGCTCATGTGACCTTTTTCTTTAACGGAGGGACGGAAAGCATTGTCGAGGGGGAGGAGCGGATTTTAATTCCTTCACCTAAGGTAGCAACTTATGATTTGCAGCCGCAGATGAGCTGTCCGGAGATTACAAAAATAGTTGTAGAACAGATTAAGACAAATGATTATGCTTTGATAGTGCTTAATTTTGCCAATCCGGACATGTTGGGTC
The DNA here is from genome assembly GCA_050949225.1 of Bacillota bacterium. GTDB lineage: Bacteria > Bacillota > Dehalobacteriia > UBA4068 > UBA4068 > JBMNFI01. The sequence goes on along the minus strand of JBMNFI010000001.1, from coordinate 531,371 downwards.
ATACTGGAAATTTTGCTGCCACAGTGGCGGGTTTAAATGTGGTTGATCAAGCTGTCGGTCAGGTATTAAAGGCCGTTCAAGACAGCCAGGGGATTTTACTTTTGACGGCTGATCATGGTAATGCAGAGATGATGCTGGATGAAAAGGGAGAGCCCATGACAGCTCATACCACCAGCCGAGTGCCCTTTATTTTAATTAATGACAGCTTAAAAAAAGTGCGTTTAAGAGAGGGCAAATTATCAGATATCGCACCTACTATCTTGCAGCTGCTGCATCTTGAGCAACCCCAAGAGATGACAGGGCAGACCTTGATAGAGGGTAATATATAATTAATTAATGGGGAGGAAAAGAGATGTCTTTGATTGCAGATGTTAATGCCAGGGAGATTTTAGATTCCCGTGGTAATCCGACTGTGGAGGTTGAAATCTATTTAGAGGACGGTACTATCGGGCGGGCGGCGGTTCCTTCCGGCGCTTCAACGGGTGCTTATGAAGCGGTGGAATTGCGTGATGGTGATCAGGATCGTTATTTGGGTAAGGGCGTTTTGCAGGCTGTCAGCAATGTCTTGGTTGAGCTTGCTCCCGAGATCATTGGTCGCTCACCTTTTGACCAGGTAGAGATTGACGGTTTGATGTTGGAGCTTGATGGCACCGATAATAAAAATAAATTAGGTGCTAATGCGATCTTAGGTGTTTCTTTAGCTGTTGCCAGGGCGGCGGCGAATTATTTGGGGATGCCTTTCTATCGTTATTTGGGTGGTGTTAATGCCAAGGAACTGCCGGTACCGATGATGAATATTTTAAACGGGGGGCAGCATGCCGACAATAACGTTGATATTCAGGAGTTTATGATTATGCCGATAGGGGCAGTCAATTTTGCTGATTGTTTGCGGATGGGAGCGGAAGTTTTTCATCAGCTTCGTAAAGTTTTAAAGGCACGTGATTACAATACTTCTGTTGGTGATGAGGGTGGTTTTGCGCCCAACTTAAAATCTAATGAAGAGGCCTTAGCGTGTATTATCGAAGCCATTGAAAAAGCCGGACTGCAGCCCAGGCAAGATGTTTGTATTGCTATTGATGCGGCGGCCACGGAATTTTTCTGGGATGGTAAATATCATCTGGAGGGTGAAGGATTGGTCAAGACATCGGCGGAGATGGTGGAATACTACGCTGATCTTTGTGAGCGTTATCCGATTATTTCTATTGAGGATGGCTTATCTGAGGATGATTGGGCAGGATGGCAGTCCTTGACAGCAAAAATTGGTGACCGTGTGCAGATTGTGGGTGATGATCTATTTGTCACTAACTGCGAGAGATTAGCTCAAGGGATTGAGTTACGGGCGGCTAACTCTATTTTAGTCAAGGTTAATCAAATAGGCAGTCTTTCAGAGACTATGGATGTAATTGAGATGGCCAAAAGGGCCGGCTTTACCTGCGTAATTTCCCATCGTTCAGGTGAAACGGAGGATACTTCCATTGCTGATTTGGCGGTGGCAGTTAATGCCGGGCAGATTAAAACCGGTGCTCCTTCCAGAACAGATCGGGTGGCTAAATACAATCAATTACTGCGAATTGAGGAAGAGTTGGATATTGCTGCTTGTTTTGGCGGGGAAGAGGTCTTTTATAATTTATAGGCTGCGGGATTTGTATAATTGTTTTTGTGGACATTTTTATTGACATTATGAAGGCATCTGTCAAGCCCTTCCTTTTGATTATTTATCAGATGGCAGGGCTTGTTTGCTGCCTTTCGGGGAGATAAGTAAGAGGGAGAAATTAACAGCCCGTAAAAGAGCGGAGCAGCCTTTTTTCACGAAAAAAACAGCCATTACGGGCCATCGATCTATATTTTTGGCTGTTTTTGAGGGATGAAAATAAAATTAGATATTGTTTTTGAAATTTTTTTATGATATAATATTTCAGTACGTGTGATCTAAGTATTTAATAGTTGTTGAAACTGGAGGTCTTTTTGATGAATGTTTTGGTAACAGTTCTGCAAATTATTCTCTGTGTAGGTATGATTTCTACCATTCTCCTGCAATCTGGTAAGAGTGCCGGTCTTTCCGGCAGCATCAGTGGTGCTTCAGAGGCTTTTTTCGGTAAGAAAAAAGGCATGGATGAATTTCTGGTTAAAGTAACTACAGTTTTGGCGGTAGCCTTTTTTGCCATTTGTATTGTATCGGCAGTCATCAAATAGAACTATTTTTGAACAAAACAAGGGTCGGGCGATTACGTCCGGCCTTTTTCGGTAAAAGGTCGGGGTGAGAATGCAAGAAATTTACTTTGATAATAGTGCAACCACTAAGGTTTGTCCGGAGGCCAAGCAAGCAGCCTTGATGATGATGGAAAGCGGCTTTGGCAATGCCTCTTCGCTGCATGGTAAGGGCGTGCAAACCGCCCGTTATTTGGCAGAGGCCAGAAAAACAGTGGCTCAAATTCTGCAGGTGTCGGCGGCGGAAATCTTTTTTACTTCCGGCGGCAGTGAGGGTAATAATACGGCTCTTTTTGGTATTACTGCTGCTCATGGGAAAAAGGGCCGCAAAATTTTGTTTTCAGATGTGGAGCATCCTTCCGTCACTGAACCTATTAAAAGATTGGAGCAGCTGGGATTTACGGCGGAAAGGGTTGCGGTGGATCAAGCCGGCAGACTGGACTTAGAAGATTTAAGGCTTAAACTCAGTCAAGATACTATTTTAGTTAGCTGTCAGCAGGTTAATAATGAGACCGGTACTGTGCAACCTTTGACAGAAATCGGTGCTTTGATTAAGAAATTTGCACCGAAGGCCTTCTTTCATATAGATGGGGTACAGGGGTTTACTAAACTATCATCTGATCTGAGAAAATGGCAGGCTGACTTATATACCGGCAGCGGACATAAAATTCATGCTCCTCAAGGGGTGGGATTTTTATGGGTGAGAAGTGGTGTGCGCTTACTGCCTTTAGTTTATGGTGGCGGTCAAGAGCAAGGTCAACGTTCCGGTACAGAAAACATGCCCGGTATCATGGCTTTGGCGGCAGCGGCCCAAGTGGCGGATCAACAGCGAGAGTCACGGACTGATCTGATGCGTCAAGTGCGTGATACTTTATGGCAAGAGCTGGTGTCTTTGCTGCCGGAGGCTGTTTGTCACAGCGATTTAGCGGGTGAAAGTGCACCGCATATTTTGAATGTGGGGTTTCCGGGAGCTAAAAGCGAGGTGCTTTTGCACTATTTGGAGGAGCAGCAGATTTATGTTTCTTCCGGTTCGGCTTGCCACAGTAATAAAAATACGGCTTCTCCCGTTCTTTTAGCGATGGGTGTGCAGCGTGAATTGGCAGATTGCAGTCTGCGCTTTAGTTTTTGTGCTGAAAATACTGTAACAGAGGCTTATAGAGTGGCAGAGGCCACTGCAGAAATTGTGCGGGAAGTGCGCAGTCTGACCCGCAGCGGATAAAAAAGGAGATAAAATGAGCAGGTTATTATTAGTTCGTTATGGAGAACTGGGGCTTAAGGGTAAAAACAAAATCAAATTTATCAATCAGCTGACCAATAATATTAAGCGTGCTTTAATAGATTTACCTTTGCGTGAGATCTACTCCACGTGGGGGCGCATTTGGGTTGAAACTAAGGGCGATGAAACACAGGTTATAGAGCGCCTACAGCGCGTGTTCGGAATTTACTCCCTTTCGCCGGTTTTGGAAACTTCAAGAGAAATTGCGGAAATAGCTGCCACCGCAAAAAAAGTGCTTGAGGCCGCCCTGCCGACAGGTGGCAGCTTCAAGATCGAGACTAAAAGAGCCGATAAAAGCTATCCCATGACTTCGATAGAGATCTCACAAAAGACGGCGGCCGTGCTGTTTGATCTCATCGAGCCGGATAAATATACAGCAGAAATGCATAATCCCCAGCAGGTTATCAATGTGGAGGTGCGTCAGGAAGGAACTTTTGTGTATGGGCAAATAATTCCCGGTGCAAAAGGTCTGCCGGTGGGGTGCAGCAGTAAGGCTTTGCTTTTGTTGTCCGGCGGCATAGACAGTCCGGTGGCCGGTTGGATGACCATGAAGCGCGGAGTTACTTTAGAAGCACTTTATTTTCATAGTTTTCCCTTTACAGGTGAGCAAAGTAAACAAAAGGTAGAGGATTTGTGTGCCGTGCTGGCTAAGTGGCAGGGTGCTCCGATCAAGTTGCATATAGTGCATTTTACAGAAATTCAAAAGGCTATTCGTCAACATACCAGAGAGGAATATACGATTACCTTGATGCGGCGGATGATGTTTCGTTTGGCAGAAAGCATTGCTAAAAAAGGCCGCTCTTTGGCTTTGGTTACCGGTGAAAGCATAGGGCAAGTCGCCAGCCAAACATTGGAAAGTATGTTGACCATTAATGATGTGATTGATCTCCCCGTTTTACGGCCTTTGGTGGCGCTGGATAAAGAGGAAATCGTTAAAATAGCCCAGCAGATTGAGACTTTTCCTATTTCTGCCAGGCCTTTTGAAGATTGTTGTACGATTTTTTTACCCGCCTACCCAAAAATCAGACCACGTCTTGCCGAGGCGGAAGAGCTGGAAAAAAGGCTGGATATACCGGCCCTTTTACAGGAAGCACTGACAAAAACAACTATAGTTACCATCGGCTAAAAGGGGTGCTTTATAGCGCTCCTTTTGCGTTATATTTAGTAGATGATGACAGTTAAGCATAGTTTTTTGATAGAAAGAGCTAAAAAATTGTATAATATAAAATAAGGAAATCAGGTCCATCCGGTACTGTGGGAATTTTTAATGACAGTTTACCATGATGCCGGTACTATTATTGAATAAAAGAGGATTAGCTATGAAAAAGAAAAAAAAGGAGCTGCAAGAGCTTTTAAATCATGAATATCGACCGTCGGCAGCGGACTGGTTTTTGGCACGGTGTTCCGGCAACAAAAAAGATGTTTTGGCAGAATTGGAACAGTTGGTGCAGGAGGGTAAATTAATCATAAAAAAAACAGGCTCCCGCAAGCAATATTATTTGCCCAAACAGCTGGGCTATGATCGGGGTATCCTGCATCAAAGCGGTAAAGGTTATGCTTTTTTATTGCGTGAAAATGAAGAGGATATTTTTATCCCTGCCCATTGTGTCAGGGGTGCTTGGCATGGTGATACGGTTTTAGTAGAGCGTAGAAAGACTTCCGCTCATCGCCGCAAAAAAGGTAGAGGTAAGCGGCGAGAGGGTTGCGTAATACGCATTGTGGCGCGTAACACTGAGCGCTTAGTGGGAACTTATCAAAATGGTTTTGTCTATCCGGATGATCGGCGCTTAATAGAGCCGGTTTTTGTGGGTAAGGTTGCTGCACAATCAGGCGATAAGGTGGTAGTGCAGATGGTTTTTTGGCCGCAGGATGGCAAAAAAAACCCTAAAGGACAGATTTTGGAAGTATTTGCTCATAAAGATGATAAAAATCTCGAGACCCTTTCTGTGATTAAAAATTATGATTTGCCTTATAAATTTTCTCGTCAGGTTTTGCAGGAGGCTAAGCAAAGGGCGGTGCTTTCTGCAGAAGATAAGGCGGGACGCCGAGATTTTCGTGAGGATATTTTGCTGACCATTGATGGTGCGGACGCAAAGGATTTAGATGATGCGGTTTCTTTACAAAAACTAGCTAATAATAACTGGCTTTTGGGGGTGCATATTGCCGACGTTGCGCATTATGTACGGGCAAATTCGCCCTTAGATCGAGAGGCAGCCTTAAGAGGAACCAGTGTTTATCTGCCGGACTTGGTGATTCCGATGCTGCCGCCGGATTTATCCAATCATATTTGCAGCCTGAACGCCGGTGCTGATCGTTTGGCGATGAGCTGTCTGATGGAAATTGATCCGACGGGTGCTGTGGTTGCCTCAGAAATTTGTGAATCTGTGATTAATGTGAAAAAACGCTTATCTTACGAAGAGATTAATGCTGCCCTGATGCAGCATGATCCAGTTGCTCGGGAAAATTTGGGTGATTATTTAAAGGTTTTATCCGAGATGGCGGCTTTACAAAAAACTTTGCGGCAGCGGCGGCGGCAGGCAGGGGCGATTGATTTTAATTTCCCGGAGACTAAAATAATCATGGAGGAAGGCGAAGTTATTGATATTGTCGCACGTGAGCATGGTTTAAGTGAAAGAATTATCGAAGAAATGATGCTTTGTGCCAACCGGACGGTGGCAGAGACTTATTTTGCTGCGGAAGCTCCCTTTGTTTATCGTGTGCATGAGGCCTTTCCGCTGGAGGATTTACCGGAAATCAATGAATTTTTGGCGCCTTTGGGGTATGTTATTAATCATAAGGGAGGTCAGCTGCATCCTCGTGCGATTCAAAAGGTGCTTCAAGAGGCCGCCGGGACGCCCGAGGAAAGAATTTTGTCCTTGCTGCTTTTAAGAGCCATGAATCATGCCCGTTATAGCACGACAGCTTTAGGACACTTTGCTTTGGCAATGCCGTATTATTCGCATTTTACTGCTCCTATCAGGCGTTATCCGGATATTTTGATTCATCGGGTGATTAAGGCTTACCTGGCTAAAGGATCATTAAAGTCTGAGACTAAAGAAACTTGGCGAAGGCAAATGGAAGAGCATGCTCAGGACAGTTCTTATAAGGAACGGCGTGCCGAAGAAGTGGAGCGACGAATCAAAAAAATCAAATGCTGTCATTTTATGAAGCAAAAAATCGGTCAGGTGTTTTCCGGTCATATTTCCGGTGTGACCGGTTACGGCATGTATGTAGAATTGGAAAATAGTGTGGAAGGATTAGTACGTCTTTCTAATTTAACGGATGATTATTATGAACATGATGAAAAAAAATTCACTTTGACAGGGGTTAAGTGTGGAAAAATTTACCGTTTAGGTGATCTGGTGAAAATTCAGGTGCTTTCTGTGGATGAGGAAAACATGTTTATTGATTTTTTGTTAGCGCATGAGAGCTAGGAAAGAAGACGTTTTTCGCTTGACTTGCAGCTTTAATATGTTATAATAATATATCCTCGATAAAATTATGTTAGGTATGAATATGGGACAAGAACAAATCAAAATTATCAGTGAAAACCGCAAGGCACGTCATGAATATCATTTCCTGGAGACTTTTGAGGCGGGAATTGAGCTTAAGGGAACTGAGGTCAAATCTTTGCGTAACGCTAAAGTTAGTATTCAGGAGGCTTATGCCAGGATTGAGCGAGGCGAAGTGTATATTTATAATATGCATATCGCACCTTATGAGATGGGTAATCGTTTTAATCACGAGCCAAAACGACCACGGCGTCTGCTTTTGCATAAGGCGGAAATCAGGCGTATTTATGCTAAGGTACGGGAGAAGGGGTTTACCTTGATTCCGGTCAAGATATATTTTGTGCGAGGCTTGGCTAAGCTTGAACTTGCGCTGGCGCAGGGTAAAAAGCTTTATGATAAGCGACATGATTTGGCAGAAAAGGAAGCTAAACGTGATATTCAACGAGGCTTTAAGGAAAAGCAACGTTTCTAACACCTGGGGGTGTATTGGTTTCGACGGGGGAAGAATTGGCAAGAGGAGCGAGCCGGGATTCCATTTACCCGTTAAACGGTGGAAACTTCTTTTGAAGTGCCAAAAAACCTAGTTTAGCTTTAGCAGCTTAATCTGCTAACCCTTGACCCACTTTGTCTGTGGGGTGGACTCAAGGGTCATTAACACAGTCTACTCTGATGGTTTTTCCTCGAATTAGCAGGGGAATTTTTAGAGGATAGCAAAGCCTGAGGGTGTTCATGCCCGCCGGTAGCGTGAATTTAATCCATGAACTACGCTCGTAGCGCCTGTTGTGGATTCTCTTTCGGACCGGGGTTCAACTCCCCGCACCTCCACCAAATCAAATACCATCTATTGATAAAAGGAATTTTGTCAATAGATGGTTTTTTGTTTGCCCGAAAGTGCTTGATTTAAGCCACTTTCGGGCTTTGTGCTTTTTGTCTTGTAGCAATAGTTGGTGTTTTAGAGCTGCCGTTTTCGGAGGATACTTGACACGAACTTGCGGCTGTTAAGTGTTTATTTTTAACGATTAGACCTCTGGGGGTGTGCATCTTTTAACGATTTGCCTTGTAATCGTTAAAAGATACTGCTACGGCAAAAAAACAGCCCGCCGATTGGCGAGCAAAATACCTTGACAACCTTGGATGATGATCCCCGTGATTAAAGGTTTTGAAGGGATATGTGGATGTGTTTGACAAAATCAGTCACACAATGTATACTGGTAATACAAATCATACTTATCATACTTTATGAACGGAGGGCTCATAATGAATAAACCTAAAGGCAAATATGCTTGGATGGTCAAAGTAGGTGAAAAAGGGCAGATTGTTATCCCAAAAGAAGCCCGTGAAATATTTGACATCAACCCCGGAGAAACCTTGATTATCTTGGGTGACGAAAAACAAGGCATAGCGATACCGCCCAAAAATGCTTTTAATAAACTTGTCACAACAATCTTTGATGGCACTACGCCAAAAAGAGGTGACGAAGAATGAATGCAATCACAATTACAAATATGTCAAAAAAATACGGCGAATTTACAGCAGTAGATGAATTGAATCTGACGATCGAGCAAGGTGAACTGTTTTCTCTTTTGGGTGTCAACGGTGCGGGAAAAACCACAACGATCAAGATGCTGTCCTGTTTGATTAAGCCAACGGGCGGCGATGCGGTTCTGCTCGGAGATAGCGTAAAGGAACACCCGCAAGCTGTCAAAGCGAAAATCAATATCTCGCCGCAGGAAACAGCAGTAGCCGCCAATTTATCAGTCATCGAAAACTTGGAGCTTATAGCGAGCATTTATGGTAAGGACAGCAAAACAGTAAAGAAAAGTGCAGATAAAATGGCGACGCAGTTCAGGCTTGACGGTGTACGGAACAAAAAATCAAAGCAGTTGTCGGGCGGTATGCAGAGGCGGCTTTCCATTGCAATGGCTTTGATTTCAAATCCCAAAATCCTGTTTCTTGACGAGCCCACTTTGGGGCTTGATGTGCTTGCCCGCCGCGAACTGTGGACATCCATTAAGTCATTAAAAGGAAAGGTGACAATCATCCTTACAACACATTATTTAGAGGAAGCGGAAGCGTTGTCCGACCGTGTGGGCATCATGGCAAACGGAAAATTGACGGCGATTGGGACGGTAGCAGAATTGACCGAGCAGACCGGTACAAGCAAGTTGGAGGACGCTTTTGTTATGCTTTCAGGAGGTGCTGTATGAGAATTGTTTTGTTTGCTAAACGCAACACAAAAGAGCTTTTGCGCGATCCCACCAACCTCTTTTTCGGATTGGGGTTTCCGCTTATACTCTTGGTTCTGCTGTCCATCATCAATGCCAGCATCCCCACCGAAGCGAATAACACGATGTTCTCGATTGAAAACCTCGCACCCGGTTTAGCAATGTTTGGAACCGCTTTTATGGCATTGTTTTCGGGGATGCTGTTGTCAAAAGACCGTACCTCATCGTTCTTAATGCGCTTGTTCGCCTCGCCTATGACTTCTTTAGATTTCATATTGGGCTACACTTTGCCATTGTTCGTTATGGCATTAGCGCAAGCCGCAATCACGTTGTTTGCTTCCTGTCTTGCTGGGCTTGAACTTACCGTCAATCTCCTGCCTGCGATTCTCGTGACAGCACTGAGCTCGCTTTTGTTTGTGGGTTTAGGCTTGCTTTTCGGTAGTATGATGAATGAAAAGGCGGTCGGCGGCATCTGCGGCGCAGTGCTGACGAATGTCGCAGGATGGTTGTCTGGGGTATTCATTCCGCTTGATTTAATTGGCGGCGCTTTCAAAAAAGCGGCTGACATTTTACCGTTTTATCATAGTGTGCAAGCAATAAAAGCAGTCTTATACGGAAATTTTGGCGAACTGCTACCGCATTTGACAATTATATTGGGTTATTCGGTTGTCATTTTTGCACTCGCAGTTATCGTCTTTCAGCGCAAAATGAGTGGTGGTAAGGCATAGAATTCATGTGTGGAGAGCGGCATAGGGCCGAAGATATGCTACACACCCCCACACAAAAAGATAAAGCTTAGCCAAAAACAGCCCGCCTGAAGGCGAGCCATATACCTTTGCAACCTTGATATGGCAATGTTAAGCTGTGACTTCCGAGCCGTTTTTGAATCTGAATGTCATTGCGCCATCTTGGTCGACCGTCACTTGGTCGATTACAGTAAGCCATAGTTTTTCGTCAAACTCGGCGATGGCAAGCGGGCGGCTCTCAATGTCTTTGATGAAGCCTTCGATGATTTTGCCCTTACCAAGGCGTTCTCGCCTGATTGCTTCCAACTCGTCGACTTGCTTTGAAGCCTTGTGGTGGCGTTCGAGATAGGCGTTGTTACGCTCCGTCCATTCCTTCTGGTCTACTGCTGATCGGGCATTTTCATAAATTGCTTTTCTGGAGAGTTCGGTAACAACCTCAATCTCACGGAACAATTCCGTAAGCTCTGTATCAATTGCCGTGGTGTCACAAAGGACATTTTGAGCAAGTCGGCAGTCCTCAATCAGCCCATCGCGGTTATACATGAGTTGATTAAATGCAGCTAAAAACCTTTCCTTGATCACTTCCTCGGTGATATGTGGCGTCTGGCATCCCTTTCCGGGGTTACCGAGCCGTTTGTATTTATCATTACACTGCCAGACTTCTTTGCGGTAGGTCTTGTCGCCCTTATAACTACCCCAGACCTTCTTGCCGAAGCGGCCGCCACAATCCGCGCAGATAAGTCGGGATGCAAATATACTCGTGCTGCTTGTAGGTCTGCCGAGGTTTTTTCGTCGTTCTATTTCAAGCTGAACGGCATCGAACTCATCAGGTTCGATAATGGCGGGGTGGCTGTTTTCCACATAATACTGTTGAACCTGTCCTTCGTTCTTGACCATTTTCTTCGTGAGGAAGTCTGCACAAAAAGTCTTTTGCAATAAGGCATGGCCTTTATATTTCTCGTTGGTCAGGATTGACTGAACCACCGCCGTTTGCCACGTTTTCTTACCTGCAGGTGACGGAATGTTATGCCGTTCGAGATGTTTGGCAATTGCCGAGAATGTCTTGCCCTCCATGTAGAGACGAAAGATGAGGCGAACAATTTTTGCTTCGGCAGGAACTATTTGCGGTAGGCCGTCCTCACCTTTCTCGTAGCCGAGGAATTGTTTATACGGAAGGCTGACCTTGCCGTCCGCCATTCGCTTGCGCTGACCCCAAGTCACGTTCTCTGAAATGGAGCGGCTTTCTTCCTGCGCCAAACTGCTCATAATTGTAATAAGTAACTCGCCTTTGGAATCCAGCGTATAGATGTTCTCTTTCTCGAACCAGACTTCCACGCCTTTTTCCTTAAGTTTGCGGACGGTTGTGAGACTATCTACTGTGTTTCTGGCAAAGCGACTGACTGATTTTGTGACGATGAGGTCTATGCCGCCCTCCAGAGCATCAGCTACCATCTGATTGAAGCCATCGCGTTTCTTGGTGGTGACCGCAGAAATCCCTTCGTCCGTGTAGACGGTCACAAATTCCCAGTCTTCTCGGCTCTGGATGAATTTTGTGTAGTAGTCAACCTGCGCTTCATAGCTTGTAAGTTGCTCGTCGCTGTCGGTGGAAACCCTTGCGTAAGCCGCCACGCGACGCTTGACAGTGTTCGACTTTGACTGCGCCGACAAAGCTGGAGCGGTGGCGGGGATAACTCGTATATTAGCCATTATCCGTACCTCCCAGCGCCCGTTCTCTTGCGGTTTGCCGCATCTCGTCAGTCCAGCTCTCTCGTCGGGAGCGATTTTCCCATGTAGCTGTTTGCTCTGTGCCGTCTTTAAAAGTAAATACCAGGACGCCGTCGTCGGGGACTGCTATCGCTGTAATCTTCCCCGATAATACATTGGGGTCGTACTCAGCAAGCCCTAATACTTCGGTGCATTTCTCTTTGAGTATGTCCTCGGGTATTCGCTTGGCGGCACATTCGTGCTTTCCTCGGTAAGTGTAGGTAGCGCAAGCCCAAACCACCTTGGCATATTTTGTGCCGACGCCGCTTACCTTTTTGCGGAATTTTGCTCCACACTTTTTACAGGTGATTAGTCCCGAAAATTCGCTGAATGTCAGCTTCCGGGGATGATTTGCTTTTTCTGCCCGCCGAGCCATCTCAATCTGAACCGCCTCGAAGGTCTCGCGGTCGATAATGGCTTCATGTGAGCCTTCGACGTAGTATTTCGGCAGCTCACCGCTGTTGGACTTCCATTGCTTTGTAAGGTGGTCAGTGATAAAGCCTTTTTGCAAGCACGTATCACCGATGAATTTCTCGTTCCCCAGAATTGAGCCTACGGTGCTTTCTGACCAGCGACCGCCGCATTTGGTGGGGACTCCGAGCCGAATCAGCTTCTTCATAATCGCATTTTTGCCAAGCCCCGATAAATAGTCAGCGAATATCATCCGCACAACCTCGGCTTCTTCGGGAATAATGGTTAACTTGAAGTCCTTATAGTCAAACCCATAAATGCGGATGTTGTTGGAGGGCTTGCCCTCCTTGAAATCTTTTCTGATACGCCACTTTTGGTTTTCGCTGACAGAGCGGCTTTCCTCTTGTGCGTAGCTTGCAAGGATGGTTAGCATTAACTCTCCGTCTCCTGAAAGCGAGTGCAGGTTTTGCTCCTCAAAATATACGCCGACGCCGAGATCCTTAAGTTCCCGTACAGTTTCAAGCAATGTGACTGTATTTCTCGCAAAGCGACTGATAGACTTCGTGAGGACGAGATCGATGCGTCTCGCACGGCAGTCGGCAAGCAGTCGCTGGTATTCAGGTCTTGAATCTTTCGTGCCGGTTTCCGCTTCGTCGGCATACACGCCAACATACTCCCATTCAGGCTTGCCCTGTATCAGATTGCTGTAATAGCTGACCTGAGCGGCAAGGGAATGAAGCATTTCATCTTTATCGCAGGAAACACGAGCGTAGGCTGCGACCCGTTGTCTGGTCGGTAATGGCACCGTTTGTTCAACTTTTGTTATCTTTCTGCCCATAATGGCCTCCTTTCGCATTACCATATATCACTCTTTTTTCCTTACATAGCAAGTCATTTTCGAGGAATATACTGCACGAGGATAAACCATACTTTTGGGCAAATATTGTATCTATTCCCTGCAGGTCATCATCAGAAATGATGCCATTTGCGTGCCAGTTTTTGAACACCGCCATAGCTGACTTGTAGCGCAGAATTGCTTCATCTTTACTCATGGCAAGCCCTCCGCGACAGCCCAAAACAGGTGCGGGAACAGTATCGCCGATGTGCGTTTCCGTAGCTTTCAAACTCCGTGCCACAGGTCGGGCATACGAAATGATAGACGGCTCTGCGGTTCACGGCTTCAGGGTGTGCCTTCCACCAAGTCATACGGCACTTGTCAGAACAGAAGCGTTTCTGTTTCGATCCCGGCGTGTGCCGAAGTAAAATTTCGCAGTTGGCACAGGCATCAGTAGCTACAGGTAGTTCTTGTTTTATCGAAACGCTGATGTTATTTCGGCGGCAGTAGGACTTGACGGTGTTTTCGGACATACCGAGATCGGCGGCGATAGCGGCGTAGCTGTCACCTTTACCGCGCAAGTATTCAATCCGCTCCTTTTGAGCAGCAGTCATATGCTTTCCTCCATTCGGAGGGGAAATAAAAAGTGCCCCTCTACCGTCTACAGACAGAAGAGGAGCACTTGCGTACCAGCATATGCTGGTTATTCGGTTTTGATGAAAGCATCCGTAAATCCCGCCGCCTTTACCCTTTTGAGCATGGCATCAGCATTGGCTTTGACGGCGTAAGCACCGACTTGTACACGGTACAGCTTTTTCGGTTCAGTTGGGTTGGGAATGGGAGGCTTTGAAGGTTCTGTTGCCTTGAGCAACCTTTGAACCTCGGCGCGAAATGTATCCATCGACTTGCCGTGCTTCGGAAACCAGTGGCCGGGGTCGGCATGGTTACTGGCGATGCCGCGTTTATGCCCCTCGTAATGACCGATAATAACGCCATCTGCCATCGGGTCGAGATTATACTCCTTGCAGAGATAGGCACACAGTTCGGTGGCTTCCCTGTAGACTGCGTTGAAATAGGCTTTGTCGGTTAGGCCATCCTCGCAGATTTCAAAACTTGTGTGACTGTCATTGACCGATCCTTTTGAGCCGGAAGCCCCATGCCAACCGCGATGATTCCACGGCAGTGTCTGATAGGTTGCGATGCTCCCATCAGCCAGTTTTCCGATGAAGCCGTGTACGCAGACCTGCCGCCCATCCGGTTTATCCTGATTCCAATGGTTGTTATACTGGTTTTTGCCCAGCAGACCGTCGTCCGGACCCACATAACGGCGCAGATTCGGATTGTTCGCACCGGTGGAGTGAACCATAATGCCTTTGACAGTAATAGTTCTGCCAGACTTGTAGCAGGCGTTGTTTGTGAATATCAATTTCCGTAGATTCATTTCTGTTCATCCTTTCCATGAAGCTGTGCCAGCACATCTTTTAACTTTGCAGGCACGGGTAACCCAATAGCCGTGGCATTCTCAACGAGAGAAATTCCCTCATTAGCAATGTAGAAGAAGACAATCGCCGTACGAAGTGGTGCTCCCGTGCCGCCGAGCAGATAGGTGTCGATGAGATGACCAATGCCGACCACAAGGAATAGCGCTACCTTCTTGGCGATACCCTGCGCTCCGATTCGGCTGGACAGTTTCTTCTCCACAATTGCCCGAAGCACGCCCGTGATGTAGTCGACGACCACAAAGGCGATGAGCGCATAAAGGAAGCCGTCCAATCCGCCCAAAAACCAGCCAAGCGTACCTCCGATGGCTGCAAATGCAACCTGAATCCAATTCCAAATCTCTTTCATTTGCGTTTTACCTCCTGTTTTTTCGCATAAAAAACACCTGCTAAAATAAGCAGGCGTGAATGCCGATATGAATGATTATTCTTTAACTCTGTTTCGGGAGTGCCTCCCAAAGCCGCAAGTCTTCCTGACCGAGTGACCATAGGGCAAAACCACGCAACCGCCATCGGTATGCCGCTTCATTTGCCCAGTAGACAATCGAGTCCACGTCTTGGTAGTAGACAATTCCAAAACCATCCCCATCACCGAGGAATACCCTCGAACACCAGACGTTGATGTCGCGTGGTGTGAATTTTGCCGTGTAGTCAGCGTTGCATGGAATGTATAGCATTGCGGAATGCACGAAGTCGTATTCCATAGAGATATCCTCGCTTCGGGTAGCGGATTCCTCCACATCTGAGGTAAGCGTGAATACCTCGAATTCACTGTCCCATGTCACGCTACTCCGGGCGATCCTGCCGTAGTTTTCGGTAGTACCGTTTGGCATTGTTACATCAAAGGCTTCATACGGCTCGTAAGTCCAGGCATCGCCTAAACGCAGAAGTTCACACTTGATTTCATTATCCGACTGAATGCCGCAATAACCACTTGCTGGTGATACCGTGGCTGTGAAGCGGAGGGTGTTACTGTTACCGGAATAGACCCTCACACTGTTGTCGCGTTTCCTCATTTCAATGAGATACATATTGGGGTTTGTGCGGATGTCGGTGGCAGGTGTTTTAGCGTAAGCTGCACCATAACTGCCGAGCAAAATAGAGTCTTGATAGAGTTCCACTCGCTCAGTGTCGATGTTGATACAACAGAAGATGTCGCCGATAAATACCCCGGCGCGCCCGCTCCCGTTGTGAGGGAAGGCAAGCCGTGCTCGAAGGTGAACGTCGGAGAAACCGTCATATCTCCAGGCAAGTTGGCCACTACCTTCCAACTGTGAATAAACCCTGCCGGATGCATATTCATCGCTTCGCCAGACTGCCCAACTGCCTGAAAGTGTAGTCCAGTAAGTGCTTTGCAGTGTGATGGGATCTCGGAAGTCCTCATACCACACCAGAGCCGAATCGGGTTTTCGCCGCAGAATCTCGGTGGTCAGTTTGAAGCCTTTGTCCGGCACGGCCATATTCCCGTTCACGTCCTTGAAGCTACGAGGAGAGAGTTCAAAGGTAGCCGAACCTGCCGAGGGCTGTTCAGAAAACGATGAGCAAAGACGAAAGCCATATAACTGCGCGCCCACCACACCGCCATCAACGGTGATGGTATGTTCTCCTGCCGACAAGCTGCGTCCTTTAGCAAGAATCGCCCAGAAGGTGCTTCTCCAATACGGCCACCATAGGCGGTTTTCGTAATAGCCGACCGGGGAACCGTCAAGGGATATGTTGATACCGTTCTTATCCCAATACGGATAGCAGATACGGACGGCGACATCATAAATTCCCGATTGCGGAACGGTAAAATCGTAGGTTGCTGTACCCATTTCAGATGAGAGCGTAATCATTCCGTTGCCAATAACCACGCCCTCTGTGTAACTATCCGGCTCGCCGTCGCGGTCAATATAGATTGTGCCAAACTCTGCCTTTTGTGTTTTCCCGTAGCAAGTTAAGTATCGACGGCGGTTGTATGCTTCCCCGATTATTGGAGCTTCTCGGCTGGTTGCATCGCCACCCTCAGCATAATCGTAGACTTGAGGGAGCATATACGGTACCTGATCGTAATCGTCCCAGTAGGCAAGCCACGGTATCATCGGCTGCGGAGGAGCATTACCCGTGAAGTTATAGCCGCCCTCCGCCCATATTTTGGCGGCGTAATAGGTAAGCGACACGCCACGATACGTCTGGCCGAGGTCGGCAGGGTTTGTATATATCTGCCACTCCCAACCGTAACCCGGTAAACCCATATAGATCTTTTGCGGATTCATTACTCTGGCGGCATAATCATAAACACCGACAAGCCAGTCCCGTGGAGAGACAGGACCCGGTGCGCTGCCTGCCCAGGCCATACCGTATGACATAATTGCTGCCGTGTCACAGTAAGCATCGAGATCGGCATAGACGCACCAGTTCTCGCCGCCGACTGAGCCTTGGACGCCCGTCATACCGGGCAAACAGATATTGACCAGTTTGGCAGGATTGTACGCTTTGACGGTTTGGTAAATGTCGCTGAAGAGAATATTTGCCGCATCCTTGTTCTCATATCCACCGCCGCGTTCCAAGTCGATATCCACACCAGCACACCACGGATATTTCTGCATGATCCGTACCAATTCGGAGAGAAACTTCGTCTTTGCGCCACTTTCGTTATTCCGCAGAGCAGTGAAGATAGAAGCTGCGCCGTGGTTCATTACAGTGAGAAACCACCGCACTTTAGGCCATTTATTGATGTACGGCATCATGCCGGATATCGGCGTCCCTGTTTCGGTTATCGTTCCTGTTATGTCCACCTCGAAGGTGAAGATGCCGATGGCTTCAAAGCGGTCGCCGTAATTGTTCAAGGCTTGGTGCATTCGGGTGTTGCCCATGAACGACCATATCATGCACTTCTTGCCCTTAAGATAATCCCTGCTCATAGACGCGGATCTCCTTCCATCATTTCTACATATTCGAGGTAGACCCTCGCTGATTTGCCGCTTTCCAGCTTCACGTGGTGCTTGCTGTCGTAAGCGGCGGTATATTGGTAAAATCCATCCTTTGGCGTGGGATTGCCATTTCGCAGACATTCCCTTGACACAGCTTTCAAGGCAAATTCATCACCCGCATTTACCGCCGATGTAAATTTGCACTTATGCGAACCCATACCTTGTGAAATTTCAATGCTTCCCGCCGCCATTGGCTGTTTAGGATAGATATATAAGTCAAGACCCGCCGAGGTTTCCCCGGTGTTGAAGAGGACGAGGGTCGCGCCGCCACGCACCACGGCATTTTGGTAGCGAGGGGCATTCCCGCTACCTTGAAGCATGGTCGAGGTGTGCGGTGTATAGCCTGTCAGTTTGTCGCCCTCCTGAAGTTGAAGGTCGGTGTAGTAAATCTCGCCTGTGCAATCGGCAATGAGAGGACGGAGGGTTACGCTCACGATTCGTTTTTCCTCTTTGAGTTTTATTACCTCTGCAAAGCGGATAAAGTTGTTGATGATCATAAGCTCCACCTACCCATCGAGTGTCCACTGAATTTCACAGACGTGGCCGACCCAGCCTGTGGCGACGATACCTGCTTGCAACATTAGATCAGTGAAGAACACCTCTCCAGTACAGTTCTGTATAACAAGACGGATGGTGATGGAGCGCAGCCTGCCGTAGCCTTTGGGTGAAGCGTCTCGCGCCACTTGTTGAAAAGATACCATGTGAAATCACCGCCCTCTCAATACAAATCAATAAATCGTGTTTCGGTCGTCCCGTCCTCGTATTCAAATACTACCTCGATACCGACCTGTCCATTTGCACCCTTGTTCAGATTATCTGAGCCGATTTGAGCCGAAATAGTGTAGTTACGTCTTGATGCTGGATAGACTGTTTGCGCCATGCTTTTGGTCATATCCGCCACACCAACTGCCTTAAAGGAAGCTGTACCGGATACACCGTTTTCAGTATCCACTACAAAGCCGCTATTTTGCCAATAGGCGAAGCCATCATCGGCTCTGCTGTTTCGCAGATGGTTGAACGGTACCATATCCTTGATTTCCTGCCCGATGAGATTGCTTTGGTCGAACTGGTCGGCAATCGTTGCTGATGAGGAATCGCCAAGTTCTCTGAGTTTTGTGGAGAGTTCCAATACGGTTTTCCACGGCTCTTGAAGGTTATACTGGCGGCGTATAATTCGTGTTTTAATGGTCAGATTCAAATCCCTGTCGTCAACGGTTACAATATCACCCAAATTCCAGCGCTCGTGTTCATAGCCTGTCAATACGGACAAATCCATCGCCGAGAGGACATAGGAAACGCGGGGCTTTGCGTACTCAGCAAGCCGCATATTGGTAAATTCAAGCATCTGATAGGGGTTCGTAAAACTGGAGCAGTCGAGTGTCGCTACCCGCACCTCGCTTGAATAGGTTAAGTCCTCCAGATATTCCTTGCCGCCGTTAATGGCACTAAAGGTCATGCCGTCTTTACCGATGGCGTAGAGTCGCGTAACAAGGGATCGAGTATCGACTACACGCTTAATCCCCGTCAAGTTTTTGCGGTAGGCAAAGAGCGCACCGCTGTCTGTCCCGCTGAATGTCAGTAAGTCCACTCGCCTGTCCCGGCTGTGGAATACCAAATCGCCACCATGGATGTTCTGCACCATCCGCAGGATGGAGAGTGCGTTCTTTTCTTGGCATTCCCATGTTCGAAGGGTGATCACATTTACCGTGCCGACTTCCCAGCCTGTGCCCGCAAGCGCAAACGCCATCGGGGCAGCGGGCAGGTCGGCGTTGAATTCAATCGGTTGTTTTTCTGCAGAAAAAGTCAGGTCATAGAATGCCGCTTCAGCATAGACCGTTGTGAGTATGCTGTTGCCATCCGAACCTTTTTCATCCGTCATTGTCCGTATGCGGTAAACATCCTCAGCGATCTGCACCTGCTTCTCGTTGTCAAGCGTCGCCCGCTTCGGGTCACTGTAGGGCAGCTTAAATTCCAAGGTGTCCGCTCCGTTGATCTCGCCCGTAACAATGATGTCGTAAGCATTCTCCAGAACCGTTTCCCATGCTCCGTTCCCGTCCAAAACCACGGGGCGGGCAAAACCCAGTTTCTCATACGGAGATTTGGGGATATCATGAAGTGTGATATCGAGCAGCTTTGGCGTGACCGTCGTATCGCTGGTGCTGAGCGTTACCCTGTAACGGATATATGAGCGATTCGGTGAGGACAGTTCGCCGTTCGTGCCAACTGTCTGCCATGCCGACCAGTCCTGTAAATCATCTGAGGTTGATGTTTCTATCAGTGAAATGGACGTGACGCCCGCCGTGTATTCGCTTGTTGCCGATACCCGACCGCTCCCGGCAAGGTTGCATTCGGCAGCAATCGTCGTCAGTTGGCCGCTTTCGGGGTAGAGATTATCAATTCCTTTCCGTAGGGTAACAGCTCCCGGCTCAGTTAGCGCATCCACGTTACCCGAAGTATCTCCGCCATTGGCAAGCATCGCCTGACGGAAATAGTGAATCAAATCATCAATAGTTAAGTCGCTGTCTGTTTCAAAGAACCACTCGTCCAAGCCACCTGCGTAGTAATACTGATTTGCGTGCATTCCCATGACGATATCTGCTATACAGGATGGATTCAATGTACCAGTAAATGTCCGCAAGGGGGCTGTCCACACTACACCGTCGGCACGGTTGCACAGAACTATCTGAGATGTTTTGTCCGTCGCATTTATGATGGCAGAGAGGAAATACCAACCACCATTGACCATGTTGAATCCAGGTGTTTCGGTTTGGTCAAGGATAAGCGTGCCCGCCGAATTATAGAGCATCATTCGCGGCCGCCCTTGATAGAGGGAAATATATAAAATTGGCTGACCGGGTCCTTGCCTTGTATTGAAAAGCGGAATGAAGTTCTGCCCGACAGAATAGGTGGTCGGATTTACCCAACCGCCGACGGCAATTTTATCACCGAGATCAGAAAAGAATGTACCGTCGTTGGTGGCGACAAGGTGCGTCTTTTCTGTGGTTGGGTTGTTGATGTTTATGCGAAAATACCGCCCAAACCTGCCGTTTAGTAAAGAGGCTGTTGTGCCGCTCCAGCCGGAGACAGTAAAATGTCGTCCGTTGCCGGAGGAGTCTGTAAGGCGGGTATCGCTGTCCGGCGTGGATTCGTTGAAACGCCAGAGTGCGGAAGTTTTTTCGGTTACAGGGATCTCGCCTGTAAAGTCTGTTTGAGAAGTCAATATGGATTTTACCGCCATGTCCTCACCTCCAACGGCTCTTCGCCTGTATTTGCAGTTCTGTAAAGGTCGCACCGATTGCCGTAATGGTTACGCTGTTCGCTCCTTTGCGAAGAATTGGAAAGTTCAACTCTTGAAGCAGCGGCAGACCATTTCGGAGCGTTTCGCCCGTGCCGTCTACCACCTTGGCAGTAACCAAACCGCTGTCGATGACAAGGGTTTCCCCGGCAGCCAGCGCACCGATAACGCGAAGTTCTTCGTCATTTGTTTTCAACGACACATAGGTTGATGCCCCTGATGGAATGGTGCCTTTCAAAAGGAAGACAGGCAAAGAGTCTGTATTGCCTTTACTCCTCGTGACCGCATTCGCGCCTGCTTGGGTTAGCGTAAAACCCTCGTCCGTCAAAGCGTAAGCATGTGGGTCGGGGCAGACGAAGTTCAAGTCAAATGCACCCGCTGAGCGAATAAGCCGTTCACAGTTCACTTCCGTCTGAAGTCGCGCTGTGAAATAGCGGTCGGGTACATCGTCAAGCACAAGCTGTTTCAGACCTTTGTCGGGGTCCAGCCACTCGGCAAGGCCGTCTAACACTCCAACCAATGAAGCGAGGTTGTGCTTTGGAGCGATATTACAGCGAACGGTTATGACCCGCTCTGCGCTATCACTGCCAAAGTCTGCCACGCCGGGCTTGCCGGGTATGGAAACAAAGGAGTTGCGCAAGGGTGGCGAAGCCTGCCAAGAGGTCAGCCGAGCCTTGACGTTCATGCTTTGTGATGAGATTCCGTTGAAAATAAAGCCCACGCCAACACCTCCTTATGCCGGGCTAAACCGCCCCTGCGCCCGCGAGCCGGTTTGCATCAGGTTGTACAGTTCCTGTGATATTCTGCGTATGTCGTCCTCGCTGCGGACAATCATCTGCTGTATGTTGATGAGAGAAGGCATGCCTGATACCGCAAAGCCGCCATGACTTCCTGTCACATCACCCATGTTTATGCCGGGCGTATCAAAAGCGGCGGGGATAGCGTTCTGCATATCGTCTGCGACTTCATCCATCGCCCGTTCGAAGCCCACACCGATGCCCTGACCCATGTTTTCGCCAAGTCCGGCAAATAAGGTGGAGGGAGAACGGATACCGAAGAAGTTTTTAATACCGTCGACGATCCCTCCAAAGAAGCCGGAGATTTTACCCCAAATCCAATCGGTGACGCTCGAAATACCCTGCCACAGCCCCTTGATAAGGTCGCTGCCGACTTGTACGATTTTACCGATGTTACCGGTAAAGCCTTTCACGATGGCCGTAATAATCTGAGGTATCGCTTTTACGATTTCCACGATGATGGTTGGCAGGTTCTTTATC
Source organism: Bacillota bacterium (assembly GCA_050949225.1). Lineage (GTDB taxonomy): Bacteria > Bacillota > Dehalobacteriia > UBA4068 > UBA4068 > JBMNFI01. The sequence continues at coordinate 509,351 of JBMNFI010000001.1, read as the reverse complement.
AACGCCACGAACAGCTGAATGCCCGCTCCCACAAGCTGCGGGATGCTCCCGATAATCGCTGTAATAAGCGATGAGATGATCTGTGGTATCGCCGCCACGATGGCAGTTATAATCTGCGGCAGGTTTTGAACCAACGATATTAACAGCTGAATCCCGGCGTCAATAAGCTGGGGAATAGAGCCGAGGATCGCTGTAATTAAACCCTCGATAATTTGCGGTATAGCCGCCACAATTGCCGTGATGATTTCAGGCAAGGCGTCTACTAAGGACACCAGTAGCTGAATCCCTGCATCAATAATTTTCGGGATGGCCCCGATGATAAAATCTACAATGCCGAGGATGATAGCGGGCAGAGCAGCGATCAATTGGGGCAGTGCATCCAGGATTCCCTGTGCCAGTCCAAGAATCAGTTGAAGGGCGGCATCAAGTATCATAGGCAGGCTTTCCATCAAGCCTTGAACGATTGTGATCACAGCGTTCACCGCCGCCGGTATCAACTGTGGAAGTGCATCGGCGATGCCTGTAACGAGAGTGGCCACTAATTGAACCGCTGCATCAATAAGTAATGGAAGATTATCAATCAGCGCACCCACAATGGTCATAACGGCATCCACGGCGGCGGGGATGAGTTCGGGCAAAAGCGTTAAAATCGTTGTCAGCACCTGTGTGAAAAGATCGACTACCGTAGAGAGCAGAGTCGGAAGCAAATCACCGATTGCCTGTAGTATCCCGTCGAGGGCAGGCGGCAATGCCCTTACGATATTCTCAATAACTGGAACAATGTTTTTCACGACGTTCTGGAACGCTTCAACCACATTATTAATCAAAAGTCCGACATCAGCATTGGCATTACCCAACCCTGCCATCAAGTTTCCTATAGCCGATTGCATCCCCGCCATAGAGCCAGCTATTGTTTCCGTGGCTTCCAAAGCGGTCGTTCCTGTGATTCCCATTTCGGTCTGAATGACATGGATCGCTTCCGTCAAATCGGAAAATGAAGAGAGGTCGTATTTAATGCCGGAGATTTTTTCGGCATCAGCCAAGAGTCGCTCCATTTCAGATTTTGTGCCGCCATAGCCCAGCTTCAGATTATCGAGCATCGTGTAGTTTTGCTTGGCGAAACCCTGATAGGCATTTTGGATGGATGCGATGTCCGTACCCATTTTATTGGCGTTATCGGCCATATCCGTAATAGCCATGTCCGCAACCTGCGCTGCTTTTGCGGTATCGCCGCCGAGGGACTGGATAAGACTTGCTGAAAAGCCCGTGACGGTTTCCATATATTCGTTGGCGGACATACCGGCGGTCTTGAAGGCATTTTCAGCATACTCTTGAACAGACTGCGACGCTTCACCAAAGAGGGTATCCACACCGCCGACCAGTTGTTCGTAGTCCGCATAGGCGGATATGACTTCTTTGCCAAGTTTGACGGCAGCGGCTCCGGCTGCAACAGCCACCGCGCCCATTGCCACGCCAATGCCTTTGAGGATGCTGCCCAGCTTCTCGAACTTTCCACCGGATTTTTCGGCGCTGTCGCCAGCGTCTTCCAGTTCCTCACCAAGGTCGTCGGCTTCTTCCGCTGATTCATCCAATTCGCGCTCCATGTTGTTCAGTTCCGCGTTGGCGTTATTGAGGGCGATCTGCCAGTTTTGAGTGCGGCGATCATTTTCGCCAAAGCTGTCGGAGGCGTTTCGAAGAGCGGCTTCAAGGGTGGAGATTTTGTCCTTCTGGGCGTCTATCGCTTTATTGAGGACTTCGTTACGGGCAGCAGTAGCGGCTATGGATTTGTCCTGTTTGTCGAATTCGCTCGTTACCAGCTTCATTTCTGAACCCAGTACTTTGAAGGATTGGTTTATATCACGCAGTGCGCTTTTAAATTCCTTCTCGCCCTCGACACCTATTTTCAACCCAAAGTTGTCAGCCACTTAAAACACCTCCTCCCTCAAAAAAATTAGATGCCATCAGGTATGACATCTTCAATAAACAGTTCGCACTTTGGTTTGGTCATTCCGAGGAACTGGCGATGGCATTCCCACAAGTCCAGCAATTGCCCAATCGGGGTGAGCCACGTTTCCTCTTCGGACCGATTCAGATGAACCGTACCGTAATATAAAAGTCGGGTAAACAACTCATCGTCGCTTACCCGACCTCGGCGTTTTTTGGTTCGCCATCCTCGCTTTCGATGTTACGAGCCGTCCCTTTGAACATCGCCTCGGTAATTGCAGACTTATACGCCGCCAGTTCAAGTGGTGAGGTGAGCAATTCCACTTCTTCCTCGGTCAGTAGATCTTTCGGTTTTTCCTTGTTGCGCAGGTTGTGGATGAGGATGGGCTGGTTAGCAAGGAGCGTAATCAGCCAAATAATTTCGTCCAGAGCCATCTCGAAGTTTTCTGACTTCATTAGTTTTTCGCCCAAATTGTCCAGCCCGCCGTAGCGTTTGGCGATTTCCTTTGTAGCACGGGTGGACAAAATCAACTGATAATCTTCATCGCCGATTTTTATGACGGCGCTTCGTTCGTTATCCATGCATTACCCCTCCAAAACCGTGTCAAAGTCAGGTTCGTACACTTCCGTATACCAGCCGCTGATCACACCTGGTAGCACATCCACATCATCTTCGTTAACTTCCGCTTTCCAAGGATGACGATCATTGCCGTCCGGTTTATTGCGGCGGGAAACAGTACCTTCAATACTCGGTGTGGAAAAGGTGATGCTATCGCCCTTGGTGGCGAGATTGGTGGACGGAACGCCGAACTTCACGCGGTAAAGCCAGAAGTAGCGATACTTACCATTCGCCTTTTTTGCCCGGAATCCAATAGCGACAGGGTCACCACCGTCTTCTGAAGCCGAAATAAGAACGCCGTTTTCATCCATGGTCGCTCCTGTCAGCTTTGCGGCGACGGTTTTTCCTATGTCATCCACACCAAGGGTCAGCTTACCGTTTTTGAATTCCTTGATGATTTCAGCGGCACCATCGTCCGCCCAGAGTGTCGCTTCCGCAAGTTCGATAGATAATTCAGCTGAGATTGCCTTGGCCAGCATTACTGGAGTGCCGTAGGTCTCGTGACCCGTAATAGGCGCTTCGGTGACTGTTGCGTAGTAGAGTTTATCAAGCCCAATTGTAGCCATGTTAAATTTCCTCCGTTTCGTATTCTTTCGCCACATCGATGGCGTAATGATAATAGCCGCTATCGTTCTCATAGCCGATGTAGCGGCGATCTGTTATCGTAAACGCCGCACCAAGCAGGGCGACAGTAATCTGATTTTTCCGGTTGATGTAATTGCCTTCTGAAAACAGTGATATCCTCACCTCGGACACATCAATAAGCGGTGTATTATCCCCGAACAAGGCAAACTCATCCGTCATCGGTGTGAGAACAAGGTACTCGTTGGGTGCAACCCCGCTGAATATGCCCGTTTCCACCGGTAGTAGAGGAGAGAGCAGCGCGTTCAGTTCCTGCAAAATGCTCATATGCGCTCCACCTCCTGCTTAAGTTTATCTTTCATCGCTTCAATAGCCGCATTCCTCGATTGTCTTCGGGCTGGCCTTAAGAAGGGTTTCGGCGGCTGACCGTGCTTACCGTATTCGAGAATATTAGCGATTTTGGCGTTACTGTCGCCGTCACTTCTTGGCTCGGCAAAACCAATTTTGATATCCCAGCCTGAGCCGTCCCGTTTCTGCTTCGCAGGCGACAAACCGAGAGAGTCTTCCAACTCACCTGTGGAACGACTCTTTGTTTTCGTGCCATGCCCGACTACGGAAAAGAGGTTGCTTTTTGCCTTAGAAAGAACGACTTCACCGCCTGCTTCCAGCACTTTCGGGATAATTTCATCCGTTTTATTGCCAAGGCGAGAGAGTTTTAAGAGGAATTCCTCCGGCATTTTCATTTCGATTTTTGCCATTATCTCACCGTCCCTTCCAATTTTTCCGCCAACACTTCGATATACATTCCGCGTCCACGCACATCTTCCGCGTTAATAATGTTATAGCGGCCATCAGCTTCGGAGATAAAGTGTGAAGTCGTGACCGTTAAGCCCGGAATTTTGCGGAAGCGAAACATCGCTGTTACGCTTGAAAACGCTGCGTTCCCAATAATCCGTTCCCATTTTGCGGTGGTGTTGCGAACTTCCTTATAGGCCTTAACCGAAGCGATAATGTTGTCGCCTTTAGTGACGAAACCCTCTGCATCTTTGATGGGATCGGTTGAGATGATGTTGATTGGCGTACTCATTTTTCCGTATCCCATGCTTACACACCCCACAATCTGTCAAGACGCAAAAGCATGTTGACTGTATTCCAGACTTGTTGAGAAGCCTGAACGCTGTCGGCAAAGAAACCGGCAGTCGAGCCATCGCGGGATTCGTACCAACTCGATACAAGCATGATTACGGCCTGTTCAGTTGCGGCGGGCATAGAATTTTCGGTGTAATAGCCCTCTGCAATATGCTGGTAGCTCTCGGCATAATTGACAGCGGCGGCGATGAGGCGCAGGAGCAGATCGTCGTCATCAGCGTGTGTCAGTATTAGGTTTTCTTTGACTTTTGGCAACAATTCCGTTGGCGTCATCGCCGCTCACCTCCATTATTCTTGGTCTGCCATCAATCCCGCAGCTTTCAGCTTTGCGAGCAGGGCATTGAAATCCGTGACAAGAGTGGCTGTGTCCTCAGCTATGCTGTCAGCTTGATTCGCAGCAGCTTTCACAAGTCCGGAGACTGACTCCGTAGCATCGGTAGGATATGTCGGGACATACAGCTTATGGTCTTCGCCGATTTTAACTTCGACGGTGTCGTCCTCGGTTGCTTCGTCAGCTATCACACCGCCTAAAGTTTCATCTGTTGCCGCAGCAAGTGCTTGCACATACAGCTTACTGTCATCGCCGATTTTCACTTCGACAGTGTCATCCTCACCAGCAGCGGCGGCTTTTACACCGCCAAGAGTATCCCCAGTTGCCACAAGGATAGGGTCGGCGGAGAGCCCCGTTACCGAGGCTCCCTCCTTGATTTCCAGCGTGCCGCCGATAACGGTTTTTTCGCCGCCCTGTTCGGTATAGTTCTTTGTGTTATAGCTCATATTGCACCTCCGTTAAGCTTTCTGCTGGAGAACCTTGATAGCCTCCGGCAGAATCAATTTGCCGTCCACACGTTGGGTGGCAACGAATCCCACCTGCCCGGTGACAGCGAAGAGTTCATTCAGTCGCTTAAACACACGCCCCTGACGGTCGGCTACCCAGTAATAACTGAAGTCTCCAAACACAATGGTCTTGGCGGCTGCAGCGATGGTAGGTACATATGCGGAGGTGTAAACAGGACGGTTCAAAATGGTGTCAGGCGTGCCCGCTTGCAGGGAGGGCTGCCACAGATACTGGCCCTGCCCATCCTTTAACTTGCGGATGGCCTTTACAGTAGCATCGTTCATAACAAATACAGCCTTGTTGCGGTAAGGCGCCTTAAGCGAGTAGAACAAATCAAGCACCTCATCCATCGTGACGGCGGTAGATCCTGCCGTGGTTACGCCAAGCTGTGCACCGCCAGTCGCAGCAAGGATGCCGGTGGGTTTGCCGGAGCCGTCACCGGTAAAGAAGGCGTCCTCCTCTTTATTACCGATGCGCCTTGCAAACTCTCTGGAAATGTAGGCTTCGAGATTGAACACGCTGTCGTTTAGGAGTTCCTCGGATACCTTGATGAGCGTGCCCAGCTTGTAAGCGCCGATGGACACCTGGCCGAAAGCCTCGTCGCTGTCGGGGATGGTACCTTCTTCGTCGATCCACGATGCGGTGCCCTTGGATGCTACGACAGGAATTTTACGATCACCGGAAGAGGTGGTGATGACGTTTGCCAACCTGCGGAAGACATTCTCCTCGTCGAGGGCTTCCACAAGCGTGCGCTCAAATTCGTCGGGCACGAGGTAGCCCCCCTCGGAGTCGGTGCCGATTTGCAGGGCATTCTTTACGCTCACATCAAGACCCTCGTTGCCACGAGTGCGCATGGCATTCCAGAATGCTTTTCTGTATTCGGCGGACGCACGGCCAGTCTTGTCCTCAGTGGACTTGTTCGGCGCGCCCAAAATAGGAGAGGATGTAGGCTTACTCATCTCAAGGTCATAGGCCGCCTGGCGTTCCAGACGCTCAATTTCCTTGCCGAGAGCGACCATGTCGGCTTCCATCTTGTCGTACTCTGCGGCAGCTTCAGCGGGAACAAACCCGTCCGCGCCGCGCTTCTGGTCAAGGAACTCCTTTGCGGTGCTCCAGATTTTGTTGCGCTTCTCGCGCAGTTCAAGGATTTTATTCATTGTCATTACCTCCATAAATTTAGTGGATAATCAAATTGAGCCGCTGTTGAAGCGACTCAGCGAGTACGCCTTGCGGCTCAGGTTCGGGTTGCGGTTGTTCTTTGGTCTTTACCTTATCAAGCAAGGAATTGGTGACTGCCCTGCGACTGAACGCATAGGTCGGAGTGGCTTGATGTCTTTTGCTGTCTTCCAGCACACCGTCAGCGAAACCCAGTTCAATCGCCTTGTTTGCGTTCATCCACGTTTCTGCGTCCATCCAGTGGGAGATTTTTGCTCTCGACTGATTGGTCTTGACCTGGTAGGCGTTGATGATGGATTCCTTGACCTCGTCCAGCATGGAGATGGCTTTTTGCATTTCGTCCGTGTCACCAATGGCGATGGTCAGTGGATTGTGCACCATCATCAGTGCGGTGGGAGCCATGAGGACTTTCGTGCCAGCCATAGCGATGACACTTGCCGCAGAAGCGGCGATGCCGTCAATCTTGACCGTGACGTTGTGCGGATAATCCATCAACATGGCGTAGATTTGACTTGCAGCGATGCAGTCTCCGCCGGGCGAATTTAGCCAGATGGTGATGTCACCCTTGTCTGAGAAGAGTTCCGATTTGAACATTGCCGGAGTGATTTCATCACCCCACCAAGTCTCATCCGAGATCTCTCCGTCAAAGTAAAGGACGCGCTCGCCACTTTCGTCAGCATCACGCGCCCAGTTCCAAAACTTCTTGTTTTTTGCCATTAGCTTGTATCCTCCGTTTCATTTGGTTTGTATGCTGCTCCAACATCGGCCAGCTTGACCATGTTGCCGTTGACGAAGTGCAGATCGCCGCCTTCCTCGGAAGTCAGCAGATTCATATCCTCCAAGCTGCGTACATCGTTGACCGACATAAATCCGTTTTGAATGCCTGTTGAATAGCCTTGCATACGGCTTTGGTAGTCGCCGCGAAGTAGTCCGTCGAGATTAAACTTGATAAAGATCGTCGCTTTTTCCGATGGCAGAATGAGAGCCTGCTGTAAAGACTGCTCCCACCTGACCACCCACGGGTCGAGGGTATACTTGACGAACTCTAAAGACTGCTGTTCGATGTTGGAGAAGCTGCTCTTTTCAAGGTCGCCGACCATATGAGGAGGTACTCTGAAAATACGGGCGATTTCATTTATCTGAAACTTACGTGTTTCCAAAAACTGCGCCTGTTCCGGCGGTATGGACATCTGGTGGAATTTAAGACCTTCCTCCAAAACCGCTACTTTGTGTGCATTTGCGCCTCCGAATTGCGACTGCCAGCTTTCTCTGAGCCTGTCGGCCTGTTCCGGCTTGATGACACCGGGGTGTTCCAGTACACCGCCGGGGTTCGCTCCGTTGGCGAAAAACGTAGCGCCGTAGTCCTCCGTTGCAAGGGCAAGCCCCACGGCGTTCTTTGCCATCGCAATCGGCGAGTAACCTATAAGGCCGTCAAAGCCCAAGCCGGGGATATGCAGGATATTCTCGCGACGTAACTTGACCTGACCCTTGTCACTTTGGTAGGTGTAGACCAGTTCGCCGCTTTCGTTTCTATCCACAGCCATTCGGTCGGGCAGGAGTGGATAGAGCGCAATGGGAAACCCCCTGCCGTCTCTGATAATCTGTGCGTAAGCGTTGCCCCAAAGTAAAAGATGACTCATCAGTGTTTCTCTGAACACAAATGAAGTCATCTCGCGGTTAGGCTCATCATGAAGCAGCCGGTAGAGGGGGTGTGACGGTTTTGTGGATTTGCTCCCGTTGGCGGTTCGCTCATATACGTGGAGCGGAAGTCCCGCCACCGATTCGGCAAGGATACGGACGCAAGCGTAGACCGCCGAGGTCTGCATCGCCGTCCGCTCATTGACCGCCTTACCGCTGGTTGTGCCACCGAAGAGAAAATTCCAGCCACCACCGACACGGTTTTTAGGCTTATCCCGTGAGCGGAACAACCCTGAGAATATGCTCATATAAATAACAACCCCCTTTCATCATAGACACTGTCGTTGATACCGCCGCCGAGGGTTGCCCTCGCAAGTCCCATGATCAGCGCGACCACACCGTCTATTTTCTCTGTTGATTTCTTTTTATTGGGTTTGATGTTTCCTGCAGCGTCTTGGTCGACGATGACATTACCCATATTCCAATCGAGGACAGGATGTTTTCCATGGCGTATTTTGCCTTCCATCACAAACTGATAGAAATCCTTTGAAGGTGGGGACATGGAAATGAACCCCTGACCGAACGGAAACACTGTAAACCCATGCTCCGCACCCAGTTCTTCAAGGTCGCGGCGTATCTTCTCTGCACCGTAGCGGTCGTAGGCGATTTCGCGAATTCTAAAACGCTCCGACAGCTTGGCGATGAAAGCCACTATGTAGTCATAGTCCACCACATTGCCCTCGGTGGTGTTGAACACTCCTGACTTTTTCCATACGGCATAAGGAACGTGGTCGCGCCTTGTCCGCAGGTCAATCACATCTTCCGGCAGCCAGTAAAATGGCATCACTGTGTATTTGGTATCAACTCCAACCGGTGGGAATACCAGAACCAGAGCCGTAAGATCGCCGGTACTGGAAAGGTCGAGACCGCAGTAGCAATCCCGACCCTCGTATTCTTCAAAGTCTATGTCTTCACCGCAGGCGTCCCATTTGTCCATAGGCATCCACCTGATATCAGCATTACACCATTCGTTCAGGCGAAACTGCCGAAAGTGCATCTCCTCGGCAGGGTTTTGTTTTGCCTGTTCATAGGCAGCCTGCACCGTTTCAAAGGGAATCGTTACGTCGATGGATGGATTGACCCGTCGCCAGACGGCTTCGTCATTCCAATCATCATCTTCTTCAATGCCGAATACGGCAGGATAGAAGGACGGATCAATTTTTGAGCCGTCCATAACCGCTTTTGCTTTTTGGTGGATTTCATAACAGATGCTCGTCTTATCCCTGCCCGCTGTGGTGATGAGAAAGTAGAGGGGCTGCCGTCTGGCGTCACCTGTGTACTTGGTCATGGTATCGAACAGTTCGCGGGTCTGCTGGGCGAAGAGTTCATCAAATATAAGACCGGAAACATTGAAGCCTTGTTTGGACTTTGTTTCCGAGGACAGCACTCTATAAAAGCTGTTGGTGTGCGGGAATATAATCCGCTTGGTTGACGGCACGAGTTTTGACAGCTTTGCCAGATCGCCGCATTGCTCGACCATCGCTTTGGCAGTATTGAAAACAATACTCGCCTGATTGATGTCGGCGGCACAGGAGTAGACCTCGGCACCCGCTTCGCCATCGGCGAACAGGAGGTAGAGGGCGATTGCCGCCGCCAGTTCCGACTTACCGTTTTTCTTACCGACCTCAACATACGCCGTGCGAAACTGCCGATAACCGTCCTCTCCGACGATGCCAAAAATATCACGGATAATTTGCTCCTGCCACGGCATCAACTGAAAAGGTTTTCCATACCATTCGCCGGTGGTGTGCTTGAGCATGGATATAAAATTAACCGCAAAATCCGCTCGACGTACATCGTATCGGCTGGTCGGCAGCATGAGTGGTGTTGGTTTGTATTTGAAATCAGGCACCGTCGTCCTCCTTTCGCGCAAAATAAAAGACCTCCGAAGAAGTCATCAAAATCTATCTGTACGAGAGACAGCCCCTTGTCGGGGTGTCTGTCTTTCGATTGTTTCGTGTTTAGTTGTACTTGCTGAGGATGATGGTGTAGACCGACTTGATTTCGTCACCCGGTTCGATATCCCAGCCCCTGTCATAGCTGCAAAGGTCGCGGGTCTCGCCGACTTTGCGAATGGTCAACTTACTGATTTTGCCGCCGTCGATACCGAACGGAGAGCTTTCCTCATAATGCTTGACCCAGTAGTTGTACTTGCTGCCTGTCGATGGGCAGTAGATAACTCCTTCACTCCACATTTTCAAGTTCTCCTGTCAATATCAGATTTGCATATCGCTTGGTGTCCGTGGAAATGAAGTTCGCTAATTCGTTGAATCCCATCTCCATCGCAATTTTGAACACTACTTTGGTATCAAACATATTTGTGCGCCCCGTGGCCGCCACCTTACGACATTGTGCTTTAACAACCTCGGCTTTGGAAAGCAGTCTGATTTCATCCTCGCCAAAAACTGCTCCGAGATGTGAGCCGCTGTCCCAGATAATGAAAACCGTGCCTGTGTCGTCTACGAAGTCTACCGTTCCCGTGTCACCGGGTTTCAGCTTGGTGTAGGGGTCAGTCATGGAAATCAGTTCAACACGAGCGCCTTTTTTGTACCTTACCCTCCGTGCTTCGAGGGCTGCTTTTGATATGAAACTATTCACTGTCTGCCACCTCCATTTTCTTGCCGCCTTTCCAGCTTGAATTGCCTTCAAGTCTTGAAAGTAATATCTTTCGAGCTGCTTTGTACTCGTCGCCGATGAATCCAAGGGAGAGCAGGAAACACCGCATAGCGTATTTCGGGTTGCCGTCGATGTCTTTTTCTCTTGCCGTGATTCGCTTCTTTTCAATTGCAGTTTTGCAAAGCAGGCTGATCAGCGTGGCGTAGGCTTCTGTGTGTTCCGTATCAATCGTTCCTTTAAACCAGGGGAACTGCAGTGTGTCGGTGGTCTGCTTAATCGGCAGGTCATCCGTTCCGATCGACGCCTTGAGAAGCGGGGCTTTGGCATTCACCAGTTTGGAGAGGTTGTCGAGTTTTTCAGGCGTAAAGCCGTCAAGGGGTATTTCGATGGTCAGGCGGTCGCTGAGATCCGCTTGGTATGTGCAGCTTTCGGGTCCAGTCGCCAGCTCATCGTATTCTTCGGTGACTGCCTTGAAGCTGTGCAAACCGCAAAGGTTAGCGACCAGCTCCCGGTTGTCCTCGCCCGTGACTGTGCCGGTCTTGTCGATGTGGTAGCCGCCAATCTCGTAGGCGAATGTCGGCGCTCCGAGGTAATTGGTCGGGGCGTTTAGTTCATGGCTGATGGCTGCGACCAGTGATTTGCGTTCAGGGCCTGTTACGTTGTAAGAAAGTCTCATGTTCGTTTCCTCCATTTTCCTTGATTTTGCAGGGATTTTGTCCTCCGCGCACTACATATATCACTCTGAACGCCTTTAATAGCAAGCGATTATGTGATAATAAATGCACCGAATATCAAGGAAATACAGCCCCTTGTTATTGTGTGTATGACACAATGCCGCTGAGAATAAAATCACACTTGGAATAGCCACATATTGCTTTTGACTATATTAAAGCCACCTCTTTCACGAGGTCGGCATATTGGAATATCTTGCCGTCACGCTCACAGGTGATGTCCTCGCCGCCGTTTTGCTTGTACTCGGCATACCTGCGCAAAATGACCGACGCATATTTCTCGTCTAATTCGAGCATGTAGCAGGTGCGGTCAAGCTGCTCGCAGGCAATGAGAGTCGACCCGGAGCCACCGAAGGTGTCCAGCACGATGGCGTTTGCCTGACTGCTGTTGGCAATCGGGTATGCCAGCAGGTCGAGGGGTTTGCTTGTCGGGTGATCGGCGTTTTTCTTTGGTTTATCGAAGTTCCAAATGGTGGTCTGCTTGCGGTCGGAATACCACTTGTGTTTGGCTGTATTCTTAAAGGCATACAGCACCGGCTCGTGCATTTGCTGGTAATCACCCCGCCCAAGCACGAGGGCATTTTTCACCCAGATGCAAGTCGTGGAATAATGAAACCCTGCGTCCACGCAAGCGCGGAAGAAGTTCACCTTTTCCGAATCCGAATGGAAGCAGTAAAAAGCCCCGCCATCAGCGAGGTTTTCATAAAGATTCTTAAATGCCGACAGCAAAAAGATGTAGAACTGTTCTGCCTTCATGCTGTCGTTCTTAATTTTTAGTCCGCTCACAGATTCAAAGCTGACGTTGTAAGGGGGATCGGTCAGGACAAGATTGGCTTTGCGCCCGTCCATCAGCTTTTTAACAGTCTCCGATACCGTAGCATCGCCACAAATGAGACGGTGCCGCCCCAGTGTCCAAACATCTCCGGGCAAAACAAAAGCCGCCTGTTCAAGGGCGGCTGTCAAGTCAAAATCGTCATCGGCTACGTCCCCGCCGGAGTCGGCGAAGAGTTTTTCAATCTCGTCGGCGTCAAAGCCCGTAATTTCGAGATCGAAGCCGAGTTCCTTGAGGTCGGCAAATTCCAGAGCTAAAAGTTCCTCGTCCCATCCGGCATTGAGTGCCAGTCTGTTATCGGCAAGAATATACGCCCGCTTCTGGGTTTCGGTCAGATGCTCCACAAACACACAGGGGATTTCGGTCAAACCTTCTTCCCGTGCTGCCATAATGCGTCCGTGTCCTGCGATAATATTCAGTTCTTTATCCACAATGACCGGGTTGACGAAACCGAACTCACGCAGGGAGGAGCGAAGCTGTAATATCTGCTCCTTACTATGGGTGCGGGCGTTCCTTGCGTATGGGACGAGCTGGTCTATATTCACTTTTTCAAATCGTTCTGTCGATTTCATATACTAAAACCCCCTATTTGTGAGTAGTTCGAGAAAAGCGTTCTTTTCTTCACCCGGCGTGCTGCTGTGACGGTTGATGATTTGCATAATCAAGTTAAAGTCGCCTTGCATCGCCTTATAATACTGAGCGCCTGCCGTGACATAGGGCGAGAGCTTCAGTTCCTTGGTCATTCGTCCGATTTTACGGTTCATGGCTTCGCAGGCAAGAAAGCCCTGCCTGTTCAGCACATAATCAGTAATTGTCTGCGGCGCGACATAACCATCACAGCCGCGAGCTGAGATATATTCCTCAATTTCATTCCTTAGCACATCTGCCGACGGCACTTCTTTTTCACATTCCTTCATTGCAATGGAGAAGTAGTCTGCCATCACATTTTTGGAATTGACCTTTTTTGGTTTTGGCTGAGTTGCAGCATTTGCGCCAGAAGTTTTGCCTTCAAGCTTTTTATCGATTGGATTTTTCCGAGGACGGCCTGCCCCCGGACGATAGCCTCCGCTGGGCATTGTCATCACCTCGTTTTTGATTTTGATTTCCGTTTTGATTTTTTGATTTTTGATTTTCGAATAATTTGCACGGCAGGCCAAGCGCGCTGTCCACCTTAGAAGTCACAGGGATTGAGACCGCCCCTCGGTCTGAACTTAAAAGTAGTCGCCTTGCCCAGCGTGAAGTCTTGAGTGGCATTCCTGACAAAGCGCCATCATATTCTCCCAGTCGTTTGTGCCGCCGTCGGTCAGCTTGATCTTATGGTGGGCAAGCGTTGCGGGAGTGAGCCGTCCGTCACGTTTACACATCACACATAGCGGGTTGGCCGACAGGAACGCTGCACGGATTTGTTTCCACGTTCTGCCGTAGCGTTTATTGCTGTCGGGGTCGCGGTCGTATCTGTTATATCTTTTGGCTTCCTGTTTCTGATGTTCCTCACAGTACCTACCCGTAGCCAGCTTGGCGCAGCCGGGGTAGGCGCAGGGCTTCTTTGCTTTATATGGCACGTTGCACCTCCTGTTCTGCGCATAAGAAAAGCCCCGTGGGATTGCTCCCGCGAGGCTCGTGTGTGCAGTCAATTTTGCTATTCTAATAGTAACAGGTTCCAAAGCGGAATTATAGTGGTCAACAGTGGCGTATGGCATCGATCTCGTCCAAAGCCCGGCCATGAAGCCGGTAAACCCAGCGAAGGTCGAAATGCAGCTCGACCGCTATCTGTTCCCATGTCTTGAAACACAAATACCTTAATTCCAGAAGCGTCTGGAGTTCGGGGCTTTCCACGCACTTAATCACCGTGACGATTTCATGCTTCAGATTTATCAGGCGAGTCAGGTCAGCGTTGATTTCAGACTCCAGGTCTACCATCTTGGCGATAACATCTTCCATGCGGTGAACATTGCGGTTTCCCTTGCTAGGCGGCACATCGGACAGAGTGGCACTTGCTTTTCCGGCGAGTTCTCGCAATGACTGTACCTGCTCAATCTTGCTATTGATGCGCTGGTCTATACGATAGGCTTGGGACAAATAATCCTTTGCCGATAGTTTTGGTTTGTTCATAGGCTACCTCCGATAATTTAATCCCCTCGGATTGGCAGCTTTTGACTCCATAGATTGTCATAGATTTGCTTTTACCGCGTCAATTAAGGCGGTTTGTGTTTTGTCCTTGGCGGACAGGGCTTTCATTACCCGTTCGTCAATGGTGTCTTTGGCGATAATGTGGTGGAGAACCACCGTTTCAGCTTTCTGACCCTGCCGCCACAGACGGGCGTTGGCCTGCTGGTAGAGCTCCAAACTCCACGTCAGCCCGAACCAGATAATCGTGGAGCCGCCCGACTGAAGATTCAGGCCGTGTCCGGCAGAAGCGGGGTGGATTAAGGCGACAGGCCATTTGCCCTCGTTCCAGCTCGCAATACTATCCGATGTATCCAATTTTGTAAATGGGATATGCCGGTCTTTCAGCCTTGCTGATATTCGCTCCAAATCGTGCTTGAACCAGTAGGCTACGAGAACGGGCTTGCCGTTGGCGGCTTCGATTAAATCCTCAAGGGCATCTAGTTTGCGGTCATGGATGTAGTGGACTGTGCCGTCGTCGCCATAGACCGCACCGTTCGCCATCTGGCAGAGCTTTCCTGACAGGGCGGCGGCATTGGCGGCAGTGACATCGCCACCAGCCAATTTTAACACCAAATCCTGCCGCAGTTCGTCATATCGCTCACGCTCTTTGTCTGATAGCTTCACAGGATACCCAGCGGTTACCAGTTCGGGCATGATCAAGTGATCAGTAGATTTCATGGATATGGTAATGTCGGCAATTTTGGCGTATATTTCTTTTTCAGCAAACGGCAGAGGCTTGTACCTGAATATGACCTGACCATTTCGTTTGTCGGGTGTAAAGTATGTGCTGCGATACTGCCCGATGAACCGTCCGAGCCGCTGACCCATGTCGAGAAGCCGGTACTCAGCCCATAAATCCATCAAACCGTTACTGCTCGGAGTTCCCGTCAGACCGATGATGCGTACTACCTTGGCGCGAACCTTCATCAATGACCTGAACCGCTTTGTCTGGTGGTTCTTGAAGCTGGATAGTTCATCAACCACCAAGGTGTCGAAATCGAAAGGGATGCCGCTGTCCTCGATCAGCCACACTACGTTTTCGCGGTTGATGATGTAAATATCTGCTTTAGCCTGAAGCGCCGCTTTGCGCTCCGTCTCCGTGCCGACAGCCACGGATAATCTCAGGTCGGAGAGATGCTCCCATTTACTTATTTCTTCAACCCAGACTGCACTAACGCGAAGCGGGCAAATAACAAGAATCTTTCCGATTTCGAAGCTGTCAAATAGCAGGTCATCCAAGGCTGTCAGAGTAGTTACCGTTTTGCCCAAGCCACAGTCAAGAAAGATAGCTGTTTGAGAGTGGGAGCAGATAAACTCTACGCTAAAAGTTTGATAGGGATGTAATTCAGCCTTTGTCAGAGAAGCGTCCATTTGCGTCCCTCCTTTTCTCGGCAGCATGAATCGACATATGCTCTGCCCGTGAGACTACAGCAAGGTTATCTAATGCGTTGTTAGCATGATTGCCGTCTATATGATGGATTTCTTCTTCATTGGTTAACACTCTGCCGATTTTTATTTCGGCAAGTGTGCGATATATGACCTTACCTCCTACATACTGATTGGCAGCGCCAGCTTGTGCGAAATTGATGAAGTCTTGATAGCAACCACGGTCACACAGATTGTGGCTCGATCGTGCTACATCAGAACGCTTCTTTTCAAAAGGCTGATCGCACCACTCGCAGATGACTACGATTTTTTTTACTTTATCAGCCCAACCGCATTCTCGACTGCAATAGAACTGCTTATTGCGTGAACCGTGGCGATTTTTCTGAATAAATTCCTTCCCGCAATAATCGCAGGTCATTTGATGGCTCTTACGGCTCCGCATCCCATTAGCTGTTCCTAAGCACTTTCGGCTGCAGAAGTTATGATCTTTTATTTGTGAAGGCTTTCTGTTAAATTGTTTTCCGCATGTTTCGCAAGTGATAAGCATTCGGCATCACCTCCTATCTGCTCTAAGATTTCTTCGATTTGCGCTCCATCGTCCAGAACGTAGACCGCAAAACCCAACCGCCGAAGCATCCCATGCCGCGCTTCCTGCAAAGGTCGAGGTTTCTCCCCATGCCGCTTCACTTCAACAAAGGCGATGTTGCCACGCGGCAGGAGAACAAGGCGGTCGGGCATTCCATCAAAACCGGGACTTATAAATTTAGGTGCGATACCGCCCACTGCTTTGACTGCTTGGACGAGTTTCTGTTCTATGATTTTCTCTCTCACTATAACCTCCAATTTCTCATTTGCCGATTGCCCGATTTTTCCTATAATTACTACGCGTGCGTTTCCCGTGTGCCTATTACTCTTATCCTTACCTATATAAATTAGTAGAATAAAATGGGCAATAAGGGAAAGAGCAACCGTAGAACACTGATTTAGTAGGGGCTTGCGACATTGCCGAGCTTGGTTGCCGAAGCCTCAAAACGAGCAGACAGGCAATAAAAATGCTTCATTCCGTTCTAACGAACACTCTCTGAATGCCATAGATGGGCAATGATTTTTTGCCGGTCTTGTTTCCGTCGAATAGGGACCAGCCGCCGATACGGTTTAAGATGCCTTGAATCTCATAAGAATCAGCTTTCTTTATGGACTCGCGGGACTTGCCGAAACACTCGCACCATATCTCCATCACACAGACTTGATTTCTACGGATGCTTCCGTTCGATCTTGTGGGGTCGTCAGGTGAACGGATGTATTCTATCCTGCGATAAATGTCCATCGTATCCCAGCTTTCAGGGAGCAGGGTTTCAAGATAATCCAAAACCAGGCCCTCGCGCTCGTCATTCTCCATAGCGTTACGTTGTTCAGCGTAAGCCGCCATAGCAACATCGCCTTTGAGGAACAGCTCCTCACCTTCTTTGTATTTAACAAGGGCTTCCGCCCAAATCTGATCTATGTCTGTGAGTTCCCATGCACGGTGTTTTCCCTCACCGGAGACCCAAACAGGCCAGAAACGGCGGTTGCCTGTAATGTCTCGAAGAAAGCCACCATCAGAGTTAGTTGTGCCAACGATAATACACTGGCGAGGATGACTCTCAACTGCCCGACCATATGAAGGACGGTACTTATCATCCACACGGGTAATAAAGGATTTGACCGTTTCCACGTCCATTTTCTTAATACCCGCAAGCTCCCCGAGTTCAAGAATCCAGTAGCCTTGCAATTTCTCCGGTGCGGTTTTATCCTTCATATCCGATATGGAAAGGCTGTCAGAGTACCATTGTTGACCCAGTCTGGAAAAGAGCGTAGATTTTCCGATGCCTTGCTTGCCATTGAGGACAAGGATCGAGTCGTGTTTTGTGCCGGGGCTGATAATCCGGGCGACTGCTGCTACGAGGGTTTTTCGAGTAACGGCTCTTGTATAGGGTGAATCCTCAGCACCGATGTAATCGATGAGGAGCGTGTCAATTCGAGGAATCCTATCCCATTCGGGCAAGCCTTCGAGGTATTCCCGAATCGGGTGGTAGGCGCGGTCATCAGCTACTTTTGTCAAAGCAAGTTCATAGTTACGAGCGGAAAAAGTGCCGTAGCGTTTATCGATAAAAGCCACAAGTTGAGCCGTATCGACATCCCGCCAAGGCTTATGCGGGCGCTCCCACGGCAGCTCTTCGCCGTATATCTGGTTGGCGAGACGATTATGACGGATACCAGAGAGGGTGTCGTCATTGTTCAGGATGAGAAGCAGATTGCCGAGGGTGTTGGAAAGGATGCCGCTTTTCTCACGCTGAAGCAGAGATTTCCAATCGGTATCATCATCAAAGTCATTTTCAGCTTTAGCAATACGCTCCTCGGCGAGCAACAACTTCACATTTTCATCCTGTACTGCAAATTCGCTCATCGCCTTGAACCCGGCCTTTTCATCAAGGTCGGTGAATTTATGAACTCGAACAAGATCGAAAGCATTTAGTAACCTGCCGCAGGCGGGATCAGTAGCATGGTGAGAATATGACCATTTACCTTCGTACAGCACCACACCTGCTGAACTATCAGCTGGAATATAGTCATAGCGACCACTCATTGCTGAGGGTTCATAAATATCGGATAGAAATATCGCAATGACATTTTCAATTGAATAGGCACGGCAGAAAGCCCCGACCACGCCTGATTTGGCGAGGGGGTCTTGCTGTTGTCGGATACTACGCTGTATTACCTCTGACTGGCGGCTTGAAGTAGGCCAGAGAGAGCAGTCACGCCAGTCGGAAAGTTTAGTGAGGTATGCATCAGGATCGAGAATATCGCCGTCGATTGTTTTAAAGATATATTCACCGTCGGATGGTGTGGACGGCCAGTACATCAGGCGTTCCGGTTCGTAAGTGCTGTCATCGAAAAAATCGATCCCGATAACATCGGCTACCAAACGGGAGAGGGCGGCATATTTATCAGGTGATACCTCTCGGGCAAGCGGGATAACCATACGAAGCCGGGGTTCATCAGGGGTATGACTATGGGTTGAGTAGACCACACACCTGTGCGGAAACAACATCTCCACAGTTTCAAAAAAATCACTATTTGCATGGTCGGCATCAAGGGTAATACCGGAACGGCTTTCTACTGTATCCTTTTTACGCCTTCCACTCTTAAGGTGGCCAAGGACATAGCCGCCTACATCCTTGGCAGTATCACGGCGGTCTTTTGTAAATTTCTTATACTCCGCGACGGTCTCGGTTGTGCGGCGAGTGGATTTGAATCGCTCGCACAACTCTTCAAAGGTGATTTTCTTGTTGACCCATCTTTTCGAGAGGCGGCTGTCACCATATGCGATTTTAAGTTCCAAAGCTAATCACCTCGCATTTATTGTTGTAGTATTTAATAGGCATTCCACGTTTTTTCGCCTTAGCGATTTCGCGGGACATACCCTCGGTAGGCTTACCAAAGACCCAAAGCTCATCACATTTACTAAGCAAGACAAGGGCAAAGAATAACCCAAGTTCTCGCTGATCCTTGTCATCATCATCCATAAATTGCGGATAGTGCAGGTGGGGTGCAAGTGGGATGTATCCCTTGGAAACGGCAAAGCGGCAATAGCCCTGCGCTCTCCTTGTATTGGTATCTGTGTCACCTGTAAACGCTGAGGCTATATAAACAAGCGGGCGGTAGGTTTTTGCCGATGCTTCAGATTTAGCGACTGCCGTCAATGCTTCATAGGCGGTCGGGTCGGGATAGCCCTCACTGTTGTACTTGTCCATTAGGCACCTCCTCTTGGTAATACTGCTCTACAAGCGAGCGCAGCCAATCAATATCTTCTTCAAGGCGGGAGTTTTCCGATTCATACATAGCGTTCTCGGCTTCGATTGCGGCAAGCTGTTTAGCCCGTTCCACACTTTTGTCCGCACTAATAAACAGGAGCGAGAAAAAGCAGGTCAATCCAATCCACATCAATATCCACGGGAACACATCCCATATCGCCTTGCCGATCTTTTTCAGAGCCGATTTAACGGCTTGTTTCTTTTCCTTCGTCACTGATTACAACCCCTTTCTCCAAGGAATAGATTGATGAAATATTGCTGACCTTTGCCTGTGACCTTGGTGGTTTTACTGATGGTGACATGTCCGTCTGAATGAGTGATGGCTGTTTCCTTCACTCTAAAAAGACCCAGTTCCATCGCCTTTTGAGTCGGCGCGTTATAATCCGTACCTTTACGCTTGATAAGATATCCGTCCTGACGGAGTCTTTCAAAAAGGCGGTTCTGACCGATTTCGATTCCGTTGCCCTTGAGAATTTTTGCTAACTCTCCAATAAGGATGGTGCCTTCAGAAACCGATACAGCATCGGCGAATATAACCTTCGGTTCATTTTTAGCGGCTTCAAGCTGAAGTTTTTCCTTGGCGGTTCGTTCTTCTTTAAGAGCAGTCAGCACCTTAATCCAAGCGTCGGGGTCATTCATGATTTCCTCCAGCTTGGCGGGGGTGACATATGCGCCGTGCCTGCGGATGGAAGGAAGCACCTCGTGGGTGACCCAACGCTTAAACTTCTTAGCTTCGGGTTTTCGGGACAGAAGAATAGTACTGTAGAGACCGCTTTCGCTGATAACGGTCAAATCCTGTTTGCCGCCAAGGGTATCCACAGTATGGACACCCTTTTCATCCTCATCGAGGCGAGCTGCCACATTCCCGCTGTTGTCAATCTCCAGCACTGAGCAAACATCTCTTAATACCCACCATGTTTCGTTGCAGCGTTGGACAGTCCTGACTTCGTTCCCCTCATAGGAGAACACTTTTAATCCGTTCATATTGAACCTCCTGAAAAATATATTTTCGAGAGGCAACAAACCCCTCTACTGCCTACAGACAGGAGGGGCTGTTTTGCGTACTTGCATTTAATCTTTTTTATAAAATGAGCAATCGAACCCATCGGCAAGGAGTCTAAGTCTCTTTGCCCACGGTGGCGTTCGGCTCATTTGCTGACATAAAACCTCGGTAGACATCCTTGGGTCGGCTTCGATGACAACCTCATCGTGGATGTGCATAACGATGGAGCAGTGACGGAGCGTCTGCATGGCGAAGGATAAAATGTCCCGGCTTGTTGCCTGTACGATGTTCTCCACGAACTTGGGACCGTAACTTTCGATGCGTTCCCATTTTTTCGTGCCGCCGACACCTTCATAGGTCACACAGTCTGAACCGAATTGGTTCATGCCGATACGGGGCTTGACGTAGGAAAGCTTTCTGCCGGACGGAAGCGTGATAAACAGCATCCCGCTCTGGTAACCAAAGTGAATACCATGGGTTTCAGTCATCGTCCTGTCCCTGACCGCTGTCATAGCAGCACGGTCGACATCCCACCAAAGCTGTACGATATTCGGATTTGCCGACCTCCAAGCGGAAACGAGAGGGCGAAGTTCTTCTTCCGATAAACCCATCTCCAAAGCACCCATTGCTTTAAGGGCACCTACCGAGCCGCCGTAGCCAAGGGCAAGTTCGGCGATTTTTCCTTTTTGTCGAAGCGGACTGCCCTTGGTGACTTCTTCAATGGGAACATTAAACATCTGGCTTGCTGATGCTTCATAGATTTTTCCGTGAGTAGCGAACACCTCGTTACGCCAATGCTCGCCTGCAAGCCATGCAATAACGCGGGCTTCAATCGCCGAGAAATCAGCGACGATTAGCTTGTGGCCGTCTTTAGGCACAAATGCTGTACGGATGAGTTGGGAGAGGACATCCGGAATATTATCATAGAGCAGTTCAAGGGTACTAAAATCTCCGCTTCGCACCAATGCTCGTGCTTGTTCAAGGTCGGGCAGGTGATTCTGGGGGAGGTTTTGCATTTGAATTAAGCGCCCGGCCCATCTGCCGGTTCGATTGGCACCGTAAAACTGGAACATACCCCTTGCCCGACCATCGGAACAAACTGCATTCTCCATGGCTCGATACTTTTTCACAGAGGATTTAGCCAGTTGCTGGCGGAGAGAAAGCACTTTGCCAAGCGGCTCAGGCGCATCCTTGAGCAGTTCTGTTACCACTTTTTTGCCGAGAGAGTCCGTTTCCATACCGTTATCGGCGAGCCATTGTTTCATTTGCTGTACTGAATTTGGATTATCCAGATCGGTTAATTCCTTCATCAAGCGGGTTAGTTCGGTGCGAGAGCGGGTATCCGCTTTGATGGCACTCTGGACAAGTGTCATGTCCAGAGCCACGCCACGGTCGTTAATCTCCTGATCGTGGGCATATTCCTCCCATACAATATCAGGAACAGGAAACTTGGAGAGGCGCTCCTGAATAGAACGTTCCGCTTCCACATCGCGGTGATTATATGCCTTGAACGCTTGCCATTTATCAGGGTCGTGTTCCGGCAGATTCCGTGTTCGCTGCCCGTTTGCGGCAGTAGCTTTACAAGGAGAACAGAAATAACGGATGAGTTCCTTGCCTTCGGTTAGCTTTTGTTTCTCCAAGCCCAGAACCGTACCTGAGCCTTCAAGGGACAAGGGTAGCCCCATGTATGCAGACCAAACCATAGCACACCGCCATGACTGTGGGTTTAGGTATTTTGCCTTGCCAAGGACGGCAGCAGAGTGGTGGTTATCGGCGAAAGGGTCGAGGCTAATACCCATATCCGACAAGTGCCGGGATAAACACACCCTTTCAAAGTTAGCGTTAAATGCCCATTTCTGCACATTATCATCTGTCAGGGCACCCAGAATGTCATCTGGGATTATCTCACCATCGGCGAGGGAAATCACATGGATGTCACCACCGTCTATGGAATAGCCAAATAACAGGATTTCAAAGTCCGAGGCCTCGGCGTAGCGATAAACACCCGACTTAGTAAGATCAATAGATGAGTATGTTTCAATATCAATACTAATTGTTTTCATAAGCCCTCCATAACGTAAGAGAGCGGCAAGTTGCCCCGCCGCCCTCCGTAGTTGGTGTAATATGGTTATCCAAGAAAATCATCGTCGTCGTAGGTGGCGAAGTCATCCTCTGCACGGGATTTGCCGCCGAGAGGCTCACCGTCGCGGACTTTCTGAAGGTTATTAAGCCCACAGGCGATTCCTTTGTTGCCGTTTGAGTTGAAAGCGTAGAAATTTACGCTCGCCCTGCCGTATACACCGCTGTACACTTCTGAACGGTTCAAAATTTCCTGACGGTCTGCATCTACCACGCCCGGAGCGGTTGCACTGTTGGCGTTTATAAAGTATGCATTTTCGTAGGCGGGATCATCGGGTCTTTCCGTATCACCATCGCGGAGAGGGGTTTTGAGTGCAACAAGGGGTGGAACGGACTTGCCGTTGCCTTTTAATTTTGCCTCGCCGTCACGGTAGGCTGCTTCAATCGCTGCTTTTATTTTTGCCACAGTCTTTGCGTCAGACTTTGGAATGATAAGAGATACCGAGAACTTCGGTGCACCTCCGTTGATGGATTTCGCTTCCCATACATTGGCGTAAGACCAACGAGTGTCGGGTCCAGTGATGACCTTCATAGGGTTTTGAGCCTGTGTGTTTACATTATTTGTCGTGTTAGCCATTAGAAATTTCCTCCTCATAATCATTAAAATCGTGTTTTGCCTGCTCAACTCGTTGAGCTAATGGATATGCCGGACGTTTATCGCTCTCCGGTACGAGCGTTGGTTTACCTTGAGGCTTTTCAACCAAACTGCCGAGCAGTTCAGAGAATCTCGCCTTGCCGAGAACTTTCTCCATAGCGGTAATGCCCATCACCTTATGTTCGTATGGGTCGTAGCCAGCTGTACTGACGGTATCAGCTACAGCTTCTTCGTTTGTATACCTTCGGTTGGAGCGGCCTTCGACCAGCTTCCAACCGTTCCAATCCTTACCGCTGAGTGCGGCTTGGAGAGCATAGTCCTTAATATCGGAAGCCCAAGAAACAAGATCATCAATCCTTCCAAGGATGGATCCAATTTCATCATCCTCCAGAAGCGGCGGCAGCTTAAACTCATGTTTTGCCAGTTCGAGGTTATGCTCCGCCCGTTTACGGCAATCGTGCTTCGCCTTGCAGAACTGGCACCAATCACCGCATTGGAATTCTCCTTCGCCGTCGTAGGCAAGTTCGGCGATGGGTTTTAAGACTTCCTCTGCCCATTGATAGAGGGATTCCTTGAAAACCGTGTGGGTGCTGATGTTATTTCGTCTTGGCTGATATACTGTCATGCTGACTGTGTCGATGTCGTAGATGCCATCAAACAACTCCAGCGCACCCAAGGCGTATAATTTCATCTGAGAATTTTCCTCAGATTCAATAAGCACTCCCTGCCCGTGCTTATAGTCGCAAATGTGGAGCGTGCCATCAGCGATGACCACGCAATCACCGGTACCGAAGCCGCCCTCAACATACTTGGAGAAGTCGAGCCGCTGTTCGATAAGCACCACAGGGTCGGTGCAATTCTGCTTTGCAGTTTCCACCAGTTCCATGATGTAGACGGCATAACCGGTGGCGCATTCCTCCATCTCATCGCTGTAATATTCAAGGTGGGCGGTTGGGTCTTTAGCACGGATACCGAGTGCGGTTTTTAGTTTGTATTCGCCAAGGGTGTGGGCATCCGTACCTTCGGCGGCGTAGCTGCTGCCTTTGTCCTCGTACTGCTCACAAAGCCGGGCCGAAGGAGGGCAATTAAGCCATCGGTGGCTTGAGGAAGCAGAGAGAAGCGCGTGTTTACCCATTACCCAGCACCTCCGCTTCCGCAAGCAGGGCGGCGTACTTTGGCGGGGTCAATCTCTGATAGCTTCGACGCGCCATGCTTTTCGAGCAGTTCCCGAATTTTGGCGGTGTGGCCGTTGCGGGATTTTTCTGCAAGTACCGCTCTGACCGCTTCCAACGTCAGGGGTTTCGGGGTTGGCTTTGGTTCCGACTGTACCGTTACTTCGGATTGGCTGCTGCTGAAAAGGGCAGTTAGGTTATCAGCTACTGCGTTCAGGGACTGTGCTGCATTTCGAAGCTCCCCGACACAGTGGTCGAGTTCACTCATCTTGCTCATCCGGTGCACCTCCTTCCCCGGTGGATTCATTCTGCCTTTGAAGTGCGAGCAGCTTCTTGGCGAGACGTTTGGATACAACGCTGATTGCCGTAAGGATGCCTGCAAGTTCTTCATCCAGCTCGGCATCGCGCATATCCGCGTCCCTTTCATTTGCTTTTGTTTGCATTTTCTTACCTCCGTTTCCGAGGAGGCTTTACCGCCCCTCTACCGTCTACAGACAGAAGAGGGGCGGTTGCGTACTGACAGAGGCCGGTTATTCGAAAAACTTCTTCAAAGCTTCATCGTTTCGCAGAATGTCAAGAATACGACGTTCATGAACGGTTATGCTGCGTGACGATTTAAAACCGTATTTTGGTGCTAATTCACGCACGGTCTTTTCAAGGATAACCCGGTCAGTTATAAGATTACGGTCTTCTTGAGTTAGGGCAGCAAGGGCAGCATAGAGTGTGTCTAATACAGCTTTTTGCTCTAAAATATCGGCGATATCAGCGGGATCGGCAGGTTCAAAGCGTGAGATAGAATCGCCATCGTCAGCTGTATAGGTCTTATCCAACTCGACTTCTCTGGTCTGAATTAGGGAGCAGGATTCGCATTTCTTGACGCATGAAAGGCCGCATTTCGCCTTGTGCTTTGATTCGCAGATGGTATTCATTGGGCATTTTGCGCAGGTTATCGGGCAACGGGTTGAACTTTCTACTATGCAAGAAGCTTTGCGCTCTTGTCTTTTATCCTCCCGCCAGATATATCGCATATTGTCGCGTGCGAGTTCTTCACCCTTTTGATTACGGGGTAGGCGGACAACAAGACCGGACTCTTCATCGACATACCAGCGTTGAGGGAATGGGTTATTAGGTTCCTCGATGCGAGCAAGGCAACCTGCCCTTGACGTTTCGGTGTGGACTTTCCCATCGTCGGAAAGTGTATAGTAAGCCATTGGCTCACCAAATTTTGTGCGGTGTGGGATAGGGGTGGTTCTAAAAGTGTTGTTTTGGCTCATGGTTGACTCCTTTCGAATATGCAAGGAGCCAAGCGAGAGACATATAAAGAGCCGAATGCTTACAAAACACAAATGGCCGGATGATTACGAATTTGCGTTTCGTAAATCATCCGGCCATTTGGTAGCTCGCACTCGGCTCCGTTGCTCGGTATGAAATGGTTAATTTAATTACAACTCAGATAAGGTTAAAGGGCTTTCTGTAGTCGTATGGGTTCTGATGTTTGCTTTGCCAGACCTACTGGCTCACGTTCGATTGCTACTATGTTGCGGCAATGAATACATTTGATTTTCACAACCGTTCGCTCACGCCATTCGAGGTCAAATATTCTCTTTTGGCACTTTGGGCATTTGATTGTCTCTTGCATAAAGCCTCCTTTCTCACAATCACGCTAATAAGCTATGTTGCGAAGTTTATAGGCAAAAAAATAGGCACTTTGGTGCAATTACTCATACGAATAGTAACCCCTCTCAATAAGACGGATTTCAGCGGATTGTTTTGATACCTTGAAAAAATTGGCTAACTCATTAACGACCCAATGATGCTTAGATTGCCAAAGAATATTCGGGATTTTTGTAGCAGAAAAGTCCTTAATAAATTGCTTTGCCATATCGTCAAATTGTACTGGAGGCATAAGGATACGAGGAGCGATGCCTCGCGCTTGCCACTCCATCCAATCTTCGTCCGACCAGTCCGCTTTACTGGACTCATCGTATTTGTCGAAGCCGCTACGAACTTTAATAGCTTTTTTGGGATCAACCACCGAAGCGGCGATATAGTAATCCCGATGTTTATGCCAGTGGAACGCTTCGTGAGCGATGGTATTATTCTTACAGCCTTCATTTCGCTTTTCGATTGTGTCGGGATCGATAATCATAGTACCGTACCGCACCTTTACGCTTTGATACTCCTCAGTTTCCTTTACATAAATTTCTTCAATACCGCTGGTAAAGCACATTTGACCCAATACACTAAAATCTTCGGATAAATGTCTCTCAACGACACGTAATCCCATGCGCTTGCGGGCAATTTCCAAGATAGGTACTGCCATTGGACTCTGCAGTGCCTCTGGATAGTACTTCTCTAAAAAAGCTATAGCCTCTTTGTCAAAATCATCTCTGCAAATATGCGGAGCATTTGAATCAAGTAATACTGCCATCTACATTCCTCCCATTTACCGTTCCTCATCCTGTTTATTAATTTCCTCGTATACCTTCTTCCAAAAAGCATCGCCAAGATTCTTCTCGTTTGCTCGGCGTAATGCTTTTCTGACATGAGGTAACTGCGTTGACATTAGGTATTCAGGCAAGTCGGGAGCAGCAGAATCCCTATCCCTTCCGGCAAGGTCAAGCATTTCTTCCTTTTCCTCCGATGTTAATTGAAGTACAACGGCGATTTTTTCGAGAATGTGCATCTCAGGTGGATTGCGCCTACCCTTGACGATGTCTGAAAGATAGGAAGCGGTCATCCCCATTGCATCGGCAATGTCTTTTAATTTTATATCCTCACCGCCGGAACCGCGCCCCTTCCTTTTACTATCGATAAACTTGCCAAATTCTCCAGCCATTTTCAAACTCCGTTCATTTGACGTGAAATATTTTCCAATGTAGCTTATAAGCTACTTCGCTTATAAGCGTATTATATCATTTTATTATATGGCTTGTCAATACCTAACTATGAGGAATAAGCAAATTCTCCATGGAAAGTGATTTCAAGCATTGTTAGCATAAATTCATGACATCGCACCAATTACTCTTGCAATAATATGTCGAATGATATATAATGATAAAAATAGCACAATCAGAGAACCTGAAGGCGAGGTATAGAAATGGCAATAAGCTATAAAAAACTTTGGAAACTTCTAATTGACCGAGACCTTAAGAAAAAAGACCTCCCAACCTTGGCGGGTATCAGTTCTGCATCCGTTACGAAACTGGGGAAAAATGAAAACGTCAATACGGAAACTCTCGAAAAAATATGTCGAGCGTTGAATTGTGATATTTCGGACATTATGGAAATGTCTGAAGACGAGTGAGGGGGGTAACACGCAATGTCGTATACAGAGCATCAAATTCGGTTTTTTGCCGAACAACTTATGCTAAGACGCCCGCAAGACAAAATTGACGGGCTTGCTTCATCTATGTCAGGGGTAAAGGTTGACTTAAATCCACACCAAGTAGATGCAGCTTTATTTGCGTTAAAATCACCTCTATCAAGCGGTGCATTGCTGGCAGATGAAGTTGGTCTTGGAAAGACGATTGAGGCCGGGCTTGTACTTGCACAATGTTGGTCAGAACGCAAACGTAAAATACTATTAATAGTAACGGCGTCGTTACGGACCCAATGGAGAGCGGAACTTGAGGAAAAGTTTTTTATACGTTCAGAAATATTAGAATCCAAAAATTATAACAAGGCAAAAAAGAACGACCCGTCATGCAATCCGTTTCTGGTTCAAGATGCAGTGGTAATATGCTCATATAATTTTGCATCGGCAAAGATGCGGGACATTCAGTTAGTCAACTGGGATTTGGTGATAATGGACGAGGCGCATAAACTGCGCAACGTCTACAAGCGTAACAATGTCATGGGAAACAACCTAAAGCAGGCTCTTAAAGGTAAAAAGAAGCTGCTTCTTACCGCAACCCCACTCCAAAATAATCTGATGGAACTTTACGGCCTTGTCAGCATTATTGATGAGAGGGTTTTTGGCGACCCTGATATTTTTCGTGAGGCATATGTTAATGTGTCGAACATCGAACTCAGGAACAGGAACTTAAAAACACGCTTACATAATTTCTGCAAGAGAACATTGCGTCATCAAGTACGAGAATATGTTCCTTACACGGACAGGACAGTCATTTTATCGACTTATACACCAAGCCCTGATGAAGAGAAGTTGTACAATGACGTGTCTAATTATTTACAACGTGAGAGACTTCATGCGTTCCCACAAGGGCAACGCCAACTTCTGATGTTAGTTGCTCGGAAACTTCTGGCATCGTCTTCAATGGCAATCCACGGTACGCTGTCCACAATCATTGAGCGGTTAAATTTGAAATTGACCGATTATGAAGCCCAGTTAAACCTTACCGACCTCGATGATTACGATGGCATTGAGGAACTTATCGATGGTGAAAACGGCGATGGAGACTGTGGTGCAACTGATGAGCTTACGGCGGACTACGAAGGCATTAAACAAGAAATTGAGGACTTGAGGCAGTATGCTGAACTCGCTGATAGTATTAAGACAAACGCCAAAGGTGATAACTTGCTTTTAGCTCTTGAAGAAGGGTTTAAGAGAAATGAGGAACTTGGAGGCGTAAGGAAAGCCGTCATTTTTACCGAGTCCAAACGAACTCAACGATATCTAATGAATCTGCTTACTCAAAACGGCTATGACGGGCAGATTGTGTTTTTAGACGGTTCAAACTCTGACCCCGTATCTAACCGTGTTTATAGCGAATGGAAAGTGCGTCATAAGGATGATGGAACGATTTCCGGCTCAATGGCAGCAGACAAGAAGTCTGCAATTATAGAAGAGTTCCGAAATAATGCTTCAATACTTATCGGCACAGAAGCGGCCGCTGAAGGTATAAACCTGCAATTCTGTAATATAGTCGTTAACTATGATTTGCCGTGGAATCCGCAACGCATAGAGCAACGTATAGGTCGTTGTCACCGCTATGGGCAAAAAAATGATGTTATTGTTATAAACTTTCTGAACAACGGCAATGCCGCAGATGAAAGGGTATATCAACTTCTTTCACAGAAATTCAGACTATTTGAAGGCACCTTTGGTTCATCTGATGAAGTTTTAGGCGCAATCGAGGATGGAGTAGACTTTGAAAAGCGCATTCTTGATATTTATCAGACCTGCCGAAAACCTGATGAAATAAAAGCAGCTTTTGATGCTTTGCAGTCGGAACTATCCGATCAGATAGACGAGAGGATGACAGAGGCCCGGCAATCAATTTTAGATAACTTTGATGAAGAAGTATCTGTACGGTTGAAGGATTGTCATACCAATACAATAATGGAACTTGATCGGTTTTCGCAGTGGCTTTTCAGCTTTTTCGTGATGCAGGGCGCAGAACGTGTAGAACCCCTCAACCAATGGCGTTTTAAATATAAGACTAATGGTGATACCAAGACCTATAATCTTCGTTGGCGCGATGCAGAGGAACAGCATGATGAGTTCCTGCGCCGAGACGGTGAATTAGTAAGCGATTGGATTAAAGGGGTTATGAAACCCGGCAAGTTACCGGAAGTAGAGATTCAATTCATGCACTCAATGCTACCAACAGCAGAGCGCATAAGCTTTTTAGACAGCCATCCAAATTTGAAGAATGGAATAATTTCCATTGATAAACTGACGCACAAGGGTATCGAAAACGAGGAGCACCTTATCTTTTCAGTCATAACAAATGATGGAACTTATATTGATGATGATATGCTCGAACGTATTATGAGACTGAGAGCCACTGTGGTCGGTGAATGTTCCCCTGAAACTGCAGACCTTATTACCCAGAGGCAAGAACGAATTGCAAACCAAAAGGCTGAGATTGCCGAACGTAATATGAGGTTCTTCTTGGAGCAGGAAGCCCAGATGGAGGCTTATACCGAAGATCTGAAAGACGGCTTGCAAAAATATCTAAAAGCGGCAAGGAAAGAAATTGCCGAAAAGAAAAAAGAGCGCCGAGCATTAAAAGATGTCGGCACTCTTGAAGAAATGTTGGATAAATCGGCTGAAATAAACAAGCTCGAAACATCACTGAAGAAGAAGCAACGCGAACTCTACGATGAAGAAGATAGGTTAGAGCGTGAGCGCGATGCTTTCTTGGAAGATATCCGGAGCCGCTTGAACGGCGAGATAGAAACTGAAACGATAATGACATTCTCGTTTAAGATTGTATAACTGGAGGAAACGATATGCAGAAACTGGAGTTAACATGGATTGGCAAAGGTGAAGAACCAGCTGTTGAGCCGCGTATACTTTTGCACGACCCATCAAAAGATTATGGCGACCCTGCCACCGAAAATATGCTCATACACGGGGATAACTTGCTTGCACTCAAGGCATTAGAGCAGGAGTATGCTGGGCAAGTAAAGTGCATCTATATTGATCCTCCTTATAATACCGGCTCGGCCTTTGAACATTATGATGATAATTTGGAACATTCAATTTGGTTAGGTCTAATGAAAAGCCGTCTGGAAATATTAAGAAATCTCTTATCATGTGAAGGTTCAATCTGGATTCAGATTGATGATGAGGAACAAGCATATTTAAAAGTTCTTTGCGATGAAATTTTCGGTCGTAGGAACTTTGTCAACATGATTTCAGTTAATATGAAAAATATAGCAGGTGCATCGGGTGGCGGAGAAGATAAAAGGCTCAAAAAAAATTGCGAATTTATACTTATTTATGCCAAAGACTATGAACAATTGTCTACTTTTAAGGGCGCTTATGATTACGAAGAAATCGGGAATTTAGTTCAACGTTATCGTGAAGAAGGTGTAAGCTGGAAATATACGACAGCACTTATTTCCCCTGGAGAAAAAGTGTATGTTGACTCCACGGTAGATGGCGAGGGTGATGAAATAAAAATATATAAGCGGGTGAATTTCTCCATAAAATCTATCGGACAGATAATGAGGGATGAAAATATCTCCGAGCAAGATGCTTATAATAAATACGCCTACTGCATCTTTCAAACAGCTATGCCCCAGAGTTCTATTAGACCGAGAGTAATGAAAAAGGTTGATGAAATAGGGATAGAGAGTGAGTTATATTCCATCGAATATACCCCAAAAACAGGTAGAAATAAAGGCCAGTTATACGAGCAGTTTTACAAGGGTGCTAATTTCAGGCTTTTTGCGTGGCTTCGTGATGTTTCTGAAGAGAAAAACGGCAATTTGTATAAGAAAACGCTTCAAGGCACTTATTGGAATTATATAGCCGGCACAAAGAACTTAACTAAGGAAGGTAGCGTAGAGTTCCCAAACGGAAAAAAACCAGAGTCTTTGATAGCACGTATATTAGATATGACAACGGAAGCTAATGACCTTGTCCTCGACAGCTTCCTTGGTTCTGGTACAACCGCTGCTGTTGCCCATAAAATGGGGAGGCGGTATATCGGAATCGAACTGGGTGAACATTGCTATACACATTGTTTGCCCCGATTAAAAGCAGTTGTAGATGGCGAACAGGGTGGGATATCGACTTCACAAAACTGGCAAGGCGGCGGCGGGTTTAAATTTTACGAACTTGCCCCTACATTAATTGTGAAGGACAAGCATGGAAACGCTGTCATCAGTGACAAATACAATGCGCAGATGCTTGTTGCGGCAATCGCTAAACTCAACGGATACATCTATGCTCCCAATCCTGATATTTATTGGAATCAAGGTACAAGCCAAACAGGCAGCTATATATATGTAACGAGCGAATATCTCACGGCGGCACAGCTTGACGAAATTTCCAGTGACCTGCCAGAACACGAGCGACTACTTATCTGCGCTCCTGCTTTCGATGTAGGTCTTGGCAAGCGATATGAAAATATTAATGTCCGAAAAATCCCGCAATCGGTACTGGACAAATGCGAGTACGGCGCAGAGGACTACAACCTGAATATTATTAATCCGCCGGAACTTGATGCTGATGAATGGGAGGATTTTGAAGATGCTTAGAGAACCATATTCGGCTAAATCATACACTTATAATTCAAAATATATCGACAACCGCCTCGCCCTCCGTCCACCGCAGAAGGAGAGCTTGGAGCGGTTTGCTCGTATTGTGGATATTCTGTCCCTCTCAAAAACTCCTAACTTGGATGCGGAACTTACAAGTATTCGTGAGCTGTTCCCGACGCTGTCCAGTTTCGAACGGGATTTTCCATCGATATGCTTCGCTCTTGCCACAGGCATAGGAAAAACGCGCCTAATGGGTGCGATGATAGCTTATTTGCATTATGAAAAGGGGGTAAAGAATTTTTTCGTGATGGCTCCCAATCTTACGATTTACAAAAAGCTAAAAAATGATCTTGGAAATCAAGCCCACGAGAAATATGTTTTCCATGGACTGGATAAATTCGTTAATCCACCGCGAATCATAGACGGCGATAACTACGATGAGTTTCGCCAAGCCTCACTTTTTGATAATAACATTACTATTAACATTTTCAATATCAGCAAGCTAAACTCCGAAAGCGGCCGTATGCGTCGACTGCAAGAGGTTCTTGGGCAGTCCTATTTCTCGTATTTGCAATCGCTGCCCGACCTCTGTATTTTTATGGATGAGAGCCACCACTACCATGCAGACAGAGGATTTGAAACCATAAATGAACTCCAACCAATACTCGGAGTGGAACTAACCGCAACCCCACAGATTCAAAAAGGCGCAAGGAAAATCGACTTTAAAAACGTGGTATACGAATACTCCCTTGCTCACGCTTTAAATGATGGACTGTTCGTAAAAGTTCCCGCTGTTTTCACGCGCCGTGACTTCCGGCCTGAAGAATACACTCCACAGCAGCTTGACCGTGAAAAACTCAATGATGGCATTCGCCTGCACGAGGAAACCAAGAGCAGGCTGGATGTCTATGCCCGCTCCCACGGGAAATCTTTAGTAAAGCCGTTTGTACTTGTTGTCGCAAAAGATACCAACCACTCGCGGGAAATCCGTGATTACCTTATTTCAGATGCTTTTTTTCATGGCTACTACAAAGATAAGGTTCTTGAGATCAATTCATCCCAACGTGGAGCAGAAAAGGATGAGAATATCGAGTTGCTCCTATCTTTAGAGTTGACCACGAATATGATTGAAATCGTTATCCACGTCAATATGCTTAAAGAAGGCTGGGATGTGACAAATCTATATACAATTATCCCGCTCCGCGCCTCAGCGTCCGAAACGCTAACCGAGCAAACCATTGGACGCGGGCTTCGTCTGCCTTATGGTCAACGAGCAGGTGTGGATGAAGTGGACAGGCTCTCCATCGTCAGCCATGACCGCTACCAAGCTATCGTTGACCTTGCCAAAGACCCGAACTCACTTGTCCGAAAGGTTTACTATATTGAGGAGCAGGATATTCCTGATAACGATGATGAGCGTGAAACCGTGCCGCTGCCGACTGTCTATGACACGCTGACTTCTGGCGACAGCTTTACCCAGCAATTAGAGTTAACCCTGCGTGAAACTGCACCTGAATATGTTGCACAGAAAACGCCTGGTCAAACAATGCAGATTGCAAGCATTGTACAGAGCATAACCGCTAAAACCGTGGTTGAGGTCAATAGGCAAGTGCGAAATATCAATGCCATAAACGATGAAAATATCCGCAAAACGGTTCACAACAGCATTGTTTCACAAATTATGCAGCAGCTGCCGGAACTCGGATTAAAGAAGGAAGACCTCGCAGCAGTTGTAGAAGTTGCTATAGAAACATGCGCCCAAGCCCTAACGGAAAATGTAATCCCTATTCCGCAATCCGTTGTTCAACCCCATACAGAAGTAAAACGTGGTTTTTATGATTTCAAGTTGGACACGAGTAATATGCGTTGGCATCCCTCTGACGACACCTTACTTGGAACAGAATTGCAAGAAGGCGGCGAAACTTTCACTATGGAAATAGGAACAGTAGCCTTTTCCAAGGTTGACACGGTAGAAAATGAGATAGTTCGCCATATTATCGTTCATGATAATGTAGATTATGCAAGCTGTGCTGACCTCATATATTCACTTATCGCCGACGCTAAAGGGCACTTTTTGTCGTACTTGAAAGAAGATGAAACCGATAAAGTAATGAGAGACAGGCAACGCACTATTGCCGAAATAATCTATGTTCAGATGAATGAACATTTTTATAAAGAAGAGGTCAGCTACAAAGCTGCGAATATGCGTCCGTTTACTCGCATTGAGCCGAGTTTTGGCGGCAAATTCAAAACAGATGAAGTATACGATTTACGCGCACCCCTCGTGCCTTCTGAGGTTAAATCGAAAATCTTCAGTGGCTTCAGGAAAGCCGGACATACGTTGTATAAATTTGATAGCGACACAGAGCGTACCTTCGCTATTGTGCTTGAGAATGATGATGTTGTTTTAAGATGGCTTCGCCCTGCACCGCGCCAATTCAATATTTACTGGGGTCAAAGCGGCGCAAGTCGGTATGAGCCGGACTTTGTTGTTGAAACCGCTGACTCAATTTATATGTGTGAGCCAAAGGCCAGTAAAAACATGAAAGATGCAGACGTTCTCGAGAAAAAAGAAGCGGCTGAAGAGTATTGCCGTGCGGCTACTGAATTCAATTCTGAAAACGGCGGCAAGCCATGGAAGTATCTCTTGATTTCACATGACGAGATACGCCTACAGTCAAGTTTTTCTTACTTGGCGAAAAACGCAACCTATGAGCAAACAACAATTGGCTAACTATCTGGCAAAGGAGCATATGCATGAAATTTTTCCATTTATCCGATTTGCATCTCGGCAAGCGTGTCAACGAATTTTCCATGTTAGAAGACCAGTGGGATATCCTGCAAAAGATCGTTACGCTTGCCAAAGATAATAAACCTGATGCCGTTTTTATAGCCGGTGATGTCTATGATAAATCCATGCCTATTGTGGAAGCGGTGCAATTGCTGGATAGATTTCTTGTATGGCTTAATGAACTGGAGATAGCTGTTTTTATCGTTTCAGGCAACCATGACAGCGCCGAGCGGGTGGCTTTTGGTGCAGAACTTTTAAGAAACAGTAATGTACATATTGTGCAGTCTTACAGCGGCAGAATGAACCCTATACCGATAAAAGATGAATTCGGCGATATTTATGTGTGGATGCTTCCCTACCTCAAGCCTTCCATCGTTCGTAGGCATTTTTCTGATATAGACATAAACTCATACTCAGATGCCGTTGCCGCCGCTTTAAGCAGTGCCACAATGGATCTAACCGAGAGGAATGTCCTCATAGCACACCAATTTGTAACAGGTGCAATCACAAGTGAATCTGAAGAAATAATGGTAGGCGGCTCTGAGAACGTCAATGGTGCGCTATTCGACTCTTTTGATTATGTCGCACTTGGGCACATTCACCGTCCGCAAAATATCGGACGCCCGACACTAAGATATAGTGGGACTCCGCTTATGTATTCGTTTTCGGAGGCAAACCACTCAAAATCAATCACTGTTGTGGAAATGGGCAGAAAAGGTGAAGTAGAAGTCTCCGAGTTGCCATTAAATCCTACCCGTACGATGCGTGAAATTCGTGGAACTTACAATGAAATAATGAACCGTGACAATTATCGCAATACCAACACTGAAGATTATATTCGTATTATCCTGACAGACGAACAAGACGAGCCAGAAGCAATGGCAAAGCTGCGGAATGTTTATCCCAATGTTATGCGTGTGGAATACGACAACAAGCGTACACGCGCCGCCAGTTCACTTGAAACCGTAGTATCTACTGATAAAAAGGCTCCGGCAGAACTTTTAGGAGAGTTCTTTGAAATGCAGAATGGTAAGCCAATGAGCGAAGAGCAGATAAAATATACAGAAAATCTGTTTGACGAAATTTGGGAGGAGGTTATTTCCGTATGAGACCCCTTAAATTGACGATGTCTGCATTCAGTTGTTATGCCGACAAACAGATTATTAATTTTGAAACTCTGGGCACGGAGGGATTGTATCTAATCGCCGGTGACACCGGATCAGGTAAAACAACGATTTTTGATGCCTTAACTTTTGCTCTCTATGGGGAAACAAGTGGCGACAATAGAGATGCAGGGATGCTTAGAAGCAAATACGCGCAAGCGGATGCTGAAACCTATGTCGAGTTTACCTTTCAGTACCATGATAAGTTATACACGATAAAACGCAATCCGAGTTACACTCGTGCAAAACAACGGGGCGATGGAACAACTGAAGAAAAAGCCGATTGCGAATTACATATGCCAGACGGTCGAATTGTTACGAAACTGAGGGAAGTCAATTCAAAGGTTGAGGAAATACTCGGCATTAACCGCGAGCAGTTTGTCCAGATTGCGATGATAGCACAAGGCGAGTTCCTAAAAGTCCTTCACGCCAGCACCGAAGACCGCATTGAGATATTTCGTAAAGTTTTCTACACAGATGCTTACAAAACCTATCAAGACAGAGTCAAGAAAGATACAAGCGGACTCGCTCAAGAGCTTAAAGAGCAACGGCGTAACTACGAATATAACCTCGGCAATATTCAAATTGATTCTAATGATGATGAAAACAAACAGAAACTCTCAGATGCTAAGTCAGGTCTTATATTGGAAGATGATGTCATTGAATGGCTCAACCAGGTTATTGTTGCTGATAATGAAGTTTTTTCCGCGAACGAAAAACTGCTTACAGAAGTCGGCACTAAACTGGCTGAGATAAACCAAAAAGTCGGACAAGCAGAGCAGGACAAAAAAGCGCGATACACTTTGAAAGCGGCGCAAGACCGCCTACCATCTGAAACAACCGCTCAGGCCGAAGCTGAGTCGGCTTTAAAGGCGGAGAAAGAAAAGCAGCCTGAGTACGAAGGTGTAAAAACTCAAATAACTGAAATAGAGAGGTCTTTACCCAAGTACCAAGAATTGCAGACTCTTATTGATACTATAACGGCGAACGAAGAAAAGCTTTCTGTTGAAAGTAAAAACGTCGAAAACCAACTAAAACAACAAGGTACTGACGCAGCTGCTCTTGAAACTGCCAAAGTAGAACGGGACTCGTTATCGGATGCCGCAGCCAAAGCCGAAGCATTACGCGGTCAACAGGACGCGATAACGACAAGGCAAAGCAGACTCAAGGTATTGGCAACCTCGCTGGATGATTATGGCTCACTACTCGTTAGCTTTAAAACGGCACAAGAGGACTACACAGCAAAGTCTACAGTAGCAAAGACAAAAAGAGATGAATATGAAGCCTTCAACAAGGCTTACCTTGACGAGCAAGCAGGTATATTGGCGGCGGAACTGGAAGTTGGGCGGCCATGTCCTGTTTGTGGATCAATCGAACATCCTGAGCCTGCTGTTTTGTCGCCCAAGGCTCCTACAAAAGAGGTGCTTGATAAAACAAAGAAATTTGCTGAAACCGCTGATACGGAAATGGCAACTGCCAGTGGCTTAGCGAATAATTTAGGAGGGCAAGTCGATACCAAGCGAGATGAGATCAAAGTAACAGCAGCATCGCTACTTGGTGAAACACCGTTCGATAATATCCCAATAGTCTTAAAAAATACATTGGCTGAGTTAGAAGTTCAACTGGTAGGCATAGGTGAGCAACTTGGAGAACAGGAAAAAAGAATGGATCGCAAAAAGGAACTTGATGAAGCGATACCGCTTTCTGAAGAAAATCTTGTGAAAGTCGGCGAGGCTCTTGGTAAAGCAAAAGAACAAGTAGCTACGCTGACCACTCAGATTGAAGCTGATTCTAAAATGCGAGATAAACAGGCTGCAGAACTCAAATTCAAGAGTGAAGCTGATGCAAAAGCGGAAATATCTATCCTCACTATTAAAAAGAAAAAATATGAAGATACGCTTCAAACTGCCCAAACCATATTTGATGCGGCAAAAACAAAAGCTGATGGCACAGCAACAGAGATTCAGACATTACAAGCACAGCTTATTGATTCAAAGCCCCTGGATTTAGATGCACTAAAACAAGAAAAGGAATCTATCGAAAACTCGCAGCGTGTATTGGGAGAAAGCAACCGTATTATTAGCACTCGAAATTCTACCAATCAAACCACTTTGAGAGCTATCACAAAAACATCAGATACCATCCGTGAGCTCGAAACTCACTACAAATGGATGAAAGAGATCTCTGACACGGTAAATGGGGATATTAGTGGAAAGGAAAAAGTTAAACTGGAAACGTATATCCAAGCAGCATACTTCGATAGAATAATTGCACGGGCAAATATTCGGCTGTTACAAATGTCAAGTAACCAGTATGAATTGAAGCGGCGTGATGTTAGCGGTAAGCAAGGACAAAGTGGCTTGGACTTAAATGTTATAGACCACTATAACGGTTCTGAACGTGATGCCAAAACTCTCTCAGGTGGTGAGTCGTTTATTGCTGCTTTGTCACTTGCACTTGGTCTTTCTGACGAAATACAAAACAACGCTGGTGGCATAAGATTTGATTCAATGTTCGTGGATGAAGGATTCGATACATTAGACGACACAAGGTTAACCCAAGCTATGCAGACGTTAATGAGCCTATCGAAGACCAGCCGACTCATCGGTATCATATCTCATGTGCCCGGGCTTGCTGAAAAAATAGACCGTAAAATTACCGTTACGAAAGAGCGTACAGGTGGTAGCAAAGCTGAAATACAGGTAGGTTAGGAGATAATTATGTTTTACCGGAAAGGTAAAACCGAAAACAATAAGACATTGACTGAAGAACTGACTTCGTGTGGATTGGTTAATCAGGGGGGCGGATTATGAACAATGAGTTTTTTCAAGAACAACGCGAGCAGTCAATAATCAAAGCACGGATTGTGTCAAAATATTTTTCGACGTGGGCGAGTATTATTCTTGCGACACAGAAGAGATATCCTCAGCATGTCCAGCGAATGGCATACATAGACTTATTCGCTGGGCCTGGCAGGTATGATGACCAAAGTAAATCTACGCCGCTATTGGTTTTAGAAACGATACTTTCTAATCCTGATCTTTCGAGTCGAATGGTTACGTTGTTTAATGACAAAGATGTTGCAAATATCGAAAGCCTGAAAACAGCAATTGCACAAGTACCCGGAATTGAAAAACTAAACTACGCACCGAGCTTTTATAATGAAGAAGTCGGAGACGAAATAGCAAAAATGTTCGGTTCTAAGAGTATTGTCCCGACATTCTTCTTTGTTGATCCTTGGGGCTATAAGGGCTTATCGCTTAATTTGGTATCCTCAATTATCAAAGATTGGGGTTGTGACTGTATATTCTTTTTTAATTATAATCGTGTAAATATGGGTGTAAAAAATGATGCTATAAAACAACATATGGCTTCGTTGTTTGGTGATGA
This sequence comes from Bacillota bacterium, assembly GCA_050949225.1. GTDB lineage: Bacteria > Bacillota > Dehalobacteriia > UBA4068 > UBA4068 > JBMNFI01. The sequence continues at coordinate 469,542 of JBMNFI010000001.1, read as the reverse complement.
TCGTCTTAACAATCTACGAAGTAAGTTGCTTGATACCCTAACTGCCAATGAGCGAGAAATGATTGTTGTTCAAGAATTATGTGATGCTCTACGACAAAATGGTAGTAGGTTTGTTTTGCCTTTCCGTTTCAAAAGCGACAACGGGGCAAGAACAAGCCATCATCTTGTCTTTCTGAGTAAGAATTTCCTTGCTTATGATACAATGAAGGAAATAATGGCGAAAGAGAGTTCTGACACAAAAGACGGTGTTGCGAATTTTGAATATAACCCTCGCGATGTGCATTATAAGCAAGGTACATTATTCGATTTGCTCTCAAGTCCGCTTGATGACTTACAAGGTGTGCTCTTAGAGCAATATGCTGGTCAAACAATAGATTTTTTGACACTTTATGAAAAGCACAGCGTTGACCGCCCATATATCAAGAAAAATTATAAAGAAGTTTTACGCATGATGTTTGAGATGGGATTGATTAGTGCCGTAAACCCAAAGACCAACAAACCTCCACGAAAAGGTTCGTTTTCAGATGAAATGCGTATAACTTTTGGAGGTGCTGTATGAGAACCACTAAGATAGAATGGACTGACAGGACGTGGAATCCAGTAACGGGCTGCACAAAGCTTTCAACTGGATGCGCTCATTGCTATGCGGAAACAATGGCAAACAGGCTTCGAGCCATGGGCGTTGCAAAGTATGCTAACGGATTTATGCCGACAATGCATGAGGCTTCGTTATACGAACCCATTAAGTGGAAACAGCCCCATACCATATTTGTTTGTTCAATGGCCGACCTTTTTCACGATGAAGTGCCACTCGATTTTATTGATAGTGTTATGAATACGATAAGGCAAACACCACGTCATCGTTATCAAATCCTTACAAAACGTGCAGAACGAATGGCTGAGTATTTTACGCGGACTGATATCCCCAAAAATGTGTGGCTCGGAGTAACAGTAGAATCGTCGTCGGTTAAACATCGCATCGAATCGCTCCGTCCTTTGCAAGCCTCCGTTCGATTCCTTTCATGTGAGCCTTTGGTAGAAGATATAGGCGAACTCGACCTTGCGGGTATTGATTGGGTTATTGTTGGCGGAGAAAGCGGCGCACAAGCACGACCTATGAAACCAGAATGGGTTCGTTCAATATTACAACAAGCAGAAGAACAAGGTGCAGCATTCTTCTTCAAACAGTGGGGCACTTGGGGTTCAGACGGAGTCAAGCGTAATAAGAAAGCTAACGGCAAAGCACTCGATGGCAAAATTATTCAAATGATGCCACAATTGGACATGCGTTAACTTAAACACGTTTTACGAGTTTGAAAATTACAACAAACGTGTTTTTACAGCTGGTAATAAATGCACATAACGGCATAAGAAAGAACGATGACTAACCTTTTACTGGTTCTTTCTTAATAATTAAAGTCGAGGGTGGTACAAGTCTTGAAATCGTTAAAAGACGCACCGCTCCAAAATTAGGGGTGTGCAAAAGCGGTGCATCTTTTAACGATTTGATTTGAGCGGTGCATTTTATCAATAGTTAGTTACTTTGCCAAGTAGAAAGACCCTCTTTAATGCCTTGTAAGCTGGCATTAGAGAGGGTTTTTGTTTGATTTGCTGACTTATTTTGCTGCCAAAAAACGACTAAAAACAGGCAAAAACAGCAGAGAATTATTATTGCCATAAAAAGTAATTTATGTTATGGATATATATAAATGTATATAATTTGTACATTATGCGGGAGAGAAAAGCATCTTGTGATTTTTTTATGCACTTGTAAACAACTTTTAGAAAAAGGAGCTGATTTCTAGGTTTGTAAGATGATTGTTATCAAAAGACATCTCGACGAGGCATAATTTTCAATAAAAATATATTATAACAGGGATTATTATTTATGAAAAAGAAGTTTTTAGGTATTGTTGTTTTAGCATTGTTAGCGGTTTTGGTGATGGTTCCGGCTCTCAATGCTGGTGCCACTGATGAACAAAGTGTTGGTAAAGATGTTACAAGTGTGTTACAAGCAGCCTATTTCTGATGAAGAGGTGGCTATGATGGAGACTGAGAACGAAATTGGCATTGACGACATTCTCATGGAGAGTTATAAAGTTATAATGTTGATACAATAGACGCTTCTATTCTGTCAGAAAAACAACAAGCAGATTTGCGAGCTTTAGGGGTAGCAGTGGATAAAGTAAAAAGAGCAGAAGTCAAAAAAGATGTGCTGAATTTTACAGGTAAGATATATACCCAATATATCATTGATTAAGAGCAGTTTTTTTGTCTGGATGAGAACAATCAGGTTTTTGCTATCTTTAATTCCGGTGATGACGTGATTGCTGCCGATGAAGAAAAATGGGACACTACTGAAGAACAATATTTGGCCACCGGAGAAAAGGTTTTGGCCATGCTTGGATTTAGTGATAGATATGAGTTGGTGAAATCGACGGAAGAGACAGTTGACTACTTTATACTTGCCTCTGAAATTTGTGGGTGATCAGAATTATTGGGGTAGGGTGTAATATTTGCAGCAGGAAAGGGGCAAAGAGCAGGTGATGAAAAAAAGACATTTTTGGCTGTGTTTGGTCTTGATAGTAGGGCTAGCGATGGCGCTAATTTTAGGAGGGTGTAGCAATAATAATGACCCGCTACCAAACGAAGGTAATACTGGTTCTCATTCTTTAGCAGCCGGCTACAGTTTCAAGACCTGCAAGATTACTATGTGGAGATATGGTGATCGAGAACAGGAGGTTGTGATCACTGATCAAGCGGATGTGACAAATATCATTAATGCTGTTAATTTAGATGAATGGCAATAATATTTAGAAATGAAAAAAGGGGGGGCATAACACTATATAGGCCCTCTCTTTTTTGTTGCTTCGGGGAATAAATACTAAGGAAATACTGACACTAAAAAAACTTATTATACTCGATATGATGTTAACTTGGGGTGGTAGAGGTCGCAAGGTCGACTCTCATCGTTCCGAGCATTATAACGCCAGCATCTGCTGGCGTTATTTTTTTAATGCGCTTTAAAGTATAGGTCGGTTTTTACGGAAGATTTTCTCAAATAAATAAAACAAAGTCAAAAGTCACGAAAACAAGGCTAGATTTATGAAAGGAGAAAACAAAATAGCAAATTTTAAAGAATTAATGGGGGTATTAGCAAAAAGAAAACCGATTGTTCGGTTACTCAAAGAATCAAAAAAATGCAGCTACCAAGAAGTGGCTATATTAAACCAAAGGAATGTAGTGTCACGCAGATAGGGGGCAGTGCAAATGCCTTGAATCCGGAGGGAAATATGTATCCAAGCTTAATGGGGTTGTCGGTTGGTTATATAATTCGTTTTATGTCCGTTGTCAAAGGGCTTGACGATGTTTTTATTATTAATGCAGAGAAATTATCGGGTTTTAATGTGTTTTGCCGTGCGGATTTTAAAGTCTCAAAGCTATCTGTCAAAAAGGAATAGATACTTCAATTGCTGATGTATGGGAGAAGGGACTTGTATTTTGTACATAGAGAATTTCAAAAGATAAAAAATGGAGGAATTTATAATTCCCGCAAAAATACAGTGCATCATCCAGCAACAAATAAGATTTCTTTTGAAGTGATTTCTAAGGTAAAAACTGATATTATTAGCTATGAAAAGTAGGAAAAACAAGTAAATAGTAAAAATGAGCAAATAAAAAAGAGAGCAAAGTTGCTCTCTTTTTTAAGCATGTTTGTATTTTTATTTTATAAAACACTCAGCATAACTGCACCTAAAGCAATAATAGCGATAATGAAAAAGATAACACCTAAAACAAGACCGATTAAGGATAAGACAAATGCGAGTGTGCCCATAGACGTTTTATTCACTTTATTAGCTTTACGGCTGAGCACAAGGCCAATGATACCTAAAATAACACCTATAATAGTGGTAACAGGGATAACAGCAAAAACAACTGCTAAAATACCTAAAACTAAAGCTGCTATTGGTTGGTTTTGCTGGTTAGGGTTGCCTCCCTGGCTGGCACTAGTTGTTTCTACTGGTGTAGGGGTTTCATTTTTTATCTTATCGTTTGAATTTTCTTGGTTATTCATAAGCGATACCTCACTTTATATATTTAGTAAACAACAGTTCTACTACAAGTAATTATAGCACACGAATCATATCCTTACAAGACTATAATAAAATTTTATCCAGCTTGAAAACAGGTCTTTTTGCAAATCTAAAGGGGAGGAAAGGACAATTTATAGTAGATTAATTTCGATATTTGGTAGGGAATAAGAAACAAAAGTGCTGTCGGGGAAAATATCAGCCTGTCTCATTTTGTTAAGCTTGTTGTTAATTTTGTCAAGATGAAAGGAGCAGATAAGATATTCTGCATATCTTAGATTTTTTTTGCCACACTAAGCATATGAAAAACTATAAATATTATTTAAAAATTTTACAATGTGGTACAGTTGTGATGTCAATTATGATCTTTGTTTTATTAGCTCTATTGGTTCTGGCTCAGGCTGCACCCTATTATAATTATTCTTTGCCTTTGGCAGTCACAGAAAGAGGAGAGGAGCTTGCCTCTGTCAAAAAGGTCAGTCAAGCTGAAAAAGGGCTTTTTGCCACCATTGTTTTTACTACAAAAGACGAAGTTAGTGTGCCCAAGGCAAAACTTTTTATCAATGGTACGATGAGCGGTGATTTTTCCGAGGGGCGTTTGTATGTGCGGGTGTATGAAGGGGACAAGTTGGAGATTGATGCCAGGGATTATCAAACAGATTTACTTTTTAAGATTGAACAGATGTCGGCAAATCTTGATCAAGGCAGTTTAAATTCACAACTTATCATCAATAACGATATATCAGAAGTGGGGATAGTCCATTTTAAATAAAAGATTGTCTTTAGTGTGCTTACTTGATATAATATAATTTAGCTACAAAGTTACGGAGGATTTATGACAGCTAAGATTATTGCAATTGACGGACCGGCCGGTGCCGGCAAAAGCACTGTTGCCAAAATAGTGGCACAAAGGCTGGGATATTTATATATTGATACAGGTGCCATGTATCGCAGCATTGCTTACCTGGCAATTAAGCGGAAAATTCCCTTTGATGATGAAAAGGGGCTTACTAAGCTGGCTGACGAATTGCAGCTGGAGCTGAAAAATGATGCTGATACCTGTCGGGTTTTCTGTAATGGTGAGGATATAACAGAGGCTATTCGTGCGCCAAAGGTGGGAGAGGCGGCAAGTACCATTTCGGCGCTTTCGGGAGTGCGTGAGGCCTTGACCGAAAAGCAGCGAGAATTGGCGTCCCAAGGCTTGGTAGTCTTGGATGGTCGCGATATTGGTACGGCTGTTTTACCTGAGGCTGATTGCAAGATTTTTTTAACAGCTTCGCTTGATGAGCGGGCTAAGCGTCGTACGGAGGATTTTGCCGAACAAGGAGTTTCTGTCGATCCCGGACAGACCGCAGCAGAAATTCAGCGGCGAGATGAGCGTGATATGCAAAGGGCTCATGCACCGTTGAGGCAAGCCGAAGATGCCTTTTATGTGGATAGCAGTAATCTTTCCATTGAAGAAGTTGTTGCGCAAATTTTGACTTGTGCAACAAAAAACATTTAGGGAGCTTATGATGTCGCCTTTTTACTGTTTTGCCTATCTAATCGTTAATTTTTTTTTATTGATCACCGGTTGGAAAGTAGTTGGTAAAGAAAATATTCCCCAAGATCAGGGTTATATAGTAATTGCAAATCACGTAAATCTTACTGATCCGGCATTGATTGGCTGCGCTTTTCCGCAGCAGGTTCATTTTCTTTATAAAAGTGAGTTTGATGAAAGCCCTTTTGCGAATGCTTTATTTAAACTGTGTGGAGCTATTTCTTTGCGGCGAAGTGCGGCGGATATGTCCGCTTTAAAAGAGAGTACGCATAACCTGAAAAGGGGTCATGCGGTGGGGATCTTTCCGGAAGGGATGCGTAATAAAACTGAGCAGTTGTTGTTGCCGTTCGAGGAAGGTGCGGTTTTCATGGCTTATCGCAATAATGTAAAAATTGTGCCGACGGCCATTATTAATTCCCATAATACGGGTAAATTTTGGAAAAGGGATGTGCTTGTTTTGATTGGTGAGCCCTTTGAAGTGATTGTGGATAAACGGCATTTGCGAGAGGATTTAGATAGATATAATCAACTTTGTTATGAAAAAGTATTGTCTTTACTAAAGAAAGGTCATGGTTTGGAACATAAATAAGTAAAATTACGATAAATTAGTCTTAATATGGCAGGAAAAATTGACTGGGGTAGAGAAAGTAGAAATCTAAGTCTAAAAATTTAGGGAGGTTTGACTTTGCAGGTTTTTTTGGCAGAGCATGCCGGTTATTGCTTTGGTGTCAAAAGGAGCCTCGGCATTGTGGAAGCCGCCGGAAAAAATTATGGTTTGCTGTATTCTTTGGGTCCCTTGATCAACAATCCCCAGGAAGTGGCACGTTTAAGTACTTACTTAACGGTGATTGATGATCTGCAGGACTTAGCTGCCGGACGGCATAGTGATTATTTGGTGATTCCTTCACACGGTTTGCCGCGGCAAGTGATTAAAAAAGCTCGTGATTTGGGGCTTAAAACGATTGATGCAACTTGCCCTTTGGTTAAAAAAGCGCAGCTTTTGGCGGCAGATTTTGTTAAAGATGGCTATCATTTGGTGATTTTCGGGGATAAAAATCACCCTGAAGTGAAAGGGGTTATGGGTTGGGCCGCTGAAGGGCAGATCACTGTGCTGGAGGATGTAGCGCAGGCAGGGCTTTTTTTGGATCAATTAGCCGCCGAAAATGAGCTTGATCAACGAGTGGCCTTGATTGCGCAGACCACACAAATTAAAGCAGATTTTGCTGAAATTGCGCAATTACTGACTGAAAGATTAGCTTATGTGAAAGTAGTAAATACTATTTGTTTAGCAACCAATCAACGGCAGACGGCTGCTCTTGATTTGGCTAAAAAGATGGAGGTTATGGTTGTCGCAGGCGGCAAACAAAGCTCCAATACAAAAAAATTGGCACAATTGTGCCGGGGTCTGGGAATTCCTGCTTATCTTGTGGAAACTGCCGACGAGCTTAGGTCGGCGGATTTTCAAGGTAAGCAAAAAGTTGGCATCACTGCCGGCGCGTCTACACCAGATTGGATAATTGAGGAGGTAGTTTGTAGAATGTTGTTATTTGATGAAGATCAAGAAGTAATGCCAGAAGAAAGTCAGGAGGAAGCACCGGAAACTCACAATGAATCTGTGGATCAGCACCAGGAAGATGTGCAGGCAAATGATCTTTCCTCTCAAACGCAAGAAACAGAGGAAAAAGAGGTCTCAGCGGAGGATGCCTACCAATTGGATGATATACAAGAAATCAAGCGTGGTGCCAGAATTCAGGGCGTGATCGTGCAGGTCAAGCAAGATGAAATGCTTGTTGATATTGGCGGTAAATCTGAAGGGATTTTACCGGCTTCCGAACTGACTAAAGAAGAGTCTGAAGAGATTCTAGAAAAGTTTAATGTTGGTGATGAGATTAACGTTCTGGTTTTAAAGCGTGAAAATAAAGAAGGTTATCCCGTACTTTCTAAAAAACGTATCGACCAAGAGCTTTTGTGGGATAAAATGCTGGCCGCTAAAAATGATGATGAGATCATGACGGGCAAGGTTGTGGAAGTTGTTAAAGGCGGCTTGCTGGTAGATCTTGGTGGTTTGCGTGGTTTTGTCCCCGCTTCTTTGGTTTCTCTTGGTTATGTTGAGGATCTCAAAGAATATATAGGTCAGGAATTGACCATGAAAATCCTGGAATGTGAAAGATCAGCCAACAAATTATTGTTGTCCGCTAAAGCTGTGCTCTTAGAAAAAGCCAGAGAGAAAAAGGCAGAAACATTAGCTGCTTTAGAAGAAGGGCAAGTGGTGCGAGGGATTGTGCGCCGTTTGACAAATTTCGGTGCCTTTGTGGATATTGGCGGTGTTGACGGACTGTTACATGTTTCCGAGATGGCCTGGTATCGTGTGGATCGTCCTGCTGATATTTTAAGTCAAGGTGATGAAATTGATGTTTATGTTCTGGCAGTTGATAAGGAAAAAGAAAAGATCTCTTTGAGTCTTAAACAAATTATTCCTAACCCTTGGACCACTGTAACTGAAAAATATCCGGAGGGGACAATTGTCAGCGCTAAGGTGATGCGTTTAGTTCCTTTTGGTGCTTTTTTCCAGGTTGAGCCGGGAGTGGAAGGGTTGGTTCATATTTCTCAATTTGCTCATGAAAGAGTGGAAAAACCTGAAGATATGCTGGCGATTGATGATATTGTTGATGTTAAGGTTTTGTCAATTACCCCGGAAAATAAGCGAATCAGCTTAAGCATTAAGGCAACTTTGCCTAAACCGGAGATAGTAGAGGAAAAGGTAGAGAAAAAGGTAGAAAAAGCGGTTGAAAAGCCGGTGAAAAAAGCCGCTGCAGAGACTGCTGCTCCAAAAGTTAAAGAACCTGTTGGAGAAACGTACGCTACTGATAATGATGCGGTGACTATCGGTGATGTTTTAAGAGCTGCCGGTCAGGATCCGACCCTCGAGTCTTTTACCGAAAATGCCAATGCGGATGATGATGAATAAAAATAGTAAAAATTAATTAATCAATTTTAAAAATCCGTCACGAGAGAGACTTCTTGCGGCCGATTTTTTTAAAGTATTTAAAAATGGCTTTTTTTGATCAAAAAACCACAAGAGAGGGACTGTTTTTATTATCGTATAGAATTTTTAAAAAAGAGCAAAATAACAACAAGAAAAATTGTCGGAGGAAAATATTATGTATGGTGTAGTAAGTTTTCCCTGGGGTTTATTGTTTTTGCTCATTCTATCGGTGACGGTATTTGTGAAAAAAAGGTCTCATTTTTTAGAAGAAATATCCCTGAGTCGCTTGCCCTTTTTAATCTGGGTATTAGCGGTACTTTTTGCCTCTTATATAGTGATTCCTTTGGGTAATAGCGGCGCTTATCTCAACGGCGGTGGACTCGTTGCCTGTATTTTAGGTATATATTTAATCAGTAAGCTTAATTTACTGGAACTGGCGCGAACATTTTTAGCCATGATGGGCATATTTTTTGTCGTTTTTGCCACTACTTCCGGGATGTTTTGGGAAATAGAAAAGCTGCTGCCTTTTTGGTTGGACCTGTTGCCCTTAATAGTGGCGGCGGTGGCCTTTGTGGTTACTGATAGCCTTAAGGGAGCCTTTGTCTCTTTAATTTTAGGACTATGGGCAGTTGAAGCCGTTTCAATCATTGGCTTTACTTCTTTGAATGCTATTGAAGTTGGTGGTTTTGTGTATTTGAATATGTGGCTGGTGGCCTCTTTATTAGTTTTTGTTTTTATTTTATTACAGGAAGTTTTTTTGGCCAGAAGAATAGCAAAAAAGGCTATTGACCTTGATTAAAGAAAACTAATCATAGATAGTGCAGTAATAGTGCAGTAAAAAAACTGTAAGGAAAAGTCGGCGCTGTCTTTAATTTTGTGGTCGCTTATGTTAAAATACAAGGAAGGCTTGTATAGATTGCCTTAAAAATGACTTTTTTTAGGAGTTTCATTTTCAGATAAGCGTTACGCTCAGTTCGTTTTAAGCAATAATTTCTCCTCTTCTTAACTGAAATCAGGAGAATTTTATATCTAGTAAGAGGAGATAATATGAAACCTTTAGTTGCCATAGTTGGACGTGCCAATGTCGGTAAGTCGACCTTATTTAACCGTTTGACCGGCAGTCGTCATGCGATTGTTGATGATGTTGCGGGGGTGACCCGTGATCGTTTGTATCGTGACGCCTTTTGGTCGGGGCGTGATTTTACGGTTATTGACACAGGTGGGATTCAATTTCAAAAAGATGGCGATGTATTTCAGGGAAAAATCAAAGAACAAGCCGCTTTAGCTATTGAAGAGGCCCATGTGATTATTTTAGTAGTTGATAAAAATACGGGTATTACCGCCGATGATCAGGAAGTGGCAAAAATGCTGCAAAAAAGTGGTAAGCCGATAGTTTTAGCGGTTAATAAATTCGAAAATTTTCAAGATTTATCACCGCTTTATGAGTTTTATAATTTAGGGCTTGGTGAACCGCTGGCGATTTCTGCTTCTCATGGTATGAATACCGGTGATTTGCTGGATGAGGTGGTGAAGTTTTTTCCGCCCGATCTTGGTGAAGGAGAAGATAAAGAATACCTTAAGATAGCCCTCATTGGGCGCCCTAATGTAGGTAAATCATCGCTGGTTAATCGGCTTTTAGGGCAAGAAAGAGTGATCGTTTCCGATGTTTCCGGTACCACACGTGATGCGATTGATACTGTTTTAGAGCATGAGGGACAGAAATATTTAATTATTGATACTGCCGGAATGCGTAAAAAAAGTAAGATCAATCAGCCTGCTGAATATTATAGTGTAGCTCGCGGACTGAAGGCTATTGAGCGTGCCGATATAGTTTTATTGGTAATTGATGCCCTGGACGGCCTGACAGAGCAGGATAAGCGGCTGGCCGGTTATGTGGATGAAGCGGGCAAAGGCTTACTGATCGTGGTTAATAAATGGGATTTACCTAATAAAGACGGTAAATCCATGGATAAATTCGAAAAAATGCTGCGGGAGGAATTAGCTTTTGTTTCTTATGCCTTGACCGTTTATGTTTCGGCAAAAAACGGGCAAAGAATGGATAGAATTTTACCCCTGGTTGAGCTCGCAGCAGAGCAGCATGGCCGTCGGATTGCTACTTCTATTTTAAATGAGGTGTTGCGTGAGGCAGTGGATCTGAACCCACCGCCGACTGATAAAGGTCGGCGCATCAGGCTGTTATATATGACTCAAATTGGGGTGAAGCCGCCTCAGATGGTGATTTTTGTTAATGATCCGGAGGAGGTTCATTTTTCTTATCGCCGTTACATAGAAAATAAGCTGAGAGAAAGTTTTGGTTTTACCGGCACACCTGTAAAAATTTTTTGGCGGCAGCGGGATCAAGAGGATTAGTGACAAAAGAATGTTAGTGGCATGAGGTGATGGGTTTGCAGGAAATTTTAATATGGGTGATGGCTTGCATAGGCACATATTTTTTAGGTTCTATTCCAATCGGATACATAGTTTGCAAGGTCTTGAAAAACATCGATATCAGAAAAATCGGCAGCGGTAATATTGGTACCACCAATGTTGTGCGTTTATTAGGGTTAAAAGGTGCGATAATAGTTTTTCCTCTAGATTTTTTAAAGGGATTTGTGCCCGCTCTTTTGGCATATAAATATGGCGGAGAGCTGATGGGCTTGGTTATTGGTTTGTGTGCGATTTTGGGACATGATTTTTCGCTTTGGCTCAAATTTAAGGGTGGTAAAGGTGTTTCAACCAGTGCCGGAGTACTTTTTGCTCTGATGCCTTGGGCCGGTTTGGTGGCTGTTGTTACTTGGTTGTGTGGTCTGGCGGTGACACGAATTGTTTCTCTGAGCACCTGTATTGCGGCGGTTGGCATTTCTATTTATGGTATTTTTGCTGATCTTTCGCCGGCATATAAAATAGTGATTTATGCCATTGCGGTAGTTGTATTTGTGCTTCATCGCAAAAATTTACAAAGAGTAGCCAGCGGTACGGAGCCTAAGGTTGGTAAAAAAGAAGTATAGTCACAATAAAAAGTGGATAATGGAGGGGTTTTATGCGTATCAAAATATTGGGGGCCGGCAGTTGGGGAACGGCACTAGCCTTAGTTTTACATAATAACGGACATCAGGTAAGCATGTGGAATTGGGACGCCTTGCAGGCAGAGAAAATGATGAAAGATCACGAAAATAAAGCCTTTCTTCCCGGAGTCCCTTTACCGCAAGAGCTGCAGGTTTCTGCTGACTTTACCGGTCTTAAGGAAGCTGAAATGGTGCTGTTTGTGGTTCCTTCATCAGTCACCGGACAAGTGGCAGAGCAGGTACGAGGATTGATTTCTCCGGAGACTGTTTTGGTGAGCTGTGCTAAAGGCTTTTCCCCGGATACTCAAGAAAGACTTTCGCAGGTGATTGGCAGGGTTTTTCCGGATAATCGGATCTGCGCTCTTTCCGGACCGACTCATGCCGAGGAGGTTGGCAGAGGATTGCCCACAACGATTGTTTGTGCCGGTGATGATGCCGATTTATTACCGCAGGTGCAAGATGTTTTTATGAATGAGATGTTCCGTGTTTATACTAACAGTGATATAATCGGGGTAGAGATAGGGGGTTCTTTAAAAAACATTATTGCTTTAGGGGCCGGTGTTATCGAAGGTTTAGGGCTGGGCGATAATGCAAAAGCAGCTTTGGTAACCAGGGGATTAGTAGAAATAACCCGTCTTGGTGAAGCTTTGGGTGCACAGCGTGAGACCTTTTTTGGTTTGGCCGGTTTGGGGGATTTGGTTGTGACCGCCGGCAGTCGGCACAGTCGTAACTTTAGAGCAGGTATCAGAATAGGTGAAGGCATTCCCTGGCCGCAGGTTTTAGAAGAAATGGGCATGGTGGTAGAAGGTGTTTATGCCACAGAAAACGCTTATAAGTTAGCGGCTAAACACCAGATTAGAATGCCGATTACTCAGGAGATACATGCGATGCTTTATGATAATCGTGCGCCCAAAGAGGCGATGTTTAACTTAATGACGCGCAGTAAATCTTGGGAATATATTAAATAAATTTTACAAATCAATCATAATCAGTCACCTAAGGACATAAAAAGTATGGAAGTTATTCCATGCTTTTTTTATTGTCGGAAGAGAAAAAATGATCATATAAGGGAGGGAAAACTGTGGAAAATTTCACGAACAAATTTGATGTTCTCAAGGATATTGCTGAACGCACCGGAGGGGATATTTATCTTGGCGTTGTGGGGCCCGTGCGGACGGGGAAATCGACCTTCATCAAGCGTTTTATGGAATTATTGGTCCTTCCTAATATCTTGGATTTAAATGAACGAGAAAGGGCTAATGATGAACTGCCGCAAAGTGGTGCCGGACGCACTGTTATGACCTGTGAACCTAAATTCATACCTGCACAGGCTGTTGAAATTAACATAGCTGAGGGGCTTGACATGCGGGTTCGTTTGGTGGATTGCGTTGGTTATACTGTTGAAGGGGCTTTAGGCTTTGAGGAAGATGATGGACCACGGATGATTTATACGCCTTGGTCGGAGGAGGAGATGCCTTTTGCAGAGGCGGCGGAGATTGGTACCAGAAAGGTAATTTCTGAACATTCCACTATTGGTTTAGTGGTGCTTTCAGATGGCAGCATCACTGATATTCCGGCAGAAAATTATTTACCGGCTGAAGAAAGGGTGATGGCTGAGCTAAAAGAACTGGGAAAACCTTACGTAATCGTTTTGAATTGTTTGGATCCTCAGGCTGAAAGTACGCAGCTTAAAGCAGCTGAGCTGACTGAAAAATATGGGGTGCAGGCGATTGCTGTTAATGTCGCTACCATGGATTATGACAGCCTTTTGACAGTGATGCGTGAGGCCTTATACGAATTTCCGATCACCGAACTTAATATTAATATGCCTTGTTGGGTGGAGGAATTGGAAGAGAGTCATTGGTTGCGCCATAATTTTCAAAATAATGTTCAAAAAGCTGTTCAGGAAGTATATCGTGTACGCGATGTTGATCGCATGCTGGAGATTTTATCCGCAGAGCAGTCGGCTCAAGAGGTGGTGTTGGAGGAATTAGCGCTTGGCAGTGGTACTGTCAATATTAAAGTAGAGATCGCACATAGTCTTTTCTATCAGATTTTGGGAGAGTATGCCGGACAGGAGATCAGCGGTGATAATATTTTATTGCGCTTGATGCGTGATTTCAGTTCCGCTCATCGTGAATGGAATAAGGTTTCGGTGGCCATAGAACAGGCTAAAGGTAAAGGCTATGGCGTGATTACCCCTCGCATTAATGAAATGTATTTGGAGGAGCCTGAATTGATTAAGCAGGGCGGGCGTTTTGGTGTCAAGCTGAAAGCTTCGGCGCCCAGCTTTCATGTTATCAGAGCTAATATCTCCACCGAGATTACGCCTTTAATCGGTACAGAAAGTCAATGTGAAGAGTTGGTTGCTTATATTATGAATGAATTTGAGGATGATCCGCAGAAAATTTGGGCCACCAATATTTTCGGTAAATCCTTGAATGAGCTGGTGCAAGAGGGTATTCAGGGCAAGGTATATCGGATGCCAGAAAATGCTCAGATCAAGCTGCAAGAGACTTTGCAGCGGATTATTAATGAAGGTGGTGGCGGACTAATCTGTATTATTATTTAAGGAGTTAATATTATGAGGGTTAAAAAGGATGGCTTAAGTCCATCCTTTTTTGTTTGTAAAAATCTTCTCGGCAGTAAATCAGGTACTTTTATGTAAAGCTGTTGTTAAAGAGAGGGTATTTATAATATAATGATTTGTATATGATAAAAAAGGCATAATAAAACAAACGAGAGGAGAGAAAACCTTGTCCAAGATTGATAATCAAAAAATAAAACAAGTCAGCAAAAATTTTTTATTCAGCCGCACCGCTGTTGTAATTGTCTTGTTGGCTTTTCAGATGTTTATTTTTTGGCAGATTTTTATTCATGTCGGCGGCAATATTTTTTGGACGCCTGTTACCTATATTTTTTATGCTGCCAGTGCTGTTTTAGTGGTTTATATGTTCAATCGTAATGTCAATCCTTCTTTTCGGATGACCTGGATGCTGATCTTGTTATTAGTACCTGTTTTTGGCGCGTTTTTTTATATTTTTGTGCAAACCAATGTTGGTGCCAGAAAACTTTATAAAAGAGTGTGTCGGGTTTTAGAAGAGACCAAGGATTTTTTACCGATGAATCAAGAAATGCTGGAGCATTTACAAAAGGAGGAGCCGGATTTGGCGCGTTTGGCCCGGTATCTTTCTAATAGCGGTGGATTTACCATTCAGCAAAACAATGAGGTTAAATATTTACCTGTGGGTGAGGATTTTTTTGCTCACTTAAAAGATCAATTGGCGCAGGCGCAAAAATTTATTTTTATGGAATATTTTCTAATCGATCAAGGATACATGTGGTCCTCTCTTTTAGAAATTCTTGAAAAAAAGGTGCAAGAGGGAGTTGAGGTTAGATTAATTTTTGATGGCTTGGGCTGCACCTTTTTACCCCATGATTATGATAAACAGCTGAGAGAAAAAGGTATTAAAGCGAGGGTTTTTAATAAAGTGAGACCTTTTTTATCAACGCAATATAATAATCGTGATCATCGTAAAATTACGATTATTGATGGGAAAACGGCCTTTACCGGCGGCATAAATTTAGCTGATGAATATATTAATCGTGTCAAGCGTTTTGGGCATTGGAAGGATAATGCGGTGATGATTTCGGGCTCCGCCGTGGCTAATTTTACTTTGCTGTTTTTACGTATGTGGAGTATTGCAGGAGATGAGAAAGAGGATTATCGCCGCTACTTGGATAGTCCCACAGAAAAATTTGCCGACCCCGGGCAGGTGCTGGTTTATGGTGATAATCCGATGGATCATAATCCGGTGGGAGAGAGCGTTTATCTGGATATTATTTACAAAGCTCAAAAGTATGTTTACATGACGACGCCTTATTTGGTTATCGGTAATGAGCTGATCTTGGCAATGTCAACAGCTGCTAAAAGTGGTATTGATGTCAGATTGGTGGTACCGCACATTCCGGATAAAAAGTGGCTTTTTTGGGTGACTCAATCCTTCTACCCGGTTCTTTTGGAAGCGGGGGTAAAAATTTATGAGTATACTCCCGGTTTTATTCATGCCAAAACCTTTGTTTCCGATGATCAAAAAGCAGTAGTAGGTTCTATTAATTTAGATTTTCGCAGTTTATATCTACATTTTGAATGTGCCGCTTATCTTCATAAAGTTCCGGCAGTCAAGGAGGTTATCACTGATATAAAAGAAATCATGGCCAAAAGTCAACCTGTGACCATGGATGATTACAAAAGGAGCAATCCTTTTTCACGTTTATTGGGGAAAATATTACGTATTTTTAGCCCTTTGATGTAATTTTCTTTAGTAGCTATGATATTGATGATGTGATATAATAACTAAGTATGAAAAGATTGCTATTTATAAATTATATTTTATTAAAAAATAATCTCTGGACTTTATTAATCTTTGAGCTTATTTATAAATTATTGGGCATCCTGCTGATTATTCCGGCGATAGGGGGTCTTTTTAATCTTACCTTACACCTGGCCGGCATTACCTATATTGCCCCGGGTAATTTTTTGGAGTTTTTGTTATCTCCTTTTACCATCCCCTTGATTTTGGTGCTGGCTATTTTGCTTGCTTTATACGTTTTATTGGAAATATTTACTTTTGTAATTATTTTTGAGGCCAGCTATGTCGGTTATTCCATCGGTGTAATTCCGGCGGTCAAAAAGGCGTTTACCAAACTAAAACAGGTTTTGTATCCGAAGAATTATTTGTTGATTGTCTATATGTTTGCAGTGATTCCCTTTTGCGGCTTGACCGCTATTTCCAGCCTGTTTGTTAACCTTTCCTGGCCCGATTTTATGATGCAGTTTATCCAGCTGCGGCCTTGGCTTTTTGTTCTTTATTTTATTGGTTACACGTATTTATGCTTTATGGCTATCAAATGGGTTTTCAGTACTCAGTTTTTCGTATTGCGCGATTGTACCGCTAAGGAGGCTCGTTACCAGGCTAGACGTTTAGTCAAAGGGCGCAATTTTTTAACCATGGGTTACGGTATACTTTATAATCTGGCTGTGATCGCCATCAGTTCAGGGGTCAGTTTTGTGATTATTTCTATCATTAAATTGATTTCAGCAGTCAGTCAATCCGGTATGCTGATTTCAGCGGCCGGTGGTTTTTTATTGCTGATTTACATGATTGTGATTTCTTTATCAGTACCGCTGGCTTTTTCACTGATTGCCGGCTTATATTATAAATATTGTGAGGATAAATCCTATAAATTAAAAATTACTGTACGCAAAAAGCCCCCTCTTTCCAAGATGAAAAAGCTGGTTTTTGTAACAGTTATTGGTTTGATGATTATTTCGGGCGGCTTAACTTTTAAGTCCGTGATTGATGATAATCTTTATGATAATATTAATATTGCTACGCAAACTCTGATTACCGGTCACCGTGGGTCGACTGTTTTGGCGCCGGAAAATACTTTGCCCGCTTTAGATGCAGCAATAGAGGCTCAGGCAGATTATGCGGAAATAGATATTCAACAGACAAAAGATGGGGCGATTATTCTTTTGCATGATAAAAGCTTTTCACGTACCGCTGGCGTAAATAAAAATGTTTGGGAAGTTGATTATGATGAGGTGCAAACATTTGATGCCGGCAGCTGGTTTTCAAAAAAATTTGCCGGCACAACCATTCCTACTTTGGATGAGGCTATTAAGCATTCTCAAGGTAAATTAATGCTTAATATTGAGATTAAAAAAACCGGTCATGAAAAGGATTTTATTCCCATAGTCATAAAAATTATCGAGGATAATAATTTTATTAATCATTGCTTGATTTCTTCTTTGGATTACCCCACGCTGCAGCAGGTCAAAGAAATTAATCCTGATATTAAAACAGCTTATCTCATGCATTTTGCGGCCGGGGATTTGCAGACTTTGGAGGAAGCCGATATCTTTTGTGTGGAGGCGACCTTTGTTACCAGGAATATGATTAATTCTGCGCATGCCATTGGTAAGGAAGTCCATGCCTGGACAGTGAATTCGGAAGCTGATATCCGAAAGCTGGTCAGTTTTCGAGTTGATAATATTATTACCGATTATCCGGCCACGGTGAGAGATACGGTGCTTTCACTTAAAACCAATCCGCTGGTCAGTTATTTATTCTGGTTTAAATAATTGTCGGAAGTTAATCTTGGAATTTTAAAACACGCCTTTAAAGGCGTGTTTTTTTATTTTAAATGCTTTACAGTAAGTTATAATTGTTTTTTTGGGAGCATAAACTTAGAGAGTAAAGGAGGAATCTGTGGTGGAAAAAAGCATGGGGCAAACCATTAGTTATGGTCTTTTTGGACACATAAGAGAGGCTTTACCTGCTTATATTTTGCTGGCAGCAGTCCTTCTTGGCGGTATTATTATCGGGGTGGTAGCACCGACGGCCTTACCGCAGGCGCAAGTGGGGGAAGTGCAAAATTTTGCTGCCACTTTGATTAATCAAGTGCCCACGGCTAACATTAATGGTTGGCAGGAGGCTTTCAACTGTTTGCTTTTTAATGGTGGGATGTTGCTGTTGATTTGGGTTTTTGGTGTTAGTGTGGTGGGAGGATTTCTCAGCGTACCCGTACTTTTTTATAAGGGGTTTACCTTAGGTTTCAGTATTAGTATTTTATTAAGCCAAAGCTTGTCAAAAGGCTTTGTGCTGGTGCTTTTAACAATTCTTCCCCAGAATTTGTTGCTTATACCCATTTTTATTTTTTCCGTTTATCAGGCGGTGATTTTTTCTCGAGATCGCCTGTGGAGGCAGCAAAATTCAGAACTTTTTATCACAGTTTTAGGAAAGTATTCGCAGTCTTTTTTACTGGTTGCCATAATTTTATTGTTGGCTTCTTTAGTGCAGGGATGGGTGGCGCCGCTGTTTTTACAAATGTTTTTGGCTGTAATTTGAGAAGGGGTGATAATTGATGATCTTTTTTGCCATGACCAAGCCGAAAAAAAAATTGCAAATGCTCTTAAAGATCGCTCTAGTAGTGGTTTTGCTGACGCTTCTCTTACCGCTTTTTTATAATTCTTTGGTACGGGCAGGAGCGATGGAGCGTTTTGTAGGAGGGGAAATCAGTCAAACGGCCAATGAAAATTACGAGCCGGACTATCCGGGAGAGCCGATGCGAGTCAATGGTAATATAAACTTTCCCAACACGGAATATGTAGCAGAAATGGCAGGGATATTGGCTGCTGAATAAAGGGTTAGCGACCGCCAATGCAGAACTTCTTTCAGTAGGTAAAGGAGCGGTGCTTTCATGGTCGATGACCAAATTATGAAGCGATACATAGAAATATTTTTAGATTATTTACAGGTCGAGCGGGGTCTGGCAGATAACACTATTGTCAGCTACCGCTTTGACCTGTCTGCTTTTGGTGAATTTATGGCGGCGCAAAACCTTTTGACACCACAGGAGATAACCTCTGATCTGATTATTGCTTTTATTTATAAATTGATGCAAGAGGATAAAAAGCCCGCTACTAATGCTCGTTATATGGCTTCCATCAAATCCTTTTGTCATTTTTTGGCTGCAGAAGATATTATCGAAAAAGATCCAACTCTTAATCTGGAAATGCCCAAAAAGCCGCAGATTTTTCCTCAGGTTTTATACCAGGATCAGGTGGAAAAACTTTTATCGCTTCCGGCAACCAATAAACCGCTGGGTTTGCGTGATCAAGCGATGTTGGAGGTTATGTATGCTTGTGGCTTGCGTGTTTCGGAGCTTTTAAATCTTGAGGAGGCGGATCTTAATTTAGAGATGGGATTTGTGCGTGTGCTGGGAAAGGGCGCAAAGGAGCGGATTTTACCCCTTAGCGGGGCGGCCGTAAAGGCTGTTAAACATTATTTGGCCGAAGGGCGTCCTGATTTAGGTAAACGAAAAACCAGTTCTAAGCTTTTTTTGAATGTACGCGGCGGCACTCTTTCTCGACAAGGTTTTTGGAAGATCATCAAAAATTACGGACAGATGATGGGGCTGGAATTGAGTCCGCATACCATGCGCCATTCTGTGGCGACACATCTTTTGGAAAATGGGGCCGATTTGCGGATAGTGCAGGAGATTTTGGGACATACCGATATTTCGACCACGCAAATTTACACTTATATTACCAGAGGGCGGCTGCGGGAGGCTTATGATCAGCACCATCCGCGCGCTAAATAGCTGTCATAAAAAAGCAAGCCTGTTCATATCTTTAGATAATGAAGGGGGTTTTGCGATGAGAAGAGTAATTTTTGCAGCTATAATGATACTGGCTTTATGGGCTTTTCCCTTTGCGGCTTATGCGGCCGAAGACGATTTGGGTTTGACGGCTCAAGCTTATGTCTTATTGGATGGTAACAGTGGTCAGACTGTTTGTGAAAAAAATTCTGATCAACGGCTTTATCCTGCCAGTACTACTAAAATTATGACTTTAGTTTTGGCCATGGAGGCTCTCAACAATGGTAAAATTAATCTCGATGATCAGGTCACAACCAGTAAAGAAGCAGCCTCTATGGGCGGATCTCAAGTTTACCTCTTTGAAGGGGAAACACGCAGCGTTAGAGAGATGATTATTGCTATTGCCGTGGGCAGCGGTAATGATGCCAGTGTGGCAATGGCTGAGTTTATTGCCGGTTCTAATCAGGGATTTATCAAAATGATGAATGAAAAGGCTCGGCAATTGGGTATGAGCGGCACAAATTTTACTAATGCTCATGGCTTACACGATGAAAATCATTATACAACAGCTGCCGATTTGGCAAAGTTATCCTTTTGTGCCATTAATACGCCCGGTTTGCTGGAATACACGACAATTTATGAGTATGATTTTCGCCCTGAACCTAAGCCGCTTAAGCTTTGGAATACCAATCGTTTACTTAAATGGTACGATGGCTGCAAGGGGTTGAAAACCGGTTATACGCCGGAGGCCGGGCGCAATTTAGCGAGTGTTGTCGATCGTGACGGGACACGTTTGATTTCCGTTGTTATGGGAGTGGAAGAGGCCAAAGGGCATTTTACGGAATCGATGAAATTATTGAATTATGGTTTTAATACATATCAATTTAAGCGTCTTTACGAGGCGGAAACGGTAATCAGTGAAATCCCTGTTGCTAAAGGTCGCTCTGCTGAGATTAAGCTGGTGGTTAAAAGTGATGTGGGCTGCCTCTTGAAAAAAGGTGATGATCAAAAATTATCAGTGACAACCTCTGTGCCGACAGAGCTGGAAGCCCCTTTTGAGGCGGGGCAGGTTGCCGGTAAGCTGGAACTGTTGGCGAACGGAAAACAGGTGGCCGTTTATAACTTGGTTACTAAAGAGGCCGTGGCACGCGGCTCGATGTGGGGTACATGGAAAAAATTCTTTACCTGTATTTAAACCTGTATTTAAAAGGATTTAAACCATTGAACTTTTACATAGCAAGCAAGATCCGTGAAAAAAGTTTTTTATCTGTCTTTAAAAGAAACAGTTCACCTTTTAGTTAACAAAAAGGTGGGCTGTTTTTTTCGACAATCTTAGTGTTATAGTGGCAGAATGCGCAAAAGGATTTGTTCTTTTAAAAGCGAAATTAGATAACAAATCTACAAAATATGCCTTTGGAGGATTGTCTATGCAATTGAAGATAGAATTAATTAAGCATGGAATTTGGGTGCAGCCGGCAGGAGATTTAGACCTTTTGGTGGCTGATTCTTTGCGCCATGAATTAACTAACGCTCTTAAAAAGTATGCCGCTAAAATCCTGGTTTTTGATTTCAGTAAGGTGACCTTTATCGACAGTTCCGGTTTAGGTGTTATACTGGGACGTTATCGACAGCTGGCACCGCTGGGCGGGAAGGTTTCTATTGTAGGCTGCTCACCGCAGATTTATAAAATTATAGAGCTTTCCGGCTTGACTCGCGTAATTGCTGTGGAGGAGCCGATTAAAACACGCATCGCTCGCCTAAAGGAGGGAATGTAATATGACAACGGAGGCTGTGTTGCAAATGAGAAAGACAGGGGTGGCTCAAAAGACCAACCAAGTCAAGATGCAATTTCAAAGTATTGGTAAAAATGCTGCTTTGGCACGCCTAATCGTAGCCGCTTTAGTGGCAGAACACGATTTAACGCTGGCCGATCTTGATGAAATCAAGGTGGCGGTCAGTGAGGCGGTTTCTAATGCTATAATTCATGGTTATGGTAATAATCCCCATTGCTTGGTGGGGATGTCGGTTACGGTGACGGATGATCTTTTGACCATCTCTATTGAGGACAGCGGCGTGGGTATTGCAGATGTTCACGAGGCTATGCAGGCTAATTTTTCTTCGGATGCCGAACGTATGGGTTTAGGGTTTTCCTTTATGCAATCCTTTATGGATGAAGTACAGGTGCATTCGGTCGTGTGTAAAGGCACTACGGTCACCATGAGCAAAAGACTTCCTGAACTCTCTCGGGGGGAAGGATAAGACGGGTGAAGGCATGGAGGCTCTTTCTTATAAGCTGGCAGCTGCGCCTTGTCTTTCTCGAGAGGAGCAGTTGGTTTTGTTGCAAAAAGCGCAAAAGGGTGATGAGTCCGCAAAAGCAGCTCTGGTAGAGGGTAATTTGCGTTTGATTATCAGTATTGTCGGGCGTTTTCGAGATAGTGGTAAAGAGCGGGAAGATCTTATCCAGATCGGCGCCATTGGTTTGATTAAAGCCATTAATCGCTTTGATCATGCCCGAGGGGTGGCCTTTTCTACTTATGCAGTGCCGATGATTATGGGGGAAATTCGCCGCTATCTTCGTGATGATGGTACGGTGCATCTTAACCGTTCCTTAAAAGAGCAAGCAAGCATGATTCGCCAAGCACGTGAAAAGTGGTTTTCTGAAAGCGGTCAGGAGCCCAGTGTGGCACAGCTGGCCGCACATTTGGAGCTTTCAGAAGAAAAAATTGTGGAAACATTGGAATCGATGCAGCAGGTTGTTTCTCTTTTTGCGCCGACAGGTCAAGATAATTTGCTGCTAGATAATTTGCTTAGATGTGAGGACCAGGCTGAAACAGTGCACTTTAAACTGCTGTTGGAGCAATTGCCGCAAAGGCTTTATAAAATAATTTATTGGCGTTACTTTCTTGATCAAACGCAAGCGCAGGTGGCAGAACAATTAAATATTTCTCAAGTGCAGGTGTCTCGCCTGGAAAAACAGGCCTTGATTTTGTGTAAAGACCTTTGGGAAAAAGAGGATCGATCAGGGTGATAAAAAAACATTTGCATCCGGTGATAAATATGTTATAATAGTGAGCAATGGCTATGCTGCAAAGGGTGTCAATGGTTGAAGATGAGTTGAGGACATAGCCAAATATTAGAGGAGCTGAGTTGAGATGAGTAAGAGAATTGAAAACAAGATTTATTTAGGCGTGCATGAGATTCCTAAGGCATGGTATAATATTCAGGCTGATTTGCCGACTCCGGTATCACCGAGTCTGCATCCGCAAACGCTGAAACCTGCCCAAGCGGAGGATATGGCGCCTATTTTTGCGCAGGAATTGGTTAAGCAGGAGGTCAATACGACTGATCGCTTTATTGAAATTCCTCAAGAGGTGCAAGAGGCCTATACTTCTTGGAGGTCAACCCCTTTGATTAGGGCGACTTTTTTGGAAAAAGCGCTGGATACACCAGCCAAGATCTATTATAAATACGAGGGTAACAATGCCAGCGGCAGCCATAAACTAAATTCTGCCATTGCGCAAGTTTATTATAATAAACAAGAGGGTATTAAGCGTATTGCTACGGAAACGGGCGCCGGACAATGGGCGTGTGCTTTATCCATTGCCTGTGATCGTTTTGATTTAGAGTGCATGGTTTATATGGTGAAGGTCAGCTATGAAGGTAAGCCTTATCGCCGTTCTTTTATGCAGTTGTTTAATGGTAAGGTAGTGCCCAGCCCCAGCACTCTTACTCAATATGGCCGCAATGTTCTGGCCGAAGATCCCAATTGTTCGGGGAGTTTGGGTATTGCTATTGGTGAAGCTTTGGAGGATACTCTGTCACGTGAGGATACCCATTATTGCTTGGGCAGTGTTTTAAATCATGTGTCACTTCATCAAACAGTGATTGGCGAAGAGGCCCTGTTGCAGATGGAAAAAGCGGGTGATTATCCGGATGTTGTGATTGCCTGTTGCGGCGGCGGCAGTAATTTCAGCGGAATTGCTTTCCCTTTTCTGAAGGATAAATTAAGCGGTGAGAAACCGGATCTGCGTTGTGTGGCGGTTGAGCCGACCTCTTGTCCTACTTTGACCAGGGGAGTTTTTGCTTATGATTATGGAGATACGGCGGGATTGGCTCCGGTAGTAGAAATGTATACTTTGGGCAGAAATTTTATCCCACCGGGTATTCATGCCGGCGGCTTACGCTATCATGGTGCTTCGCCTATTTTGAGTCGTTTGTATCATGATAAATTGGTCGAGGCTAAGGCTTACAAACAGACGGAATGTTTTGACGCTGCTTTGCTGTTTGCACGGGAAGAAGGCATTTTGCCGGCACCGGAAAGTTCTCATGCTATTAAAGCTGCTATTGATGAAGCGCTGGCCGCTAAAGAGTCGGGTGAAGAAAAAACCATTCTTTTCTGTCTGAGCGGTAACGGTATTTTTGATATGCAGGCTTATGATAATTATAAATCCGGTAAATTAGAGGATATGGAGTTGGATGAAGCTTTACTTAAGAAAAGTTTGGCTGATTTACCTCAGGTATAAAGGATTTATTTCACAGACCATCATCGCAAAGATGATGGTCTGTGTTGTTTTGTGGCTGAAAGGCCGCTTGCAGGCATTTTGGGATTGTCAACAGCTGGAACTGATTTTTTATCTGTTGTTACGGCTATAAATCTTAGGTGAAATAATTGGAGGGAAGCTGAAAACAGCGATAAAACTCTGATCAGGGAGGGGTATGAGGAGTGTCAGTCGTCGATTATTTGTAAAAAATGATGAAAAATAGTGTTTAATGTGATAAAATTAGAGATTGAAGCAGCTTGATTTGTTGTCAGAGGGAAAAAACTGTGATATACTGTGCTGCAAAAGTGTATTTATACACAAATATATGTATAATAAGGGTCTCTATTTCTGCAGTTGAATTGATGATTTAAACGGACATGAGGCGCGGGCATTTTTTCTGGGTGAAACCGACGGCCGATTTAAGGTGTCAGTTACCTATTTGGTGTCAGTTACTTCGTTATAGTATATTTTGCAGCTGATAGTGCCAAAATATGGAATATATGCAAAGCTGTGATGATGATTGCTGTTTGACTGTTAAAAGTACCGAGAAAGCGGTGCTTACAGGCTAAATTTTGTGGGTAAAGGGATCAGCACTAAAGCAAATAATAGCTTTAATGAGAAAAGAGGCTATCAAAAATGAAAAAAACAGATGTCGTGATCGTTGGAACGGGGGCGGCCGGGTTGTTTTGTGCTTTACAACTGCCTGGCAATTTGGATATTTTGATGATTACTAAAGATGTGCCGGAAAATAGCAACTCCTTTTTGGCTCAGGGGGGTATTTCGGCTTTACGCAGTCCGGAGGACTATGAAAGTTATTTTGAAGATACCATTAAAGCCGGCCATTACGAGAATAATTTGGAATCTGTGGCCATTATGATTAAATCATCTCCTGATATTATCAGGGATTTGATCAGATATGGTGTGGAGTTTGACCATGATGGTGACCAATTGGCTTATACTCGTGAGGGGGCGCATTCTACTTATCGGATTCTTTATCATGAGGATATGACAGGTAAAGAAATTACCGGTAAATTGCTGGCTCAGGTGCGTAAGCTGCCTAATGTGACTATCTGGGATCAGACACCGATGGTTGATTTAATTGTGGAGGATGATCTTTGTAAGGGTGTGATCGCCCGTGATCAAAAGGGACAATTAATCCCCATTGTGGCACATCAAACTATTTTAGCGACCGGCGGTTTGGGCGGTTTGTTCAAAAATTCGACTAATTATGAACATATCACCGGTGATGCTTTGGCCATCGCCATCAAACATGGCATAGAACTGCAGGATATTGGTTATATCCAGATTCATCCTACGGCATTTTATTCTCAGGATTCCGGTCGCCGTTTTTTGATTTCTGAATCGGTGCGGGGTGAGGGAGCTTATTTACTTAATGCCCGTCATGAACGCTTTGTAGACGAGTTGCTGCCACGTGATGTCCTGGCCAAAGAGATTCAAAAGCAAATGGCCTTGGATGGCACGGATTACGTTTGGCTGTCTGTGACTCATTTGCCGCCGCAGACCATTAAGACACGTTTTCCTAATATTTATCAATATTGTTTGCATGAGGGGTATGATTTAACCAAGGATTATATTCCGGTAACCCCCGTTCAGCATTATTTTATGGGTGGTATCAAGGTTGATGTTAATTGTGCCACTTCCCTGAAAAATCTTTTTGCCGTGGGTGAGACCAGCTGTAACGGTGTGCATGGTGCTAATCGTTTGGCCAGTAATTCTTTGCTGGAGAGCTTAGTTTTTGCCAAGAGAGCATCGGCCTTAATTGCGACCACGGAGGATAGGGATAAGGAAATTGAGGAGACTGTGGGGGTAAAAAGGAAACTTTCTGTACGCCGGCTGCCGGATTTGACAGCTTATCATGATCAGGAAGCTTTAGCTGCCGAATATCGGCAAATGATCTTAAATGAGATTAGGAGAAATAACTATGACCTCTATGTTCAATGGTTCGATGAGTAATTTTAAAATTGATGAATGCCTGCTACGGGCCTTGGCCGAGGATATTACCAGCGAGGATATTACGACTAATGCGATTATTGCCACAGGTCAAAAGGTGCGGGCCGAGTTATTGTGTAAAGAAGAGGGTATGCTGGCAGGGAGAGATGTTTTTGCGCGGGTTTTTACTCTTTTAGATGATAATATGCAGTGTGAGTTTTTCTTTTGTGATGGCGATCTTCTTTCTAAAGGCGACTTAGTGGGTATTGTTACAGGGGATGCACGAACTGTTTTAAGCGGTGAACGTACAGCCTTAAACTATCTGCAGCATATGAGTGGTGTTGCCACCTTGACTCATTTGATGGTGCAAGAGCTTGCGGGGACGAAAACCAAGCTTTTGGACACCAGAAAGACGACGCCTAATTTGCGGATTTTTGAAAAATATGCCGTTAAGGTGGGCGGCGGGCATAATCACCGTTATAATTTATCTGATGGCGTGATGATTAAAGATAATCATATTGCGGCTGCCGGCAGCATTAAAAAAGCTGTTGAACTGGTACGTGCTTATGCTTCATTTGTAAAAAAAATAGAGGTAGAGGCGGAAAACCTCACGATGGTTGCCGAGGCCATCGAGGCCGGTGCCGATATTATTATGCTGGATAATATGGATAAACAGACCATGGAGCAGGCGGTAAAAATGATTGCCGGCCGGGCGCTTACCGAGTGCTCCGGTAATGTTACTTTACAGCGCTTGCGGGAGCTTGCCACTATCGGTGTGGATTATGTCTCCAGCGGCGCCTTAACTCATTCAGCGAGGAATTTGGATCTTTCTTTAAAGAATCTGGTGAGGTTATAAAAAGAGCAAGCCGCTCTTTTTTTATAGTAAACATATAAATAAATGTGCCTAAAAGCAGGTATTTCTCCAGTTATGGAGAAGAAAAAACAATTGTAATATTTTTGGGGACGAGAGATGATGGATAAGCAAAAAAAGGAACCGATTTTTAATATCGATGATGCCGAAAAGCAGAAACTGAAAAAACAACTGCTTTTAATTACCTATGCCATCATTTTGCTGGTTGTTTTGGCCAATCTAAATCATGTGGTGACAGGCATTGCCAACTTTTTCAAAGTCTTGGCACCTTTGTTTTGGGGGATTGCCATTGCCTATGTCCTCAATCTTTTTCTGGTTATTTTTGAAGATAAAATTATGCGTAAGGTCTGGGAGAAAAGCCCGCATCTGCTGAAAGCGAAACGGCCTTTGTCCGTGCTGATTACCTGTTTGGCGGTCGGCAGCGCCCTGACTTTATTAGGATTATTTATTCTTCCTCAATTAGGGAACAGTGCGCTGTTTTTTATCAGTAATTTCCCCGATTACATGATACAATTGCAGGAATTTGTTGAGCAAAGTATCAGTCAATTACCTGATAATGGACAATTTAGTGTTTTCCTGGAGGGTGCTTGGGACGATCTTTGGGTAAAAATTGATGAATCCCTCCCTCAGTTGGTAGAAGTTGCTGCAGGGGTTGTGTTGCAGATTCTAAATGGTGTGCTTAATATTTTTATTGGTCTTATTATTGCTATTTATATTTTACTTTCCAAAGAAAAATTGTTCAAAATGGGCAAAAAGTTTGCTTTTGCTGTGCTGCCGGAAAATTTTGCCGAAACAGCAACGCAGACCTTGTCAGATGCCAGTCGGACTTTTTCTAATTTTTTGCGTGGGCAGATTGTCGAGGCTTGTATTCTGGGGGGTATGTGCCTGGGCTGCATGACTTTACTGGGTATGCCTTATGCTCTTTTAATCAGTACGCTTATCGGTATTACAGCCCTAATACCGATTGTGGGTGCTTTTTTAGGTGCTGTTCCCAGTGCTTTGATTTTGTTGGTGATTGATCCGCCCCTGGCTTTGGTTTTTGTGATTATGATTATTGTTTTACAACAGATAGAAGGCAATTTAATTTATCCCAAAGTGGTTGGCAGCGCCATCGGTTTATCCGGTATCTGGGTATTTTTAACCGTGATAATCGCCGGCAGTTTATTCGGGATTATCGGTATTTTGATTTGCGTGCCTTTAGTGGCAGTAGTTTTTACTATTTTGCGTACCTGGTCCAATAAACGGCTCAAAGAACGTAATATCAAAATAGAATAGCTTTACTTCTTGCAGCTCCTTAGATTGTTTGGTATACTTAATTGGTATAATGTATTTTTATGAAGGAAGGTATGGTCATGACTAAGATTAAGCAGATTAAAGTGGGTATTTTTGGTTTTGGTACTATTGGCATCGGCACAGCTACGGCCTTGATTAAGAATGCTGACATCATTGCCGCTCGTGCTGTGGAAATCGTCTTAACGCGGATAGCTGATCGACATATTGAAAGAGGTCAAAAGGTCTTAGCTGACCTGGGAGCTACAGGCGTTGTGATCACCAAAGATTTTATGGATATAGTTAATGATCCGGAGATAGATATTATGATAGAGGTGGCCGGTGGCATTGATGGTCCGCGAAAGGCTATTACTGCCGCTCTTAAGGCAGGTAAAAGTGTGGTGACTGCCAACAAGGATTTGATGGCGACCCATGGCGGTGATTTGCTGGAGCTGGCCGAGGCCAATAACGTTGATTTGTTTTTTGAAGCCAGCGTGGCAGGGGCTATTCCGATTATTTTGCCTTTAAAAGAATCGATGGCCTGTAATAAATTCAGGCAAATTAAGGGGATTTTAAACGGCACTACCAACTATATTTTAACCAGCATGGATGAAAAAGGCTCGACTTTTGCAGATGCGTTGCAGCAGGCGACAGATCTGGGCTATGCAGAATCCGATCCTACTGATGATGTTGAGGGCTACGATGCTGCTCGTAAGGTAGCCATTTTAGCCTCGATCGCTTTTAACAGCCGTGTTACATATGATATGGTTTATGTAGAGGGTATCACGAAGATCAGTGATTGGGATATGATGTACGCCAAGGAATTTGGTTATGCTATCAAGATTTTGGGAATAGCTAAGGAAGAGGACAACGTTATCGAGGTGCGTGTACATCCGGTGATGATTCCTCTGGATCATCCCTTGGCGGCGGTGCGAGATTCTTTCAATGCTGTTTTTGTGGAGGCTTTCCCGCTTGATCAGGCGATGTTTTATGGACGTGGTGCAGGCGCTTTGCCAACGGGCAGTGCGGTGGCCGGTGATGTTGTGGCTGCTGCCAGAAATATTGTGCATGATTGCAAAAACCGCTGGGGCTGCGGCTGCTTTGATCATAAAGAAGTTAAATCAATTGATGATACAATTAGTAAATACTATGTCAGGATGGCCGCTTATGATCGTTCGGGGGTGTTTGCGGCGATTACTGATATCTTAAAGGATCATGTCAGCTTAGACAGTGTTATGCAAAAGAGACGTTTATCCGAAGATCAGGCCGAAATTGTTTTAATTACCAATAAAGTTAAGCATGCGGATATGATGGCGGCTTTGGCGGAAATTAAAAAGCTGGAATGTGTTGTTGATGTGATAAATATTATTAGAGTTGATGATGAATGATCTAACCTGGGAGGAAAGGCAGAGATGATAATCGTGCAAAAATTCGGTGGCAGCTCTGTGGCTGATGCCGAAAAAATGAAAAAAGTCGCCGGACGTATTTTTGAAACAGCAGCGGCCGGCAATAAAGTGGTAGTAGTGGTCTCGGCGATGGGTGATACCACTGATCATTTAATTTCTTTAGCAAATCAACTGATCGATAAGCCGCCGCGTCGAGAGATGGATATGCTTCTTTCTACCGGTGAGCAGCAATCGATAGCTCTTTTGTCGATGGCTTTGATTTCTATGGGTTGTCAGGCGGTGTCATTGACCGGTCCGCAGGCGGGATTTCACACTGACGGAGTTTTTGCTAAAGCCAAGATTAATTCTATTGATTGCCAACGAGTGCATCGGGAGCTGGATGCCGGTAAAGTGGTGGTAGTGGCGGGCTTTCAGGGTGTTGACAACATTGGCGATATTAATACTTTAGGGCGCGGCGGTTCTGATACCAGTGCTGTGGCTTTGGCGGTGGCTTTAGATGCCGATATTTGTGAAGTTTTCACAGATGTTGATGGTGTTTACACTGCTGATCCGCGTGTGGTACCTCGGGCGCAGAAGATGGCGGAGGTTTCTTATGATGAGATGCTGGAGATGGCGGCGATGGGTGCCGGTATTTTGCAGCCTCGCAGCGTTGAGGTAGCCAAGGAATATAAAATTAAATTACATGTCCGTTCCAGTTTTAATCATGAAAAAGGGACTATTGTGCAGGAGGAAACCAGTATGAACAAAGGCTTGGAAAAAGAGTTGATGGTAAGCGGGGTGGCGCATGACACCAATGTTTTAAAAGTGACTATTTTTGATGTTCCTGACAGGCCGGGAGTTGCCGGCAGTATTTTTTCTGCTTTGGCAAAAGAGAAAATCAATGTTGATATGATTATTCAAAGTGGACGTAAAAACTCCTTGCAGGATATGTCTTTTACCACCGTGCGTGATGATAAAAGCAAGGTTTTGGAAATTCTCGATCAGGTGGTTGAGAACATTGATGGGGCGCATTATAGCATCAATGATCAAGTTGCGAAAATTTCTATTATTGGTGCCGGCATGATTACTAATCCCGGAGTTGCCGCCAAAATGTTTGAAGTTTTAGCGGAAAATAATTTTAACATCCAAATGATTTCGACTTCTGAGATCAAGGTTTCCTGTATAATTGATGAGGAGCGTATTCGAGATGCAGCTGTGCTTTTACACACGGCCTTTGATCTTGATCAGGCTGCTCCGTGCTAAGGATATTGACAAAAGGGAGAGATTTTCATATAATATAGTAGTTGCTTGAATAGCTCTTGGCGGTAGCCGAGAGCTTTTATCGGGGCGTAGCTCAGTTTGGCTAGAGTGCTACCTTGGGGTGGTAGAGGTCGCAAGTTCAAGTCTTGTCGCTCCGACCAATAAGAAAAGCCCTCTTTAATGCCGTGTAAGCCGGCGTTAGAGAGGGTTTTTGTTTTTTGGAGTGATAATCCGGATTGACTTTACCAATTAATCCCATTATTATATAATTAGCTGCTGCTTATGAACAAAGGCTGGTCAATTTATGAACTTAATATGTACTAAAAATATAAAAGAAAGGAGTGCGAAAAATGAAAAAAACAATTATGTGTCTGGTGGCAATATGTGCGCTGGTTCTGGGGTTTTCTGCCAATGCCGGTGCGCAAGCAAGAGAACAAAATCAAGTTGCTCCAAGCGGGTATTTCACCTTTGATGATGTTCCGGGAAATTTTTGGTACGCTAATTATGTGAACGAGGCTTGTGTTTATGGCTTGATGAAAGGAGTTAGTTCCACTCATTTTGCTCCTAACAAAGCGATCAAGAGAGCAGATTTTGTGACTGTTTTAGGAAGGCTACATGAACAAGTAGCATCAGATATCCCAGATGCCAAGTGGTGTTCATTTGATGATACTGTTGACAATGCTTATTATTCCAAGTACGTAGATTGGGCTGTTGATGCAGAAATTGTCAAAGGTTTTGGTAATAATAAGTTTAAGCCAAATGACCCCATTACCAGGGAACAGATGGCAGTAGTTTTGTATCGATATATTGAGTATGCGGGGATTGAAATTACAATTGATGAGCCAACAATAATAATTATTATTAAATTTAATGATTCTGATGATATATCAAGTTGGGCTTTTTCAGCAATTGGCCGTTTGCAGGGTTATGGACTAATTAATGGAGATGAGAATGTTTGCTTTTGGCCTCAAAAAGACCTTACTAGAGCCGAGGCTGCCAAAGTTTATGTGAAGTTGCATGATTTGATCTTTAAACCAGGGATTTATTTCTTAGAACAGTAGTTTAGATATGAAAGTTATTAATTAATTGCTAGACGGGTTATAGTTGGTTTTTTTATTAATGAAGGGAGTCTTCCTGTAGTAGCAAAAAATGAAGTTGGTAAAAAAGAAGACCTCGCGTTAAAATTTGAAAGGACTGTTGGCCAACAGAATCCGATCAAAATAACGGAGGTCATCCCAAATGAATTTTACACAAAACGAGAAACTAAGGCAACTATCTGAAAGAAGTATTGTCATTGGAGTGGACATTGCCAGCGAGCTTCATTATGCCAGGGCATTCGACTGGCGGGGAGTCGAGTTGGGCAAGGTATTCAAGTTTGGAAACAGTGCTGAAGGATTTAAAGAATTCCACACATGGATTGAACGTTTAAAAAAGCAAGCACAAAAGGATAGCATAGTGGTAGGTGCAGAGCCAACTGGCCATTACTGGTTTGGACTGGCAGCATGCCTTAAGGAGCAAAGTATAAAACTTGTGCTAGTAAACTCCTTCCATGTAAAGCGGAGTAAGGAACTTGATGATAACCATCCGAGTAAAACGGATGCCAAGGATCCCAAAGCAATTGCCAAGCTGGTAATCGAGGGTAGATACAATGAGCCCTATATCCCAGAGGGGATCTATGCGGAACTGCGAATCGCGATGGCTTGCAGAATGCGTATACAAAAGGAACTGAACAGCATAAAAAATCGCATTCAGAGGTGGCTGAAAATATACTTTCCTGAGCATGAAACAGTGTTTGGAAAGTTTGATGCCACGAGTAGTATGTTGGTGTTACAAGAAGCACCGCTACCCAGGGATATTGAAAGACTCGGAGCAGAAGGAATAAACCGAATTTGGAGAGACAACAAACTAAGGGCAGTTGGGATGAAAAGGGCTAAGAGCTTGTATGAAGCCGCCCAGAGGAGTATTGGTTGCACCGAAGGAGAGTCTTGTTCCCGAATGGAAATTAAGCTATTACTCCAAGACTATCACAACAAAATGGCACAATATCAGGCAGTCATTCAGACCGTTGATGAATTGTGCAGTCAAATACCAGAGGTAGCAAAACTGCTTGAAATTAAAGGTGTCGGCCTTGTTACCGTAGCTGGTTTTCTCTCTGAAGTTGGGGACATTAGACGCTTTAATTCTCCAAAGCAAATTCAAAAACTTGTGGGCTTAGCCTTGCGGGAGAATAGCTCAGGTAAGCACAAGGGGCAAACTACGATAAGTAAGTGAGGGCGAGCGAGGTTAAGGGCTATTCTATTTCAAGCGGTGATGCCGTTAGTGGCTAAGAACAAGGAGTTTGCGGAGATACACAACTACTACACGGCAAGGAGCAAGAATCCTCTGAAGAAGAAACAATCGCTAATTGCTTTAAGCTGCAAACTAATTCGGGTGTTCTATGCAATCTTAACTAAAGGCGTAACCTATGACCCCGAGAAATTAACAAAAGACATTCATCGTCCTGTGGAATATTTAGCAGCTTAACAGGAATCGTAACGGAAACCTAAAGAGAAGAATTCTGTGGATAAAGTCACCACAGAATGTAAACAAATCATAGAACCTAGCAAGACAAAAAGAGCTGGTAGTCAGTCGCATATTTATCCATTAGAGCAAAGACTTGGTGAAGGAGCATAACTGACACTCAATCATGGATAGGTGGAACGAAGGAATTTAGGGCAGATTTATAATCTTGACCCTGTTAGACATGGGAGGTTTACCACCGTGAGAATTATGGGTTTACAATGGCCAACATATTCCAAAAACAGCTGACGTTGGCTTTGCCATACCTAATTTCTCTGAATTAGGCATTCTATGCGAATTCTATCCGTGGTGAGCAATTTTGTTCAGGTAGTAATTCTATGAAAAAGTGAGATATTCAAAGAAAATCATAAGATATTATAGGGAGGGATTTTTATGAAAAAATGAGGAAAAACAATTTGTTTAGTTCCCTGCTAACCTTGGTTGTGGCCTGTATAATGCTTTTTGGTCTGACCGCAGTTGCTGGTGCTGATCCACTGCCCACATGGGATGTTTCAGTTTACAGTGTAAGTGTAATGGGAGATAAATATGGGGATCCGGATAACCCATCACCAAATAATGGTATGCTTCGAGATGAGACCCATGAGCTTAAGATGAAGATTAATCTGGATCTTAATAATGACACTAAAATTTTCGTGTTTAATGAAGAATTTGAACCTTTTGATGCTAATCCGCCTGTAGGTTCTGCTACCTTAGTACAATATGTTAAAGTAAACAATTTACAATTGGGAGTGGATTTTGATGAGGTAAGATTAGCTATTAATGGTAATGCTGTGGCAACTCCTATTCTGACTGAAACTGATTTGAATGGGGGTAAGCCGGGATTTGTGGCTGTTGTAGATAATGAGGATGGAACCTTTACAACTTTTTTTAAGCATTATCTGGACTTTGCTGATTTGAATGGCAGTGACTGGGAAGTTAAAGCAGATTATAGTGTGGGTGCTAAGCTTACCTATACTTTTTTACTAAATAATGTTGAGGTTGGAATTTATGATGAATACCGGTTACCAAGGATTTTGAGTGGTTCAAAAATAACGCCTAAAAAAGCTGTTTTTGATAGATATACTGGTGGTCGTAATTATGACATGATTATTGTTAGATTTGAGTCAGATTTTTATAATGTAATTGGGTTGAAAAATGGTGACAAAAATTTAGTTGAAAGAGTGGATTACTTTCCGAATTCACCTTTCCCAGGCGAATATCTTATTGATGTAGATTATTTTATGAGTTTACCTAAAGGAGATTACTTTATCACTTTTGAGACAGATGGCGGGGAGGCTCCCAAGTTAGATCTCTGGGTTACTGATAGTTTCCCCCAAAATAATCCCTTTACTGATGTGAAAGAAAGTAATTGGTTTTATGATCATGTGTCATATTTATATGGTGTGGGATGGATGAAAGGCACAAGCCCTACTACCTTTAGTCCACATGATCCTCTTTCACGAGGAATGGCTGTGACCATTTTGTGGCGTTTTTCAGGTGAGACTAATATATCAGAATCAGATTACGACCTTCCTTTTACTGACGTGAAAGTAGGCAGCTATTATGATTTGGCGATCAGATGGGCAGCGGATAAAGGTATTGTAAACGGTATCAGTAAAAGCAAGTTTGCCCCTAACGCTGGTGTCACACGTCAAGATTTGGCAGTTATGCTTGAACGATATGCAGAAAAACATGAGAATAAGCCTATGAGGGATTTAAGACCATACGCAGCTTTTAATGATCAAAATGATATCTCCTCTTATGCAGAAAGCGCAGTAAAAGATACCTATGAGGCTAAAATTATTAATGGGAAGCCACATAATCTCTTTGCTCCTAAAGCATTTGCCACCAGAGCAGAAGCTGCAGCAATGCTGCACAGATTTATGCGTGATATGTCGAGTTATCCTGCTCCTTAAAGGATTGTTAGGTATAAGCTGATATATGAAAGATTAAGTTCTATATAAGATTAAAACAAATAAGGAAGGGCTATTTATTTAAGCCCTTCTTTTTTGTTTACTAGGAATATGTAAGGAATAACAGTCATCTTAGCACCTGTTAAATGGGTTATTGTTAGACATTGCGGTGGCAGAGGTCGCAAGTTTGAGTCTCATCGCTCCGAGCAGAGTAAAAAGAAACCACTTTAAAGCGGTTTCTTTTTACTCTGTAGAGAAAGTTAAAACAACTATCAGGATCAGCCACAGGTTTTGACCAAGAAAAAAGCCCTCCCTAAGGGGAGGGCGGGGTTTTATTCTAATTCAAAGGTTTTAGTCAGTTTTTCATCGGAAAAACTAATAAATTCGGAGACTTCTACATCAACAGGAGAGGTTTTATCCGGCAATAACCATGCTGATCTTACTTCTAAGGTTGTTCCGGGTTGGATTTTTTTCCAATCATCCTGGTAGTTTGTTAATACCGCTGTATCAAGCTGCACGCCATCTTGATAGGCAATAGTGGAGACGGAACTAATAAAGGACGCATTTTCTTCGGAATTATTGGTAAAGTCAAAGGTAACTATTAATGCTTGACTTCCTTCATAGCTTTCACCAATTTTGGCATCTTTGATCTTAACATAGTAATCACCTAAATTACCCTCATCTGTTGCCTGATTCGCTGTTTCATCGGTTGCTGTGGTGTTTGTGGTTTCAGTACCTCCACTTCCGCAGGCAACTAATCCTAAACATAGTAAACCGGTTGCGACAATAAGTAATAATTTTTTCATTTTTTATCCTCCTTTATTTTTTAAAGTAAAATATATTAAGGGTTATTGATAAGCATAAAGATTCCGGAAAGCCTCCTAAATATAACTTTTTTATTTATCAGTTAGCTTAAAGTGTCTTATTTACCTATAGTATACCTGTTATATTTAATAAAGTAAATATGTTCTTATAAAATGTCAAAATTTTTAATAAAAGGTCGGTATTGAGGCTGCTAGTGGTTTGATTTGTGACAAAAGGAGCCGCTCTCTCGGCCAAGTGAGGTGAGGGTTGCTTGAAAAAAACAAAAAACTGTGAAAACGCTTGTATAAGATTTACTTAAAACATGCTATAATTATATTAACACTTTAAAAGGGGAAGGTGATCTGATGAGTTTACAGGAAACGCCAACTGCTAACCGCTTGCATATTGCTATTTTCGGTAAAAGAAATAGTGGTAAATCATCACTGATTAATGCCATTTGCGGACAGGAAATAGCCTTAGTTTCCGAGGTAGCCGGCACCACGACAGATCCTGTCTATAAAAATATGGAGATTAATCCTTTGGGGCCTTGCACTTTAATAGATACGGCCGGTTTTGATGACAGCGGTCGGCTGGGGCAAATGCGGGTAGAAAAAAGCCGTCAGGCCTTGGATAAGACAGATGTCGCTTTATTGGTCGTTGCCGATGATGAATTTTCTGCCGAACAAGCTTGGGTAGCGGAGTTTAAAAAACGCAAAATACCTTTTATCGTTATTATCAGTAAAGCCGATTTGCGCGCAGATAATAACGATTTAGCAGATAAGGCACAGGCGGCCTTGGGGGTCAAGCCTCTGATTGTGAGCGCTCGTAATAAACAAAACATTGGTAGGATCAAGGAGGAAATTGCCCGTTTTATGCCGGAGGATTTTCAGGCTGCCAGCATTACTGCGCATCTGGTCAAGCCCGGTGACTTGGTGCTTTTGGTGATGCCGCAGGATATTCAAGCACCTAAAGGACGCTTGATTTTGCCGCAGGTGCAAACCATCCGTGATCTTTTGGATCATCAATGTTTGGTGATGAGCGTGACTACGGATAATTTTGCTGCGGCTGTCGGTACGCTAAAAAAATCACCGGATTTGATCATTGTTGACTCACAGGTTTTTAAAATAATTTATGATCAGAAGCCGCCTGAAAGCTTACTGACCTCCTTTTCCGTGCTTTTTGCCGGTTATAAAGGCAATGCATCAGATTTTGCACAGGGGGCGGCTGCTATTGAAAAGTTGACAGAAAAAGACCGTATTTTAATCGCTGAAGCTTGCACGCACAGCCCTTTAGAGGAAGATATTGGACGTGTTAAAATCCCTAATTTATTGCGTAAAAAAATTGGCCCCGGTTTACAGATAGATATGGTCAGCGGTATGGACTTTCCGGATGATTTGACGCCTTACGCGCTGATTATTCATTGTGGGGCATGCATGTTTAACAGGCGTTATGTTTTAACCCGTATTGCTAAAGCCCAGGGGCAAGAGGTGCCGATTACCAATTATGGCATGGCCATTGCTCAATTGTCGGGTATATTGGATAAAATAACTGTCTAGAGCTTGTTAAGACCGTTAGCTTGATCAGCTGTTTTTTCTAGGTTGTTTTTTAGATAAAATTAGGTGAGGATTTGAGCAAAGGTGTTGAGTTGTTTTTAATAAATTGTGAAAAATGCTGAATACATCTTGCATTTATTGTTGCTTGATTGTATAATGAACATATAAAAGGAGATTTTAAAAGCAATCCTTCACCTTTTTCATCATAACCCCCACGTTATGAATAAGCAAAAGCGGCGAGCTGTGGCTCGTCGCTTTTGCTTATTTAATATTTTATGAATCGCGATAGGCTTTGCCTTTAAGCTCTTCAATTTCCAGACGGATGACACCGGTTTTATCATAAACGCCTTTGATTAGTTTATTGCCGACTTCTTCATGTCCTTTGCAAAAGCACTTGACAAAGAGATCCATAACCGCTCTTTTGTCACTGTCATCCTGCAGCTGATGAGCAATACCGGTGACGATCACGCTTTCAAAAGCCGCCGTGGATTTATGCGGTAAAATTTTGGAGCTTAAAATCGCCGTAAAGCAAACCTTGTTATTCTCCTGTAAGGCCTCCCATTTATAACCATAATTAGCAGAGTGGAGGTAGATGGCCTGATCCTTTTCCACATAAATATAAGTCATGGGAACTCCATAGGGATAGCCATCATCCCCATTGATACTTAAAACCCCTGTATCGCCTTGTGCCAATAATTGTTTTGCCTCCTGATCAGGTAACTGTCGAGAACTTTTTTGCATTTTTCTAGTCATTGGTTAGCGCCTCCCTTAATATATAACCATAATATAAAACAATCTTTTCTTATATTATACAATAAAAAAGTAGTCCTGACAGCCATAAATTTGCTAAAATCAGGATTAATTTTAAAGACCCTTTATGGCAGACAGCAGGTCTTTTTTATAATGAATGAAGTCTTCGCTGACGGAAAATTGCTGCCTTTTATGATGCGGGTAAGTGATTTTTAATTCTGCCGTGATCTGTGCCGGCTGCCCACCCAGAACCAAGATCCTATCAGAAAGCAGGATCGCTTCGTCAAGGTCATGAGTGATAAAGATGGTCGATAGCTGCATGGTTTCTGCAATTTCTAAATACCATTCCTGCATTTTATATCTGGTGGCGGCATCTAAAGCGCCGAAAGGCTCATCCAAAAGTACCACCTGCTGTGACTGCATATAAGTGCGTAAAAGAGCGGCTCTTTGCCGCATCCCACCGGATAATTCATGCGGGTACAGCTCTTGATAGCCTTCCAGTCCAAAGAAAGGGAAATATTTTTCCGCTTTTGCCAGGGCTTTTATTTTTTCCATACCCTTAACTAGCAGGGGCAGGGCCGTATTATGCAAAACCGTATAGTAGGGGAGCAGCAAATCCTTTTGCTGCATAAAGCTGATTTGACCGGGCAGGCCCGTAATGTCCTGTTCTCCTAAAAAAATACGCCCCTCATCCGGCTTAATCAGGCCGGACAAAAGATTAAATAAAGTGGTCTTACCGATGCCGCTGGCACCGGTCAGACAAAGCATTTCACCTTCATAAAGGCATAATGACAAGTTTTTAAAGACCGGTTTGTCCTCAAAAGTTTTGCTGACATTTTCAGCTTTTAACACTTGCTTTGGCATATGAGCTCCTTATTCCGTCGGTAAATAATCATTAGTAAACCCTGTGCCGGCGGGAATTTCCTCGGCGATTAACCCTTCTTGATAAAGATAGTTATAGAAAGCATCCCAGCGCTCTTCGCTGAAAAAGCCCCATTGAGGTGCATCATCCAGGTATTTATCAGCCAACCACTGTTGACTGGCCAGCACAATCTCAGCATCCAGCTCCGGTGCGTATTTAAGCAAAATAGCGGCGGAATCCTGAGGATTGTCAATAGCAAATTGATACCCTTTGGCGGTGGCCCTTAAAAAAGCTTTCGCCAGTTCAGGATCATCAGTTAGCACCTGATCATTGGCAATCAAGACCGGTGTGTAGTAATCAAAAACGGCTTCTTCATCTTTAAAGGCAAAGAAATTAGTTTCTATCCCTTTGACTTGACAGGCAATACCATCCCAAGCATAAAAAATCCAAACGGCATCAATATCGCTGTCCAAGGCAGAAATAACATCCGTTACTGTTGAGGGAACCAGCTCTATCTGTGAAAAATCACCACCGTCATTTTCCACGATGCGCTTAAGCATGGCTTTTTCGACCGGTAAATCCCAAGTGGCGTATTTTTTACCCATTAAATCCTTGCCCGATTTAATGTTTTTTGCTTGCAAAGAGATAATTCCCGAGGTATTATGTTGCACTAAAGCTGCGATGGCTGTGACGGGTAAGGGATTTGACGAGGTGAAGGCGGGGGCCAAATAGTCTTGAAAGTCCACCCCAAACTGCGCTTTTCCGGCAGCCACCAAAGGGGCCGCACCATCTTCCGGCGGCTGAATAATTTCGACATCTAAGCCCTCTGCGGCAAAATAATCCTTTTCCAAGGCCACGTATAAGCCGGTATGATTGGTGTTAGGAGTCCAGTCTAAGACCACGGTTACTGACTTTTGGGCAGTTTTTTGCTCATTTTCGCTGTTTGAAGTGCAGGCAGTTAGTGAACCTACCAAAATTAAGGTTAATAAAAGTATGAAGATTTTTTTCATTAGAGAACCTCCTGTTTATAATTTAGGGATGTTTTTTTGTAAGGCATGGCCCGCTTTTCTAAAAACGTGACCGCCAGCATTAAAACAATACTTAAAGCCGCAATCAAGATTATGACTGCAAACATGCTCTCAAAATCATAAGATTTGCGCACTCTTGTCATATAAACGCCCAGTCCGGCCGTTCCGCCCAGCCATTCGGCGATCACCGCTGAAACCACACAATAAGCAGTGGAGACCTTTAAGCCGGAGAAAAAATAGGGGAGGCTGCTGGGCAGTTTGATGTAGCGGAAAATCTGTCTTTTATTGGCGCCCATAGAGCGCAAAAGCTGCATCTCGTCGGCATCTGCGGCCGCAAAACCATGTAAAAAACCTACTGCAATGGGGAAAAAACAGACCACGACAATCAACAGGATTTTAGGAGACAGCCCAAAACCAAACCACAGCACCAAAAGAGGAGCAATGGCAATCGGCGGCACCGTTTGCGTTACCACTAAAAGCGGATAAAAAGCCTTTTTAAGAGTTTCATAACGATCCATCAGTAAGGCGAGCATAAAACCTAAAATAATGCTTAGCCCCAAGCCCGCCAAAGCCTCTATAAGGGTCACCTTAAGATGCCCCAAAAGGACGCTTAAATCCGCCATAAAAGCCTGTGCCACGGCCAGCGGCGCCGGCAGCATGTAACCGGGAACCACTCCCGATTGGGCAATAATTTGCCATATGATGATCACTATTAAAATAGTCGCCAAAGGGAGCAGCTTATCTTTGATGTCGATCAGTTTTTTGTGCAATGGTTTGTACGCTCCTCTCATTTGCGGCAGCGATTTTGACATTAACCAAGAGGTTTTGAGCGCCCGCCTGCAAAGCCAGCGGCGAAACATTTTTGACTATTTCCAACAAAGTGTCATAGTCCCCCTCTACAGTAGTTTCAAAAGGCCCCACCACCGTGGGCAGATCAAAACTTTTAATATAAGCGATTACCTCATCGACAATACGGTAAAGTTCTTGCTCATTTTCAGTAAGCGGCAAAACCTGGATAGCGACACTGGCCAAATTAACCATTATTTAACCTCCTTAGATATTAGTATAATTAAAAAAAACAGGACCTTTCTAATCAGAAGGTCCTGAGATTAATCAGTTCATAAAATGACAAGTTCCCTCCGCCGGCATTATCCGGATCAGGTTTAAGGGTTTTGGGCAGCGGCCCAATCTCAGCTTAGTCAGCACCCCAGATAGCTTTTTTTGTATTTTATCATTATTTGCTGCCTAAGTCAAGTTTTTACGCTTTTTTACGGTAAGTGGGACTTTCTTATAAGTGATACTTTCTGCGGCGGCGGCAGCTTAGATTGCTGCAGGCAACATCTTTTTTTTGCTACATATAATAAGAGCAGGGAGGTGATAAAATGGAAAAAACTTTAACGTCAAGGCTTTTAGAAACGGTTTGCTATACGCCGGCCGGGGCCGAGGCTCGGGTGCTCGGATCTGATGATTACCCCACCATCAGAGGTTTGGTTTATTTTTGGCAAACTGCTTTAGGGATTGTTGTTTTAAGTGAAATCAGCGGCCTGCCGCGGGGGAAAATGGGTGTTTGTGATCGCCCCATATATGCCATGCATATTCATGATTATGATGAAGAGGGGGAAAAAGGGGGGGACCCGACCGGTGGTGAAAGCGGTTGCCGCTGGGAGGTGATCGGCGCTCATTTTGATCCGGAAAACTGTCAGCACCCCTATCATGCCGGCGATTTACCGCCTTTGTTTGCTAATGACGGCATGGCCTGGAATTTAGTTTTGACAGATCGTTTTTCATTGGAGCAAATTATCGGCGAGGCGGTAATTATTCATGATAAACAGGATGATTTTACCAGCCAGCCTTCCGGAAATTCCGGTGAAAAAATCGCTTGCGGCTTGATTGAAAAAGTCTGATGAGAAAAAGTCTGATGAGAAAAAGTCTGATTAGCTGTCCAGTTGTTTTTTTAATTCGCTCAGCTTGCTGACCGGATTAAAGCAAGCCTGATTGCGGCAAAGATAATAATTTGTTCCCTGCTGCGGCAGCTGGTAAGAGGCACTAAATGGTGCAATTTTTGCCAGCTGCTGTTGATTTTCCTGGGTCTTTAAGAGGACTGTTATATCAGCTGTTGTCTGTTCCTGCAATAATTTCATAAGTCCGGGGGGAATAGTTTTTTCGGCGGTAGTACAGATCAGTTCATAGGTGGCACGATCGCCGGCAGGTAAGGATAAAAGAGCAAAGCTGTGTCCTGCCGGATAGGCACTGGCGGCAGCTTTCATAAATTGTTGCTGCTTGTGGGAGGCCGTTTGCCAAATTTCTTGACCTGTCAGGCGAGCCAGGCGCTCTAAAATCAGGAGCGCCACGGAATTTCCGCAAGGCAGAGCATTGTCATAAATTTCTTTGGGGCGACTGATCAGCTGCTCGGCATCATGGGCATAAAGATAAAAACCGCCCTCTTTTTGATCAAAAAACAACTCCAGCAGCAGTTGCGCCAGTCGGCTTGCTTGCTCCAGATAGTGAGTCTCCAGAGTCGCATCGTAAAACTCCAACAGTGACCAAATATAAAAAGTATAATCATTTAATTGTCCTGCATGAGCAGTATGCCCATCTTTCCAGCGGATCAACGGGCGGCCGTTTTCAGTAAAAAGGTTTGCGGCCAGAAATTGCTGTGCTGTTTGCGCCGTTTTTAAATAGGCGGGGTTTTCCAAGACCCGATACGCTTCCAGAAAAGCGATAATCATCAAGCTGCTCCAAGAGGTCAAAACTTTGTCATCTTTATGCAGATACATGCGCTGCAGCCGATAATCATAAAGCTGCTGACAAAGGCGGCTGATCTCGGGGTTGTCTTGGTCATAGTTGGGGTTATCGATAAGATTAGGGATGTTTTGCCCCTCAAAATTACCGGATTTTGTGATGCCAAACCAGCTGCAGAACAGATTGGCCTCGGGACCGAAAAATTCCAGCAGCTCGGCCTCGCCAAAAACATAATATTTGCCCTCTTGGCCTTCGCTGTCGGCATCCTGTCCGCAGTAAAAGCCGCCGGCCGGATCAGTAAGCTCTTGTAAAATATATGCCAAGATACGCTCGGCTACCAGGCGATATAAGGGGCGCTTGGTAATTTGATAGGCCTTTAAATAACTGAGAGTGAGCAGGGCATTATCATAAAGCATTTTTTCAAAATGTGGAACCAGCCATTTTTCATCAGTGGAATAACGGCAAAAGCCGCCGCCCACATGGTCGAATAAGCCGCCTTTATACATCTGTTCAAGAGTTTTTTCCACCATGGTCAAAAGCGTGGCATCCTCAGTATAATTGAGCAAAAAGAGCAAATTATGGGCGGCGGGGAATTTGGGTGCTTTTCCAAAGCCTCCCCATTGACTGTCATAGCCCGCTTTGAAGGTTTGTACGGCCTTTTTCGCCAATTCTGCAGCAGAAGGCACATTTTCTTGTTTAAATTCCGGTGCTTTGCGGAGGATTTCCGTTAATTGCTCACCGGTTTTAAGCAGACCCTCTTTGTCTTTTTGCCATTTTTGAGCGACCGCTGTTAAAAGCTCGGTTAGTCCCAGCATACCC
Organism: Bacillota bacterium; assembly: GCA_050949225.1. GTDB lineage: Bacteria > Bacillota > Dehalobacteriia > UBA4068 > UBA4068 > JBMNFI01. Next base: position 425,388 of record JBMNFI010000001.1, on the reverse strand, counting down.
GCTTGCGAATTTTTGGGCAGATAAGTCCAGGCAAAAAAGGGTTTTTGCTGTGCCGTCATGATAATGGTCAATGGCCAGCCGCCGCTGCCGGTCATAGCCTGGCAGGCCGACATGTAAACACTGTCGACATCGGGCCTTTCCTCACGGTCAACCTTAATCGAGATAAAATCACGGTTTAAAATGTCAGCCACCTCTTGATCCTCAAAGGATTCATGTGCCATCACATGACACCAATGGCAGGTTGAATAACCTATGGAAAGGAAAATCGGTTTATCTTCCGCTTGAGCCTTGGTAAAAGCCTCCTCCCCCCAGGGATACCAGTCCACGGGATTATCAAGATGCTGTAACAGATAGGGCGATTTTTCATTTTTTAGTCTGTTGGTGAAAGTTTTTTGTTGATCCATCTGCTTATTTCTCCTTAAATTAGTGTGTGAATTAGCTTTTAAGCGACCTTGCAGTAAGCAAGGTCAAAACCATTTTATCTGTATATTGTGTCACTTTCGCAAAAAAATATCAGAAAAAAAGCGGTGCGACCGACTATTATCTTTTAGTATGCCATACTATCAGGACGAGGACAATCCCCGAAAAAAGAAGCAGCGGCCGATTTTTCAGCTGTTGACAGGAGAATTTTTTTTGCGTATAATGATCTGGTGATAGGAACCTTGCTTAAGACAGCATAGCCATAGTACCAGAAAAAAAGGAGTGATTGCCGATGTCTTTAAAAAAAAGGGAGATTAATCTGCCTTTATATGAGCAGCTTTATCGGGAATTAAAGGCCGATATTGAGGATGGACATTGGCAGCCCGGGGAGAAATTACCTTCTAAGCGCAATTTAGCGGAAGAGCGTAAAATCAGCGTGGTGACGGTGATGAATGCTTACAGTCAGCTGTTGGCGGAAGGGTATATCATTGCGCAGGAAAGGCGAGGTTATTTTGTGGCTGATATTGCCGCTATTGGTCGGCAGGTGCCGCTGCCTGTTGAAGATCAGGAGGAAGAGGAAAATTATCTTTATGATTTTGGTTCCTTGTCCGCTGACACCCAGAGTTTTCCTTATTATTCATGGGCCAAGTTGATGCGGCAAGTTTTATCGGAGGATGACAGCAAACTGCTTTCTGAGATCGACTATAAAGGCGTGTATGAGCTGCGTCGGGAAATCGCTCGCTATTTATATCGTTATCGCAATATGAATGTTTCGCCGCGGCAAATTGTCATTGGTGCCGGTTCAGAATATCTTTTGGGAGTTATTTATCAGCTTTTGGATAAGAAAAATTATGCCATGGAAAACCCCGGTTATGGTAAAGCGGCCAAAATATATAGTAAATCGGGGGCACATATTTCTTATATTAATGTTGATGATCAAGGAATGAAGATCAGCCAGCTGCAAAAATCGCCGGCTGAGGTGGCTTATGTAACCCCTTCGCATCATTATCCTTTGGGAGTGGTGATGCCGATTAAAAGAAGGCAGCAGCTTTTACAGTGGGCCAATCAAACAGGTGAGCAGCGCTATATTATCGAAGATGATTATGACAGCGAAATTCGTTTTGTGGGTCGCCCTATTTCCGGATTGCAGAGTATTGATCAGCATGGCCGGGTGATTTACATGAATACTTTTTCTCGTACTTTGGCGCCTTCCATGAGGATCAGTTATTTGGTTCTGCCTCCCTCTTTAATGGAAAAATATGAGGCGGAATTTTCCTTTTATTCCTCTACAGTGCCGGCTTTAGAGCAATATGTGCTGGCCAGGTTTATTGCCGGCGGTAATTTTCGGCGGCATCTTAATCGCATGCGTAAAATTCATAAAGATAAACGTGATCTTTTGTTGACTGCCATTGCCAACAGTAGTTTTTCTCAGGATATTACTGTTAAAGAGCAGAATGCCGGCTTGCATTTTCTCTTGCTTTTAAAAAACAATTTTTCGGAACAGGAGATTGTCAAAAGGGGTAAAGAACACGGGATTTTATTTTCTGTGCTTTCATCTTACAGCTATAGCAATATCAAGTTGCCGCCGGCTTTGGTGATTAATTATTCACATATCCCCGCGGCAAAAATACCGCAGGCGGTGCAGGCGATGGAAGTAATTTTCAAAAAGGGTTGTTAAATATATTTTGATGTGGTAAAATGTATATTGAATGTCATGTTGTGTAAGGGGAAAGTGGGTCGAAAACCCACTTTTTGTTTTGATATTTAAGGAGAATAAATGACTAAAAAGACTAAAAAAACAGCAAGTAATGTTGCTGATCTGGTAACTCATTTGGCAGAGCCTCTTGTGGAAAACATGGGTCTTGAGCTGGTGGATGTGGAATATATCAAAGAGGGCAGCGAATGGTTTTTGCGCCTTTTTATCGACCGCCCCAATGAGCCGATTGATCATCAATGCTGCCAGCTGGTCAGTGAGGCAGTGGAAAAGGTTTTGGATGAAAAGGATCCGATACCGCATGCTTATTATTTAGAGGTTTCTTCTCCGGGGGCAGAGCGCCCGTTGAAAAAACCTGCTGATTTTGTCCGTTTTAGCGGACGGGAGGTCCAGCTTAATTTATACCAAAACTTTGAAGGAAAAAAAGTTTATCAGGGTCAATTGCTGGGTTTGACAGACGAGAAAATCAAGCTCAAAGTCGATGATGGGGAAAAGCTTTTCCCTTTGGATAAAGTTTCTAAAGCTTTTTTAGTAGTTAAGTTTTGAGGATAAATAATAGAAGTTTAAGGAGTGTATGTATGCATGAATGCTGAATTTATTGAAGCTCTGCGAGATTTAGAAAAAGAGAAAGGCATCCAGATGGATGTTCTGATTGAGGCTATCGAAGCGGCTTTGATTTCCGCTTATAAAAAGAATTTTGGCTCTTCTCAGAATGTCAGAGTAGAAATAAATAAAGATAATGGTGAGATTCATGTCTTCTTCCGTAAAGAAGTGGTAGAGGATGTAGAAGAAGAAAGTTTGGAAATATCTTTGACCGAGGCGCGGCAATATGATCCGGCGTTTGAAGTGGGGGATATTTTTGAATCTGAGGTGACACCTAAGTCTTTTGGACGGATTGCCGCTCAGACGGCAAAACATGTGGTGGTGCAGCGGATTAGGGAGGCCGAGCGTAATCTGGTTTATGATCAGTTTTCCGGTCGTAAAGATGATATCTTAAATGGTACTATTTTACGTCAGGAAAGTAAAAACATCTATCTTGATCTTGGTAAATCAGAGGCTTTATTGGCGCCGGCAGAACAGATTCCCGGTGAAAGATATAGTAATGGCATGAGACTTAAGGTTTATTTATTGGATGTTCGCAAAACGACTAAAGGACCACAGGTGATGGTTTCTCGGACGCACCCCGGCCTGTTAAAAAGATTGTTTGAATTGGAAGTTCCGGAGATCAGTGATGGAACGGTGGAGATCAAGTCCGTCGCCAGAGAGCCGGGACAGCGTTCTAAAGTTGCTGTCTACAGCAACAATGATAATGTTGATCCGGTAGGTGCCTGTGTTGGCTCGAAAGGCATGAGAGTGCAGGCAATTGTGAATGAGCTGTCCGGTGAAAAAATTGAAGTTGTGCCTTGGGATGAAAATCCGGTCAATTTTGTCAGCGGCGCTTTATCACCGGCCAAAGTCGTTTCTGTGGGTATTGATGCCGACAGTAAATTTGCGCAGGTGATTGTGCCTGATTATCAACTATCTTTGGCGATCGGCAAGGAAGGGCAAAATGCCCGTTTAGCGGCGCGTTTGACCGGTTGGAAAATTGATATCAAAAGCGAAACACAAGCAGAGGAGGCCGGTTTACTCGATTATGAAGATTCTGAAGTCGCCGAAACCGCTATTATAGCTGCTACAGAGGAAGAAATACTTGAACCGGCAGGAACTGTATCCGAAGCGACAGAAAGTGAATAAATCATGGTGAAAAAAACTAAACCTCAGCGTATGTGTGTTGGCTGTCGGGAATTTAAAGATAAAAAAGATTTGATCCGTTTGGTCAGGACAGCAGAAGGGCAAATTATTCTTGATCAAACTGGTAAACTTGCCGGTCGTGGCGCTTATTTATGTCATGATGTTGCCTGTTTACAGCAAGCTGTCAAAAAACATTCTTTAGAAAGAAGCTTTAAAGGTAAAATCAGCGCAGATATTTTGCAGCAGTTGGAATCCTTTTTAACCAAAGAGGAGGCTGAAGATGTTAAGTGATTTGTCCGCCCGGGATAAGAAGCTGGCCAATTATTTGGGTCTGGCGCAGCGGGCCGGCAAAATTGCCGCCGGTGATAATCCGGCATTTAAGGCAGTGGAAAAAGGGCAGTCCAAGTTATTATTGGTGGCAAAAGATGCGGCCGAACAGATCAAAAAGCAATTTCAAGCAAGTTGTCCCAAGGGAGGTCTTTATGAGTGGCAAAGCAAAGCTGTTTTGGGTTATGCGGTTGGTAAATCTCCACGAGGTGCGCTGGCGGTTTTAGACGAGGGTTTTGCAAAAGCGATTAAGTCATTATTAGATTAAGTCATTATTAACAGGGGAGTAATTAATAAATAATATCAAGATTTTTAGGCAAGGTATTTGAGAATGGAGTGTTGGATTTTGGCAAAAATTAAAGTATATGAGCTGGCAAAAGAGCTTAATGTTGAGAGCAAGGAAATTATAAAAAGACTGGCCAAGATGGGTGTAGAGGTGAAAAGCCATATGAATGCCATCGATGAAAAAAATGCCGAGGCTGTGCGTGATGGCATGGCTGCCGGTTCCGGTAAAAAGGCCGGTGGTTTTGTGCCGCAGGTCAAGCGTATTCCCAGAGCCATCGTGGCAGAGCAGACGGAACAAGAAGCATCAGAGCGGCCCGCAGAAGAGGTTCAGGAAAAAGAGGCGGAGCAAACCGCAGCAGCTGCAACAGCTGTGCCGGAGGAAAAAACGCAGCCGCCTGTTTCTGAGCCTGAGGTGCGGACAAAACCGGAAGCGACAGCAAAACCCGTTAAACAAGAGGCGGATTTTATTGCTGAGCCTCAAAAGTCGGCAGCTCCCGATGTTAAAGCGGCGCCGGTCGAGGAAGATCTCTCTTTGACGGTTAAAAAAGAGGATCAACCTAAAACAACGGATCGACCCGCAACAGCAGCTCAGCCCGCTGTTGAACCAGATGCTAAACCAGATGCTAAACCAGATGCTAAATCGGTTACTCCTACCGCTTTGCAGGCAGAAAAAACAGTCACGCCTGCAGCTGCTCCAGCTTCTTTAACTAAAGATAAAAAATCTGACAAGCGTTTTTCTCAAGATCAGACTAAAGATCATAAGGGCACCAAAGAGCGCCAAGACACTAGAGGGCGCAAGGATACTAAAGAACGCAAAGATACCAAAGAGCACAAAGATACCAAAGAGCGCCGGGACAGTGAAAGCGTTAAAAAACGTAAGGATTTTAAACGTGACAGGGGTGCTCAAGGCACTCACAGATCCGATAAAAAGGATGATCGCAGCAAAAAACCCCTTGATGGCGACATGAAATACACTCCTGTAATGGAAAAGCCCAGCGCTAACTATCGTCCGGAGAAAAAAGTGTTTGTCAAAGATATTATTCATGAACGCAAGCATGAAGAAGAGGCTCGTCGGAAAAACCGTTTTCAGCAGCCTAAAGGACGTAAAGGCAGACAGCATAAAAAAGAGCAGAAAAAAGAAATGCCGGCAGTTGTGCCCAAAAAAATTATTATTGGTGAAACTGTGATCTTGGGCGAATTAGCTAAAAATATGGGTAAAACCGCTGCCGAAGTGATTAAAAAACTTCTAGAAATGGGCATAATGGCCACGATTAATCAGGAGTTGGATGCCGATACGGCTATTTTGGTGGCTGATGATTTTGGTATTACGGTGGAAGTGGAAATTGATAAAACTGTAGAAATCATGGAAGATATCCAGGATGATGAACGTATGCTGCAGGAAAGACCGCCGATTGTCACAGTGATGGGTCATGTTGACCATGGTAAGACTTCACTTTTGGACGCTATCCGTAAAACGGATGTTATCGCTACAGAGGCCGGCGGAATTACCCAGCATATTGGGGCTTATCAGGTGGAAGCCGGTGGTAAAAAAATCACCTTTTTGGACACCCCGGGGCATGAAGCTTTTACTTCGATGCGTGCCAGAGGGGCCCAGCTGACGGATATTTCGATTTTAGTGGTGGCCGCCGATGACGGAGTGATGCCGCAAACTATCGAGGCTATCAACCACTCTAAAGCGGCCAAAGTGCCGATTATTGTGGCGATTAATAAAATAGATAAGCCGACCGCTAATCCTGAACGAGTTAAGCAAGAGCTGATGGAGCATGGCTTGGTGCCTGAGGAATGGGGCGGCGAGGTGATGATGGTGCCGGTTTCGGCAAAAGCCGGTCAAGGGATCGATGGTCTTTTGGAAATGATTCTTTTGGTGGCGGAAGTGGCCGAGCTTAAGGCTAATCCCCATCGGCAGGCGCGCGGCACCGTGGTTGAAGCACAGTTGGATAAAGCACGCGGTCCTGTGGCAACCTTATTAGTACAAAAGGGTACTTTAAAAATTGGTGACAGCTTAATTGCCGGTGCTTGTTTTGGTAAAGTAAGAGCTATGTTTGACTACAAGGGGCGCTCTGTTAAAAATGCCGGTCCTTCAGTGCCGATTGAGGTTTTGGGCTTTTCCGAAGTGCCGGAAGCCGGAGAGATCTTTATTGCTGTTAAAGATGATAAAGATGCTCGTTTGGTGGCTTATAAACAGCAGCTTAAAAAACGTGAGGAGGAGCTTCGCAAATCCTCCCGTGTCAGTTTGGATGACCTCTTTAAACGTATTGAAGAAGGGGAAATTAAAGAGCTTAATATTATTATTAAAGGTGATGTGCAGGGTTCCATTGAGGCTTTGAAGCAATCTTTGAAAAAGCTTGATACCGAGGAGGTCAAAGTCAATGTTATTCACTCCGGTGTGGGCGGCATCAAGGAATCCGATGTCATGTTAGCCAGTGCTTCCGATGCCATTATTATTGGTTTCAACGTGCGTCCGGATGCTAATGCCAGAAAAATCGCCGAGGCAGAATCTGTTGATATCAGGCTTTATCGTGTCATTTATGATGCCATTGAAAATGTTAAAAAAGCGATGAGCGGTCTTTTGGAACCGGAATTTAAGGAGCAAATTATTGGACATGTGGAAGTTCGCCAGGTATTTAAGGTTCCTAAAATCGGTTTAGTGGCCGGCTGTTATGTGACAGACGGTAAAGTGACCAGGGATTCTTCTGTCCGCATTATTCGTGACAGTATTGTGATTGCCGAAAGCTCGATTGATAGTTTGCGCCGCTTTAAAGATGATGCCAAAGAAGTTTTGGCCGGTTTTGAATGCGGTATTGGGGTTAAAGATTATCAGGATGTTCGTGAAGGGGATCAGATGGAGATCTTTGTCATGGAAGAAATAGAAAGAGAATTATAGAAAAAAGAGTTTATATAAGGAGGAGCTATGGCATCTCATAAATCTAGTCGTTTGGCTGGTGAAATTCATAAAGAAGTGGCCGGTATATTGTCACAAGAAGTGCGTGATCCCCGCTTAGAGCTGGTTTCTGTGCTCAATGTAGAGGCTGCACCGGATGGCTGTTCCGCTCGCATTTATCTGAGCAGTCTTAACGGCTTTCAGCCGGCTGAGGTGATGAAGGCCTTAGAAAGTGCCAAGGGCTTTATTCGTAAGCTTTTGGGGCAGCGTTTGAAGGCTCGTGTGGTGCCGGAATTATTCTTTTTCTTGGACAGCTCTACCGAATACGCCATTTATATTTCTCAGGTGATCGACAAACAAATTAAAGCTGATGAATCAGCACATAAAAACAACAGTGGGAAGATCTATGAATAAATATCAAGAAATTATCCAAGCCTTGGCAGGACAAAGGATTTTAGTGACGGGGCATTTGACCCCGGATGCCGACTGTGTTTCTGCGATGCTTGCCCTTTATCAAGCTTTTGATGGTCAGAAAAAGGGTTGGCAGCTGGTTTTAGAGGATGATATTAATTTTAATTTACGCTATTTGCCCGGCTGTGAGCTGATCAAAAAACCGCAGGATTTGAATGCAGAGGTTGATGCTGTTTTACTGGTGGATTGCCATGAGTCAAGCCGTGCTTCTACCGGTTGGCTGGATATTTATGCGGACAAACCTTTATATGTGATTGACCATCATCGAGGTCAAAACGTCAAGGCAGATGTGCTGGTGCTGGATCCGCACAGTAGTGCGGCGGCACTTCTAGTCTATCAGATTATTAAGACCGCCCGACAGCCTTTGACCACTGAGATCGCACTTTTATTGTACAGTGGAATTGTGGCGGATACCGGCTGTTTTCGTTTTTCCAATACGAATAAGGCGACTTTTGAGGCGGCGGCAGATTTAATAGATTATGATGTAGATTTGCAGCTGGTAAGGATTAATTTGTTTGAGCGGCGCAGTTTGGCCAACACTAAAATTATTGCGGCGGCTTTGACAGGTTTGGAGCTTTTTCATGAGGGACGGCTTTGTCTTTTATCAGTTGATTTGGCGACCAAAAAAGCGGTGCAGGCCATGGAAAATGATTGCGGTAATGTGGTCGGCAATGCTCTGATGATTGAAGGTGTCAAGTTTGGTTTTTTTCTGGAGGAGCGGCTCGAGGGCATTAAGGTCAGCATGCGCTGCCGTGAGGGTTACAGCGTTGATGATCTGGCGGCTTCCTGCGGCGGCGGCGGTCATGCCAAGGCTGCCGGTTGCACGATTAATACCTCTTTAGCTGAAGCCAAGGAAATTTTGGTGGCGGCCGTCGGAAAAGTTTTAAAGGAGGGCTAGGCGCCCATGGATTTGGCAACACAGGAGATTAATGGTTTTATCAATATAGATAAAAGTGTGGGCTTGTCCTCTCATGATGTGGTAGCAGCCGTCAGGCGGCTGTTGGCTTGCCGCGTTGCCAAGCGTAAGGTGGGACATGCCGGCACTTTGGATCCTGCGGCCACCGGTGTTTTACCTGTTGGTGTAGGAAAAGCGACACGTTTGATAGAATATATTACTGATTGCCGCAAAAGCTATCGGGCGACAATAGTTTTTGGTCTTGCCACCGACAGTTATGATGCCGAGGGAAAGGTCGTGGCCAGCTGTTCGGCTGAGCATTTATCAGAGCAGGATGTTTTAGCGGTTTTGCCCCAATTTAGGGGAACGATTGCACAAATTCCGCCCATGGTTTCTGCCCTTAAAAAACGGGGGCAGCCTCTTTATAAATTAGCCAGGAGCGGTCAGGAGATTGAGCGTGAGCCACGTGCGGTGACGATTTATGATCTGCAATATTTAGGGGGCAGTTTTATTGGTGAAAGACCTAATATTGAACTGGATATCACCTGTTCTCGTGGCACTTATATCCGTTCAATTGCGCATGATTTAGGTGCTATATTAGGAGTTGGCGCTCATTTATCGAGGCTCAGACGTACGCAGGTAGGGCCGTTTAAGATCGAAAAATCTTATACGTTGGAAGAGATTGGCGATATGGCTCTTGCGGGTAATTTGGAATTTATTTTACCGCCGGCTTTTGCGATTGATCATCTGCCTAAGGTGGTGGTTTCGGAAAAGCAGGCACAAAGACTGTCACAGGGGATTGCCGTTACTGACCCAAATTTTGATGAGGGCGACTTGGCCGTTTGTCGAGTTGAAGAACCGCAAGGTCGCTTAGTGGGTATTGCCCGCTTAGAAGAAGCGGTTTTAACTATGAATAAAGTATTGATTAATTGTCGGGAGTAAAAAAATGTCTGATACCAGCGGTCGTTTGATTGCCATTGGCAATTTTGATGGCTTACATTTGGGGCATCGAGCCCTTTTGGAAAAACTTCATAAAAAAAGTCGGCAACTAAAGCTTCCTGCTACGGTGCTGACTTTTGATCCTCATCCTTTACATTTTTTTAGTGATAAGGGACCTGATTTATTGCTTACTAAAGAGCAAAAAGAAAAGATGCTTTATCAGTTTTTTCAAGTGGATGAAGTGATCTTTCAGAAATTTGATGCGGCTTTTGCGGCCCTTTCACCGCAGGAGTTTGTGGATGATATTCTGATCAAAAAATATCACAGCCGCCACGTCATGGTTGGTTTTAACTTTAATTTTGGCAAAAATATAGTTGGCGATGCTTATTTATTGCGTACGCTGGCGGCGGCTCATGGCGTGGACATTAGTATTGTGCCGCCGGTAGTGGGTAAATTTGGGCTGGTTTCGTCTTCTTCAATTCGTGAAAAAATTAAACAAGGCCAGCTTGATGCGGCAAACTCGATGCTGGGTTATTGTTATTATGTGGCTGGTAAAATTGTGACCGGTCAAAAGATCGGCCGTACTCTTAATTTTCCCACCGCTAATATTATTCCGCCGAGGCGAAGTCCTTTGCCTTCCTACGGTGTGTATGCCGTGCGGGCCGTCTTAGGGGATCATACCTATGATGGGATTGCTAATCTGGGTTTTCGTCCGACCGTGGGTGAAAAAATGGAGCTGTTATTAGAGACACATTTGCTGGTGGATAAAAAAATAGGAACGGATGAACTTTATGATCAGGAGATGACGGTGTATTTTTGCCGTTATCTGCGGCCGGAAAAGCGTTTTATGAATTTGCTGCAATTGCGTGATCAGTTAGAGAAGGACAAAAAGGTCGCCCAAGATTTTTTTGCCGACTATCCGGCACAAAAACACTTGCCAAAGCGGATAAAATAAGATATAATACACAAGTGTCTAATGACCGCGGACTGGGATTGACGTTTACTCCGACGTTATTCTCGGACGCCGGTTGAAAAAAGAAAGAAGGAGGATTTCAGCATGGATGCAGTTAAAAAACAAGCCATTATTGATAAATTCAAAACTCATGATGGTGATACGGGTTCACCGGAAGTGCAAATTGCACTTTTATCAGAACGCATCAGTCATTTAACGGGTCACTTAAAAACACATAAAAAAGATTTTCATAGTCGTCGTGGTCTTTTAAAAATGATTGGTCAGCGTCGCCGTTTACTCAATTATGTCAAAAAATCTAGTGTGGACAGATATCGTACTATTATTACTGAGCTTGGTCTACGTCGTTAAACAAGGTTTATTTGAGAACAGTGTTTTAAAACACTGTTCTTTTGTTTTTTTGAGCACAAACTAAAGTAAAAGCGAGAGGTTTTGTCTGGCTGTCATCAAGAGGCTAAAATGCTGATTATTGTGTTTGATCGCCGGGCAAACTGCTATTAATGCTTGCTGATTAAGGGTTTGTTATTTAAGCTTGAAAATCCTTTTAAGTGGACAAAATGCAGGGGATAAAAAGGAAAATGTCGCTGCAGTGTGGAAGTGTATAAAGGTAAATATAAAAGATCAGAGAAAAGATGGAGGTAAAAATCTAATGGAGATTTTACAAAAAAGTATGGAGGTCGGCGGCAGGCTGCTGACTTTGGAAACCGGTCGCATGGCCAAGCAGGCCGATGGGGCGATTTTTGCTTCATATGGGGATACCATGGTTTTGGCTGCTGCGACTACTTCGGCTGAACCAAGACCGGGGATTAGTTTTTTCCCGCTGACGGTCGATTATGAAGAAAAGCTCTATTCTGTGGGGCGCATCCCCGGAGGATTTATCAGAAGAGAAGGGCGTCCGACGGAAAAAGCCGTTTTGTCGTCACGCTTGATTGATCGGCCGATCAGACCTTTGTTTCCGCAAGGGTATAGAAACGATGTGCAGGTGATTGCCACGGTGATGTCGGTGGATCAAAACAATGCTCCTGATGTGACGGCCATGGTGGCCTCATCAGCTGCTTTACACATTTCTAAAATACCTTTTATGGGCCCGATTGCCGGTGTTTCAGTGGGTCTTGTGGATGGTGAATTTATCATCAACCCCACTTTAGAACAGGAGGAAAAAAGCGTTATGCATCTGACGGTGGCCGGTACCGGTGAGGCGGTTATGATGGTGGAGGCCGGCGCTCATGAAATAGATGAAGAGACTATTTTAGAAGGGATTATGTTCGCGCATCAAGAGGTGCAGAAAATAGTTGCTTTTATTGAAGAATTTAGAGCTGAAGCTGCCGAAAAAGGTCTTGCTCAGGAAAAAATGAACTTCGTAGAGGAAGAAGTCGATGAAGAATTGGCGGCGGCGGTTAAAGAGTTAGCCGCTGCTAAAATGCGTTCAATCATGCTTAAATGTTCACAAGAACGCTTGGATAAGGCCAGCCGTGAATCGTTGCTCAAAGAGTTATCTGAAGAAGTTAATGAGGCTTTAGCGGAGAGTTTCCCCGAGCAGGAAGAAGCGATCGCCGAAGTTTTATCGACCATTGAAAAGGAGACCATGCGTCAATTAATTGCTGTTGATAAGGTTCGTATTGACGGGCGCAAAACTGATGAGGTTCGTCAGATTGATTGTGAAGTCGGTATTTTGGCCAGAACGCATGGCTCGGCACTTTTCACCAGAGGGCAGACGCAGATTTTAAATGCTCTGACCTTGGGTACGGTGGGTGACGGGCAAATTTTGGATGGTTTAGGTGTAGAAGACAGCAAGCGGTATATGCATCAATATAATTTCCCGCCTTACAGCGTGGGTGAGACCAGACCGGTCAGAAGTCCCGGGCGGCGAGAAATTGGTCATGGTGCTTTGGCCGAAAGGGCTCTTTTACCGGTGATCCCTGATACAGAGACCTTCCCTTATGCTTTACGCCTGGTCTCAGAGGCTATTGAATCCAATGGTTCGACCTCCATGGGCAGTGTTTGTGCCAGCACCTTATCTTTGATGGATGCCGGTGTGCCGATTTCGGCGCCTGTCTCCGGTTGCGCCATGGGTTTAATCAAAGAGGGCGATGATATTACTGTGTTGACAGATATTCAAGGGATGGAAGATTTTCTGGGTGACATGGACTTTAAAGTAGCCGGCACCGCCAAAGGTATTACGGCTATTCAGATGGATATTAAAATTGCCGGAATTGATAAAGAAGTTTTGGCAAGGGCCTTGGAACAGGCAAAGGAAGGGCGCATGTATATTATGGAAAGAATGCTGGCCGCCATTAGTGAGCCGCGCCGCGAATTATCTGTTTATGCGCCGCGGATTATCACTTTACAGATTCATCCTGATAAGATTCGTGAGGTGATTGGTGCCGGCGGCAAAGTCATCAAAAAAATTGTGGAAGAAACCGGTGCTGAAATCAGCATTGAAGATGACGGTCAGGTCTTTATTGCCAGCGTGGATTCGGCTAAGGGTGAGAAAGCTTTAGAAATTATCAAAGGTATTATCGCCGAACCGGTGGTGGGGCAGATTTACCATGGTAAGGTAGTGAAAATTATGGATTTTGGAGCCTTTGTGGAAATTATCCCCGGTGTGATGGGCAATTCCGGTAAAGATGGAATGGTGCATATTTCACAGCTGGCTAATAAACGGGTCGGTAAAGTTTCCGACGTTTGTAAAGAAGGCGAACTGATGTGGGTGAAGGTGCTGGACATTGATCCTTCCGGAAAAGTAAAATTATCCCGCAAAGAGGCTTTAAATGAGCTGGGTCTGGCGGACGATGTTAAATAGTTTTGCTTAAATAAATAAACAGCCTGTTGTTCTCACTAAGGACAGCAGGCTGGTTCTTTTAAAAAAGATCTTTTTCCCGCTGCAGGATTTTTTATGCGGCGAAAGACAGGTCTTTTTTTCTTTTTCAAAACATATATTGCGACATAGAGGAGGGATCTTATGAAAGTAATGATTATTGGCAGAAAAGAGTTTCTCAAAATATTAGCAATAGCAGCTACCATAGCTGCGCTGATCATTATAGGGCAAGTGATAAATGGCCGTGTAGTTCCCAGTACCACCGAGCCTTTTTATCAGGGGATGACGGAGGAAAAAATGATCAGCTTGACCATCAATGTTGATTGGGGTGAGGAATATTTGCCCGATATGCTGAAAATTTTAGAAAAGGAGGATGTAAAAGCGACCTTTTTTTTGACCGGTCGTTGGGCCAAAGAGCATCCTCAGCTGGCTAAAAAAATCGCAGATGACGGGCATGAAATCGGTAATCATGCCTACAGCCATACTTCCCCTAACAGCATGAGCTATGAAGAAAACAGGGAGGAAATCCTTAAAAGTGCCGCTGCCATCAAGGAAGCGACGGGGGTCGAAACGACCCTTTATGCACCGCCTTCAGGAGAAAAGGAGTCACAGGTTTTAAAGGCTGCACACAGCTTGGGTTACCAAACGATTTTATGGAGTATTGACACCGTGGATTGGAAACGTCCGGCAGCCACTGTAATCAGCGAGCGAGTGCTTAAAAAGGCTCATGCCGGGGGAATTGTTTTATCTCATCCGACTTATCCCACTGTAGAGGCTCTGCCCACTATTTTACAAGGTCTGAAAAAAGCAGGTTACAGCTTGGTTACGGTTTCTCAAATTATCGGTTCTGTCGCTGAAGAGCCGGTCGTTGTGGAGGATTTCAGGGATGATTCCGAGCCGCAGCCGCGAGGCAAACTGCATATTTATACAAAGGCAGGATCATTATCATCTGCGGAGGCTTTTATTTTATGTTCAAGATAATGTTCAAGGTAAAATCACTTAAACTGCTCTTCGGGAGCGTGTTATTATTGTGTTTTTTCTGCTGTCAGCCGGTTCAGGCGGCGCCTTTTCAAGTGGGGGCGGCCGCAGCGGTTTTAATCGATGCCGCTAGCGGCGAAATTATTTATGAAAAGGCCGCTGATCAACCCTTACCCCCTGCCAGCTGTGGTAAAATTTTAACCGCTCTGACCGTGATGGATTTGGTAAATATGGATGAGGTTTGTACCGTAAGTGAGCGTTCTGCGGCGGTGCCGGAGGCCAGTTTTTATCTGGAGGAGGAAGAGAAATTAACAGTAGAGGAGCTGCTGTGGGGTGCTTTGGTCAAATCGGGAAATGATGCCTGTTATGCCTTAGCCGAGCAGGTCAGCGGTTCGGAACCCTTATTTGTTTATCTGCTCAATTTAAAGGCGGCCGCGGTGGGTGCCGGCTCTGCCGAGCTGAAAAACACCAATGGCTTGCCGGCAGAAGGGCATCAGATAACCGCCTATGATTTAGCTTTATGCACCCGTCAGGCCCTGCAGGATCAGCTTTTTCGGGAAATTGTCAAAACCAAGGAAATCACAGTGGCCGGACGTCGGCTGAAAAACACCAATAAATTGCTGTGGCAAGATGAGCGGATTATCGGGGTTAAAACCGGTACTACTGATAAGGCGGGCGCTTGCCTGGTGGCAGCCATTGAAGAAAATGGACGTCGTTTGATTGCGGTTGTTTTTGACAGTCCCAGCCGTTATGAGGAGTGTTTAAAGCTTTTAGAATATGGTCTGGCACAAACTGATGGTATTTTGCTGGCGGCACGCGGCAGTCGGCTGGCGGCGCTGCCGCTGCGGGGGCAAAAGGGATTGCTGCCTGTGACGGTGAGTCAGGATTTTTACGCCGTCTGTCAAAAAGGAGAAAAACTGCGCTTGAAATGGTCTTTGCCTGAAAACATTAGTGCTCCTGTGGCACAGGGGGAAGCCGTAGGGCGGCTGGAATTATTGACGAGCGATGGGCAAGTTGTGGCGGCCTGTGATCTTTTGGCACAAAAAGGAGTTAAAAAAAGAGGTATTATCAGCTTTTTTGCAGAAAAGATTACAGCAGAATAAAACAAAAGTGGAGGGTTTATGACATATCGAGACATTTTGCCCAACGGCATTAAGGTAATTACAGAGCCGCTTGATCATTTGCATTCTGTTACGACGGGTGTCTGGTCAACCGTGGGTTCCGTTTATGAAAGAGAGCAGTTTGCCGGTGTTTCACATTTTTTAGAGCATATGATGTTTAAGGGGACTCCCACACGCAGCTCACGGGAGATTTCTGAGACTTTGGACGCCGTCGGCGGACAGCTTAATGCTTTTACTTCCAAAGAGCATACTTGTTATTATGCCAAATGTTTGGCTGAGGATTTTGCTCTTTCTTTGGATCTTTTGTCGGATATGTATTTGCATTCGACTTTTGATGAACAGGAGTTTTTAAAGGAGCAAAAGGTCATTCTGGAGGAAATTAAGATGTATCAGGATTCCCCTGATGATGTGGCAAGCGAGCAGATGATTAGGCATTTGTGGGCGCAGCACCCCTATGGCCGTCCCATTATCGGCAGTGAAAAATCTGTCGGAGAGATGAACAGGGATGACCTTTATCGTTACTATTTGCAGCAATATCGTCCTCATCAGACGATTATTTCTGTTGCCGGTAATGTTACGCATCAACAGGTGCTGCAAGAGGTGAAAAGGTGTTTTGGCGATTTTCAGGGTGAGAGTAATTCCACCCCTTTACCTCAATTAACGGCTCATGGCGGACAAGCCTATACTTACAGGGATATTGAACAGACGCATCTTTGTCTAGGGGTGCCGGGACTTCATGAAACCCATGCTGATTTCAGCGCCGCGACACTTCTAAGTGCGGCTTTAGGAGGGGGCGCCAGCTCACGCTTATTCCAAGAGGCTCGGGAAAAAAGGGGTTTGGCCTATGCCATTTACTCTTATCATTGCGGTTATTTACTGGGTGGCTATTTTCTTTCTTATGCCTCCACCAGGCCGCAAAACGTGCAGGAAATAGTGCCGGTAATTTTAGAACAGATGGCAGAAATTCGAGAAAAGGGTGTGACTGAGGAGGAATTGCAACGTCTTAAGCAGCAGTTTAAAGGCTCGATGCTTTTGGGTCTGGAAAATACCAGCAATGTGATGAACCGTTTGGCACGCATGGAGATGATTTGGGGTCGCCTGCGCAGTGTTGAGGAGTCTGTGGCGGCCTTATTGGCGGTGACCACAAATGATATCAAGCGAGTGGCAGGGGAGCTTTTCCAGGCCGATAAAGTGATTCTTTCTTTAGTGGGGAAAAAGGAGAAAACTTTTGATTTTAAACAATATATTTGAGCAATATATTTGAGGTGATAAAATGGTACAAGTTAAAATTAAACGCTTAGCTCACTATGGAGAGCTGGCTTTACCCGGCTATCAAACGGCGGCGGCGGCCGGTGTGGATTTACTGGCGGCTCTTCCTCCGGAGGGGCTTTTGCTGGCTTGTCACAAAAGAGTTTTAGTGCCCACCGGCATTGCGATTGAACTGCCGGCGGGTTATGAAGCGCAGGTGCGGCCACGCAGCGGTTTAGCGGCAAAACACGGGGTGACGGTTTTAAATAGTCCGGGGACCATTGATGCCGACTATCGGGGGGAAATTAAGGTTATTTTGATCAATCACGGTGACAAAGAGTTTATGATAGAGCGGGGCATGCGCATTGCTCAATTGGTGGTGGCGCCCTTTTGTCAGGCGCAGTTGATCGAGGTCACAGAGCTTAGCGATAGCTTGCGCGGCAGTAAAGGATTTGGGCATACCGGTTTAAATGTCTTTAAATAAGAGCATAAAAAGGGTTGCTTGTTCATAAAATCCCTCTAGGGGGTGCTTGAGTATGCGTTTAAGTGAAATAGCAGCTAAAAGAATTATTAATATTTATGATGGAGCTATTATTGGTTCGGCGGGTGAGGCTGATTTGGTGATTGATCCTTTAAGCGGTGAGGTGACTGAATTAGTGATGCCGCCGGGGGGTTTTCCTTTTTACGGTAACAATAAACGGTCTTTTACCATTCCCTGGCAAGCCATCAAAAAAATCGGCGCAGAAGTAATCGTGGTGGATATCGATGAAAACGGCCGCTATCAGTAAATAATCTGTTGATTTAGTAAACTTTGGCAATTTGTAGGCTTAAAGCCTCGACGGCGGCAGGATTTTTGCCGTTTTATGGTGAATCTAATCTCTGAAAAGCCGGAGGAGGTAGAGAAAATGGCAAAAATAAAAGTTATGGTTAATGGTGCCACAGGCAAAATGGGCAGAGCCATGTCTGCTGGGATTGCCAAGGCGGATGATTTGGAGCTGGTTGCCGCCACCGATATTCGTTTGGGCGGTGTTGATTTAGGCAGTTTATGCGGTTTAGATCCGCTGGGAGTGGTGATTGAAGAGGATTTAAGCGAAGCTATTGAGAAGCATCGTCCTGAAGTGATGGTCGATTTTACCAATGCCCAGGCGGTGGTCAAAAATCTGCCGCTTGCTTTAGCGCAGCAGGTGGCTTGTGTAGTGGGGACTACCGGTTTGGGGGATAAGGAAAAGGATGAGCTGAAAACCTTATGCGCCAAACATGCCACACCGGCCTTTGTGGCCTCTAATTTTGCTATTGGTGCTGTGTTAATGATGCAGTTTGCCAAAGAGGCGGCAGCTTATTTTCCGCATGTTGAAGTGATTGAAAAGCATCATGATCAAAAAATAGATGCCCCTTCGGGCACGGCTTTGTCCACTTTGGACAAAATCGCTGAAGTAAGGGACGTTTTTGTCCAGGGTTTGCCCAATGAGTATGAAAAAATACCCGGCTCCCGCGGCGGTGATTATCAAGGTATGAGGGTGCACAGCCTGCGTTTACCGGGTTATGTGGCCTCTCAAGAAGTAGTTTTTGGCGGTGAGGGGCAAATTTTAAGGATTGTGCACGAGGCCATGAATCGTGATTCCTTTTTGCCCGGTGTTTTGCTGGCGATTAGAAAAGTGCGTAATTTGAAGGGTTTGGTTTTTGATTTGGAAAATATTATGTAGCTAAAAAGCCAAGATATTCTTAAACAATTTGTCTAAATTCGCTTAAGATGGTGTTTTTTATAACAAACAAGCTATCTATTTGCAGAATATTATGTTATAATTAGCAATAAGAACTATAAAGGAGCTGATAATTATGACACATAAAATCTTAACAATTGGTAGACAATATGGCAGTGGCGGCTTGGAAGTTGGATATGCTGTGGCAGATCGTTTGGGTATTGAATGCTATCATCGTCGCTTGATCCAAATGGCAGCGGAAAGCGGAGATATTGATATACACACTTTGGCTGCTGCAGATGAAAAGCGGATCAAAGAGCAGCCATATATGGATGAGAGTGAGTCAGGGGCTATAGAGAAGATTAATGATAGATTGTTTGAATTACAATCTGATGTTATTCGTGATCTGGCAGCGCAAGAATCCTGTATAATTGTGGGACGTTGTGCCAATTATGTGCTCAAAGATGTGCCTGGAGTCTATTCAGTTTTTATTCGTGCGGATATGGAAGATCGGCTGGATCGTGTAATTAGCATGAGCTATATGTCGGAAAAGCAAGCGCTGAAAACGATCAAAAAAGTTGACAAAGAAAGGAACGAATATTATCGTACGTATACCCATAAAAGTTGGGGCGAGCAGGACGGCTATGATATTATACTTAACTTTAGTTCCTTAGGTAAAGAAGAATGCACGGATATTTTATATGATTTAATGAAATAAATTAAAAGCCCCGCTCCCATTTGGGAGCGGGGCTTTATAGTCTTACAGCTTTTGTGTAATGTTGGTGCAGAGGGTCAGCTTGCCGTTTTTTGCTGTCTACAGCTTAACATATTAACATAATTTTTGCGCCCGTGAGATGAGGGGCGGATTTTTTTTGATCAATTGCGGTACATAAGGATGGCTGCCCAGCTGTGAGCAGAAATGAAGATCCTTTTCATAACCGAGGGTCAAAAGTTTTTGCCCATGAGCGCTTGTCTTAATGCCGGATAAGAGGTCATGAGCATAATTTTCATACATGTGGGCGGCGATTTTGGCGGCATCTGTTAAAACCGCCGCAGGCTCTAAGGCGACTAAATGAGCGATCACAGAACCCGCTCCCAGCAAGTCATCCAGAGAGATGCGTCCGTTGGTGCCGGAGCAAAGCGCCAGCACCTCTTTTTTGCCTTCTTTTTGCACTTTGGCGGCGACGGCAGGGGCATTGATAAGGGCGCCCAGCCACACGTCTTGCGCCGCCGCAGCTGTGCAGATGGCAACGGTGCCATTGGTGGTGCAGGAGATAATTTCTTTTTCGGCGGCCTCGGCGGCGGTAAATTCAAAAGGTGAATTGCCCAGCTGAAAACCGGGGATAATATTGCCCTTGCGTTCTCCGCACAGGATCGCTTGCGGTAATTTTTGTTTAAGTTTTTTGGCGGCTTCAATATCATCAATAGCATAGACAGCTTTAGCGCCGGCGGCCAAGGCAGTTATAATAGTGGAGGTCGCACGTAGCACGTCAATGGCGATGACGGTTTTATTTTCGATATTTTCCAAATTTAGGCATTGATGAAAAAAGCAGCAATCAATGTGCATTTTATCTGTTTTTAGGTGCATTTTATCATAAACTCTTTTCTTATGTGATCAATATTGACATTATATGTGTTTATTTTGACAGTGTCAAGAATTGCCGGAATAATTTCCTTTAACAGCAGGGAAAATACCGTTTTATGTAGAAGATATGTTAGATTAAATTTTGGAAGCAGGATTTTTTTGTTGTCTTCTGATTAAGAGGTCGGTAAAAAGAGAAAAACATAAAGGTGGGGTAGCAAAAAATGCTGACACAGGACCAGATTATGGAGCTTTTTAAGCAAAAAGGAGTTCTTTTGCAGGGGCATTTTCATTTGTCATCGGGACGACATGCCGAATATTATTTACAGTGTGCCAAAATTTTTCAGTATCCGCAAGAAACGGAAAGATTGGCGCGGCAGCTGGCGGCGCAGTTTGCCGCTGAGGAAATTTCGGTGGTGGCAGGCCCGGCAATCGGGGCGATTATTTTAGCTTATGAAGTGGCGCGAGCTTGTGGTGTGCGCTCTATTTTTGGTGAAAGGGAAAATGGCGTGATGACTTTCCGTCGTGGTTTTGAATTGTCAAAAAAAGATCGTGTTTTGGTTGTGGAAGATGTGATCACCACCGGCGGCTCTACAAAAGAGTTGATACAAACGGTTAAAGAAAGTGGTGCGACGGTAGTGGGCGTGGGCTCTTTGGTTGATCGTAGCGGTGGCAAGGTGCAGTTTGGAATGCCTTTTAAACCGCTGATGTCTTTAGAGATCCATAGTTATATGCCGGAGGATTGTCCTTTATGTGCTGCCGGAACTGAAGCCGTTAAACCCGGCAGTAAAAAATCACTGTAGTTTATTTGTAGTTTGTTAAAGGAGAAAAGTTGTCTGGAAAATCAGAAAAATTAATTGTAGAAAAAGCTAATATTGATGATGTGCCGTATATTCATCTTTTGATCAATCATTATGCACAAGAAGGACAGATGCTCCCGAAGACTTTATCTTATCTTTATGAGCATCTTCGCCAATATGTGGTGGTGCGTAGTGAAGGTCAGATTGTGGCGGTGGGAGGTTTGCGGATATTCTGGTCAGATATTGCTGAGATTTGTTCGGTGGCGGTGGCTGAGGGCTATTATCGCAGGGGTTTAGGTGCGCAGATTATCCGGTATCTGGAAAAAGAGGCTCTGTCTTTGGGGCTTAATCGTATCTTTGCCTTAACGTATCAGACGGCTTTTTTCGTTTCTTTGGGTTTTGTGCCGATTGAGCGCAGCTTGCTGCCGCAAAAAATTTGGCAGGACTGTTTTAATTGTCCCAAATATCATAATTGTGATGAGCAGGCGGTTGTGAAAAAATTATTCAAAAAATAAAATCGCTGTATTTTTGGCAGGTTTTTTTAGTGGAGGATATTAAATATTAATAAATAATTGGACAGGGGAGGCCTTTTATAATGGGACTAAAGATTTATCTGGATGGTGCGATGGTTGACAAAAAGGATGCTAAAATAAGTGTCTTTGACCACGGATTATTGTACGGTGACGGTATTTTTGAAGGGATACGTGCTTATGACGGGCGGATTTTTCAGCTGGAAAAGCATGTTGATCGCCTTTATGAGGGGGCAAATGTTTTGCGGATTAAGGTGCCTTGCTGCAAGGCGGAGATGCGCAAGATAGTTGTCGAGACCTGTAAGGCTAATCAATTGACCGATTGTTATATCCGTTTGATCGTGACCAGAGGGGTGGGTGGCTTGGGCATTGATCCTACCGGCTGTTTAAGTCCTTCGGTAATTTGTATCGCCGATGAGATTACGCTTTATCCTGATGAATACTATAAAAGAGGTCTGACCTTGGCCACGGTGCCGACGCGGCGCAATATCAATGAGGCTTGTAATGTGCGTGTTAAATCGCTTAATTATTTGAATAATATTTATGCAAAAATGGAAGGTCAATTGATGAATGTGCCGGAAGTTGTTTTTTTGAACAATGAGGGCTATGTTTCTGAGGCCAGCGCCGATAATATTTTTTGTGTGAGAAAGGGAGTTTTATACACGCCGCCGCTTTACGCTTGTGTTTTGGGGGGAATTACTCGAGAAATTGTCATAGATTTGGCCAAGGCCGCCGGTATCGAGGTGCGAGAAGAGTTGTTTACTCGTTTTGATCTTTATACTGCTGATGAGTGTTTTTTGACCGGAACAGCGGCCGACTTGGTGCCTGCTGTGGTTTATGATGGCAGAACCATCGGTCATGGCGGACCCGGTCCGGTGTATAAAAAGCTCTTGGCGGCTTTTAAAGAGCTGGTTAAAACGGAGGGGACTGTGATTAAATAGCCAAAAATGGTGAGGGATAACGGTTAGAAATAAAGGTTGCTGTCGCACCCCGTAAGGGTTGTGTGGACGGGCTAGTGCAGGGCGACAGCTGTAGCGATTATGAACGAAGTTGCATCCTGTAGAGGGGTTGCGTGGATGAGATAAATGGTAAAAGATAATGGATTATAAGGAGACTTACTGATGAAAAGTGATCTGATGAAAAAGGGTTTAGTGAGAGCGCCGCATCGTTCTTTACTTTATGCTTTAGGTTTAACGCAGGAGGAAATAACCAGGCCTTTAATTGGCGTGGTTAATTCCTTTAACGAAGTGGTGCCCGGGCATCTGCATTTACGGACGATTGCCGAAGCTGTGAAAGCGGGGGTGCAAAGTGCCGGGGGAACACCTTTAGAATTTCCGGCGATTGCGGTTTGTGATGGCTTGGCCATGGGGCATAGCGGCATGAAATATTCTTTGGGCAGTCGAGAGCTGATCGCCGATTCTATTGAGGTGATGGCTTTGGCTCATGCTTTTGATGCTTTGGTTTTAATTCCTAATTGTGACAAAGTTGTCCCCGGCATGCTGATGGCGGCGGCCCGTTTAGACTTACCGGCTCTTTTAGTGAGCGGCGGCCCGATGCTGCCCGGCAAATGGCAGGAAAAAACCTTGGATCTCAATTCACTTTTTGAAGCAGTGGGGGAAGTTTCTGTCGGTAAAATGCAAGAAACGGAATTAAAGGAAATAGAGGAAAGAGCCTGCCCCGGCTGCGGCAGTTGTGCAGGCATGTTTACGGCAAATTCGATGAATTGCTTGACAGAGGCTTTGGGGATGGGGCTGCCGGGTAATGGGACGATTCCGGCGGTCGAGGCGGCGCGCCTGCGCTTAGCCAAGCAGGCGGGTAGTCAAATTATGGAGCTGTTGGAGCGTGATTTGCGTCCTTCGCAAATTATGACAGAGACGGCCTTTAAAAATGCCCTGGCGGCTGATATGGCGATGGGCGGCTCGAGTAATACGATTTTGCATTTGCCGGCAGTGGCGTATGAACTGGGGCTTAGCCTGCCGCTTTCTTTGGTAAAAGAAATCAGTGCCAAGACGCCGCATCTGTGTAAGCTGGCGCCTTCCGGCAGCCACCATATCAGCGATTTAGATCAAGCCGGCGGTATGCCTGCTTTATTATCTTCTTTGGCGGATTTGGGCTTGGTGGACGGTTCTTTGCCTGCCGTGACGGGTAAAGCTTTATCCGCGGGTTTTGCGGCGGTGCGTAATCCGGAGGTCATTCGTGAGCGGGAGCAGGCCTATAGCCAGAGCGGCGGTTTAGCTGTTTTATGGGGCAATTTGGCTCAAGATGGGGCGATTGTTAAAAAGGCCGGCGTCCTGCCTGAAATGATGAAGCATCAAGGGCCGGCGAGAGTTTTTGAGGGTGAAGAGGCGGCCGATCAGGCTATTTTAAATGGAGAGATCAAGGCCGGCGATGTGATTGTTATCCGTTATGAAGGGCCCAAAGGCGGCCCGGGAATGCGTGAAATGCTGCAGCCGACTTCGCTGATTCAGGGAGCCGGTTTGGGTGATTCGGTGGCTTTGATTACTGATGGGCGTTTTTCCGGTGCGACGCGCGGTGCCTCGATCGGGCATGTTTCGCCGGAGGCGGCGGAAGGCGGTTTGATTGCTGTGGTTGAAGAGGGGGATCAGATTGCCATTGATATAGAAAATTCTTCACTGGAGCTGTTGGTTGAGGAAGATATTTTACAGGATCGTCGGAAAAAATGGCAGCAGCCGCCAGCTAAGATTACCAAAGGTTATATGTCTAAATATGCCGGCAGGGTGACTTCAGCCGCCCAGGGAGCCGTGACGATTAAATAAATTGCTTGTTTGATGCTGTTTTTTATGGTACAATAAATGTTAATATTTTTAGATAAGACCGAAGGCAGGAGAGCAAAGGAGGTTATTATGCGACACACATTATCTGTTTTAGTGGAAAACCGTACCGGGGTTTTAACTCGAGTGGCCGGATTATTTAGCCGCCGCGGTTATAATATTGAAAGCCTTTCTGTGAGCATTACTGACAGAGAAGATATTTCACGCATGACCATCATTGTTCTTGGCGATGAGCAGATTATCGAGCAGGTGACCAAGCAGCTGCATAAACTGGTAGAGGTTATTAAAATTAGTAATTTGACAGGTGAGCATTTTGTGGATCGGGAGATGGCGCTTTTTCGGGTTTTGACCACACCTGCCACACGTGGTGAGATTATGCAAATTGTTGATATTTTCCGTGCGCATATTCTCGATTTTTGCCATACTTCGATGATTATTGAGGCCACCGGCAGCGGCGAAAAAATTCAAGCTATTGGTGAAGCCTTAAAGCCTTTTGGAATTAAGGAGGTTGTGCGTACCGGCGAAGTGGCCATGGTACGAGGCGACAAGCATAAATTAAAATAGAGGAGGTGGGGGTTATGACGAAAAAAATTACGGGTGCAGAAGCTTTATTGCACTGTTTGGAAAAGCAAGGAGCAGAACTGATTTTTGGCTATCCGGGCGGAGCAGTACTGCCTATTTATGATGCTTTGGCGAATTTTTGCTCGATTACGCATATTTTAACCAGATCGGAGCAAGGCGCAGCTCATGCGGCCAGCGGTTATGCACAGATTAGGCATGGGGTGGGCGTCTGTTTGGCCACCTCCGGACCGGGTGCGACTAATTTGGTGACCGGTTTGGCAACGGCTTACATGGATTCTATTCCGATAGTTGCCATCACCGGACAGGTGGCGACAAAAATGATCGGCACGGATGCTTTTCAAGAGGTAGATATTACGGGTATTACGCACCCTGTGACTAAGCATAATTATTTATTGACCTCTGCCGATGATATACCGCGGGCGGTAGCAGAAGCTTTTTATATCGCCTCTACCGGGCGACCCGGGCCTGTCTTGATCGATATTCCTAAGGACATTATGGAAGCGACTTGCACGGCTGATTTGGATGTGGAAGTTAAATTAGCCGGCTATAAGCCGACTTATAAAGGGCATGGCAGTCAAATTAAGACGGCCTCTCTTGCCATTGCAAAAGCAGAGCGTCCGCTGATTTATGTGGGCGGCGGCGTGACCATTTCACAGGCCGGACCGGAAGTAATTTCTTTGGCGGAAAAAATTTCAGCGCCCATTGTCAACTCTTTGATGGCCAAAAGTATTATTGATCCGCATCATCCGCTGGCTTTGGGCATGATGGGTATGCATGGTTTGCCTTCTGCTAATTTGGCGGCTACCAAGGCTGACTTAATCATTGCTTTGGGCGCACGTTTCGGGGATCGCATTACCGGTTTGGCTGATAAATTTGCCGCCAAGGCTGAAATTATTCATATCGATATTGATCCGGCGGAAATCGGCAAAAATTTTCCGTCTCATATTCCGATTGTCGGTGATGTGAAAAACGTTTTACAAAAGCTCTTGGAGCGGGTGGAAAAAACCGAGCATTCTCACTGGCTTGAGGAAATTGAAAGCTATAAAGATCGCAATCTGGCCATTCAAAAAAAACCGCTGGACAATCATCTGACGGCTTGGCATGTGCTAACTGCTTTGGGAAAAATGGTGGGCGATACGGCAATTGTCAGTACCGATGTCGGGCAGCATCAGATGTCGGCGGCGCAATTTTATAATTCTAATCGTCCCGGCGCTTTTTTGACCTCCGGTGGTTTGGGTACCATGGGCTATGGTTTGCCGGCGGCTTTAGGAGCGCAAATGGCGGCTCCTGATGATTTGGTGATTTGCCTTACCGGGGATGGCGGTTTACAGATGAGTCTCAATGAAATGGCCACGATTAAAGAGCATCAACTGCCGATTAAAATTATTTTGTTTAATAATCATTGTCTGGGTTTGGTGCGGCAATTGCAGCATGTTTCCTGCGGTGATCGTTTTGCCGCGGTTGATTTGGTGGGTCCGGATTTTTTGCGTTTGGCAGATGCTTATGATTTTGAAGCCTATCGCATAGAATCCCCTCATGATGTTGAGCCTACTTTGCAAAAAGGTTTGCATAATGGGCGGCCTACTTTAATAGAATGTATGATTAAAAAGGAGGATCTGGTGCTGCCGATGGTTCCTTCCGGGAAGGCGCTGGATGAAATGATTATGCCCTAGAAGAGGTGAAAAGCTTGAATAAATATATGGATTTGGCTTGGCAAAAGGCGGCAGCCGGAGTGGCCGCCGGGGCGGGCGGGCCTTTTGGCGCTTGTGTGGTAAAGGATGGGCAAGTGCTGGCGGTGGCTCATAACGAGGTTTTATCCGCTTGTGATCCAACGGCTCATGCCGAGATGGTGGCGCTGCGCCAAGCTGCGAAAAAGCTCTGCAGTCATGATTTATCCGGAGCGGAAATTTATGCCACCGGATACCCTTGTCCCATGTGTTTAGCTGCTATTATTTGGGCTAATATTGACAAATGTTATTATGCTTTGCCGGTTGCCGAGGCGGCCGAGATTGGTTTTCGGGATGAGCTGATTTATCGTTATTTGGCCGGCGAAAAAGAGATCTTATCGATGATTCACTTGCCGGACAGCGGTAAGCCGGAATTGTATAAGCAATATCAAGAGCAGCAGAAAACGATTTATTAACAAAGTGCTAACCAAAAGGGTTAGCACTTTTGTTTTTGTAGAAAAGGGTTGCCCGGCAGGGCACAAAAAAAGCGCCTGCCTTCATGAAGGTGGCAGGCGGCTGGGGGGGGGTGCTTATATAAGGTTGGTGGTGCGGGCATATCTAATAAAAGTTTGCGCCATCAGGCGGTGGCCTTGTTGATTGGGGTGGATGCCATCGGAGCAAAAAAATTTATAATAATCCTTATATTCCAGATAAGCCTGGCGGATGGGGACAATGCGACAATTATATTCACGCGCTAAATCCAGCACTGTTGTGGCATAGCGCTCCTGCTGGCGGTAGATTCTTTCTTGATCGCCCAGCCACAGGAGAATATTTTCGGCATTAAGATCTTTAGTGATCCAGTCAAAATAACTTGGTGAATAAACAGGCTGCGGATGGATCAACAGCGGAGTGATGTTTTCTTTTAACAACAGCTCAATCATCTCGCTGTAAATTTGCCGAAATACAGGCAGCGCCGTTTTCGGCTGATGGTCAAAAGTGGGATCGGCAGAAACCTTTGGCCAATTAAAATCACAGTCATTGCCGCCAAATTCTAAAATGCCGACATCAATAACGGTGCGGTTTTCCTGATTTTTTTTCAGCGCTTTTAACAGCTGCCTTTGTCCTTTAGTGACCGTGGCGCCAAAAATACTGTAATTAGTGACAGATAGCTGCAGTTCTTCTGCAACCAGCTGCATGGTATGATCAGTAATTTGCACATGGCGTTTTTTTTGCTCATCGTAGATCACGCCTTTGAGCATGGAATCTCCCCAAACGGAAATATTTTTAATAGTAGTTTGCATAATCATTACTTCCTTTAGCTTATTTAAGCGGCTTATTTAAGAGCTGCTTTTTTCGTCAGTGGATAAATCTGTAGTTTCGGAAACGGCGGGGATGAGCAGATTTTCCTCTTTTTTAATAGTTGGATAAATATTATAAAAAACGTTTAAGTTATTAATAATTCCGCCGGTAAAAGTCAGGCCGGTTTTTAAAGTAGTTGGTTCGCCGATGGCTTTGATGATAATTGGAGACAGCAGCTTTTCTCCATTCAAAAAGATGGCAAATTGCCCCAGCTGATCGACGCTGTCTGTCAGGGAGGTGTGGGTGGTGATGCGGACATCATTGATCGAAACTACCTCTGCACCGGTGATAAAAAGTTCGTTAACCAGGTCGATTAAATCCAGAGCCATCAAATCCGCTTCGCCGGTAATGTTAATAGAGATGCCGGGTCCTGTAACATCGGTGGTACCGGTGATAATCTTCATTTGCTGTGTTTGGGCGCTTAAAGTGGTGGAGATATCGGCACCTGCTGCTGTTTTTTCTTGTAAGGTGTTAAGCTCGTCGTTTAAGGAATCCAGCTCCGTCTGTAAAGAGCTGTTGTTTTCACTGAGGTTAATTACCAAAGCGCTTAAATCATTGATATTTTGCCCCTCTAAGGAGCTGCTGAAGCTTAAATGTGTGCGATATTGAGCAGTCAAAAGGAAACCAAAAATCAACAGCGCCACCATGATCGGAATCTGCCAAGTAGTTTTCTTTATTTTAAACGGTGGGGAGGGTTTTTTAGTCATTATTTAAGCACCTCTTATTCATCCTTGTCCATAAAGTCAATAGTCGTAGTGTTTTCAATATTAACATTAACGCTTTTGTTATCTTCTTCTGCCGCTAGATTTGCCTCGGCCAGCTCAGCTTCTTTTCTTTTACGCCGACGTAAAATCAGGTGACGGCGAATCACCCCAATGTTGGCAAAGATCCGTAAGCCAAAGGCGATCACGGCAGCCAGATACAGATCCAGCCCCAAAAGATCGCCCAGATAGGCAAGTCCTGCCGCCAAAAGGGCATTGGTGATAAAGCCTGTCATGAGAATAGGGCCGTCAAATTTTTCCTCCAGAATGGAGCGCCAGCCCCCGATTAGGGAATCCAGCGCCGCCAAAACTGCAACGGATAAATAAGAGGCATACATCGGCGGAACGGCAAAAGTGAAAAACGAACCGCAAATTATACCAATAACCAGTCCAAAAAGGGGTAACCACATAAAGACATTTCTCCTTTATTCTTAAAACAGAGGGTTTTAAAGACTCTTTTCTTTACTTTTGTTGACAAAAAAGGTACACTTTAAGGCGCTAATCGGCCTAGTCTGCCATTTGAGCATAAGTGGTGGTGGCACTCCCGCTGTAGGCGGGCAGCGTCAGCGACTGTTCTTTTAAAAGCTTTAAAGGCATATCTTTGTTTTTAAGCGTTTGATATTCATCACTTTCTAAGATGGCTTCTTCGAGCCGATCAGGATCACCAATAATTCTTATCTCATAAGGCGGAGCCATGCGGGCAGAGTTGACCATGATGACCGTGCCTACGCAGCGGATCGTGGAGGTGTCAATCAGCCGCTGATCATTGATGGCGATACCTTGAGCGACTTTAGAGAGGCTGCGCGTCAAATAGAGCAGGTTTTTATCATGAATGATATAATCCTCGGCATTATAAGTGGCAGTGTTTTTTTGCGCCAGAGCTGCACCTTTTTCATTATCGTTGATAGTAATAATCACACCGGAGCCGGTAATTTCCGTATATTCTGCCTCTTTATTAAGCCGATCGAGGGTTTTTTGCAGGGAGGTCAATTTGGCGTTTTCCTGTGATTCCTGTTGCTGCATTTGCTTGATTTGGAGGCGGGCAGTAGCAATTTTTTCTTCCAGCAGGGTGTTGTCATCTTCTAAACGATTGATATAATCGATGATCGACTGCTGCTGTCCGCTGTCACTTTTGCTGAACATTGGCGAATAAGAGCGCAAGGAAAGCATTAAGAAAAAGCCTGTAATAAAGGCAGCAACTGCTAATATTAACATGGGTTTACTGCGCCAGTTATCTATTTGTCTCAATCCTTTTTGTCTTTTTTTAGGCGGTGAGAAGCATCATATATTATTTTAATTATACTATATAAAGATCTCTTTCTCCAAGGATATTTTAAGGATATTTTAACCAAAAGGAATTTATTTTTACCTGATCTTCCTTAAAAAGGTTTTTATTGCTGATTGTCGAATATATTTGATGAATTAAGAAAGTTTTTATTCATCACGTTTTTGTCCTCGTTTTGTTCATTATTAAAGTGGAGGTGTCAATTTTGTTGCTGTCCACCTTTACTGATTCACAAGTCTTAAAAATCATACTCTATGTTGTGGATATCGCGATCATAGCTTTTGTGGTTTACAAAGGCTTGCTGTTAATCAGGGGCACCAGAGCGGTTCAGTTGGCCAAGGGGGTTTTAATCCTTTTGGTGATCGCCATTGTTAGTAGTTTTATCGATCTGCATCTTGTAAGCTGGGTTTTGGCACAAATCTGGCCTGTTTTCTTTGTGGCTTTGGTGGTAATTTTTCAGCCGGAGCTGCGGCGTGCCTTGGAACAAATCGGCAGAGGACAGTTTTTTTTCCGTAAGGGATATTCTTTATCCAGCTTAGAAGTTTCACGCTTAATAGACGAGATTACCGACGCTCTTGTTTCATTTTCTGAGACAAAAACGGGTGCTTTGGTTCTGATTGAACGGGAAACGGGACTTAAAGATTACATCGAAACCGGTATTGCTGTGGATGCGGTTGTTTCTAAAGAGCTGTTGCTAAATATTTTTGCGCCGAATACGCCCATGCATGATGGAGCAATTATTATTCGTGGTGATCGGGTGATGGCGGCGGCTTGTTTTTTGCCGCTGACTGATAATCCTTATATTCGGATTTCTTTGGGAACCAGGCATCGGGCCGCCATTGGTATTTCGGAAGTTTCCGATGCCGTGACCTTAGTTGTTTCGGAAGAAACCGGTACTATTTCCATGGCCAAAGACGGTAAATTAGTGCTTCAGCTGGATGAAAAGCAATTGCGGGAAATTTTATCTTCTATTTATGATGCCGAGAGGAAATCCTCCATCAGATATTTTTGGCAAAGGAGGAAGAAAAAGCAATGAAATCTCCAAGAAAAATAAAATTTTTCGGCTATAAAATAGCGGCCGTCGCCTTGGCGGTGCTGTTATGGATTTATGTTATGCAAGTGCAAAACCCTTTGACCGAACAGATTTATACAGTCTCTTTAGAGCCGCGTAATTTGGCGGCTGACTATATTCTTTCCGATCAGAGCTATCAAATTCAAGTCCGAGTGGAGGGGAACAAGCAGTTTTTAGATAATACTACTGCCAAAGATCTGGAGGCTTATGCCGATTTTGAGGGTCTGGAAGTGGGGCAGCATACGGTTAAAGTTGAAGTGATTGCGCCGGAGCAAATGGAAGTGGTTTCGGTTAATCCGCAAAAAGTGACGGTTAATGTAGAAAAACTGCAGACAAAATCCTTTTATCCTGAGGTAAAAATTGCAGGAAAAGTAGAGGGAGACTACATGATGCTTACTCCCGTAGTGACCCCTGAACAGGTGAAAATTTCCGGATCGGCCTCTT
Organism: Bacillota bacterium; assembly: GCA_050949225.1. Taxonomy (GTDB): domain Bacteria; phylum Bacillota; class Dehalobacteriia; order UBA4068; family UBA4068; genus JBMNFI01. Next base: position 393,995 of record JBMNFI010000001.1, on the reverse strand, counting down.
ATTTAGAGCGCATTGATCAGGTGTATGTCACTGTTGATGTCAGCGATTTGAATAATAATTTTCAGCGCAGCTTGACCATTGAAGCAGCTGATGACAAGGGAGATGTGATCACACAATGGCTGACGGTAACGCCGCAATTTGTTGATGTTTTCATCCCCATTATTTCTCAAGCGCCGGAAAAACTGGTGCCGATTGAAGTGGCGATTGTGGGTGAGCCGGCCAGCGGCTATTTAATGAGTCGGATTATTGTTGAGCCTAGTTTTTTGGCTATTTACGGTGATTTGGATACGCTGCTGGAAATTCCAAATATTGTAACTGCACCGATTGATATCAGCGGTGCGACAAAAACGCTGAATCAGGCGGTGGATCTGGTGGTTGATAAAAGAATTACACTAGGCGCTGCCAGTAAGGTGACGGTTTCTATTCAGATTGAAGCGAGTAAGTCGCGCTTGTTTGAAAACATTGGTGTTTATGAACAAAACCTGGCTGATCAGTTGACGGCGCAAATTAAAGATCCGACGGTGACCGCACGGGTTTTTGGTCCTGCCAGCAGTATTGATGCCCTGAAAGAGGGGGATATTATGGCTTATGTGGACTGTTCGGATCTGGGGACAGGAAGCTATAGCTTGCCGGTGAAGATTTCTTCGCCTGCTAATATTTCTTCGCAATCTATTTCACCTGTGAAGGTTGATGTGGTGATTAGTTATAAATAAGCAGCGGACGGAGATTTTTGCTGAAAAAATCGTTTTATTACCGCCTGAGCGGTGCTTTATAACTTAATACGATAATATAATGATAATATCTCATTATCATGAAGGATTTGAGCGAAAACTGCTTTTGTTGTTACGGCGGTGAAGTGATCCAAAAGCACTAGACGCTGATAATAAAGGCGTCTAGATTTTGTTTTTTAGTAATTATGCAAGTTCTTAAAAAAGTGTGTTTTGTTTTTTTTTTAGAGCGACACAAAAGAAAGATTTGAGCCATATAAACAATTGCTAATGACAGATAAATTAAAACCGGGAGGAAAAAAGTATGGGTAAAATTTTTGGTACAGACGGTGTAAGGGGAAAAGCAAATGTTAAGCTGACTCCGGAGCTGGCCTTTAATTTAGGCAGAGCGGCGGCGACTGTGTTAATCAGGAACAAACGAGGTGCTAAATCTAAAATTATCATCGGTAAAGATACCCGCATTTCCGGCGACATGCTGGAGGCGGCTTTGGCGGCCGGTATATGTGCTACGGGGGCGCAGGCAGTTTTATTGGGAGTTATTCCCACGCCGGGAGTGGCGATGCTTTGTCGTCATTTGGGCTCTGATGCAGGGGTGGTGATTTCCGCCTCCCACAATCATTTTGCCGATAATGGTATCAAGTTTTTTTCCGGGGATGGTTACAAGCTTTCCGATGCGGTAGAAGAAGAGATTGAATATTTTTTACAAAACAGCGAAGAAATTCCACGGGCGCTGGCAGGGGATATCGGCAGCATTAAAACACTGAGCGGGGCGGCCCGGCTTTATACGCAATTACTCAAAGAGGCTCAGCCGGTGGATTTAACCGGTTTAAAATTGGTGGTAGATCCCGCCAATGGGGCGGCTTTTGCCGTGGCGGCACCGCTGTTACGCGAGCTGGGTGCTGGGGTTACGGAGATCTGTCATGAGCCTGACGGTTGTAACATCAATGATGGTTGTGGCAGCACTCATCCGCAACTATTGCAGCAAGAGGTGCTGGCAAAGCAAGCTGATTTAGGCATTGCTTTAGATGGGGATGCGGATCGGCTGGTGGTGGTGGATGAACGAGGAGAATTGGTAGATGGTGATGAAATTTTAGCTGTTTGTGCGGCCGCCTTAAAAAGGCGGGGACGGCTGAAAAACGATCTTTTGGTGATGACCGTAATGAGTAATATGGGTCTGTCGCTGGCCATGGAAAAAATTGATGTAAAAACTGTCACAACTAAGGTGGGTGACCGTTATGTTTTGGAAAAGATGCAGGAGCTGGGGGCGGTTTTAGGGGGCGAACAGTCGGGACATATTATTTTTTCCGAGTATAATACGACCGGTGATGGTTTGGCCAGCGCTTTGTTTTTACTGTCTGTGCTGGTTGAAAGCAAAAAGCCGCTGAGTGAACTGACCAAAGTGATCAAGCGTCTGCCGCAGGTTTTGGTAAATGTGCCGGTCAACAAAAAAGAGGACTGGGAAGCTGATGCTGATATTAGAGAGGTATATGAGCGGGCCTGTGCGGTTTTAGAGGGGCAGGGGCGCATTCTTTTGCGGCCTTCAGGTACGGAACAATTGATTCGGGTGATGCTGGAGGGGCCTGATCTTGAAAAATTGCAGCAGTTGTCAGCTGATCTTGCTCAAGTTTTGACGGAAAAAAGAGGGTTGTAAAAACAGGAAAAGGTGTATTTTATGGAGAATAAACAATATAATCATAGAATAATCATTAAACAATCATAGTATAATTGTAAAATGATTAGAGAAAATGATAGGAATTTTGCAAACTAAACAGGAGGGGTTGTCATGTGCGGCATTATTGGCTATATCGGCAATCAGCGAGTTTTACCAATTTTGTTAGAAGGTTTGAGGTCTCTGGAATATCGTGGTTATGATTCAGGCGGCCTGGCCATCATTGATGATGGCAATTTACGGATTTTTCGTAGTGCGGAAAAAATAGTTGATTTGGAAAATAAAATAAATGCCGATATCATGAAGGGGCCGGCCAATATCGGTATCGGGCATACCCGTTGGGCCACGCATGGACGCCCCTGTGAGATTAATTGTCATCCCCATAGCGACTGTCAGGGAGAGATTGCCGTTGTTCATAATGGCATTATTGAAAACTACTTGGAGCTGCGTGAGCAGCTGGAAAACAAGGGGCATAAGTTTCTTTCGCAAACGGATACCGAGGTTTTACCGCATCTTTTGGAAGAGGCTTATCAAGGGGATTTGCTGCAAGCGATGCAGCAAGTTTTGCCGCAGCTGCGGGGTTCTTATGCCACGGTGGCGATCTGTCGTGAAGAGCCGGATACGCTGGTAGCGGCCAAAAAAGATAGTCTTTTGGTAATTGGTATTGGCGACGGCGAGTATTTTTTAGCTTCTGATATTTCCGCTTTGGTTGAGCATACCAGAAAAGTTATTATCATGGAGGATCATGAAATTGCTCTTTTGACCCGCGAGGGAGTAACTGTCTATAAAGACGGACAAAAAATTGACAAAGAGCCGATTATGGTCGATTGGGATTATCAGGCGGCCAAAAAAGGCGGTTATGATCACTTTATGATCAAAGAAATTAATGAGCAGCCGGAAGCCTTGCGGCAAACTTTGAAGGGGCATTTAGCAGATGATTTAAGTAAAGTAATGCTGCCTGAGCTTAAGCTGGAGGCAGAGCAGTGGGCGAGCTTTGATAAAATTGTCATTGTGGGCTGCGGGACGGCTTATCATGCCGGTTTGGTGGCTAAATATACGATAGAAAAGCTTTTGCGGATACCGGTGGTACTGGATGTGGCCTCCGAATTCCGTTATAAGGATCCCCTGGTTGATCAAAAAACGCTGCTGCTGGTGATTTCTCAGTCCGGCGAAACGGCAGATACGCTGGCCGCTTTACGTGAAGGCAAAGAGCGTGGTGCTTATGTGACGGCTATTACTAATGTGGTGGGTTCCACTATTGCGCGGGAGGCTGATGAAGTTATTTACACTTGGGCCGGGCCGGAGATTTCTATAGCCTCGACCAAGGCTTATTTGACGCAATTGCTGGCGGTTTATCTTTTCACTCTTTATTTGGCGCAAAGCCTAGAAAAGCTGGCGCCGGCACAGATTGCCGACTTGGTTTCTCAGCTGGCACAAATGCCGCAAAAAGTAGAAGAGGCACTTGATCTTTTGGATCAGCCGCTGCAAAAGGTGGCAAAAGATCTGAAAAAAAGAGAGAATGCTTTCTTTATGGGACGTGGTTTAGATTATGCGGTGGCCTTGGAGGGTTCGCTGAAATTAAAAGAAGTTTCTTATATTCATGCTGAGGCTTATGCTGCAGGGGAGCTTAAACATGGCACTTTGGCCTTGATCACCGAAGAGACCCCTCTGATTGTTTTATGTACGCAGCATGCCATCATGGAAAAAACGATTAGCAATATTAAAGAGGTTAAAGCCCGTGATGCCCAGGTAGTGGTGGTGGCTTGTTCTGATATGAAAGAATTGGAGCAGGTGGCTGACTCTGTTATTTATTTGCCGCCTATTACAGATGAGCTGGCACCTTTGCTTGCGGTGATACCTTTACAGCTGTTGGCTTATTATACGGCAAAAGAGCGGGGTTGCAATATTGACCAACCACGTAATTTAGCTAAAAGTGTGACGGTGGAATAACTAAAAATTCAGCCCGCTCTTTTTGAAAAGGAGCGGGCGCTGATTTTCTGATCGTAGACTTTAAGTAAAGGATGCCTTGCGGCAATAAAACGGCCTTTGCCGCTGTTAATCCGTCGCTTTGTGGGCTATTTCGGCAGGTATTTGTAGTCGGATTTTTTTGCCGAAATTATCAAAGCTGTTTTCAATCACCAGCAGGGCGCCATGATTTTCCTTACTTTGGGCAGAAATTTTACTGCGGATTATATATTGATGTTTTTTATTGATCCACAGGGTGTAGGTAATATTATCAAAGTATTTATCGATCCAGGTATCTTTAAGGGTGGGTGTGAATTTAATTTTGATAGTTTTATAGCCTTGGATTTTTTCTGTTCCCAGATTGCTAAGATTGTTGATACTTAAAAAGCAAAAGTTGCTCTCCGGATGCAGCTCGCTGATCAGATGGGCGGCGGATTCGGTGGAAATATTTTCCGTTTTATGCCAGCTGCCATCGAGAGGATCTTTTTGATAAAACCATTTATCCAGCTGGTAAATATTGACGGCGCTGCCAAGAATGCTGCCGCTGATATGACTGTTTTGGAGGGCTTTTTCACCTTCTAAGACAGAAAAGATGCGTTCTTTATCTTCAACAGTAAGCGTGGAACGATTGGTGAAGGTATAATAATCGCTGTTAAAGGTTTTGTGGATCGATTCTTGTACCAGCGTTTCCAGTTGGATTTCGCTGATGGGGGCGGGGAATTTACTGTTTTGTCCAAAGAGTGCTATTAATGAGAAAAAAATGATGACAAGGATGATAATAAAGATCAGGCGCCGCGGCATATGATGTTTACGAGCGGAGGATTTTGACGCTTTTGGGGGACGCCGAGGGGGGAATTTACCTAAGATTTTTTTCACAAAGGACACCTCCTGAAGTTTGATACCATATAAGTATGTTTTTTTAACTTTTTTATGACAATCCGGCGGCGGCGGGAAGGTTTTTGGCGGATAATCCAGAATTAATTTAGGTATGAGGGGGTGCAGAATGAATCACAATTTTTCGGGTATTCTTTTTTCCGAACAAGAAATTGCCGACCGGGTTTCTCAATTGGCAGAGGAGATTACTGACCATTATAAAAAAATACCAGCTGATGAGCTGGTTGTGATTGGTATTTTGCGTGGTGCGGTGATGTTTATGAGTGATTTGATCCGCCGGATGGACCTGCCGATTATTGTGGATTTTATGGTGGTGTCCAGCTACGGCGATGCCACCGTTTCCAGTGGCTCTGTCAACATTTTAAAGGATACCGCAGAAGAGATTAAAGGCCGTCATGTTTTACTGGTGGAGGACATTATTGATACCGGCAATACTCTCAACTGTTTAAAAAAGCTGCTTTATGAAAGAGAGCCGCAAAGCCTGGCTATTTGTACTTTGCTTGACAAGCCGGCCAGAAGAGTTTGTGATATTAAGGTTGATTTTTGCGGGTTTCAAATACCGGATGAATTCATTGTCGGTTATGGTCTTGATTATGCTTCTCGTTTTCGTGAGCTTCCTTATATCGCCATTTTGGATCCGGCGGTATACAGTAAATAGATTTGTTGTAAAAATATATTTTGGAGGGGATGCCTAATGAATCAAATGCGTAGTATCAGCTGGGATCAAAGCAAAAAGATTACTGAAGACATGCTGGCAAGGCTTGTTCCGCTTGATGAAGAAAATCTCCGGGTTTTGGATGGAGAAAATGGCATTTACATAGTGGCTTATGAGGGGGATAAGCTGAGATTTAATCTTACCGTTTCTGCGGGGGCAAAGCCCGTTTATGTGGGTATTTCTAAGTTTAACAGTTCCCGCCATTTTAAAAGCGGTTTTACCGGAACTTCGACCATGAGGCGTTCCTTGGGTGCCCTTTTAGAGCATGAGCTGGATCTCCAGCCGATACCTCGTTCTTTGGATGAAAATGATCAGGATCGTTTTAACAACTATGCTTTTACCGCTGAAAGCGAAGAAAGACTGACCGTTTGGATGCGGGAAAATTTTCAAATGGCCTTTTTGGAGCTGGATAAAGAGCAGCTGGAGGCCATGCAGATTGCCTTGATTGAATATAATATACCGATTTTTAATTTTCAGCACAACCCTAATAATAAGTATGGTGCTGAGATTAAAAACTATCGTAAAAAATGTGCGGAAAGAGCCGCTACCCACGGCTAAAAAAACCGCGGATAAGTGACTTAAAAATATTGCAGCACCCCATGAATTTGGGGTGCTGTTTTGTGTTTGTTTATAAGCCTAACATGGCTGTTGTAATGGTGAAATACGTGATTAAGCTGAGCGCGTCTACAATAGTTGTGATTAGTGGACCTGCCATGATTGCCGGGTCCATCCTTAACTTTTCTGCGGCGATGGGCAGCAGTCCGCCGATCACTTTTGACAGGATAATCGTGACTACTAGGGTTATAGAAACTATTGCGGCGATGAGAATTCCCACCTGTTCGAGAAAGATAAGTCTTAAAAAGTTGGCTGTGGCCAGAAAGATGCCTACTGTAATAGAGACGGCAAATTCTTTTAACAACACTCTCAGACCGTCACTTGCTCGAATATCTCCCGTTGCCAGTCCCCTGATTACCAGGGTTGAGGATTGGCTGCCTGCGTTTCCGCCGGTGTCCATCAGCATCGGGATAAAGGTGCCAATGACCGCCACAGAGGTTAAAATATCCTCATATTTTCCCATTATTCTGCCGGTAAAGGTGGCTGAAATCATGAGTATCAGCAGCCAAGGTAGCCTGTTTTTAGATAATTTCCATATTCCGGCGGCTAAATATTCTTCTTCAGACGGGGACATTGCGGCCATTTTTTGAAAGTCCTCCGTGGCCTCCTGTGAGATTACGTCCATGATGTCATCTACGGTGATGATTCCTGTTAATCTATTTTCTTTATCCACTACCGGCAGTGCGATAAAGCCATATTTTCTAAATTTAAGGGCCGCCTCTTCCTGGTCATCATGGGTGTTTACTTTGATTAATTCACTTTCCATAATCTCGGCAATTTTCTTATCGTCATCTGCGGTAACTATCGTTCTTAAAGAGGCGATACCTTCCAATACTCTGTTATCGTCGGTGACATAGCAGGTATAAATTGTTTCTTTATTGAGCCCGATTTTTTTGATATAATCCATCGACTCTTTAACGGTCATGGACTTTTTCAGGTCAACATATTCAATAGTCATTAAACCGCCGGCAGAATCTACCGGATATTTTAAAAACTCATTGATTAATTTTCTTTCCTCTTCTCCCGTATATATGAGGATTTTGTTTACAACACTTGCCGGCATTTCTTCCACCAGGTCGATCATATCATCAAAAAACAACTCGTCAATAATCTCTTTTAATTCTTTATTTGTGATCGAGCTTAAGATGCTCAGCTGCTGTTCTGCTGTAAATCGTGCAAAAACCTCTGCCGCTAAATCCTTGGGCAGCATTCTAAATAATAACAATGTTATATGCGGATCATATGGCTTTAAAACCTCTACTACATCGGCTTCATTCATCTCGGATAAAAGCCTTTTTACTTTAAGATAGTTTTTTTCCGCGATTAAATTTTCTATGATTTTTACGTCATTATTTACGTTCACGCTAACAACCTCCTTCTCTTGCGGGTAAAATGCATCAAATAAGATACCAATCTACCCTTGATTAAATTGCCGTTTGCCGGCGGATCACTATCCATTCAATGCACCCCCTTTAATAGAAGCAGTTTTCATGAGTGATCTTCCGAATTAAAAAAGCCGCCATAACAGAAGGTTAGGGGCGGCATAATTAATAAACTAAATCAGAAAGATTCTCCGAATTTAGCCGTCATGGTATAATTCCGTTGTTTTATCTGTTATTTTGCTTATTATTTTAACCAAAGAGTTGCTTAAAAACACCCAGCGATACGAGTCCATAGCAGATTTCTCCATAAAAAAACTCTACGCATGTCAAACAGATGCATAGAGCATATTGTCATAAGCAATCTCGTTTGAGCTTTAACTCTGCGAGGCGGTGAAAATACATTAGTTGAAGCCTTCATCGGCAGCAACTGTTCATACCAGCTCATAGTGTCTCCACTATTTCGCGGCAGTAATCCATATCCTCGTAGTAGCCTTACCTACCGAGTATTCTTTTTTTACAACCTTAACCATAACATATCAAAACAGTAAAGTCAAACAGCAAAATCATGACTTTTACCAGCTTTTTTATAGAATGCGGTAATCAGATAGGCAAGCGACAGAGTCGATAATTATTTAAGAGACTAAGAAAAACTTCATCTTATCAGGAAAAAAATGGCAGCTTGCATATAAAAAATCGGAGTTATTTTGTTCAATTTAGCAGGAAATGGATATACAATGGCGAAAACAAGAAATTAGTATCTAAATTTTTTGTCGAGTTTTTGTAAGCTAAAGGGGCGATAGCCTACAGATAAAAGGAGTTTTTCAATGTTGGCAGCGTTGGCAGCAGGAAGAAAAAATTGCAAATTTTTGTTGGTGGTGTTACTGACGATTTTTTTAAGTTTGGCTGTCAGTGGCACGGCAACGGCCGAATCGGATAGCCAGATGATCGAAATTACCGCTGATACCGCTGTTTTTGCGGAGCCGCAAAGTGAGGCCGCCGAGCTTAAACAAGTTGAGCAGGGGGACTTATTTGTTATGCTTGAGGAGGACTTAGGTTGGTATAAAATCGATCTGGGCTCGGGTTCTTCAGGTTGGGTAAGTGCCCAAAACGCGACGATTTTTACGACCGGTTTAGCGGAAGAGGATCTTCCTCCTGCGACTGTGCAAACTGCTGCAGTTGATTATACAAAGTATAAAAAGGGTAATGTGAATACCTCTGCCGGTTTACGATTGCGTTCAGGTCCCGGCACCGGTTATTCTTCTTTGAGGACGCTGAGCAATAATACGGTATTATATATTTTTGATTCACAGGGCAGCTGGTTTAATGTTTATGTCGCCAGTAGTAAGCAAATTGGCTGGGTCAGCAGTCAATATGTCAAACTTACCAACACCAAGGTGTCGGCAGTAAATATTAAAGAATCCGGAAGTCAACCTTCCACCACGCTTAAAGGTAAGCTTATTTATCTTGATCCCGGTCATGGTTCTTATAACTCGTCCACCTCTGCTTTAGACCGTGGTGCCAGCGGTTTTGGTTTATATGAAAGTGACGTTAATTATGCCATTTCCCTTAAGGTTTATAATAATCTGGTGGCGCTGGGTGCCACTGTTAAAATGACTCGGACGGATGTTCCGGTGGTGATGTCTTTGGCTGACCGGGCCGCCAAAGCCAATAATGCCGGCGCCGATTTATTTGTGAGTATTCATTGTAACTCCTTTACTTCGAGTGCTGCCAATGGCACTTCAACCTGGTTTTATGCTCCGGCGGGAAACAATAAATATAATCGCAATAACAGAGAGCTTTTATCAGAGACGATTCAGGCTTCTTTGGTTAAACATACAGGTTTAAAAAATTATGGTGTGCGAGAACAAAATTTGGCGGTGTTGCGGGAGACAAATATGACTTCTTGCCTGGTAGAGACGGCCTTTTTAAGCAATGCACAGGATAATGCTTATTTGGCCTCAGAAAGCGGCAAGACGGCTCTTGCCAAAGGTATTTCCGAAGGGATTAATAATTATTTTAAAAATGGTGGAAAATAAGTATAGATATTTTAAAATACTTTAGGGAGCATTTATGAAAGAGATTGGAATTACAACCACGGTACCAATGGAGATTGTTTACGCTGCCGGACGGGTACCGGTGGATTTGAATAATATTTTTATCAGCCATCCGCAAAGGCGGCAGGCGATTGAGGCGGCGGAAATGGATGGCTATCCGCGCACTGTTTGTGGTTGGATCAAGGGTTTGTATGGTATGATCAGTCATGTGGGAGTGGCCAAGACGGTAATTGCCGTCACAGAGGGTGATTGCTCACAGACACATGCCTTAATGGAAACCTTAGAGGAAAAAGGGATAGAGATTATCCCTTTTTCCTTTCCGTTTGATAGCGATCCACGGCTGTTAAAATGGCAGTTAGACAGATTAGCGGAGCGTTTAGGCGCCCAGTGGACGGAAATTTATCGGCAGAAAGAGCAACTTGACGAGGTGCGCCGTTTAGTGTGGGAGATCGATCGCTTGACCTGGCAGGAGAACAAGGTTTCCGGTTTTGAAAATCATTTGTGGCAAATTTGCTGCAGTGATTTTTGCGGAGATCCGCAAAAGTTTGCCCGAGATGCGCAAAGTTTTTTGGACGAAGTTTCCCACAGGGATTCTTTTAAGCAAGGGGAGGCGCCGCGTTTGGGGATAATCGGCGTGCCGACCATTATTGACGGTTTGTATGAATATTTGCAGGAAATGGGCGTACAGGTGGTTTTTAATGAGGTGCAGCGTCAATTTTCCATGCCGCAGCAAGAGGCGGATTTGGTGGATCAGTATCGGGTCTACACTTATCCTTATCATGTGCGTTTTCGCATCGCTGATATTCAGACGGAGATTAAAAAAAGGCGTTTAGATGCCATTATTCACTACACGCAAAGCTTTTGCTTTCGGCAAATTGAGGATATTCTCTTTCGTCAGCATTTGGATGTGCCTTTATTGACGTTGGAGGGGGATCAGCCGGGTGAGCTGGATGCCAGAAGTCGCCTGCGTTTGGAAACGTTTATCGGGATGTTAAAGGGGTGTTAAAAGATGAAAATGGGTCTTGATTTAGGGTCGGCTAATGTGAAGCTGGTGTGGCAGAAGTCGGATCAGAGCTTAGAGTATAAAAATTATGATACGTTTGATTTTTACCGTCGTTTTGCGCTGCCGCAGGAGGGGTCTTTTAAGCTTGACTTAGCGTCTTTGGGTCAGCCGGAAAACACGACTATTGTGGCTTGCGGTTATGGCAGGCAGGCGGCGGCGATGAGCGGAGCTGTGCCCATTTCGGAAATTCAGGCACATGTGCACGGCGCTGTTTGGCAGAGTGGTTTGAGCGATTTTCTTTTGCTTGATTTGGGCGGACAAGACAGTAAAATTATTTCTGTTAAAGGCGGTAAGACGGTTGGTTTTTCCACCAATGACAGATGTGCCGCCGGCAGTGGGCGTTATTTGAGTAATATGGCCGCTGTTTTGGGGATTGATCTGGCGGAATTATCTACTTATCGGCACAATCCGGTTTCTCTTTCGGCCACTTGTGCGGTTTTTGGCGAGTCAGAGCTGGTGGGGGAGATCATCAAGGGGCAATCTTTGGCGGCTTTGGCGGCCGGGGTTAATTATTCGGTGGTGAGGCGGATTTTGCCGCTGTTAAAGCGTCATTTGCCGGCGCCGGCGGTGCTTTTTTCCGGCGGAGTGGCTGAAAATCAGGCGATTAGAAAAATGCTGGAACATGAACTAGAGCAAGAGGTGACGGTTTTGCCGCAGCCTAAATTTAATGGTGCTATTGGCTGCTTTTACTGGTAGAAAAGATCAAGGCAGGGGGATTTAATGGAACTTTTATTGGCGACTGCTAATCAAAATAAGGTGCGTGAGCTGGAGAAAATGCTACAAGGGGTTTCTTTGCAGCTTAAAAGCCTGGCAGATTTTCCGCATTATCAAGCGCCACCTGAGGACGGCGAGAGCTTTTTGGCCAATGCCACCTGTAAGGCCGTGGCGGCAGCAGAGCACAGCGGACTTTTGACGCTGGCCGATGACAGTGGTTTGCAGGTGGATTTTTTGCAAGGGGCGCCCGGTGTTCATTCAGCTCGCTATGCCGGAAAAGAACATGATGACAAGGCCAATAACCGCAAGCTTTTGACGGCTTTAGAGGGTGTTCCTCAAGAGAAGCGCCAGGCGCAATTTGTTTGTGTGGTGGTGGTGGCCGCTCCCAACGGGCAATTTTTTTATACCCAAGGCTCGTGCAAAGGAGAGATCGCCTTTAGTGAGTCAGGTGAGGGTGGTTTTGGTTATGATCCGCTCTTTTATCTGCCAAATTTTGGCTGCAGTATGGCGGAATTGTCGGCGAGTGAAAAAAACCGTATTAGTCATCGCGGGCAGGCGCTGGCACAGATGGTGCCGCTATTAAAAAAAGTTGTGGAGGATTAATGATGAGAAAATCTTTACCGCTGGTGGTGCTGGTGGTGCTGTTGCTGATTGTGCTGCTGCTGGGCAGCGCTTGTGATAGACGTGAGGGGATGCTGCTTTCTCAAGAACTCAAAGAAAAAGATGTGGCACAGGTGCAGGTGGTTTTGGCACCGGGGAACCCTTTATACGGCTCTGACAGTAAAATTATTACTGATGAGGCGGAGCTGGCTGCCATGATCGAGGCTTTTAACGGGGCGCAGATTGAAAAGGAGATCCCGCAAAATGAGTTATTGGTCGGCTTTAGCAGCGTGTATTACTTTTTTGATGCAGAAGATGAAATTATCGCTTCCTTTACCTGCAGCGTTAATGACAGTGAGCGGGTTTATCAGGGGGATAAATGCTATCATATTATTTATCCGGCGGCGACACCATTTGAGATTTATCAGGCTTCACAGGCAGAAATTATCGTGGTTGATGAGAATTTAGATCCTCTGGTGAGGCCGCAAGAGTAAAAAACAAGTACCAGTGTATAAAATAGAAAACCCCCGTTATCATGCATGATAACGGGGGTTTTTATAATCAAATCAGGGGTCAAAGGCAGTTTTAAAGGTTTTGTTTTTGTCGAGCAGCAGTTGAGCGGCTGCGGAGGATACCAAAGGGGGGGGGTGATGGGGTGTGCTGACGGCTGTCTTTTAATCTGAAGATTACAGGTGCTTTCGCTGTTGTTATCGCCGCCGGCAAAAGGGCAGCTCTCCTTTGGTGAAAGATTCGCAGCAGGGCTTATTTTCTCCTAAGTTGTTTGCACTCCCCACGGCAGTACTGCCGTGGGGGGGGATGGAGGGGACAGGCTAAAGGTTGGTAAATTTAGTTACCGACCAAGGAGGGGTAGTAAGTTGTCATGGGGAGGTGGGGAAAAGATGGGGAGAAGGGCGGTAGCAGTGAGCGGAGGGAGGAAGTTGGTGAGTTCGTTGGTGGGGTGCGCTGGTGGGTGCTTTTATCTTATTTGGGCGCTAACCTAATTCAGCGCTAACCTAATTCAGCGCTAACCTAATTTAGCGCCAACCTTAAGGCTGGCGCTGAAGAGCTAATCTCTGATTTTAGCACAAGCGGCATCTATGATTGCTGATGCAGTTTATCCGCCGGTTGGATAGTGATTTCCAAAAGAGCATTGGCGTCATAGCCATCTAAATTGCTTAACAAGCCGTCAACCACTTCTTTAGTTACTGCTTGCACAAAGGTGACCAAAGGCAGGCTTTGACCATTGATTTTAATTTCGACACGGTTTTCTTGCAAAGTGCATAAATCAGTGTCGGCGGTGCCTGCCACTACTGCTTTAGTTAATGCTAAGCAATCGCTGTAACCGCATTCGCTGCAGCAGAGGTTGCCCCTTGGAAAAGGCAGAGCCGTGGGTATTTTAGTCAGCAGCTCATCAATAAATTGCGGTGTCAGCTGCTCCAAACTTTCAATAAGACTTATAGTCTAGATCGTTACCGCCCGGCTTTGAGGGCAGGCAGCACAGATTAGGCGCAAAGTCGCAAGGGCCTTCGATCAGTAAAAAATCCTGAGTCACCTGCTGCAGCTGCTCGGTAATGCCGCTTTTACGGCGTTTTAGATAAGCTATTTGTTGGCGGTTTTCTCGGATCACCAGCTCCACGCCAAGAGGCAGCGGCATCTCTTCCTGATCATCGCTTATTTGCCAAAGAGCCACGCTGTAGCGACGGCGGTTAAGTTCTTGAGCCAGCTGATCAAGAATTTGATGCGCCAGTTGGCCATTTCCGCAAACGGCAAGTATTTTCATAATAAGATCACCTCATATGTTTAATTTTCAGAGTTTATTTTGGCGGTTGTTTTGCCAAGTGAGTGTAAAAATATCCGCAAAATCCGCTGTAATGACGGACTGATAATCAGTGGGCAAAAGTGCTGCGGCACAAAAAAGCAGATTGTTTTTTGCATCATAAAAACGACAGCGATTTTCTTCGGCTTCTTGAAAAGCAAAACGGCAGGGATTAGACAAGCGCGCCTGCATTAAACCCTGCAGCGTGTCGGCAAAACAGGGATGCCCGCTGACCTGGACGCATAAATCAGCAGCCGTGGTATTAATTCCTTGCAGCTCGGCATAATGAACAGCTCTGATGGCCAAAGCACTGTAAACACATTCCTCTTGATGATGGTTTAAAGCGGCTTTTTCCAGCCAGCCCAGCTGAATTTCAGGCGATTTATTCTGAAAAGTGGGGGAGGTCGGCGAAAAGACAATGTCATCTGTATAATAAGGCTTAATATCAAGCACAGGAGTGTCTTCATTGGCATCAATGGTGGAAACATATAAACGATTGTCCTCGATCTTTTCCAGCTTGGTTAAAGTCAAGCTCAAAGGGTTGGGATGATTAGGTGAACGCAGAGCGAAAACACCGAAGGGCTGCTGGTTTTCTGTGGGGTACAAGTGGCGCGGCTTAATCAGCAAGGCAGGCTCTTTTTGCTGCTCAAACAGGCAGATTACCCAAAGATGCGAATGCTCCTCTAAGCGTGTCAAGCCCGACATGAATTGTCGGTCGATTTCAATTTCTGCTGTGCAATAATAAGGATATTTGCTTTTTTTAGTGTTCTTAATTTTACCGATGGGTGAAATTTTTGACATGATGGTTCCCCTTTCCCGAATGATCAGAAAATTGCTCCGATTATCTTAAATATTAGAGATTTTTTCTCTTTCTCCTCTTGACAAAACAGGAAAAATTTTGTATATTATTCTTGTAAGAATATAATATAGACATTTGTTTAATTTGTCAACAAGAAGTCAGCGAGGTGAAACAGTGGAAAAGCAGTCCGCAACGAAAAACGCAAAGAAAGAAAAGAAAGAAAAGTTAGGTTACGAGTTGAGGGTGTTTATTGTTAGGGGGGATGACCATATCAGAGAATCCTTTGGTATTGGTGTAGACACTCTTCTTTGTAGGATTCAGGAACACGGTTCGCTTTCCGCGGCGGCCAAATCCATGGGTATGGCTTACAGTAAGGCTTGGACCATTTTACGGAAAATGGAGAAATACCTGGGCTTTCCGCTGGTAGAAAGCGCTGTAGGTCGTGGGCGAGGTAGTAAGTTGACTTCTGGAGGTGAGGACTTTATAAACCGTTATGAAGACTTTATCGCCGATCTTAGAAAAGCCGCTGATGATTATTTTCCTCGCCATTTTGGTGATCTATAAAATAGTTTCTAAAAAATTTGGCGGGTTTATTTATGAGCTATATTATTCCTTTGCTAGTATAATTTATTCATAAATTCAGCATGAGTGTATAAATAGCTTCGGAGATTAATTAAGATCTTATCTGCAGTCAAGCCTGTTGTTTAAACTAGGTTTGGGCAGTTGATGGGATATTTTGTTTGCCCTAAATTATCTATATTGAGGATAGTTTATACAAAAAATTAAATGAGAAAAAAGGAGTGTAGAAAATGAGTAATGCAAGAGGGCTGATCAAAAACAAATGGCTGATGGTATTAATTATCGTTTGCTGCGGTTTGTTTTTGTCAGGGCAGGCTTCGGCAGATACCGTTGATCCGTCTGACAACGGTGCCAACTTAAGTGTTTTAGAGCCTGTATCGCCGGTTTTAGTGATTGGCGGACAAGAAATTTCCAATGGAATGGGGTTTTTAGATAATTTTTATTATCTGACTGTGGGACAAATACCCACATCTGCTGCCGGTCCTTACAATATCCCCAGTACTTTGGGGGGTAGTGAGGCTTGGCAAAGGGGCATGATTTATTCTTCTTTGGAGGATCATGGTACTCCTACTTATTACTATCGAGTGACGGAGGGCATTTTACTCAATAAGCTGGCTCAAGCTTTAGGGGTGGATACCACTAAAAATATCTCCGTTGAAGCTAAAGCCACTGATGGTTATTCGTCCGTTTTGTCGGATGCTTTTTCCGTGACTACTGATAGATATTATTATCCTGCTGATGGCTCCGCCGGTTCTTTGCGGATGCCGATTTTAGATTTTAGCATTAATACCAAATTAAGTTCACTCACTTATCCCGATAGTGAATTGGCTGAACCTGTGATGTCTTCCAGCACTTTAGGTGTTTTACCTTCTCTTGTTTATGGGCAAACGGTTTATGACGAGCATAACCATTGCAAAATTGTCAAAAACGTCAACAGATTACGTTTAGGCGGAGATCAGTCGGCGTTTATCGCGTATAACAGTGAAAATGAGATTAAAAAATCCATTACTCTTTCAGACATTGTTAATTTAGGGGTTTATGAAACTGATTATGCTTATTTATCCCAAGATGCAAATATTACTCATCATCTCAAGGGTCTGCCTTTAACAGAGCTGCTTTCTGAGATGGGGCTTTCTGTTAGTCCGGGGCAAACTTTGCTGGTTAAGGTGAAAAGCGGTGACATGGATGCCGCCGGTTATGCCGTTCGGACTATTCCTTATGCAGAAATTAACAAATGCTTTGCCGCTTATGATGCTGTAGGCGATGATGAAAGTGCTGTTAATAATGAGACCTCTTTACGTATTTATTGTCCCGGTGAAACACCGGAGACGGTTGTAATTGCAAACGTGATGGGCGCTAAGGTTACCGGTGAAGCTTTAACAGGTAAAGTAGCCGGGGATCCTACTGCGGACAGTATCTTTTTCCTGGCCGTAAAAGATGACAGCGGACAGACTGAATACTTCTATTTTTCCAGAGCAGAACTGGAAGAATATGAAACCACAGTAGATTTTCCTTACAATGACCATAGCGTTAATAAAACTGTAACCGCCAAAGGGGCGCTGCTTTCTGATTTACTTGCTAGTTTAGAAGGCGTTAATATTACTGATGATTTAGTTATTCAGTATGCAGAGCAGGATGGTTATCATGCTGATGCCAATACTGCAGTTGATAATTCCAGTTATAAAGATACGGTATATCGCTTGAGCAACAATGATGTAGTCAATGGTGCCTCGAAAAATGCCGCTAAAACAGTAATTACTTATGAAATTCATGAAGAGTATCAGACTCCGGATGCCTTTAATGTTAATGATCCGGCGGGAGTCTTTAAAGATGCCGATACTACCGGTCTGTTGCGTGCTTACAGAGAAACCGGCAGCGGTGCTTATGACGATAATATCGGCGGAGCTAATGCCACGGTCATTAAATATCTGATCGGCGTGGTGGTTAGCGTTGATGGTAATGTTTTATCCGGTAGAGATGGCCTTACAGTGTCTTCTTACAGCTCTGCTAATCCGGAATTAAAAGTTACTGATGATGTCGTTTATGAAGGTTTGATTCCGGGGATGAAATATACGGTGCGTGCTCCTGATGTGCCTAATGCAACTTTAGCAGAGGGTGAATCTGCCACTAAAATTGTGACAGCCGGCAGCGGCAAGACAACGCAGGTTTCCTTTAGCTATGACGAGGGTGTATATTTCTTTGTTAAAAATAAAACCACTAATCAGACTAGTAATTACACTTATACAGATTTCCTCAAAATCGGGACACAGATACCTGCCAAAGACAGTGCTTTGTCTTATGGCTATCAAAAACCGATGTACTTAAGATATAATGGTGTTCTTTTGAACAACTTGACTGCTGATCAAGGAACAGTGACTTCAGCAAAGTTGATAACCAAAGACGGGCAAGATGAGGATCTGGACGAGGACGAGCTGGGAGAGTACTTTGTTTGTTACAATAATACACAAAGTAAAACCAGCACCAATATTCCTGAAAGCAAACGGGTAACCGTTAAATATGAAAAAGCCAAGGTTATTGAGCCTGCTACGGCTGAACCGATTATTGGCGGTCCGACTTCCGGTGATGATATTTACACTGCTGAGGGCAGTTTACCGGTAACTACCGCAGAAGAGGCCATTGGCTTAGAGATCACCACGGCAACGACAACTGATGCTGCGGCTCATATCTCATATATTGATGCTACAGATGAGGTGGCCAAAAATTATGGTAAAGGCGATTATGTTTATGCCACTTTAAGCGTGACCGGTAGTGGCATCGGGGAAACACAAGTCTTTAGCGTACGTGATTTAGAGCTTTTGGCAGCTGATGCTGATGCCGGCTTAGGTTATGCCGCTGAATACAGTTTCAGAGGCAGCGGTAACAGCTATAACAGTCAGATGATGAGCGGAATCAAACTTTATGACTTCCTGGTTGATGTTTGTGGTATGGACGAAGCACTGCCTGACTCTACGCGTGTCTCGTTTGTGTCACGTGATGGTTACAGTGTGACATCTTCTATCGGTGAAATTAAGGCTTTATATGGCAGCTATGAAGAGGACGGTGCTTTGACGTCTGAGGCTTTGCCGGTGATGATTTCCTATGGTGCCAACGGTTATCCTTTAGTTGGTTCTGTTGGTTATGAAAATGTTCAATATAAACCATCGGCAGCAGAAGGTTATGTGGCGGCAGCTGATAATGGCGGAGGCCCATTAAAAATTACGGTAGGTCAGTTAGAAGCCGCCGACCGCAATGCCAACAAAAATGCCAAGATGGTCAATAAAATCATCATTGGTGACAATCTTACTTATACACAGCATACTTATGCACCATATGACAGCCTGAAAGATACGGCTTTGACCGTGAAAGTGTATGAAGGAAGCGGCACTGATAAGCTTTTAGAAACTAAGAGTTATACTTTGGCGCAATTGCAGATGCTAGGCGCGGAAAACAATGTGGCGAAAACCGCCGCTTACTACGGAGAGCAGCAATTCTTAGAAGGACTTGATTTATGGTGGCTGTTATCTGAAAAGGTCGATCTGCCTACTTATGAAGGTACGGCCGTGCTGGGTGATGTGACGGTAGATTTGAGTTATTTACGTAATTATGGCGGAGATTTTCATGATTACACATCGACAGTTAATAGTTTGACTTTAACCGGTATTAAGCCGGCGGTCATCTGGGCTAAAAATGGTTATCCTTTGGTAACTGATGCTGCTGCAGACGGCGCTAAAACTGTTAATAATGCCGCTTTGTGTGTAGAAAACTACAACGGCCCGCTTAAAATTGCTTTGCCGCAGGCAGCGGACGTCAATGCGGTAAATATTGATACCAATTTGATCGAACTGCATCTGGATGCTACACAGAGCGAAGGTAAGCATGTTGGTGAAATTTACGGCTCTTATGGTGAGCAAACTCTGGCTATTTCCGGTAACGGGGTCAGACAGGAAAAAACTTATACCGTCAGTGAGCTGGAAAACAATCTGGCTTGGCTGGTCAGCGGACAAAGCTATCAAGGAAAAAGCTATAATGGGATCAGTTTACAGAAGCTGTTGACCAATAAAGATGTCAAGTTAGCAGCAGACGCTGACGCAGTGATCGTGAAAAGCGCAACTTCTTCACAGACAATTAGCGTTCTTGATTTGGCTTCCAGCGATATTTTAGCTTACAGCAAAGAAGGTCTTCCTTTAGTCCCCGAGACAACTTCGACAGGTTATGAGGCGTCAGTGGGCAATAGTGACGGACCGCTCTACTTAATCAGCTCTGAAGGAGTCTTAGAGCAGGTCATTGCCATTGAGGTTACGACAAAAGAAGGTATTTGGCAGCATGGCGACAGCGACCTGTATAAAGAGTATTTATCACATGTTTTGACAATTGAAGGCAGTGGTGTTGCCGCAACTAAAACTTATACTTTGGCACAAATTGAAGCCATGACGGCAGGTACAGTGCGTGATTCTTTTGCCTCCGGCGGTAATGCCAACGGTGTTTATCAAGGGGTTAAGCTCTCTTATCTCTTAGAGCAGGCCGGCGTTGTGGGCACTCCTTCTCAAGTTAAGGTCATCGCCAGCGACGGTTGGTCGGTGGAAGTACCGATTTCTGATCTGAAAAACGGTATTGACAGCAACTATCAAAATGGCGAACACCGTGATGTTATTTTAAGTTATGCTAAGGACGGTTTGCCGCTGGTGGACAGTCAGGATGCTCTCGGTTATGATGCAACTGTAGAAAATGGTACCGGTCCTTTACGTTTAATTGTAGAAAATACGATTAGCTTATGGAATTCCCATGTTATTAAAATTGAGGTCAGTGAAGGAACTCCTTTCTTGACAGGATTTACTCCTCTTGGCTATGGCGTGGCGCAGCAAAATGTGGCTTTTGGTACGGAAGAAGTTTCCTTGAACTTACCAACGCAGCTGCAGGCGCAAAAAGCCAATGGCACAAACGTAGATATTGATGTTACCTGGGTAAGTGAACCGGCTTATCAGGCCACAACAGCAGGTGAATATCTCTTTACGCCGATCATACCGCAAGGGTATGAATATGAGGCGGCAACTTTACCGCAAATCGTGGTCAATGTCATGGCTGAGGATATTCCTACTTATGTAATCACAGCTACAGCAGGTAGCGGCGGCACGATCAGCCCTCAGGGGGCAGTGACGGTCTTTGGCGCTACCGATCAGAAGTTTGTGATCAGCCCTCAAGAAGGTTATAGCATTAAAGCGTTAACAGTTGATGGTACAAAGGTTGATTCTTACAGCGAATTTACGTTTAAAAACATCAGTAAAGCGCATACCATTGACGTCACTTTCCAAAAAGACAGCCAGTGGCAAAACCCCTTTAAGGATGTCAAAACTGATGCTTGGTATTATGACGGAATTAGTTTTGCTGTGAAAAACGATTTATTCAAGGGTATCAGCAGCACAAAATTTGCTCCTGCCGGCACGATGAATCGCGCCATGCTGGTAACAGTGCTGTACCGTGTAGAAGGTGAGCCGAAGGTAGCTTCTTCTTCCTTCAGCGATGTACCAAAAGGTTCTTACTATGACAAAGCTGTTGCCTGGGCGGCCTCTGAAGGAATTGTTGAAGGCACGGGCGGCAATAAGTTTTCACCGCTTAAGGCTGCTACTCGTCAGGAAATTGCTAAAATCCTCTATAACTATGCCGATTATAAAGGACTTAATCCTGTAGCAGATGGCAATTTGAGCTTCTTTAAAGATGCCGACCTGGTTGCTCCTTGGGCACAAGAAGCGATGAAATGGGCCGTGGCAGACGGTGTGATTGTCGGTAATAGTAAACAACAACTGTCCCCCGGTGCTTCTGCCACCAGAGCGGAAACGGCGACCATGCTGCAACGCTTTATTGTAAAACACAATATCAGTCTGGGCGGTGGTTCCGGCTTTATCGTTGATGAAGATCTTGTGGAGTCTTCCTTTAAGGTAAATGGCGAAGGGGTCACAGAAACTGTTATTACTCTTTCTGATCTGGAAAAAAGCGCCAAGTATACGGACACTACTTATACGGGTCGCAATAAAGAGTTTAACAACCAAAGACAAAATATTGTTATCAGTGGTGTACCCGTAGCTGACGTTTTGCAGATGGCAGGTGTTGAGGGCGATATTGCAAAAATCAAGTTTAAATCCTCTGACGGGATGGTCAAGCAGTTTACTTATGAAACTTTAATGGAGGATCTTTTCAGCTTTGCCAGCGGCAGTCCGGTTAAAGTGCCGCCGGCAATCTCCATCAAGGAAAACGGTAACTATTATGATGCCAGTGAAGGACAACCGTTCCGTTTGGTGATGGGGCAAGATGCCTCCGACAGTGAGGAGACCAAGGATTTTAATATGCAAAACTGGGTTAGGTATGTTGAAGAAATTACTGTTATCAGATAAAGTACATTGTCAGTTTTAATAGGGTCCCTTTATGAAGAAAGCGGCCATGCGACCGCTTTCTTCGGGGGTGACCCTATAGTACGTTATAAAGATAATGTGTTTTAGAAGGTGTTAATAAAAATTTAGCAAATATTCAGGAGGTTTTAATCGTGAGAAAAATTAAAAATCCCCCGCGGTTTCCTCGGGTTTTACTGCTTTGTATTATTGTAGCTGTTTCACTTATGATGGTGGCCTGCAGCGAAACCGGCACGTCTGAAGCAGAAAACCAGCCTACTACGCAGGCTTTAGATACCCTTAACGAAGATATGGATAAAGGGGCGACGGACGAAGAAAAAGCGACAGAGGAAGAAAAGGCGGCGGAGAAGGAAAAGGCGGAAAAGGACAAAAAAGCAGCGACCGACAAGAAAAACGAAAAGTCGGATAGTGCGGCCCAAAAAACGGCCACCGCTAAAAAAACTGATTCTGCTGCAAGCAGCGATAAAAGCAAGCAAAACAGCAGTAAAACCAATAATAACAGTAGCACGAACAAAAACAACAACACGAACAACAACACTAATAAAAACAACAGCAGCAATAACTCCGGCAGCTCTGCCAAAGGGATTGTCGTTTCCGGCAGCGGTGTTACCGACAGCAAGACCTTTACTTTAAGCGATTTGAAAAACAGCGGTCAGGCGGCTACATATAAATATTTTTCCCGCGGGAAAGATCCCAAAACCGAGACCCATAGTTTTCAAGGTGTCAAGTTGACTTATCTTTTAAATAAAGCCGGCTTAAAATCCAGTGCTTCTAAAGTAACGGTGACGGCCACAGACGGTTTTTCCAAAACCTTTACTATTGCCGAAGTTAAAGAAATGAGAATGGATGAAACAGATGCCGGCAATTTGCTGCCGATGCTAATTGCTTATCAAGAAAACGGTAAAGCCCTCTCCGGCAGCTATCCTTTTCGTTTGGTAACAGGGCAGCAATGCGAAGGTGATTATAATCGGCAATATTGGGTGCAGAATGTTTGCAAAATTGACGTAAAATAGCTATAATAAGAGAGATATTGATAACTAGGAGTAAATAGATGTCAGAAGCGGTTAAAAAAAGTTTTCTCCAAAAGTTTACAGTTTCCGATTTGTTGATTATTGTGGCGATGGCGACTTTAGGTATTGTTCTCAAGCCGATTATCGTGCCGATTGCACATTTAGTCAGCGGGCCTTTACTGATTCCCGGCGGCGCTCTGGCCGGTGGACTGTATATGCTGTGGCTGGTGGTGGGCTTTGGTTTGGTGGGCAAACGAGGCACCGCTACTTTGATCGGCTTGATTCAAGCTTTAGTTATTATGTTTACCGGAGTGATCGGTTCACATGGCATTATGACTTTGGCAAGTTATGTGGCGCCGGGCTTGGTGATGGATCTGGTTTTACTGGTGCTGGGGCATCGTGTTTGCTGTCGGCAGTGTGCCGTGGTGGCCGGCTTATCGGCTAATTTGACCGGTACTTTTGTGGTCAACTTTATCTTTTTCAACTTGCCAGGTTTTTTCCTGGTTTTAATGCTGTGCGTGGCGGCTTTATCAGGCGCAGTCGGCGGTTTATTGGCTTGGGAGCTGTTGCGACTTTTGGATAAATATCATTTGCGGCCGCAACAAAGGCACAAAAAGAAGATCCCTCCGGAAGGATTTACGCAAGAGGGGCAATTTATAGACCAAAAAAGTGAGGCGGTGGAATAAATGAGAAAAAAGCTGCTGACGGTGCTGCTGCTTTTAAGTTTTATGCTGTTTTTGGCAGCTTGTGGGGCTGAAACTGAGGTGGCGGTGATCACAGCTTCAGGCGATGATCAGGTGATGACTGGCAGTGAATTAAATAATTTATCGGGCGAGCTGGCTTTATACGGTCTTGATGGTTCGGTGACTTATGCCGAGGCGCAAGAGTGTCTATTTAAAAAGGACGGCACGGTAGAGGTGACGAGTCAAGCTGAAAGTGAGCCGATTGAACTGATTGGTGTGTGGTGCGAGCCGGGTCGTTTGGTGACGGCGGTGGCAGATGAGGTGCTGGAAACGCAAGAGCCGGTGCTGGTGATATTATTGGATGGCTTTGGCTATGACAGCTATCAAATGGCCAAAGAAAAGGGTTTATTGCCTTTTTTGAGTACTTTTAAAGAGGAAAGGGTGGGTACCTGTTATCCCAGTATTTCGCCGGTGGGACTGGCCGCAATAGTGAGCGGAAAAACCCCTGCTCTTAACGGTATTAAGGGGCGTAATGATCATCTTCCCGTTGTTGAAACCATTTTTGATCAGCGTGAAAATAGTTTTATCGTTGAGGGTGACGGGCAAATTATCCAGCTGACGGGAGATATTGAATTTAATCCTGATCTGGATCAAGATGGTGATACGGATAATGAGGTTTTAGCGTGTGCATTGGCTAATTTGGATCATGATTTATTGTTTGTGCATTTTCATGGAATCGATGACGTGCAGCATGCTTATGCACCTTACAGCAAGGAAGCCTTTGCTAAAATTGCTGCTACTGATCACATGGTAGAGCAGCTGGCCGCGGATTGGTCAGGGCGTATTTTAATCGTGGCAGATCACGGACAGCATGAACAGGATGAAGAGACCGCCACAGGCGAATATGCCGGGAAAAAAGGCGGACACGGTGATTTTCGGGCATCCGATATTTTAGTACCATTATTGATCAGGGAGGCTAACTAATGACCAAAAAAAAGCTCAACATTAAGGTGATTGTTGTTATTATCATCGCTTTGGCGGTGGTGGTTATCATTGGCAGTTATCTTAATCGGCCTGACAACGATTTTGCCGATGCGACCATCAATATTACCCAAGATGATCAAATCTTAAAGAGCTTTACGCTCGAAGAGGTGAAAAAACTACCTGCTGTGGGGATTGAAAAGACCGTTGTTTCCAGCTCCAAGGGTAATGAAACGGGTGTTTTCACCGGAGTTTGGCTGGCTGATTTACTAAAGGAGGTTGATCCGCAGCTTTTAACGGGTGAACATAAATTTATCACCAAGGCGGTGGATGGTTATGCCTCAGTATTGTCAAGCACCGAGGTCAACCAACCTGAAAACGTCCTCTTGGCTTATGCAAAAGATAATCAAAGCCTGGGTACGATTGATGATGGGGGCAGCGGACCTTTCCGCATTATTATTGTAGAAGACCCCTTTGGCAATCGTTCGGCACGTTTTTTAAATGAAATAGAGATTAAATAGAGATTTAATAGAGGAGACAGTTCACAGATGACAAAGGCCGTGATTGTCGAAAATCTATCTTATGCTTATGAAGAGGGAGGTCAAGTGTTAAATGACCTCTCTTTTGCGCTGCCGCGAGGGTCTTTGACGGCGATTATCGGGCTTTCCGGTTGCGGAAAGAGCACGCTTTGTCATGCCTTATGCGGCATTATTCCGCAGGTTTTGGGCGGCACACTGAGCGGTAAAATTATTTTGGACGGTTATGACATTGCAGAGATTCCTTTGGTGCAATTGTGCCGCAAGATTGGCCTGGTGATGCAGGATCCCGATTTACAGATGGTGACCACTACTGTCGAAGATGAGCTGGCTTTTGCACCGGAAAACCTTTGTTTAGAGCCGGCCTTAATCAGAGAGAGAATTGATGAGGTTTTGCAGCTGTTGCAGCTGGAGGATTTGGCGCTTAAGTCGCCGTCCAAGCTTTCCGGCGGACAAAAGCAATTGGTGGCGATGGGCTCGGTTTTGACGCTTAATCCGACTATTTTGATTTTGGACGAGCCGATGAGCCATCTTGATAAAAACGGTAAGCGTTTAGTCAAAAAAGCTTTGCGCCTGTTACAGCAGGCGGGGAAAACTTTGATCATGGTTGAGCATGATTTGACGTTGGCAAAAGAAGCCGATTTGTGGCTGGTGATGGCAGCAGGGCGGGTAGAGCGTTTGGACACGCCGCAGGCTATTTTGGCGGATCGTGAGTTTCTCAAACAGCAGTTTTTATACCAAGAGCAGGGGGTGACCGAATGAGTCTGGTGGCAGAGCAGGTGACTTTTTCCTATCCTAAAAGTCCGCAAGTGGTCTTAAAAGAGACCAGTGTGGAGTTTTTTGCTGATGAAATTGCCGCTTTAACCGGGCCCAATGGATGCGGAAAGACTACTTTGGTGAAACTGCTTTTAGGTATTTTGACCCCGCAAAGCGGGCGGGTGCTTTTGGATGGGACAAATGTCAGTGAATTGACTTTGGCAGAGGTGGGGCGTTTGATCGGTTATGTGATGCAAAACCCCGCTCAGCAGCTCTTTTGTACGACGGTCGCCGAAGAGATGGCTTATGGTTTAAAAAATCAGGGGCTTGAGGCGGCGGAAATTGATAGTCGCACCGACTATTATTTAGATTATTTTCAGTTGACGCAACATCGAGAATCTTTTCCTTTTCATCTTAGCCAAGGGGAAAAGCAGCGTTTGGTGCTGGCGGCGGTTTTGGCCATGCGTCCACGTTATTTAATGCTTGATGAGCCGACGGCGCATTTGGATGTTCATCGGCGGCAGCTGCTGGGTGAGTTGATTTTACAGATCCGTAAGGAGCTGGGCTGCGGCATTATTGTGGTCAGCCATGATGAGGGCTTCGTGCGTCGCTATTGCCAGCGTGAGGTGCACTTAAAGGGGGTGTGCGGGGATGTTTGATCTGGGTGGTCTGGATCCTCGCTGCCGCATTGTTTTGTTGGCGGGTTTTTCCTCTTTGGGGATGCTGTTGCAGCAGCCGTTGTATCTTTTATTTGTGCTGGCTGCCACTTGGCTACTATTGCTTTTAGGCAGGGCGAAGATTGCCGATATTGTCAGACAGGTCAAAGGTATTTTCTGGCTGATCGCCGTCCTGTTTATTTTGCAATCCTTTTTTGTCAGAACAGGCGAGCCGCTGCTGGTGATTAAGGGTTTGACCTTGGTGACAAGCGGTGGTTTTACGATGGCCTGCATGCTGACTTTGCGCCTGTTGATTATCGTTTCTTCGGCTTTGATCATGCTGTCGGGGGATGTGCGTGATTATCTATTGGCGCTGGTACAATGGAGGATTCCTTATGAAATCGCTTTTATGACCATGGCTTCGATTCATTTTATCCCCATTTTGCGTGATGAGGGCTTAAATGTTTTTTATGCTGTCCAATTGCGTGGCAGTGAGCTGAAAAAAACTTCGCTTAAGCAAAAATTGCAGCTCTATTTACGTATTTCTCTGCCCATTTTAGCAGGGGCTTTAAACCGCACCAAGGCGATGGCGATAGCGATGGAGGCGCGAGCTTTTCGTGCTTATCCGCAGCGTACTTATTTGCGGCGTTTGGAGCTTTCACGGGTGGATTGGCTGATTTTGATTATGGTGCCGGTACTGACGGCGGCGGTGGTGATCTGGTTGCGGGTTTTATGAGGGGTTTTGAGATGGGTTATTTTGTCAAAGAAAGCAAAAAACCGCCGGATTGCGGCGGTAATTGTAATTAGATAAGGCTTTTTGGCAGCCTGACGGCTGCCGAATTGAGGCAAGATCCTTGCTTTTAAAGGGTTTTTTAGTGCTGGTGACCGCAGTCGTGGTCATGATCGTGGTCATGGTCGTGGTCATGGTCGTGATCATGCCCGGAGCAGCCGGTGGCGCCCAAAAAATTGGCGGTTATTTGCAGTTGATGTTTCATCATATGCTGAAAAGCTTCTTCTGCTTTCATGCCGGCGCCGTAGTAGCGAGTGATGCAGGCATCGGCGATTTTATCAAAGGATTCTTTTTCCAAAGAGCCGCAGATCACGGCCTCACAGTCCCAGTCAATAATTTGTTCAGCAAAAAAGAGAGGGGGATCTTTTTGCTCGGCGGCGCTGTAGATTTCTACAATAGCGGGTTTGTCCGTCTCATATATCAACAAAAAGTCGCCGTCCTCAAAGCGCATCGGGATTGTGGAATGCATTTTTTTACCATCGGTTACCAAAGCTATTTTCATTTAGCCCACTCCTTTTAGTGTTTTGCTATAACACCTTTTAGGATACCCTTTGGCGAGCTGTTTGTAAAGTATAAAATGGCAATTCTGCTCTTATTTTCTGCAAATCGGGGTTATTTATAAAAAAATAGTTGAAAAGCCGGCGGATTTATTGTATAATAAATTTTGTCTGTTATGGAAATGATATTTGTGCGGGTGTTGCTTAATGGTAAAGCTCCAGCCTTCCAAGCTGGCCACGTGGGTTCGATTCCCATCACCCGCTCCATTTACTTTTTTAGCGGTTTTTGCTAAAAAACTTCCGAGCGCTGATAGCTCAGTAGGATAGAGCAACGGACTTCTAATCCGTAGGTCAGGGGTTCGAATCCCTTTCAGCGTGCCATAAATAACCCCTGTTAAAGCAAGTCTAAAGCTGCAAGCAGGGGTTGTTTTTTTGTGTGAGTGCGGTGTTTACAGGGAGCGGCGGGATCTTTGGTTGTCAGAGGTGTAGTCATGTTGGGATTGTAAGAATAATTTAAGGAGATGTTATGTATGGAAGCCTTAAGCTTTGAAACACCTAATGCATATGGTAATTATTTGTATGATCTTTGTAAAGACATCCCACTTGAAAAATATGTTTGGGAATTTGGCTTTAACGAAATGTTTCCTGGCAGTGGTTCAGATGTAGAGAAAATTACTACAAAAGGATTTATTAGTGGGGAAGAATTCATAAAAACTATTAATTTTCCAGCGGAAGGTAATTTTCTGATTTTTATGAGTATAAGAGCTTGTTTTAAGGGCAGGGAATGTAATGATATAACAACTTATGATGATTTTATAAAAAGTGATTGTCAAATAGTGATCAATGTAGATGATAGTCTATATGTGAATGTTTATGCCAAAGATCCAGGGATTTTAGATATTTTTAGGGCCAATGCTGAGAAGCTGAGATTTACTGATATTGAGTACTTTACTCCTGAGAGTGATCGGCTAGTTTTTGATAGAGAAATAGAAGACGAAAATATTGATGTCAATGTGCGAGAAAAAGATACCGGAGCTACACCGTTGATTGTATTAAGCCTTGATGCTGACTGTGAGCCAATCGTAGAGTATCTTTTGGCTCAAGGGGCAGATAAAGGTCTTAAGGATTATGCAGGAAAGACTAAGTATGACTATCTTGTGGAAGGTCTTGAAGATGGATTCGTGAAGTATGAAAATCCGGAAAGACTGCTAGAGATGCTGAAGCCGTGAGATAAAATCTCAGCCTCTTGAAAGGGCTGGGGGGTTCTACGATGCTAACTTAGATATGTTGGGGCTGCAAAATAATGTATGGAGGCAATATAATGCAATCACTGCGTTTTGAAATACCTAAAAAATATGGATCATATTTACAAGAAATCCTTGAAAATATATCGTTGGAAAAATATATTTGGGAATTTGGGTCTAATGAAATGCTAGTTCAAAGAGGCCCAAACCCGGGTGTATTATTTAAAGAGGGATTTTATAGTGGTCAGGAGTTTAGAGAAGCGATTGATTTTACAGAAGGCCACTTGCTTATCTGGTTATATGTAAGAGCGTGTCCTCTTGGTAGTGAATGTAAAGACATAAATACTTATGGAGATTTTGCCAAAAGTGATTGTGAAATAGTAATTGAAATCGATGACAGTCTGTATGTGAATATTTATGCCAAAAACCCAGATATTTTAGATATAGTTAAGGATAATACTAAAAAACATGGGTTTACTAACGTTGAATATTTTTATCCAGATAATGAGTGTGAGATTTTTTACAAGGAAGATGACTAGAAAGAATAAGATAAAAATAATAACAATAATATGTGTGGTGATCTTTGGAGCCTTTTTGGTAGCAGGCTGTAGTACCTATGAAAATTTTTTTATGGGTACTCCTGTTATGAATAAAGATGAGCGCATGGCCCGTAAAATTATTTTAGCGATGCAAGATGATAAGGAGGAAAGAGCTAAAGAACTGCTACAAAACAACAACAGTGATCTTAATGTAGAATCGTTTATATTTTTTGACCATAGAAGTATCGCGGATTACATAACCCCTCTACAGGCAGCTTGTTGTTTTGGCGATTATGAAATAGTCCAGATGATGGTGGAACGAGGGGCTGATGTGAACCTTGTGCTAGATTGGAATTCTGAATCACCATTAATGTATGCGGTTATGAGTGATAGCCTGAAATATGTTGAGATTATAGAGTTTTTGCTAGCTAAGGGAGCAGATGCTAATTATAATAATAGCGTTGATCAGGATGCTCTATATAATGTTATCTTTACATGGGATAATCCAACTAATGTTTTCAAGATAATTGATTTGTTAGAGCAGGCAGGTGTGGATATCTACAAAGAGTATGAAGATAAAGAATACGAAGATTATGGAAATATCCTTCATATGATTTGTTGGCTAGAGGGGGCAGATAATAGTAAATCACAAGATAGATTAGAGATCATCAAATTCCTGGTTGAAGAAAAAGGTTTTGATGTCAATGTGCAAAAAAGAGACACAGGAGCTACACCGTTGATTGTATTAAGCCTTGATGCTGACTGTGAGCCAATCGTAGAGTATCTTTTGGCTCAAGGGGCAGATAAAGGTCTTAAGGATCATGCAGGAAAGACTAAGTATGACTATCTTGTGGAAGGTCTTGAAGATGGATCCGTGAAGTATGAAAATCCGGAAAGACTGCTAGAGATGCTGAAGCCGTGAGATAAAATCCCCTAAAAGTTATAAAAGAAAGGAAAGGCCAGATGTCTTGTTGATATCTGGTCTTGGCTTTCTTGAAGGATTGTACTGCTTCGAAAAAACATTAGAGGATAAGAGGAACATTATAATGCTAACGGTAGTCTAACAAGGGTCTTGAAGTATTTCTATGATACCGACGGGGCAGTAGAATATCTATTGAGTAAGACCGACCAATTCGATAATCCCAAAGCCTACAACCTGTATTTCTATATGAAAAATGGTGAGGGCAATGTGATCGGTCTGGTTAAGGTCAAATCGCAGAGTGGCACGGGGACAGCAGTTGATAAGACATTGGTGGCGGAATATAAATATGATTTCTATGGTCAAGTATTGTCGGCTACCAATTTGAACGGTGAGACTATTGGCACCATCAATCCGCTGCGTTATAGAGGCTATTATTATGATCAGGATACTGGTTGGTATAACCTGCAGACCAGGAATTATGATCCGGTGGTCTGTCGCTTTGTTAGTGCTGATGCGGTTGATTTAGTTGGTTCCAGCAGCATGAGCTTGAAAGATACTAATCTGTACACTTATTGCAATAACAACCCGGTGAATTTTGATGATCATGATGGGCAGATATCGCTACGAAGCCTTATAAGGAGCCTAGCCGTTAAGGTTGTTAGTGCACTCAGGAACGTATCCAGACAAATTTCTAAGAATCCTGTGATAAGGAAAATTGGAACAACAATTGCCAGTAGAAGTTCTAAAAGGAAATATTCATATACAACAACTAATACTGGGAAAGGTTTTAACAAATCAAGAGGTGATAAAGAACTAACGTATGTGGTATATAAAACGACAGCAACAGCAGCATCTGGCCAAAGTTTCACTATATCGTATGGAGTTAATAAGTCTGAAGGCCTGGTTGCAGTGTATTGTAAAGATGACTATAAAAGCAATTTTTCTGCAGCCTCTATGATGTCTGGAGGTATGGGAGATGAGATTATTAGGACAACTCGATCGGTAGCTGGAAGTGGGGCTTTGTCTGGAAGAACAGATGTGGGGGTCATCATGGAGATTAAACTGCACGCAATTGCTGCGTATATTGTTCCGGATGCCAGCATACGTGGACGCGCCAATCCGGCAGATATTGGTAGTGTAGGGAAAGACGATCTGGGATATGATCAAGATTCTTACTGGTTTGAAGGAGGAATTTTTGACCCGAGGTCTTGGGTTGTTAATTAAGAGTAAAAAATGAAAGCTATGAGGGGTAAGCTATGATTGATAAGAATAAATCTAAGCTATTTTCTGTGATATGTGTAGTGCTTGTAAGTGCTATGCTAATGGTAGGATGTGCTGATCTCCTTTATGAAGATCTGGAAGCAGAGCTTATTAGCGATCTGAGTGCAGAGGAGAAATTTGCTTATGAGCTTATTATAGCTATTGTAGATGGTGAAGAAGAACAAGCAAAGCAAATGCTGGCAGATAATAATTATGATCTTAATATAGCAGCGCCTATCATTGATGGCAGCATAGTCTTGTATACTACTCCTTTGCATGCGGCTTGCGGGATGGGTTATTATGAACTTGTGCAGATTATGATTGAGCAGGGTGCCGACGTGAACTTTGTAACTGATAGGACTAATACATCGCCGTTAATGGCTACCGCCAATAATTATAATGAAAAATGTGTGGAGGTCATGAAGTTGCTGTTGGCCGAGGGTGCCGATGCCAATTATTATAGTGAGGGGGAAAAAAATGCCTTATATAGAGTAATAGCTTATGTAGATATCGAGAACACTCGCACTTGTGAGATGATTGATCTGCTGGAGAAGGCAGGGGTAGATATTCATCAAGAGTATGAAGAGGAAGGCAATATACTGCAAATTGCATGTAACGCTAGTATGCGTTCTATTGGTGATGACCAACTAAAAATACAAGCCTACTTGCCGATTATCAAGCATTTGATAGAAGAAAAAGGTTTCGATGTCAATATGCGAAAAAAAGATACCGGAGCGACTCCTCTCGTTTTAGTAGTTCTTAACGATTCTTGTGAACCGGTAGTAGAATATCTTTTGTTTCACGGAGCAGATAAAAGTCTTAAGGATAATGCCGGAAAAACGGCCTATGATTATGTTAAGATGAACATTGAAGATGGATCCGTGAAGTATGAAAATCCGGAAAGACTGCTAGAACTGCTGAAGTAAGCCTAAAGCTGCAAGCAGGGGTTGTTTTTTTGTGTGAGTGCGGTGTTTACAGGGAACGGCGGTTGAGAGAGGGGCGGCCGGGTTAGTGGGAGTGTTACTTTTTAGTGTGTGAGGGAGTGCCCGGGTGGGTACTCCTTTTTGTTGGGATGAGGGAGTGGGGGGGGGGGGAACGACCGCAGGGAAAAGGGAGTGAGGGCGGTGGTTGGTGAAAAAAGCTTGTACGATCAGGCTTATTGTGTTAGGCTGGAGATATTTACAAGAAGGTTTTGGTCGGGAGTAAAGGACAGTTGATTGCTTTATCCCTGTCCGAGGCTGATCCATATCAAGTGTCTCCACAGTTGGCAGCCACCCTGCACAAGATGATTGAGCAGTATTATACTGACTAAACGGCAGTAAAGGGCACTAAAAAAGAGAGCCTTTGTGCTCTCTTTTGTGTTTTAAAGATGATATTGAGTTAAGCGTAAGCCTTTTTTGATGCGTTTATTTATTGGGGTCGGACTCCGGGTCGGTATTTTTCGATAAAATCCACCAAAGTGGTCAAGAGTTGTTCCGGCATATCGTAATGAACCAGCGAGTCGTTTTCGAGATAATGACTATTTTTTTCAGGAATTGTCTTAGTAATATAGCCGTAAGGAACTTCTTGATAAATGGCTATGGTGGAGTTATCACCAAATTGAATCCAATAGTGTTCAAATCCGGTATAGTTATTTTGGGAGATTTTCCAAGCTGCAAGATCCACAGCTGCGATCATTTGCTGAATTTCAGCAGGATCAGTGATCTCAAAAGCCCGATAAAAAAAGGAGTCTTCACCACAATACCAGACGGTGATTTTGTCAGTATCCAGGCTGTAGGTCGCTGCCAGATCACGATCAGTTGTTGTTTCAAGACTGTCATTATTGCTATTGTTTTCGGTTGAGGGCTGCTTGTCATTGGTGTTGCTGCAGCCGATCAGTAAGGATACGGCGGCGACTAAGGCTAGAAAAACAAGTAGTATTTTAGGGGTTTTTGGCATGTTGGGTCACTCCTTTTATTTATTACGGCAGAATTTCCGGCTGGTATTTTTCAACAAATTCTAAAAGAGTATCTAAAAATTCTTGAGGCATGTGATAAGGTCCATTATCAGGGTTTAGTTTTTCATTTTTGCCGGGGGGCCCTAAAAAAACATATCCATATGGTACTTCATAATAGGTTGAAATAGTAGTTTTATCACCAAACTGCACCCAATAATATGGGATACCCGTATAACGGCCTTCTTCCATGGGCACAAATTTCCAGTTAGAGAAGTCTACAGATTCAATCATTTGTTGCACCTCAGCCGGATCAGTGATTTCAAAAGCCTGCTTAAGTATGGCATCTTCGCCCATAAACCATATTGTTATTTTATCTGTGTTTAAATCATAGGTAGAAGCTAAATCAACCTCTTCTGTACCAGTTGGCTGTTGGTCTGTTTGGTCATTAGCTGTGGTGTTGCTGCAACCGATCAGTAAGGATACGGCGGCGACTAGGGCTAGAAAAACAAGTAGTATTTTAGGGGTTTTTGGCATGTTGGGTCACTCCTTTTAGATTAGTTGAGGGGTCTTTTTGGCAGAGGGGGAGCGTGACGCTTTTTGTTGCTGTTTTATTCCTCTGTTATGAAATCAGGTCGGTATTTTTCGATCATTTCATTTAAAGTTGCGAGGATGCTTTCAGGCATGAAGTAATATCCAGATTCCTTTCCGTTGTCTGGCAATTTGCCGTTCTTGGCTGGAGCACCTTGACCTATGTAGCCATAGGGTTCATTACCATATGTAGCAATAGTAGCAGTATCAGCAAATTGAATATAGAAACTAATTACTCCCTCATATACAACTTCTGTTTTTTCCCAGGAGGGGAAGTCGACAGACTGAATCATTTTTTGTATGTCGGCAGGATCGGTGATTTCAAAGGCTATAGTATATCCACCATCATCTTCCGGGAGGCCAAATTCACCTTCCATATGCCAAACGGTGATTTTGTCAACATCGAGATCATAAATCGCCGCCAGGTTAACCTCATCTGTCGCTGTTTGGCCGCTGTTATGACAGCCTGCCAAGAGAGTGAGAGTAAGTGTGGCGGTTAATGAAAATGGTGAAGATTTTAGTGATTTTAGACATTATAGTTACCTCTTTTCTTAAAATAAAGATGGTGGCGCAGGCTATCCCCAATTTTGGCAGAGCGTGACGCTCCTTTTCTACTGTTTTATTCCTCTGTTATGAAATCGGGTCGGTATTTTTCGATCATTTCATTTAAAGTGGTGAGGAGGTTTTCCGGCATGTAATAAGGACCATGACCTTCTGTGCCATCATTGTTGGACATAGTGCCGTCTGGGTTAACAGTTCCTTTGCAAATATCTCCATAGGGTCTGTCATTAGACATGGTAATTGTAGCATTGTCCCCAAATTGAATAAAGTAGGCATAAGGGCCTTCGATCATATTTTCTGTTTTTTGCCAAGCAGGAAAATCAACAGCATTGATCATTTTTTGGACATCGGTAGGATCAGTGATTTCAAAGGTTTGTGTGTTATCAACCATCCTCCAAACAGTGATTTTATCAACATCGAGATCATAAATCGCCTCCAGGTTAACCTCATCTGTCGCTGTTTGGCCGCTGTTATGACAGCCTGCTAAAAGGGTGAGAGTAAGTAAGGCAGTTAATGAAAGGATCAATATTTTAGTGATTTTAGACATCATAGTTACCTCTTTTCTTAAAATAAAGATGGTGGCGCAGGCTATCCCCAATTTTGGCAGAGGGGGAGCGTGACGCTTTTTGTTGCTGTTTTATTCTTCTGTTATGAGATCGGGTCGGTATTTTTCGATCATTTCATTTAAAGTGGTGAGGAGGTTTTCCGGCATGTCATAAGGGCCGTGGCTTTTGACATCCTTATTAGCTACTAGCTTGCCATCTTGAAAAAAAGCTCCTTGAGCGATGTCACCATAAGGGGATTCTCCATATGTGCTAATTATCGCATTATCCCCAAATTGAATATAATATGCAGGAATACCTTCGCCCACACCATCCGGTTTTTCCCAGGAGGTAAAATCAACAGATTCAATCATCTTTTGGACATCGGTAGGATCAGTGATTTCAAAAGCTTTGGTATAGCCGCCTGTATCTTCTGGGAGGCCGATTTCTCCTTCCAGATACCAAACAGTGATTTTGTCAACATTGAGATCATAAATCGCCGCCAGGTCAACCTCATCTGTTGCTGTTTGGCCGCTGTTATGACAGCCTGCCAAGAGAGTGAGAGTAAGTGTGGCGGTTAAGAAAATGGTGAAGATTTTAGTGATTCTGGTCAAGACAAGCACCTTCTTTCTTTATTTATCAGTTATCCCCAATAGTCTCTATCACCACAAAACCATCCCAGATTTGTACCTACAACAGTTTGCGCACGCACAACAGCCTGGTGGATAGAGCGCCTTCCCATATTATAATAAATTTCATTATTCATGGCATTTGCTATATCTGAAGTTATTTTGCCACCATATCCAATAAAAGCTCTATTGGTAGAATTATTAGTAATGTTAAAAGCATGAGTCCAGTTAGCTGTGCCACCACTACAACAATCGAGATAAACAAATTTCCAATTACCATTATAACCAGCTATGCTAGTTCTTTGCAGGGTCCAAATAGGTGTTTTGCTATCGGGGTAGGGTAAAGCATCAGGCATGGCGCCAATATTATTTGCACTGCCATGACCAGAAAAATGGAAAGCGTAGGCGCTATTATGCGTTAAATGATTTATGATAGCTGTCTTGAGATTATAGGTATTATCTGCCATTTTTGTTGTTGGATTATAACCCATGGTTCTCAATTTATTGAAAGCTCTTTGGACTCTTTGTGTATAATTGTGTGAAGTATGAGAAACACCACCAGTGGCTTGCCCAAAAGCCCCACCAAGATCTTCGGATACATTTCCGCCAACAACCTCACCAGTTACGGCATCCACATGGATCTCGTATTCGCCACCCAAAGCAGCTGTTTCGTCGATAATATTAATATTATAAACTAAACGGACATAGTTAGCTAATTTATATACTCCACTGCCATCCCAAGCATAATTAGGACGGGTATACATTAGTTCTATATTGGCTACTTGAGCATTGTCTCCTAATTTGGTAATAGTCGGTTGAGCGTTTTCTAAAGCCTCTTCTTCCGTAATTTCTGCTTTTTGGGTATTGACATCTTTATCAGAGATATAAACTAAGCCAACACTATTATCAGCCCGAACAATATTAATGCCTACACCTTTATATGGATTGATAAGCCCATTATCTAATTTTTCCCGATAATAGAGAACCCAATAATCAGGGGAAAATTCGCTTGATTCGATCAATTCATATTGACCATCCAGACCTAAAAGCCCCAATACTTCTTCGCCTTTGGCTAGGTAATCTTTTTCGGTGGTTTTCCATTTATATTCATCACCGCTGCTCATAGTTTCCGGATCATAGGTCGATACTTCTACAATCTTATTATTTTGGTCTATAGCAATGTAGTTAGCAGTATCGACCATGTATTGAGTATAAGTTACATCTAGAATCATGTCATTGACAACTTCTGCTTTAGTGATTTTGTCGACATCGATACCTAGTTCTCGGGCAAGTGTTTGCTGTTTTTCTGAGAGCATTTGAGGTGTTACTTTATCGATGTCATAGCTGTCGGCCACTGTAATTGCTTCAACCGGCAGCTCTATGACCTTTTTATCAGTGGCATTAACTCCTGTGACAGCCAGCAGAGCAATAACCACAGCGATGAGGACTACTAGTAAGCCTTTTTTCTTGGTTGTAAACATAAATAAACCTCCTTTGAGATTGCTTTTTTGTTCTAAGTCTCCCCTGTGACAAACCCGTCTTGTTGATAATAACTATCTCACCATAGCAATCACATCCTTCAATCCGCACAGCATCTAAAATGTTAGATTATACTTATTATATTTAGATCGTAACACCATTTTCTACCAACAGTCAACCTTTTATTACAGGGGGTGCTATGTGGGGGGGAGTTTTTGGGGATAAAATTTT
Source organism: Bacillota bacterium (assembly GCA_050949225.1). Taxonomy (GTDB): domain Bacteria; phylum Bacillota; class Dehalobacteriia; order UBA4068; family UBA4068; genus JBMNFI01. Next base: position 356,161 of record JBMNFI010000001.1, on the reverse strand, counting down.
AGTTTTAGGCAGGGGAATAGGGGTGGGGCGTCAAACTAATTAGCTTAAGTAAAATTTTTATGTTTGATAATTCCGTTAAATCAGGTAAAAATAAAGGAGAAAGAACGATGAAAGCAGTTGTAACTTTTATGGATGTTAATAATTTAAACAGTTTTTTAGAGGAAAAGGGCTTTCCTGTGAAAATGCATTTACGTGATTCCTGTGGTGCGCAGGCTTTATGGTTTGAAGAGACTGAACATGATTTAAATCGTTTGCAGTCTTTGATCAAGGCTTTTTTTGCGTTAAAAGGGATGCAGGCTCACTTTATTAATGAAGGACGGGATTTTTTATTGCAGCCGATGGATGATTAGGCGCTAAAAAAGCTTGCATTTGGCAATAAAAAACTATATTATGATAATGAATATGATTTTTAAATGAAGGGGCGTACGGAGCGAAAAGATGAAAAAGCAGATTTCCTATATCCCTTATAAAGGGCGTGGCAGGAACGCTAATATGATGATTATTATGGGGATTGTGCTTTTTTGTTTGGCGCTTTATCTTTTATACAGCGCGGTGACGGCCAGCCCTTTTAGTGTCTTTAATTTGATTATTGTCCTTTTGGTGACGGTATTTTTGGGTGGGGCGCTGATTAAAAATATTCGTAAAAACAGACGCTTGGATCGCGGCTTACTGTATATTAAACTGATGATGGCGGGGCGCACCTTTTCCATTCAATGGCTGGCCGAGCGGACACGCAAAAGTTATGACGAGGTTTTTGTTGATTTTCAATATTTGTTGTCTCGGGGGCATTTTCCCGGTTCTACGATTGATATTCCCAATGGTGAATTTGTGCCGCCGCCGGAATTTGTGATGCCGCCGGCAAAGGACAATCCGCCGCAAGATAAGGAGTAAGCAGATGGAAATAGGGATAATCGGTTTTGGTCATTTGGCCGCGGCCTTTGTGGATGGGGTCATGAAAAAGGGTCTCTTTGCCGGTAGAAAACTGCATCTTTATAATAGGAGTCAAGAGCGCTTGCTTAAGGCAGAAAAAGAGCTGGGGGCGCATATTTATGCAGATATTAATCAGCTGATTGAGGCAAGTGATGTCATTATTTTGGCTGTTAAACCAGAGGTTTTCCCGCAGTTGGCGCCGATGATTGAGGGGCGGCTTTTGGCGAAAAAGACTCTGATCAGTTTTATGGCCGGTACGACGATGCAAGAGATTACGGATTTATTGGCCACAGATTGTCAGATTGTGCGAGTGATGCCAAACATTGCTCTTAAAAATGCTCAAAGCGTTACGGGTATGGCTGCTAATAATTATGATCGCAGCCGTTATGCAGAAATTAAAAAGCTCTTTTGCGGGCTTGGTTATGTGCTGGAAGTGACGGAGGATGAGATTGAGAAGGTGACGGTTTTATCCGGCAGCGGTTTAGGGTTTGCCGCCGCTGTTTTGGACAATTTTGTGCAGGCCGGTGTGCGTTTGGGTTTTTCGCCGGAGCAGGCGACAAAGATTGTGGAGCAGACCTTTTCCGGAGCTTTGGGGCTGGGCGATTTTGCTAAGACTGTGGAGGGCGTGGCGACTAAAGGCGGCGTTACGGAGCAGGGGATTAATGTTTTGCGAGCTTATAATGTCGAGCAGATTGTTTGGGAAACGGTGGATTCTGCTTATAAAAAAACTGAATCAATTAAAAGGAGACGGCAGCTATAGGGGTTAATATGGACAAAGAGGTAGATCTTATGGATAAAAAACTGGAACAAACAGGTGAACATATTACTGTTGAAATGGAGCCGCGCGATATTGATTTTTTCAATAAGCTGATTGAAGGTTATGATAATTTAGCCTTGGTCACCACTTTGGATGTCAAGATTGGGCGGGTGGTTTTATGGGTCAGTGAGCACACCAAAAAGGATGTGGTGGGCATTTTGAAAAACCTGCCGGTGCCGGTGTCGATTATTTAAAAAGCGGCTTATTCTCCCCCTTGAAAAGATTTTTTCAAGGGGGATTTTTTATGGAATTTTGGGGGTTATCTGGGGTGAGGTGCTGGGGTCATGTGGTGTGAGCGGGAAGGCGGGCGGATGGGGAAGGGGCGAGAGGATGAAGGCGGAAGTCGGTGGCTGTGTTGGGGGGAGCGCCCTTTTTTGGTGGGAGGGAGTGCCTGGGTGGGTACTCCTTTTTGTTGAATGGAGGGAGTGGGGTGCGAGGGGTGAGTGGACGGAAAAAAGAGGCGATGGGGTGTGAGAAGGCGAGCGAGGGAGATACTGGGGGAAGGGCGATAGCGGGGAGCGGAGCAAAAGGGCGGCAGGGTGAGAGTAAAAGCTAAATTTAATTGCCGACCGAGGAGGGGTTGGGGGTGCGAGAAGTGGAGGTGTGAGCGGAAGTTGGGGAGAGCGGATGAGTGAGAAAGCAAGTGAGGATGTTGCCTGGAGGTGGGTTGAGTGTGGGTGGCTTTTTTGATGGGGGGTTGGGGGTGCGAGAAGTGGAGGTTTGATGAGTGACGAAGGGAAGGGGTGGTAGCAGGGGGCGAGTGTGTGTGGTGGGCTGGGGTTGGAGGTAAAAAGTCTGCGTCAAAAGGGCATGAGAAAAGCCCCGCCCCTTAGAAAGGGCGGGGCGGTGATTTTAGGGGTTATGCTTTAATAATTCAGTCGAGTATCTGCAAAAAAGGCGCCAGGATATGAGCCGCCACAGAGCGTAACGAATTATCCTTGGGTGAAAAGGTGGTGCTGGTAGTGCCATGAATAATATCAGCTTTGACCATATAATGCACCGCTTCTTTGGCATAAGGGCTGATATTATTTTCATCTTTAAAGGCGATATCCGGACTGGTTAGGGGCAGCTCTTCCTTCATATAGTTATGCAAATAATTATATAACATCAAGACCAAATCCTGCCGAGTGATATAAGAATTGGGAGCAAAGGCGGTTTTACTGACACCTTTGACCACGCCATTTTGATAAGCCCAGTTAATATAAGCCTTTTGTGAGGCGGCGGTTACATCCTTAAAAGGGCAGGTAGCAGTAGCATATTTTGTCAGATCTTCACCGGAGGATTCCGCCAGCATTTTGGCAAAGTGCGCGCGAGTAATCAATTTATTTGGTGAATAAGTATACTTCGTGGTGCCATTAACAATACCCTGATCAACCAGATAATAAACGCTGTCTTCATACCAGACATACCTTTTTATATCATAGAAACGATAATTTTTGAGGCGGTCCAGAAAATCATAATAATTAATCAGACCGTGACCATATTGATCATCCCTGCCGGGGTTTCCCAGGTCGGTGCTGCTGATCTGCAGAAATTTCTCAAAGTTGGCAGGACTTAAATCACGATCAATTGCTTTAGCCAAAGCGGCCAAGCCGGAGACCAAAGGAGCGGAAAAAGAAGTGCCACTATTGAGGCTGTACGGGCTGGAGAGGTCACTATTTAGTGAAATAATCGCTTCTCCCGGGGCGCTGACATCCACGGAGGAATTCGCCGAGGAAAAGCCGGCTTTTTTGGAGTTTTTATTAGTGGCGCCCACGCCGATTACACCCTGATAATTAGCAGGATAGGTGAGAATATTTTTTAAAGAACCGTCCTGATCACCATTATTATCCACAGCCGCTACCAAAATTACGCCCTTTTGCCGAGCATAAGCAATAGCCTGCTTTTCCAGCGGGTTTTCTTGCAGGCTGGCATAGCTCATATTGATCACATCCACATCCAAATTATCAACGGCATAGCGGATAGCTCTGTTTAAATATTCATCAGTTGAGGTATAATCCTTTAAATATGAGTCATAATAAAAAATATTGATGGCATAGACTGTGCATTGCCAGTTGCTGCCGGCCATGCCTTGATGATTATTAGTGCCGGCGGCAATTAATCCTGCCACTGCAGTGCCATGGTTGGCAGGATCGCCGCTGACGGATTTTTGATCGCTGACGGCATCATAAGCGCCGATTATATTAGAGCCTTTGTCCGGATGGTTTGCTTGCAGGCCGGAATCGATCACCGCCACTTTAACCTGTGAGCTGCCTGTGGTGATGTCCCAGGCCGATGCTGCCTCCAGCGTATGCAAAGCCCACTGATAGTTTGCGGTACCATTATTTTTACTGTAAAGAGGATCATTGGGAGTGGCGGCCAGGTGGACGCGGTTTTTAGGGTTTATTTCTTCAACCAGGTCGCTTTTTTGCCAACGCTTGACTACTTTTTCATCTGAGGTGAAAAAAGTGCCGCTGTCCTCGCCATCTTCAATATAAGAAGTCATATTGTTATCTGCCAGGGCTTCTTGAGGAATGGCGACATCCTCATCAAAGACGATTTCCCACAAAGGGGCGGCCTCTTCGACGGTTTTTAGCGGTGTGTTTGCCAATTTGCTGCCGGAGGCCCAGCCGGTGACAGAGAAGGCGCAAAAGAGCAAAACAGCCGCCAGGATGAGAAACGGTGATTTGAAAGCTTTCATTAAAAGGACCCCTTTTAGTCTATTTTATATTTTACAGTTTATCGCATTTTACAGACAAGTACAAGGTTTGGGAATCTTTTTGATCTTTCTTCATTCGTAAAAAACAACTAAAAACAACAAAGTTACCAGCTTAAAGTGATTTATTTGTCGGAATTTTTGTCAAGGTTTCGGTCGCTGTGATCAAGAATAATAATGTTAAATGAAGTACGGAGTAAACCGGGGGATTTTTCATGAAAAATTTTAAAAAAGAAGTTTTGGTGATTATTTTGACTTTTGCTGTTTTATCGATGTCCTTTTTAGCAGGTTGCCGGGCAGATCCGGCGGTGATGGGGCAATTGATCGATTCTTGGCAGCTGCAGCAGGAACAAAAGGAGCGACGGGTGTCGGAGCAGCTGGTAAATGATCAGATCGAGCTGGTCTATTTGCAGCAGGAATATCCGCAATTGTTGCGTGACTATTATACAGGCGGGGTCAGCCTGCGGCAGCTTTTGCGTGCTTCAGAGCGTATTTCCGTTTTAAAAGATCAGATTATGGTAAAAAGAGAGCGCCTAAATTCCGCTCCTTGAGGGTAAAAAGGGTTTTTACGCCGGGGCGGCAGGGGGCAAAAGGAGAGTAAGGCAGGGATTTTAAGCAGCAAGCTTTAATCGCTAAATGTGCATAAAAATACAAAACCCCCTCTTTCAGTCGGTAGCGGTCAAGGGTTTAGAAAATTGCCAAGATTGACAGGCTTACGGGGTGAAAAGGAGTGATGATTAGAAAGGTTTTTATAAGTTTTTGGGGGTTGTTTGCCGAAGGGGTGACAGTTAAGGGGTGATTAGAAGGATTGTGAGCTGGTAGAGGGCTTACGGTCAATTTAAGAGCTATTATGGCGATAAAGCATTGGTAGTTTTTATATTAATATGATATAATTATGATATAAAAAAAGAGGAGTGATTTTATGAAAGAACGTCCGGCATGGAAAATTAATGGTTTTATCGCTGTGGCTTTAATAGTCCTTTTGGCTGTTTTTACTGTTTTGGGAGTTGTTTACGGTCAGGTAGCCTGGGTAATTATTGGCATTATTCTGATGATTTTGATTGGCTCTTCTTTGGTGCTTTTACAGCCCAATGTGGCGGCGGTTATCACCTTTTTTGGCAGGTATAAGGGTGTGATCAGAGAAAGCGGCATTTGGATGATCGTGCCTTTTTCCAGTGCCAATAAAATCTCTTTGCGTATTCGCAACTTTAACAGTGAGCGTTTGAAAGTAAATGACATTAATGGTAACCCCATTGAGATTGCCACGGTGGTTGTTTTTCGGGTGGTTGATGCGGCTAAAGCTACTTTTGATGTGGAAAACTATAAGCAGTTTGTGGAGATTCAAAGTGAGACGGCTTTGCGTCATGTGGCGGCGCGTTATCCTTATGATAATTTTGAAGAAAGCGGGATTTCTTTGCGTGGCAACACTGATGAAATTTCCAAAGAATTGTTAAATGAGCTGCGAGATCGCTTGGATGTGGCCGGGGTTGAGGTGCTTGAATCGCGGCTTACGCATCTGGCTTATGCGACTGAAATTGCCAGTGCAATGCTGCAAAGGCAGCAGGCAGCGGCCATTTTGGCGGCACGTAAAATCATCGTTGAGGGTGCGGTGGGTATGGCTCAGATGGCGATCACCAGATTAGAAAATAATGGTGTGATGGATCTGGATGATGAGCGGCGGATCAATATGATCAACAATTTAATGGTGGCCATTATTTCTGATCGCTCTGCAACTCCTGTGATTAATGTAGGGAGTTTGTACTGATGGCGATCAAAAAGAAATTTCTTTTGCGTATTAATGTGCAGGTCTACGCCGCGATTGAGGCTTGGGCGCAAGATGAAATGCGGAGCGTTAATGGTCAAATAGAGTTTTTATTGCGTGAAAGTTTAAAAAAAGAGGGCAGATTGTCCAAAAAGAGCGGCTCTGCTGAATAAATAAAAAACCCCACAACTTACTGTTTTACAGTGCTTGTGGGGAATTTTTTATAAAAAAATCCCCGGAATTATATTTTTGATAATATTTTACTGGTAAGAGTGAGTTTTTTATGGTACAATTGTTCTATACTGATTTTTACTGATGTTAAAATTTTATGAAAAGGGGGGGTGATTTATGAGAGCATTGACCATCATTTTTGGCTTTTTATTCTTTTTTCATCCCTTATTAACCTTTATTAACCTTTGCGGCCGCCGGCTGGCTGGCGGGATTAATTTTGATGGTGATGGGGCTTAACTTGATCATAGCTTATGTAACTCATAAAAGGCAGGGCACAGTCAGCAGCTGGGATCTTTTTGCCGGGATTGTGACTTTGGCTTTGGGGCTGTTGGTTTTGTTGAATTTTTATACAAGATTTATGATTAGCATAGTGATTATTTATCTTTTCTGTTCGGTGATAATTTTCAACGGTTTGACGCGTATTATGGCGGCGCTGGGGCAGAAAAAGGCCGGCGGCTTTTTATGGGGTTGGCCTTTGGTTTTGGGCATCATCAGTGTTATCATTGGCGTTATGCTTTGTTTTTGGCCGCTGGTGGCGGCGTTTACGATTGTTTTTTGCACTGCTTTTGTGCTTGTGATGCAGGGCTTTAACCTGTTGTCCGTAGGGGTTTTTATTGATCGTGATTTCTTTTTGGGGTCTAATTCGGACAAGCTGAAACATTGACTTTTGATTAAATTAAAAAATTTTGGAGGTTGTGATGAAGGAACATTCTTGCTGCTTTACCGGTCATCGGCAGGTTGCTCCGACGGATTTAAAGCGAGTGAAAAGTCGACTTTACGATTTGATTGAGCGCTTAATCGGGGCGGGGATTAATGTTTTTTATAATGGCGGGGCTTTGGGTTTTGATCTGTTAGCAGCGCAGGTAGTGATAGAGATGCGAGAAAGTTTTCCGCAGGTTAAATTGATTATGGTTTTACCTTGCAAGTCCCAAAGTAATCGGTGGTCGGAGGCGGATCGTGCCAAGTACGAGCGCACGCTTGACTCCGCTGACCAGGTGATTTATACTGCTGAGCAATATGACAACGGCTGTATGCATAGGCGTAACCGTTATTTGGTGGATCACAGTGCATATTGTTTAGCTTATCTTACAAGGCCTAAGGGCGGGACTTTTTATACGGTTAATTATGCATTGAAAAAGGATTTGTGGGTTGTTAATTTGGCGATAAAAAACTAAATTAAAAAACTAAATTATGGTCAGGATTAACTAAACAGGACAGCTTAAGCTGTCCTATTTTTGTGTTTTTGAGAGGGGTTGTCAAGGGGTGGGGAGGGGGGGAGATGGATGGAGGAAAAGTGGCGGTGGTGGTTGGGTATTGATGGCGAGGGTTAGCTGGGTGAGGTGCTGATGTTGTGGTGCAGATGGTGTGGGGGGAAAGGATCTGCGTAAAAGGGCAGGAGAAAAACCCCATACTCTGTCAAAGGTGGGGCGGTAGCGAGGGGAGGAGGTAAGAGAAAGAGAGAAAAGTGGCGACTTACTTGGGATAGTGCTGGAGCCGGGGGGTTGCCGAGAGGGAGTGAGCGTGAAGGCGGGAGGCCGGGGAGCTGGGAGCGAGTGATGGGAGGATTGCTTTTTGGGGAGGGTGAGGGAGTGGTAGAAACGGAAGAAGGACGAGGGAGGGGAACAGAAAAGAGGGGTGGTAGCTGAAGAGAGGTAGGCAGTTGAGGGTGCAAGGCGAGAGCGGATGAAGGGGGAAGGAGGGTGAAAGGGGCGGTGGGTTTGATGGGGGCAAAAGCTAAAGGTCGGCTTTTTGCTAGCCGACCGAGGGAGTTCGTAAGTTATTATATGGTGATTGTGGTGGGGTATAAGCAGAAAAGCTGCCATTACTGCTTATTTAGTTTTAATATCTAACCAATCTTTGATATGGCAATTTTTATCTTCAATTTGCAGGTTCACCTTTTCGCGACAACTGCTTTTACCGCTGCTGGAGGTGAGGGCGATTTCTATTTCTTTGTTCGCGGGCAGCATATTTATTATGCTGTTAAAGGCGGGGGCGGGATAACCCGCCCAGACAGGTGCCGCCAGAATGATTCTTTTGTAATCCGTCAGGTCGATATCAGGGGTGGCAAGGGGCGTACTTTTTTGCCGCCGAGCCTGCGGACAGCCAATTAAAAAAGAGGTCAAAAAATTTTTAGGCTTATATTCCTTCACTTCAAAAAGGTCGGCAGATAAGGACTGGGCGGCTTTTTCTGCCCACAGGCGGGTTTTTCCGGATAAAGTGTAATAAATAATGGCAGTTTTCATGTAAATAGCTCCTTTTTAGTTTTTAAAAAGTAATTTTTATACACTTACTGTGGTTTTTATACTGTGGTTTTTAAATCGATCTTTGAAAAGCTAAGGCTCGTCCCATAATCCTGATATTGGGGCTGGCCTCGGCAATAATTAGCGGTGCATAGTTGGCATTGTCAGGGTGTAGCTGCAGGGTTTCGCCGATCATGAAGACGCGGCGCAGGGTCAATTTATCTTTAATTTTTACGGCGGCCAATTCGCCGTGTTTGACGGTGTTTTGCCGGCGGATAAAAATAATATCATCTTTTTTAAGACCGGAGTTCATCATGCTGTCATCCTGCATCTTGACGCAGAAATCGGCATCCAAAGAAGTGGCTATTTCAATCTGATGGTCGGCTGTGGATTCGGCCATTGTTAAAGACTTATAGCTGGGCGTTAAGACATTTTCGTGGCGGTAGATGTCATCTTCGGAACCCCAACCCATCAAAGAGCTGGGAGTAATTTCTAGGGCTTTGGCCAATTTGGAGATTTTATCTCGGCGCAAATTCTTAATTGTGCCGCTTTCCCAACGCTGCACGGTCGCTTTACTCACGCCTACTTTTTGTGCCACTTCGTTTAAAGTCAGATTCAAAACTCGGCGGCGATTCTTAATAATATCCTTTAAATCCACACGCATCAGCTCCCTTTTTTCTTGAGCATTTCAAAACCCTTCTGTAAGCTATTTTACATTATCGGTTACGAAAAGGCAACGTCTATTACGAATTTTGTTGAATATAGAGTTTTTCTGTTGACTAGATAAAAGGCGTATGTTAAGATTGTGTTGCGTAAACGAAACTAAAAAACAAGGAAGGGATTGAGATGATTGTTTAACAAAAGAAAATTTATGGCGGCGGCTGTTTTATGTGGAAAGAACATGAGTGATGTGGCAGAGATGCTGGGTATTAGTAGGGTTACTCTTTACAGAAAGCTTAATGGAGATAGCGATTTTATGCGCAATGAAATTGAAAAATGCTGTATTTATTTGGCGATTGAAAATCCCTGTGATGTTTTCTTTTGTAATAAGGTTTCGTAAACGAAACCAAGAGTGTGATAATTTGGCTTAATTTTTGGCAGGGATAATTTACTGATTGGCAAGCGAATTTCAATACCAAAAAAAGCGGTCTGACTGATCAGATAAAATGGGGAGCGATTTTATTTTGTGGCTGTTAAGAAAAAAGATTGCTTTGGGCGAGCGATTTTTAGACAAAAACTCCTCTTTAGTTTTAAGAGGAGTTTTTATCCGTTTTTTGGTAAATAAGTGTTTAATTAATTTCAACGGAGCGAGATAAATCTGCTTTTTCGGTGTCTGTTTTGGGTAAAATAACACTGAGGATACCGTTATGAAAGCTGGCATGGATTTTTTCTTCATCAACACCGCGAACATTAAAGCAGCGTACCAGGGAGCTGTGATGGCGTTCTTGGATAATAAAATCACGTCTGATGGTTTTTTCTCCTAAAGACATTTGGGCTTGGATGCGTAAAATATCATCTTCTACCAGTACTTTGATATCCTCTTTGTCGAAACCGGGCAGCTCGGCTATCAGGTAGTATTGATCTCCCTGATCAATGATATCACAGCGCATGGGTGATTTATCATTATAAAAAAAGGCACGGTCCAATCTTTGTGTCAGATCATGAGCAAAGGCTTTGTCCCAAGATATGATTCCTCTCATGGCTTATTTTCCTCCTTATTTTCTGATTTTTTGTGCTTATTTACTTATTATTGCTTGCTGAGGGGTGGTTTATACATTTTTTAAGGTAAAAAAAACCACCCCTTTAAAAGAGTGGTTTTGTGGTGAGTTGGGCTATTTAATTTTGTGCAGATGTGCCGTTCTTTCATCAAGTTTTAGGATATCTGCAAAGGCGGCTTCTGAAAGGGTTTTTAGGTCCTTGACGTCTTTTTTTAATCCCAGAATATCCTTATCTACTTGGTCGAAGCGTTTGTCAACTTGATTAAAGCGTTTGTCAACTTGCTCGAAGCGTTTGTCAACTTGATTAAAGCGGTTGTTCATTTCGGTATTAAGATTTTCAAACTCGGTATTAAGATTTTCTAGCAGGGACAGGATTTTTTCTTCGTTGTTCATGGCAAAGTCTCCTTTATTTGCTGTTATTATTGTACTATTTTTTGCAAGGGGGTGCAAGGGATTTTTATGTTTTATCTATGTAAAGGGGGAGTTTTTGATGTTTAAGTGCGGCGATTGCGGTTATGTTTTTGAATTTTTTGTGGAGTGGCGGGAGGCGCACGGGGAGCTTTTATGGGGCTGTCCTCGTTGTTTTGGGGCCTCGATTCCCCTGGATGATTATTTATTAGCAGAGGATGATTTCCGGCGATGAGTAATAAACAGAGCTTTATTTTATATCATGAATATTTGCAGCATTTTGCCGCTTTTTCTGATGCGGAGGTGGGGCAATTAATGAGGGCGATTTTTAATTATGAAATTGAGCAACTGGATCCGCAATTTTCCGGGGCTTTGGGCATGGCCTTTTCCTTTATTAGGGTGGATTTGGACAATAATCGGCGCAAATATCAGCAAAAATGCGAGGCCATGCGCAAAAATGCCCAAAAACGCTGGGCGGTGGTGCAAAAGCATGCCGATGATGCCGATAATGATCTTGATTATGAAAATCAACATGATAGTGAAAGTGTCAATAAAAATGATCGTCAGCGGAGCGCTCGGGGCGGCGCTGCCGCTTATCCCTTGCCGCAAAAGCAGATTGAGGAATTTACCGCAGCTACCGATTTGCAAGAGGCACTTTTGGAATTTCTTGCCTGGCGGCGGCAAATGCAGAAGCCTTTAAATAATTATGGGGTTTATTGCCTTTTAAAGGAGCTGCGAGAGTTGGCGACAGAAAAAGAGGAGCAGCTGGTTTTGGTACAGCAGGCTTTGGCGCATGGCTGGCTGGGGTTTTATCCTAAAAAGGCGGAGGCGGGCGCTCAAAAAGGGGGCGCTCAAAGTAAAAACAAAAGTGAATATGAGGCAGTGTATGATAAATTATTAAAGCCTTAGGTATGGGGGTAAAAAAGTTAAACAGGGGGGCCGATGATGGACTGGAAAAAAATAGCTGTGGAGGATTTGCGTAATTATAATTATCTGGAGCAGGCGATAGTTTCATTGCCTTTGCAGATCAGTGCTTTGGAGGAGGAGTTTTTGGCGACGAAGGGTACCTTGGGTCAGCCGGAGCCGGTTTCCGGCGGGCAGCAGAAAAAGGCGGAGGAAAGGCTGCTTTCTAATATTTGTCGGCGGCAGCGTTTGGAGCATAATTTGCAGGCGGTCAAGCGGCTTTTGGCTAACATCAATGATGGTTTGGCGGTTTTGACGGAGGCGGAGAAGCTGGTGTTGGAGTGTTTTTTTATCAATCGCACTGAGGATTATTTGGAGCGTTTGCATGTGGCTTTGGACTATGAATTGGCGCAGATTTATCGCATTAAGGATGCGGCTTTGAGAAAATTTACCATGGCCATGTATGGGGTGCTGGAATTGTAGGGTTGGTCGGCGGAGAAGAGGAAAGAAGGCGGCGGGAAAAGGGCGGCGCTGGGTGGAAGTGCCGAGGTGAGTGGTTGCTTTTGTTGGGGGAGAGAGAGTGGGAAGAACGGGCGAAGAGAAAGGGTGGTGGCTGGGAGAGGGGCGGCGGGAAGGCCTGAGCTGGGAGAAAGCCGGAGTGCTGGGAGAGGGGCGGTCTTTGGTGGTGGGGTGGCAGGGTGGGTGGTTGTGTATGACGTGTTGAAATTGTAGAGTTGGTGAGGGGAGTGCTCGGGAGGGTGCTCCTTTTTGGTGGGGTGGATTGAGGGGGTGGGAACGGAGGACAGGGGGAGGCGGAGAGCGGACGGTGGGCTGAGGTCGGAGCGGGAAAAGGGGTGGTAGCAGGGGGCAAGGGGTAGGTGTGTGGAGGTAGGGGGTTGACGGTGCTGATGGTATGGGGGAAAAGATTTGCGCAAGAGGGCAGAAAAAAAGCCCTGCACTTTATCAAAGGCAGGGCAGGAGCGGATAGCTGGGAGGGGGAGGACGAAAAGAGTGAGGATGCAGGAGGAGATAGTGGGAAGAACGGGCGAAGAGAAAGGGTGGTGGCTGGGAGAAGGGCGACGGGAAAAGGGCGGTGGCTGGGAGAAGGGCGGCGGTCTTTGGTGGTGGGGTGGCAGAGTTGTGATGTTTGACGTGTTGAAATTGTAGAGTTGGTGAGGGGAGTGCTCGGGAGGGTGCTCCTTTTTGGTGGGGTGGATTGAGGGGGTGGGAACGGAGGACAGGGGGAGGCGGAGAGCGGACGGTGGGCTGAGGTCGGAGCGGGAAAAGGGGTGGTAGCAGGGGGCAAGGGGTAGGTGTGTGGAGGTAGGGGGTTGACGGTGCTGATGGTATGGGGGAAAAGATTTGCGCAAGAGGGCAGAAAAAAAGCCCTGCACTTTATCAAAGGCAGGGCAGGAGCGGATAGCTGGGAGGTGGAGGAAGAAAAGAGCGAGGATGCAGGAGGAGAGAGAGTGGGAAGAACGGGCGGCGAGAAAGGGTGGTGGCTGGGAGAAGGGCGACGGGAAGGCCTGAGCTGGGAGAAAGCCGGAGTGCTGGGAGAAGGGCGACGGTCTTTGGTGGTGGGGTGGCAGGGAAAAGTGGTCGAGGGAGTGACGGACAGAGGGTGTGGGGGTGAGAGGTAGCAGGGGGCAAGGGGCGAGTGAGCTGCAAAGGGTGAGGTGTTGAAGGGGCCGGAAAAAAGGATGGAGTTTGCTTAGGATAGTGCCGGAGCTGGGGGTTGTCGGGGGAGAAAAAGGGGAGATGACAGAGGGCGCATTTTTACTGTATGATAATAGCAAAAAGGAGGTTTATCTGTGGCTTTAAATCGGAAACAGCAGCAGTTTGTGCGCAGTTATTTACTTAGTGGGGATGCACAAAAGGCGGCCGCGGAGGCCGGCTACACCACCAGATCAGTTAAGCGTCTTTTGGAGTTGCCGGAGCTGGCGGACTTTTTGCAGACCGGCGATAAAGTGGCAACGCTTAAAGAAGTGTTACTTTATTTTAGTGTTTTGATGCGGCAGGGCGATGATCAGAAAATCCGTCTGAAAGCTGCAGGGCAGCTGGCTAAATATCTTGGTCGTGAGGGTGAAAAAGCCGATTTGGCCGGCGGTTTAAAAATCATTTATGATTATGAAAAACATGACGAAGGTAAGCTTTAATTCCGTATTTCGTGAGGTTAATGACTGCCGTTTACGTTATCGCCTGCTCAAGGGGTCTGCCGGCAGCGGTAAATCCACCAATTTGGCGCTTGATTACATCATCAAGCTTTCTGATCCCCGTTATCGGGGGGCTAATCTTTTGGTGATTAGAAAAATCGAGGCCTCTAATCGTGACAGTACTTTTGCCGAATTACAGGCGGCGGTGACGACCGTTTTTGGCAAGCAGGCCGCCCATTTTTGGCAGGTGCAAAAAAGCCCTTTGATGCTGACTTCTTTGGTCACCGGCAATCGCATCATTTTTCGCGGGATGCGTGATCCGGCGCAGCGGGAAAAGGTCAAATCAATCACCTTTAAAGAGGGTAAACTGTGCTGGATTTGGGTGGAGGAGGCCACAGAGCTGGAGCCGGGTGATGTGGATATTCTTGATGACCGTTTGCGGGGGCGGCTTTTTAATCCACAGCTTTTTTATCAGATTACTATGAGTTTTAATCCTGTTTCATCGGCGCATTGGCTGAAAGAGCGTTATTTTACGCGCCCCTCACCTGAGGTTTTTACCCATCATTCCACTTATCTGGACAATCGCTTTATTGATCAGGCCTATTATCAGCGCATGCAGCGGCGCAAACAGGAGGATCCTGACGGCTATCGGGTATATGGTTTGGGTTTGTGGGGTGAGGGCGGCGGCTTGATTTTGCATAATTATGCAATTGAGCCTTGTTGTCGGCCGGCGGAGGATTTTGATGCAGTTTATTACGGGCAAGATTTTGGTTTTAATCATGCCAATGCTCTTTTGGCGGTGGGTTGGCGTGACGGGGAATTATTTATTTTTTCCGAGCTTTATGTTAAGGGGCTGGACACCACGGAGATTATTGCTTTGGCCGAGCAAAAGGGCTGGAAAAAGGACATTGAAATGTTTTGCGACAGTGCCGAGCCTGATCGCATTCGCACTTGGCAAAAGGCCGGTTTTGCTGCTGTGGGGGTGAAAAAAGGCAAGGGTTCTGTGCGGGCGCAGATCGATTGGCTGAAGGGGCGGCGGCTGCATATTGATCCTTCCTGCACCAATACGATTCGTGAATTGGCCGGTTGGCGCTGGAAAAAGGATGCTAACGGCAAATATTTGGATGAGCCTTTGGAGCTGGATGATGATGCTATGGCGGCTTTGCGTTACAGTATTGAACGGTTGCGGCGCGGCAAAAAGCGAGGCGGCTTGACGGTTTTTAAATAAAAACAGTGCCGCTGTGGCGGGAAAAAAAGTTGTTTTTAGGGGGAGTATTTGCTATAATATCCTGTAAAGGAGATGAAGTGGAGTGCTTATTGCCGGTATTATTTTGGTAGCTTTGGGGCTTATTTATTTTATTTTCAGTGATGTGTCGAGTTTTGGCATGATTTTGTTGGCGTTGGGGATTATTTTATTCTTTATTGGTTTTAACCGCCGTGATCTGCCCAAAGAATCACGAAAGAACAATAAATTAGGTATTAGGGCCTGCTACAACATTAATCCCAATGAGTTTAGAAAGCTGCCGCCGGAGATGACTGTGCTGGCGATTGAGACGACGGGTATTGATTTAAGGAATAATGATATTATCGAGATCAGCCTCTGTAAAGCGGAGGGTGAGAGCTTGACGGAGTGTTTTACTTCTTATGTCAAGTCGACGGTGGCGGTGCCGGGTTCGGTGGTGACGGCAACGGGGATTACTAACGAGATGATTGCCGGGGCGCCGACATTTGAGGAATTGGTCGAGGAGATTATGCCGTGGATTCGGGAAACGACCATTTTGTGTTATGATTTGAGTTTTTGTATTTATTTTTTAAGCCGTAATGTGGGCAGAACGGATGAGCGTTTGATGTCCGTTTATGCTTTTGATGTGCAGACTTTGGCGCAGGCCTTGGTGCCGGCCGATCAGATTGATAACTACTTTTTGCCGACGGTGATGGAGTATTTTGGTTTAGATTTTTTGCCGGAGACGGCGGAGAACCGTTGCCGCAATTTGTTTAAATTGTATCAAAAACTGTTACCTTTGGCGGAGGAAAAATGGCCGGACACAGGTCGAGATGATTAAAAATGGTGATTTAGAGAACCACTTGCCGGTGGTTCTTTTTTTTATGGGGCGGGGGGAGTGGCGGACGGGGGAAGGATGGGGGTTTGGGAGAGGGTGCGGGCGGGGGTGAGAAGGAAAGAGGGTGGTGGCTGGCGGGAGGGTTGGGGGGAGCGCTACTTTTTGGTGTGTGAGGGAGTGCCCGGGTGGGTACTCCTTTTTGTTGGGGGGAGGGAGTGGGGTGGCTGGGAGCGAGGGAGGAGGTGTGGCGGACGAGGGAAGGATGGGGGGAGTTGTTTGGGTAAAAAGTAGAGGGAGAAAGGCGAGGGGGAAAGGACAGAATGGTGGCAGGAAAAAAAGGGAGATAGTGGCAGATAGGTAGGAAGTGGAGGTTTGACGGGGGGAAGGGGTGGGAGCAGGAAGCGAGGGTGGAGGGCATAAGTTGATGATAAAAAAAGGGGAGGTCGGGGAGGTATTATTTATAGTATACTTTTTGTGAGATGCGGAAGGAGTGAACATTTTTGACAAATTTAAAATATCTTTATCACGATCTTTATCACGAGCATAAAAAGATCAGCGGTTTGAACCTGGATAATTTATCCCTTATGGAGGCACGCAAGCTGATTAATACCTGCTTGGACAGGCATAGTCCTTTTGTCAAGCAGGCAAAACAGGCTCGAGCATACTATCTTAATCACAATGATATCAAGCGTCAGTCCGGGCCGGAAGAGATGGCCAAGCAGCTTAAGCTGGAGTATAATCCCTTACGCAGCGCCGATTATCGTATTTCGCATAACTGGCATAATCTTTTGGTCAATCAAAAAGCGGCCTATCTTTTCAGCTGGGCGCCGACCTTTGATAGCGGCGAGGAGCAGCTTAATCGCCGTCTTAATGGGGTGTTGGGCTCGAAGATGGCTAAAATTGCTAAGGATTTGGTGGTGGAAGCCTCGAATACCGGGGTGGGCTGGTTGCATTCTTGGATTGATGCGAAGGGGGCTTTTCATTATGCCGTGGTGCCAAGTGAGCAGGTTATTCCGCTTTATAGCGACGATTTACAGCATCAACTACAGGCGGTGCTGCGGGTTTATCATCAAAGTGATGACCTTAAATACGAGCTGTGGACGGATAAGCAGGTTGTTTTTTACAGTCAAAAAGGGCAGGCAAAAATCCAGGAAGAGGGGCGCCTGGCTCATAGTTTGGGTGGGATGCCTTTTGTGCCTTTTTACAATAACAGCCAGCAAGAGGGCGATTTGTGTATGTATAAAGATTTGATCGATCAATATGATAAGGTGGTTTCCGGTTATGCCAATGATTTGACGGATATTCAGGAGATTGTTTTTGTTTTGCGTAATTATGGCGGGGAGGATTTGGCGACTTTTCTTTCCGAGCTTAAGCGCTACAAGGCGATCAAAGTCGATGGTGAGGGGGGCGCCGGCGGCGGTTTGGAGACGATGAGCATTGATATTCCGATCGAGGCACGTCGGGAATTTTTGACTTTATTACGCAAGCAGATTTTTATTTCCGGGCAGGGGGTCGATCCTGATCCTGCCGGTTTTGGTAATGCTTCGGGGGTGGCTTTAAAATATTTGTACAGCTTACTCGAGATTAAGGCGGGGCTGCTGGAGACGGAGTTTCGTGCCGGTTTTGCCGAGCTGTTGCGTTTGATTTTGCGTTATTTGGGGGTTGATCCTGATTGTTCCATTCAGCAGATTTATGTGCGCAACAGCATTGAAAACGATTTGGAAACTTCCAAAATTGCCCGTGAGAGTTTGGATATTATCAGTAAAAAGTCTATTTTGCAAAATCATCCTTGGGTGGAGGATGCGGAAAGTGAGCAGAAGGCTTTGCAGAGGGAAAAGTTAAAGGTGGCAGAGGATAAAAAGGAGTAGCCGCGGCTCTTGCTTTTGGAGGTTATTTACTATATAATAGTACGGTAGTAATATAGTAAATTAAGGGGTGTTTTGATGAAAAAGTTTCCTAAACCGCTGATTCTGGTTGTGATAGCAGCGTTTGCCTTGACTTTACTTGGCTGTGGCATGATTCAGTCGGATACGCGTCCGGCGGATCAGGCGATTGTTGGTACTTGGCTGGGGCATACTCGTTCCGGGGAGTCTGTTACTTATCTTTTTAAGGCTGATGGCACTGGTGTTTATGATTCCGAAAAAGTGGGTAAGTTTGATATTAAATACAAGATAGATAAGGAGTTTTTGACCATTACGGCACGGGACTATTATTTTGATCCCACTGCCAAAGAGACTGTGGAAAGAGCCTATAAATATAATTTGACGATGGGTATTTTAACCTTAAATTGTCAGGAGAACGGCTTGACTTATGCTTATAAAAAGCAGGAGAGTGCAGAGGAGAAGGCCGAGCGGGAAGCAGCAGCTAAAGAGGCTAAAGAAAAGGCTAAAAAGGAAAAATAACGAGCGAAATTACTAAAGAGAACACATAAAAAGAACGCATAAATAGAACGCAAAAAAGAGCCGTAGGGCTCTTTTTTTTATGGGTTTTAGGGGGTGGCAGGGAGCGGAGGCGGTGGCAGGGAGCGGGGGCGGTGGCAGGGAGCGGAGGCGGTGGCAGGGAGCGGGGGCGGTGGCAGGGAGCGAGGAGGGTTAGGGGAGAGCGAGGGCGAGAGAGGTCGAGCGGGCGGGGGGAGGAGGACGAAAAGAGGGAGGATATGGGATAGAGAACAGAAGGAGCGGACGGAGAAAGGGGAACGGAGAGGGGGCTATTTTGGTGGTGGGGGAAAGGTGGTGAGCCGAGAGGGGTCGAGCGGGGGAAGGATGGGGGTGCTGGGGAGTGAGGGCGGGGGGATGAGGACGAAAAGAGGGAGGATATGGGATAGAGAACAGAAGGAGCGGACGGAGAAAGGGGAACGGAGAGGGGGCTATTTTGGTGGTGGGGGAAAGGTGGTGAGCCGAGAGGGGTCGAGCGGGGGAAGGATGGGGGTGCAGGGGAGTGAGGGCGGTGGGGATGAGAAAATTCGGGGAAGAAAAGCCGCTTTATCCATACTATAATGGTATTGTCAAAAGGCTTCTTTAACGGAGGTCTTTTTTTTATTAGGGCTGTGTTACAGCCGCATTAAGCATTATATTACGCCGGTCTGTGCGATAACAGACAGCAGCACGAGAGGCGACCTCGTTAAAAAGCGTAGCTGAAAAGGAGATTTTATGAAAAGAGATTTTTTAAAGCAGCTGGGGCTCTCTGAAGAGGTGACCGACAAGGTGATTGCCGAGCATGGGCGCACGATTGAGCGTTTAAAAGAAGAGTCGCAGGCGCTGCGCCGAGAGCTGGAAGAATTTGAGGGGTTTGATCCTCGAACTTTAGCAAAGGCGCAAGAGGATTTGGCTAAAAGCAAGTATGAGCACAGCTTAGATCTGGCTCTTTTAGGTGCTAAGGCCAAAAATACCAAGGCGGTCAAGGCACTTTTGGAGCTGGATAATTCTGTGGAAGAAGAGGAGCTTTTGGCACGAATTGCTGAGGTGAAGGCGGAAAACCCCTATCTTTTTGAGGGTGGCAGCGCTTATACTTATGTTCCGCATGCCGGCTCAGATCAGGCGGTTGATTATGCGAGCTTATCCGATGAGGAGTTTTATCGCCGCCGCTTAGAGACTCAGGATACTTAAGCTAAAGCAAAGCTGTTTGACTAAAAACTACTGGATTAAATAAGAAAGGAAGATTTATCAGATGACAAATAATCAATTTTTAACGACGCAGGAGATTGCCAGACAATCTTTATTAGTTTTGCGAGAAAATCTTGTTTTTCCGATGCTTTCTTATCGGGATTGTGCGGACGATTTTGCGAAAAAAGGTGATACTATTCAGGTGAAAAAACCGCCGGTTTATGAGGCTAATGAATTTGATGGTTCGATTACGGTTCAGGACACTGTGGAGGATTCTGTTTTAGTTTCTTTGGATAAAATTGCTGACGTTTCTGTAGAAATTACTGCCAAAGAGATGGCACTTAACCTGGAGAGTTTCACAGATCAGGTGATCACTCCGGCGGCGGTGGCGATTGCCGAAAAAATCAATCGTGACGGACTTAAACTATACAAAGACATTCCTTATGTGGCGGGGACGGCGGGGAGCACTCCTCAGAGCTTAGAGGCTTTTGCCACTGTGAGAAAAATGCTCAATATCAACAAAGCACCGGCGGCGGCACGGGCGGCAATTTGGGATCCGGAGGCCGATTATAAATTTTCCACGCTGGATACCGTGGTGCATGCGGAAAAGGCCGGCTCTACCGATGCTTTGCGTGAGGGTTCTATCGGTCGTATACAGGGCTTGGACAATTATATGAGTCAGGCGGTGCCACAGCATCAAAAGGGTTCTTTGGCGGTGACCAGCGGAGATATTAAGCTGAAAAACGCCGCTGAGGCGGGGGCGACTGCTCTTGTTTTAAACGGCAGCGGTTTAAGCGGTTCTTTAGTCAAGGGCGATCTTTTACAAATCGAGGGTCAGACCTATACGGTGATGGCGGCGGCCTCTGTAGTGGAAAATCAAGCGGAAGTGGTCATTTATCCGGCTTTGAGGGCGGCGGCGGAAGTGGCAAGCGTGGTGAAAATCATTGATAATCACCGTGCTAATTTAGCCTTTCACAAAAATGCCTTTGCTTTTGTTACCAGGCCTTTAGAGGTAGCTCGTGGGGTGGAAAGTTATGTCACAAATTTTGAGGGTTTGACTTTGCGTGTCACCTTCAGCTATGATGCGACACATAAAAAGCAAATGCTTTCCATCGACACTTTATATGGTTTTAAAACTCTTTATCCTGAGCTGGCGGTGAGGGTGCTTGGTTAGGGCTTTTAAAAGAGCGGGAGAAAAAGAAGGTGAGTAAAAGCATGACAAAAGAGAGCGTTTTACGGGAGCTTGTTTCAGCCAGGCTCCCTTTGGAGGGTTTCGAGCAACAAAGTGAGGCGGCCTTGGCGGAGGCGGAGCAGCTGATCAAAAATTATTGCGGTTTAGCAGCGGTTCCCGAGCAATTATTTCATGTTTGGGCCCAGCTGGCCGTGGATATCGTGAAGGCTGATCATCCTGAGGATTTTCCCCAAATGGGCGAATTTTTGACGGCGGTTTCTTTGGGGGATTCCTCTTACAGCTTCAGTGCAGCAGGAAGGCAGGAGTTTTTGGGGCAGCTTCGGTATAATTATGCGGATTCTTTGAATAAATTCCGAAAGGGGATGTTTGGTCATGAAAAGAGCCCTGCAGGCGATTAACAGACGGTTATTTTATCATGACCTTTTTTCGGTCAGGCGGGTAAAAAGCGAGCTTAAGTCCAATGGCAGTCGGCGACAGGTCTATCAAGCGGTCGCCGACATGCAGGATCTTCCTTGTGCTTTTTCCGCCAATTCGCATGCCTCTTCTTATCCCAATCGGACTTTAGAAAAGCATGATTATGGCTATCAAAAGACTATTTTAAAACGGATATTTTGTGACGTTGCTTTGGATATTCAGGCCGGGGATCTGATTGAGGTGGTGACAAAAAACGGCTATCAGCAGGAGTTTATTGCCGGAGAACCGATGCTTTATCAGAGTCATCAGGAGGTTTTACTGCAGTTTACAGGTGAGGTATAGGGGTTTTTAAAAAAATAGTGGGGGGTGGTGTTAATGACAAGCATTATTGATCTTTTGGCTTTGACGCTGGAAAAAGCTTATCCCGGCGTTAATATTTATACAGAGCAGGTCGGAGGGGGTTTTCAAAGGCCCGCCTTTTTTATTTGGCAAAACGGGCAACAGGAGCAGCCGGAAGTCGGCCGACGTTTTTTGCGCAAGCATGATCTGACCGTTTCTTATTTTCCTCCGGAGCCGCTGACGGCGGAGATTTACGAGGATTTGTGGGAAATTGGTGATGAATTGACGGTTTTTTTGCGTTTAATCGAGTATGAGGGGGAGTTTTGCCATGGGCGGAACATGCAGCTGGAAATCACAGAAGGGACGCTTAATTTTCGGGTCTCTTACGGTAGGCAGCTGGAGCCGCTACAAGAGGCAGTAAGCAGCATGGAAAAATTAAATTTGAATGGAGTGATTGATTAATGGCTGGAGGTATTTTTACGGTAGAAAACAAAATCCGTCCGGGTGCGTACATCAACTTTACCAGTGTGCGCTCGCCTTATACGACGGCTGCTGATCGTGGTGTGGCGACGATGCCGCTGGTGATGGATTGGGGAGCAGAAGGCGAGGTTATCGAGGTTTTATCCAGTGATTTATTGGATGGTAAATCGCTGACAAAAATTGGTTATACGGCGGCAGATAAGGGTAGCTTATTGTTCAGAGAATGCCTGAAAAACTGTTATAAGCTGCTGGCTTATCGTCTTAACGACGGGGTCAAAGCGGAGGCGACTTTAGGTAATTTAGAGGTGACGGCGGCCTGCTCCGGGGTGCGTGGTAATGATCTTAAGGTCTCGGTGGTGAAAAATGGCGATGACTTTTTGGTCAATACGTATCTTGATAACAAACTGGAGGACAGTCAACAGGTCACGGGGATTAGCCAATTGTGTGCTAATGACTGGGTCAAATTTAGCGGTGAGGGCGAGCTGGCGGCGGCCGTGCCGACGGGGCTTTGCGGCGGTGATAACGGTCAGATTACTGAGGGTGCTTATGATGCTTATTTTGCCAAGATGCTGCCTTTTGCCTGGCAGGTGATGGGTATTCCGGCTACGGGTGATGCATTGGGTTTGCAGCTGAAAAATTATATTAAAAATTTGCGTGCAGAGCAGGGCAAAAAGGTGCAAGGGGTTATTTGTGATTATGCGGCCGATTATGAGGGGATTATTTCCTCTAAGCAAGGTTATCGAACGGCGCAAGAAACTGTTTCGGCGGTCGATTTTGTCGCTTGGGTGACCGGTGTTACGGCAGGTGCGACCATTAATAAGAGCAATACTTATAAAATAGTTGAGGATGCCGAGGCGCTTATTGGTGAAATGTCCAATGAGGAGATCAAGGGGGCTTTGGCGGCGGGTTATTTTGTCTTATCCAAGCGTTCTGACGGCAAAATTGTGGTTGAGCAGGATATTAACACGCTGGTGAATTATCAGCCCGGTCTGACTGATCAATCTTTTGCCAAAAATCGTGTGATCCGTACTTTGGATGAGGTGGCCAATCAGGTGGCCCTGATTTTTGAAAAATATTATCTCGGCAAGGTGGACAACAGTGCCGCAGGTCGTGAGCTTTTTAGCACAGATATTATCAACTATTGCCGTTCTTTGGCGGCGCTGGGGGCGATTGAAAACTTGGATATTAAAGAGGATATTCAGGTTGCTGAAGGCGGCAGCAAAGACAGCGTTTTGGTGACTTTGGGGATTTGGCCGCTGGACAGCATGGAAAAACTTTATATGACTGTGGAGGTGGGATAGGATGAGTTTGTATCTGAAAATTCAGGATGCGGTAGACGGTAAATGCGGCAGCGTTTATTTGACGATTTCCGGGCGGCGTTTTGAGGTGCCGGGGGTGCAGAAAATCGAGGCGCACGATACGATTAAAGAGCGCACCATGAGCACCGTCGGGACGGTGAAAACGCAGACTGCCATGGCCGGCGTGGATGGTGCCGGTACGATGAGCATCAATTATTATGCGGTGGCGATTTTTGGTGAAATCATGGAAAAGTATCGCCGCACGGGACAATACGAGCCTTTTGATCTTTTAATTATTAATGAAGATCCTGCCACTTCGCTGGGTCGCCGCAGCGTTGCTTTTACGGGTTGTGTACTGACCGGCAATTTGCCGCTGGCTTCTTTGGATGCGACAACTGCTGATAGCTTGACCATGGAGGTTAGTTTCAAATATGAAGATTATACGGTGATGGAGGATTTCGGTTTGCCGCAATATACAGGCAGGGAGGATAAATAATGACGACATTATTGGACTTTTTGGCCAGTCATCCGATTGATAATTTAAGCAAGGAGCTGGTGCTTTCCCAGAGGTTGAAGGATTTTAAGTTTAAAATTCGTGCCATGACTTCAAGCGAGCTGGAAAGCTACACTCAGCAGTGTCGCAAGGTTGAAAAAGGCGGTAAAGCCGTTTTCAACAATGAGCGTTTTAGTATGCTGGTGCTGCTTAATCATACGCTTGAGCCGGACTTTCGTGATGTGAGGGCTTTGGAAAAGGCCGGTTGTACTTCGCCGCAGGAGTTTGTCAACAAGGTTTTGATGGCGGGGGAAATTACTCAGTTGGTCAATGAAATTTCTCAATTATCCGGATTTGGGCAAGATGTTAATGAGCTGGTTGATGAAGTAAAAAACTCCTAGAGGAGGGCGATGGCGAAAGTTTTTATGCCATGTATGCTCTCCACCATTTTGGTTGGCGGCCGACGGAATTTACGGGGTTGGGCGCTCGGGAAAAGGCGGCGGTGATCGCCATGATAAATTATCAGCTGGGAGAGGAGCGTAAGGCTCAAGCAAGGCTCGGGCGCTGTTAAAGGCTGCGCCTGAGCTGCTCTTTTGTAGTGGCAAAGATTGGTTTGGCTTGAGGGTCAAATAGTAGGGGTCGGTTGAGAGATAATAGGTTGGGAAAGATCCGTTGCATTTAGGCAACGGATCTTTCCTGTATCTAATAGCCGGTGTGAAGGTGTGTTAGGGTGGTAGGTATTGAGTTTGTGGGGCTGGTAGAAACTGCAAGAAGTAGGTTGGTGAAACCGCAGAGTGCAGGGCGGTGGTTGTGGGGTCTGGGAAAGTTTGCCGCTGATGGTTAGAGGAGGCTTTACTATAATAAAGACAATAAAACAGTTGACATGAGCAGGCTGCTTTGGCAGTGGGCTTTTTTAATAAAAATGGGGGAGGCAAAAGGGATGGCGATTTTAGAGGAGCATCGACAAAACAGCGAGCTGTTGCACAGTGCTGTGGCCGGTACGGAGGCGGTTTTTGCCGCAGGCGGCTTGATTAATTCGCTAATTAATAATTCGTTAAATATTTTGGTGGCAAACAATGTCGAGATGTTGAGCAGGCAGCAGAGGCGTTTTGACAGCTTAAGCAAAAGTCCGGATAATTCACATATTTTAAAACTTATACCGCAGGGAGAGGGCAAGACGGCGCCTTTTTCAGGAGCCGCTTTTAAGGCTTTTCAGGAGGAAAAGCTCACCAGAGAGTTTCAGCTGCTGGCAAGTTTTGCTGATTTTTTATGGCCAAAGGCGGCGGAAAAGCTCAAGGCAGAGGCGCTGGATAAATTTTCGGAGGCTTTTGGCGCCATGTTGAAAATAGAGACATTGCCAAACGAAAAGGCCAACATCGAGAGCTTAAAGGCAGAATTAACGGGGCTTGTCGGCAGGTTGGTGAAAAATGGCCGGCAGTCCTTACCAGAGGATGCGGGGATTTTGGCGAGGTCGGCGGGAAAAGGTGCGGATACTTTTGATAGCTTGAGTAGTGGCGGCGCTAAGTCAATCGACTATCTGGCAAAAAAGGATGAAGAGTTTGCTAATCTGCTGCAAGCAGTTGCTTTTTCGCCGACAAGGGGGCAAAATGCCGGTGCTCTTTTTAAAAAGCTGCTTTTGGAGGAAGAGAGGAAAATGAGCGGCACCTGGGGGCAGAAGGTGGGTCTTGCCGGCGGAGCTTATGTGGCGATTCAGGATGATCTTGTTTCTGCAAAAAGAGGGTATCAGCAGGGGGTTTATCAGCCGGGCAAGGAGGAAGCCGCCGGCTTATTTCAGGCGAGCGGCGATGGTAAAATTGACCCTGTGATTTTGATGAAAATGCTTGCTGAGGGGGCTGACAAATCGCCGGAAATTACTATCAATGTTGAGGCCAAAAACGATGCAGAGGAGATTGCGCAACAGATTTTGGACGTTTTGACGCAGAAGATGGCTCAAGGTTTGGCCTCTTCCGGCAATGTTTTTCCGGGGTATTATTAAGCCGACGTTTTTGGTAAGGTAGGTTTTTATTTCAAAAAGGGAGTGAGGACTATTTACAAAATATCTATCATAAGCCCCAGTCAGGGGACGATCGATTTACCAACTAATCCCGAAAGGATCACCATTTCCGTTCCCGGTGATGATGCCGGCTACAATCTTTTGCAGGTGGGGGCGGTGGTCATTCCCCGAAAGCGGCGGCTTAAGACCATGTCTTTTGCGGCGTTTTTTACGGCGGCGGATGATCCCGGGACTAAGCTGGCGCAAATTGATCAAATCATGCTGCAAAAAGAGGTTATTCGGGTGTTTTTAATCAGAAAAGACCCCTGCGGTAAATCTTTGTGGGATTCCAACTTTAGCTGCATTATCAAAAATTTTAACTATTATGAGCAGGGCGGAGAGGTGGGAACGGTCTTTTTTGACATTGAATTTACAGAGCATCGGGCTTTTTATGTGAGGGTGTTAAAATGAGCGGACAAATTAAATTAGACGGTAAAAACGTCACCTACAGTAATGCGGCCAGGTTCGTGCCTCGTCTGGATTATCAGCTGATTATTGCCAGCAGAAATGAAAAACGTATTCAAGATGTCAGCATGCTGATCCGTGACCTTACTTGGACGACCAGACTTTTAGGTTCGCCGGGCCAGCTGGACTTTAATCTGGTTAAAGATCTGAAAGTCAGTTATTTAGAGGGTGATCAGGTCACTCTTTTAGTCAATGATGTGAAGGTTTTCAAGGGTTATGTTTTCAGTAAAGACAAAAATGAAAAAGGTGAGATTTTCACCACCTGTTATGATCAGCTGCGTTTTTTAAAGGCGCGGCAGAGCTACAATTTCAGCAATCAGACGGCCGGTGCCATCGTCAAAAAGATGGCGGATGATTTTGGGCTGAGGTGGGGGCATGTCGCTGACAGCAAGTACAAAATTCCCTCGCTGGTGGTGGATGATAAGGAATGCTTGGACACGATTACCAGGGCGATTCAAGAAACGGAGGAGGCCACCGGTCAAAAATATCTGCTTTATGACAGTTTTGGTCTGCTGAATTTGCAGGCGGTGGAAAAATTAGCCACCAAGCATCTTTTGGGGGAAGGCAGCTTTACCGCAGGCTACAACTATCAGACTTCGATTGATAAAAAGACTTATAACTACATCAAGCTGATCAGGCCGACAGAGACGGGCGGTTTGGCGGATGCTTTTATCGCTAATTCGCCTTCCACGCTGAAAAGGTGGGGGCTGCTGCAGCATTATGAGAAGATTGATGCCAATTTGAGCGCACATGATGCCAAAAAGCTGGCTTTATCCAAGCTGGAGCAGTACAATCGACCGCAGCGGACGGTGCGTTTACGCTGCTTGGGTGTTTTGGCGATTCGTGCCGGCACGACGGTGGCGGTTTATCTGCCCGGTATGGGCGATATTAATCTGGCGCAGCGGCTGTTGGTTAACAGCGCTCGTCATCATTTTAGCGCCGGCAGCCACACCATGGAGCTGGATTGTGAAATTTTCTATCAGCCGGACAGTAATTATAGCGTGGCCACTCTGGAGAAAAAGGAATTCGAGCTTTCTTCTTATAAAGCCGCTCAAAAAGCCGCTCAAAGGGCGCAGGAGAGCTTTAAAAAGTCCAGCGCCAAAAGCGGTTCCGGTACTGTGAGTAAAGGCGGTAGCAGGCCTTATCGTTATCCACATCATAGCGGCTTTACCATTACTTGCCGTTATAAGGTCAAGGGCGCCGCTTGGGCTTGCGGCTGGCACAGCGGGGTGGATTTTGTCGGTACGGGCAGTAAAAATATTTATGCCGTTACTACCGGAAAAGTCTCCAAAGTTGCCACAGATCGCTCTTATGGCAAGCATGTAATCGTCAAGCATGATGACGGCTACTTGAGTTTATATGCACATTTATCGAATATTTATGTAAGCTTAGGGCAGCGAGTGGACAGCAGTAGCTGCTTGGGGGTTGAGGGCAGCACCGGTAATGTCAGCGGCAGGCATTTGCATTTGGAGATTCATAAGGGTTCTTACAGTTATCCCAGCGGTTATAATCCGCTGAATTTCTTTTAGGAGTGATGAAAATGGAGCAGCATTTAGATGTACAGCCATTAAATAACATGCTTAAGCATCTGGTAGAAAATTCTTTAAACAATTGGGATTTGACGGATTATGCTCTGGGTACGGTGGTTTCAGAGGCGCCTTTACGAGTTAAACTGCATGATAAGCTGACGCTGGAGCAGAAAGATTTACTTTTGACAACGGCCGTGACGGATGATCAGCTGCCTGTAGAATGTAGCGGGGCGCAGGGTTTTGTCAAAAATGCTCTTACAGTGGGGGATCGTTTGGTGCTGCTGAAGGCCGGACGAGGGCAGACTTTTGTGGTGTTGGGAAAGGTGGTGCAGTAAATTATGGTGGAAAGGATTGAATATCAGGACGAAGGATATGCCGGCAGGGTGGATTTTATGCCGCGTGTGCTGCCTGATGATGAGGGCTTGGATATCGAAGAAGTGCTGGTAAACTACCCTTCACGCACGCAGCGGCTGGATATAAAAAGAGGTTGGATCAGGGGGTTCACAGATGGGATCGAGGCTTTGTCTCAGGCGGTTTATAAAAAGCTTTTGACTCCGGCGGGAGTCTATCCCATTTACAGCGAGCATTACGGTTTGCCGGTGGATGATTTGATCGGCCTGGATCATCATTTTGTGGAAAGCGAGTTAAAAAATCGGATCACGGAAACGATGCTTTTAGACGAGCGAATTGCGGCGGTTGAGGATTTTCACTTTACTAAAAAAGGCGATGCTTTGACGGTGCGTTTTTGTCTGAGGGGGCAAAATGGCGAGAAAAATTATGTGGAAGGGAGGCTGGAAATAGCATGATTAATTTGGATAATTATACATATGAAGTTATTCTGGACAGAATGCTGTCACGTATTTCGGATGACCTTGATAAAAGGGAGGGCAGCATTATTTTTGATGCTTTGGCGCCGGCGGCTTATGAATTGGCGGAATCTTATGAAGTGTTGAGGGCGGCATATGAAAATACTTTTGTGGGAACCGCCAGTGAAAAGGCGCTGGATTTGCGCGCGGAAGAGTTGGGCATTGAGAGGCGATCAGCCGTTAAGTCCGTGCGTAAGGGGTGTTTTTATCAAGATGACGAATTATTTGATGTGCCATTGGGCAGTCGTTTTTCCACGCTTGACGGGAAAGATAATCTCAACTTTGTCGTGATGGAGCGCTTGAGCGAGGGGCAGTATAAATTGGAATGTGAAAAGGCCGGCGAAGAGGGGAATTATTATCAGGGGGAGCTGGCGGCGATTAATGATTTGCCCGGTTTGACCTATGCTGAGCTGGCGGGGGTGATTGTTTATGGTCAAGAAACCGAAACTGATGAAAAGCTGAAGGAGCGGATTTGGCGCCTGTTGCGGGGCGGTGAGGCGCAAAATGGCAATGTCAACCAATATTTAACTTGGGCGGAGGAATATGAAGGTATTGGGCGTGCACGGGTTTTTACCGGTTATGAGGAGATTTTTGACATTAAGGTGAGCATTTTAAACAGTCTTAATGACCAGGCAGACCCGGCTTTGATAGAAGATTTTCAAAACTATTTAGATCCGGATCAAAGAGGCCTTGGCAACGGTCAAGCGCCGATTGGCGCGCGGGTGGAGGTCGGGACGGCCGACTATCAGGAAATTGATGTGGAGGTCGCTTTAAAACTGGCTTACGGTTATACTCCCGAAAGTGCTGTCACTGTGCTGAGACCCCTGATAGAGGACTTTTTCAGGGAGATATCTTATCATGATGATCAGGTAAATTATATTGAAACGGGTTTGGTGATTTTGTCTTCTGATGTGGTGGTTTCGGTCAGAGAAATCATGTTTAACGGTGTTGCCAGCACCAATATTCCTTTGGGTTCGGAAGTCATCCCCAAATTAAAGAATTTTGATGTTGTGGGGGTGGATTAGATGGCGCTTAACCTGTTAAAATATTTGCCGAAATTTTATCAGCAGGTGGTGGAAATGCAGGCGCTGACGGGGGCGGAAAATGCGGAATTCACCCATTTAAGGGAGCAGCTAGGGGAGGTTTTGGCTTGTTCTTTTGTGGCTGATTTTTCCTTAGAGCGGCTTCAAGAATGGGAAGAGCTGTTTGCTGTCACGCCGCGGGGCAATTTGGAACAGCGGCAAATGGTCGTTTTGGCGATGATTAAGGGTTTTGGTAAGTTTAATGAGGAGAGAATCAAAGAAATTTGCCGGACCTTTACCGGTGATTATAATGTGCAGGTCAGTCTGGAGGATTTTTCTATCAAGGTGAAAATTATGGCGCCTCTGAAAGGGGAGCTGTTTTTATTTGCCGATTTAGAGCGGACTTTAAGGACGTTGATTCCGGCTCATTTGGGGCTGCAGGTGGAGCGCTGGTATTGCACATGGCAGGATTTAAAGGAAAATTATGTATCTTGGGGTCAGCTTGCCGATAGCTTAGCCTCTTGGCAGGAGGTAAAAGAATATGTATTAATTGATGAGAAAGGGGTATAAATATGCAAGAAACTACTAAGCTTGGTTTAAAAAAGATTGAGTTAACAGATTCTCCTCCGGATATAACGGTGTTTAATCATAACTGGGAAACGCTGGATCAGGAGGTTAGTGATAAAGCACAAAGCGATTTATCCAATGTGAGCGGCGAAAAATTGCGTCAGGCAATTGACGATTTAAATATCGCCGCTTATATTTTGCAACAGTATCAGCTGCCGACAGGCGGCGCCGCCATCGGCGGGGTGAAAAACGGCGGCAATATCAGCATTAACAGCAGCGGGGAAATGAATGCGTCCACCGCCGGCAGTAATTTAGGCTTGGTAAAAAATGGTGGCAATATCAGCGTTAACGGCAGCGGGGCCATGAATGCGCCCACCGCCGGCAGTAATTTAGGCTTGGTGAAAAACGGTGGTAATGTGGTGATTGATGCCGCCGGTTGTGCCAATGTGCAGCTGTTTTCCCCCGTACTGACGAAAAGTTCGACTTTTACTTTAAGCGCCGCCGATGCCAATAGTTTTTTAGCTTGTTCTTCTGCGGCGGCAATTTCGGTTTTGATCCCTGCCGATAGCGGCAATTCTCTGTTTCCCATCGGTACGGAAATCGAGGTGTGCCGCTTTGGCAGCGCTGCGGTGACTTTTTCAGCTAATGCAGGGGTTACTTTGTACTCTCGCGCGGATAAAAGGAGTATTTCCGCACAATACGCTTGTGCCGTTTTAAAAAAAATCACTGCTACGAACTGGCTTTTGGCGGGTGATTTGGCATGAGAAAAACTATTATTCAGTCAGGTGCTCAGGCCGGCTGGACTTTGCGTGATGCCGGTTTTGGCACTTCGACAATTTATACAGTGGATAGTGATGATCATTTTATCATTGCTGCCGGCAGCAGCGGTAAGCTGTTCACTTCCACCGATGGTCTTTTCTGGCAGCAGCAAAATTCACAGTTTGCCTCCACCTTGATTTTGCATGTGGCCACTGATGGCCCCAGATATGTGGCGGTGGGCGGCGGCGGTAAGTTGTGCAGTTCGCAGGATGCTTATTACTGGCAGACAGTTACCGACAGCAGCAATAATACCTTTAGCAGCAGTCGTAATATCAGAAAATGCTGTTATGACGGTCTTTATGTGGCGGTGGGCGACGGCGGGCAAATCGGCACTTCTTCAAATGCCGTGCAATGGACGCAGCGCAGCTCCAGCTTTGGCAGCACTAATATTTACAGCGTGTGCGCCGATCTTCATGGCTATAAGGCGGTGGGTGCCGGCGGTAAAATGGCGGCTTCCGCCAATGGGATCAGCTGGTCACAATATTCTGCCGGTTTTGGCAGTGCGGATATTCGGGGCATCTGTTATCAGCATCAGCTAAATATGCATGTCATAGTCGGCAGCGAAGGTAAAATCGCCACCTCCGTCAACGGTAATAGTTTTGTGCAGCGAGCCTCGGGTTTTGGCGCCGCTGATATTATTTATGATGTGTGCTATGGCAAAAACGAATTTGTGGCGGTGGGCACAAACGGCAAAATTGCTACTTCCGTTGATGGTATAAACTGGCTGATGCAGGAGGGCGGTTTTGGCTCTGCAACTATTTACGGCATCACCTACAGTAATGATCTTTATGTGGCGGTGGGCGAAGGCGGTCTGCTTGCAACGGCTCAAAACCCGACTATTTCAGCCAGATAAGCAGCAGAAAAAATAAGAGGTGGTGTGGAAAATGACCATAGAAATAGCCTTGTTGATCGCTTTGTTGTCGTTTTTGGTTTCGCTGTATTTTAATATCGGCAATGCCAAACGATCCAGTAAGGCGGCTGATCAAAAAGAGGCAACGGCTTTAACCACGATTGCTGTGCGCTTGGAGTCGATCAGTGCGGATGTTCAGGAAATAAAAACAACTATCAAGCAGATCGGCGAAGAAAATAAATACATCAGGGATCGGGTGATAATGGTAGAACAGACGGCAAAATCCGCGCATCGGCGCTTAAATGAGATGATTCAGTGAAAAATAAGACAGTTTGCAGTAGTATCGGCAAAAGGAGTGAAAAACATGATAAAAGCTGTTTACTATAACCAAAATGATTATGGCAATTATGCCTACCCTTCGCCCAGTAATAAAAGCGCTACCATTAAAAGTGGCGGCTGCGGGCCGACTTGTCTGGCGATGGTGGTGGAGGGTTTGACGGCTCGTAAATTTAATCCTGTGACGGCGGCTAAATTCGCTATTGCTTGCGGGGCGAGGGTCTCAGGCGGCACCGATATGGCGGTGCTGGCAAGGGCGGCGGCAGCCAAATTTGACCTGGAATATAAAACCGGCAGCAGCGCAGCCATTTTACAAAACCACCTGCTATCAGGTGGTCTGGCTATTGCCAATGTCGGCGGAGACCGTAAAAACTGGACAGGTGTTTTTTCCGATGGCGGCCATTATGTGGTGGTGCGCTTGTATAATCCCTCTAATCAGCGGGTGGCGGTTTGGGATCCCGGCTATTATGCCGGCAAATTCCAAAAAAGCGGGCGGGCGGGCAAAGTTAGCGTCAGCGGCCATGACTGCAGCTGTTTATTATCTACTTTGGCTGCTGATTGTGCTAATCGCAGCCCGCAGTATTATTTGTTTAAGAAAAAGCAGAAAGCGAGTGATGAGAAAATGACTAAAGCACAATTTAATAACTACTACAATGAGGCTAATCCCCTCTATAAAGATATTGCTGATGTGCCCACATATTGGCGGGATGATGTCAGTGCCCTGAGTAAAGCAGGGATTATTAAGGGTGAGAACGGGCACAAGGTGTTTATGCGGCGTGAAGCACTGAAGCCGATTATTATTGCTTACAGGTTGCTTAATAAATAAGAGTGAGCTGTTGCGCCGCAAAAAGAGAGGTGATTATAATGAACAGACAATGGTGGAAAGCAGCAGGAATTAGGGCCATAAAGACAGTTGCCCAATCAGGGGTTGCCTTGATTGGTGTAAGTACGTTAATTAGTGAAGTTGATTGGGTGATGGTGGCATCTGCATCATTGCTGGCGGGGGTTGTTAGTTTGCTTACATCTCTCGGCGGGTTGCCAGAGGTTGGCAGTGATGTTGTAGATGATGAAGGGTAGTGAAAAGGGGGCATTGTTATGCCCCCTTTTTTGTTTTGAGAAATGTGGAAAATGTATTCATACTTAATTTGAGGCATTGTGCATTCGTTTTGCCTTTATGAACGTGCATTGGTATTGATCTTGGAGTGGTTAACAATAATTACTCCTTTTGTTATCAATATTGGTTATTTTGATGCCTGGCAAAATGGATTATAAACAAGAAATACTTTTGGTTTCGATCAGAAAAAGAAAAAGATTTTAACTGTAGTTGTAGCATTGTTGGCGATTTTGGTGATGGTTCCGGCCTTATATGCTGGAGCTAATGATGAAAAGGTAGTGGATCTGTCATTGGAGACAATTCAGGTTGTGGACAGCTATGAGTTGGACAAGCCTATGAGTGCTATGATTGCAGAGAGTACAGCAATTAAGAATACTAAAGCTTTGTCTCAGCAGCAACTTGATGCCAAGGCGCTAGCCACGCAGCAAACCACAGCTAAAACACTAGGTATTGATGTCAATAAAGTTACCAAAGTGGAAGTTATTAATGATCAGATTCGTGATGCTACCTATACCAGTTATCAAATTGATGGTTCTAATTTGATTGAGCTGGATGAAAACAATAATATCATTAGTCTATCAACTTATGATGAATCTACTATGAGCAGTGGTGATGAATACAAATGGAAAACAACAGAGAAGGATTATTTAGCCACTGGTGAAAAAGTTTTGAAAATATTAGGACTAGAGGGGAAATATGAATTAGTAACTTCAGAGGAATTTTCAACCTCTTACTGGGTATTGGCTTACAAAGAAAAGCTGTCTAATGGTATTATTAATTCGTATAAAGGTGTAAGCATCAATGTGGTCAGAGCCGATGCTTCGGTGGGATTTCTTCGCGTTTTCGATATGGATGTAAATACGGAAAAAGCAGAGATCACAGAAGAAGAAGCTTTGAAAAAAGCTCAGCCAATAATAGATAATTTGGGTGAAGGAGCAGAAGTTAAAAAAACTACACTAATGTATGAACGTCCCAATTATGCTTGGGATGGTAGCGACAAAGTGAAGCTTGCAAACTATGTTCGTCTAATCTATAATATTAATATAGTAAATGAAGATGAAGAAACCGGTGGTAATTATGAGATTCATATTGATGCGGTGACCGGTAAGGTTGTGGGCGGTGGTATGGGTATGGACAAAGGTGGTGCTTTTGGGCAGAGAACTGGTGAAGGTATCGCAGCTCCTGGTAATAACTTCACAAGAATGGTCCAAAGAGCAGGAAATTTCTTGTCTAATCGGGGTTTTAATGTTACCCAAAATGCCTCAAATTCTACCGCATTAAAAGGCCAGATAGAGAATTTCCTCTATAATGAGCCGACAGCATACGCTTTTTATTTTGCTGGGCATGGTGGCTACTATTCTGGAATAGGAGATGCTATACGTGCAAAGCAAGATGCTTCAACGCCCTATTATTACATTTGGACAATAAAAAGAACAGATATAGACGCAAATACTGGTAACTGGAAATTTGTTTTTTTAGATTCTTGCAGTACTGGTACGGCTGCATGGACACATGCCTTTAATATCACTAATAGTTCTAGCAAAAGAGTCTTTTTAAGTTGGAGTAATACAATTTATTCTAATTATGCAGATGCTTTTAATAATCAATTCTTATACTTAGCAGGTAGATATGATCGTTCGCTTCATAAAGCAGCAGTGGATGCTAGAGCCGACTTAGGAGGTACTGTTTCACAATTACCAATTTATTTCTGCGGTGATCAAACTTATAAATTATAGCAAAAACTATAATGGAGGGAGATATGGTTATGACAAAAATAACTAAAATACTGGTGCTATCTTTGTCATTCTTGTTGGTTGTTTCTTTACTTGCTGGATGTGGGGATAATAATGTTACGTCAAGTGATAATAATATGACGAAAAAGACAGCGGCGTTAGCTAACATTTTTGATCTTAGTGATGTTCAGAAAATTACTGTTTGGAAGTACGGTTCTGAAGAGAACGAGCCAGTAAATTATGATCCTTATTTTAAAGCCTTTGAGATCACTAATTCTGCTGATATTGATAAGATGGTTGAAGCAGTTGATTTCAATTCTTGGGAAGGTGCATATGGTAAAAGTATGGGGATAACGGAATACTATATTCAGTTTGATGATAAGATGTTATACTTGGAAACGTGGAACGGCGAACAGGGTCCATATTTGTATGGTGGTATCTCTGATGGCAACGCTGGTATAGAAAAGAATGGTGCGGCTATTCCACTAAAAAATCCCGATGATTTCGCTGTTACCAGCAGCGGCCCATATATCATGCCCTATGGGATCTACACCACCCTGCAAGAAATGATCGAAAAATACGCTCCTGAGCTGCTGGAGGATTAATCAACTATTTAAAACTGAATATAGGATAAAAATTTAGAGGGGTGTAATGCCCCTCCTTTTACTTATAATCTAAAAGCACCAAAACATTTGAGCATCGCCCCCTCACTGACAGGCTTAATTTTAAATTCTTTTTTGTCGACAACTGTTCCGACAATTACTAATTGAGACTGTGCAGTCATTTCTTCTACAGTCATATAGGGGATAACATTGTGTATATTAGTAACTACTATCTTGTTACAAAGAATCAAAACAGTAATTATGCCTATCACAATAACAGAGGTTGTTATAGCAACTTTCCTTCGTGAGGTTTTTATCATTATAGTAACTCCATTTCTCTTAATCTTGTTTCTTTTTTTACCTCAAGCGCCGGCTTGCTGGAAGTGGCAAATAGCGTTAGTGATGATGAGCAAATTAGATGAGCAAACTATTTAAAGTAAAAGGGAGAGCTAAATGCTCTCCCTTTTTTTGTTTGTGGATGTTTTGTCTATAATACTATTCTATAATAGTAGCGTACATATCAAGTTCTTTGATGTATTGATCAAATTCTGCTTGAGTCATCATTGCGTTTTCTAAATTCATCTCAAGGTTTTTTATAGTTTGTTTTTTGTTGTCTAGAGGATCAACGGGTCTTTGCTTGTTGATTTTTTCTACTTGACCTAAGTAAGAAGAATATTCAATCATGAAACCATCTTCTAAATTTTTTAATTCCTGAGAGCTCATATCCAGAGTATCAACATTGTTTAAGAGTCGCAGATATGTGTCAGAGGTTTTCTGTTGTTTCTGATAAACACCCATATTGCAGTTTTGGATATAGTAATAATCTCCTTTTGTGTTATAACTGCCACCTACACCGGGCTGAATCAACATAAATAAATAATCTTGATTTAAATGTAAGCCCAATGAAATATCATTTCTTGTAATAGAAAGGGTGTTTTTTTCCGCATCTTCTATATAATCTCCAAAGACACGAACAACCACAGTATCAGTATTTACCTCACCCCGCAGTACCTCAGTCGGTTTTACATAGTAGTCAAGACATTTGAGCATCGCCCCCTCACTGACAGGCTTAATTTTAAATTCTTTTTTGTCGACAACTGTTCCGACAATTACTAATTGAGACTCTGCAGTCATTTCTTCTACAGTCATATAGGGGATAACATTGTGTATATTAGTAACTACTATCTTGTTACAAAGAATCAAAACAGTAATTATGCCTATCACAATAACAGAGGTTGTTATAGCAACTTTCCTTCGTGAGGTTTTTATCATTATAGTAACTCCATTTCTCTTAATATTTAGCATTAATGCCATTACGGTCATCAGCTTTTAGTGTTCTCCAAGAAATTGAATTCGATGAACAATATTTATACATAACAGCAGACGTATTTGCAGAATGACCTAACCCTGCTGTATGTCCACTTTCATGTTGAAAAATGCTCCAAACATCATAGGATCCGGCCTTTGCACTATTGGCCCAACTGTAATGCATATTAAAATTTATATCACTCTCAGTGACATTTTTAGTTAGTAGATTAGATTGAGTTGATGCTTGTGCAACATAGCCAGCTCCAGCACCGGCATTTATCCGATAAACACAACTTATGCCGTCCTTATGAGGATATACGCCGTCTGTATGCCTACTATTAGGATCTCTACGCATTAAAGTATAGCCGGAGGCAGAATTCCATTTATAAAGAGCATCATTCATATGGTTAAAAGAAGTAGTCCCAAATTCTTTTTGAACAATAAACATAATGGGATTTGATGTTTTAATTTTCCAAGGTTTAAATGTATAACTTGAGGCATTTAAGCTAA
Source organism: Bacillota bacterium (assembly GCA_050949225.1). Lineage (GTDB taxonomy): Bacteria > Bacillota > Dehalobacteriia > UBA4068 > UBA4068 > JBMNFI01. The sequence goes on along the minus strand of JBMNFI010000001.1, from coordinate 318,652 downwards.
CACAAAACACAAATGAAAAGATAATTACACAACATATTAATATTTTTTTCTTTTTTGACATTAGTTTGCCTCCTGCTTTTTATTCTGAAAGTAGTTCCGGTTTATATTTTTCGACGAATTCTAGAAGAGTATCATAAAATTCTTGAGGTATGTTATAGTCACCATCTGGCACATCTATCAAAAGACCGCTTTCATCTGGCAGACCGACTCCTATACGGCCATAGGATCTGTCATAATATATAGCAATAGTGGTTTTGTCCCCAAATTGAACCCAGTAGTAAGGAACACCTCTTAATATCTCATCTGCTTCTGCTTTTTTCCAAAAGTCAAAATTCACAGATTCAATCATTTGTTGTACCTCTGTAGAATCAGTGATTTCAAAACCATTTTTTAAAAAGCCATCCTTTCCCTTATATTTTACTAGTATCTCACGTACATTGATATCATAATTAGTGGCTAGATCAACTTCGTTTTCAGCTGTTTGTTGAGTTTTCGGTTCACCAGTTGTTGTATTGCCACAACCGATCAGCAGGGACATAGTAACAGCTAAGGAAAGAGAGATAATGAGGATTTTGCTTATTTTTTTCATAATTAAGACACTCCTTTTATGGTAATTTACAAGTTGTGTCAACTATTCTGTGGCTAATAGTTCTGGCTGGTATTTTTCGATCATTTCCTTGAGAGTGTCTGGAAGAGTTTGCGACATATGGTAAGGGCCATCGCCTAATCCCTCTCCCTCATAATCAGATAAGCTGCCATTTTTGGCAACGCTGCCTTTACCTATGTAGCCAAAGGCCTCTTCATCAATGATACCAATTGTACCATTATCACCAAATTGAATATAATAGCTAATTTGGCCGGAAGCTTTTTGTGCAGCTTTTTGCCAAGAATTAAAATCAACGGATTGCATCATTTTCTCAATATCAGAGGCATCTGTGATTTCAAATGCCACAGTATAGCCACCGTCATCTTCCGGGAGTCCAATTTCTCCTTCAAGATACCAAATACTGATTTTATCTGTACTTAAACTATATGTAGAAATTAAATCAACTTCTTCAGATGATGTTTGGTTAGTCGTGGTTGCAGAAGGGGCTTGGTTGTTGTCAGTGTTGTTAGCATCACAACCGATCAATAAAAACATACCGGTCATTAATGTTAAGGAAATAATTAATATTTTGTGTAATTTCAACATGCTTAGCACACTCCTTTTAAGGTAATTTGTAAGTTTGATCGCCGCAGAACCAAATAGGTAAAGGTAGAGATGGCAAGTCATCTCTGGCTGCTATTGCTGATGTGCGGACACGATTACTTTTGGCGTAATGCCAGAATTTTTAAAAAAAGCATTAGTAGCAGTATCATCAATATAACACAATAATACTCATAGTGCCAACAATATAAAGATTATCAAGAGGCAAAAAAGACCGGTTAATTTACGTCACCCTTAAACCAATTGTGACGTTGATTGTAACTATTGCTTTTTATTTTGTTGACAGGGGGGTGATGGTGGAATATGATGAGGGAAGCTTACTAATATTACCTTGTGAAGAGGTGGCTTATGCATATCCGGGAGATATTTCTAATCCCTTGGATACTAATAGAATGCATTCAGTTCAATATTAGTTAGAGGAGGGCTGGAAATGAAAACAAAAACTATCTTAGTATGTAGTGCCTTGATGTTAATTTTAATCATGTGCTGGGGCTGCACTCCCAGTGGAGAGCCTGATCTAACAGAAAATCCTCTCAAAATTCGAGAACTTTTAACAAAAAATGCTGATTGGCAACAAATTGTTGCAGACAGTTAATTTGTTCCTCATGATAATGAGTCTATTTATCCTAATATTGATGGCTCTGTTGCAGCTATGCCAATGGCTCTGGAATTTGTGTGGCAGCATTTGGGACTTGATGACGAGGACGCATATGCTCTTTATGATTTCATTTCTAGCCACAGAGCATACAAAAACCTAGTTTATAAACGACCTTCAGGTGGATCCTCTAATGGCTATAATACCAAACAAAGTGCTGGTTTTGACTCTAAACATCCTGTAGATTTGGTTATTGCCCCAGCTCCATCAACAGGAGTGATGAAATGGGCTGAAGATGCAAATGTAGAGCTGATCAGTAAGCCGGTGGCCTATGATGCCTTGGTTTTCATCACCCACAAAAATAACCCTATTGAGAGCTTGACCATCGAAGAGGTGCAGGATATTTTCTCAGGCAAAATCACCAATTGGCAAGAACTGGGTGGGGATAATACTAAAATCAAGGCTTTCCAAAGGGAAGAAGAATCTGAAATTCAGGCGGCCATAAAAGAACAGGTTATGCAAGATATTCCTTTAATAGCGCCCAGAATGGCTAAGGTTAAGATGGCTTCGTTTAACTATATAGAAGAAGTTGCCGAGTATAAAAATTCAAAGTCCAGCATCGGCTACACCTATCGTCTCTATTTTGATCGTTTTTATGCCGGCCAAAAGATCAAAATGATCCCCATCGCAGGCGTTGACCCCACCGATGAAAATATCAGAAGCGGCAGCTATCCGCTGTCCACCACCTATAATGCGGTGATTCGTAGTGAGGATCAAGATAAAGTCGGCGGTAAATTCATGCAGTGGATGCTCTCAGATGAAGGGCAGGCCTGCATCAAGCAGGCGGGCTATCTTCCTTTGCGATAAAAGCTTGTTGACAGAGGGGAGCCGAATCTACGGCCTATGCTTTTTATTTTGCTGGGCATGGTAGTGTCGACGCTATTGCTGCTAGGAATGACGTTGTATCTCCAAGCCAACGTATTTGGAGGATAGAAAGAACTGGAACAGTGATCAAACATATAAATTATAATATTATCAAAATGAGAAAGAAGATGATCTTATGTCTAAAATAACTAAAATATTGATGATCTCTCTTGCTATGTTTTTGAGTTTTACTTTATTAGCAGGCTGTAGCACCAGAGAAGATCCTGAACAAGCAACAAATAATGAACCGGCGGATGTTGTAACAATCGACTTGGCCAGTCGGTATGATTTAAGTGTTGTAGATAAAATTACTATCCGGTATTTTGGTTCAATCGACGAACCATCCTTCGAGATTACTGATTCCGCTGATATTGAGAAGATGATCAAGGCAGTTGATTTTGCTTCATGGCAGGAAACAGAAGTAGCTGCAGCAGATACAATTTACCATATTGAATTTGGCGATGAGATTATCATTTCTTTTTCTACCAGAACAAGCAAAGGGCAACCATTATATGGTTCTATTGAACAATATGAATCTGATGAAAATGGCGATTTAGTGGCTGTTGACCCTTCTGAGGGAACCCTGATGAAGTACTACAATATGCCCTATGGGATCTACACCACCCTGCAAGAAATGATCGAAAAATACGCTCCGGAACTGTTTTCGGAATAACTCGAGGCGAAAGGTAACTTCCTCACCCCTTAATTATCTAATGATAAGTAGCCGGTTACGGCTATGAAAGATATAAACGTACAAGCGATGGGGCTTATAAAAGCTATGCCAGATTAGCTGATGGTTGGCATACTTATGCACATTATGTTGATATGGCAACTGTTATGACTTCCAGCAGTATAACTACTAAAATGCATGCCGTAGGAGTGGTGTCTTATTAATAAGAAAAGGTGATGAAAATGAGGCAAAAAATTGTTCCCATCTGTTGTCTGGTTATTATAGCAGTTTTTGCGATCTCCTTAATAAGTCTAAAAACTAATACAGGTATTTTTAATAAGAACCAGAGAGCTGATATTACAGGAGATGCCGTTAACATAGCAGAATCTTTTTTTCAAGGACATGATTGGCAGCAAATTGTCACAGATAGCCAGTTTCAGCTAGGTGAAAAATATGAAGTTAAGGATCGTATGGGCCATTCATCTTATGAGATGTACTTTGGCACCTATCCTAATATCAGTGGATTTGCACCTACAGCGCCCATGGCCATGAATTTTGCTTGGCAGCATTTGGGGCTAGAGGATGAATCGATCAAGAGTATGTGCGATTTTAGGGATGAAAAAGCCGGTAATACCCAAAATAGAGCCTATGAAGATTTAATCAATAAAAAAGTAGCTTTTGGCTACAATGATGGGGTGGTTTACGAGCAACAAGTTAGTTTAGATCCAGATCAGGCTGTAGATTTGGTTATTGCCCCAGCTCCATCAACAGGAGTGATGAAATGGGCCAAAGAAGAGCAAGTGGAGTTGACCGTTGAACCTGTGGCCTATGATGCCTTGGTTTTTATTACCCATCAAGATAATCCGATTGAGAGCTTGACCATCGAAGAGGTGCAGGATATTTACTCTGGCAAAATCACTAATTGGCAGGAGCTTGGTGGAGAAGATGCAGAAATTAAACTTTTTCAAAGAGATGAGGACTCTGAGGTTCAAAAGTCCATGGAAGAAAAGGTCATGCAAGGAATATCCATGATTCCACCATCTAATCTGACTAGAATAAGCGGTGGAGGACCTCATGCTGAAACAGTAAGTGAGTATAAAAATTCAAAGTCCAGCATCGGCTACACCTATCGTCTCTATTTTGATCGTTTTTATGCCGGTCAGAAAATCAAAATGATCCCCATCGCAGGCGTTGAGCCCACCGATGAAAATATCAGAAGCGGCAGCTATCCGCTGTCCACCACCTATAATGCGGTGATTCGTAGTGAGGATCAAGATAAAGTTGGCGGTAAATTCATGCAGTGGATGCTCTCAGATGACGGGCAGGCCTGCATCAAGCAGGCGGGCTATCTTCCTTTGAGATAAAAACATGATAAAAACATAAAGATAAAAACATAGACGAAAAAGGGAAGCAAACTGCTTCCCTTTTTTTATGTCCTTTTCCAACGCTAATTTTGCAAACTAAAGCGGGCATACCGGCCGTTTTTTACGAATATCTTGATAAGAGGCCGCAGCGCTCAAGTAAAAAAGCCTTTGCAGATGAGCTGCTTTTTAGGGTTATTAAATAGAAGAATTTAATCAAGAAAGGAGAAAAAAATGAAAGATACTTTTGCCAGTTTACTGACGATAAAATCACTGGTAACCTTAATTTTGACAGTGGTTTTTGCGGTTTTAGCCTTAAACGGCACCTTTAACGGTCAGGAGTTTTTGACGATCTTTACGGTGGTGATTGCTTTTTATTTTGGCACTCAATTTGCTAAAAATGAGAGTGAATTTAATGAGCAAAGTAAGTCCCTTGAAACGGCTGTAGATGGGGCGTTTTCTGAACAAGAGGCGCCAGATCAGCACAAAAACAGTTAATAAGTTGGCCAGCACCGCCGCCCTCAAGGGCGGCGGTTTTTTGTGGAAAAAAGATGGCGTAAAGTGGTTGTTTTTATTTGGAAAATAATTATTATGGTACGTGCAGAAATTACATTAACCACTTTTAGCTATTAAATTTGCCGGGTTTACGGAGGCAGTCTCCTGTGGGAGGGCTTGCCCCTCTTTATTTTAGTTATCCTATTTAATATGCAGAAATACAAGCAAATTGACATAAAACCAGAGGAATGCTTGCTCTGAATTAAAACACCCTATCAATACCTTTAGCAGGTATTAACAGGGTGTTTAGTACTGGTGCTGATGATAGGAGTCGAACCTACGGCCTATTGATTACGAATCAATTGCTCTGCCAACTGAGCTACATCAGCGTGTAATTATACACCCACTATTTTACCGCTCGCCGCCTTACAAGTCAAGTCTCTTTAGCAGGAATTGTCTGCTGTTTGTCGAAAATATTTGATAGCTAAAAAAACTGATGGGGAGATGAAATGGTGATTATTTTAGGAATTGATCCCGGAACAGCCACCACAGGCTATGGTCTGATTGAAATGAGCGGAAATAAACATCGGCTGGTGGATTATGGTTGTATTCGCACCCCCGCCGGTAAAATCATGTCGGCACGTCTGGAGATGATTTATGAGGCAATGCGTGAGCTTGTCAAAAGACATCATCCTGATCAGGTGGCGATAGAGCAGCTGTTTTTTAATCGTAATATTACCACCGCTCTTTCAGTGGGACAAGCGCGCGGCGTTTTGCTTTTGGCGGTGGAGCAAAGTCAGGTGCCAATTGCCGAATATACTCCCTTGCAGGTCAAGCAGGCTATTGTGGGTTATGGCGGTGCGGAAAAAAAGCAGGTGCAGTATATGGTGGCACGAGTGCTTAATTTGAAAAATCCCCCCAAATCTGATGATGCGGCAGATGCTTTAGCGATTGCCATCTGCCATGCTCACTTTTATCAAAATCGCCGCATGCTGGGATACCGCTGATGATCTTTTAGTTTAAGATAAGCAAAGTTTGAGGAGGATTATTGATGATTGCTTTTGTACAAGGCAAGGTTTTTGCTGTTGAGGTTGACGGCAGACTGATCATTGACAAAATGGGTGTGGGGCTGGAGGTCTTGGTGCCCTTGGCGCAGTTTGAGGTGCCGCCGCAGATCGGAGAGGAGATTTTTTTACATACTTATTTACAGGTGCGTGAGGACGCTTGGACGCTGTTTGGTTTTCCGCAACCGGAACAGCTGGAGATTTTTCATAATTTGCTGGGAGTTTCCGGAGTGGGTGCTAAAACGGCTCTTTCCGTGATCAACAGCCTATCGGTCAATAGTATTATCGCTGCTGTTCATCAAGAAGATGCGACTCGTTTTACCTGTGTACGCGGTCTGGGTAAAAAAATTTCCCAGCGCTTGGTGTTGGAGCTTAAGGATAAATTTGCTAAATGGGAAAGCGTAAAAGAAGGGGCGGAGGCGGCCGTTTTACCGCAGCAGGTCAATCAAGAAACCAGCGATCTCTTGTTTGCCCTGTCACAGCTGGGCTATAATACGCAGGAAAGTCGCCAATTGGCAGCCAAAGCTGTGAAAAAATTGGGTAAGGAGGCCTCTGCTACTGACCTGATCAAAGAGGCTTTGCGCTTGGCCGCTAAGGCATAGGAGATAAGGCATGACTGGAAAAAAGGCGGAAAAGAGAGTGGAAAAGAGAGTGGAGGAAAAAGTGGCAGAAAAAGAGGAAAATAGATTGGAAGAAAGAGTTTTGTCATCAGAAATGCATCAAGAGGATCGTGAGGCTGATCCGGGGATTAGGCCGACCAGACTGGTCGATTATCAGGGTCAAAGTAAAATCAAAAATAATATTGAAATTTTCATCAAGGCCGCCAAATTCCGTAATGAAGCCTTAGATCATGTGCTTTTATATGGGCCTCCCGGTTTGGGAAAAACTACTTTAGCCAATATTATCGCCAATGAGCTGGGCGTGAATATTCGCACGACTTCCGGACCTGCGATTGAGCGCACCGGAGATTTGGCGGCTATTATCACCGGTTTAGAGCCGCATGATGTCCTGTTTATTGATGAAATTCACCGCCTTAATCATGCCGTAGAAGAGGTGCTTTACCCCGCTATGGAGGATTATTGCGTAGATATTGTGATCGGTAAAGGGCCCAGCGCCCGCACCTTACGTTTGGATTTGCCGCCATTTACTTTAATTGGCGCTACCACCAGATCAGGTATGCTGTCGGCGCCTTTACGAGATCGTTTTGGTGTGATTTGCCGCTTGGAGTATTACAGTGAAGAGGAATTGCTGCAGATTGTGTTGCGGGCGGCAGAGCTGCTGGGTGTGCCGATTTCTCAGGAAGGCGCGCGGGAAATTTGTTTGCGTTCGCGCGGCACGCCACGCATTGCCAATCGCCTGTTGCGCCGCTTGCGTGATTTTGCAGAAGTTAATGGTGATGGTACGATTGACGGTGTAATCGCTTGCGAGGGGTTGCAGGCCTTGGAGGTTGACCCTTTGGGTCTGGATAAGACTGATCAAAAAGTAATGCAGGCCGTCTTGGAGAAGTTTTCCGGCGGGCCGGTGGGGCTGGAGACGATTGCCGCCAGCATTATGGAATCGGTGGATACGATTGAAGATGTATGCGAGCCTTATTTGATGCAGCTGGGGTTTTTGCGCCGCACACCACGCGGACGAGTCGCTACGGTGGAGGCTTATCGCTATTTTTCTCTCACACCGCCGGAGAATATCCGCAAAATGCAGGGCAGTTTATTTAGCGAGGATGATCCGGAGGATAAAACAGAGGAAATTAGCGAAAAAGAGCGAAAATAACTAAGATTACTTAAAATTATTAAGAAAGCTTGGATGATCATGAAAATATTGATGCATTGCTGCTGCGGCCCTTGCGCAGTGGCGCCATTACAAAAATTACAGGAAGATGGGCACAGGCTAATAGCGTATTTTTATAACCCTAATATACAGCCTTATCGTGAATACCGCCTGCGGCGTAACGCCTGGCAGGAGCTGGTTAAGATTAAGGGTTTATCCTCTCTGATCGATGATGAATATTCTCTGCAGGAGTGGTTGGCGGCGGTGGCGCAAAATCCTGCAGAGCGCTGCGAATATTGCTATCGTTTGCGCTTAGAACGGGCCGCTTTGGTGGCGCAAAAAAAAGGCTGCGAGGCCTTTACGACCAGCCTGCTGGTCAGCCCTTATCAGAATCATGAAATGCTGAAAGCTTTAGGGCAGGAAATCGCCGCCCCTAAAGGGTTGACCTTTTATTATGAAGATTTTCGCCCTTTATTTCGCCAAGGGCAGCAAGCTGCGCGGCAGCTGGGCTTATACATGCAAAAATACTGTGCCTGTATTTACAGCGAACAGGAAAGATACTATAAAGGATAGGTGCTTTTTATGAAAAAAATACTGTCTGTACTGATAGTCAGCAGCCTTTTTTTACTGGTTTTTTCGGCCAATGCCTTCGCCGTTTCGGTGCGGGTGCTCCTTTCAAATGCGACCACCGGCATAACCTGCACGATCGAAAAGGGCAGCGGTTATACCGTGCAAAACCGCAGTAATGGTGGCGATGTCACCATGACTTCCTGTCAGGTGGGCGATCAGCTGGTTTTAACCTCGAAGGATCAGAAAATCAATGTCAAGATCAACGGCCGGGATTATGGCACGGTTTTAGGGCCGATTGTGCTTAAAACCCATGGCAGCAGTGATGTTTTCGGTCTTAACGGTAAAAAATACCGTGGTTCTTTGACTTTTTATCGCGGCTCCACTCTGCAAGCGGTCAATACGCTCGATGTGGAAAAATATCTTTATGGTGTGGTGGGTAAGGAAATCGGTAACAGCGTCCATCTGGAGGCTTTAAAAGCGCAAGCAGTTTGCAGCCGTTCTTTTGTGCTGGCCAATCGTAAACCGACCGCCAATTATGATGTGACGGCGACCACTTCATCACAGGTTTATCATGGTTATACAGCGGAGCTGGAAACTAATGGCGGGCGTGTGGTGCAGGCAGTTGATGCTACCCAAAACAAAGTGTTGTATTTTAATCAGACAGTTGTGCCGGCTTACTTTTCCGCTAACAGCGGCGGTTATACGGAAACCATCGAAAATGTTTGGGGCCCCTCTTCACAGGGAGTGCCTTTTTATGCTTTGCCCTCAGCGGGGGATGCCAGCACTTCTTCTTACAGCTGGACTAAGACTTTGACGGCTCAAGAATTGACTACTTTGGCTAATCAATATGGTAAGACTAATATCGGTACTTTTAAGTCTTTAAAGATTTATCGAGAGGATAATCAGGGGCAGCCCACACCGTCCGGACGCCTTTATAAGCTGGAAATTAACGGTACAAACGGTACGGTTGTGGCCACCCGTGACAGCATTCGCACGGCTTTGGGCGGTTTGCGTTCGACGCTTTTTACTATTAATAATCAGAGTTCAGAGGGCGTTTTATATACTCGTGGCTTTAACACCGGTGTGCTGGAAATTTCTGATCTTTCTGCTCTCTTTGGCGTCAGTAAAGATCATAATGTTTATGCGGCCAATGGCGGTAACCGGGAATTTTATGTCATCAGCAAATCCGCCACGTATAAATATGCACCTCAAACTTCTTTAGTGGAAACCTTTACCGGCAGCAGTTTTGTTTTAGAGGGGAAAGGTTACGGTCATGGTGTGGGTATGAGTCAGCATGGCGCTATAGAGATGGCTAAAAATGGGCATACTTATGAGGAAATCATTACCTATTATTTCATGAATGACGGTCAAGACAGCCGCTTTCGCATTGCCGATTTTTAAATAATTAAAAATTTAACTTGCTTAAAGGATATATTAGATGACAAATGTTAGTGATTTTGATTATCAGCTGCCAGAAAGGCTGATTGCGCAGGAGCCGCTGGAAAACCGTGATTTTTCCCGGCTGCTGGTTTTGGATAAAAAAGACGGCAAAATTAAGCATGAACGTTTTTTTGCGCTGGGTGATTATTTGCGTCCGCATGATATTCTGGTTTTAAATGAAACCAAAGTACTGCCGGCACGCTTATTTGCGCATAAGGCCAGTGGAGCGGTGATTGAGCTGCTGTTATTGGAGCAGCGTGAGCTTAACCTGTGGCAGGCTTTGGTGCGCCCCGGCCGCCGCGTACCGGTGGGGACAGAGCTTGTTTTCCCTCACAGCGGCCTCAAAGCTACTGTGACGGCGCTGGATCAAGAGGGCAGCCGCCTGATTAGATTTAATCGCGGCGGCGCAGAATTTATGCAAATTTTAGAAAAATTGGGGCAGATGCCTTTGCCCCCTTATATTAAAAAAACATTAGAGGATCAGGGCCGCTACCAGACTGTTTATGCTAGCCAACCGGGCAGCTCTGCCGCCCCGACAGCCGGTCTGCATTTTACCGTGCCGCTGCTTAAAAAGCTGCAGCAGCAGGGTGTAGAGGTGGCAAAGCTAACTTTACATGTGGGCTTGGGGACTTTTCGCCCTGTCCAGGTAGAAAAGATTGAAGATCATATCATGCATCGGGAGTTTTACAGCTTGTCGCCCCAAATGGCGGCAAAAATCACCGCCGCTAAAGCGCAGGGTGGGCGGGTGATCGCCGTGGGTACTACCAGTGTTCGCACGCTGGAAACATTGGCTAATTTGCAAGAGCCGCTGGTCGGTGGAGCAGGCTGGACAACAGCTTTTATCTATCCCGGTTATCAATTTAAGCTGGTTGATGCCATGATCACTAATTTTCATCTGCCTAAAAGTACTTTATTGATGCTGGTGTCGGCCTTTGCCGGGCGCACATCTGTGTTGCACGCTTATGAAGAGGCGATCAAAGCCGATTACCGTTTTTTCAGCTTCGGCGATGCCATGCTGATTAAATAATTAAAACAGTTATTAAGAGGAGCAAAAACTTGGCTATTAGTTATACTTTAGAAAAAACAGACCGTAATTCTTCGGCAAGAGCAGGGATTATGCATACCGCCAGGGGTGATGTGAAGACCCCTGTTTTTATGCCGGTGGGAACTTGCGCCACCGTCAAGACTTTGTCGCCGGAGGAATTAAAAGAGCTGGGCGCGCAAATTATTTTGAGTAATACCTATCATTTATATTTAAGGCCCGGTCACCAGCTGATCAAAGAGCAGGGTGGCCTGCATCGCTTTATGAATTGGTCTTTACCGATTTTAACAGACAGCGGCGGTTTTCAGGTTTTCAGCCTGGCCAAATTGCGTAAAATTACCGATCAGGGGGTGACCTTTCGCTCTCATATTGATGGCTCCAGCCATCTTTTCACCCCGGAAAAAGTTATGGAAATTGAAGAGGCTTTGGGCGCCGATATTGCCATGACTTTTGATGAATGCTCACCTTATCCTGCTGATGTTAGAACAGTGGGCAGTGCCGCTTTGCGTACTTTTAAGTGGGCTCGCCGCTGCCAAAAGGCTCATAGCAAAAAAGAGCAGGCACTGTTTGGTATTATTCAGGGCGGCATGGTCAAAGAGCTGCGTCTGGAAAGTGCGGCAGATATTTGTGATTTGGATTTTCCGGGGATTGCCATTGGCGGACTTTCGGTGGGGGAACCAAAATCTTTGATGTACGAGGTTTTGGATTATACCACAGCGGTTTTGCCGTCGGAAAAACCCCGCTATCTGATGGGGGTTGGCTCTCCGGATTGCCTGGTGGAGGGGGTGGCTCGCGGCATTGACATGTTTGATTGTGTGCTGCCCACCAGAATGGCCAGAAATGGTACGGTGTTGCTGCCGCAGGGGCGTCTGGTTTTAGGTAATGCTAAATTCGCCAATGACAGCCGACCTTTACAAGAGGGTTGTGGCTGTTATGCCTGCCGCAATTTTAGCAGGGCTTATATCAGGCATTTGCTCAAAGCGGGTGAGGTTTTCGGCATTCGTTTGACGACGATTCATAATCTTTACTATTTAACACATTTTATGTCTGCCATGCGTCAGGCAATTTTAAACGATCAATTCGGCAGCTTTCGGGAGGATTTTTGGCGGACGTGGCGGGATACTAATCTTTAAAAAAACCGCAGCTACCAAGAGGGAAAAAGGCTTTTTGTCCCTGCCTGCTGTTTATGATATAATAAGTAGATAATAATTGAAAAAATTTTATTAAACGGACAGGAGTATTTTAACAATGACACCACTAATTATCAAAGAAAAATATTTGATTACGGGCATGTCTTGTGCTGCTTGTTCATCCCAAGTGCAAAAAAATATTGATAAATTACCGGGAGTGAAAGAAGCCACGGTCAATCTTTTGACCAATTCTCTTGCGATTGTCTATGATCAAGAGCAGCTTTCCTCAAAAGAGATTATTCAAACGGTCGAAAAGGCCGGCTATGGAGCATCTTTGGCGGGTGAAAAGCCGCCTGCAGCTACAGAACCGCTCACAGATGATGCGCTGATGGCAGCACCGGAAGCACAGAATTTAAAGCGTGTGATCTGGTCGGTGATTTTTTTAGCGCCGCTCATGTATGTTTCCATGGGTCATATGCTGGGCGCTCCTTTACCCGGCTTTTTGATGGGCACTAAAAATGCGGCTTCTTTTGCCTTGACGCAATTTTTGCTCTGTTTGCCGATTATAGTCTTAAACAGGCATTATTATTCCCGTGGCCTGAAAAACCTTTTCCGCGGCGTGCCTAATATGGACAGTTTGATCGCCGTAGGCTCTGGGGCGGCGCTGGTTTACGGTGTTTTTGCTTTGTATCGCATCTGTTATGGTTTGGGCGCCGGTGATCTGGAGCTGGTGAGCAGCTATCATATGGATCTTTATTTTGAATCGGCGGCGACTATTTTAACCTTAATCAGTTTGGGTCGCTATTTTGAAGCCCGTTCGAAAGGTCGCACCGGTGATGCCATCAGAAGACTGATTGATCTGCAGCCGCAGACGGCGCTGCTTTTAAAAGATGATCAGGAGGTGACGATTGCGGTAGAGCAGATCACCGTCGGTGATCTTTTAGTGGTAAAACCGGGGCAAAGCGTTCCTTGTGACGGCATCATCGTCACGGGCAGCTCTGCCATTGATGAATCAATGTTAAGCGGTGAAAGTATCCCCATTGCCAAAAACGTCGGTGATGCGGTAGTGGGAGCCAGTCTAAACCGTACCGGGGCTTTTACTATGCGTGCCACCAAGGTGGGCGAGGACACGGCTTTGGCGCAGATTGTCCGTCTGGTGGAAGAGGCCGGAGCCAGTAAAGCACCGATTGCCCGCATGGCTGATCGGGTGGCGGGTGTTTTTGTTCCGCTGGTGATTGTTATTGCTCTTGTTGCTACTATTGTGTGGTTGGTAACGGGCGCAACTTTTGAATTCAGTCTGTCAATTGGTATCACGGTGCTGGTAATTTCCTGCCCGTGCGCTCTGGGCTTGGCAACGCCTTTGGCGATCATGGTCGGTACCGGAAAAGGGGCGGAAAACGGTATTTTATTGCGTTCGGGAGAGGCTTTGGAGACGGCGCATAATTTGACCACGGTGGTGGTGGATAAAACCGGAACTTTAACAGAAGGGAAACCGCAGGTGGTGACGGCAAAGCTGTTTGATATTGCCGAAGATGATTTTTGGCGCATTGCCAAAAGTTTGGAAAAAAACAGTGAGCATCCGCTGGCCGAGGCGGTGTTGGCTTATGAAAAGGGTGAGGGCGCAGAGGTCAGTGATTTTCGTTCTTTGACCGGCCGCGGAATCAGCGCCCGTGTGGACGGTCGCCTGTATTTTGGTGGTAACCGTCGTCTTTTAGAAGAGCAGGGGCTGGATATCTCCCCTTATGAGGATCTTTTGACTTATCATAGTCAAAAGGGACGGGGTTTGCTGTTATTTGCTGATGAAAAGCGTTTGCTGGCGGTGGTAGTGGTGGCCGATGTCTTAAAACCGACCAGTGCTCAAGCTGTGCAGGAATTAAAAGATATGCAGGTAGAAGTGGTTATGCTTTCGGGTGACAATCGTCAAACGGCCGAATCTGTGGGTCGACAAGTGGGCATTGATCGTGTGATTTCCGAGGTTTTGCCGGAGGATAAAGTGGCGGAAATCAACCGCCTTAAGCAGGGGGGTCGACGGGTCGCCATGGTGGGTGACGGCATCAATGATGCCCCGGCTTTAGTGGCGGCGGATGTGGGGATGGCCATTGGCGCAGGTACAGATGTGGCGATCGAAAGTGCTGATGTTATTCTCATGCGCAGCGATTTATTGGATGTGCCGTCCGCCATCAAGCTGAGTAAAGCGGTGATTAAAAATATCAAGCAAAACCTGTTCTGGGCTTTTTTCTATAATGCTGTTGGTATTCCAGTGGCCGCCGGGGTTTTATACGGTGTTTTGGGTGTGAAGCTGACACCGATGATTGCGGCTTTGGCCATGAGTTTATCCAGTCTTTTTGTGGTGACGAATGCTTTGCGTTTGCGGTTTTTTAATGTAGAAAAAGCTCATGAGCAAGAGCCTGCTAAAATAGTTGAAGGAGGTCATAAGATGGTTAAAATAGTTGAGGTTTCCGGCATGACTTGTCCCAATTGCGTCAAACACGTGACAAAAGCCTTAGAGGGCTTGGGTGCGACAAATATTGTGGTCAGTCTTAAAGATCAGGAGGTGCGCTTAGAAGGCGAAATAGCTGATGAATTGATCAAAAAAACCCTTGATGAAGCAGGGTATCAAGTGGTAGGTTTTAAATAAAAGTTTTAAAATCCCCTGATAAAGGCAGGTGGAAAAATGACAGATGAGTCCATAATTAATACAATAGCAGAAGAAGAGATTATTGTGGGTCGGGAAGGTGATTTTCCTTTAGAGGGGCTTTTGACAATGCCCGCCCAGCGAAAGTCGCAGCTGCCGGCGGTGGTGCTGGTGCATGGTTCCGGGGCCAATGATTTAAATCAAACTATCTATTTCAACAGACCTTTTAAGGATATTGCCAATTATCTGGCTGCCCATGGCATTGCCGGTGTGCGTTATAATAAACGTAATTTTACTTATGGTGAAAAAATGCTGGGCAAGGCGAGAGATATTACCGTCAAAAGTGAGACGATTGAGGATGCGATTTTGGCCTCTAATTTATTGCGTCGCCATCCTGCCATTGATCCCCACAGGATTTTTCTTGTGGGGCATAGCCTGGGCGGCATGCTGGCACCGCGCATTGATGCCTCCGGCGGTAATTTTGCCGGTTTGATTATTATGGCCGGCTCTCCACGCAATTTATGGCAGATTCTTCGTGATCAAAATGATAATGTGATGGCAAAGCTTGCAGATGGTTTCAGAAAGCGGCGACTGGCAAAAAAGCTGGCTAAGGAAGCTGCTATTATGCAGGATTTTACCGCTATGACAGATGAAGAAGCGCAAAAGAGGCGGGTGTTTAATCACTATTTTGCCTATTATTTTAAGGAAATGGCCGATCACCCAACAGAAAAATATTTGGCTCAACTGAATAAACCGCTGCTTATTATGCAGGGTGAGGCGGATTTTCAAGTTTTTGCCGATAAGGATTTTAAGCTTTATCAGCAGCTTTTAGCGGATAATCCGCAGGTGACATTTAAGCTTTATCCGCAGCTGAACCATTTTTTCATGCCTGCAGGTGATGGCACCATCCGTGAATATTATAAAAAGGCCAACGTGGACGAAGCTGTGCTTTTTGATCTTGTTTACTGGATTAAAAAAACGCCTAGCAGGTGACACTTGACGGGATGGATGCTTTGAACCGATTAATTTGAGAAAAGGAGTCAGTTTATGAAAAAAAAGCGCCTAAAAATTACTTTAGTAGAACAAAAAGGGCCGGAGCCTTGCCACCGTGGTCATAAAATCGGTGATAGCTTTGATTTTGACAGTGAAAGAGGCAAATTGTGCCCGATGGCCATGCATGTGGCTTTTCCCTACCTGGATATTTTGCGCTATGGCGGCTTTCCCCCTTTGACAAAGGCAGGACAGATCCGCTTTTGCTGCCCTGATGTTGACACGATTAATGTTTTTGAAGTGGAAGTCATGGATGAATAAAACGGCTGAATAAAACGGCTGCATAACGGCTGAAGGAGGAAAATTATGAGCTCATCGGGAGAAAACATTCTGGTTATCCAGGGCCCTAATCTTAATATGCTGGGCATCCGCGAACCGCAGATCTACGGTCACATGACGCTGGCTGAACTCAATCGGCTGATCGAAGCCGAGGCTCGAAAACTGCAGCTTTTAGTGGAAATTCAGCAAAGCAATCATGAGGGAGTCATTATCGATTTGATTCATGGGGCTTATGGCCAAAAGGCGGGGATTATTATTAACCCCGGCGCTTTTACTCATTACAGTTATGCGATTGCCGATGCGCTTGCTGCGGTCAATTTGCCCACCATTGAGGTGCATCTTTCTGATATCAAAAAGCGGGAGGCGTTTCGCCGTCATTCAGTGATTGAGCAGGTCTCGGCGGCGCAAATTTGTGGTTTGGGAAGCGACTCTTATGTCGTGGCATTAAAAGAGCTGGCCGCGATTTTGCGGCGGAAAAACGACTGAAAAAAGCCGATGGCGGCTTGACTATGGAAAAAAGGCTTGCATTTTCGATTTGCTCATGCTATAATAACTGCAATTAGAGAGCTTGAGAGAAAAAATCAAAGGGGTATCACCATGGTTTTAAAAAGAGCAAATATCTTTAATCGCTTTTTTAGCTTTAGTTTTATAAACTACGGCTATTTTAATATGTATTAAAGACCATTTGCGGCAACTCTGATTAATAATTTTGTATATAAACACGAGAGTCCCGGTGGACAATCGTGTTTTTTGTTTTTAATAAGTGAATAAAGTAAAGGAGCAGAAGCCAATGATAATAATTATGGAGCGTCAAGCAACAGATCAAGAGACTAAAGACGTGATTGAATCTTTAGACAAACAAGGAGTTAAGGTCCAGGTCAACAGTGGTGTGGACTGTGTAGTTTTGGGTGTTTTGGGTCATGCGGAGCTGGTAGAGCAGGATCAGCTGCGCTTAATGCCCGGTGTGGAAAAGATTATTCCGGTGCAGGAGCCTTATAAAAAAGCGAATCGTAAATTGTATCCTCAGGATACGCAAATTGAGATCGGTCGCGGGGTGACGGTGGGCGGCAAGCCGCTGGTGGTGATTGCCGGGCCTTGTTCTGTGGAAAGCTTGGAACAGATGCAGGAAACCTGCAGCGCCGTCAAAGCGGCCGGAGCCAAGGCTTTGCGGGGCGGCGCTTATAAACCGCGTACTTCGCCGTATGCTTTTCAGGGCATGAAAAAAGCCGGTATCGAAATTCTGCAGGCGGTGCGCCAAGAGCTGGATCTGCCGATTGTCACGGAGTTGACCACGCCGCGCCATGTGGAAATGTTCGAGGTGAGCGTGGACGTGATTCAAATCGGCGCCCGCAATATGCAAAATTTTGAACTTTTAAAGGAAGTTGGCGGCACCAGAAAGCCGATTTTGCTTAAAAGAGGGCTTTCTAATACGATTGAGGAATTTCTTATGTCGGCAGAATATATCATGAGCCAAGGTAACCCCCATGTTATTTTATGCGAAAGAGGCATCCGCACTTTTGAAAGATATACCAGAAATACCATGGATATCAGTGCCATTCCGGCCTTAAAAAAGCTTTCGCATCTGCCGGTATTTGCCGATCCTTCCCATGCCACGGGGCGTAGGGAAATGGTGGAGCCGATGGCGCTGGCGGCCATTGCTGCCGGTGTGGATGGTTTGCTGATTGAGGTGCATAATGATCCTGCCAATGCTCTTTGTGATGGGCCTCAATCTTTAGAGCCGACGGATTTTGCTAAATTAATGGCAAAATGCCGCCAACTGGCCGAGCTGATGGGTCGAGAAATTTAGGGGAAAGCGGCGAAAATTAGAGGGATTTTCACAAAGTTCTCTAATAAAATATATAAATAATCAAGAATTAATAATAGATAGGGGGATGTTGGCAGATGACCTACGTGATAGAAATGTCTAATTATCAAATCCAGATCGGACACAATCTGTTAAAAAAAGCCGGCAGCTTTTTACAGGAATTTTCCGGCCGCACAATTTGTGTGATCACAGATGATCAGGTTTCCCGCCTTTATGGTGAGGATTTGCGTGTCTCTTTGGTCAAAGCCGGGCTGGATGTCGAATTTATCGTTGTGCCCGCCGGTGAAACCAGTAAATCACGTGATATGCTGTTTAGTGTTTTGGAAAAGCTGGCTCAGCTGGGGCTTTCTCGTGATGATTTAATCGCCGCTTTGGGCGGTGGTGTGATTGGTGACTTGGCCGGTTTGGCCGCTGCGACTTATATGCGGGGTGTCAAGCTGATCCAGATCCCTACGACTTTGCTGTCGCAGGTGGACAGCTCCGTCGGCGGTAAGGTTGCCGTTGATTTACCGCAAGGCAAAAATCTTATGGGAGCTTTTCATGATCCCCATCTGGTACTGGCGGATACGCAGCTTTTAGAGACTTTGCCGCCGCGTGAACTGGCCGCCGGCATGGCAGAAGTGATAAAATATGGCTGCATCAAGGATGAAAAAATGTTCAAAATGTTAGAGCGCGGTGGTGTGGATTTAGACGATTTGGTCACTCTGTCAGTGGCGATAAAAAAAGCTTATGTAGAAGAGGATCCGCAGGATCAAAAAGATATCCGTGCGGAGCTGAACTTTGGTCATACTTTGGGTCACGCTTTGGAAAACGCCTTGGATTATCATGAATTACTGCATGGTGAAGCGGTCGGCGTCGGCATGATTGCCGCTGCCACTGTGGGCGAGCACTTGGGTCTGACCGAGGCGAATACAGCATGCCGCATTACCGAGGTTTTAGAGGCTTATAACGTTAAGCTGACGGTTCCGCCTGTCGATCGCCAAAAGGTTATGGACGCCATCAAGCTGGATAAAAAGGGTAAGCATAAAATGGTTCTTTTGTCCAGAATTGGTTCGGCTTTTATTCACCAGATCGGCCCCAATGATTTATTTTTATTAACAGAGGGTTGCAGTAATGACTAGCAGGTTGTTAATTGAACCGCAAAAATTAGCCGGCAGCTTAACCATCCAACCTTCTAAATCGTTATCTCATCGAGCCTTAATTTGTGCGGCGCTGGCCAAAGGCAATTCTCTGATTAAAAATTTAGGCACATCAGTAGATATTACAGCCACGCAAACGGCTTTAAAATCTTTGGGTCTGGCAAAATTTACGGAAACGGCCGACGGTTTGCTGGTGCAAGGAGGCCTTTCTCCGGTGGCGGCGGCCGAAGTGGATTGCCGGGAATCTGGCTCAACCTTACGGTTTTTACTGCCTTTGGCGGCAGCTTTAGGCATAGAAGTGCTGTTTACGGGTCAAGGGCGGCTTTTAGAGCGTCCTCTGGGTCTGTACTTGGAAGCGCTTAATCAGGGCGGCGCCCAAATTAAGCGTACCCAGGCGGGCTTATTGGTCACAGGGCAGCTGCAAGCAGGTACTTATCGGCTGGCCGGTAATGTCTCCAGTCAGTATATAAGCGGTCTGATGCTGGCTTTACCGCTATTGGCGGAGGATTCGCAAATAGAAATCATCGGCTCGCTGCAGTCGGTGGGCTATGTGCGCTTAACAGAAGAGGTTTTGCATAATTTTTCTGCTCGCCTTGAATGGGAGAAGCAGCAGATCATTATCCGCTCCGGCGCCTATCAAGCGGCTGATTTTACGGTGGAGGGCGATTGGTCGCATGCCGCTTTCTTTTTGGCGGCGGGTTTATTAGGCAGTGATATTATCTGCGGCGGCTTGAATACAAAAAGTCTGCAGGGTGATCGTGACATCTGCCGCATTTTAGTTAATATGGGTGGTCAAATGGAAAGGCTGCCTCAAGGATTAAAAATGACAGCCGCCACCCTTTCCTCCAGCGTGATTGACGCCTGTCAAGTGCCCGATTTAGTGCCGCCATTGGCGGTGGCAGCCTGTAAAGTTACAGGAACGACCACTATTTTAGGGGCTCAGCGTCTGCGTATTAAGGAAAGTGATCGCTTGGCGGCGGTGGCTGATCTTCTGAATACTTTAGGTGGTGAGGTGAGGGAAACGACGGATGGCCTGGTGATTAAAGGCCGCGGTTATCTGCAGGGCGGACGTGTTTCGGCTTGGGGAGATCATCGGATTGCGATGTCGGCGGCGGTGGCCGCGACAATTTGCCGCCAGCCGCTGCTTTTGTCAGAGTGGCAATGCGTCAGCAAATCAGCACCGCAATTTTGGCAAGAATATGCGGCTTTAGGGGGTGTGACGCATGAGCGTTTTTATGGGTGAAGTGCTTAAAATGAGCATCTTTGGTGAATCGCATGGCCCGGCAGTGGGCATGACTATCAGCGGTTTACCGGCGGGTTTACCGCTTGATGAAGAAAAAATCGCCGCGGCGATGGCTCGGCGTGCTCCGGGGAAAACCCCCTTTTCTACGGCTCGCCGGGAAACGGATCAGGTGGAATTTCTCTCCGGAATTTATCAGGGTAAAACTTGTGGGACACCGCTGGCGGCGCTGATCAGAAACCATGATCGAAAAAGCGGGGATTATCAAACGACTTTATTGCGTCCCGGACATGCCGATTATAGTGGTAAAATGCGCTATGGAGGTTTCAATGATCCTCGTGGCGGCGGTCATTTTTCCGGCCGCTTGACGGCGCCTTTGGTGCTGGCAGGAGCCTTGGCAGAAAGCTGGTTGAGTCGGCAAAATATTGTGGTTGCCGCTCATATTGCCGCTATTGATCAGGTGGAGGATCGACTTTTTGATCCTTGTCGGATTGAGGCCAAAGAACTGGAAAAATTGCGCCGGCAAGCGTGGCCGCTGCTGGCAAAAGAGCGTGAGCGGCCCATGCAGGAGGCGATTTTGGCGGCTCAGGCTGACGGTGATTCTGTGGGCGGCATTATCGAATGTGCGGCGGTTAATCTGCCGCCTGGCTGGGGAAATCCGCTCTTTTTCGGCGTGGAAAGTGTGATTGCTTCATTATTATATAGCATTGGTGCCGTCAAAGGGGTGGAATTTGGCAGCGGCTTTCAGCTGGCCCGCCGACGCGGCAGTGAAGTTAATGACGCTTTTATTATTGAAGAGGGGCAGGTAAAAACTGCTACCAATCATAATGGCGGTTTAAACGGCGGCCTGACCAACGGCATGCCTTTAGTGGTCAGAGCGGCCATCAAACCGACCCCTTCGATTGCTAAAAAGCAGCAGACAGTGGATGCAAAAACGGGGCAGCCGGCAGAGCTTTCTATTGTAGGTCGTCACGATCCTTGTATTGTCCCTCGAGCTGTTGCTGCAGTGGAAGCCGCCCTGCAGCTGGCTCTATGTGATATCGGGTTGAGTATGAAGAGCAGGGTTTTGTCGGAATAAAAATCGGGGGAATAAAGATAGGTGAATAATTAGCAGAGGAAAGATGCACTTATGAAAGATTTACAACAATGCCGTCAGGAAATCGATCAAATCGATCGCCAACTGGTCAAATTGTTTGAGGAAAGAATGCATTTGGCTCATGATGTCGCCCGCTATAAACAGCAGGCAGGCCTGCCTATTCATGATCCGCACAGGGAAGCTGCGGTTTTAAAGGAGCGGCTGGCTTGGCTGGATGATCGGAGCTTAAGCGATAAGCTGATAGTGCTGTGGCAAACTTTAATGGATTTGAATAAAGAAGAGCAGTATGTCGTGCCTGTAAAAGCGCAAAAGTCGCCTGCTTTATCTGTGGCGGCTGTTGCAAAAGCCGCCTATCAGGGGGTTCCCGGTGCCTACAGTCATCAGGCGCTCATTAATTATTTTGGCGAGGATTTTTCGAGTAAGGCTTGCCTTGATTTTGATGAGGTGCTGGCAGCAGTGCTGTCGCAAAAGGTTGGCTACGGCGTTTTGCCTGTTGAAAACTCTACCACCGGTTCGATTAATCAAGTGTACGATATTTTGGATAATTACCCTGTGACCGTGATCGGTGAGGTGCTGATCCCGATCCGGCATCAGCTATTGATTCTGCCCCAGGCACAGCTGGCGGATATTAAGACTGTTTATTCCCATGAGCAGGGCTTTAAGCAGTGTCAAGAATTTTTATCTCAATATCCCGCCTGGCAGCTGATACCGCATCATAACACGGCTTTAAGCGCTCAATATGTCAAAAATGCCGCCGATCCCAGTCAAGCGGCGATTGCCTCTTCTCATGCGGGGCTGTATTATGGTTTAGCTGTGGCGGCACAAAATATTCAGGATGAGGACGGCAATCATACCCGCTTTTTTGTGTTCGCCGCCCGAGATCAAGCTCAAAAACAAGGCAATAAAACCACGCTGTCTTTCAGATTGACCCATCTACCAGGTGTTTTACATCGTGTTTTGGGTTGTTTTGCCGCGGGTGGCTATAATTTGACGCATTTGGAATCTCGTCCCGTGCGGGGCAGCTATTTTGAGTACCGTTTTTTTGTAGATTTAGAGGGCGATTTTAGCGCCGAAAAAGTGGAAAACTTACAAAAAGAGCTGCAGCCTGTGGTGAATTTTTCCCGCTGTTTGGGGATTTATGAAAAGGCGGCGGCGATTTATGAATAATATTTATCTGATTGGCATGCCGGGTTGTGGTAAATCTTTTTTAGCCAAAAAGGTAGCCAAAAGGCTTGATTTAACTTATCATGATTTAGATCGAGCGGTGGAAAAAACCGCCAAAAGATCAATTGTCGATATTTTTTCCGACCCCCAGGCCGGTGAAGAGCATTTTCGTCAGCTGGAAACGCAGGAATTAAAAAAGACCTTAGAGCAAAAAGGTCTGATAGTGGCCACCGGCGGCGGAGCGGTGATAAAAGCGGAGAATGTGCGCTTGATGAAAAAGGGCGGCTTGATCGTTTTTATTAATCGTCCGCCTCGTTTAATTTTGCAAACGCTTAAGACAAATAAACGCCCACTTTTGCAGCATGATACACGCAATCGACTGCTTAAAATGTTTGAAAAACGTTATCCTTTGTATAAAAAAGCTTGTGATCTGGAGTTTATCAGTAAAGGGCGACGAGATCAGGCGGTTAACTCTTTAACGGAGTTGCTGCAGTCTAAATTAGACCTTGATCCGTCAAAGCCCGCACAATAACTTCCTTATCATGGTCACTGGTTGTTTGTCCGGTCATCAGCGTGAAGGCTTCCAGTGCTTGATAAATCAGCATATCGATACCGTTAAGCGTGCGATAACCCAGGGCAGAGGCCTTTTGCAAAAGAGTGGTCTGCCGTGGCTGGTAAATCAGGTCGTAGACCAAAGCTTGCGGTGCCAGCTGGGTCAGAAAGGAAAAATCGTTAAAATCGCTAAAATCCGCCGCTTTGCCTTGCATGCCTAAAGGCGTGGTGTTGACCAGCAAAGTGGCATCACAAAGCGCCTGAGAAAAGTATTCTTTTTCCCAAGGCAGCAGCTGCACCTTTGCTTGCTGTTGCGGGATTTTAGCCAAAAAGGCTTGCGCTTTCTGCGGCGAACGAGCAATAATAGTCAGTGGAGCTTGCATCTGACGACTCCAAGCCAAAGTCAAAGCGGCCGCCGCGCCGCCACTGCCGAAAAGGACGGCTTTGCCGCCTTTTTTTTGCAGGCCTTGTGCCGCCAGCGAGCGCAAAAAACCGGCGCCATCGGTGGAAAAACCTTTTAAGCCTTGAGGAGTGCGGATGACGGTGTTGACAGATTCGATGAGCCGAGATTCCTCGGAAAGCTGCTCTAAAAAGGGAATAATGTCTTTTTTATGCGGCATGGTAACATTAAACCCGTGCAAGCGCTTATTTAGCAAAAGCGGCCAAAAATCTTCTTTAAGCCGACCTTTGGCGACTTTTATTGCCTGATAATCGGCAGATAGATCATAAATTTGATAGAGAAAGTTGTGAATAAAGGGAGAAAGACTGTGAGCGATCGGATCGCCAATTACCGCAAAGGAAAGGTCGGTTAAAGGCGCCGGTTTTGGTGCTGCTGGCGGTTTTTTTGTCATCATGGTCGCTCCTTTAATAATTAACGAGATAATAATTTGCAAAAACGGAAAAAATATAGTATAATACAATCCACGTAAATACATTCCACATAAAAAAGCTGGTGATTTAAATGTTTATTAATATGTTGAAATCAAAAATTCATCGTGCCACTGTGACTGATGCCAACTTGAATTATGTCGGCAGCATTACGCTGGATCCGGAGCTGATGAGCGCCGCCGGCATTAATGAAATGGAAAAGGTCCATGTTTTAAATATTAATACAGGGGCTCGTATGGAAACTTATGTTATTTCCGGCAGACCGCACAGCGGTGATGTCTGCTTAAATGGCGCCGCGGCCAGATTGGCGCAGCCCGGGGATCTGGTGATTATTCTGACTTATTGCTGGATAGAAGAAAAAGAGCTTTTGGATCTGAAAAGACGGGTTGTACATGTCGATCAAGATAATAAAATTATCACGGAATAAAACGACCGCTCGGTCGTTTTTTTATGCAGAGAAGGTTTAAAAACTGTGCTGGCCAAAAGGTCAGCTCATTTTTAAAAGCTGACACCTTTTTGAGTGATGCGCTAATTTTAGCATAGAAAGACCGCCTTCGTCAAGAAAATCTCTGCTGCTAGCGGTAGATATTTATGGACAAGTCTTTTGGTAAATGTTATAGTAAAGATAATTAATATTGTCAGAGGATCAGCGATCTATATAATCAACAGTTTGAGAAGGTGAAGTATGCGTGCTGTAGCGATAGTGATCTCTCTTGTGTTCAGCGGAGCTGCCATTTGGTATAATTTTGCGGCAGTGCCGGCCGGTGATGCTTCCTGGCAAAACTTACTGGTTACTCTGGGTTTTATTTTATTTTGGCTGCTGTTTACCAAAGGCAGCCGCCGCAGTATTGGTTTGCGGATCTACAGTAGTCTTTTTTGGAATCTGATGATAATTGTGACGCTTTTGGATCTGGTGGGTCTGGCGACTACCGTTACGGGCTTTTTACTGGCACCCTTTAACGGTTTTTTCTGGGTGATCAAATCTTATATCATTGTCACCTTGATCATTTTGCTTTTATCTGTCTTTTTTTCTGTCAAGGCCTTACGCAAAATACCTTTGCCAAAGTCCGCAGATGAGGATGATATCGAAAAAAACAATCAGCAGGCTCGCCGCCCTAAAAAGCGGCGTTAAAAAACAAACATAGAACAATAAACATAGAAAAATAAACATAGAATAGGATAGTTTATGAATAATCAGCAGAAAAGCATTTTAAAAATAGGTTGTCATTTATCGGCTGCCGCCGGTTATTTACAGATGGGAAAAACGGCTCTTGATATCAAGGCTAATACCTTGCAGTTTTTCACCAGAAGTCCTCAAGGCGGACGAGCTAAACCGCTGGATGTGGCGGATATTACCGCTTTATCCGACTTTTTGCAAAAGCACTCCTTTGCACCGGTGGTGGCGCATGCACCTTATACCATGAATCCCTGTTCGGACAAAAAGAATTTGCGCGGTTTTGCCGTCAGCTTGATGCGGGATGATTTGGCACGTTTGGAGCATTTACCGGGAAATTATTATAATTTTCATCCCGGAAGCCATGTTAAGCAGGGGGTTTCACGAGGAATTGAATTGATCTGTGAATTTTTGAATCAGGTTTTGACCGCCGAGCAATCGACCATGGTTTTATTGGAAACGATGGCCGGCAGAGGGAGCGAAGTAGGCAAAAGCTTTGCGGAATTAGCTCAGATCAGAGCAGGGGTTAAGTTGGCGGATAAGGTTGGCATCTGTCTTGATACCTGCCATGTTTATGATGCCGGTTATGATCTTGTTGAAAATCTGGATGGTGTGCTGAAAGAGTTTGATGAGCTGATCGGTTTGGAGCATTTACGAGTTATTCACCTGAATGACAGTAAAAATCCTTTGGGCAGCCGTAAAGACCGCCACGAGCTGATCGGTGCCGGTACGCTGGGCTTGGATGCCATTAAAAGAATTATCAATCATCCCTCTTTGCGTAA
Source organism: Bacillota bacterium (assembly GCA_050949225.1). Taxonomy (GTDB): domain Bacteria; phylum Bacillota; class Dehalobacteriia; order UBA4068; family UBA4068; genus JBMNFI01. The sequence goes on along the minus strand of JBMNFI010000001.1, from coordinate 292,563 downwards.
TTTGCCGTTTATTTTAGAAACACCGACGGATGTGGCAGGGTACGCTCGAGAAATCGATCTTTTAAGCAAACTCTATGAATAAACACGAATAAACGGCAAAATCTGCAGGAGATTGTCAAATTACAGAGAATATATAAATTTGGATTATTTTAATTAAAGAATAAGTTGATGTTTAAGGAGGAAAATGAATGAAATCTCAAGCAAGTCCAGGCGAAAAAAGCCAGGTTATTCTGGAAATCGAGGTCGAGATGGCCGAGGTAGAGCCTAAAATGAAAAATGCGGCCAGAAAAATTGCCCCCAAGGTCAATATCCCCGGTTTTCGCAAAGGCAAAGCCCCTTACCACATTTTGTTACAATTTGTAGGTGGCGAAGCAATTTTAGAGGAAGCTTTGGAAGAAATCGTCATGGAAGCCTACGAAAAGGCTATAAAAGAGCATGAGATTATCCCGATGGCTCGTCCTGATATCGATATTAAGCAGATGGAAGTGGATAAACCGGTGATCTTCACTGCCGAAATTATCACCAGGCCGGAGGTCAAGCTGGGTGAATATAAAAAACTTCCTTTGACCAAGCGTGTTTATGAGGTCACAGAGGAAGATCTGGATGCGGAAGTCACCAAAGTTCGTGAGCGCTTGGTACGCACGGAGCGTGCTCCTGAAGATGCGGTGGTAGAAAAGGGCGACACTGCGATGATTGATTTTAAAGGTTTTGTCGATGGTCAACCTTTTAAAGGCGGAGATGCCAAGGATTATCCTTTGGAAATCGGTTCCGGTGCCTTTATTCCCGGCTTTGAAGAGCAGGTTATGGGCATGAAAAAAGGTGAAGAAAAAGACATTGAGGTGACCTTTCCTCAAGATTATCCGCGGGCTAATTTGGCCGGCAAAGCTGCCAAATTTCAAGTGATTTTGGATAGAATAAACAGAAAATATCTGCCTGAGCTGGACATGGATTTAGTCAATCAAGTGACTGAGGATTGTGAATCGGTGGAAGACTTTTTGGCTGATGTGAAAAAAACACTCACCGAAGATAAAGACAGCGAAGCCGATGGTCTTGCTGTGGCGCAGGCGGTAGAGACGGTAGTTAAAAACTCCGAGGTTGAGGTGCCGTCCAAAATGATCTCCGAAAAACTGGACAGCATTATTATGGAATTAGAATATAAATTTGCTGACCAGGGGATTAAGTTTGATGACTATCTTACTTATGCCAAAATGACCAGAGATGATCTGAAAAAAGAATATTATGAGCAGGCTGAGCAGGAGCTGGAGATGCAATTGGTATTGCATGCTTTATCTGTGGCAGAGGGTTTAGAGGTTACCGAAGAGGATATTGATAAGCAGATTAATTTGATGGCTGAAAAAGCTTGGCAGGATCCTATCTCCATTCGTAATACTTTGGAGAAAAATAAGGCTATGGATGAGCTTAAAGAAAATATTTTCTGCAATAAAGCCGGCAAATTTATTTACGATAATGCCGTTGTAACAGTGGAACATGTCACTAAAGAGCAAGCCGAGGCGGAAGCCGCTGCAAAAATTGCTGCCGAAGCGGCAGCAGCTCAGGAGGCTGTTGATGCGCTTGATGCCACTGATGAGCCGAAAAAGGCCGCAGCGAAAAAAACCACGGCTAAAAAGGCTGCAGATACTAAAAAGGCAGAAAAAGCTGAAAAATCCCAGCCGAAAAAGGCCGCAGCGAAAAAAACTACGGCTAAAAAGGCTGCAGACACTGAAAAGGAAGAAAAAGCTGAAAAAGCTCAGCCCAAAAAGGCCGCGGCGAAAAAAACCACGGCTAAAAAGGCTGCAGATACTGAAAAAGCGGAAAAGGCTGAAAAAGCCCAGCCGAAAAAGGCTGCAGCGAAAAAAACTACGGCTAAAAAAAAGACTGAATAAAAGATAAATTATTAAGTAAAAAAAGCGTTAATCCAGTATATTTTTACTGTGATGCGGGTATAAATGATATAACACATGGAGGTGCGTGATGAGCATTTTAGTACCAATGGTAGTTGAGCAAACCAACAGAGGAGAGCGTTCCTATGATATCTATTCACGTTTATTAAAAGATCGAGTGATCTTTTTGGGCAGCGCTATTGATGATAATGTGGCAAACCTAGTGATTGCCCAATTGCTGTTTTTGGAAGCGGAAGATCCGGAAAAAGATATCATGCTGTACATTAACAGTCCCGGCGGCTCGGTAACTGCCGGCATGGCTATTTATGACACTATGCAATATATTTCATGTGAAGTTTCTACTATTTGCCTGGGGTTAGCTGCCAGCATGGGAGCGTTTTTACTGGGCGCAGGTCAAGCCGGCAAACGCCTGGCTTTACCAAACAGTGAGATTATGATCCACCAGCCGATGGGTGGCGCGCAAGGTCAGGCATCGGATATTGAGATTCAAGCGAAACGTATTATGCGCACTAAAGATCTGATCAATAAGATTTTGGCTGATCGCACCGGTCAAACTTTAGAGAAAATTTCAGAGGATACGGACCGTGATTTTTTCATGGATGCTGAAGAAGCTAAGGCCTACGGCTTGATTGATCGAGTGGTTAAACACCGTGAAAAAAAGGAAAAGAAATAACCAGTTAAGATTTTTTAAGGGAGAAACTATGACAAACAAAGAAGAAAAATGCTCTTTTTGCGGTAAACCGCAATCACAGGCAAAAAAACTGATTGCCGGTCCCGGCGCTTATATTTGCAATGAATGTATCGATCTCTGCATGGAGATCCTGCAAGAGGACGAGATTTTAACTGCTAAGGAGGAGCCTTGGGAAATCCCTAAGCCACAAGAGATCAACGATATCTTAAATCAATATGTGATTGGGCAGGATGCGGCCAAAAAGTCCTTGTCGGTGGCTGTTTATAATCATTATAAACGGATTTCCAGCAATGATCAGGAAGACGATGTGGAATTACAAAAGAGTAATATTGTGATGCTTGGCCCCACCGGCTCTGGTAAGACGCTGTTAGCGGAAACCCTGGCACGCGTGCTTAATGTGCCGTTTGCCATGGCTGATGCCACTTCGCTGACGGAGGCCGGTTATGTGGGTGAAGATGTGGAAAACATCCTTTTAAAACTGATTCAGTCGGCTGATTATGACGTTGAAAGAGCGGAAAAAGGCATCATCTATATCGATGAAATAGATAAGATTGCTCGTAAATCGGAAAACCCCTCTATCACGCGTGATGTTTCCGGTGAAGGGGTGCAGCAGACCTTGTTAAAAATTTTAGAAGGGACGGTTGCAAGCGTGCCGCCACAAGGCGGGCGCAAACATCCTCATCAGGATTTTATCCAGTTGGATACCAGCAATATTCTCTTTATTTGCGGTGGTGCTTTTGGTGGGATAGAAGAGATTATTCAGAATCGTTTGGGTAAAAGCATGATGGGCTTTGGCTCTGACCTTAAGAGCAAAAAAGAGTTACAAAAAGCTAATATTTTGACTAAGGTTTTGCCGGAGGATTTGCTAAAATTTGGTTTGATTCCGGAATTTGTGGGGCGGTTGCCCATAATTGTCTCGTTACAGGCTTTGGATGCAACGGATTTGGTCAGGGTTTTAAAAGAGCCTAAAAATGCTTTAACCAAGCAGTATGAAAAATTACTGTTTTTAGATGGTGTGGACCTGGAGTTTAAGGAAGATGCTCTGGTCGCCGTGGCAGAAGAAGCGATTAGGCGTAATACCGGTGCTCGTGGTTTGCGGGCGATTTTGGAGGATTTGATGCGTGATGTAATGTTTGATATTCCTTCTCGGGATGATGTTGTCAAATGTGTAATCACCAAAGATGCTGTAGAACACAAGGAAGCACCGATTTTGATTACTGCTCCACCGTCGGTAAAGGCTGACGATGTTACGGCTTAAAAAACTTGTCTGACTTATATAATATGAAGAATTGTGGAACAATTAATAAAAGAGCGTCGTCCCTAATGGTACAGGGTGCGCTCTTTTTAGGAATGCACGGAAGATTGACTCTGATAATAAGATATAGAAAAGTGTGGGATTAAGTAGCTTTAATTAAGTTGACATTTGTGTTAAAATGAAATGTATTACATTGGAATGAGGAATTTTAATATGGAAAAATGGCAAAGTTTGGAAAACCCGGTTGATAGCGGAAATAATCTTGATAAACAATATCTGCCCGGCTTGACGGCCGCAGATGAAAATATAGCTGCCCTGCCTGTGCTGCCTTTAAGAGGAATGCTGTTGTTCCCTCATACAGAGGTTAATTTTGATGTGGGAAGAGAGCGCTCGATTGAGGCGATTGATTATGCCATGGCGGATGACCAGGCGCTGATCTTTTTGTCGATGCAAAAAGATCCGAAAATTGATTTTCCGCAGGAGGAAGATATTTATGAAATTGGTACCGTGGGCAGAATTAAGCAATTGGTCAAACTGCCCGGCGGTTCCATTCGCATTATGACAGAAGGTTTGTATCGTGCCAAAATGCTTAGTTGTACGCAGTCTGAACCGTATATTATGGCCAATGTGCAGCGGCTTAATGAAACCTTGCTGGAGGATGAATTGCGGGTAGAGGCCTTAATGCGCATCCTGGTGCGTAGTTTTAAAAATTATGCCAAGGCCACTAAGCTTTTAATTTCGGAGCTGCTGCTGAATATGTCCAGCGAACGTGACGCCGGTGTTTTATGTGATACGGTGTGTTCTTATGTGTCGCTGAATGCGGATGATCGGCAAAAGCTTTTAGAAGAGCTGTCGATTAATCAGCGCATGGAGAACTTGATTGCGGCCATTGATCGGGAGATCGAAATTTCCGAGTTGGAAAGAGTGATTGCGCAAAAAGTTCATCAGCAGGTGGAAAAAAGTCAAAAAGAATATTATCTGCGTGAACAATTAAAAGCTATTCATGAAGAGCTGGGTGATCATGAGGATGTTATGCAGGAGGCTGATGAGCTGCGCCAGCAGGCGAAAAAGTTAAAAATGCCCAAAGAGGCCTTTTTGAAGGTCAATAAAGAGATTGATCGCTTGGAAAGAATGCCGCAGGCAGTGGCAGAGGCTGCGGTGGTGCGCAACTATATTGATTGGATGCTTGAATTGCCTTGGGGTAAATACACGAAGGATAATCTGGATTTAAAACGTGCAGAAGAAATTTTAAACGAGGATCATTACGGCTTAACAAAGGTCAAAGAGCGTATTTTGGAATATATCGCGGCCAGTCAACTGAAAAAATCGCTCAAAGGCCCGATTTTATGTCTGGTGGGGCCGCCCGGTGTGGGAAAAACCTCTTTGGCGCGTTCCATTGCTCGTGCGTTGAACCGTAATTTTGTCCGCATGTCTTTAGGGGGTATGCGTGATGAGGCGGAAATCCGTGGGCATCGCCGTACCTATATTGGCTCAATGCCTGGTAAAATTCTGCAAAATATCAAGACAGCCGGCAGTAATAATCCGCTGTTTTTACTGGATGAAATTGATAAATTAGGCAGTGATTATAAGGGTGACCCTTCCAGCGCCCTTTTGGAAGTTTTGGATCCGGAGCAAAATAATACTTTTGCCGACCATTATTTGGAGATACCTTTTGACCTTTCCAAGGTGCTGTTTTTAACCACTGCAAATGTGCAGCATAATATTCCTACACCCCTGCAAGACCGCATGGAGATAATTGAAATTTCCAGCTATATAGAGGATGAAAAACTCAATATCGCCAAAAGTCATTTATTGCCAAAACAATTAAAGGAGCATGGGATTAAGGAAGATCAATTACAACTTTCTGATAATGCCATACGCAGCATGATCAGGCATTATACGAGGGAAGCCGGGGTGCGCAGCCTAGAGCGGCAAATCGCTAAAATTTGCCGCAAGGGTGGTTATGATATCGTTTTGGGTAAAAAAACACCTTTTAAAGTGACGGAAAAAAATCTGGCCCATTATCTGGGGATTACTCGTTTTGCTTTTGGTAAAAAAGAGGCTCGGCCGCAGGTTGGTGTGGCCACCGGTTTAGCCTGGACTCAATTGGGCGGAGAGCTGCTGTTAATTGAGGTGCAATCGCTGCCCGGTAAGGGGAAAATTACTGTCACCGGACATTTGGGCGATGTGATGAAAGAAAGTATGCAGGCAGCCCTAACTTATATCCTCTCTATCGCCGATCAGCTGGCTATTAGTAATGATTTAGAGGATAAAATCAATCTTCATGTGCATGTACCTGAAGGTGCAATCCCCAAAGATGGCCCTTCGGCCGGCATTACCATGGCTACTGCCTTGGCATCAGAGCTGACCGGACGAGCTGTGCGTGATGATATTGCGATGACCGGGGAGATCACTTTGCGCGGTCATATTTTGCCGATTGGCGGTGTCAAGGAAAAAGTACTGGCGGCACAGCGCGGCGGCATTAATAAATTGATTCTACCGGCGGAAAACGAAAAAGATCTGGAGGAAATTCCCGCCGCCATCAGACGTAAGCTGAAATTCCATTTTGTTAAAGAAATGTCCGAAGTTTTAGATCTCTGTCTTTTAGAGAAGAGCGCCCAGTAAAAAATTAAAAAACCCCTTTTTGCAGGGGTTTTTTGTTGGCGTGTCAAGAAAAGGGTTTAGATCCGGGATGGGAAAAGGTTGACTTTTAATGAATTTAAGTCACTTGGCAGAGGTCTAATCCGTGGTGGCTAAATAATGATAAATATGGTATAATTATAGAATAAGTTGTTTAATAAATTAAGGAGCAGGCCCGATGGTTATGAAGATAAAAAACGCCGATTTGGAACTTTCGGCGGTCAAAAAAAGCCAATATCCTTTGCAGGAATTGCCGGAAATAGTCTTTCTGGGGCGTTCTAATGTGGGCAAATCTTCTTTGATCAATACCCTAGTTAATCGTAAAAATCTGGCCCGTACCTCGGGTCAGCCGGGCAAAACACGTCTTTTGAACTTTTTTCGCTTGGATGCTGTGACTCGTGAGGGTGAAAAGTCCTGGTATCTGGTGGATTTGCCCGGTTATGGTTATGCCAAGGTCTCAAAAAGTGAGCGTGACAAGTGGCTGTCGATGATTGATGAGTTTTTGCAATCACGAAAGGGCGCTAAATATTGCTGGCAAATTGTGGATATTCGCCATAAACCCTCAGAGCAGGATAAAATTGTTTATGATATTTTAAAAAATGCCGGTTACCGCTTACTGCTGGTTGCCGGTAAGGCCGATAAAATTAGTCGCGGGCGCAGAGAAAAGCATTTGCAGATGATTGCTGATGAATTGGGAGCTGCCCGCAGCGATCTGGTAGTTTTTTCCGCAGTTACCAGAGAAGGTAAAGAGCGGCTCCTCAGCTTGGCCGAGGATTTTATTCTTGGCAAAGACGACTAAAAGCAAGATGCCTCACTTGAATAAAATTGTTGGAAAAAGATACTTATTGTTAAGGGGGAAAGTTAATAATAGGGGGAGATTTTATGCATTACGGCATAGTAGATATCGGCAGTAACAATGTGCGCTTGGTGATTTTTAATAAAAAACGTCATAAAGTAACAGCTATTTTTAATGAAACAAGGGCAGTAGGCCTGATTGATGCTTTAAAAGAGGGCAAATTATCAGCGCAAGGGCGGGAAAATTTACTGGAGATATTGGATCAATATTATAATTTGGCCAAAGTTTTTAAGGTTAAGGAACTGGGCATTTTTGGCACCGCACCGCTGCGGGCGGCACAAAACTGTGATCAACTGGTCAAAGAAGTTTATGAAAATCTGGGGCTTTCCATCGATGTTCTGGGTAGTGAAAGGGAAGCTTATTATGCTTATCTGGGTGTGAAAAAAGCCGGTTTAATCGATGGCAATTTGCTGACTTCGGCGTTTTTACCGGGTAAAAACGCCTGCATTGTTGATGTGGGTGGTGGCAGCTCGCAGATTGTCAAGATTTCTAAAGGTAAGTATGCCAAATCATTGATTTTGCCTTTGGGTAGTTTAAGCATGCGCAGCAAATTTATCGATAGCTTATTGCCACGCAAAGAAAATCTGCAGGATTTGGATGCTTATGTTCAAGAGCAGCTGGAAAAGGAATTCCCTGCTGTTTTTGACCCTTATAAAATTTTTGTAGGTGTGGGCGGTACCGCTCGCATTTTAAGTCGCCTGGATCGTCATAATAAACAGAAAAAGGCACCTACGCATGGTTATGAAATGAGCTTTGGTGATCTGGAAAAGATTTATCAAGCGACTCTGGCAGATCCTGAAAAGGTTAATAATACAATCAGTAAAATTTGCTTGACCCGCGTTTTAACGGCGGTGCCGGGGATTATTCTTTTTTATCAAATAGCCAAAAAATTGGAAATAGACAATATTGTTATCAGCCGTTTTGGTGTTCGTGAGGGGTATTTATATCAGCATTTGTTGACAGAAGAGGAGCAGGAAAAATGTCTTTTTACGGTGCAAAAATGATCGGTTGACTTCTAAAGATAGCAAAAGAGAGCAAAAAATAAGCATAAGGCCGCCTTTTTCCCCATAAAATATAGAAATATTTTAGGGGAGTGGTAAAATGGCAATCAAAAGGGGTCTTTTGGTAACGCTGGTGTTTTTGCTTACAGGAGGATTTGTTTTATATCTTATAGGCACTTTTGCAAGTGAAGTCTGTGACGTGCACCTTTTTTTCTTGATTTGGTTATGTGCCACGGTTTTTGCCGGCGGTACAGTGTGCGGAATCCATACCCTTCCAGGGCATACAATAAGAAAAGGTCTGCATTATGGCATAATTCTTATGGTAATTGCCTTGGGTCTTTTATTGTGGTTTTTACCCATTTTATGGGAATTTCAACTGCTGATTCGCCTGGCGGCGGTCATTCTTTTACTGTCTGTGACAGGCGCTCTTTTTGGGCATAATCTTGTTCAGGCACGTCGGGATATTTTGGGCGGGCTTAAAAAAGGGCAAAAAACGGAAGAAGAAAAACCTGAGAACGACAAAGATGATGAGGAAAAGACGAAAGATGATCCTAAATAGGCAGGAAAAACAGCAAATAAACGAGAATTTATAAGCTTTGAAAAGATTATTAAAGAATTTTAGCAGAGTTTCTTTCTGTAAAATTTTCACAAGGAGGAAATAGATTGGACAAGCAGAGGCAAGCGCAAGAGCTTTCTACCGGCTACAATCCACAAGAGGTGGAAGGTAAATGGTATCAGATTTGGGAGGAAAAGGGCTATTTCAGTGCCGATGTCAATAGTGAGGGCAAGCCGTTTGCCATTGTGATGCCGCCCCCTAATGTCACAGGGCAGCTGCATATGGGACATGCTTTAGATGAAACCATGCAGGATATTTTGACTCGCTGGCGCCGCATGCAGGGATTTCGCACTCTCTGGCTGCCGGGGACTGATCATGCCGGCATTGCGACTCAAGCCAAGGTTGAGGAAGCGTTAGCTGCTGAAGGGCTGACTAAGGATGATTTGGGGCGGGAAGCCTTCATTGAAAAAACTTGGCAGTGGAAGGATTATTATCATAAAAGAATCAGCAAGCAGTTGCGTCTTTTGGGCTCTTCCTGTGATTGGCAAAGGGAGCGCTTTACGCTTGATGAGGGCTGCTCTAAGGCAGTGCGCAAGGTTTTTGTGGCTCTTTATGAAAAAGGGCTGATTTATCGCGGCAACTATTTGGTCAATTGGTGCAGCAAATGTCAAACCACTATTTCTGATATAGAGGTAGAGCATCAGGAGCGCAGTGGTCATTTATGGCATTTGCGTTATCCTTTTGCTGATGGCAGCGGTTATGTTGTGGTGGCGACCACTCGTCCGGAAACCTTACTGGGTGATACGGCGGTGGCGGTGCATCCGCAGGATGAGCGTTATCAGGACAGCGTGGGAAAACTGTTGATTTTACCAATTATGGAAAGAGAAATTCCTGTGATCGCCGATGATTACGTTGATCCGCAATTTGGCAGCGGTGCCGTAAAAATTACCCCGGCTCATGATCCCAATGACTTTGAAATGGGTAAGCGGCATCACTTAGAGCAGTTTACGGTGATCGGCAGAGATGGCAAAATGAGCGCCGCGGCAGGTAAATATGCCGGTATGGAGGTTTTAGAGGCGCGAGAAAAAATTGTTGAAGAGTTTAAAAGGCTGGGTCTTTTAGAAGGGGTCAGCGAGCTGCAGCACTCTGTCGGCGAATGTTACCGCTGTAATACGGTGGTGGAGCCGCTGGTTTCTCCGCAATGGTTTGTCAAAATGGCGCCTCTGGCAGAGCCTGCGATTAAGGCTGTAAAACAGGGTGATATCAAATTTGTTCCTGCCCGTTTTACAAAAACTTATCTGGATTGGATGGAAAATATTCGTGATTGGTGCATCTCACGTCAGCTGTGGTGGGGGCATCGTATTCCCGTGTGGTATTGTGAAGCTTGTGGTGAGGAAATCTGTTGCCTTGAGGATCCGACCAGTTGCCCCAGCTGCGGCTCTACTGATTTACGGCAGGATCCTGATGTTTTAGACACCTGGTTTTCTTCTGCCTTATGGCCTTTTTCCACTTTGGGTTGGCCGGAGCAAACAGCCGATTTAGAGGACTTTTATCCCACCGGCGTACTGGTGACCGGTCGTGATATTATCTTTTTTTGGGTGGCACGGATGATTTTTTGCGGCCTGGAATTTATGAATGAAAAACCATTTGAGGATGTTTTTATTCATGGTTTAGTGTTGGATGCTCAGGGTCGTAAAATGTCTAAATCACTAGGCAATGGTATTGACCCTTTGGAAATTATTGAAAAATATGGCGCTGATGCTTTACGTTTTACGCTGGTGACCGGTAATACCCCCGGTAATGATTTACGTTTTCAAGAAGAGCGTCTGGAAGCGGCCAGAAATTTTGCCAATAAAGTTTGGAATGCCAGTCGCTTTGTTTTGATGAATCTTGAAGATTATGAAGAGGATTTTTCTGAGGGTCGGCAAGAGCCCCAGCTGGAGCTGGCGGATTATTGGATTTTAGAGTCCTTGCGTTCTGCCGTGGCCTCTGTTAACCATAATTTGACAAAATATGAACTGGGTGAGGCGGCTCGGGAAATTTATGATTTTGCTTGGGATAAATTTTGTGATTGGTATGTAGAAATTGCCAAAATACGTCTTTATCAAGGCAGTAAAGAGGAGCGTTATACGGCGCAATATATTCTTTCGCTGGTTTTACGTCAGCTGTTACAGGTATTGCACCCTTTTATGCCTTTTATCACCGAAGAGCTATGGCAGCATTTGCCGCATAGAGGTGAAACTATTATGCTGGCGCCTTATCCGCAGGTTAAGCAGCTGCAACAATATGATGACAGTAAAAATAAAATGCAGATAGTGATGGATGTGATCCGTGCCATCAGAAATATTCGGGCGGAGATGAAGGTTTCTCCTGGGAAAAAAGCGGAGGTTATGCTGTTTGTTGATGCCGATCTTGGCGCTGTTTTAGAGGAGGGCGCAAGTTATATCAAGGCTTTGGCACAGGTCTCTGAAATTGAGATCGGCACCAAAGGCAGCCCGGCTCCGGAGCAAACTATTTCAGCTCATGTGCACGGTGTGGAGATTTATTTGCCGTTTAAAGAGCTGATTGATATCGAAAAGGAAACCAAGCGTTTGCAAAAAGAGCTCAAAAATATAGAAAATGAGCTTAAACGCTTAAAAGGGAAATTAAATAATCATGATTTTATCGCTAAAGCACCTGCTGCAGTGGTAGAAAAGGAACGTGCCAAAGAGCAGGAATATCAAGAAAAATTGCAAGCGCTTCAAGAGCGTTTGGCTTTGTTTACCTAAAATATATGAACTATCAAGAGAGTCTTAATTATCTGGAAAACTTGCAAAAATTTGGGATCAAACCCGGTCTTTTGCGCATCAAAGAGCTGGTACGCCGTTTGGGTAATCCTCATTTAAGTGAGAGTAAGTTTGTGCATGTTGCCGGCACTAATGGCAAAGGTTCCGTCTCGGCGCTTTTGTCGTCGGTTTGTGTTGCCGAGGGTTATGTCACGGGTTTTTTCTCTTCGCCGCATCTGCATTGTTATCGTGAGCGTTATCGCCTTAATAATTGCCTGATCAGCAAAAAGGAGCTTGCCTCTTTAGTCTCCGAGATTAAAGAGCAGGTAGAGGCCATGGTTTCAGAGGGTTGGGAAAGCCCCACGGAATTTGAGGTCAGTACGGCGCTGGCACTTTTATACTTTGCCAGGCGGCAAGCACAAGTGGTCATTATGGAATGCGGTTTGGGCGGCGATCTTGACTCGACCAATATTATTCGAGCGCAGCTGGCTCTGATTACCAATGTTTCTCTGGATCATTGTCAATATTTGGGAAAAACAATAAAAGAGGTGGCAAAGGCCAAAGCCGGTATTATTAAACCGCAGGCACAGGTGATTACGGCAGCTTGTGGAGAGGCTTTAGAGGTGATCAAACAAAGTGCCGGTGAAAAAGGAGCGCAGCTGTTGGTGCTGGATGAGGATTTTTCTTACCGGCGTCAGTCTGACTTTGCGAAAGAGGGGCAGATTTTTTCCCTTAAAACTCCTCAAAAGACCTATCAACAGTTGAAATTGCCGCTTTTAGGTGAGCATCAACTGAAAAATGCGGCTTTGGCGGTGATGGCTGCTGAAAAATTAGGTATCGGAGAGGCTGCTGTTAAAAGCGGCTTAGCCGCGGTTAAGTGGCCGGGGCGCTTGGAGATTTTAAGTAAAGAGCCACTGGTGGTGCTGGATGGGGCGCATAATGCGGACGGTATGAAGGCCTTGTCTCAAGCTTTGGCGGAGTATTGGCCCAAAAGAAGAGTGATTGCCGTGCTGGGTATGTTGGCCGATAAAGAACGGCAGGAGGCTTTAGCTCATCTATTGCCTCGGGTTGAGCGAGCAATTATCAGTTGTCCGGCAAATGAAAGGGCAGGCAATTGGCAGTATTTGGCTGAGATTGCCCACAAATATAATGTAGAGACAGAGCTTTATGCCGATATTGACGCTGCCTGCAAGCGGGGTTTATCCTTAGTTTGCCAGGAAGGTTGCCAAGAAAAGCATCAAGAAATCAAACCCTTACTTTTAGTTACGGGGTCTTTGTTTTTACTGCCTCAAGCTATTAACACTCTGAAAGCAGAGCTTGATTATAAGATTTTCTAGTTTACTAAAAGGAGAGAACAAAAGTGGAAAAAATCACATCTAGTAACCTGGTTTTAGCAAGCAGCTCACCTCGTCGTTTGGATATTATGAATAGCCTTGGTTATCAGCCACAGGTTTATAACAGTGCGGCTCAAGAAATTTTTATTGGCGATCCGGCAGAAATTGTCTGCCACAATGCGTTGGCCAAGGCACGGGCAGCCGGAGAGAAATTCCCTGATAAATACATCATTGCCGCAGATACCATCGTGGTCAAAGATGGAGAAATTTTAGGCAAACCGCAAAATGCCGCTGATGCGCGGCGGATGTTGGAGCTTTTATCAGCCAGCATGCATAAAGTTTATACCGCCAGCGTCCTTTTAAAGCGGGATGAAAATAAGGAGTTCGTGGACTATAATACTACCAAGGTTTTGTTGAAACCTTTAAGTGAGCAGGAGATTCAATTGTATATAGAAAGCGGCGAGCCTTTGGATAAGGCCGGTGCTTATGGTATTCAAGGTCGGGGGGCCGTCTTTGTGGAAAGAATTGAGGGTGATTATGGAACGGTGGTGGGCCTGTCTCCTTCACTTTTATATGATTTACTGAAAAGCTATCGTATTAGTTCCCTCATCTTATAAAAATTGCCATAAAAAACTTAAAAATCATCTAAACAATAGCCGAAAGGCGTTTTAAAGTATTGTAATGATGACAAAAATACCATATAATAATACAGATAGGGTTTAATTTTGATAACTATAAACTCATTTTATAAAACTCATTCTAAGGAGAATAAATAATGTTATTTAACAAGGATATCGGCATCGATCTGGGTACTGCCAATACTCTGGTGCATGTGGACGGTGTGGGTATCGTCCTCTGTGAGCCGTCGGTGGTGGCAGTTGATGTAGAATCAAACCAGGTTTTGGCGGTTGGCGGTGAGGCCAAGCAAATGATCGGCCGCACGCCGGGAAATATTATTGCTATCCGTCCCATCAAAGACGGAGTAATCGCCGATTATGACTATACGCAAGCTATGCTCAAGTATTTTATTAACAAGGCAGTGGAAAATAAGGGTTTTTTGACAAAAATCAGAGTGGTTGTTTGCATCCCTTCAGGAATTACGACAGTTGAGGAAAGAGCCATTAAAGAGGCAGCTATCGGAGCTGGCGCTGCTGAAGCTCATTTGATCTCAGAACCAATGGCCGCCGCCATTGGTGTGGGCTTGGATGTTTATAATCCGACCGGAAATATGATCGTTGATATTGGTGGCGGCACGACGGAGGCCGCTGTGATTTCTTTGGGTGGTGTGGTAACGGTCAAATCTATTAGAGTTGCCGGAGATGATATGGATAATGCGATTATTAATCATATTCGCCGCAATTATAATCTTTTGATTGGTGAACGAACCGCCGAACAGATTAAAATAGCAATTGGTAATGCCTATCTTGATGAAAGCAATTATAATAAAACGCTTGACGTGCGCGGTCGTGATACTATCAATGGCTTACCCAGAACGGTTAATGTTTCTGCCAAAGAGATAAATACGGCTTTATCCGAGCCGGTAGAGGCGATCGTGGAAACGATTAAAGCTTGTTTGGAAAACACTCCGCCTGAATTGGCGGCTGATATCATGGATAAAGGGATTTTCTTTGCCGGCGGCGGTTCTTTACTTTATGGACTGCCCAGGGTGGTATCCACCGAAACGGGTATCGCTACTCATTTGGCAGAAGATGCTTTATCCGCTGTGGTAATTGGTACAGGGCAAGCTTTAAAAAATATTGATTTTACTAAGCGTAAGCGATTTTTTAATCGTGGCTTAAGATAAAACAGCAGAAAGAGTGTTTATTTTGCGCTTAAGATTTAATAAACCTGTAATTATTATTGTGGTTGCGGTGCTGGTGGTGCTGATTTTAGTGCTGGCCGCTGCAACAGGCAATCAAAGAGAGGATATCTCCGGTGCGGAAAATGCGGCCCGGGAAGTGACTAACCCCATGAAGGGAGGGGTTAGCTCTGTGATGGGCAAACTCTCCAATATTCCTAAGTTTTTTACTGACTTGAATGAATTAACGGCTGAAAATGAGGAGCTTAAGACACGTATTGCCGAGCTGGAGACGGAAGTGAGCACTCTGGAGGCAGCCAAAACGGAGAATGCTTATTTAAAGGATATGCTCAATATTTATGAAGAGATGAAGGATTGGTCACCGGTGGCAACTACGGTGATTGGCCGCAGCAACAAATCATGGTATAAAACCATTACCATCAAAGGCGGCAAAAATCAGGGTTTTGCCGTTAATATGCCGGTTATTACTTATGAAGGTTTGGTCGGGAGGATCAGCCATGTCAGCAGCACTTCTTCAGATGTGATCCTGATTACGGATCAAGAATGTGCCGTTAGCGCAATCGTGCAGCCCAGCCAGACTCCCGGTGTTGTGGAGGGAATGGGCGGTGCCGGTGAGTCCTTGCGCATGATTCACATCACCTCCGATTCCGGCATCAAAAATGATCAAACGGTGGTAACTTCCGGTTTGGGCGGAATTTTTCCCGGCGGACTGCGGGTGGGCTATATAAAAGAAATTACACCTGTGCAGGGTAATTTGATGCTGCAGGCAGAGATCAAACCCTTTGTCGATTTTAATAAATTATCTAATATCATGGTTTTAAAAAACCAAGCAGCCGGTGCCATTGAGAATAATAGAGTCGGCACTGATGATGCCGGCGGATCAACCGGACAAAAAGACAACAGCAATAACAATAATAACAACAATAACGAAGGAGCTTTACCATGATAGTTCTCTCCGGCCGGCGCATCGCTATTATGGTGCTTTTTGTATTGGCTTTAGTTTTAAATGAAACTTTAATGCCTGCTATAAGCATTGGTGGTATTGCGCCTAATTTGCTGATCTTTTTTGTGGTTTTTTATGCTATTTATCGCGATCCACCGCAAGCTGTGCTGATTGCGGTGATAATTGGTCTGATTGAGGATTTAATGATCGGTCGTTATATTGGTTTGAGTATCATTTCTTATGCTGCGGTGGCTTTTGCCATCTCCTATTTTAAGGTACGTTTTTATCATGAAAACCTGCTTTCGCCGATTATCGTTATTTTCACCGGCAGCCTGGTAGCCGGATTTTTATACGTATTACTTTCACAGCTGGTAGGGTTGAGCCTGCCTTTTGGCGCTACTTTTGGTCTGCAGGTTTTGCCGCAAGCATTATATAACGCTGCTATTACTTTGTTAATTTATGTGCCGATGCAGTTTTTCTCCCATCGTAATCAGGCTAATCGAGAGAATCGCAGATATCATTATCATAAAAGTTATAAATAGGAATAATCAGATGAATGATTTTTTTGACAAAAATAAAACTTTAAAAATGTTCACCATTATTATTATGGTGCTTTTTCTGATTTTAACGGTTCGCCTGTTTACCATGCAGGTGGTAAAAGCGGAAGAATACAATACATTATCGGCGCAAAACACTATCAGAGTTATCTCTATCCCGGCCAGCCGTGGTGATATTTATGACTGCGAGATGACGGAAATGGCCGTCAGTAAACCGGTTTTTGCGGTGGCTTTGGCCTCCTCGGAGATTAAGGACAGGGAGGTACTGGCAGAAAACTTAGCGGCGCTTTTAAATGATCCAGAAATCACTGCCGAAAGTATTGTGACTACTTTAAAAGAACATTATCGCCGTTATGAACCGGTTGTTATAAAGCGTTATCCCTATGAAGAAGGTCTGGAAATGATCAGCAAGCTGGAAGAGCTGCGTGATCTGCTGCCCGGTGTAGTGATTCAAGAGGAGCCGATGCGCTATTATCCTTTAGAAACTGTGGCGGGGCATGTTTTGGGTACTGTGGGAATGATTAGTGAAACAGAACTGGAAAACCTGTCTCAAGAGGGCTACAATATTACTGATTGGATTGGTAAATCCGGTTTGGAAAAGGGCATGGAGCGTTTTACGGTTGAGGACAAAGAGATTGGGCTGCGCGGACAAAATGGTATGCAGCAGGTGGAAGTGAATGCCAATCACCGCATTGTCAGGACTTTGTCAAATAAAGAGCCTGTGGCGGGGAATTCTTTGGTATTAACACTTGATAGCAAAGTGCAAGAGGCCATGGAAAAATCACTGCAAGAAACTGTCAATAATCTTAGTAAGAATAACCCTAAATGCCAAGGTGCCTCGGCAGTGTTAATCGATGTAAAAACCGGTGGAATTATTGCCATGGCCAGTTACCCTTCCATGGATCCCAATGAATTTGCCTCCGGACTTTCTCAGTCGCGTGCCAAATATTATTATGATGAAACTCTGCGCCCGACTTTTAATCGGGCTATTTCCGGGGCTTATCCTCCCGGCTCTACCTTTAAAATTGTGACGGCGGCCGCCATTTTAGAGTCCGGTGTGATTGATCCCAATGCTTATATCACCTGTAATGCCAGTGCATGGGCGGTTCTTGATAAGGCTAAATGTCCTTATGAGCATGGCGCTGTTAACCTGCAAAAGGCTTTAGCTGTTTCCTGTAACAACTATTTTCAGGAGATGGCCGCTAAAATCGGTATTGATCAGCTGTATGAGACGGCTAAAGCGATGGGATTTGGTGCTGTGACGGGTCTGGAGCTTCCCAGTGAGACGGCGGGCATTTTGCCTAATCCGGAATGGAAAGCACAGCGATTTAAAGGTGATGAGGGTAAATGGCGTCTTTATGATACTCATTTTATGGCGATGGGACAGGGGTATAACAATAATACTGTTCTGCAGCTGGCGGCAGCAGTAGGCACGATTGCCAACGATGGTGATCGGATGCAGGCGCATTTAGTGGACCAGGTGTTAAGTCCCGATGGTGATGTTTTATATCAGGCAGAGCCTGTGATTGTTGATGCCTTAAATATCAGTGACCAAAATTTACAAATTTTGCGAGATGCGATGTACTCAGTTACGCAACCCAGCGGGACTTCTTATCAGTTATTTGCCAATTTCCCGGTGAAGGTGGGCGCCAAAACCGGCACAGCGCAAACAGGGATAGCCGGTGACGATAAAAACAGAGATTATCACGGTGCGTTTGTGGCTTTTGCTCCTTATGATGCGCCGGAAGTGGCTTTTGCCTGCCTTGTTGAATATGGTTATCATGGTGGCAGCTCCGGCGGGGTGGTTTGTAAAGACGTTTTTACGGAATATTTTGGCCTCAACAAAGAGCCGGAATCGACGGAGTTACCGGTGGCTCCTGAATAATTCATGAATAAACAACTAAAAAACATGTATAAATAATATGTATAGATAAAGGATTTTGTATGTTAAAAGATGTTTCTGAGCAGAGAAAAAAAAGTAATGTCGACTGGCTTTTTGTGATTTTAATTGCCGTGACTTTGTTGATCAATCTTATCGTTTTATCCAGTGCTTCTTCCAATGTTGTGGAGGGCGATCCTTATTTTTATCTTAAAAGACAGGGGCTGTGGATAGCGATAGGGGCGGTTTTGTTTTTCCTTGTTTCTCGTTTTAATTATGAAAAATTCCGCAGAATGGATCTGCTTTTGTATGGCATAATCATTATTTTGCTGATTGCTGTGCTGTTTACGCCGGAAACTAAAGGTGCTCATCGCTGGTTTGATCTGGGTTTTATAGATTTCCAACCTTCGGAATTGGCTAAAATTGTCTTGATTGTCGTATTTGCCTGTTTTTTGGCAAGAAATCAGGGACGATTGCACGAGCCAAAAAAAATTGTGACGGCTTTAGTGATGATGTTAATCCCCTGGGGTTTAATTCTTATTGAGCCTGATCTGGGGACTGCGCTGGTGTTAATTGCGGTTATTTTAACTATGGCCTTTGTCGGCGGTTTTCCGAAAAAAATTCTTTTTATCACTTTATTGATTATTGCGGCACTGGCAGCGTTTCTATTCATAAGCCTGTATTTTTATACAGATGGATATCAAGCGCAGCTGGAGGAAGTCCCGGCCTGGCTACCGTTAAAAAAATATCAATTGACCAGGCTGATTATTTTTATCAATCCTTATATGGATCCGCTGAATGCCGGCTATAATATGATTCAGTCGAAGGTTGCCATTGGCTCCGGCGGTTTTTTCGGTAAGGGTTTTGGCAACGGTACGCAGGTGCAAGGCGATTTTTTACCTGAGCATCACACGGACTTTATTTTTTCGGTGGTGGGCGAAGAATTTGGCTTTTTGGGCTCTATCGGCATCTTGTTTTTGTACCTTCTGATTCTCTTGCGCACGATCAGGATTGCGCTGCATGCCAAAGATTTATTGGGTCGCGTGATTGTGCTGGGAATTACGGCGATGCTGACGTTCCAGATTTTTATCAATGTCGGCATGACCGTGGGGATTATGCCCGTCACTGGTATTACCCTGCCGCTTTTAAGCTATGGCGGCAGTAGTATGTTAATTAATATGATTGCCTTGGGGCTTGTTTTTGGTATTAGCCTAAGAAGTAATAAAAATTTCTTTGATTGAGGTGCATGATGAGTTTTTTAAATGATTTGAGGGATAATAAGACTATCATCTTTGATGGTGGCATGGGCAGTTTATTGGCAGAAAAGGGGCTAGCTTTAACCGGCGCTGCCAATAATCTTGATCATCCAAAGGTGGTGCAGGAGGTTCATGAAGAATATTTAGCGGCAGGCAGCCGCTGTTTAATCACCAATACTTTGACTTTAAACGAAATTTATATGAATAAAAAAGGTGCGCTTAAAATCGATCTTGAGGCGGCTAATCGTGCCGCTGTGGTGATTGCCCAAGAGGCGATTGTGCAAAGTGGCTACTCTTTTGAAGAGGTGTCTGTTTTTGGTGACATGGGTCCCACCGGTGAATTATTGGCTCCTTTAGGCAGCGGTCAGGCGGATGATTTTTATCAAGCATATTTGCGGCAGGCCAAGACACTTGCCGAGGCCGGGGTGAGCGGTTTTATCGTTGAGACTGTTTTTGATCTGGAGGAGGCGCTGTTGGCGGTTAAAGCCTGTCGAGAAATTTCTCCGCAGCTGCCGGTGATTATGTCTATTACTTTTAGTACCGTTAAAAAGGGTTGTCGCACCGTGATGGGAAATAAGGCGATTGACTGTGCCGAGCGTGCGGCAGCTGCCGGTGTTGATGTTGTGGGAACTAATTGCGGTGATCTTTCTTTAGCGGAAATTTCACAAATAGTTACTGCCATGAAACCGGCCGGTTTACCGATTATTGTGCAGCCTAATGCCGGTAAGCCGGTGTTTGATCAGGGGCGGGCCGTTTATAATATGAGTCCGGATGAATTTGCAGAAGGGATGAAGCTATGTCATGATGCCGGCGCTCAAGTGCTGGGTGGTTGTTGCGGTACTACTCCGGAGCATATCCGGGCTTTATGTAAGTTGCTTGAGTCTAATTAAAAAATAGTTAGGGTGAAAACAATAAAAGCTGAGAGTAAAAGATAAAAATGAAAAAAGTTGCAGTTATTGTTGACTTTTATTGACGATTTTGTTAAGATATATCTTGCAGACTTTGCGGTGGATGTGGCGAAGCGGTTAACGCACCGGATTGTGGCTCCGGCACTCGAGGGTTCGATCCCCTTCATCCACCCCAAACCTATACTGGGGTGTAGCCAAGTGGTAAGGCATCGGTTTTTGGCACCGACACGCGTTGGTTCGAATCCAGCCACCCCAGCCATATGAGGCATTAGCTCAGTTGGTAGAGCACCTGACTTTTAATCAGGGAGTCCGGAGTTCGAGTCTCCGATGCCTTACCAGATGCATTAGCTGATCAGCCAAAATATTAAGAGGAAAGCTAGCCGGCTTTCCTTTTGTATTGACGCAATTTAGGCTGCAATTTAGGCTTTATTTAAAGGTCTGCGGTGTTTTTTTAATTATATAAAAAGCGACCTTTAAAACAGCCGGTTTTTCTGATGATCGACAGCATGGTCTAATTTATAAATATACGCTGTCGGCAAGCTTTTTTTGGCTGGTTTTCTGTGATATAATATTATTTGCTGTTATTTATTAAGATCACAGTGAGAGGCACTTACCGCCGTGATATATGCGGATGTGGTGGAACTGGCAGACACGCTAGACTTAGGATCTAGTGGGCAACCGTGCAGGTTCGATTCCTGTCATCCGCACCAAAAAAAAGACACTCTTAAGAGTGTCTTTTTTTTGGCGACTATTAATGGTTTAAAACTGATAAAGACAGATACGGTGGCAACTCCATAGGGGTGTGCAAAAGCGGTGCAAAATTTAACGATTTGCTTTTGGGGTGTATATTTTATCAATAGGTAGTACCTTTGCCATATTTAGACTACGCTTTTGCTACAAATGTCGTAGTCGCAAAAAAGCCCAGATATCTGGGCTTTTTTGCTGTTCTGGGATATTTAACCCCATATATATACCGTCCTTCGGGACGGCTTTTTGCGCTTTTGCACCCTTTCGTGAAATGATGCACCAGAGATTTATTTTTTCTTTGCCTTATATTCTTCGCCCCATGCCCACATAGCATCGAGAATAGGCTTCAAGCTATAGCCAGTTTCCGTCAAGGTATATTCGACCCTCGGCGGTACCTCCGCATAGACCTTGCGGATAACCAGTCCCTTTTCCTCCATATCGCGGAGTTGCTGCGTCAATACCTTTTGGCTCACGCTCCCGATAGATTTTTTCAATTTGCCGAAACGCTTTGTTCCGTCTATTAAATCTCGTAATATGAGAACCTTCCATTTATCCCCAATCAGCATTAGGGTGGTTTCAACTGGGCAAGCGGGTAATAGCTGTTGTTCTGTTTGCGGCATAGTAAAATCCTCCAAAAAATTTTTAATATGTAAAAGGTCGTGAAAAGCCTTATTTTAAGCAATTGTTACTTTTCGGTAACTGCCCATTAGTTACTTTTAGGTAACTACACCACAATAATGTGCCTACTTTACAAATCGCTCTTACCCTCTTATTATAATATCAGAGGCTGAAAAAATCAAGCCCCGAAAAATTTATTGGAGGTACTCATTATGAATGAAGTGGTACAATTTTTAACAAGCAACCCGGTGCAGTTTCTTGCAACAGTAGGCAGGGACGGAAAGGCAAAGTGCCGTCCTTTTATGTTCTGCTTTGAGCAGGACGGTAAGCTCTGGTTCTGCACTAACAGTCAAAAAGATGTCTATAAGGACATTGGGGCAAATCCTAACATTGAGGTTTCGGTATCCAGTCCTGAATATGCATGGATTCGCCTCAATGGGAAAGCCGTGTTTGAAAACAACATGGCGGTCAAAGAAGGTTGCATGAAAAACCCGATTGTGCAGGGACAGTATCAAACTGCCAACAATCCGATTTTCGAGGTATTCTATTTGGAAGGCGCGAAAGCGGTTATCGCCGATTTATCCGGCAATCCTCCGAAAGAGTACACTCTGTAATCCTTCAATTTCAATAAATTTTATCTTCGGAGCAAGGTGCAATCCCTGTCCGGCAATAAAGTTTGCGATCTGAAAGGCTGAATCGGTGTGATTCCGATACCGACGGTATAGTCCGGATGAAAGAAGATATGATGAGAAAACGCCCTGCTTGTCACCCACAGGCAGGCCATTTTCTTAAAGCTAACTCATGCCTCAGTTTTACCTTGAAAACAGTATCTTGAAAAAATAGTTTGGAGGATGTTTTGCCTCTCATATGTATACAGATGAGGATTTAAACGATTCCGTTTGTTGATGCGGCAAGGAAAAGTTAGGCCGCGCCAAATGGCGCAAGAAAAAACCCCCGTCTTTAAAAGCGGGGGTTTATGTACCGGTTTAACTATTAAAATTTTATTAAGATTTTATTTACAAAGGGCTTCAGCAAGGGCGGTAGCTTTTTGGAAATCATCCTCTTCAGGGTTCCAATTACATTTAATTTCTGGTTCAATGACTCCAAATCCCGCCTCTGAGAGTCTCTGGCGAAGGACTTTTGTGCTTTCTCCACTCCAGCCATAGCATCCGAAGACGGCGGCTTTTTTATTTTTAAATTTCAGCTCTTTGAGAAAGCTTAGCCAGCCGCTCATCGAGGATAAGATGTTTTGTCCTACTGTCGGGGAGCCTATGGCCACCGCTTTTGATCTGAAAACTTCTGTCATAATATCATTTTTATCTGTTTTTGAGATATTAAAAATTTTGACTTTAGTGGCAGGAGAGATGCGGGAAATTTCTGCCCCAATACGATTGGCAAGCTGCATGGTGCCTTCCCACATCGTGTCATAGGCTATGGTAATTTGATTTTCTTGATATTCCTGTGCCCATTGATAGTATTTTTCTACAATTTCCAGGGGATTATCTCTCCAGATAACGCCATGGCTGGTGGCGATAATGTCGATAGGCAGATTAAGAGCTTGGATTTCCTCAATTTTCTTTTTGACAAGAGGGGAGAAAGGATTGAGAATATTGGCATAGTATTTGATGGCCTCTTCCCAAAGATGACAGGAATCCGCTTTGTCGTTAAACAGCTCTTCTACTGCAAAGTGCTGACCGAAGGCATCATTGGAAAAAAGAATATTGTCTTCTGTCAGATAAGTTGCCATGCTGTCCGGCCAATGGAGCATGGTCATTTCCACAAAGACCAGTTTTTTCCCGTTCCCGATCTCCACAGAGTCACCTGTTTTTACGACCTTAAAATTCCATTCCGGGTGATGATACTGACCAACCAGAGATTTAACACCGTTTGCCGTGCAGTAAATAGGGGTGTCCGGGATTTTCTCCATCAAAGCAGGCAGAGCGCCGCTGTGATCTATTTCGCCATGATGCATCACAATAAAATCGATTTTCTGCAGGTCTATTTCCTTTTCCAAGTTTTCCACAAATTCAGTAGCATGAGGTTTCCAAACGGTGTCAATCAAGACCGTTTTTTCCTCCTGAATTAAATAGGCATTTTGGCTGGAGCCATGGTTGATAGAATAGTCAGAGCCATGAAAAGTCTCCATCTCCCAATCTATTTTACCCACCCAATAGACATTATTTTTGATTTTACGTTTCATAATATGCCTCCTTTAAAATAAAAGTGTTTTACTTTTTGTTTACTGATATTATTCGTGAGGTTGTCTATCACATTATAACATAATTGTATAAACATATTCAAATAGAGAAAATCCGCCCGGGCATGCCACAAAAAGGTCAATTACCATTAATGATAATTGACCTTTTTATATAAGACTGTTTTCAGAGCTTATTAAAAGCAGATGCTGATTCTGCCGCCGTCATAAAGGCATAAAGGCAGGTTTTGCTTGCTTTTATAAGACCTCAAGAGACAAGATATCCACAGACAGCTTCTGTCCGGGATATCTTATGATACTTAATTATACATGCCGTTTTGTGCCATATAGTTGTAGATCTGTTCACCGTGTTGCTGCTCTTCTTTTTGAATGTGGTTAAGAGCATCTCTGATGCCGGTATTTTTAAACTCAAAAATAGCAGTGTTGTACACAGATGAGACATGTTTTTCGGTTGACAACAGATCCGTGCACAGATAGCTGTCCTTTTGCTTATTAGGATCTGAAGATGTCGCATCATAAAAAGGAGTAAAATTAAGCTGCGTTTGAGTATTGCCGCCCCCTTGCTGCATAGCAGGAACGGTGCCGCCCATGATTTGGTTGATCGTGTCCAAATGCTGTTGCTCGGCTTGGGCGATTTGCGAGAGTAATCCTTTGAGTTGACCGTCGTGAGCTTCGCTTGCGTACTTGTTGTACTTGTCTACACAGGTTTGTTCTTGCTCTTTTAAATCTTTTAGAAACGATGTTTCTTTTTGTGTTAATTGCATTTTTCATCACCTCGCTGTTAGTTTGCTAAAATTTATCAAATTTATACACGCCTTTAAAGTAAATTTTTTCGACAGAAAAAGACCATTTTTTCAAGAAATTTACAATCAGTGTTGATTACTTTAACGTTTGACAAAGAGTTTTTTAGATAGTATAATTATGCCAGTTTACGGTGAAAGTTAAAGCTTTTACGGTAAAAAAATAAAATACATATAGATTTTAGGGTTATTCAGGTGCTTTTTGCCGCCTTTAGGGCAAAAAGATAATAGGGAATTCGGTGAAAATCCGAAACAGCACCCACTACTGTAACTTGGACGACATTTCTTAAAGGATTGTGATCCGGCCACTGATTTTTAATCGGGAAGGCCAGAAATGAAGGAAGAAGAGAAGTCAGGAGACCTGCCTGAGGGATCCGCTGCCGTTGATATTTGCAGCATCTATGAACGTATCTTTGGGAATGAAGATAGGTCTTTTCGCCTATTTTCTCCACAAACATCAAGGAGGAAATACTATGACAAAAAACTCGATCATCGGCTATCCTCGTGTGGGCAGCCACAGGCAACTGAAATTTTGGACAGAAGACTATTTTAAGGGGCAGCTTTCTGAGCAAATGCTGCAAAGTAAGGCGGCCGCTTTGCGAAAAGAGCAATGGCAAAGACAGGCTCAAGAGGGTATCGATTTTATCCCCAGCAATGATTTTTCTTTTTATGACGGTGTGCTCGATACGGCTTTTATGCTGAATGCGGTGCCAGAACGTTACCAAGCTTTGGGTTTATCTGCTCTGGATACTTATTTTGCTTTGGCTCGTGGTTATCAAGGTGAAAAAGGGGATGTCAAGGCTCTGCCCATGCGTAAATGGTTTAATACCAATTATCATTACATGGTGCCACAGCTGGATGATGAGATGCAAATCAGCCTCAATTCTTCACAGCCTTTTAGTCGGTTTGCCGAAGCTTTGGATTTAGGGATTATGACCAAGCCGGTTTTAATCGGACCTTTTACCCTGTTGATGCTGGCTGACTATCAAGGGAACAAAAAAAGAGCGGATTTTGTCGATGAGGTGGTGGCTGTCTATCAGCAGGTTTTTGAGCGTTTTAACGAAATGAACTGCCCTTGGCTGCAATTGGACGAGCCGTCACTGGTCGTTGACTTAACAAAAGAAGAAAAACAGCTGTTTCTTAACATCTATCAAAAATTATTGCCCGCGAAAAAAAATCTTAAAATATTGTTGCAAACCTATTTTGGTGATATTCGTGATGTGTATAAAGATGTCATTTCTCTGGATTTTAATGCATTGGGGCTAGATTTTATCGAGGGTAAATTAACCGAAGAATTAATTAAAGAGCAGGGGTTTCCCGCTGATACTTTACTGTTTGCCGGTGTCGTCAACGGTAAGAATATTTGGCGTAATGATTACAAACAAAGCCTGGGCTTGCTGCAGCGCTTGACTAAATATTTGCCACAGGAAAAAATTGTGATTAATACATCCTGTTCTTTGTTACATGTGCCTTATTCTTTGGAAAATGAAACAAAAATGTCCGAGCAGCATAAAAAACATTTTGCATTTGCGCAAGAAAAGTTGCAGGAGCTGGCTGTATTAAAGTCTCTTTTTAGTAATCCTGATTATCAAAAAGAGCCATTATATCAAGCTAATCTAGAATTGATTTCCGCTAAAAAAGCCCAGACTGATCCGCAAATAGCTGCGAAAATAGCTTCTTTGACAGAGGATGATTTTACCAGAAATCCCGCTTTTAAAGAGCGTGAAGCTTTACAAGAAAAGAAATTAAATTTACCTCTTTTACCTACAACGACCATTGGTTCTTTTCCGCAAACAGCCGAAGTAAAGAACTTGCGTTTGCAGCTGAAAAACGGTCAAATCAGCACTGATCAGTATCAAAAAGAGATCAAAAAGGCGATTGCCGACTGTATTTCTTTACAGGAAAAAATAAGTTTAGATGTTTTGGTGCATGGTGAGTATGAACGCAATGATATGGTAGAGTATTTTGGTGAAAACTTGGCGGGCTTTTTGTTTACGGAAAAGGCTTGGGTGCAATCATATGGTACGCGCTGCGTTAAGCCGCCGATTATTTACAGCGATATCAAGCGGCTGGAGGCGATCACCGTTTCTTACAGCACTTTTGCCCAAAGCCTGACCTCTCAGCCTGTCAAAGGCATGCTCACCGGTCCGGTAACTATCTTGAACTGGTCTTTTCCTCGCGAGGATGTGGAAAATAAGGTGATGGCTTTTCAAATAGCGTTAGCATTGCAGGAGGAAGTTTTAGAGCTTGAGTCGGCCGGTATTGCTATTATTCAAGTTGACGAGGCTGCTCTTAAAGAAAAATTACCTTTAAGAAAGAGTGACTGGCAGCATGATTATCTGGAGTGGGCGATCCCGGCCTTTAGATTGGTTCACGCACGATTGCAGCCGGAGACTCAGCTGCATACGCATATGTGTTACAGTGAATTTGCTGAAATTATCAAAGATATTGATGCCATGGATGCCGATGTGATTTCCTTTGAGGCCGCCCGCAGCCATCATGCGATTGTTGATGCCCTGGTAGCGGCAGATTTTCGTACAAAAGTAGGGCCGGGAGTTTATGATATTCACTCCCCGCGTATCCCCAGTGAAGAAGAGATCAGAGAGATTATTTGCGAAATTCTGGAAAAAATTCCACCTGCCCAGTTATGGATTAACCCCGACTGTGGTTTGAAAACACGGCAGGAACAAGAGGTTGCAGAAAGCTTAACAAATCTGGTGGCAGCCGCTAAAAACGTCAGAAAGAAACTGCAGACAACTTAAAAACCGTATACACTCACCCCTTGATAAAAGGGGTGAGTTTTTTAATGAAGTAGCTTTAAAGGGCAGTTGAGACAGTTGTTTTTCTGTGATTGTATGTTATACTAAAGATAAGAAGCAACAATCCTCGTAAAAAGTTCAGAAACTACTTTCAGCAACAGAAAAAAGCTTAGAGTAATTTTAAAGGACTTTTGCTACAAAGAAGTCTTATTTTAAGACATAAAAGTAGGTTTTAATTTTCCGAGGCAATTGATTAAAGGAGCCGACAATTTCATGAAGTACCAGCAATTATTTCAACAATTAGCACAAAAAAGAGATCCCGTCAAGTCTAAACCGATGAGCGCACATATGCAAAATAAATTTTCCTTTTTGGGCGTTTCCACCCCGGAACGCAAGCGTATTTGCCGACCTTTTTTTAGCCTGGCTAAAGCTAATCGAGAGGAGATTGATTGGGAATTTGTTAAATTATGCTGGCAAAAACCTGAGCGTGAGTATCAATATGTAGCGATTAATTATCTGTCCGTGATGCAAGAGCATTTGACGGCTGCCGACTTACCTAAGTTAAAAGAGCTGCTGGTCGAAAAATCCTGGTGGGATACGATAGATGGGCTGGTGCGCCTGGTGGGAGGGATTGCGGCGGCTTATCCGGAGGTTAAAGAGGAGCTTTTGGCGTGGAGTCTTGATGATAATTCCTGGCTGAGACGTGCCGCTATTGATCATCAGCTGAATCGCAAAAAAGATACCGATACGGAACTTTTAGAGCAAATTATCGTCAATAATTTAGATCAAAGAGACTTTTTTATTAATAAAGCCATTGGCTGGAGTTTACGTGAATATAGCAAAGTTGATCCTCAATGGGTGCGTAAATTTATCAGACGTTACCATGAAAAAATGTCCAAGCTAAGTATTATAGAAGGCAGTAAATATCTTTAACAGACTGCTTTTAAAAGAGCAGGCAGTTTAAAAATAAACAAGAAATCAATAAGAAAGGAGGGAATGAAAATAATCAATAATTTAGAACTTTTGTCGCTGGATAAGCAAAAACGAATTGCTTTGATCGCGCATGATAATTTAAAGGCGGCTATGGTCGACTGGTGCAAAGACAATAAATCCATTCTGGAACAGCATTTTTTATGCGGAACCGGAACCACAGCCAAGCTGATTTCCGAGACAACAGGATTACCTGTATATGCCTATAATAGTGGCCCTTTGGGTGGTGATCAGCAGATTGGTGCACGGATTGCCGAAGGGAAGATCGATTTGGTAATTTTTTTTGCCGATCCTTTGTCGGCGCATCCACATGATACGGATGTTAAGGCACTTTTGCGTATTTCGCAAGTATATAATATCCCCATTGCGCCTAATGAGGCTACCGCTAATTTTGTGATCACCTCTCCATATATGAACACAGAATATTTGCGTACCACTATGAAGATAATAAATAAAAGTTGATTTTTAAAGATTGTCATTGCTCCCATCGGTGAGGCAATCTTTTTTTATGCCCATTGTCAACCATAAAAAAAAAGGGGTTGACAATGAAGAAACTTCCTGCTATACTCAGAAGAAAATAAATTGTCGAGGTTGTTATGGGCAAGAATAATAAAACCAGAAACTTAGTCCTGTGTGCACTTTTTGCCGCCTTAATCGCAGTGGGTGCCTTTATCAAAATACCGGTGCCGCCGATCCCTATTACCCTGCAGGTTTTATTTGTTACCTTGGCGGGTCTTTTATTGGGTAAACGCCTGGCAGCTGTTGCTGTGGCGGTTTATTTGGTGATTGGTTTGGCGGGGGTACCGGTATTTGCTGCCGGCGGCGGTCCCGGCTATATTTTTCAGCCGACTTTTGGTTATTTATTGGGGATGCTTGTGGGTGCTTATTTGACCGGTCTTACCGTAGAAAAGCGTAATGATTATAGCTTTAAGACCATGTTTTTAGCAAGTTTAGTCAATCTGGCGGCTATTTATGGCATCGGTTTACTGTATTTTTGGTTGGTCGCAAATTATTATGTGGGTTCACAATTAGCTGTCAGTGCTTGGCTGATGACAGGTTTAATCATGACTATTCCGGGGGATCTGCTTTGTAATCTGTTGGCCAGTAAATTGGCGCAAAGATTGTTCCCGGTGATTAATAAAAAGATGAAAAGTAAGTTGCGATGAGCCTCCTTTAAATTATAAAATGACCCTGAGCGGCGGCAAAAAATTTCTCATGATCTTGAGGACAGATTTGACAAGCTGTGATATAATAGTTGCGGTGTGAAGGGAGTTTTTTTAATGTCTGAAAGATATCCGGAGAGGGGATTATCGCTGGCTGATGACAACAGGGAACGCCGCATAGCCAAAAGGCAAGAAGCTCGAGAGCTGCGTCGGCGCCGTCGTAATAAATTAGTTGCGATTATAATTATTATTGTGGCTGCTCTAAGTGTATGCTTTGTACTGCTGCCACAGTTGAACAAGCCTGATCCGGTGGCTCAGCTGGAGATTCCCAAGATTGACTCTGCTCAATATTATCAACAGCTGGTTAGTGCGGAAGCGAAAATCACTGATGATTTTAAAATTATGCCGTTAGTATATCTTGATGAAAGCACACAGTTAGAAGCGGAGACTGCGGCTGCTTTAATTTTAATGATGGAGGATCTGGAAAAAGCTGGTCTGGAAATTATGATTATGAGCGGCTATCGTACTTATGAAAAACAAGAGCAGCTTTACCAGGCTGAAATAAAACGTCTCTACCGAGAAAACCCTGCTTTGAGTGAAGAGGAAGTGCTGCAACAGGCCGCAACTAAAGTGGCCGTCCCCGGCAGCAGTGAACATCAGCTGGGTCTGGCGGTTGATATTGCGGTAGAGGGAGTAAAAAGCGCCGAACTGCATCAATCTGCGGTGGGGCGCTGGATTGAGGCTCATGGCGCCAAATATGGTTTTATTGTCCGTTATCCACAGGACAAGCAACAGATTACGGGTGTTATCTATGAACCATGGCATCTTCGTTATGTGCGGGCTCCTCTGGCTAAGATTTTGAGTGAGCGGGATTTATGTTTGGAGGAATATCTGGCGGAGCAGGCTGAAAAGAATGTTTAAGCGCAGTAAACGGGAAAAAGCCCCTTTACTTTGACAGAAGGCTTTGGATTGAGAGAAAAAGCAATGGACCTATTGACAAGGTGTCAATCATTAGATATAATCAAAAAGCCGGCGAAATATTGGCAGCCTTTTAAAAAGGAAAATCAGCCGCTGTAGCTCAGTAGGTAGAGCGCATCCTTGGTAAGGATGAGGTCAGCAGTTCAATTCTGCTCAGTGGCTCCACAAAACCCCCCTTAAACATGTTTTAACCGATGTTTGAGGGGCTTTTTTTGTTCTTTTTGTTGTTTTGTTGATTTTTGATACGATGTTGTTAAATTAATGGTGTTTTTGATAATGATAAACAGAAAGAAATTGATTTAGCTGATAAAAATATGGCATAAGACAGCCGGATTTAGGGATTTATTATATCATTCATGATAAAATTAGAAGGGCTTAAGCTCTTCTAAATTTTAGTGCCCGAGAGAAATGTATACAATTAAAAAATAAGAGCCATATTATATGCTGGGGAGTGATCTGATGATGGAACTAATTTCTAAGAAAAGCAAGATCCCGTGGACTATTTTTTCTGTAATTATTTTGGCGGCTGCTGTACTCAGTGGAGTACTGCTCTGCCAATATGTGGTCAACACGGGAGGAGAGGTTAATAATTTACAGAGAGCATATATTTTAAATATCTTTTTTTTGACCATCTTTGGTCTGTTGATTTCAATAGGCAGCTTATCCTGGAAAAAACCAGCCAGATTGCGGCTTTTGTTGGCCTGGGGATGTGCTGTAGGGGCGCTTTACAGCGTATTTGGTGTGATATATGATGTGGTGGGTGCACAGACAATTGGTCTTTTGACTAATGATGGTGGTTTACCGATCGTTATTTATTTGCTTGCAGATATTATTTATGTGATTTTGAACCTTCTATTGATGCTATATTTTCTGAATAAGCTCAAACAGCGACCGGCCAAGGCGAGTGCGCTGGTGCTTTTGGTGTTTAATATTTCGTACTTTTCCGCTATAGCTTTTTATTATCTCAATGGGGGAGATAGGGGGCTGATTTACCCTCTGAGCAATGGCATGGTGCTGCTGGCCTCCATTGCTGTTTTATTTGTAGTGAGTAAGGTAAGGCATACAGAGTAGCTTGATTATTACCATGTTAATAAAAGAGAGAGCCTGCGGGTTTTCTCTTTTTTTGTTGCTCGGAGAAAGATATAGGAATATTCAAGGACTGCTTGGCATATGTTGCAGATATGTCAAAAGAAGAGACAATCATCGAGGAGACAATCATCTTAGAAAAGAGGTCAAAATGTTAAAAAAATATTCATTAGTGCTTTTATTGATAACTGTCTTGATAAGTGTGCCCTTTACGGCGACGGCACAAGCAGCCCCCAGTAAAGTCGTCAATCTTCAGCAGCAGTTTAGTCAACAAAAGTTGCAAAAATCAAGGCAACTTATCGCCCGTTATACTTGTCCTATGGGGTTATATCAGGTGGGAAAATCGGCCAAGCTGCTCTGGAAAAAGGCGCAGCAGCAACAAATACAGCAGCAAAAATTATTGCTGCAGCAACAAGCACAGCTGCAGAAACTAGCAGAGCAGTACGAAAAGATGCGGTTGCAGAAAATAGCAGAGCAGGATCAAAAAGTGGAGCAGGATCAAAAGTCCCAGCAAAACCAAAAGAAACAACAGACACTTAGTTCCAGAAAAACCGAAAAAACAAGTGCTAAACATGAAAAAGGCCAGCTTTTGGGGACTTTTAAATTGACTTTTTATTGTGCAGACTGTGATAAAAGCGGCACCACGGCCTCCGGAGCTACACCGACATTTTCACAAACCGTGGCGGTTGATAAAACAGTAATTAGTTTAGGCAGTAAAATTTACATCGAAGGTTATGGCAGCCGCATTGCTCAAGATACTGGCGGTGCCATCAAGGGAAAACGTTTGGATATTTATATCCCTACTAAAAATGGTAAATGTGATTGTAATACACATGGCGTCAAATATGCTAAAGTTTATAAATAATATTATCGATTTTGAGCTATTGACGAGTGTGAAAGTCTGAAGGAAATTATTGTCAGTGCAGTTCTTTTATAGTATAATTATAAAAAGAACAGAAAAAAGGTTAAGGAGTGGATACTGGTGCAAAAAAAACATCTATTAAGAATAGTTTTAACGGTTGTGCTGGCTGTAATGGTTTCTCTGACTTTGATTGGTTGTGATAAAAGTAATAAAGATACCGAATCCGATGGCAAAACAGTTGTTACACATTTGAGTGAACAAATTATTGCCGATCTAAAAGATAATCTTAATACAGCCAAAGAGGATTTAAAAGCGGTGCAGGAAGAGGCTACTAAACTAGAGACAGACAGCGATAAAGATATTAATAAGGCGATCACTAATTTTGAGAAAAACTTGTCCAAAATAGAGTCTGCATTGGGTCAAAAAGAGGATACTGTCGTTCCTAAAACGCAAGCAGCCTTAGCCTTGGCTCAAGAATCCTTAACCAAGATCAAAGAAGAGGCCACCAAATTGGAAGCCAACAGTGAAAAAAATATTCATACTGCCATCACCAAGGTTGAAGAGAGTCTGAAAAAAATCTCAACTGTTATTTCAGCCGCTCAATAACTAAAGCTTTTATTAAAGCCGTCCAACAGAAATGTTTGATGGCTTTTTAACTATCAGTGGGGTCAACATTGCTATCTTTAGTAAATAGGCATATAATGGAAATAACAAAGAAAGCCAGATCATAAAACTCAGGAGGTGTTTATAATGACCAAGGATTTTTATTCGGCAATTAAAGGAAGACGTAGTTATTATGCGCTTGGTAAAGAGATTGATCTTAGTCAAAAACAACTTGAGCAGCTCGTGGAAACAGCGGTTTTCTATACTCCTTCGGCTTTTAATTCACGAAGTCCGCGGGTAGTGCTTTTATTTGAAAAACATCATGATAAATTATGGGAAATTGTGCTGGAGACTTTGCGTCCGCTGGTTCCGGCAGATAAATTTGCCGGCACGGAGAAAAGAATCGCCTCTTTTGCGGCCGGTTATGCGACAATTTTATTTTTTGAGGATCTGGCCGTAATTGAAAAACTGCAGAAACAGTTGCCCACTTATAAAGAGCAATTTTCACCATGGTCATTGCAGGGTAATGGTATGCTGCAATTTGTGGTGTGGACGGCCCTGGAAAATGAGGGGTTGGGTGCTTCGCTGCAGCATTATAACCCTTTGATTGATGATGCGGTGAAAAAAGAGTGGCAGTTGCCGCAAAGTTGGCAGCTTTTGGCTCAGATGCCTTTTGGACAACCTTTGGCAGAACCTGAGGAAAAAGTCTTTATGCCACCGACAGATCGCTTTAAAATATTTGTATAATAATTTAGTGCTTAAATGTGCAATAATACTATTAAGATGATAAAAGATAGTAAGGTGCGTTAATATGGATTTAAAAGACAAAAGAGTTGTGGTTACAGGTGCTTCCAGCGGTATCGGTTGGCAATTGACCAAAAGACTGGTTAAGGCCGGCGCTCAGGTTATCGGTGTTTCCCGACATCCCGAACGGGTGCGAAAAATTGGCGCCGTACCGATTAAATGTGATGTCACTGATCCGGAACAGATTGATAAAATGCTGGAAGAGGCCGAAATCAAACTGGGCGGCATTGATATTTTTGTCGCTAATGCCGGTTTTGGTTATTATGGTAAGTTAGGCCCCGCTAACTGGCAAAAGATCGAGAAAATTTTCCGGACAAATTTTATGGCTCCGGTTTATACTTTACAAAAATTAACGGAAAAAGAGCGTACGGAGCCTTTGACTTATATGATCACTGTTTCGGCTTTAGGAAAAATGGTGCTGCCCGGTTTTTGCTTATATGATGCGACAAAATTTGCTTTAGATGGTTTTGTGCGCACTTATCGCATGGAAAAGCCCAAATATTTGACTATTATACCGGTTTATCCGGTTTCCAGTCGTACCAATTTTTGGTACAATACCACCGAAAGCGGTGAACCGACACCCATGCCGATTATGGCTCAACAGCCGGCCTCTGTGACGGCTTGGTTTATGGAAAAGGCCCTTCGTCACGGTTGGTATGCGGTGCATCCTTCGCCGGTTTTTAATGTGCGTAATTTACTGGTTAGGGTGCTGCCGGTAGATTTAATTCCGCAAACTGTGGAAAAAATACGTTTTAAATACTGGCTTAAAAAGCAGGGGGACTCCCTTGATTAAATCAGCTTAATAGGGGACTGTATAGAGCTTTTTTTCATAGAAAGTGATTATTGACAACCCTCTTGACAACAATATATTGATTTGCTATTATGTAAAGACGCAAGATGTTGTATAGGGGGAGGAAGATTGATGAATATTTTTAAGAAAAGCGCACCGGCCCTATGGGATCGTGCCGAGCTGACATCCACGGCCAAAACGGTGCTTAAAAAGCGCTATTTGCATGCGATAGACGGACAAACTCAGGAGACCGCAGAGGACATGTTCTATCGGGTGGCCATGGTTGTGGCTGCTGTTGAATCGGACTATGGTCATGATCAAGAGCAGGTAGAAGTGTTAGCTACGGACTATTATCAAATGATGGTTGATTTGGATTTCATGCCTAATTCCCCCACTTTGATGAATGCCGGCCGTGACCTTGGGCAATTGAGCGCTTGTTTTGTGCTGCCGGTTAAAGACAGCATGGAAGAAATCTTTGATGCGATCAAATTTGCCGCCATTATTCATAAATCGGGCGGTGGTACAGGCTTTAGCTTTTCACAATTACGTCCTAAAAACAGTGTGGTGCGTACTACAGGCGGCGTTGCTTCCGGACCGATCAGCTTTATGAAGGTGTTTAATGCGGCGACAGAGGCCGTTAAGCAGGGTGGAACCAGAAGAGGCGCTAATATGGGGATTTTGCGCATTGATCATCCTGATATTTTGGAATTTATCCGTTGTAAAGAGGATAATAATGAAATCACTAATTTTAATATCTCAGTAGGTATTACTGAAGAATTTATGGCTGCTTTACAAGCTCAAGGCAGTTATGATTTAATCGATCCTCATACTAAAAAAGCGGTGGGACAGTTGGCGGCGACGGATGTTTTTAATGAAATTGTTGATCATGCCTGGCGCAATGGTGAGCCCGGCGTGATTTTTTTGGATAGGTTAAATAAAGATAATCCCACTCCTAATGAGGGGGAAATAGAGGCGACAAATCCCTGTGGTGAGCAGCCGCTTTTACCTAATGAGGCTTGCAATCTGGGTTCGATCAACTTAAGGAATATGGTTAAGGAAGAGGACGGGAGAAGCGTCATTGATTGGGATCATTTAGCTGCTGTGACAAAGCTGGCTGTGCGTTTTTTAGATGATGTTATTGATGCCAATCAGTATCCTTTGGAAATTATTGATCAAACTGTCAAAGCCAACCGCAAAATTGGTTTAGGGGTGATGGGTTTTGCAGATTTGTTGATCAAGCTTGGCCTTTCCTATGCTTCTGTGCAAGCTGTGCAGATGGCTCAGGAAGTGATGAGCTTTATTCAGGAAACAGGACGCCAACAGTCGGAGTTATTGGCGGCAGAGCGAGGTACCTTCCCTAATTTTTCTACCTCAATTTATAACGGTAAACGTAATTTACGCAATGCCACTATCACCACTATTGCACCGACCGGCACTATTTCGATGATTTGCGGCGCCTCCAGCGGTGTTGAGCCTTTATTTGCAGTTGCTTATACTAAAACAGTTTTAGATGGCACCCCTTTTATAGAAGTTAATCCCCTATTTTCAGAGATGGCTAAAAAACAAGGGTTTTATTCGGCGGAACTGATGGATAAAATTGCCAAAACAGGTTCTGTGCAGGGTTTGGAGGAAGTGCCTGCCGATGTACAGCGGCTTTTTGTCACGGCACAGGAAATTGATCCTCAATGGCATATCCGTATTCAAGCCGCTTTTCAGCAATATACGGATAATGCGGTTTCTAAAACCATTAATTTTGCTAACTCGGCCACTCGAGAGGATATTTGCCGTTCTTACTTATTAGCTTACGAGCTAAACTGTAAAGGTTTGACTGTATATCGTGATGGCAGCCGTGATGAGCAGATTCTTTCAGCCGGTACCGCCGCCGATCAGGCGGTAGAGGAGAACAAAACTTCTTTGCCGGCGCCGATTACTCCGCGTCCGCGTCCGGAGGTAACCGTGGGTGTGACGGAAAAAATCAAGATTGGCTGTGGCAATCTTTATGTAAGCGTTAATGCTGACGAACAGGGGCTGTGTGAGGTGTTTACCAATACCGGCCGTGCCGGCGGCTGCTCCTCACAATCTGAGGCGACGGCGCGCCTGATCTCTCTTTCTTTACGTTCAGGAATTTCTCCGGAGGCCATTTTTGAGCAGATCAGGGGGATTCGCTGTCCGGCTTGCATTCGACGGGAGGGAGTTAATGTTACATCTTGTCCTGATGCGATTGCCCGCGTGATTAAAAAATATCAGGATGTGGAAGAAGGGCTTGAGCTTAGCGATAAAAATGATGCTTATGCCCAGAAAGCCTCTGTCAACAGCCTGCATAAAAAAGGGCGGGAGACGGTGGCCGTTGATCAGGCTTGCCCGGACTGCGGCATGCCGGTTAATCATGAAAGCGGCTGCATAGTCTGTGCTTCTTGCGGTTATTCAAAATGCGGTTAGTAGATTGATGTGAGTATCATAATTTAAACTAAAGAAGCTATAGCATGAGAGCATTACTATAGCTTCTTTATTTATTGCTGAATTTATTGTTGAAAATTTTATCGTCGAAAAAGATGTAAATAAATTATTGCTACTACTGCTTTGACCACAAAGATCTCTCAGAGAGGCCTTTGCAGAT
This sequence comes from Bacillota bacterium, assembly GCA_050949225.1. GTDB lineage: Bacteria > Bacillota > Dehalobacteriia > UBA4068 > UBA4068 > JBMNFI01. Next base: position 255,170 of record JBMNFI010000001.1, on the reverse strand, counting down.
TGTTGCTTATATAAGGGATATTTGGTATAATTATTTATTATGTTTAGGAAAGTTGGAATTAGATGTCTACTTTTTTTCAGAATTTAAATCTGGAGTATTTGTTGTTTGTGATCCCTGCGGTTATTATCGCTTTATCATTTCATGAGGCGGCGCATGCTTTTGTAGCTTATCGATTTGGCGATCCAACGGCCAAGGCGGCGGGGCGCTTGACTTTAAATCCGCTTAAACATCTGGATATTTTTGGTACGCTTGCTTTAATATTTATTCATTTTGGCTGGGCCAAACCGGTGCCGATCAACCCCAGTTATTTTCAGGGTAATTATCGCGCCAAAATGATTGCCGTATCGGTGGCAGGAGTGAGCATGAATTTCATTCTCTGCCTGGTAGCGGCACTATTTTTGATGTTGATAAATAAGGGTTTTTTGCCTTATTATGAAGGGGTTATCCTGTTTTTGACACAGCTTTTATATATTAATGCTATTTTGATCGCTTTTAATATTTTGCCCATTCCGCCTTTGGATGGCTCCAAAGTTTTGGGCGAACTTTTACCGCCAAAATACGGCAACAAGCTTAATGAGATCGGTCGCTACGGTTTTATTATCTTGATCTTTTTGGCTTTGTCCGGCTTGTTGTGGAAAATTATTTCACCATTGTTTCAGGGGATAGTGACTTTTTGTCTGACCCTGTTTGGTTTGGTTTAGCTGTATAATTATAGTTGATAATTAGGAGGATGACAGATGTCAATGCAAGTCAATAAAAAGGTTTTAAGTGGGATGAGGCCTACCGGTAAGTTGCACCTGGGGCATTTAAGCGTTTTAGAAAACTGGGCTAAGCTGCAAGAGGAGTATAATTGCTCTTATTTTATTGCTGATTGGCATGCTTTAACAACTTCATTTGATGATACAGAAAGCATCAGAGCCAATAGCAGGGAGATGACCATCGACTGGTTATCGGCGGGTCTTGATCCGCAAAAATGCATAATTTTTCGTCAATCCGATGTTAAGCAGCATGCCGAACTGCATTTATTACTTTCGATGATCACACCTTTATCCTGGCTGGAGCGGGTGCCAACCTATAAGGATCAAATCCAGCAGTTTGGCTCCGCCGGCAAAGATATCGCGATGTACGGTTTTTTGGGCTATCCTTTATTGATGGCCTCTGATATCTTATTGTATCGTGCCGGTTTTGTGCCGGTGGGACAAGATCAGCTTCCGCATCTGGAATTTTCTCGAGAGCTGGTCAGACGCTTTAATAATATGTATGATTGTGAGGTTTTAGTTGAGCCTCAACCTCTTCTGGCAAAAATAAAAATGCTCCCGGGTATTGATAAACGTAAAATGAGTAAAAGTTATGGCAACGATATCGCTCTTTCGGCATCCCCAAAGGAGGTAAAATCCCAGGTACATCAGATGGTTACTGATCCTGCTCGCATTAGAAAAGATGATCCGGGGCATCCTGATATTTGTACGGTTTACAGTTATCAGGGCTTTTATAATGAGGCAGAACAGGCGGAAATTGGTGAGGCTTGCAGGGCCGGTCAGATTGGTTGCGGTGAGTGTAAAAAGCGTTTAACCGCTAAAATGAATGAATTTTTGGCACCTATCTTGGCCAGAAGGGCTGTTTTAATTAAGGATCAGCAACTTGTGGACGATGTTTTGGCCGCCGGTGCGGCCGCCGCCCAATTGGAGGCGGAGGCTACTATGCAATTAGTCAGGGAAGCTCTGAAAATATGAATAATCTTGCAACTGCCCCTAAGCTGGCAAAAAAAGTAGATTATGAGGTTAAGCTGGAGGTTTTCGAGGGTCCGTTTGAGTTATTGCTCTATCTGATTGATAAAGAACAAATGGATATTTTTGATATTCCCATCGCCGAAATCACCAAGCAGTTTGTCGATCATTTGACTTTAATGCGTGGGCTGAACATAGAAGTAACCAGCAATTTTTTAGTGATGGCCAGCAATTTGTTGGCTCTAAAGGCAAAAATGCTCTTACCTGCTGTGCTGCAGGATGAAGAGGAATTGCTGGAAATTGCCGATACCAAACAAATGTTGATTGATAATATTTTATACTATAAAGCCGTTAAAGAAGTAAGTGCCGAATTACTTATCTTGCGGGATCAAGAACAGCTTTTTCGGATGCGCCCACCGGCAGAAGAACTATTTATACAGCTGTTTTCCCAAAAAAACCCTCTAGAAGGTAAAGATATCAATGATCTTCGGGAGGCTTATCAAAAGGCTATCGAGCGTTTAGAAGAGGAAGAACCGATTTTAGAAATCGTCCCGCAGCATATCACCTTGGAAAGTCGGCTTAAGCTTTTAACAAGAATGGCCAAAGAACAGCAGCAAGGTTTTTTCTTTAGTGATGTTTTTGCTCAATGTCAGAGCAAAAATGAGATGATCGTTACTTTTTTAGCCCTTTTGGAATTATTAAAAAAGGGTGTTTTGCGGGTTAGTCAAAAAAAAGTTTATGATGATATTTATATCTGCCGCTCGGCGGCGGACAAAGGGGATTTTAAGAGCCATGAGGGAGAATGAGCCTAATTTAGGACAACTGAAAAATATTGTGGAAGCTGTACTATTTGTAGCAACAGAACCTATAAATGCGGAACAATTGGTAAAAATATGTGATGGACAATATCAAGAGGCGGAAATTATAAAAATTATTTACCAGCTGCAGGCAGACTACGAGCATCGCGGCATCCGTCTGAGAAATGTTGCCGGCGGCTGGCAGTTTTTTTCCGCTGCTGCCTATCACGAATATGTAGCTGAATATTGTCTGCCGAAAGTGCAGCAGCTTTCCCAGGCTGCTTTAGAAACACTGGCAATTATTGCCTATCGCCAACCGATTACCAGACAAGAAATTGAAAAAATTCGTCAAGTAAATTCAGATGGTATTGTCAACAAATTACATGAACGCCATTTAATCAAAGAGCTGGGCCGTAAAGAGGTGCTTGGCCGACCTATGTTATATGGCACAACGGAGCAATTTTTAAGCTTTTTAGGACTCAATAATTTATCAGAGCTTCCTTCTTTGAAGGATTTTTTGCCGACTAAGGAGGGATAGTCTGTGAATTTGCCGAATTATATAATTTTAGTAGCCCCAGAGACAACTTAATAGAGACAACTTAATTTTGAAAGGACGAGTCTATGAATCTTTTAAACGATAAATTTAAGGATGAATGCGGAGTTTTTGCTATTTATGATAATAATGACTCTTTGGATGTCTCCAGATTGATCTATTTATCGCTCTATGCTCTGCAGCATCGAGGGCAAGAAAGCTGCGGCATTTCTGTTTCTAACGGACAGGCTATCGACACCTATAAGGATGCGGGTTTTGTTTGTGACGTTTTTGACAACGATATTTTAGCATCATTAAAGGGAAATTTGGGTATAGGGCATGTACGTTACTCTAAGACTGATTCTAACATTCTTGAAAATTGTCAACCGATTTCAGTTGAATACAAAGATGGCAGCATGGCAGTGGCGCATAATGGAAATTTAACTAATTCAAAAGAGCTGCGTCAGCAGATGGCAGCCGATGGCTCTGTTTTTATTACCGGCAATAATACGGAATTAATTTTAAAATATATTTGTAAATATTTAGTAGAAAGTACCAGCATTCAGGAAGCTGTCGCCAAAACTATGAAAAAGATTCAAGGAGCTTATGCAGTGGTAATGGTCATGAAGGATAAATTGGTTGCCTTTAGAGATCCTTTGGGGATCAGGCCATTATGTGTGGGAAAACTCAAAAAATCTTATATGATTTCTTCTGAAAGCTGCTCTTTTGCAGTTTTAAACGGTCAAATGATTAGGGATATTGATCCCGGGGAAATTATCGTTATTGATGATAAGGGTTTGCACTCGTATCCTACAAATTGCTGCCCTCCCAATAAAGAAAATAGTGCTTTATGTGTGTTTGAATACGTTTATTTTGCACGTCCGGATAGCTGTATTGATGGTGCAAGCGTGCATCAGTCTCGCTTGGAGGCCGGCAAACGCTTGGCAGATAAGCTGCCTGTGGCTGCTGATTTAGTGATTTCTGTACCTGATTCTGCAAATTCCGCCGCTTTAGGATATGCCAGACAATCCGGTATACCCTATGGTCACGGGCTAATTCGTAACCGTTATGTCGGTCGCACCTTTATCCAGCCTACTCAGGATTTGCGTGATGCCGCTGTTCGGATGAAGCTTTCGGTGATGACGGATGAAATTGCCGGCAAAAGAATTATCATGGTTGATGATTCGATTGTCCGCGGCACGACAACCGGCATTATTGTTAAAATGCTCAAAGAGGCGGGTGCTAAGGAAGTTCATATTCGTATTTGTTCTCCTCCGGTTAAATACCCTTGTTATTATGGCATTAATACCGCCAAAAAAGCCCAGCTGGTGGCCTCAAAACTGACAACAGATGAGATTGCTGCCATGGTTGGGGTGGACAGTTTGGGTTATTTAAGTGTGGAGGATTTATTGGAGACTCCGATTGGCGTGAGATTAGGCTTATGTGATGCTTGTTTTACCGGTAATTATCGTGTTCCTAAAAGTGATTTAGAAGATTAAGTAAAAAAGATGCCTTGCGGCATCTTTTTTTTATTTAGATAGTACACTTTCATCGACAACGACGGCATCTTTATAGTCCTTGGTATTTAATTTTAAAGATTTTTTATCTACTGTGATTTTAACTTTTTTAATTTCCGGATACTGCATGAGCGATGCGGCCAGGGCATTGACTGTAAATTTCTCATCTAAATTGAGAGCCTTAAATCCGGTAATCAGTCCTTCCGATAAATCAAGATGCAAAACTCCGTCTTTATCCAAAGTACAAGCGTTTATTCTGGTGTCAGCGGGTAAAACGCGTCCAAGATTTTTATCTTTAGGTCCGGCAATTAATTGATCAACTATGAAACGGGCTTTAACATCGATGGTATCTTTGTCAGTAAAATCATTGACGGTTCTTTGACGTTCTTCTTTTTCCAGCGCAGTACGATCAGCATTGGCAAAGTAGAGGACGTAATTCATGTCACGCCTGTCCAATCCTTCACCGCTGGACATATCTTTGCCTGCCTCCTTCATGTCATTTCGCATTTCCTGTGCATTATCTTGCATATTATCTTTGGTTGGATTACTGCTGCAGGCAGTAAACATTAATGCAGATATGCAAATTACCAGCATCACAATGAAAAAATGTGATTTTTTAGTTTGTTTGGGCATAAAAATACTCCTTTCTTGTGTTTTTAAGACAATGTTATTATGCCAAGAAACGAGTATTTTATGAGCTTTTAAAATAAATTTGGAAAATTATTTTGACGCTTAGCCGAGATAAGCATTTTCTTTATTTATAAGCTGTCTTTAAGAGGGAGCGCTTTTTACTCTGGCGCACAGTTTGTCAATTCTTTATGAGCTCAATTTACAAACTTTAAATGAAAATCAAAGCATTAAAAAAAGCTCCTTATTTTTAAATAAGGAGCTTTTTTAAGAAGATTTATTCAAAAATCATTTTTTTCACAACTACGGTAGGAAGGGCAGCCAGATCTTTTTCTAATTTAGCTGCTTCCGCTTCAGTATCCTCTAATAATTCTACCAAAATAAGGCCGTTTTGACTGCAAACATCACTGGCAGCGGGATGGATACCCAAACGTGTTTTGATTGAGCAGCCATATTCAGTCAAAAGAGTTTGCACATCCTGCACTACTTGCTTTCTTTGATCAACTTGAATACCTAAAATAACTTTTGCCATTATAAAACCCTCCTCGAAGTAAGATATTAAAAGCAAGAGAACTTTTTTACTGTCGTAAATCAGCTTCTCTTATATATAATAATTCTCTATTGCGGCAGCTAATTCCTGTATGAAAAAAAAGTTTTATAATATTCAAAAAACATGTTGACAGAATATTAAAAATAGTTTATAATAAAATTAACTTCAGAAAGGTTTTTAATCGAGTATGAAGCCAGCCCCATCAATTGGCGATAACAAGTGTTGAGTTGTTGGTCACTAGAATTCTGAAAGTCTTATGAAAGTCTTATGAAAGTCTTACGAAGATGAAGATAATGAGTTTTGGTGAAAGGTTCGATTACAGAGATGGCAAAAGGATGTAAGCTATGATGGTCTGAAAGTTGATTTTGACGGGTAGAAGTCAGGAAAGAGACTTCCCTAAGAAGAGATTCTTCAACCAGAAATCTCGGATGAATATTCTATCCGAAGAGGCAAAATCCCAGATCTGTCATTACTGTCAGATAGTCTCTAAAAACCTTTGATATTTAAGCGGACGTAAAAACAATTCACACGATGGTGCATTTTCCAAAAGAAGAAGGTTTCAAAACAGGTTTCAAAAACAGGTTTCAAAAAGAAGATTTCTTTAATTGGAGCGATGGATTTAAAAAAAGCCAATTTAGTAAAAAAATGGGGCAAAATAAGAAAGGAGGAGTACTATTTTGCAAGTACACCTCGAAGAATAAGCAGGTCAAAGCTCGTAATTAGAGTAGATGACCTGCTTATTCGCATTTATCGGGCAGGAAAAACCTTTCTAGTTGTGGAATAAAAATAATAAGCTTGAAAGAGGAGTTTTTTTATGTCTGCTGAATTTTTGACGATTACTGCTGCCGTTTCAACACAGATTACGGAAAAAAAATCACGCTTTATTGCCTATGCCGTTCCTATTTCTCATGAAAAAGAGGCACAGGATTTTATTTCCTCCATTAAAACCCAATATCATGATGCTCGGCATCATGTTTACGCTTATATTGTCGATGAACAGTTGCGCCGCTCTTTTGATGATGGCGAGCCCTCCGGCACAGCCGGTAAACCAATTTTAGAGGTTCTCGATAAAGCAGGCTTAATACAGACGATGATTGTGGTTGTACGTTATTTTGGTGGCGTGCTTCTAGGTACAGGTAGCTTGACCAGGGCTTATGGTAAGGCCGCTGCCCTGGCGATCGAACAGGCAACCATGATTAAAAAGCGCTCTGCGCACAAATACAGTTTGAATTTTGATTACCCTTATGTGGAAAAAATTACGGCTTATCTGGCTCGCAAAGGTTGGAGCATTGAGCAAAAAAATTTTACTCAGGCGGTTTCTTTTATTGTTTTGGTGGAGCGGGGAAAAGAACAGATAATGGCATCTGAGCTGGCGAACATAACACAAGGTTCTTTGGTTTTGCATGATTTGGGTCTTGATGGTTATCTGGTTTCTGAGGTATAAAAACTTTTTTTGCACACACAATAGCCTTGAGGTGATAAACATGGCAGAAAAAACCAAACGCTCGAAAAAAAGTGTAATGAAGAAAAGACCGGCGGATTGGGAGAAGTTGAAAATTGAAGTGGCCAAGGAACTTGGTATCTGGTCCAAGGTGGAGAAAGACGGGTGGGCGGGGCTTTCGGCCGTTGAATCCGGCAGGCTTGGCGGTGTTTTTTCTCAACGTAAAAAAGAGCTTTTGTTAGCTAAAGATCAAGATAATTAGTATAAAAAACTATTTAAACTAAGTATTTGTTTGTTCAAAGACGGCTGTTTGCAACATTTTTTGCAAACGCTGTCTTTTATAATGGGATCAGTGAGGCAAACTTGACATACTATGCCGGCTGATCTCATATATTTTTAAGAGTATTAATCAGCGAAAGGAGTCGCCATGATTCAAACATATACAGTTTACGCCGATGTCCTGTTTTTCTTGAACCTTTTTATGGATTTTTTTCTTTTATGGGCAACAGGAAGATTTCTGCGCCTTACAGCTAATTATCCGCGACTGCTCTTGGCGGCTTTTATAGGAGCTTTATATGGCGTGGGTTTTATTTTCCCCGGTTTGGAAGTTCTTTACACCATGATTATCAAAGTGGCTTTTTCTTTTCTTTTGCTACGTATTGCTTTTGCCTTTCAAGGCTGGAGACCCTTTTTACAAAGTGTAGGTGTTTTTTATCTGATTGCTTTTGCCATGGCAGGTGCTGTATTGGGTGGTTCTTCGCTGCTTGAGGGGGCAAATGTTGATATTGCCGGTACACAAATTGTTCGCGGAGGCTCTTTGATTTTTGCCCTGATTATAGCAGTGGTATTGGCTCGTAAAGGCTTTTTATGGCTCAAACGTAATTGGCAAAAAAAGGACTTTCAAGTCAATATAGAAATTTTTTTACAGGGACGACAAACCCTGTTGACCGCCTTAATTGATACGGGTAATGCTCTGGTTGATCCTATCAGTACTTCGCCGGTCATTGTTGCCGAATATCAAGCTCTGGAAAGCCTCTTTCCGCAGAAACTTCGCCAATTATACCAGCAATACGGAGGGGATGATCCCACTAAAATTTTACAGGAAATAAGCCTAGATGATTATAGCTTAAGTAAGCGTTTGCGCTTGATTCCTTTTACCTCGATTGGTAAAAAACATGGTCTGCTTTTGGGATTCATGCCGGACAAAACAGTTATTTATCATCACAAAAAAAGTGAAACAGAGCAGGTTATTGTGGCATTGCATGATCAAAATCTAGGTAAGGGTGAAAATTATCAAGCAGTCATTAACCCCGCCGTGCTGGATGTTGCTCGCCCACTCTATAGCAAAAAACCCAAAAAGGAGTCGTTGGTATGAATAAAATAGTTGTCCGGATACATAAATTAGCACATCGCTTGCAGCTGCTCTTTTTAAAGGTTTTAGGTAAGATTCGTCGGCCAATTTATTATATCGGAGGCAGCGAAACTTTACCCTCGCCGCTTAACAGTGAAGAGGAAAAAAAGGCCTTGATACTTTTGGCAGCCGGGGATGCGGGGATAAAACAGGTTTTAATCGAGCATAATTTGCGTTTAGTGGTTTATATAGCACGCAAATTTGAAAATACCGGTATTAATATAGAAGATTTAATTTCTATCGGTACAATTGGTCTGATTAAGGCCGTCAATACTTTTGATCCCGGTAAAAATATTAAGCTGGCAACTTATGCCTCACGCTGCATTGAAAATGAAATTCTCATGCATTTGCGGCGCACCAATAAGCTGAAAACAGAAATATCTTTGGATGAGCCGCTGAACATTGATTGGGACGGCAATGAATTATTGTTATCAGATGTTTTGGGTACGGAAAGCGACATTATTTACAAGGCGATTGAGGGCGAAATAGAAAGAAGTCTTTTATTTGCCGCCATGAAAAACCTTAGTACGCGTGAAAAAACTATTATGGAAATGCGTTTTGGTTTGGGCGGCAGCTTAGAGAAAACACAGAAAGAAGTTGCCCAGATGCTGGGCATTTCTCAATCATATATTTCACGTTTAGAAAAACGTATTATCCGCAAGCTGCAAAAAGATATCTGTAAGGCAGAGTAAAAAACCCTCACTTAAAAACCCCTCTTTTAAAAGAGGGGTTTTTTATTGTCATTAATTAAGGCGACAAAATTGGCCAAGAGGTCTTTTTTTGTCGAGTATATTTATGACGGCGGGCGGTCATACTGAAAATATAATCAAGCCATGTGTTTGAGGCGAAATAAGGAGAGAGCGGCTTTGTTAAATAAAGTAGAGATTTGCGGAGTCAATACTTCAAAATTGCCTGTTCTATCTAATGAAACAATGCAGCAACTATTTAAAGATATGCAAAATGGTGATGAAAGTGCGCGGCAAAAAATAGTCGGCGGCAATTTACGTTTGGTTTTAAGCGTGATTAAAAAATTTAATAATCGAGGTGAGAATCCGGATGATCTTTTCCAGGTGGGCTGTGTCGGTCTGATTAAAGCCACGGATAATTTTGATCTTAAGCATCAGGTGCGTTTTTCAACTTATGCTATACCTATGATCATAGGTGAAATCCGCCGTTATTTACGGGATAACAATCCCATTAGAGTCAGCCGGTCTTTGCGTGACATTGCTTATAAGGCTTTGCAGGTGCGCGAAGATATGATCAATAAAAACAGCAAGGATCCGACAGTTGATGAAATAGCTAAAGCGCTGGAAATGCCCACAGAAGAGGTGGTTTTTGCTCTTGATGCCATCCAGGAGCCCGTCTCTTTATTTGAGCCAATTTATCATGATGGCGGCGACCAGTTTTTTATCATGGATCAGATAAAAGATAGTAAAAATAATGATGAGAGCTGGCTGGAGACGATAAATATTAAAGAAGGGCTCAATCATTTGGGTGAGCGTGAGAAAAATATTTTGAACATGCGCTTTTTTGCCGGTAAAACACAAATGGAAGTGGCTCAAGAAATTGGCATTTCTCAAGCTCAAGTGTCTCGCTTAGAGAAAAATGCTTTAAAATATCTAAGAAAGCATGTTCATTAAGAGGTGGAAAGATGAAAAATAAAAAAATCATTTACGGAATTTTAATCTGTTTATTATTAACAGTAGGTATAGGCGGTTTTGCCATCTATCATAATATTAATCAATCACCGCTGCGTCTGCACGTGATCGCCAACAGCGATAGTCCCTATGACCAAGAAGTCAAGCTGTTTGTCCGTGATCAAATTTTAGACCTGTTGGCTCAAAATATGAATGATGCCAAAACTAAAGAGTCCGCTATCGCTGCTCTTTTAGCATCTTTACCGGAGATTGAAAAACGTTGTAATGAAGTTTTATCTGAGCTTGCGCCCTATGGTGCCGAGGCCCGTTTAGAGGTGGCTCAATTTCCCACCAAGCGTTATGGTGAAATGGTTTTGCCGGCCGGTAAATATGATGCTTTGCGTGTCGTATTGGGAGAAGGCCGGGGCAAAAACTGGTGGTGTGTTTTATTTCCGCCGCTTTGTCTGGTAGATCTGGCTAAAGAAGTTGAAGTAACTGCCCTGCCGGTAACAGAAGCTGATACCAGAGTCAGCGCACCTGTAGGTGGCAGCGCCGTCGATGAAAAGATGGATGAAAAGATGGGTGAAGGTGATCAAAAAAGTCTTGATGTTATCGATTCGCAGGTCAAGGTCAAAATGAAATGGAGCTTTTTCAATAAATAAGTATGCTAAGTCATACCTGCTTTAAGGCCATAAAAACGACCCGCTTTTTTTAGCAGGTCGTTTTTTACTGCCATTCATCAAAATTATCTTCTTCAATTATTTCTACATCATGGGCTACCGGCATTTTTTGTTGCCGTTGATCTTTCTCATCGGCCAGTCTTTCATTAAGCTCTACCAAAATTACATCAACCCCGATTTTTTTAATCTGCGACCACTCAATCACGATTTCTTCAGGACGATTAAACCAGCCACGAAAACCCTTGTCATAAGTGAGGATAAATGACTTGACCTGTCCCTTTTGGATATCAAATTCTATATCTCGTATATAACCCAGCTTTTTTCCATCCGAATTATTAATAATATCCTTGTTACGCAGATCAGAAATTCTCATCATATGATCACCCCTTCCTTATAGTATGCAGCAATGATAAAAGATACCACACTTGTCGGCAGAAAATACTCCTCATTCCCGGCGAAGGTTCTTGACGTACAAGATATTGTATAGTAACATGTATTTGTATACAGTATCTGTGTATTTTAAGAGAGGAGGCAGGGCAAAGTGCGTTGTGTTTTTTGTGGTAATGAGGATTCTAAGGTTCTTGATTCCAGACCTGTTGACGAAGGCAGGAGTATTCGTCGGCGCCGTGAATGTTTGTCTTGCAAAAAAAGATTTACGACCTATGAAAGAGTGGAAAGCCTTCCATTGGTTGTGATTAAGCGGGATAATCGCCGTGAGCTGTTTGATTCCAGCAAGATTTTAAATGGCTTGATTAAAGCCTGTGACAAGCGTTCTATTCCCATGAATGTTTTAGAACAGATGGTCAATGAAATTGAAAAAGATCTTTTAAATACTTTGCGCCGTGAAATTCCCTCACAGGAAATCGGCGAAATGGTGATGGATAAGCTGCGTCATATTGACCAGGTTGCCTATGTCAGATTTGCTTCTGTGTATCGTAAATTTGAAGATATAGAAACTTTTTTACAGGAAATAAGCCGCTTGCAGAAAGAAGAAGATTCTCAATAGCTGTTTTTCTTAATTTACGGGACATAAGGCCTGAGACCAGATGATAATAAAAAGAGGGCTGCTTACAAGCACGCCCGGGAAAGAATAATTATGCAAATCCTCATGATGTTTTGCACATGCTTAAGAAGGCTATCTTACAATAAAAGGGTCATGCCATAAACTTAATGCCGCCAAAAACCGCAGCTATCGTGAGCAGGATGGTAGATGGTTTTTGTCTTGTGTGGGTTGAAATCCGACTGATAGTCTTAAAAAGAGCGCCAGGCAGATGGTGACCTAAAATCAGCAATGGCTTTAGTGAAAAAAGATATACACACCTTAACTCTTTTAAAAAAGTGTTTTTTTGAAAGGGGCAAAATATTGCGACCGATAGTAATCAGACCTGGAAAAACGGCTTTAATCAAGCCGGCGGCGGGTTTGTGATTTTTACGTGAGCTTACTGATATTATCTGTGCAGACATTGATCCGGATGAGTCGTTTATGTTATAATTTATGTTATGAATAAGATAAAGAATCAGCAAAACAGAGCAAATTTAGCGGCCGCTCGCTCGCCGCATAAAAAACCACGCAACAAGGTGCTTGATGTTGTGGCAGTGATTGTTATTATCGCTGTTTTACTGGCGATAGCTGTGGCTGTTAAAAATACCGTGGCGGAAAAAATCGTGAGTTATGCTCAGGTGGAAACGGGAAAAATTTATAAAAAGGTGCAAGGGGAGGCCTTGCTTTTACGTCAAGAAACCCCGATCACTGCACCTATCGCCGGCGAGTTTACCCCTCAGCTTACAGAAGGTATGCGAGTTAAGGCTGCCACTTTGATTGGTACAATTTCGCAAAGCAATGGTCAAGTTATGAATATTTATTCACCATGTTCGGGGATTGTATCATATCAGGTGTCCGAAAAGAAGGATATAATCACCGCTCAAAATATAGAGGATTTAGATATTGCGGCAACTTTTAGCCTGTTGGGGCAGAAATCTGAAGAGACAACGGGCGAAGCTGTCATTGATCCTTTGGGTAAGGGGCGAAAAGTGGCCAAGGTTATTGATAATTTGGCTCAATTTAATCTTGTGGTGCGAGTACCGCTCAATACCGAAATTCCCGATGAAAATTCACTGCAGTTTTTAGTCAATGATTTATCTTCTGATAAAGACAATCAAGAGGCTCCGCTTTTTTCCGGAAAAATGTCTGATACTTTTGAAGATAGTGGCAGTAAATATGTGGTTTTAGAATTTTTACCGCAGGAAAATTATTTTTACGAGCATACTTATTTTTCGGTGCAGTTGGTGCAAAGCAGTTTTTCAGGGCAGATTATACCCACCTCGGCGATTACTAAAGAGGGGGGAGTTCAGGGGGTTTACACGCGTTATAAAAACAAAGTAAACTTTAAAGCGATAGAAGTGATCGGTATTATTGATGAAAAAGCCGCTGTGAATGGTTTGGATATCGGTGATGAAGTTGTGGTGAAGCCCGGCTTTTTAAGCAATAAGCAAAAATTAAAATGATCAAAATAACAGTCTGTTTTTAATTATGCAGTAAGGAGTGATTTTTTATGGATATCAAAACTAATCTGGCAAGCACGCAAGAGCGGATTAAAGCAGCGCAAGACAGAAGTAATAATGCTGCAGATGAGGTGTTATTACTGGCCGTTTCTAAAACCTTTGCACCTGATGTCATCCAAAAAGCATTAGACGCCGGGCAGTATGATTTGGGTGAAAATAAAGTGCAGGAAATCCAAAACAAATTTCCGGTTTTACCTGCTGCTCGTTGGCATATGATCGGGCATCTGCAAACTAATAAGGTGCGGCATTTGATCGATAAAGTGGTCATGATTCATTCTCTTGACCGCATAGATTTAGCCAAAGAGATTAATAAAAGGGCCCAAAATGCTAATCTGATCATGCCTTGTCTGGTGCAGGTAAATATTGCTGAAGATGAAAAAAAATTTGGTCTGGCAGAAAATGAATTAATTGACTTTTTACAGGCGATGACTGATTATCCCGCTCTTTGTGTAGAAGGTTTGATGACAATTGGCCCTTATTGCAGCGATCCGGAAGAAGTGCGCCCGCTTTTTGCCAACTTACGAAAATTAAGGGATAAAATAGCTGGTCTAGGCATTCCTGATGTAGAAATGAAACATCTGTCCATGGGGATGAGCGGCGATTATGAGGTGGCGGTAGAAGAAGGCGCGACTATCGTTCGTGTAGGCAGCGGTATTTTTGGTGCCAGAAATTATAATATTTAAAAAAATTCATAAAAAATATTGACTTTAAGCAGGATTTATCTTAGATTTGCAGAAGTAGATAAAAATTAGATTATGAAAATATTCTGCCGTAAGGCCAAAGGAGAAAAATTATGGGTTTTTTTGAAAAAATCAGTAGTATTTTTTATAAAGATGAGGATTTTATTGACGATGAAATAATGGAGGAAGAATACGAAAAAGAAGAAACCCGTTTGGCATCTAAAAATCGTCGCCCTCTGTCCTCTCCCAGCGAAAGGACTGGTTATAAAGAGCCTTCTCGCAATTATGATTTTGGAAAAAGATCAAGTAAGAATAATATGATCAATATTCCTACCCGTGCCAATCAGGATCGTCATGCGGGTTATATGGAAATGATTTTAATAAGGGCGAAGTCTTATGATGACATGCAAGAGATTGCCAATAATATTAAAGAAGAAAAAGTTGTAGTGGTTAATTTTGAGGATATGGATAAAGGTCTGGCACAACGCATGGTGGATTTTTTAAGTGGTGCTGTGTTTGCTTTAGATGGCATGCCCAAAAAAGTTTCCGGTGGTACCTTTATTTTTAGCTCTTCCAAAGTTGATCTTTCCGGTCAAATTATGGAAGATGGCGTTTCCTTCAGTCATTTCACTGAAAAACGCAGATATCAAGCATCTGCTCCGGAAGAAGAGCATGAAGAGGAAACTAAAACCAGATTTCCTCGTTTTTTCAGCAAAGGGTAGAGCTTTTTTAAGTAGCGGAGGTGAGCAGCGATAAATTTTCTTTACACCTTTATTACGGCAGTTTTCCAGGTCTATATAATTTTAATCATTGTGCGTATTTTTATGTCCTGGTTACGTCCGAGCTTAAACAATCCTGTATTTAAATTTCTTTATGAGATTACTGAACCTGTGTTGGGGCTGTTTAGAAGGATTTTTCCTTTTGGAGCCGGTGTCGGTTTGGATTTTTCACCCATAATTGCTGTGATTGTGCTGCAGATAATAGAATCGATTTTACTAAGAATTCTTTTTTAAAAAGAGCCCTGTTTTTGACAGGGCTTTTGCTTGACGTAAAAGAGGAATAATTATATAATAATTATTAATGAATTAGATAGAGTTAATGGAAAGGAAAGAAGACTATATGGAATACGGAAATACCCTAAATTTACCGCAAACAGATTTCCCCATGCGGGGGAATTTGCCTAAAAGAGAGCCGGAATTTCTCCAATTTTGGCAGGATATAGACATTTATCAGCAAATTATGGAGAAAAATAAAGATCATAAATCCTTTATTTTGCACGATGGACCTCCGTATGCTAATGGTGATATTCATTTAGGACATGTTTTAAATAAAGTTTTAAAAGATATGGTGGTTAAATATAAGTCTTTACAGGGTTATAATGCGCCTTTTGTACCCGGTTGGGATGTACATGGTTTACCGATTGAGCTTAAAACGATTAAAGATATGAAGCTTAATCCGCATGAAATCGATAAAGTAGAGTTTCGTAAGCGCTGTGAAGAATATGCTTTAAAATATATAAATTTACAAAGGGAACAGTTTAAGCGCCTGGGAGTGCGCGGCGACTGGGATCATCCTTATGTGACTATGGATCCAGAATATGAGGCGATTCAGATTGGCGCTTTTGGCGAAATGGCACAAAAAGGTTATATTTATAAGGGGCTGAAGCCTGTTTATTGGTGCTCAGATTGTGAGACGGCTTTAGCTGAAGCAGAAGTCGAATATGCCGACCATAAATCGGCATCTATTTATGTTAAATTTGCCGTCAAAGATGGTAAAGGCGTGCTGGATAATGATACTTTTTTAGTAATATGGACAACCACTCCCTGGACTATTCCGGCCAACCTGGCCATTTGTGTTCATCCTGATTATGAATACGTAGTAGTAGAAACTGCGGGCGAAAAACTGCTGGTAGCTCGTGAACTTTTGACAACTTTTCTCTCCCATATCGATAGAGCGGATCAACCTTATCAGATCATAGCTGAATTTAAAGGACGTGATTTGGAGCTGATTACCTATCAACATCCGCTTTTTGATCGTGAATCTCCGGTTATTTTAGGTTATCATGTAACTCTTGAGGCAGGTACTGGCGCTGTTCATACAGCACCAGGGCATGGTCTGGACGATTTTTTTGTCGGGCAACAGTATCAGCTGCCGATCCTTTCTCCTTTAGATAACAGGGGTTATTTTACGGAAGAAGCCGGTCAATTTGCCGGTTTAGATACCAAAGAGGGCGGTAAAGCAGTGGTTAAAGCCTTAGAAGAGGCCGGAGTGCTGTTGGGATTTAAAATGATTAAGCACCCTTATCCGCACTGTTGGCGCTGCAAAACACCGATTTTGTTTAGGGCTACTGAGCAATGGTTTGCATCTATCGACGCTTTTCGTGAGGCGGCTTTAAAAGCTGTGGATGAAGTTAATTGGATCCCTGAATGGGGTCATGATCGCATTTATAATATGATTCGTGATCGAGGAGACTGGTGTATTTCACGACAACGTTCCTGGGGTGTGCCGATTCCCATTTTCTATTGCGCAGACTGCGGTAATGTCATTGTCAACAATCAAACTATTAGTCATTTACAGGAGCTTTTTAAAGAGCATGGTTCTGCTGTTTGGTTCGCTAAAGAGGCTTCTGAACTGGTTCCAGCGGGTCTTACTTGTGAATGTGGATCGCAAAACTTTACTAAAGAAAGCGATATTATGGACGTTTGGTTTGACTCCGGAGTCAGCAATAAAGTCGTTTTGGAAAATCGACCTTATCACAGCTGGCCGGCTGATCTTTATCTGGAAGGTAGTGATCAGCATCGGGGTTGGTTCAATTCTTCGCTTTCTATATCCATCGCTACTTGTGGATTGCCCCCTTATAAGCAAGTTTTGACCCATGGATTTTTGGTTGATCAAAAGGGTTATAAGCTCTCTAAATCCAAGGGTAACGCTGTTGATCCGCTGAAGGTTGTGGACAGCATGGGTGCCGATGTGCTGCGTTTATGGGTCTCCTCAGTTGATTACCGTCATGATATGGTAAATTCGCCGCAAATCATGAAGCAGGTCAGCGAATCCTATCGTAAAATTAGAAATACTGCTCGCTATTTATTGGGTAATTTGGCTGATTTTGATCTGCAAAAAGACTTGGTTTCCTATCAAGATCTCAGCGAATTAGATCGTTGGGCAATGATTAAATTGCATAGATTGATTGAAAAAGTTACCGAGGCTTATGAAAATTATGATTTTCATGTTGTTTATCATAGTATTCATAACTTCTGCGTAGTGGATATGAGCACTTTTTATTTAGATATTGTTAAAGATTGCCTGTATACGGAGTTAGCAGATGATTTTCGACGCCGCAGTATCCAAACAGTTTTGTATTATATTGCGGACGCTTTGGTGAGGATGTTGGTGCCTATTTTGGCTTTTACTTCCGAAGAAATTTACAGGTTTATGCCCAAAACTGCCGAGGCACCTGTCAGTGTGCAGCTATTAGATTTTCCGCAGGCTGATAAATCTTTATATGATCAGGATTTGGAAGAAAAATGGCTTGCATTACTGGGAATTAGAGAGATAGTGCTTGCCGAATTGGAACAGGCTCGCAGTCAAAAGTTGATTGGTCATTCGCTGGATGCACGGGTAGAACTGTATGTTGATCAAGAGCGGAGCGAGCTTTTAAAATCAATCGAAACTGACTTAGACCATATATTTATCGTTTCAGAGGTTGTGGTTTATGAAGCTGTTGCACCTGATCATGCCGGCGGAGCAGAAGGTTTAGGAGTTGTTATTAAGCCGGCTAAAGGCAAGAAGTGTGAGCGTTGCTGGATTTACAGTGAAACAGTTGGTGACGACAAAAATTATCCGACATTATGTCAGCGTTGTGCTGCTGTGATGTCACAAATAAGTTAGATTAATTAAAGCGGAGCTGTTGGTTCCGCTTTTTTGCGGCAAAGATTCAGCCAGATACGAAAAAGCTACCGCATCTTTTACCTGTGTTTCTTATAGATGTTTATGCAAAAGGAGGAATCATATGATAAATCTTGCTACTCCATCCAGAGAATTACTTAATTCCTTTAAGAATCAAGATGTTTTGGATATTGCCCAATTTTCCCGAGAAGAGCTGGAGGCAATCCTTTATGCCGCTTATTGTTATGAAGAGCGGATGGCTCATGGTAAACATATTCGTGATATGGAGATCAAGATCATGGCCTCATTATTTTTTGAGCCCAGTACACGAACACGCTTGTCTTTTGAAGCGGCGATGATGCGTTTAGGAGGACAGGTTTTTACCGTTACAGAGTCCTTAGATGCGCAGACCTCTTCAATCGCTAAGGGTGAGACGATGTATGATACCATTAAAGTTGTGGATAATTATGCAGATATTGTGGTCTGCCGCAGCCCCTTAAAGGATTCACGCTTTGAAATCGCTCAAGCTTCTGAAAAACCGGTTATTAATGCCGGTGACGGGGGAAGTCAGCATCCGACACAAGCTATTTTAGATATGTTTACGATTTTCAAAGAAAAGGATACACCTGATAACTTGACTATTGCTTTGGTGGGTGATTTGAAAAACGGTCGCACGGTGCACTCTTTGGCTGATGCTTTGTCCATGTACAAAGTAAAACTGATTTTAGTCTCCCCGGAAAGGTTACCGATGCCGGAGGAAAATATGATAAGACTGCATGAAAAAGGTGTTGAGGTGGAGGAGGTCAATGATCTTAATTATGCGGTCAAAAATTCCGATATCATCTATATGACCAGGGTACAGCGAGAGCGTTTTGTTGACCTGGAAAAATATGAGAAGGTTAAGGATATGTTCATTCTGACCGAAGAACACCGCTCTTTATTTAAAAAGGGTGCTATTATTATGCATCCTTTGCCAAGAGTAAATGAAATAGTTGTCGAATTGGACAGCTATGAAGGCGCAGCGTATTTCAGGCAGGCTGCCAATGGTTTACCTACACGTATGGCGCTGCTATCGCTGTTGACCGGTTCTTTTAAATAATTTTGATGAATATGACAAGAATTAAATTTTATAATGCAATTTTATGCTGCTTATGATAAAATAATTAATATGAACAAAAGAAAAGGTGTCAAAAATTCGACAAGAAATTTAATATTTTGGTTGATTGTCTCCGGTGGAATTATTCTTGATCAGGTTTCTAAATTTTTAGTTAAAACCAATATGGGATATTTGGAATCCCTACCGGTGATTCCCGGAATATTTCATTTAACCTATATTATAAATCAAGGAGCAGCTTGGAGCATTTTAACAGGTTATCGCTGGTTTTTTGTTATTATTGGTATCGCTGTTTTAATCGGTATTTTGATTTTCCGACATTTGTTTGTGAAAAAAGACCTGGTATTGGATATTGGTTTGGCCTTTTTGGTAGCAGGAGCTACCGGGAATTTAATCGACCGTTTCCTGTTTGGTGGCGTGATAGATTTTTTCGATTTGACCATCATTAATTTTGCCATCTTTAATGTGGCTGATTGTTTTATCGTACTGGCGGTGATTATTATTATTTATCATCTGCTCATCTTTCCTCTGATTCAACAGGAAAAAGAAAAAAACCGATGTAAGCAGGCGACTTCAGATGACTAAAAAAAACAAGGATAACGCCGAAACAAAAACCATTATTGCCGTGGAACAAGGGAAAAGACTTGACGCTTATCTGGCGCAAGAGCTGCCCGATTTATCTCGTTCGCAAATAAAAATGTTGCTGCAAAAAGGATTAATTTTGGTCGATGGCCAAACAGTAAAGGTCAGTCGGGAAATAAAAGGCGGCGAAGAAATCAGCATTACCATACCGGGGCAGACGGAAGTAAATCTTGAACCGGAAAAAATGGTTTTAGATATTATTTACGAGGATCAAGACCTGTTGGTAATTAATAAACCGCAAGGCATGGTGGTGCATCCGGCAACCGGTCATCATGAAAAAACCCTGGTTAATGCATTGCTTTATCATTGTCAAAGCCTTTCCGGTGTTGGCGGAGCCTTGCGTCCCGGAATAGTTCATCGACTTGATAAAGACACCTCGGGATTACTGGTCGTGGCAAAAAATGATGCTGCCCATCTTGGCTTAAACCGGCAATGGAAAAACCAGGAAATCAAACGTCTTTATCACGCGGTGCTACATGGCGTAATAGCGGAGCCGGCGGGAATTGTGGAGGCGCCTCTTGCCCGCCACCGAAAAGAGCGCATAAAAATGTCGGTGCAAAAACAAAGTGGTCGACCGGCGATTACCCATTATCGGGTCTTGGAGCGGTTTTCACAATTTACCTATACTCAACTGCAGCTCAAGACGGGTCGCACGCATCAGATTAGGGTGCATATGGCATATCTTGGTCATCCGGTAGCAGGTGATCTTTTATATGGTCCCCGCAGATCCGCTCTAAAGTTAAATGGTCAGCTGCTGCACGCTAAAGAGTTAGGGTTTAGGCATCCGATAAGTGATAAATGGTTGGAATTTACGAGTCAATTGCCCCCTTATTTTAAAGAATTTATCCAAAGTCAACGTAAAAAATAGTCAACGTAAAAAATAGCCAACGTAAAAAATAACCTTCAAGTCTAAATAAAAAGAATGGTGATGACATTGACAAAACAGTTATTTACCGAAACAGTAAATGATTTTACCGGAGAGATGATAAAAGAAACCAAAACCCGTACCAAAGCTTTAATTGGCGCCGAAGCCTTGAAAACTTTGGAAGATACACATGTGGTGATTTGCGGATTGGGTGGAGTTGGTTCTTATGCTGCAGAGGCCTTGGCCAGATCAAGTGTGGGCTTTTTAACTTTGGTTGATTTTGATCGGATTAGTCTTTCTAATATCAATCGTCAAATTCCGGCTCTTTTGAGCACAGTTGGTGAATATAAGGTGGAGGCGATGGCCCAACGGATCAAAGATATCAATCCCGCTTGCCGCATATTCATAAAAACAGAGTTTATTGATAAAAATAATGTAGCAGAGATTGTTGAAAATGCCGATTATCTGGTTGACACCATAGATTCCGTAGAGGGGAAAATTGCTCTGATCCTTTATGCCAAGGAACATGATATTCCTTTGGTATCCTGTATGGGAACAGGCAATAAGCTATCGCCGGAAAGTATGGAAATATCAGATATCAGCCGCACTTCCGCCTGTCCTTTGGCACGGGTGGTACGACAAGAATTAAAAAAACATGGCATTTCTAAAGGTGTGCGTGTTGTTTATAGTAAAGAAAAAACAAAAAGAGAAGAGCTGCTGAAAGAAAAAGGCAAGCTTGTGCCGTCTAGTATTATTTTTGTCCCCGGTTGTGCCGGACTGTTTTTAGCCTCTGTGGTAATTAGGGACGTTTTGAATATTCCTATAAAAAATTCCAAATAAAGGAGAATAACTATGTTAAAAACATTTACCGAAGAAAACTTTCAAACCGAAGTTTTAGAAGCTTCTCAAGCCGTGATCGTTAAATTTTGGTCGGAGGGCTGCTATCCTTGTAAAATGATGAGCCCGGTGGTGGCTGAATTTGCAGAAAAATATGCCGATAAGCTGATTGTTGGTGAAGTAAATACGCAGTCTAATATGGAGTTGGCTGTTAAATATGGTGTCAGCGGTGTTCCCACTACCATGGTTTTTAAAGATGGCGAGCGCCAAGGAGAAATCGTGGGTTATGTGGATCTGGAGGACTTGGAAGATGTTTTTAAAGATTATTTGGGCTGATTCTAAGTTGTTGTCAGGTGAGAGTTAAGTAAGTGAGGATAGTGTAGGTTAGGATAATGAATGATGAATGATTTATTCTCTGTCAATCAAGAAAATTTTCAGCGACAAAAGGCACCTTTGGCTGCTCGAATGCGTCCGCAAAATTTAGATGATTTTTTAGGTCAAGAGCATATACTGGGTGAAGGCAAGCTGCTGCGAAGGATGATTGAAGCAGATCAGTTGTCCTCGATCATTTTGTATGGGCCACCCGGTTGCGGTAAAACCACTTTAGCTCAAATAATTGCCCAAAGTACAGAATCTGTTTTTGCCGCTGTTTCCGCAGTTTATACAGGCGTTTCACAGTTGCGTGAGCTTATAAAAACGGCCACAGAAGATGTGCGTTTATACAGTAAACGTACTATTTTGTTTATAGATGAAATACATCGTTTTAATAAAGCCCAGCAAGATGCCTTATTACCTGCGGTGGAGGAGGGTACAATCGTTTTAATTGGTGCTACTACTGAAAACCCTTATTTTGAGGTAAACAGTGCTCTTTTGTCACGTTCGCGTATTTTTGAGTTGCAAAGGTTGTCGGCAGAAAACATCCAAAAACTATTACGCAAGGCGCTTACGGACAAACACCATGGTCTAGGTGAGCTGCAAGTGGAGGCAACAGATGAGGTTTTATTGTATTTAGCGCAGATGGCAGAGGGCGATGCTCGTAATGCCTATAATGCTTTAGAGATGGCGGTTTTGACGGCGCCGACAACAGCTGACGGGCTGAAAACAATTGATAAAAAGTTGGTAGCTGAAAGCATTCAAAGTCCCTTGAAAAATTATGATAAAGACGGTGATCAGCATTATAATATTGCCTCGGCTTTTATTAAAAGTATGCGGGGCAGTGATCCTGATGCTGCTTTGCATTGGTTAGCTCGCATGATAAAAGCCGGTGAAAAACCGGAATTTATCGCCAGAAGAATCCTGATTTTAGCGGCTGAAGATGTGGGACTTGCTGATCCGCAGGCTCTGAGTGTGGCTGTGGCGGCGATGGAAGTTTCCAAAAATGTTGGTTGGCCGGAAGCGAGAATCCCCCTGGCAGAAGCAGTTATTTATCTGTCTTGCGCTCCTAAATCCAATTCAGCCTATCTGGCAATCGATGAGGCTTTGGCAGATTTAGAAAAAGGTATTGTTTCTGAGGTTCCTAAGCATTTAAAAGATGCTAATTACCCGGGGGCCAAAAAATTGGGGCATGGACAAGGCTATAAATATGTTCATGATTTTGCAGATTCTTTTGTTGTGCAGGATTATTTACCGGAGAGCATCAAGGATAGGAAATATTATAGGCCCAATGATCGTGGCTTTGAACGAGAGATAAAACAAAGATTGCATCAATGGCGCAAAAAAGATGCTTAATAGATGCTTAATATTGACAAAGATTATAGTAGATGATAAAATAAAACCAACTAAAATACTATGTTTTAAGAGAGATAGAGTTATAAAAAGCTGACAAAGAGGAGGGTAATAAGATGTATAGTGAAAAAGTATTAGACCATTTTAATAATCCACGTAACATCGGAGATGATATAAACAAATCTGCTGTTGGTAAAAAACAAAGCGCCAGTTGTGGTGACACTACTTTTATTTATTTGGATGTTGAAGATGATATTATCAAAGACATCAGATTTAAGACCTTTGGTTGTGCTGCAGCCATTGCTTCCAGCAGCATTTTAACGGAAATGGCTAAGGGCAAAACTTTGGCAGAAGCTAAAAAAATTACCACCGACTCAATTGTTCAAGAATTGGACGGCCTGCCAAAAGAAAAGGTTCACTGTTCGGTACTGGCGGCGGATGCACTTCTGGCGGCTATTGAAGATTATGAGTCTAAAAATTCTCAAAAATAAGCACAGGTCTTAGGGGTTATGGCCGATTAATTAAGCAGATAAAAATTCTACAAAATTATCAAAAATTCTCAAAAATAGTTCTTTTCGCAAGCGGAAAAGAGCTATTTTTTTGTTTTTTTGGGAAATACTAAACTAAAAAGAGGTGATATTTTGTTAAAGGGCAGAGAAATTCGAGGATTGACAGTATCGGCAGGAAGAAAGAAGGAATACGTGGGCAGAGTACGAGACCTGATTATAGATGATCAAAGCGGACAGGTTTTAGGTTTGGTGGTGACTGATCCCGGTATGTGGCAAAAAAGTTTTTTTATCAAAATGGAAAATATTAAACTTTTAAGTAAAAAGGGTGTTTATGTGCCTAATAAAGCAAATGTTAAACGTTTAAGAAAAGATAGCACTACTTTACTGGAAAATAATTGGCTGGGCAGTAAGCTGTTAAGCAATAAAGGTGAGGATAAGGGTACGATAGCTGATGTTTTAATAAAAAATGGCATGGTTTCCGGTCTGGAAGTTTCAGTTGGTCTTGTGGGAGATTTACACAAACGCCGTGATTTTATACCATGGCAAAATGTGCGTCAAAAAGGCAATAATTTTGTGGAAGGAGTTTTTCATCAGGATCCTTTATGCTGATTGCAAAATTCTGCCTGGTATCAAGGGAACAAATTGAGGCAAAATAACAAGGAATAAATGAATTTTTTTGCAGAATGGAGGTGAAATTAATGCACAGAAGTCCCGTACCATGGATTGTTCTCGGCGGTGTTGCCGGATTAGTTACAGCCGGTGTGGTAAAAAGA
Organism: Bacillota bacterium; assembly: GCA_050949225.1. Classification (GTDB taxonomy): domain Bacteria; phylum Bacillota; class Dehalobacteriia; order UBA4068; family UBA4068; genus JBMNFI01. The sequence continues at coordinate 230,659 of JBMNFI010000001.1, read as the reverse complement.
AATATCTCCCATGGAAAAATGCGTCATATGAAACGAAAAGCTGCCAGATTCACCAGTTCTACCGCTAGAAATGCCGGGCATATGATCAGCGCTTTTGGTGATGAACTAGCTCGTAAAATGTATTAACAAGTGATCGATCTAACTGTTCAAATAAAAAATGTTATGCAGTTTGATAAAAGGGTCGGTACACCGGCCCTTTACATATGTATAATTATGTAGCAGGCGAAAGGAGACTTATTTTGACCTTTAAGTTTAACTCTAAGTTTAAATCAAGAAAGGCTATTATTAATATCTGCATAATTATTATTGTTGCAGTAATAATTATGTTGGCTTGGTCGGCAAGAGCGGCTGTTTTGCCTTTTGTTCTGGGTCTATTTTTGGCTTATTTTATTGCGCCTGCTGTGACTGCTTTGGGTAAAAAGGGTGTACCTGTAGGTTGGTCGGTGACAATTGTTTATTTGTATATTTTAATTGGTTTTTATGCTTTAGCAGTATTTGTCTTACCGCATGTAATCAATGAAATAGATACCCTGATAAATTCTGTGCCGGAATTTATCAAAGAGGGAGAGGTTTTTTTTAATAATTTATTTCCTAATAGTGAACTGCCTTTTTCCGCTGATGAATTGGCGATAAAAGTTACTGATTATATAAAAAACTTGCTGAATGATCTGGCAAAAACCGGAGAAAATTGGGGCTCTTCGCTGATCGCCTTTGTTTTTGCGCCTATTTTAAGTTTTTATATGCTGCGTGATAAAAAAGAATTTAAAAAACGTTTCATTGCTTTTTTACCGCCCAAAGAGCGCCCCGAAATATTACGTATTTCCGCTGACATTAACTATATAGTGCGTCAATTTATTTACGGTTATTTATTCGTCGCTGCCATTGTAGGTATTTTATCCGGAATCGCTTTGGCCTTTTTAGGAGTGCCTTATGCACTTGTTTTAGGTGTAATAGTGGGTATTTTTAATTTGATTCCATACTTTGGTTCATTTTTTGCCATTGCTGTTTCTATGGCTTTTGCTTTGGTAGAAAGCCCGACATTAGCGCTATATACATTAATAGTTTTGGGGGCGATTCAACAATTTGAATCTTTTATTTTATCGCCGAAAGTAATTGGCTCTCGTACCGGCTTGCATCCTTTGACAATTATTTTTGTGGTCTTAGCTGCCGGCCATTGGTTCGGTATTTTAGGTATGGTGCTTGCCGTACCGGTGACAGCCGCCTTAAAATTGCTTTTTGCGGTTATTTACAGTCGTTTAGTAGCTTTTAAAGAAGAAAATATGGAAGATACGCTGGAGCTACAGACGGGATTAGCTGAACAAGAATTAAACAGCTGTGAGGCAGAGGAAATAATTGATAAATCATAAAAATAATGGTAAAATAGAAGATAAAGCAAAATTAGTTACTAAAGTAAAGGAGAGTGGCCCCTTTGCAATATCTTACCAGTCAAGAAATAAGAAAAAAATTCATCGATTATTTTGTTTCTCATGGGCATACACATGTCGAAAGTTCCTCATTAGTACCTTATGATGATCAAACTTTACTCTTTACCAATGCCGGCATGGTGCAATTTAAAAATGTTTTTCCCGGTCTTGAGCAGCGCCCTTATAGTCGTGCCGTCACCGTACAGCGCTGTTTACGAGCCGGTGGCAAACATAATGATTTGGATACGGTAGGGCGTACCGCCAGACACCATACTTTTTTTGAAATGCTGGGCAATTTCTCTTTTGGTGATTATTTTAAGAAAGAGGCCATTGTTTTTTGCTGGGATTTTATTACTAATGTTTTAGGTTTACCCAAAGATAAGCTTTATGCAACTGTTTATGAAAAAGATGATGAAGCCTTTGAGCTGTGGGAAAACGAAACGGATATTGACCCGCGGCAGATTTTGCGCATTGGCGAAAAGGATAATTTTTGGGCCATGGGGCCTTGTGGTCCTTGCGGCCCTTGCAGTGAAATTTTTATTGACAGGGGAGCACAATATACCTGTGATAATCCTGTTTGCGGTATTGGTCATTGTGATTGTGACCGCTTTATGGAAATTTGGAATTTGGTTTTCATGCAGTTTAACAGGGATGAAGAAGGAGTATTACACCCACTGCCGCGCCCAAGTATAGATACGGGTATGGGATTAGAGCGTTTGGCTGCTGTTTTGCAAAAGGTGGATAGTAATTATGAAACGGATGTTATGCGCGTTTTGCTTGACGAATTGGCTCAATTGTGCCATAAAGAATATCATTCCGATGAAAGAGGCTTTGCTTTTCGGGTAATTGTTGATCATGCTCGTGCCTGCACTTTTTTGATTGCCGATGGCGTGATGCCTTCTAATGAAGGACGGGGTTACGTTTTGCGCCGTATTTTGCGCAGAGCGGTGCGTTTTGGTAAGACACTGGGCTTTAATGAGCCTTTTTTACACAAAATGGTGGACGGCGTTTGCCGCACTTTAGGTGAAACTTATCCTGTGATCGAAGAAAAAAAAGCTGTGATCAAAAAAATGATTAAAATGGAAGAAGAACGCTTTTTGGTGACGCTTAATGATGGCCTTATGCAGGCTGAAGAAATGATCGCATGTCTTAAAAAAAGCGGCGCCAGTGAAATTGGCGGTCAAGAGGCTTTTACTTTATACGACACCTATGGATTTCCGCTTGATTTGACCAAAGATGTAGCCGAAGAGCATCAGCTTACTGTCGATGAGGCCGGCTTTGAAGCTGCTATGCAGGTGCAAAGAGATCAAGCTCGGGAGGCTCGTTCCGGTGGTTGCGGTGGGGACGACCTTGCGGATTTGGCGGCTCTTTTGGTTACTGATCCGCTTAATAAATTTGTCGGTTATCAAACCGGAGAAACAATAACAACTATTACCAATCTGATTGTGGACAATAAAAAAATGGCGGAAGTCGGTGCGCAAGAAACGGGCTGGCTGGTATTAAAAGATACGCCTTTTTACGCTGAAGGTGGCGGACAGATGGCTGATGTCGGTTGTTTGACCACTCATAGCGCTGTCGCAGAGATACTTGACAGTCAAAAACTGGTCAATGGTCTTATGGTACAAAAATTTATTGTCCAGAAGGGAAAAATAAGACAAGGTGACGAGGTCACGGCCTCTGTCAACATGGAAATGCGCCATGCTACGGCGGCCAACCATTCGGCAACTCATTTATTGAACCAGGCGCTGCGCTCTAATTTAGGGGATCATGTTCAGCAGGCCGGCTCTTTAGTTGATGAGAACCGTCTGCGTTTTGATTTTTCTTATTTTTGTCCGTTAACGGCTGAGGATTTAGAGCGGATTGAGGCAGATGTTAATGAGCAGATTTTTGCTGATTTAGCGATTGACTGTCAGGAAATGAGCTTTGAAGAAGCTAAAACAGCCGGAGCTTTGGCCTTTTTTGGCGATAAATATGGCGATGTGGTGCGAGTGGTAAATATGGGCGATTATAGCCGGGAACTGTGCGGTGGCATCCATTGTGCTCATACCGGACAAATCGGTCTTTTTAAAATTGTATCGGAATCTGGAGTAGCAGCAGGTCTGCGCCGTATTGAGGCGCTGACAGGTCAAGAAGCTGTTAATTACTATAAAAAACAAGAGGCCGCTTTAAACCGTATTTCCGATCTTTTAAAGACCCCCGCACATGAGGTGGAAAAGCGCCTTCACAAGCTGCTTGAGGAAAATAAACAGTTGCATAAAGAACTGGAGCAGTTTAAAGGGCAAAAGGCGGAGGATTCTCTGGGTGAGCTTAAGCAGCAGATTGAAGAGATTGCGGGTTTAAAATGCCTGGTGGCAGAGGCAAAATCCATTGAGGACATGAACACTTTGCGAGGCGCCATGGATCATTTTCGGGAGCAAGGAGTTGACGTTTTAGTCTTGTTTGCAACGGATAATAAAAAGGTCTATCTGGTAACCGCTATCTCTAATCAGGGACAAGCTAAAGGCCTTTATGCTGGAGATTTGATTAAAGAAATTGCTCCTATTTGCGGCGGCGGCGGCGGCGGCAAAAAAGATTTGGCACAGGCCGGCGGTAAAAACCCTGAGAAAATTATCGACGCTGTTTGCCAAGCTCAGAAAATTATTGCTGAAAAATTGTCTTGATTTTAGAGGGAAATTTGTTTTTATCTCGAAATAACCTAAGTATGGGAGAAATTCTAAAAAGGAGGGAACTCCTGTGACAAATAATGAACACGATTTTAATGATAATAGTGGTAAATCGATCGAAGAAACGATGGATTTTCAAGTGCGGAATGAAGAGGAAACTAATCCCAGTGAGGTGCTTTTATCTGTTTATGGTGCCTTGCGTGAAAAGGGTTATAACCCCATTAACCAATTAGTGGGTTATTTAATTTCCGGTGATCCTGCCTATATAACCAGTCATAAACAGGCCAGAAGCATGATTCGGCGAGTCGAAAGAGACGATCTTATAGAAGCTCTGGTTTCGTACTATGTAAAAGATATCGATTAAAATAAAAGAGCCATCGGCTCTTTTATTTTAATCATGACATAATGGAGGTATTTTTTTTGAAGTATCAACGGTTAGGGAAAACCCCTTATCTGGTCTCGCGTATCTGTCTTGGTGTTTTAACCATGGGGCCTTTGTGTGCCAATTTATCGATAGAAAAAGGTGCTCAAGTGATTAAAAAGGCTTTGGCCTGTGGGATTAATTTTTTTGATACGGCGGAATATTATGAAACCTATCCTTATCTTAAAGAGGGGTTAAAGGGCTGGGATCAAGAGGTGATAATCGCCAGTAAATCATATGCTGAAACTGTTAATGGTTTAGCACGAGCCGTAGAGGATGCTCGCATTGCCCTGGATCGTGAACGTATCGAAATATTTTTACTGCATGAGCAACGCTCTGGTGAAGCTGTCAAAAACAACCTGCCGCTTTTAGAATATTTACATACTATCAAAGCCCGCGGTTTAGTGGGGGCGGTGGGAATTTCCACTCATGATGTTTCGGCAACAGAAGTAGCAGCGCAGCTCCCGGAGGTAGAGGTAATTCACCCCATGTTTAACAAAGCAGGGGTGGGAATTCAAGGCGGCGGTCTTAAAGAAATGACAGAGGCCATCAAACTGGCTGAACAAAATGGTAAAGGTATTTATGGCATGAAGGCTATTGGCGGCGGTTCACTCATGAAGCAAGCACGGACCATGCTGGAATGGACTTTTAATCAGGACTTTTTGCATTCTGTGGCTATTGGCATGAAAGATGAGCTGGAAGTGGCGACCAATGTGGGCTGGCTGGCGGGAGAAAATCCACCGGAGGAAAAACAATTGTCTTTGGTGGAACGTAACTTAGTGGTAGAAAAATATGATCTTTGTACCGCTTGCGGTGAATGCGTAAAGGCCTGCCATCAGGGAGCCTTGAAAATAGAGAACTTTGAAGCTACTTGGGAAAAAAGCAAATGTCTTTATTGCGGTTATTGTATACCCGCCTGCGAAAGATTTTGTCTGTCATTTGCTTAATTTATAAGTAGCTGCTGTATGCTGTATAAGGAGAATTTATGCGTTTATTAGGACTGGATGTTGGTAAAGCAACTATTGGCGTTGCCATAAGTGATCCCTTAGGCTGGACGGCGCAAGGGCTAAAAACCTTACGGCGTCGTGATCCGGCCAGTGATTTTAAATATCTTTTAGATTTGATCAAACAGTATGAAGTGGAAGAGATTGTAATTGGCCTACCTTTAAACATGAATGGCAGCAAAGGACCTGCAGCAGAATATACTGAAAATTTTGCTCAACAGCTGGAAAAGATCAGTGGTAAAAAGATTATTTATTGGGATGAGCGCCTTTCGACGGTCGCCGCCGAGCGGGTACTGTTAGAGGGTGATGTCTCACGCAAAAAACGCAAAAAAGTCATTGATACAATGGCCGCAGCCTATATTTTACAAGGATATCTGGATTTTTTAGGTCAGCAAAATGATTAGTTTGATAATTCACTATTTTGGCACTTAAATTGACAGACGGCAAGTACTGATATATAATTCAACATAATCTTATATAGATAATCTGATTTGAAGAGGTGCTTGCTGTGGAAGAATTAATGATTTTAGTTGATGAAGAAGGAGTGGAACATCAATTTGAAGTAGAAGCAATTTTAGATGTTGAAGATGAAAAATATGCTGTTTTACTGCCGCAGGATTCTGAATATGTTGATAGTGAGGAAGCCATTATTATGAAGTTCGGCGTAGATGACGAAGGTGAAGAGGTGCTCTTCGACGTGGAAAGCGATGAAGAATGGAATATGATTGCCAATGTTTATGATGAAATATTAGAAGAAGAGCTGAAAGAAATGAAAGATAATTAAAATAACAAAAAATAATTAGGGTCAGCTCCCAAGCGAGTTGACCCTAAATTTATAAAAAGACTTTCTGTTCTAGGAAAATGATTTAATCCGTGGTATAATAAAAGGATAAAATTATAATATTCATAAATGTTAATTGGAGGTAGCCGTTTGCAGATAAAAGCAAGGAAAAAAGGCAAAAAATTACCATATATTATTCTCATCGTTTTGGTGGCAGCAGTTATTCTCGGGTCCATTTATGGTTCAATGACAGCTGCAGTTACTTTGGACAAGCCTGTGAGAGTGGAAATTGAAGAAGGTGTATCCACTGCTAAAATTGCTCAAACCTTGACAGATGCCGGCGTTGTTAAAAGTGCCATGGGCTTTAAGTATTATGTGAAAAAAATGGACGCCGGGGAAAAGTTGCAGAGCGGTATTTATGAATTTTCCGGCAAAGTATCCTTGAGGGATGTAGTTACAAAATTACAGACACATAGTACGCTGGGTGATCTTAAGGTTACGATTCCGGAGGGTTTGACAATGCGGCAAACGGCAGAACGTTTTGCCGAAGTCAGTGAAAATATCACTTTTGAAGATTTCCTGGAATATGCTAAAAATGGTGATTTTGAGTATAGCTATCTGCCGCAAAAGGGCGCAGAAAATCGCTTGGAGGGTTTTTTATTTCCTGAAACTTATCTGTTTAGCAAAAATGCTCAAGCTGCAGAGGTTGTTGACCTGATGCTGGCGGAATTTGACGAAAATTGGACAGATGCCTTTCAAGCCCAAGCTGATAAGAAAAAAACAAGTGTTTACCGAGCCATTACTATGGCTTCTTTGGTTGAAAAAGAAGCACGCATAGCAGCTGACAGACCTATAATCGCCGGTGTGTTTTACAATCGTCTGGCATTGGACATGCCTTTACAGTCTTGTGCCAGCATTCAGTACCTTTTAGGTGAACCAAAAGCCAAACTGCTTTATTCTGATCTACAGATAGACTCACCTTATAATACTTATTTGCATAAAGGCTTAACGCCCGGTCCGATAGCTTCACCGGGTTTATCAGCGATTAAGGCGGCTCTTTACCCGGAAGAACACGACTATCTTTACTTCTTGGCCAAGCCCGACGGCTCTCATGTTTTTAATGAAACATATGCCGGGCACCAGGCAGATAAGGCTAAATATATTGATTAAGAGGTTGTAAATAATGTGGAATAAAAAACCGGAATTATTAGCTCCGGCAGGTGATCTTGAGAAGCTCGAAACAGCTTTTAGATATGGGGCAGATGCCGTATATTTGGGGGGTAAGAGCTTCTCTTTACGTTCACAGGCCGGTAATTTTAATTGGCATGACTTAGAAAAAGGACTTGATTTAGCACATCATTTAGGCAAGAAAGTCTACATAACGGTCAATATTTTTGCCCATAATCAGGATCTGGAGGAATTATCCTCCTTTTTGGAAAAAGCCGCCGCTTTAGCGCCGGATGCTTTCATTGTTTCGGATCCGGGTGTCTTTGCCGTGGCACAAGAAATGGCGCCGCAAATTCCCCTGCACATCAGTACGCAGGCCAATAACACTAATTGGCGGTCGGCACAATTTTGGTCCGAACAAGGTGCAGAAAGGATTATTCTGGCACGTGAATTATCGTTGCAGGATGCTAAAATTATTCAAGAGAAAGCAGCCATCGAGACGGAAATATTTGTGCATGGAGCAATCTGTGTTTCTTATTCCGGTCGCTGTTTGTTAAGCTCTTTTTTGAGTCAACGTGATGCTAATCAGGGTAATTGTACTCACCCATGTCGCTGGCGTTATCGCTTGGAAGAGGAAAAACGTCCCGGTGAATATCTGCCCATTGAAGAGGATGAGCGTGGTACTTATATTATGAATAGTAAGGATCTGGCGCTTTTGCCGTATCTGCCGCAATTATTATCGGCTCGGGCTGATGGTTGGAAAATTGAAGGGCGCAATAAAAGTGCTTATTATGTGGCCAATATCACGCGTATTTATCGCAAGGCTCTTGATACGGCATTTGAAGAACAGGAAAAATTCACCATCCGCAAAGAGTGGCTGGAAGAACTTTTAAAGGTGAGTCATAGGGAGTATACCAGTGCCTTTGCTGTAGATATTCCTCAAGGGGAGGCCTATCGCTATGGTGATAGCGACAGTACGGGTGCTTATGATTTTGCTGGTGTGGTCAAGGGGCAAGAAGATGGTTATTTATTGGTGCAGCAACGCAATCATCTGGCGGTGGGTGATCAAATTGAAATAATTTTACCGGATGGCAGAAATATAGTCATGGAATTAAGCGAAATATATAATGATCAAGGCGAAAAAATTGCCGCAGCTTGCCATCCTAAGCAAAAAATCTTTATACCTTGTAATGATAAAATGCCTGCTTTACCGCTAATTATTAGAAGAAAAAAACGTTGACAGGGTAGATTTGTTATATTATAATTATATATTAATTAATCAAAGGGGGATAATATCGTGACCGATCAATTATGGGAAATCACTTTTGGTGATTTATTAGACAAAATTGCCGATACCTATCCGGATAATGATGGGGTATTGTACACAGATCGCCCTTATCGAAAAACTTATAGAGAATTTAGGGATGATTGTAACGAAGTTGCCAAAGGAATGTTGGCTTTGGGCATTAAAAAAGGTGACCATGTGGCCATTTGGGCAACTAATTATCCACAATGGCTCTTGACTATGTTTGCTACCGCTAAAATCGGTGCCGTTATGGTAACGGTAAACACCAATTATAAAGTATTTGAATTAGAATATCTTTTAAAACAAAGTGATGCAAATACCCTGATTATGATTGATGGTTTTAAAGATGCCGATTATGTGGAGATTATTAATAAATTAAATCCGGAGCTGAAAAACAGTACTCCGGGTGCAAGTGAATTTGCGGATTTGCCTTTTTTGAAAAACATTATTTACGCCGGTCTTAAAGATCAGGCACCCGGTGGCATGCTTAAATGGGATGACCTTTATGAATTGGCCAAAAACGTCAGTGATCAAGAATTGGCAGAGGTGCAGGCCTCCTTGGACCCTCATGAGGTAATTAATATGCAGTACACTTCTGGTACAACCGGTTTTCCCAAAGGTGTAATGCTTACCCACTATAATATTGTCAATAATGGTAAAAGCATCGGTGATTGCATGAAATTTACCCCACAGGATCGTTTATGCATTCCTGTGCCATTTTTCCATTGTTTTGGTATGGTTCTGGCGATTATGGCCAGCCTTACGCATGGAACAACGATGATTCCCATCGATTATTATCAGCCGCTTAAGGTTATGCAGGCGATTCAAGATGAAAGATGTACAGCTGTACATGGTGTGCCGACGATGTTTATTGCGATGCTGGATCATCCTCAATTTGCGGAATTTGATTTTTCAAGCTTGCGTACGGGCATCATGGCCGGCTCTCCTTGTCCTGTAAAAGTTATGCAGCAAACGATTGATGAAATGAATATGAGTGAAATTACCATTGTTTTTGGTTTGACCGAATCTTCGCCCGGCTGTACGCAAACTACTACTGATGATTCTGTTGAGCTGCGTGTTTCAACAGTAGGTCGCACCCTTCCGCATGTAAAGGTGAAAATCTGTGATCCGGAAACCGGAAAAGAGCTGCCACCTAATACACCCGGTGAATTTTTAGTCAAGGGTTACAATCTGATGAAGGGTTATTATAAAATGCCGGAGGCCACTGCCCAGGCGATTGATAAAGATGGTTGGCTGCATTCTGGTGATATTGGCATGGTTGATGACAATGGGTACTATAAAATTACCGGCCGCATCAAGGATATGATTATCCGTGGCGGTGAAAACATCTACCCTAAAGAAATTGAGGATTTTATTTATACCCATCCTGCTGTCTCAGATGTGCAGGTAATCGGTGTGCCAAGTAAAAAATATGGTGAAGAAATAATGGCTTATGTGATAGTTAAGGAAGGTAAAACCGTCACCGAAACGGAAATCCAAGAATATGTCAAGGCTAATATGGCTCGACATAAGGTACCAAAACATGTAGGCTTTATCACCCAAATGCCCATGACCGCCAGCGGCAAAATCATGAAATATAAATTACGTGAACAGGCAATAGAGGAATTGGGGCTTGAAGATGCCTTGACAAAAGAAATTACTTAAGCTGATAATAACTGACTTTTAAGTCGATAAAGGAGGTAAAAAATGAAATTTGCATTTTCGACCCTGGGCTGCCCGACTTGGGCTTGGGGTGATATTTTAGCAGTTGCTAAAGATCTGGGTTATGATGGCATAGAGGTGCGCGGTGTCGGTAAAGAGCTTTATGCCCCGCAAATAAAGCAATTTTTACCGGAAAACATTGCTAATACCAAAGATAAATTGCAGCAGCTCGGTTTGGAGATTTCCTGTTTAACGTCCTCTGCTTTATTATTTAAGCAAGAAAATAACGAAAGAGAAGTGCAGGTAGGGCGTGAATATATTGATTTAGCCGCTCAACTCGGTTGTGCTTATGTGCGGGTGATGGGGGATGAAGGGCCTGAGCCAAAAGATGAGATAGATATCGGTCTGGTGGCATCTAACCTGGATTTGCTTGCTGATTATGCTGCGGATAAAAATGTCACTGTACTTTTGGAAACTAACGGTGTTTTTGCTGATTCTTCTTTAGCCGCTGAGGTTTTAACTTTTATTAATAAGCCGGCCGCCGGTATTTTATGGGATGTTCATCACCCTTACCGCTATTGTTTGGAAGATCCGGAAACCACTTATCATAATATAAAGGACTTTTTATGTTATCTTCATATGAAGGATTCGGTCATGGAAAACGGACAAACGGTTTATAAAATGATGGGCAGGGGGGATGTTCCCAATAAAAGAGTAGTTTCCCTTTTGGAGCAAAACGGTTTTACGGGCTATGTTTCTTTGGAATGGGTCAAACGCTGGAATCAAAGCCTGCGTGAGCCGGGTATCGTTTTTCCACAGTTTATTAATTATTTAAAATTTGATAGAATAAGAGGAAATGACAATGATTGAGATTAGATTGCATGGTTATGGTGGGGAAGGGGTGGTCACTATGGCCTCTTTGCTTGCCGCGGCCGCTTTGAAAACCGATCGCAAGGTGCAGGCTTTACCCAGTTTTGGAGTTGAAAGACGTGGTGCACCGGTGGTGGCAGCTGTGCGGATTTCTGATCAAGAAATATTGATGCGCAGTCAAAGCTATGAGCCTGATTTGGTGCTGGTTCTAAATATTAAGCTCTTAGATGTTGCTAAAATGCAGGGGATTTGCGATAATTCACTAATAATACTTAATGCTAAAGAAAGCGATGAAATTCCGGCAGAATACCAAAAATGGCCGCTTAAAAAAATTGATCTTACCGGTATTGCCTTGAGTGAAGATCTTATTATTCGTGGCGTACCTTCGATAAATATACCTTCTTTTGGCGCCCTTTGTGCAGTTTTAGAAATTCCGTTGGAAAAAACCATGGCAACTATTTGTGAAAAATGGCCGGGACAAATTGGTCAGCGTAATGCTGAGGTGGCGGCCGTAGCTTATAAACAAATGGTAGAAAGGGGTTAAAGATGGCTGAAAATAAAAAAAACTATCCGGATATTTATCCTGTCTCCTATCCCCAGCACGGAGCGGGCGGGGACACCGGCTCTTGGCGTTTTTATCGTCCTGTTTTGGATCATGATAAATGCACAAAATGTCTTTTATGCTGGATCTATTGCCCTGATGCGGTGATTGATCGTGAAACGCTTGAGATTAATTATCAATATTGTAAAGGCTGCGGTATTTGTGCAGAAGAGTGCCCGACCAAAGCTATTTCGATGGTAAGGGAGGATGAAATATCATGAAAACCATTCTTGATAAAGGTTGTCATGTCGTTTCACAGGCTGTTAAAAGCGCCCGGGTTGATATGGTGGCGGCTTATCCCATCACCCCGCAGACCGGCATTGTAGAAGAAATTTCCACCTTAGTTGAAAGAGGGGAAATGGATTGCCGTTTTTTACCTGTAGAGGGCGAGCATAGCGCCATGGCAGCTTGCGTAGCCGCCGCTACAGTTGGTGCTCGAACTTTTACCGCCACTTCCTCACAAGGGCTTTTATATATGCACGAAATTTTACATATGGCCTCCGGCTGTCGAATGCCGGTAGTTATGGCCAATGTTAACAGGGGGGTATTTGCTCCTTGGACTATTTGGGTTGATCATCAGGATTCGCTGTCGCAGCGTGATACCGGTTGGCTGCAATATTATTGTGCCTCACCGCAAGAGGTTTACAATACGATTATCCAATCATTTAAAGTGGCAGAACAGGTTCACTTGCCGGTAATGGTTAACTTCGATGGTTTTGTGCTTTCTCATTGCGCAATGCCTGTACAAATCCCCGATCAAAAAGTGATAGATGCTTTTTTACCGCCTTTAAAGCCGGAGTGGTCTTTTGATACCCAAAAACCGGTTTCTTATGCGGCGGTCACCCCGCCGGAATATTATTCTTTATATCGTGAGCAACTGAATCAGGCTACTGAGGAGGCAAAACAGTCGATGGTTGAGGCGGCATCTGATTACGAAAAGGCTACCGGTATGTGGGAAGGGGATCTTTTTGAGACTTATCTGTGTGAGGATGCTGAAGTATTTATTTTGGCCATGGGTTCAATGGCCGCAGAAATGAGATTAACGGTTGATCTTTTGCGTAAAGAGGGGATTAAGGCAGCGGCACTGCGTTTGCGTGTTTACAGACCTTTTCCCAGAAAAGAATTGTCGGCCTATCTTCCCCAAGGAAGCCAGCTGGTAGTTTTGGACAGAAGCTATGCCTTTGGTATGGATTTAGGAGTTTTAGGTGTTGAAGCCCAAGCTGCTCTTTATGGGCGCGGACAAGAGGTGGCAGTCCATAATAAAATTATGGGAATCGGTGGTACTGATGTGACATACCGCGAGATGGCTACTGCAGTTAAAGAACTTATCCATAACAATAGGGATAGTAAAGGAGGTAGATAGAGATGCCAACAGCAATTAAAGATTTTCCTCTTGATGAAATGGTGATGCAAGGTAGCGGAGCTTGTGCGGGTTGTCCCGCTACGGCTGCTATGCGTATCACGGGTAAGGCATTTGGCCCCAATGCTATCTGCTTGATGACGCCATCTTGCACGGTGGCTTCCATCGGTCTTTTACCCAAGGCCGCTTTTAATTACCCTATTTTAAACATTTGTTTTGCTACTGCCGGCGCTTCAGCTGCCGGTATGGTTTATGCTTTGGAGGCCTTAGAAAAGAAAGGCAAACTGGAGAATGAGAAACCACTGGTTTTTAACTGGATTGGTGATGGCGGTACCTATGACATTGGTTTACAGGCCATTTCTGCTGCGGCGGAAAGAAATGATGATTTCATTCATATTTGTTATAATAATGAAGCTTATAGTAATACCGGTGTCCAGCGTAGCGGCGCCACTCCGCGTTTTGCTTTTACCACTACGACACCGGGCGGTAAAAATGAAAACAGAAAGAATATGCCGCTTTTAATGCTGGATCATAAAATTCCTTATCTGGCCACCGGTTCTTTGGCTTATCCGGGTGATCTTTATGATAAGCTGGTTAAAGCTAAAAATACAAAAGGCTTTCGTTACATTGAGATTTTTGCTCCTTGTTATACCGGCTGGAAGTTTCCTTCTTCTCAGATGATCAAAATGAGTAAGTTGGCTGTGACTAGCGGTGCCTGGCCTTTATTCGAAGCTGAATATGGCGAGGTTAAGCTTACTCCGGCGACCAAAAGGATTGCTGATGGTAAGGTCAGTCCAACTGAATTAGCAGAATATCTGTTGCCGCAAGGACGATATCAGGGACTGAAAAATGATCCTGAGCGTGAAGAAAAACTGGCTTTGATGAAGCAAGAAATTATGTGGGATCTGGCAACTTTAAAACAAAGAGAAAGATAAAAAAATAAGCAGCAAACGCTGCTTATTTTTTATCATGTTCTATCAAAGCAATTTTCACGCCATTGGGATCTTCTATAAAAGCTAATTTCCCGACCAGCGTGGGCATTATTTCACCGATAATTTTGGCACCCTTGTTTTTTAGCTCTTCCAGGGTAGTTTCTAAATCTTCTACCTCCATACCGACCGAATAAAAGCCCACCTCGTAAGCGGAATTTTTTATCAATTCCACCATCGCACCTGTTTGCCCTTTCATTAAGGTAATCATCGTGCCTTCGATGGGGGGATAATATTGGCTGTCAAGCTTAAATCCCATAACTTCGGAGTAAAATTTAATCGATTCTTCCATATCACGGACAATTATCGTGGCATACTTTACTGAAATAGTCATTTTTATCATCCCTTTCCTCTATGAGCAATCACACTGATAAAAGGTTTTTCATCCTCACTAATAAAAACTTCTACATTATCAAAACCTGCTTGCTGCAGAATTTTTTTATATTGAGCGGGTGTGTACATTTTTAATGCCAACATTTCCACAAAAGGGTCATCTGAAATAGGAGCATCATCATAAACCACCGCTTCATTACAAATCATAAAGGTGCCACCGGGTTTAAGTACTCGGGCAACTTCTCGAGCATCACTTAAAAAATCAGGCCAAAAATAGACGGTTTCAAAAGCAGTTACGACATCAAAAAGCGCATCAGAGTAGGGGATCTTAGAAACGGAAGCTTGTATAATTTCGGAACGTCCCGAAAGAACGGAAGGCCGATTAAGGCGCAGTGATTTTTTGACGCTGACCTCGGAATAATCTAAACCGTATACTTTACCGCGTGAAACCATGGTTAACATGCGCTCAATATTTTTGCCGCCGCCGCAACCGATATCCAGGATCCAATCGGCAGGATCAATGCTTAGATGATTAAAACCCCACGTGGACATCTCATAATGCCTGGAATTCATAGATGAAAGCAAAATAGAGCCGCTCAGCCCTTGCGGTTTGCGTGCATTTTCATAGTATTTTTTTAACATTCTTAATCACTTCTTAAAATAATTATTTTAGTTAGTCTGGACTAACTAAAAATAATTATACCATATCAATTTTACAAAGTCTAGTTATGCAAAGTCTAGTTAAAGTCTGGTTAATAAATATTAAAAACCCCACTTATAAAACTTGAAACAAGTTTTGTAAATGAGGTTTTATTTGTGGCAGGGGCAGAAGGAATCGAACCCTCAACCAATGGATTTGGAGTCCACTACTCTACCAATTGAGCTATACCCCTTTTGTAACTGTCACGACAGATATTATAACAAAAACAAACTTGAAAAGCAATAAGAAAATTTTTATTGAGAAGAAAAAGGTTTTTTACTTTAAATGGTGAATATATATTAGGTATTAATTTATTGTAGGGTGGTGAAAAGATTTGACTAGTACTATGATTATTATTTACATCGTCTTTATCGCAGCGATTTTTTATTTCCTCTTAATTCGTCCGCAAAAAAAACAAAAGCAGCAAAGAGGGGATATGCTGAGTCAACTGCAAATGAATGACGAGGTATATACTGTCGGTGGTATTTTAGGTACTATTACTCGTATCAAAACTAACACCGTCTGGTTGAGAGTATCTGATAAGGTTGAAATTGAAGTTTTGAAAACTTCTATCGGCGGACTTAAAGAAAAAGTTGAGGCCCAGCAAGAGGCTCAAAGAGCTCAGCAAGAGGCCAAAAATAAAAAGAAATAACGATTGAAACGACAATCATTATATTCTAACTAACAATATAAACAGATCTCTTCAGATAAGATCTGTTTTTGTTAATTTTAAAAATAGGCCGATATCTTTACGCAATATATTATATTTAGTCATTTAGTTAATATTTAATGGAAAAACGAAGCAATAAATGTTTGACAATTTCTAAATGATAGTTGTATAATATAAGTTGTGTGTTTGTATATTTAAGGGGGATGGAACATGAAAGGTAACAGTGGTCTTAAACTGATAATTATACTGGCCATTATCACCTTGGCAGTGGTCTTTTCTATTAAACCTTTGTCTGAAAACATTCGCCTGGGGCTGGATTTACAAGGTGGAGCGCAAGTCGTTTTACAGGCCCAGGGTGAAGATGGATCTACGGTAACTAATGAGGACATGGAAAAACTGGCCGCTGTAATGAGAAATAGGGTTGACCAATTTGGGGTCAGCGAACCTATTATTCAAAGAGAGGGTGATAGCCGTCTGATCATTGAATTAGCCGGTGTTGATAATCCGGAAGAGGCCATTGATCAATTAGGGCGTACCGCCAAATTGGAGTTTAAGGACCCAGCCGGACAAGTTATTTTGACCGGTTCTGATCTGAAAAATGCTACGGCTCATATCGATCAAAGCACTGGTAGTCCCGAGGTTTCCTTAAGCTTTAATGCCGCTGGTACCGAAGCCTTTGGTAATGCTACTGCACGCCTGATCGGACAGACAATCAGCATCTACTTAGACGGTGAGTTGATTCAAGATCCCGTTGTCAAATCTGCTATTATGGATGGACAAGCAGTTATCTCCGGGGGCTATGCCAGTCTGGAGGAAGCCTCTGATATTGCCTCACTTTTGCGTGGCGGTGCCTTGCCTGTCAATATTGAAATATTATCAAAAAGTACCGTAGGACCTACTCTGGGTGCTGATTCTTTAAATAAAAGCTTCAAAGCCATCATCATTGGTATGATCGGTTTAATCATTTTTATGATCGCTTATTATCGTATGCCCGGTCTTTTAACGGTCGTTTCCTTAACTGTTTACGGTTTAATTCTTCTCTGGATTATGGTAGGAATCAATGCCACCTTAACACTCCCCGGTATAGCGGGCTTTGTGCTGTCGGTAGGTATGGCAGTCGATGCGAATATTATTATTTATGAGCGTATCAAAGAAGAGCTGCGAATAGGTAAATCCCTGCATGCCGGAATTGCTGCCGGCTTCAAGAGGGCCTTTTGGACTATTTTTGACTCGAATTTAACAACGCTAATCGCTGCTATTGTTTTAATAATCTTTGGAACCGGACCGATCAAAGGATTTGCTATTATTTTGGCTCTCGGTCTAATTGCCAGTTTGTTTACGGCTTTGGTATTTACTCGCTACCTTATTCGCTATGTTGCGGATATCAAGCGTTTACAAAATACCAAATATTATGGAGCGTAGGGAGTGGATAAGATGTTTGATTTCGTAGGTAAAAAGAAAATCTGGTATACTATCGCAGCCTGTATCATTATTGTCGGCATTATCTCCTTATGCGTACAGGGACTTAATTTTAATATTGACTTTACCGGGGGTAATATTACACAGATTCAATTTGCTGAACCGGTAAAAATGGATCAAGTAAGAGAAGTTGTTTCAGGCCATGTGGACAGTGTCCCTTCTATCCAAAATACCGGGGATAATGAATATTTAATTAGAACTACCACTATGTCCGAAGAACAAAGCTCTGCCATGTTAAAAGATATAAGAGCCCAGTTAGGGGAGATAGAGATAACGCGAAATGATGCTATTGGCCCTGTAATTGGCAGTGAGTTGCGCACAAATGCTTTGCTTGCTATTATAGTGGCTGTGATCCTCATGTTGGCATATATTGCCTTTCGTTTCAAATTTAATTATGGTTTGGCCTCTATTATTGCCCAAGTTTTTGATGTTATGGTAGTGATCTCGATTTTTTCCCTGTTCCGACTGGAGATTAACAGTGCTTTTATCGCTACTATCCTAACGGTAGTGGGATATTCGATCAATAATACTATTGTTATTTTTGATCGTGTGCGTGAAAATATTAGGAAAGATAGGTCCCTTATTTCAGGAGACCTGATCAACAAAAGTATTAAGCAAACTTTGACCAGGACTATTAATACAGTTGTTGCCGTCTTGATTTTGCTGTTCTGCTTAATGATTTTGGGCGGCGAAACCACTAAAATCTTTACCTTTGGTATCATTGTAGGCGTGCTTGCCGGCTTCTTCTCCTCGGTCTTTTTAACAGGAAACTTTCTTAACGATCTTAATAATAGAAAAAACAAGAAAGAGCAATTGCAAAAAAACATTCAACAAAAGAACATTCAAAATGAAACTCAAGCAGCACAAAAAACGGTCAAGAAAAAGAAAATTAAGAGTAAAAAGGTTAAGTCTGTCGAAGCAAAAAGCTAAGATCAAGCTGCTACGAGCTCTCAGTATTTTACTGGGAGCTTTTATAAAACTTAAAGCGCTAATAAGAAGGAGGGATGTCAATGATGAACAAATGGATGTTGAAAAGGGCTGCTTTTGATCCAAAAAAACTAGTTAAACAAAAGGCCGAGCTTCCACTGTTGTTGGCACAATTACTGGCCGTTCGCGGCTATGATGATGTGCAAGATATCAGTAGATTTCTGCAAATTGACCAACCTTCTTTAGCTTCCCCTTTCTTGTTTAAGGACATGGATAAAGCTTTATCTATTATAGCGGATGCGGTTAAAAACAAACGTAAAATTATTATTTTTGGTGATTATGATGCAGATGGCATTATGAGCACGGTAATTTTATCTAAAACTTTAAGCAAGCTGGGTGCTGATCCCGATTTCTACATACCGCAGCGTGACTCGGAGGGTTATGGGCTTAACAATGATGCACTTAAGTCCCTGCATGAATCAGGGGCAGAAATTATTCTGGCTTGTGATCTTGGTATTTCCAATCTTGCAGAAGTCGATTTTGCTAATTCGCTGGGTCTTAAGGTGGTGATCATCGATCATCATAGTATTACACTGGCTGAAGATGATAACAGTGAATTGATTCCACATGCGGCGGCAGTGGTTGATCCTAAGCAGGCTGATTGCGCTTACCCTTTTAAGTTATATTGTGCGGCCGGTCTGTGTCTGCGTTTTTCTGAAGCGTTGTTTGGTTATCTTAATCTTGAATGGGCGGAACTTGAAGAGGAATTATTATCTTTTGCTACTATTGCTACCATTTGTGATTTAGTTGATTTGGTCGAGGACAACCGTTGTCTCGTTAAAAAGGGCCTGCCCAAATTGGCCGCCACAAAAAATTATGGCCTGCGAGCTTTGATCAGTCTAACAGGTTTGGAGGGCAAGGAAATTACCGTTTATCATGTGGGTTTTATTATCGGTCCCTGCATTAATGCTTCCGGTCGCTTGAAAGAGGGCAGCTTGGCTGTAGAGCTTTTTTTGACAAAGGATCCGCAGAAAGCCTATGATTTGGCCAGTTATTTGGTAGAACTTAATACAAGTCGAAAAAAAATTACCGCCGAAGGTACTAGTTTAGCTATTAAAAAGGTCGAAAAAACACAGCTGCACAAACAAAAGGTGATAGTACTCCATTGTCCTGAAGTAAATGAAAGTGTGGCCGGTATCGTTGCCGGCAGGGTCAAAGAGTATTTTTATCGCCCGACAATTATTATCACCGGTACGGAGGATATTTTACGTGGTTCCTGTCGCTCTATTGAGGGATATGATATTTTTCAAGCTTTGTCGGCTTGTCGCGAACTGTTTACGGCCTTTGGCGGTCATCCAATGGCAGCTGGGCTCAGTATTCATAAAAGCAATTTACCTGCACTTAGTGAATGTTTGAATAGGGATTGTCCCTTATCGACAGAAGAGATGATTCCCGTTGTACGCATTGATAAACAATTCCCTCTGCATCTCCCTACTAAAGGAACGGCGGAGTTGCTGGAAATTATGGAACCTTATGGTAAAGGCAATGATAAGCCGCTGTTTGTTGATAAAGAGGTATTAGTAGAAAAAATCAGTTTTATGGGAAAAACTGGACAAGTGATGAAGTTTTTTTGCCGTACCCGTGACCGGTATAAAGCGGTAGAACTTATTTCATTTAATCATAAAGACCAGCTGGAAAAGCTTATTGTGCAGGAATTTGATGACGCTTTGTGGCAAAATGTTTTACAAAAAAACACTTTCGGCAGGTATTTGGACTTTATTTACACTATAGGAATTAACGAATTTAACGGTCAATCTTACCTGCAACTACAAGTCATTGATTTTCGACTCAGCCAAAATCAAGGCAAGTAAGTTCTAAATTAAGGAGCGAATAATGCGGTATTTTATTACTACTTTTGGTTGCCAAATGAATGAAAGTGATACGGTGCTTTTAGGGAGTATGCTGCAGGAAGTTGGACATCAGGAGACGCTTGATATCAATACCGCTGATTTAATAGTCGTCAATACATGCTGCATACGTCAAAGCGCTGAAAATAAAATACTAGGTTACTTGGGAAATCTTAAGCATTATAAGCAGGCGATTATTGCCGTTTGCGGTTGTATGATGCAAAAAGATGGTATCGTTGAAAAATTACTTAAATCTTATAGAAATATTGATATAATTTTAGGTACTTTTTCTACAGCAAAATTACCTATGTATGTGGAGCAGTTTGCGGCCACTTCACAAAAGATTATAGATGTTGCTGAAGAATATGCTGAAGGGGATTTGGCTAATACCAATGTGCATGAGCTAAAAATTCAGCAGGGTCAAAGAGGTCATAGTGCTCAAGTCAGCATAATTTATGGCTGCAATAATTATTGCTCGTACTGCATTGTCCCTTATGTCAGGGGTCGCGAAAGAAGTCGTCAGCCGGAACTTATTATGCGAGATATTCGGCAGTTAGCGAAAAATGGGATAAAAGAGGTGCAACTTTTAGGTCAAAATGTTAATTCCTATGGTCATGATCTTAAAGAAAAGATGGATTTTGCTGATTTATTGACTCAAGTAAATAGGGTGGAGGGGTTAAAAAGGATTCGTTATATGACCTCTCATCCCCGAGATTTTAGTGATAAATTAATAAAAACGATTGCCAGTTTGGATAAAGTCTGTCAGCATTTTCATTTACCTTTACAAGCGGGTTCAAATAAAATCCTTTCTCTGATGAATAGGGGATATACCAGGGAGGAGTATTTTGATTTAGTAAATAAAATACGCATCTTTTGTCCTCACAGCACTATTACAACAGATATTATTGTGGGTTTTCCCAATGAAACTGCAGCTGATTTTGCCGACACCATGGAAATGGTTGAAAAAATCAAATTTGATATGGCATATACTTTTGTGTATTCGCCAAGAAGTGGTACACCTGCAGCTCAAATATCAGATCAAGTGACAATTGTTGAAAAAAAGATGCGTTTGCAAAGCTTGCAGGAATTACAAAACTCTTTCAGTCTGCAAAGCAATACAAAACTCTTAGGTCAAATGGTAACAGTTATGGTTGAAGGTCCCAGTAAAAATAATCCCAATGTTTTTAGCGGCCGCACGGATGGCAATAAAATCGTCTTATTTAAGCCTCTTTGTGCCCCTAAAATAACTGCCGGGGATATTTTAGACCTGGAAATAATTGAGGCAAAAACCTGGACCTTGTTAGGTCAAGAAAAATAAACACTCACGAATAATTAATACCGTCGGCAGGCTAACTGTTAGTAAAATCAGGATAGCTCTTTTTGCCCTCGGATTGGCATATTCCAAATGCCCACATGCCGATTTTTTAATCGGTATTATATTTTAAGGCGTTGTGGCGTTGAGTAAGATCGAGTAAGATAAAGATATGGGAAAGAGCAAAACGAGAGTAAAACGAGCTTATAATATAATTAACACTATTGACTAAGCCCAAGCTCTCGTTAAGCTCTTTTAGGGAAGCCATATCATGTACTGCAATGCAACATTTTCAGGAAGGCTCGTATATTTGCGTAAACGATCATAATGTTGCACATGATATGAGATAGGTTGGATAACTAATGTCATCAATTGGATGATCAGATGCTGCTTAACGATTGTGCATAGAATGCATAATAGAATGTATCATGGTTTTTAGCAGAAGACACATAGAAAGAAACAAATTAGCACTTTAGTTTACATAACATACATTATCGGAAGTTATTTGTGCGTAGCATTATGAAAAATACATGAATCATCTAATACAATGAATTACCCCATACAACACAAATACAACACCAATACGACTATAGAAACATCCAATACTTTGACAGGTTTTATCAAACAACTATAATCATCTGCCACCTGTTTAGTCGACATGATCCAGCTGGCATGGCATAAATAAGGTTTGCCCAATATATATCTCAGCTGTGGTCAAATTATTAACTTTTTTAATCTGGTGAATAACCTTTCTGATATCATTGCGTTCGGAGGGATAATATTCTTTAGCTAAAGACCAAAGACTATCCCCTTTTTCTACTACCACCGTTTGTATTTCAGTTGTATTATGATAATCGATAACTCTAGATGCTTTAGCCATCGAAGTTAAAGTTAAGGTTAAACAAAAAACAGTCACCAAAAAGATAAAAATCAAAATTTGCACATAACCGGCACGTTTTTTTTGCTTAGATCTTCTATTAGATCTTCTATTTGAAGCTAATCTTCTCGAAGCTAGTCTTTCCATTATAGTGTACCTCCACAATAAATAAAAAATTAAAGAACAATAGTTCTATTAATACTATACCAGAACATTTATTCCATGTCAATACTTTTAAGAACATTTGTTTGACTTTTTTTTAATAATTATGTATAATATATATAAAAGGTCTTTATAGTATTTATAGGAGGTTATGATAATGAAATACATTGATCTCAGTAAACGTCAAGCTGCTATTTTAGATTTTATAAAAAAAGATATGAAGGAAAAAGGCTATCCCCCCAGTGTGCGGGAAATTGGTAACGCAGTAGGCTTAAGCTCCACCTCTACCGTACATTGTCATCTTACTACTCTGGAGAAAAAAGGGTATCTGCGGCGTGATAGCTCTAAGCCGCGGGCTTTGGAGATTATGGATGATCCGGCATTTAGTTTTCCTAAGCGTGAGATGGTTGATATACCAATTGTCGGTAAAGTTAGCGCTGGTCTGCCAATTTTTGCAGAGGAAAATATTGAGGATACCTTTTCTATACCACTTGATTTTGTGCATTCTAATGCCGATCTTTTTATCCTGCGTGTTTCCGGGGAAAGTATGATTGAAGCAGGTTTTTATAATGGTGATTTATTAATAGTAGAAAAAACCTCTGTCGTGCGAAATGGTGATATTGCTGTCATTTTGATCGAAGATGAAGCAACGGTGAAAACTTTTTACAAAGAAAATGATCACTTCCGCTTGCAGCCGGAAAACAGCAGTATGGATCCAATTATTGTTGACAGTGTTGAAATTCTTGGTAAACCTTTGGCACTGTTTAGGCAACTTTAAAACAAAAACTACCGATAGATGCACCTATCGGTAGTTTTAAGATATTATTTATTGGTTAATTTACACCCCGCGCTCAGACATTTGCACGGTGAGCTCTGAGGCGCTGATACCAACCATGGCCTCACCTAAATTTTCAGATAACTGGGCAATTAATGAAGCGTCATTATAGTTTTTTACGGCCTCTACAATGGCTTTGGCTCTTTTAGCCGCATCATTTGCCTTGAAAATACCTGAGCCAACAAAAACACCTTCAGCTCCTAGCTTCATCATCAGCACAGCATCGGCAGGAGTTGCCACACCGCCGGCAGAAAAATTTACTACCGGTAATTTGCCATGCTCATGTACATATTTAAGTACTTCATAGGATACTTGCAATTCTTTAGCTTTATAAAACAATTCATCTTCATCCAGACTTTTTACGGCACGGATCTCACCATTGATGGTCCGCAAATGCATCACCGCTTGTACAATATCTCCTGTTCCAGGCTCCCCTTTAGTCCTGATCATAGCTGCCCCTTCCTGGATTCTGCGCAATGCTTCGCCAAGATTTCTTGCTCCACAAACAAAGGGGATAGAAAATTTATGCTTATTGACATGGTATTTATCGTCAGCCGGGGATAAAACCTCGCTCTCATCAATACAATCAACCTTTAAGGCTTCAAGGATCTCTGCCTCGGCCAGGTGTCCGATACGGATTTTAGCCATTACGGGAATTTTAACGGAATTTTGTATTTCTTTGATCATTTTGGGGTCACTCATTCTGGCCACACCACCGGTACTGCGTATGTCAGCAGGCACCTTTTCCAAGGCCATCACAGCACAAGCACCGGCCTCTTCGGCTATAACGGCTTGCTCTGAGGTGGTTACGTCCATAATAACACCACCTGCTAATTTGCGGGTTATTTGCCGTTTTTTCTCTTGATCATACATGATATTTCCTCTTTTCTAGCTTTATTTTATTTAGCCTAGGCAATTCCATGATAATCAAAGACTGGTATTCATTCAATAGCCAGTTTTAAACTTGTTTATAATACCAACAATAAAAAACACCACAAAAAGATGGGTGTTTTTACTCTATTCCTTAAATTTTTATAATAATCCTGCTTGTTTTATAATAATCCTGCTTGCAACATATCTTTTACTGTTCTTGTAACAGCATATTTGACATGATTAAAATTTAGTCCTCCTTGTACATATAAAATATATGGTTCAACCAGCGGAGCATCTGCCGATAATTCAATGGTGCAGCCCTGCACAAAGGCACCGGCGGCCATAATTATTTCATTATCGTAACCGGGCATAGGCGAAGGAGTCGGCTGCACAAAAGAGTCAATGGGAGAATAACGCTGAATTCCTTGACAAAAAGCAATTAAATTTTCCCGGTTTTTCATTTTAACCGCTTGAATGACATCATAACGTGTCTCTTCTGGTTTAGGGCTGACTTCAAAACCTAATTCACTTAAAAAAGAACCATTAAAAACCGCACCTAGTACTGCCTCTTTTATAATCTGCGGCGCTAAAAAAAGACATTGATAATAAAGACGATTGTTAGTAATACTGGGGCCCATTTCCCTTCCCGCACCGGGGACCGTGATGCGATAGGCGGCCCGTTCGACCAATCGTTCTTTGCCCACAATGTAACCGCCGCCCGGAGCTAAACCGGCACCGAGATTTTTGATCAAAGAGCCGGCCATTAAATCGATATTTTGATGATGGCTGGGTTCACTTTCCTCTACCATTTCACCGTAACAGTTGTCCACAAAAATGATTGTTTGAGGCGATTTACGTTTTATGGCCGCAGCAATTTCAGTTATCTTTGCTACTGAAAGCGTTTGCCGCCAGGAATAACCTCGAGAACGCTGAATACTGACCATTTTGGTATGAGGTTTTAAGGCCGCAGCAATTGACTCAGGATTAGGATTATTAAAATCAATTTCAACCGCTCTTACCTCTATCCCCTGCTCTACCAGTGTACCTTCCCGTTGCTCTTTAAAGCCCAAGGCTTTTTGTAATGTATCATAAGGTAGTCCCAAAGTTAAAAGCTCATCACCGGGCAACAAATTCCCCGCTAAGGCTAAATAAATAGCATGAGTTCCGGAGACAATTTGCTGACGCACTAAAGCCGCTTCCGTACTAAATAAAGTAGCATAAAGCTGCTCTAATTTATCGCGACCACTATCATTATAGCCATAGCCACTGCTATGCTGAAAATGATAATCGCTCACCCTTTCTTCACGAAAGGCCTCTAAAACAGTAATAAAATTTTTTTCAGCAATTTTTTCGGCCCGTGGTCTGTATTGTTCTGTCACCAAAGATGCTTTGTGGGTCGCCTCATCGATTATTTTTTCAGATATTGATGAAGTAGTAATTTTAATAACCTCCTTTTAGGTATCATTTATCAATACCACAAAAGAAGAGCCAATTCCTGCTTGACTTACTGTTTATGTCATCATTTTATCATTTTATCCTAAAGCAGGTGTGGAATGCGGCTTTTTACTGCTTTTTTGAGGGCGTGACGGGCGATTTTTGACTACAGCTTTTTCTATATCTGCTGCAGAAATTTGCGAAATAGTTTCTTCATCCAGCACCGACAAGCTGCGATCATTGAGTAAACGCACCGCCTGTGTGCGCAGAGAGGCCTCCACAATATTTCTGATGCTGCGGGCATTAGTGGGTTGATCCAGAAACAAAGCTCTTTCAAGATTTTTTTTCAGGCATGCCCAGCCATCTGTGCTGGGCTGATACTGAAAGTTCTTATACATTAATTTTGCGATAGAAATCAATTCTTCCACAGAATAATCAGGAAAATCCAGCTGCAAAGGCAAACGGGAGGAAAGCCCCGGATTACTGGCTAAAAAGCCCTCCATTTCTTCGTTATAACCGGCTAGCACGAGTACAAACTCATTACGATGATCCTCCATAGCTTTAACCAGTGCATCAATGGCCTCCATGCCAAAATCCTTTTCTCCGCCCCGGCATAATGAATAGGCTTCATCAACAAAAAGCATACCACCAAGGGCCTTTTTCACCTGCTCTCGTGTTTTGATTGCTGTATGGCCAATGAATTCTCCTACCAGATCGGCACGCTCTACTTCCAAAAGATGTCCTTGAGATAAGACACCTAATTCTTTATATAATTTAGCCAACAAACGCGCCACAGTAGTTTTACCGCTGCCGGGATTACCCTTAAAAACCGCATGTAGCACTGTAGGTTGATGCCGTAAAGCCATATTAGCCCGTTTTTTTTGGATTTCACAGAAGGCATGCACCTCATAAACCATTGCTTTGACCTCGTGTAAGCCAATCAACTCCTCCAGCTCCTGAAAAACTTCTGCCAGATTAGAACTTTTTTCCACAGCAGAAGTAATAATTTCAGGTTGTAGAGCCGCCTCTTTAGTCGCTGCTTGCCTTAACGGTGCGGCAGAAGGAAAAGTGGGTAAAGTGGGTTTAGATAAAATCGGCTCTTGAGGCAGAGGGGTTTGCGGCATAGTGCCTGACTTTAAGGGAGATTTTTTACTGTTTCTGAGGACAATATTTATTTTCATAAAAGGCTGACTCCTGTAGATGTAATTAACTAGTATATTATATAGGCTAACTGCATTGCCGGTGCCTGTATACAGAGAAAACAGAGCTATGAAGGCTCTGTTTTCTGTGGATTTAAAGCTGTTAAGTCAAGCGGTTTTACGGGCATAATTGTACTGATAGCATGCTTATAAACCAGCTGTTGAGTTGTCCCGGCTAAAATCAATACTGAAAAACTATCAAATGCCAGGATGCGTCCTTTAATCTGGAAACCATTGACGAGAAAAAAGGTGGCTGTAAACTTTTTTTTACGCAGTTCATTTAAGTAAAAATCTTGCAGGCTTAAGGGTTTCATGCATTAATCCTCCCCTATATCCCTCCTTATTTCGCTGATTACAGCTTCTTTTAAATCAGGCAACTCTATGTCAAACCATTTTATCCGTTGGTCGCGCTTAAACCAAGTGATTTGGCGTTTGGCGAACCGACGGGTATCCCGCTTAAGTTCAGTTATGGCTGTTTCTAAACTCATTTCACCCAGCAAATATCGAGCAATTTGCTTATAGCCCAGTCCCTGCATCGCCTGCTGGTTCAGGTTATAACCTTGAGCAAGTAGTCTTTCTACTTCTTCTACCAGGCCGGCTTCGATCATTAAATCAACACGCTGATTAATACGCTGATAAAGCTTTGTGCGCTCGAATGAAAGACCAATCATCACCATCTTATAACAAGGAAAAGAAAGTTTTTGACTTTCAGCTTGAATCCGGCTGATGGTTTGACCGGTTTTTTCATATACTTCTAAAGCCCGCACCAAACGATGACCGTCATTAGGGTGAATTTTTTGGGCTGCTTGCGGATCAATCTGTTGCAATCTTTGGTATAGAGCTTGGCGGTCTTTTTGATATTCTTCCTGTAAACGAGAGCGTAATTGCTCGTCTTTACTGCTCTTTTGAGGGAATAAATAAGGATTTACCAACGAAGAAATATAGAGTCCTGTGCCGCCAACAACAATCGGCAGTTTGCCGCGATGATTGATTTCTTTTATCAATTTTTGACTTGCTTTTTTAAAATCTGCAACGCTATATTCTTGATCAGGGTTAATAATATTAATCAAATGATGCACAATGCCTTTTTGTTCAGATTCAGTAATTTTAGCTGTGCCGATATCCATTTTCCGGTAGACTTGCATAGAGTCACCGGAAATAATCTCACCGTTTAAAGCCTGTGCGATGGCTATTGAAAGGTCAGTCTTACCTGAGGCCGTAGGTCCTAAAATAATTACTAATTTATCTTTCATTTTATCTCCATATTTCATTATATGCTTGTACGTAGAAAAGTTCTTCTTATTTTGTCCATTTCCAAATGAATAATTACCGGACGACCATGCGGACAGGTGTTAGGATTATCACATTTATCCAGTTCGGAGAAAATATTAAGGATATCACTATCTGTTAAAAATTTATTTCCTTTGACCGCTGATTTACAGGCTGCCAGAAACAATTCCTCTTGCCGCAGGCTTTTATTGTTGTTATGATGCAGCTCAATCACCTGTCGTAACAAAAATTCTCCATCGGAACCCTGATACCAAAGAGGTACTCCTCGCAGAATAAAGGTGTTATCACCAAAGTGTTCGAGCAAAAAACCCATATCTGTCAGTTGAATAATTCGATCTGTCAACCACAAGCTTTCCTGATGCGTCAATTCTACGGTAATTGGCACAGCCAGCTGGCTGCTTGCCGCCTTTTCCTCTTGCGTCATTTTGAGCATTTTTTCGTAACGGATACGCTCATGAGCCGCATGTTGATCGATAAAATAAATTCGGTCATGGGCTGTGGCAATTATATAGGTGCCATCAATTTGGCCCAGCGATCTTAAAGAGCCGAAAATAAAATCTTTTTCTGGCTCAACTTTTGTTGCCGTGGTCTTTTCCGCTTCTGCTGATTGCTGTATTTCTGCCTCCCTGTATAATTGGTGGGCTTGACTAAAAAGCGCTCTTGACAGGCCGCTATTTGTCTGAGTAGATTGCTTATCCTCACTTTGTTCATGTAAAAACTGTTCCAAATCTTTGTGGCTGTTTTGTTCCTGTTCATGAATTTTAAAGCCCTCTTTACTGATGATGGGATCCGGTGGATCATTGAGTTGTGCCAGTTTTGGTTGTGCTACAGCTTTTTTCTTTAAAGCCTGTATAATCGCATCACGCACCGTTTCTTTTACTGCGCAAACATCCTTAAATCTAATTTCTAATTTAGCGGGATGAACATTAACATCAAAAAAACTGGGTGACAGCTGTAAAAAAATCATGACAATCGGATAGCGTTTTTCCGGTAAAATAGTGTAATAGGCTTCATCAACTGCACGCGTGAGATCACGATTTTTGATCCAGCGATTATTGACAAAAAAACTATAATGATTACGGTTGGCGCGAGAAAGCTGCGGTAAAGAAACCAAACCATGGACCACCATATTTTGTACCCATTCCACTTCTACCAGCTGTTGCAGCACCTCTGTCCCATAAACAGCCAGCACGGCCTGATTAAGCTCGCCGCTGCCGGAAGTGCGCAAGATCACCTTATCATCATGCTTGAGCACAAAAGCAATTTGCGGTAAAGAGATGGCCAGGCGACCGATCAACTCACTGATCAAACCCAATTCCCAGCGCGCTGATTTAAGAAATTTAAGACGTGCCGGCGTATTCGAAAAAAGCCTGTCCACAATCATGGTTGTACCATAAGGTGCGCCGACCTCTTGCGGAATAGAAGGTTTGCCATTTTTTACTGTAATGGTATAACCACTAAGTTCTTCTCTGGAATGCGAGGTTATGGTCATTTGACTTACAGAGGCAATAGAGGGCAGCGCCTCCCCCCTAAACCCCATAGTCATTAAATTATCCAGATCGCTGAGACGACGGATTTTGCTGGTGGCGTGACGCTTGACTGACTGGATTATCGCTTGAGCATTCATTCCTTCTCCATTATCGGTAACCTGCAGCTTTTGTAACTGTTGGCCAAAAAGTTTGATAGTAATTTTACTGGCATTAGCATCTATAGAGTTTTCTACCAGCTCTTTGATAACGGAAACGGGACGCTCTACCACTTCACCGGCGGCGATTTGGTTGATCGTCTGGCTATCCAAAAGGTGAATTTGTGAAGCCGACGGCTTTTTAAAAGTAGACATAAATCAATCCTCCACAAGCTGTTTCTGCCATTCATTAATTTTAGTAAGTGCCTCTAAAGGCGTCATCTCATTAGGGTTTAAATCCCTAATCTCCTCAATCAGCTGCTCATATTGGGGCTCCTTTTGATCATCCTGCCAATCGGGATCACTAGCAGGTAAAATATCAGGGTTATTATGCTCTTGAGATTCCAGCTGCTGTAAAATATTTCTGGCTCGCCGCAAAACTTCAGAGGGCAGACCGGCTAAAGATGCTACCTGAATACCATAACTTTTATCGGCCTTGCCTTTGGTGATTTTACGTAAAAAAATGATGTGTCCGTCCCTTTCAATAACCGTCACTGAATAATTGGCGATACTGGGATAATCATTGGTGAGCGCCGTTAATTCATGATAATGGGTGGCAAATAAAGTCTTGGCGCCGCTTATTTTACTAATGATATATTCGATGACCGCCCAAGCAATACTTAGACCATCAAAGGTACTGGTACCACGTCCGATTTCATCGATAATAATTAAACTGTGCTGATCGGCATTACGCAAAATGTTGGAAGTTTCGCTCATCTCGACCATAAAAGTACTTTGTCCACCCGACAAATCATCATGTGCGCCCACACGAGTGAAAATGCGGTCAATTCTACCTATATGAGCACTGGCAGCAGGGACAAAACTGCCCATGCGAGCCAACAAAGTTATTAAAGCCACCTGTCGCATATAAGTCGATTTACCTGCCATATTGGGCCCTGTAATCAGCATCATTTGCGGATTATCATCACACATATGGGTATCATTAGGCACATAATTTTCACTGCCGATCACCTTTTCAACCACCGGATGACGCCCCTCTTTTATCTCTAAAATATTTTCATCAGAAACCTGCGGACGGCAGTAATTATTGTTTTCGGCAATGGTCGCCAATGATTGCAAAACATCCAGATGAGCAATAATTTTTGCAGCATCTCGAATGCGTTTAGCGGCCTGCGCAATCTCTGCTCTAATCCCGCAAAATATCTGATATTCTAAGGTAAAGAGCTGGTCTTTTGCTGTCAAAAAGTTGCTTTCCCATTCCTTTAATTCTTCCGTAATATAACGCTCAGCATTTACAAGCGTCTGCTTTCTCATGTAATTTTCCGGAACCAGCTCAAGATTAGCATTAGTTACTTCGATATAATAACCAAAAACTTTGTTATAACCGATCTTTAATGACTTAATGCCGGTCCGCTTTTTTTCCTGAGCTTCCAGTTCCAACAGCCATTGCTTACCCCCACCTGTCAGCTGGCGCAGCTGGTCAATTTGCGCATGATAAGCGGATTTTATTACCTCACCATCTTTAGGTGAAAGCGGAGGTTCGTCCTCTATGGCCCTCTCTAAAAGATCGGCAACGTCCTCCAAGAGGTCAAATTTTTGCAGGAACAGCCGATAAATAGGACTTTCAAGCTGGTTAATAATTTTAAAAATATCCGGCAGCATCAAGAGGGAATTTTTTACGGCCACCAAATCCTTCGGTCCGGCAGTTCCATAAGAAATTCGCCCCATCAGACGCTCCAGGTCATAAATTTCTTTAAGTTTTTTTTGCAGTTCTTGACGTAAAGGCACTTTTTGTAAAAGCTCCCCTATCCCGTCTAATCTCTGCTCAATAGCGGCGCTTTTTAAAAGGGGTTTTTCCAGCCAATCCTTTAAAAGTCTGGCCCCCATCGACGTCAAGCAAGCATCACACACCCATAAAAGTGAATTTTTACGCTCTCCACGGCGCATGGTAGAAGTAATTTCCAGATTTCTTCTGGACACCTCATCAATCATCATATATTGATGACAATGATAGACCTCCAGCTTATCCAGATAATCTAAGCTGCGTTTTTGTGTGGCTTGTAAAAAATCTAAAATAGCTGCGCAAGCTTTAACGGCTAAAGGCATTTCACTGACCCCTAAACCATCCAAAGAGGCAATTTTAAAATGCAGGGTAACGATCTCTGCCGAGCTGCGCTTGATATAGGCTTCATCATGGATTTTGCTGATAATACCAATACTGCCGGCATCAGTGCGCAGGGTAAAAAATATTTCTTCATAAAGATGTTGCGGTAAAAGACATTCGACCGGATTAATGCGATTAATCTCCTCTGCCAGGCGCTCCCATCCCCCTGCACCCTCAAATTGGGTAGCGGCAAATTCTCCCGTTGAGATATCTGTATAAGCGACTCCAAAGCCCTCTTTTTCACCCCAAACAGCCATTAAATAGTTATGATTATTTTCTTCTAAAAGATGACTTTCTACTACTGTTCCGGGGGTGATAACACGTACAACCTCTCTCTTGACAAGGCCCTTAGTCAGTTTTGGATCTTCAACCTGCTCACAAACAGCAATTTTATACCCCTTAGCTAAGAGGCGGGCAATATAAGAATCAGCAGCATGAAAAGGCACTCCGCACATAGGAATTTTCCCCGCAGCGCCGCCCGCTCGAGCTGTCAAGACTATTTCCAGTTCTTTTGCGGCATGAATGGCATCATCAAAAAACATTTCATAAAAATCACCCAAACGAAAAAATAATAAGCAGTCCTCATAATCCTTTTTTATTTCCTGGTATTGCTTCATCATTGGTGTTGCTTTTCCCACATCAGGACCTCCTTTTGTTATTGGTATTGTTGCGTTTAGGATATTTTATGTGTTATGATATAAGATATCTTGTAACATATAAACTTCGCTAAAAATTGCTAATAATCCTGCATAAAAGATTTATCGATAAGGGGCTAATCATGCGTTATGATTTTAATGAATTATTTAAAAGATCTAAAAAAGCCATCATCAAATATGAGATGATCGCCGATGAAAAATCAATTATGGTTGGGCTGTCTGGAGGTAAAGACAGTGCCGCTTTGCTGTATGTTCTAAAAAAATTTCAGCCCATTTCTAAATATAAATATCGCTTGGCAGCAGGACACGTTTCTTTAGGTTTTCCGGAAGAAGACATCACTGTTTTAAAAGACTTTTGTCAGCGACTGGAAATACCTTTTTTAGAGGAAAAAACGGCCATCGGTGAACTTGTTTTTCAAGTTAAAAAGGAAAACAATCCTTGCTCTTTGTGTGCTAAAATGCGTCGGGGAGCTCTCAATAGCCTGGCTAAAACTAATGGTTATGATAAGGTTGCTCTTGCCCATCATCAGGATGATGTTTTGGAAACGCTCTTATTAAAAACTTTTTTTGAAGGGCGGCTTGGTTCCTTTAATCCTGTGACCTACCTGGATAAAAAGGACTTAACGGTTATTCGTCCTTTTATCTATGTGCCGGAATCACTGATTTCTTATATTGTGCAAAAGGAGCAAATCCCGACGGTAAAAAGCCGCTGCCCCATCAACGGTCAAACTAAACGTCAGGATATGAAAGAAATTTTAGCCCGGATTGAAATACTGGAACCTTCAGTTAAAGATCGTGGCATTGGTGCTTTAGAAAAAATCTTTGGAGATGCCTGGGATGGACAAAAAACCGCAAAGGAGAGCTTGCCATGATTCTTATCAGTGCCTGTCTTTTAGGTGAAAATTGCACCTATAAGGGCAGTAATAACTATGATCCGGATATTATAAAATGGCTTAAGGATCGGGAATATCTGGCTATTTGTCCGGAGGTTCTCGGTGGTTTAAGCACACCTCGCCTGCCTGCCGAAATACAAAAAGGAACGGGTAACGAAGTATTGAAAGGTACAGCTCGTGTTGTCAATCAGAGGGGAAAGGACCTCACCGCCCCTTTTCTCAGCGGTGCAAAGGCTGCGTTGGAGCTTGCGATAAATAAAGATGCTCAACTGGTGATTCTTAAAGAAAACAGCCCCTCCTGCGGCGTAAAAAAGATCTATGATGGCAGCTTTAGTAAGCAAAAAATCAACGGCCAAGGGGTGACCGCTGCTCTTTTAATACAAAATGGTTTTAAGGTCTGCAGTGAAAAAAACCTTAAAAAGCAGGGGTTGTATTAGATGAATGATGCTACACTTGGGCATTAATTTTGTCATTAATGTCATTAATTAGGAAAGATTATCCTTTTTGCTATCGTTTTGGGGTTTGGACAAACTCTCACCGGCTGCTGACATGAGAAAAATACAGTCGGCTACGGCCGTAAAAAAACTAGCCACTAAATTTTTCTCATCATCGTTCATCCCCTGCGTAATGGCCATAGCAACGATGGGTACTGAAAACAGCAGCATTCGGTCGTTGTGATTGTCTTTATCCATGCGATCTACCCCTCATTATCAGCATCAATTTATTATATGCTTGATCATATGAAAACAGGACAATCATTATCCGTATAAATTTATATTAGCTTAGGTGCTGCTGCGGATTTTGCAGCATTTTCTCTAACTTATGCGCAAAACGTGCCAAATGATAGCCATCAAGCAATCCATGATGAACCTGCAGTGAGGTCGGCAGGTAACGTTTTTCATCTCTACTAAAGGCCTTTCCCCACACAATACGTGGGATGCTGCCTGAAACTTGATCCCCTACCGGTTGAACTAAAGATGTGAATGAATTCCAAGGGTAGATGGAATAATAAATAAAATCAGTCCGATTTTGATCCTTTCGTATACTTTTTTCTTGTTTAAGCTGCCGTTCTTTTTTCAGCGCCCGTTGAGAAAAATCGCTAAACTTTTCCTTGCGAAAATCAACGGTACAAAAAAGCAAGTTGAAATTATTATCTAAAATAGTATAAGAAGGATGTACCAGCTCGTACTCGACCACACCATCAGTTTGAATGCGATATCTCATTTCACAAATATCATTAGCTGCTTTAGTGGCAAGATAGATTAAAGCCAGATAATAAGAAAAGCGTTGTTTTTTAATAAACTCTTCAAAATCACCTAATTCTAAGTTGATCGTACCGGCAATATAAGGAAAACTATACCCGGAAAAAAGCTCATAAACATCACGTCTGGGCCAATTTTTTTGGTCTATATATTTCATCTCCATCACTCCTTACCTTTATTATAGAATATTCTTCATAAAAAAGAAATAAATAAAAGATTTTTACTGTCACTAAAATAATAGATACTTTATCAAAAAGAAAGAAGAGATTAATTATGAATCAAAAAGATAAATCCCAAGTTGCCTTAATTAAATGTCTTTCTTATGAAGAAGAGGAGTTAAAAGCTGCTCTTCAACAGGGATTTGATCTTTTGGGAGGTTTAGATAAATTTATCGTAAAAGATGAAAAAATTTTGCTGAAACCAAATTTTCTCTCAGCAAATATCTCTTCAAAATATACGACCACCTCACATGAGCTATTTGGTGCTGTTTGTAAATTGCTTTTACCTTACTCCGATCAGCTTTTCTATGGGGACTCCCCTGCTACCCAAAGCATGCAACAGGTTGCCGCTAAATGTGGCATTGCCGGCACTGCTCAAGAATTAGGTGTTCAGGCTGCTGATTTTCGGACCGGTATTTCTGTAAAATGCCCCCCTTCTTTTCAAAATTCCCATTTCACCCTGGCCAAGGGAGTCTTAGAGGCGGATGCTATTATCAGTTTGCCACGCATGAAGACACATGGTTTAACTAAAATGACCGGCGCCGTTAAAAATCAAATGGGCTATTTGCCAGGTCTGATCAAGGCCTCTTATCATGCCCGTATGCCCGATGTTAACGTTTTTTCACGAATGCTGGCAGAATTAAATGTTTTAAAACGGCCGCGGCTTTTTATCATGGATGCAATCATCGCCATGGAAGGGAATGGTCCCGGAAACGGTACGGCAAAGCCGATGAATCTTTTAATCATTTCTGATGATCCGATTGCCGTTGATGCTACTGCCTGCCGCTTGATGAATTTGGATCCTACTTTGGTTAAAACTAATTTGCGTGGACAGGAATTGAGTTTGGGAGAATATGCGGCAGATAAGATTGAAATACTGGGGGAAAAAATAGAAGATCATATCGCCTATGATTTTCGTGTCCATCGACAGCCTAAACCATCATTTTTAGTACGTTTCATGGGTTCGGCGGGGCGTTTGGTTATGCGTAGGCCATATATTGATAAAAAGCTATGCAATCATTGCGGTCTTTGCGTGGAAATTTGCCCGGTAAACCCTAAAGCCCTATCACAGCAAGATCAGAAGTCAATACCGGTTTATGATTATAATAAATGTATCCATTGTTTTTGCTGTCAGGAGTTATGCCCTCAAGGCGCTGTAAAAATTAAATCTCCTTGGCAATTATGGCATAAATAAGGCAAATGCTATATAATTGAAGAAAAAGATATGATAAAATAAGAGATAATACAAGAATATCTGAAATTTTTTATAAATATCCTGAGGAGGAAATAGTTATGGATTTTAATTATTATATTCCTACCAGAATTTTATTCGGTTCCGGAAAAATTAGGGAATTACGGCATCAGCGTTTTCCCGGCAGGAAGGCCTTGATTGTCATCTCAAACAATGAATTGTCACGTAACCTAGGCCATCTTTCACGTGTCGAGCATGAATTAATTATGGCCGATATAAAATATCGTATTTTTGATCATATACAAGTTAACCCCACTAAAAGAAATGTCATAGATGGGGTGGCTTTGGCTCGAGAGGAAAGCTGTGATTTTATTATCGGCCTGGGCGGCGGCAGCTGCATGGATGCAGCTAAAGCTATCGCTGTGATCGCGCCTAATGATGATAATTCTTGGCGTCATATGAAAGGAATTAAAGACAGGGATGAAAATCTGACCCACCGACCACTGCCGGTTGTTGTTATTTCAACGACTGCCGGTACAGGCTCGGAAGTTGGTTCCGGGATTGTCATTACAAAGGAAGAAACTAAAGAGAAGATTGGCTACAGCAGTAGAGACACCTTTCCCTATTTTTCCATTATTGATCCGGAGCTGACTTTAACAGTTCCCCCGCAATTGACGGCTTTTCAAGGTTTTGGCGCTTTATTTCGCAGTACAGAAGGTTTTATCAGTTTGGGTGCTAATCCTATCAGTAACCTTTATGCTTTGCAAGCCATTAAAATATTGGGTAAAAATCTTCCACTAGTTATTCATGATGGGCAAAATATTAAACTGCGAGAAAACCTGGCCTTGGCTAATGTTTATGCCGGTATGGTCGATGCCTCAGCTTCTTCAACATCCGGTCATTCATTAGAGCACGCTTTAAGCGCTTATTTTCCTAAATTACCTCATGGTGCAGGCCTTATCATGATCAGCAGCGCTTATTACAGTCATTTTGCCCGCCATCATGCCTGTGATGAAAAGTTATTGCAAATGGCTCAGGCATTAGGTAAAAAAGATGCTCAGGATACGCTGGATTTCGTGCAAGCCTTGAATAAACTCAAACAAGATTGCGGCGTTGACCAACTGAAAATGTCCGATTATGGCATTAAAAAAGAGGATTTACCTCTCTATGCTAAAAACGCTATTTCCGTGGTGGGTGAATTATTCGACTTTGACCCTTTGCCTCTCAGCGAAGATGATTGCATAGCCATTTTAGAGGAATCTTACAAATAAACTGTGATTGATAATACATAAATAAATTAAGCCTTAAAATACCGACCGGTATTTTAAGGCTTGTCTTATATGTTTTATATTTTTTAAAACATACTGTATTTAAAACATGCTGTAGCTGGCCATTCTGATGTATCTGTTTTCCTTTTTTGACCAAGGACAGGTATCTTGAACTAAGATATAATGTGTAAGATTTTTCGGCACATGATAAGTTAAAATAGCGCGGGCCTTTTGTTGTATTTGAATATTGGTCTCTAAGATTGTTTTAGGCTGAATATACTGCTGTTCCAGTTTGTAAATTTTATCAGACATTGCATCATGTAAATCAAAATTGATCAGATATTCACCATAAGGACCGGTAGAAGAAATACATTTACCGGAAACATCAATTGACAGAGCCACCAAACCGGAATCAGAACCATTTTCATCGGTTATTTTTTCAGTGTCTTTTTTATTGAAGGCAAAATAAACGCCATCTTGGGTAAATTGTTCTTGCCAAAAATATACCCATGGTACTTCAAAATTGTTACAGATACCTCGCACCTGCGGTAGATTTTCTGCCGCTTTAGTTGCTGATACTTGCGCTGCCTGCTCTTTATCCGTATTCTCCATATCAGAGGCATATGCTTCAATAGCTTTATAGAAATTTTTGAAGTCATTAAGGTATCCAATAATCGTTTCATTTTTGACATCTTTACTTTGCTCATCAATGTATTGCGCCATCTTATTGGCAAGTGTCGCGATTTCACTTTCTTCGGCACCAAAAAATGCCGCTCGCTGCGGATACATGTCAAAGTAAATATGTCCCAGCACCGTAACTTCTTCTTTGACCATATCACTGGTATCAACCTTTATTTTATCAATATCCGTGACAGTGCTTTCTTCTTGAGGATTAGTATCCCCTGAACCATTAGAACAAGCCATCAAAGTACAAGCTAAAACACAAATAACCACTAAAACTAAAAATCTTTTCATGAAATCCTCCCGCCGCCTACTCTACTGCATTTTTTCTTTGGCAATTGCCAGCATTAATTTGATGCGGTTTTCCTGGTTAACCTTGGTCATCCCCGGATCATAATCTAACGAAACAATGTTCATTTCCGGATGCAGGTTAATCAGCTTTCTGACCATGCCTTTACCCACAATATGATTAGGTAAACAACCAAAAGGTTGCGCACAAACTATATTACCGTAACCATGTTCATTAAGCTCCAGCATCTCTGCAGTCAACATCCATCCTTCACCCATTTTACAGCCCACACCAATCAGCGGTTCTGCTAACTCTTTTAAATGAGCAAAGGTTGATGGTGCAATAAAATCAGAATATTTGTTAACAGCCTCGATTAAAAATGTCTCATATTTGGTCAAATAATTTGTCAACATAATAATCATATTTCTTTTAATCTTACTGCCACCGTAAAGATTAATATCCTGAATCATATTATCCACACAATAAAACATAAAACTTAAAAGTCCGGGGACCATAACCTCACAATCCTGTTTAGCCAAAAAATCCTCCAGATTATTATTGGCATACGGAGAATATTTAACAAAAATTTCACCCACAATACCGACTTTTACCTTAGGGGTACGTTTAATTTCAATAGCAGCAAAATCCTCTACTATTTCTTTGAAATAATGTTTCATTTCTTTCTGAGTATAAGCCTCTTTATTGGCAAATTTTTTCGAGAGAAACTCTACCCATTTTTGTACCAATTCGGCACTTTCTCCCTTATTTATCTCATAAGGTTTAACCTGATTATTTAACAGCATCAGGATATCACCATAAGCCAAAGTTGCCAAAGCGCGGCGCAAAAATCCCGCAGTAATCTTAAAACCGCTGTTTTTTTCCATGCCCGGCACCAAACCTAAAGAGATCACCGGTACATTCGGATAACCTGCATTAACTAAAGCCTTTCGCAGTAGATGAATGTAATTAGATGCCCGGCAACCACCACCGGTCTGCGTCATCAAAAGAGCTGTTTTATTGACATCATATTTACCGCTTTTTAAAGCATCAAGCATCTGACCTATGGTTACTAATGCCGGATAACAGGTATCATTATGTACAAATTGTAAACCTTCGTCAATCATTGCATCACTGGTATTAGATAAAAGCTCCAGATTATAGCCAAAGCTTTTAAAAACACTAACAAGTATTCGAAAATGAATGTCCACCATATTGGGAGCGAGAATGGTATAAGTCTCGCGCATTTCTTTAGTAAATTCAATCCTGGGAATTGTCGCAGTCATTTTTAAACCTCCTGATTACCGTCTTTTCTCTGCTGTTTTAGGGTATCAAATAAGCTGCGTAATCTAATTTTCACTGCCCCTAAGTTAGTAATTTCATCAATTTTAATTTGTGTATAAATTCTATCCTTGTCCTCTAAAATTTGCCTTACTTCATCAGTCGTAATAGCATCAACACCGCACCCAAAAGAAACCAATTGAACCAGGTTCATGTTTTTTTCGCCGCTGTTGGCAATATATTTGGCAGCAGCGTACAAACGTGAATGATAGGTCCATTGATCTAAAACACCTACAGAAAATTTATCGATTTCATCATAAACAGAATCCTCAGTGATCAAAACAGCACCGCAATCACAAATTAACTTATCAATGCCATGATTGATCTCACCATCTAAATGATAAGGACGTCCTACCAAAACAATAACTTGTCTGGCCTGCTCTAAGGCAATTTTTAAATATTTTTTTCCCATATCTTTAATGCGGGTCATATAATTTTCATATTCAATAAAACCTTTTTGAACGGCCTTTTTTATATCAGAAAATCTAAATTTACCAAATTCACGCTCCATGATTTTATGAATTCTTTTCGTAAAATCCTTGCGACGATGGATACCAATATAATCTTTAATGAACTTTGTTTTTTTGACACTGGGCACATTGGCCTCAATAACCTCCGGATAATAAGCCACTACCGGACAATTATAATTATTTGTACCTTTACCTTCATCAATATTATACGTCATGCAGGGATAGAAGATGGCATCAATATCCATCTCCACTAATTCCTCTATCAGACCATGCATTAGCTTTGCCGGATAACAAATGGTATCTGACGGTATGGTATGCTGTCCCCTAAGATACGTTTTTGCACTGGATTTAGAAGTGATTTGCACACCAAAGCCTAACTCCTTGAAAAAAGTATACCATAATGGTAATAGTTCAAACATATTCAGACCCAACGGCAAACCAATCGTCTCTCTTTCACCTTTAAATGATTGATAGCTATTTAATAAAGCCTGCTTATACTCATAAAGATTATACTTTTCTTGCTTGCTTTGCTTGGCTAAAGGAATATCACAGCGATTACCGCCGATAAAAG
This sequence comes from Bacillota bacterium, assembly GCA_050949225.1. Classification (GTDB taxonomy): domain Bacteria; phylum Bacillota; class Dehalobacteriia; order UBA4068; family UBA4068; genus JBMNFI01. The sequence continues at coordinate 189,766 of JBMNFI010000001.1, read as the reverse complement.
CACGTCCATTATCAAAAGTATTGACAGTCAGACGGCATTGATTGGGGCAGCGATTGCAGGTAACTGCCTTCACTTCATGCGTAAAGTTTTTCAGCTGGTTACTATTTAACAATGTGCTAGATCCCTTGCTGTTGGCTTTAGCATATAAAGCAGCACCATAAGCCCCCATTAGTCCGGCAATTGCCGGCCTTGTGACCTGGCTGTCAATTTCCATTTCAAAGGCTCTTAAAACTGCATCATTTAAAAAGGTTCCACCTTGTACGGTGATATGTTTCCCTAATTTATGAGCACTGCTAACGCGAATAACTTTATACAGCGCATTTTTAACGACACTGATAGAAAGACCGGCTGAAATATTTTCGATGCTGGCACCGTCTTTTTGAGCCTGCTTAACTGAAGAATTCATGAAAACAGTACAACGGGAGCCCAAATCAACGGGGTTATCGGCAAGAATGCCTTTTTTAGCAAAATCCTCAATCGAGTAACCCAAAGCCCCCGCAAAACTTTGTAAAAAAGAACCGCAACCGGATGAGCAAGCTTCATTCAAAAAGATATTATCAATAATACCGTTGACAATTTTAAAACATTTGATGTCTTGTCCGCCGATATCAATGATGAAATCTACTTCCGGATCGTATTTTTTAGCTGCTGTAAAATGTGCAATGGTTTCCACAATGCCAAAATCAGCATGAAAAGCATTTTTAATAATGTCTTCACCATAACCTGTAGAAGCGGCACCTAACACCTGAATATCAGGAAATTTTTCATAAACCTCTTCCAAAAATTCTTTTACCTGGTAAACGGGATTGCCATTATTAGTTAAATATTTAGCATAAACCAATTGTTCTGCTTCATTGATCACCAAACATTTCACCGTGGTAGAACCGGAATCAATGCCGATATAGGCTTTGTTACCAGATAACAAAGGATGAAATTCAGTATTCCCACCACTTTTTTGATGACGTTTTGTAAATTCTTCGTATTCCTGCATATTGTTAAAAAGTGGTTTACAGCTCTTATAGAGATTATCTGCCGAATAATTTTTAATTTTATCAATTATTTCCTCGATATTAATCAGCTGATCATCTTTTTCCAAAAGAGCTGTCCCCAAAGCTACAAAATAAAGTGAATTCTCCGGACAAATTCCTTTAATGCCCAAAGTACGGTCAAAGGCAGCACGAAACTCAGAAAGAAAAGTTAAAGGCCCCCCTAAATAAACCACATTACCTTTAATATCCCTTCCCTGTGCCAAACCCGTGATAGTCTGATTAACCACTGCCGCACAAATGCTGGCCGCCAGATCCGATTTTTTCGCACCTTGGTTTAAAAGTGGCTGAATATCTGTTTTAGCAAAAACACCACAGCGTGAAGCTATGCTGTATATTTTATTATATTCTTTAGCCAGTTCATTCATCTCACCTGGGGTGATATGAAGCAGCTGTGACATTTGATCGATGAAAGAACCGGTACCGCCTGCACAAGAACCATTCATGCGGACTTCCATAGTACCGGAAATAAACAGAATTTTCGCATCTTCCCCACCAAGCTCAATCACTACATCAGTTTCCGGTAAAAGCTTCTTGACCGCAACTCTGGTAGCATAAACCTCTTGAGTAAAAGGAATACCGATTTGTTCGGCAAAACCCATGCCGGCTGAACCGGAAACGCATAAACCCACCTCTTTTTCATCCGGAAACACAGCATGAACCTCCGCCAGCATTGCCGCGGATTTTTCAGCGATTTGCGAAAAATGTCGTTCATATCTTTTGTAGATTATTTCATCATGATCATTCAGAACAACACATTTCAATGTAGTCGAACCAACGTCCAGACCAATTTTGATAGACATCTAATTAAGGATTCCCCTTTATGCTTTTAATATCACTCAAACTTCATAATTTAATATATGCTTGTATACATACTATACATACCACAACATACCACAAAGTCCTAAACAATTCTAGGAATTTGTCGCTTTTTGTATTATACTAGCACTTCTATTTTATATCAAGTAGCAAAATCTTTCAATGGCAATTTTTCGCATCTTTTAAGTTATTTGAAAATTATCATAAATAGTACGTTAATCCCCTATTTTTTGCTCATAAAATATTCTTTAAGCGCTATTTACGATAGTTTTGCCTGTATAATCTCCCCTGTCCACAGCAAGTTTATAGCCAATTTTTTGCATCCGCTCGGACAAGAGAGATAAACTTTCGGCCGCTTCCGCACCAGAGCTGATTTTGTTATCATAAAGCATGTATTTTTCGCGCACATTCAGTGGCGAAAGATTCGGCATCACTATATTACAGCCGGATAAAATACCCGTTTCTCTGCCATCCTCTTTAATCGTTCCCAGTGCCGTCGTAGCGGGGATTAAAGCATATGGATGCATCATGCGCAGAATGCTGATAAAATAAGTGGTTTCTTCAGCACTGCCGGCCGGAAAGTCCTTAAACGGTGTATCATGATGAGGGATAAAAGGACCGACCCCGATCATGTGCGGCCGAAAGGCTTCCATGAAAAAGAGATCCTCCACCAAGTCTTCTTTACTCTGATATGGTGAACCGATCATCAAACCACAACCGGTTTGAAAACCAATCTCCCGCAGTGTTTGCAGGCATTCTCTACGCTTGTCAAATGATAACTTACCATCATGTAATTGATGATAATGCTGCTTATTGGCCGTTTCATGGCGTAACAAATAACGGTTAGCCCCGGCGGAAAACAATTTTTGATAACTTTCAGCAGATCTTTCCCCTAAAGACAAAGTAATTGCACAATTTTGATATTTTTGTCTGATTGTTTTCACAATATCAGTTAAAAGCTCATCAGAATAATAAGGATCTTCTCCACCTTGTAAAACAAAAGTACGAAAACCCAATTCATAACCTTTAGCGCAACAAGACATAATATCATCCTTAGTTAAACGATAGCGGCTGATCTTTTTATTACTCACGCGAATACCACAATAAAGACAGTCGTTTTTACAATAGTTAGTCATCTCGATTAAGCCTCGCGTATAAATGAGATTGGTAAAATTCTGACGAGTTACTTTCCGCGCTAAGCTGGCAGCATATAGACGATCCTCCGGATCATAATCAGTCAAAAGACTTAACATTTCCGTTGGCTTTAAGGTTTTTTGCTTCAGCAATTTATCCAGTAAAGCTTTGTTTTTCATGCCGCTCACCTCATTTATTTTTTTGAATAAGTTGTTTTAACACTAACACCCTGCAGCATGCCCAATTTCCCGGAGACGCCACTGATAATATCCTCCGGTGCATCAATTAAGATACAAATAATGGCCAAATCCTTTTTTTCATAAGGCATGCCCATACGTCCAACAATATATTGTTCATACTTATGTAGCAACACATTAATCGACTCTGCATTAATGCGATTTTCCACGATAATACTAATAATTGCTAATCTGGTTTCCATTATAACCTCCTATAATCTTCATTAATCTCTTGAGAAGAGATAATTTTTATATCTAATCCGGATATTAAAAATTCCTCTACCCACCTAGCAGAGGAACATGATTGCATCACTACCAATCACAGAGCAAAGTCCGTGTATATATCAACCATATCTCGCCTTTTGGAATAGCCCAAAAACGTAAGAAAAAGTTTAATATAAATCCTCGCTGTTAGGTAATAGTTAAATTCCTTAAAACTTGGATGTTCTGAATTAAATATAACATATATTTATTATAAAAGCAAGCCATGGAGCCTTGTCAGTATATATGCTGCAGGTTTTGAAGTTTTCTCATGTGCTTAACTTGTTATTAGACATCTAAAACAAGCTAAAACCCGGCCTAAAAGCCGGGCTCTGAATGGACGAAAATACAACGTAATAATTATAAGGCAACACGTTCACCTAATCTTAATTTGTCGGCAATCATAGCTATGAATTCTGAATTAGTCGGTTTTCCTCGTTCAATATTAATCGTATAACCAAAATATTTATTCATCATGTCGACATTTCCCCGATCCCAAGCCAATTCCACAGCGTGACGAATAGCCCGTTCTACGCGACTGGCGGTAGTATCATGATTTTCAGCAACCATGGGGTAAAGTTCTTTGGTGACTGCACCAATAAGACCAATATCATTAACAACCAAAATAATTGCATCTCGCAAATACTGATAGCCTTTTATATGAGCAGGTACACCCATTTGATGAATGACTTTAGTAACTTCAAGTTCGATATTACATTCTTCTAAGTTAGTATGTCTTTCAGAATTATTAACAAATGGACCATCACTGAATAATTGACGAATTCTCATGTCTAAAACCTTCAGATCAAAGGGTTTTAAAATATAATAGTCTGCACCTAACTCTACAGCTCGCTTGGTCAAGTTTTCCTGACCAAAAGCTGTCAGTAAAATAACATGGGGTTTGGGAACTAAATTAAGTTTATTGACTTCCTCCAAAACTCCTAAGCCATCTATATATGGCATTACTAAATCCAAAATTACTACATCAGGATGTTCGTTTTCAATCATGGCAAGAGCATTTTTACCATCATTGGCGCAGCCACATACTTCATATAAAGCATTTTTTGTGAAATGATCCTGCATAATGCTGCAAAAACCCTTATTATCGTCTGCTAACAGTATTCTAATCTTATTCTCCATCATATTTTGCCAACCTTCTTTTATTTTTTTTGTTATTTCTTTACTGGAAATTTAATTATCTATAAATTCCTTTGTTTTAAGTTTTTCGCTGTCTTTTATAGATATTCCTGCACAAAAAAGCAGCTAAAGAACCCTATTTTTCGACAAAAAGCTTTCTTTTCAGAGTTTTTTGTCGAATTTTGTCAGCATAAATTAAGGAGTTAAAAGGTCGGCTTCTTCAAGCATCCATTCAGCAAAACAAGCATATCCTTTATGCGGTTTATTAATAAAAACATGAGTTACGGCACCCACCAAATGATCGTTTTGTATAATCGGACTGCCGCTCATTCCCTGTATAATACCGCCTGTTCTCTGTAGTAAAGAAGGATCCGCAACCTCAATTATCATACCTTTGCCGCTGGAACGGTAATTAGGAAGTATTTTGACGATTTTTATAGAAAATTTTTCTATTTTTTCCCCTTCTAAGACCGTATATATTTCTGCATCACCAAGTTCAACCTGATCTGCTAGGGCTACCGGTAAAGCCTGTGTGAAAAAGGGATTCTCTAAACCTTCTTTAAGTCTGCCAAAAACGCCTAATTTACAGTTTTTTTCAATACTGCCGCGCCAAGGACCTTTCATAAAAGAACCTATTTTTTCACCTGTAATATCCTTAGTGGACATTCTGATTCCTTGAATAGTAGCTTTTACGATAATTCCTTTGTCATGCTCTGTGGTTCCTTTTCCATCTAAATCACTGACCTCATGCCCTAAAGCACCATATTTGCCGCTTTGCGGCTCATAAAAGGTCATGGTTCCCACACCTGCAGTATTATCCCTAACATAAATACCGATACGATAACTTTTACTGTCACTGCAAAAAGCCGGTGTCATAATTATTTGCTGCTCTTTTTTATCACGTATTAAATTAATGGTGAGTTTTTCACCTTTTGTGCCCACATCATTAATTAAATCAGCCACTTCTTGATTAGAGTTAACTTTTGTCCCGTTAATAGAGGTGATAAAATCACCAATTTCCAGACCGGCCTCTTTAGCGGGATATAAAGCCTCATCATTTTCCTTGATGACCGGCGACTGCCCTACTACGGTCACTCCATTAGTCTGCAGCAATACTCCTACAGCTTGGCCTCCGGGGATAACATAAACGGGATCTATTTCTTGAATTGTCACCTTTTTTAAAGGAATAGACTCGCCTAAAAACAACTCTACATCATATTTATCACCAGCTTCCGGGTTGCTTGAGGATTTTTGTCCCGTAGCATCATTTCCCAGAGCTTGCTGGCTGCCTTTTTTGGAAGAAATTTGTGTTTTTAAAGGGGCATTGCTTTTTTCCGCTAATGATTGTTCCCCTACTGAAACCTGTTGATAAGGTGCCAATGACAAAAAATCATAACAAGTAATACTTAAAACACTTAAAAATGTGATCAAAATTAAAATAACCACAGCCACAGGCTGATTTTTTTTGTACCTGTTTTTCATATATACCTCCTTTTATATCTTAACTTCTGCTATCTTATGTTTTGTTTTTTAACAGTAAGATATCCAGACAAAAAGAGGTAATATTTTTTTAAAAGCACAAAAAATAATAATGTTAGTCTATTTATAGTTAAAAGCAGCTCTTCATTTTTCTCAAGCTAATCTGGAGGAGTTTGAGAAAAACGGCATCAATCAGAATTAGTGTATCGACATCACCATAAAAGTTAAACCTTTGTGTCTATACGTTCCCCTCGATCCATTCTTTAGCTTGCTTAATCGTTGAGTCGGTTATTTTTTCCCCGGCAATCATACGCGCTAGCTCTTGGATCCTTCTGTTTTTATCTAAAACTTCACATTTAATGATAGTTTTACCTGCACTTACTTCCTTGTAAATATGTAAATGATGCGTAGCTGCAGCGGCCATCAAAGGGGCATGAGTAATTGTTAAAACCTGGGCATATTGAGCAATTTTTTTGATCCGCTCTGTCACTCTTTCCAAAGCCATGCCGCCCAGACCACTATCCACTTCATCAAAAATCAAAGTAGGCACCTGATCTAATTGTGCCAAAATAACCTTTATCGCCAAAATAATACGTGAAAGTTCACCGCCGGAAGCAGTTTTTTCTACCGATTTAAACTTCTCTCCCACGTTGGCCTGAATCATAAATGTAACTTTTTCCAATCCCTGAGCCGAGATTTCCTGCGGCACTAACTGCACTTTAAAAATGGCCTGCGGCATCGATAAAAGCTGCAGCTCCGTGGTAATAGCATGGGATAATTCTTCCGCCGCCAGCTTGCGTAAACTACTTAATTTTTGCGCCAGCTCCAGACACTTGTTTTGTTCTTTTTCCAACTCTTGTGCGGCTGTTTTACCATCCTCTTCCCAGTTTTGCCATTTTTCCAACTCTTGTTGAGCATCAAGAGCAAATTGCAAAATTTCATCTATGTCAGTGCCATATTTTTTTTCTAAATCCTTGATTAAAGTCAAACGCTCTTCTGTATCAAGCAGCGCCTGATGATCAACAATGATCTTTTGCCCATAGCTATTTAACTCCCGAGCGATATCTTCCACTTCATAATAAGCATTGGACAGTCTTTCGTAAATCTCCAGAAAATCTTCATCGTGCTCATAAATATTTTTCAATTCTTGCTGCGTTTCGGCCAGATATTCCAAGGCCCGTTGCTGGCCATTTAAAAATTCATAACCCCGCGCAGCAGACTCCTGCAGCTCTTCTGCATAAGTCAGCTGCAGTAGTTTTTTGGTGAGCGTTTCCTCTTCCCCGGGACTTAGCCGCGCCTCTTCAATTTCTTTTATCTGATACGAAAGAAAATCCACCTTTTGCAGCGCCTCTTGTTGACGCTTTTCATAGTCCTGCAGTTTTTTTTGCCACTTTTGATAACTATGATAGCAATCCGCCAGTTGTTTTTTCACAGCCAAAAGCTGCCGGCCGCCAAAGCTGTCTAAAAGCTGTAACTGATGTTCTTCTTCCAGTATCAGCATATGCTCCATTTGTCCGTGAATATTGACCAGCATCCTTCCTATTGTACGTAAAAAGGATAGATTAACCACACGGCCATTAATTCGCGCAACACTTTTGCCGGAGCGATTAAGCTCTCTTGTCAAAACTAAGTCATCCGAGCCAATTTCATGACCTTTTTCCGTCAATAAATCCTGCAACTGTTCCGGGAAAGGTGCCGTAAAAACCCCTTCCACTAAGCACCTTTTTTGTCCGCTACGGATAAAGTCTTCACTGCCCCGTCCACCAATAATTAAAGAAATCGCATCAATTAATAGTGATTTACCGGCACCCGTCTCTCCTGATAAAGCATTAAATCCCTGACTTAATGGTAAATGCAGGGATTTCATTAATGTAAAATTTTCTACATATATTTCTTGCAACATAATCTAGCCTCTTATTCAAAGGTTACTGCGCTAAAGACTGTAAACGATCAATTACTTCTTGAATATCTTCACTTTCCTTGACGATCACCATAATGGTATCATCACCGGCAATCGTTCCCAGAACCTCTTTCCAGGTTAAACTATCAATACAAAAAGCCACACCTTGTGCGGTACCCGGCAAGGTACGCATAATTATTAGATTATTGCTTTTATTTATGCGCAACATGTTATCCCTAAGCATTTTTTTCGCTCTTTCAAAAATATTGCCGGTCATGCTGCCGGGAGGGAAACTATAACGGAAAAAGTCTTCCCCGGAGGCCACTTTGATCAAGCCTAATTCCTTAATATCACGAGAAATAGTCGCCTGCGTGACATTAAAACCATACTTTTTCAATTCATCAGTTAACTGAAATTGAGTCTCAATATTTTTGTTTTCAACGATTTCACGAATCATTTTATGCCTGCGATTTTTTATCATCTTGCACACTCCTTTTTGTCAAACTAACGGTCTTCTTTACTGTTTATTCAACTTATCACTAACCCGATTAAAAAAATTAACGGGAGCAAAACGTATTAATTTACTAGTATAGAGGGCCTTTTGTATCGTAATCGCATCCCCTTTTTTTAAAACATAAGAGGCTTGACCATCCGCCGTTAATTTAGCTCCTTCCAAATCAACACCGGATAAAGTTATTTTAACGATACTGTTGTCCGCAACAACCATGGGACGATTTAAAAAACTATGCGGACAAATAAAATTAACTAAAATGACTTTTAAAGCGGGATCAACTAAAGGACCGCCGGCCGAAAAGGAATAAGCGGTAGAACCGGTAGGCGTAGCCACAATTATACCATCTGAGTTACAGGACCTGATTTTATTATCATTAATCAATAAATCAAGAGCAATAGTTCTGGTATAAAAGCTATTATTTACGACCAGCTCATTTAAAGCAAGTAGCTCTATTTCGCCGCCATCAGTTTTTTTAACTTTTCCCGTAAGCATCATGCGATCTTCTGAAAAATAATCGCCGGCCAATAATTTATCTAAAGCCGGATAAATATCCGCTTTTTCTACAGCCGATAAAAAGCCCAAATTGCCCATATTAATGCCTACCATCGGTATGGAAAATTTGCTGAAAATTTTAGAGGCCGCCAGAATAGTCCCATCACCGCCCAGAACAATAGCAGCACTGATACCCGAAAAATCGATATTTTGACAATTATCAAGATTATAGCCGGAGGCATTATCAGGGAGGAGTAATTCAGCACCCCTTTTTTTTAAATAAGCAACTATTTTTTCTGCATACAAAATATTTTGTTGCTTTTTATGATTAACTATTACTGTAAAAAAATTAGCCATGAAAATTTCCTAACTTAATAATATTTACATTACATGGAAGTAATATACCATATTTTATAAAAATATGCAACTATACAAATATAAAATAAATTTTATATTTGTATTATCTATGTGTTGACCATGATTTATCAATTATTTCAGATATTTTTAACCGTTCCATCATTTCTGCATAAATATAAGATAAAGAGCTTTCTTCGTTAATTTTTTGTGCCAGAAGTAAATATTCGATATTGCCTTCCGCTCCGGTTATCGGGGAAAAATCTAAATTAAGCGACTGCATTTTTAGCATCAGCAAATCCTTTAACACTTTTTCCAGAACTTCTTGATGTATTTTGCGATCACGTATTACACCTTTTTTTCCCACCTTGTCCTTACCTGCCTCAAATTGGGGCTTGACCAAGGCAATTAGTAAACCGGTCGGCGACAAAAACTCTAAGGCCGACGGTAAAACCTTATGTAAAGAAATAAAGGACACATCAACCGTGATCAGATCAATTTTTTCCGGAATATCTTCAATAGTTAAATAGCGCGCATTGGTTTTTTCCAAAACTACTACCCGCTCATCTTGTCGCAGTTTCCAGGCCAACTGTCCATAACCCACATCCACAGCATAGACCTTAGCGGCCCCGGCTTGCAGAGCACAATCTACAAATCCCCCTGTGGAAGAACCAATGTCTAAAACAGTCATGCCATTTGGGTCAACGGCAAAAACATCCAGTGCCTTGGCCAATTTTAAGCCGCCTCGTGAAACATAAGGCAACTCTTTACTTTTTACCTGGATTTTTGCCCCTAATTCAGTGGCTGAACCAGCTTTATCGACTCGCTTGCCATCCACCAAAACCTCTCCTGCCATAATAGCTGCCTTAGCCTTTTCACGGGCAGGAAAAAACCCTTTTTCTACTAAAAGAATGTCTAATCTTTTTTTCTCTGCCATAAAAACCTTCCTACTTGTTAAACCAGCGTTGGCAAACCTTTTTCACCAATGCAGGCGGAGTTAAATTACAATCATCCAACAATAATTCTTTTTTACCCTGAGCAATAAAGCTATTGGGCAGGGCGCCGATTTCTACTTCTGCCGAGTTTTCTGTCATTTCTTGCCGCAGCAGTTCGGCACAGGCCTCACCTAAACCACCCTTTTTTATGCCTTCTTCCAAGGTTAAAACCCGCCGAGTTTTAGTAGCTGATTTTAGTAATAATTCTTGATCCAAAGGTGCAATAAAGCGTGCATTTATTACTTCAGCCGAGATGTTTTTGTTAGATAATATATCAGCAACTTCTAAAGCGACAGCAACCATGGAACCGCAAGCAATAATTGTCAAATCATCACCCGGCACTAGTATTTGGCCTTTGCCAAGCGGAATAGAAACAGTTTCTGCACTCAAAGTCTCCAAACCACTGCTTCCCCGCGGATAGCGAATTGCGACCGGTGCCTGATAGGAAACAGCTGCTCTAAGCATCGATTGTAACTCATTTTCATCCATTGGAGCCATAATAATCAAATTAGGAATGCTGCTTAAATAAGCAATATCAAAAACTCCATGATGTGTCGGTCCATCATCACCAACCAAACCGGCACGATCCAGCGCCAAAATAACCGGCAGTTTTTGTAAACAAACATCATGTAAAATATTGTCATAAGCTCGTTGCATAAAGGTGGAATAAATAGCCACTACCGGATGCAGACCGGCGGCTGCTAAGCCCGCCGCAAAGGTAACGGCATGCCCTTCGGCGATTCCCACATCAAAAGATCGTTCAGGATATTGGGCAAAAAAATTCAACAAACCTGTTCCGCTTGTCATGGCCGCCGTTACTGCCACAATATTTTCATTTTCGGCTGCCATTTTGCACATGGCATCACCAAAAACACTGCTGTAGGTAAAAGGGGGCGGCATTTTTTTTGCCTGTCCGGTGCCAATATGAAAGGCTCCCGTACCATGAAAAACATCCGGATTGATTTCTGCTGGCAAATATCCTTTGCCTTTAGTCGTTAAGACATGCAAAAGCACCGGACCTTTAATCGTTTTTGCACGCATCAAGGCCCCTTCAATAGCTGCAATATCATGGCCATTTACAGGCCCTAAATAAAAAATACCCAGTTCTTCAAAAATCATACCGGGCAGCCAGAGATGCTTAAAACTGTCCTTAAGTTTTTTGAGATTTTCGGCTACTAAAGGTCCAAGCTGAGGAATTTTCCGTAAAAGATTTTCCAATTCTTGTTTACTGTCTGTATAATGTCGGCTGGTACGAATTTTCATCAGATAATTAGACATGGCACCAACATTACTGTCAATGGACATTTCATTATCATTTAAAATGATCAGCATATTACTGCCCAAATCACCACAATGACATAGCGCTTCATATGATAAACCACCTGTAAAAGCACCATCGCCGACCACAGCGGCCACTCGATAATTTTCCTTTTTTATATCACGTGCTTTAGCAAAAGCCAAAGCAGCAGAAAGTGCCGTGCTGGCATGGCCTGCACCAAAGGGATCTGCCGGGCTTTCCTCTCGCTTAGGAAAACCGCTTAATCCTTCATAAGCTCGCAAAGTATGAAATTTTTCTCGGCGTCCGGTGATAATTTTATGTGCATAAACCTGATGACCCACATCCCAAATCAGTTTATCAGTGGGCACATCAAGCACCCTGTGTAAAGCAATAGTCAGCTCAACAACACCTAAACTAGGCGCTAAATGACCGCCGTTTTCCGCTACTACGTCAATTATATAAAGACGAATTTCCTCAGCCAAACTTTGCAGCTGTGCCGAGGACAAATTCTTAAGATCGGCAGGACTGTTGATTTTTGGTAAAATTTTTTCCGTCACGTCAGTCGTTACCGCTTTATTTATTTTATTATTTAAATATTTTTTAACCATCAGAAAATTTTATCTACCTTTACCTTTTTCATTGTTTTTACCTTGTGTGCCCCAACCCTGAGAACGCTTTTTTTGAGAGATAAAAATTTCCTCAAAGAAAGCAATGAAGCGACCCACCATCAACATAACTTTATCGGCTTTATTAATTGAATAATCTTTGCTGAGTGCTTTACCGCCGACAGTTATTGCGGCAACCATTCCGGACATTAACATTGTAGCGATAATAGCTTGCTGTGGGTCTTTAGCCCATGGCAAAAGGATGATAATCCCTACCCCCATACCACCACTAACAGTACCGCAAATATCACCCATCATGTCACAGCAAATATTAGCGACCCTGCTGCTGTTGTTAATCAAACGCAAGGCCTGTGTAGAGCCGGGGATTTTTCGAGCGGAGCTGGCATTAAAAGAAGCCGGATTGGCCACTGCCACCGCCACACCAATAATATCAAAAATAATCCCCACAAGTATGACAGCCAGCAATAAAAATAAGGAGATAGACACTGACTTCATTTCGGTGAGGAAAAATTGCGAATTGATATTCATGGCACAAGCGATCAAAAAAGTGATCAAACCCGAAAATATCGCATATTTAACAACGCGCCTTCGTCGGCCGCTGCTTTTATTTGACTTCAAAAACATTCAACTCCAGTTATCGATTAAAAAGTTAGAATATGGTCTCCTACTGAGTAAACTCTATAGCTTAGGTCCGGCAGGATTTCCCATCGAATCAACCTGCTGTTACCAAACAGGCGGTTTCCCTTTAAGTTTCGATCTGTAAGGTTTCCCAATACAGGGCCGGATTGCCACTTAGCCTATACTTTAATCCCCAATAGGTGTATACAGTCTAGGAGTTTTCCTCGACGGATCGGCAATTTACCTAGCCTCTTTTGCAATCGCGGTTTCATCACCTACCGATCCCTTTTGGTCGAAGGAATCTTGTAGGTGTCTTTATGAATCCACCACTACCACTCAAGGCAGGCTACGCTGTACACAACTAAACGCCGCATACAGGTTTAATCCCAAACCGTAGCTTTTCTGTCCGACCAAGACAGATCTCCACGTATTTGGGTCTCCACGGAAGCGGGGTCAATCGCCACATGCCTTTGCAGCTTGCCCCATCTTCCTTAACTCCCAGCACCAGCCCTCAACTGGGCGTCGAAAGCCAGCACCAGAAACTTCATCGATGTGCCCGTGACGGATTTTTAGGCCCGCCTTCAGTAAAAAGCCTACCGACTAGAATACTGCGCCACATCCTAACAAACTTCATTACATATTATAATTTGTCAAGATATAATTAGTTTTACAATTATAACACATCCGGCAAATAAATAGCAACCTTCATCAACTTGCTAAAGACATCATAATATCATACAAATCTTATCTTGCTGCTTTAGATAAAAAATAATACTGCACATAGTAAAGCTGGCTTTTAAACCAACAAATCACTAATTATCTCCAACTGATCAGCAGCTAGGTCAATTGCAATCACCAAAAATTCACAGTTAATTTCCCTACCTAACTCGGCTAAATAAATTTCTGCAATCCGTTGCATCTGCAGTCTTTTTTGGCGATTCACACTCTCCACCGCACGACCAAAACCGCCACCGCGTCTGGTTCGCACTTCCACAAAGTATAGACAATTATTTTTAACTGCAATAATATCTATTTCGCCCTCACGTCGGCGAAAATTTCGCTCGATAATTTGATAGCCACGTTTTTCTAAAGCCAGCACAGCCATCTCTTCGCCATCCCTGCCGGTTTTAAGTCGGGAATCTGTCATTTATTTTCACCTTCGGCAAGTTTTTTAATCTTAAAACTCCGACGATGAATAGGTGATAAACCAAATTCTTCAATGGCGGCTCTGTGATAAGCAGTGGGATATCCTTTATTAACTTCAAAGCCATATTCAGGAAAAAGCTTCGCCATTTTAACCATTATACGATCCCGAGCACATTTAGCCATGATAGAAGCCGCCGCAATAGAGATGCTTTTACCATCCCCTTTATTAATCAATGTTTGCGGGGTGTCGATCGACAAAGCCATGTTACCGTCAATTAAAAGATGCTCCGGAGCACATGGCAAACGATTAATAGCCTTACGCATAGCGATCAAGCGCGCCTGCAAAATATTATAACGGTCAATATAACGATGATTTACGCCAAAGATCATCCAACAGAGTGCCTTTTCTTTAATCTCCTGCTCCAAAATAAGCCGTTTTTTTGCGGAAAGTTTTTTAGAGTCGTCAATACCCCATAAAAAACAGTCTTGAGGCAAAATCACAGCGGCAGCTATTACCGGGCCGGCCAAAGGACCACAACCTGCCTCGTCAACACCGGCGACCAAAGAAACACCTTTACGCCAAAGCTGCTTTTCATATAAGCTCATATGCAATAAACGATCCTCTTCCTGCGCCTTTTTTTCTAAAAACTTTCGAGTCAAACTTCTGACTTTATCAACAGGGCTTTCTAAGAGCTCTTGCACAGTTTCATCCGGGAGATTAAAGGAATCAAGCAATTCCCGAGCTATTTTAACTTGTTCACGTTTATTCATCATTTATCACAACCTTTACTTCATTATTAAAATACCTCATAAAAACCTTTAATCATTTATATGCTGATCGTCCTTTTTATCATCCCTTTTATCATCCAATGTATATCTGCCCAAAAGACCCGCCCGAAACTCTCGCAGCAGCAATAATGAAGAATCCTCCATACGAACTCGACCACCGGCGGCCAAAAGTCCCCGCCTTTTGCCAATTGCCGTAATTAATTGTCTACCATCTACCGGAAGTTCACTAAGCTTAAAACGATCTTGAAGGGCTTGAGGATTTTTTTCTAAAAGCAGCTCTGCTAATTCTTGAGCAATTTTTTCATAAGGATAAACCAAATCACTAATAGAGCCGATTACCGCCAAATTAAAAGCCGTCCGATAATCAGCAAATCTAGGCCACAAAACACCGGGGGTATCCAAAAGCTCGATGCCTGCGGTAGTTTTTACCCATTGCTGGCCTCTGGTGACACCTGGCATATTACCGGTTTTAACAGTTTTTGCCGGACAAAAAGCATTAATCACCGTTGATTTGCCACTATTGGGAATACCGACCACCATCGCCCTTACTGGTCTGCTCAAACGGCCTTTGTCAGCCAGCTTTTGCAATAAAGGCTCAGCAGCCCTGTTAACAGCTGCCAAAAGCTCCTTAATCCCTCGTTTTTGCACAGCGTTCACGGCAACCGCCTGATAACCACGGCGGCGATAGAAGGCAAGCCATTTTTTGGTTGCTTCGGCATCCGCTAAATCAGCTTTATTTAGTACCAATACATGTGGTTTTTTCTGCCCATTAATGTTAGACAAATCTGGATTACGGCTGCTTTTTGGTGCCCGTGCATCCAAAACCTCAATCAAAACGTCAATGCGCCGTAAATCGGCAGCGATATTACGCTTACCCTTAACCATATGTCCGGGATACCAATTGATATTTGTTATTTCACTATCAGCCATTAATTACACCAAATTTTTTATAAATTTATAACACAAAACCACTCTTTTAACGAGTGGTTATATTATATCACAATTATGAGACTTTTGTAAATTTCTATTTGTTTCTAAAAGCCTTAACAATAGCCGTAGCTGCCGTTTCCACACTTATCTTGGAAGTATCTATTTTAAAATCTGCCAGGTTTTTATAATAGTCATACTGTTGAGCCACTAACTCTTTCAACTCTTCTTGTGTAGTATTTTTATTAAACATGGGTCGTGTATTTTTACGTTTGAGTCGCCGATAAAGAATCTCCGGTTTCGCTTCCAATAAGACAAAAAAACCTTTATTTTGTAAAAGTTTTAAAGGATTACCTTGCGGATTAATATTACCACCGGTAGCAATTACCAATCCCTCACGGTTAAGCAGCTTCTTATATGCCAGTTCCTCTTCCGAGTGAAAGCGCAGTTTGCCATACTTTTTAAAAATCTGCGCGATGGCAAGCCCCGTAACCTTTTCGATTTCATTATCAGTATCCACAAATTCATAATCAATCAGACGCGAAATGGCACGCCCCACTACTGTTTTTCCACTGCCCATAAAACCAATTAAAATTATGTTTTTTTTCTCAGCTTCAGTCATCTTTTCCACCACCATGAATTTTATTAGCCGGTCTCTACACCTTATGTTTCAGTTTAAAACAGTATGCCTATCCTTTTTATCCAGCTAATTAATTCTCTAGTCAAAACGGCTTTACCTGCCCTTTTAAGTGGTTTTTTGTCGTCAAAAGCCGACGAAATATTCTTTTCTTTACGGTATTTTTGTCCAATTTAAAAGAATGCCGTCTAAAATTCCGGCATCACTAATAACTATCTCAGATAATTGATAAAACTCTAAAATAGTCAATAAAATGGCCATTCCCTCACAAATAATTAACCCTCGATGGGATAATAAAGGAGAAAAAATCGAACGCTTCTCGCGTGGCAATTTACTGAGAAGCTGCCACAAATTTTCGATATCCTGATAACTGGCAATATAACCATGTACCTTCTCCCGCTCATATTCAGCAAGATCCTGGAGAAGTGCTGCCACAGTCGTACAGGTGCCGCCGATCCCTACGGCCTTAAAATCTTCACTACCAACATCATCAAATAAAGCGGCCTGCTTAACAAAATCTTTAATATGCCTTCTGTCCCAGCCTAAAGTCTGTGCCCGCACCGCTCCCAGATCCAAACTGATAACCTTCAGATCATCTTTTTGTCGCATCATCAATTCAGTGGAGCCGCCGCCAATATCCATCATCAGATAATCATCCTGCAAAAATAAAGGTTTTACCCCGGCAAAGGTTAAAGATGCTTCATCTTGTCCGGCCAGCACAGTAATATTTACAGGTGAACGGGATAACAGCCGTTCTTTGTTTTGGGCGTCCCGCACAGCACTAGTGGCCACAGCTTTTATTTCAGTAATTCCTTTACTATGCAAAAAACCCACTAAATCTCCGAGAACTTTTAAAGTATCTTCAACTCTTGCTGCGGATAAAAATCCGGCGGATTCCATATCCCCCAAACGAGTAGTTTCTAAAGCCGTATAGCAGGGTACAATAAAACCATTTTTCACCTCACCTGCCAACATCTGCACAGAGTTAGAACCAATATCAATCGCAGCTCTCATAGATTTTACCTCCAATGTTTTGAATAAAAAAGCATCCTTAAAGGATGCTTAAGAGACATCTTCAATATAAACAGCAGTTAATAAGAAAATCAACGACCATAGCGGCCTTTTCTGCCGTCTTGATGACGTTTTAAAGCCAGAAGTTTTTCATTACTGTCTTTCATAAATTTAGCTAATTTATCTTCGAAAGGATTACTTTCAGATGATGAGTCTGCCCTATCCTCAAAGCTAGACCTATTAACCATTCTTGTTTTAGCCGGTCTTTCTTGCGGTTTTTGTTCAACAACTTGTTTTATAGAAAGAGCAATCTTACCGTTGTCCCCAATATTGATAATTTTTACTTTAACAAGATCCTGCTCTTTGAAAAAATCTGCAACATTTTCAACATAGGTATTAGCGATCTCGGAAATGTGAACCAGGCCCGTCACACCCTTTTGAATTTCCACAAATGCCCCGAATTTCGTAATACCGGTAATCTTTCCTTCAATAATATCTCCAACATTAAAACCCATATAGATGTATCCTTAACCTTTCTTTAGTAATACTTTTATTATATGTATAATCTAATGCATATCATCTTCCTGTGCTGTGGAAGCATCTAAATCCTGAACATTTTGGTTTTTTGTCATAGGAGAAACCAAAACTTCGCCCTCTTTGATCAGGCCAATATCTCTGGCCAGAATTTCCATATATGAATCATCATTTAATAATTCTTTCTGTTTTAAAAGATCTTGATACCTATTTTCAGTCTGCGCCAATTGGTTTTTATAGTTAGCCAGATCCGTATTTAAATTATCATATCTTATAAATTGACCAATAAAATTAAACGCAATAAAGCAGGCGACAGCAATACCGGCAATCAATCCCCAACGGATTTTTTTTAAAACAGCAGTCTTTTGTCTTTTATCAGGGGTTTTGGCATTGTTTTTTCTCATGCCTTGACCTCCTTTATAAATATTGACATTATATTTATTATATCAGGCATTTTATGATAAATCAATAGTTTTTAGTGTTTTGTTACCTAATCTTGTTTTTGTTGATCGTTCTCTACATGCGTTTTTCGCTTTTGCTGCATTTTTTGCCAAAACCTTTTACCTTGCCGACGTAATCTCATATCCCCCTTAACCGCCCATATCGCCAGGGTGTAAAATCCCTTGTCAATAACCTTTTGGCAACTGTTCTCTTTTGGGGCTTTAACTGATGTATTTATCGATGCTTCTTTTTGGGGCGGTAAAATTTGTGCTAAGGGCTGTGAAGGGTTTTGAGGTGGCTTTTTATGCAAAAAATCACCGAAATTTACTGATAAATAGCTATGATAAAGGGCAAAACCTACTAGTAAAAATACTATTAACAACGGCCTCATTCCACCGGGAGTCAAAAAATACCAAAAGGAAAAAAGAGCAATAAAAGCCGTCAACCAAAACAAGAAATCAAAAAGGTGCAATAGGTATTTACGCTTATACCAGCGTCTGGAAAAAGCACGATAAAAGTCCAAAAATAAACCGAGCAGCACACCGCATAAAATCGCCGCCAGAAGCACCCATCCCTGGTAAATCATAAATTGCATTGGGTTCGCCCCCCCCCTATTTAAGCAAACGCTTTAAGAAACCGGCGGACTTTTCTTTACTTTTTTGATATACAAGAGAATTTATATAACCATTAATCCCCACCTGCCCTTGTTCCAAATCAAGCTGATTAATATGTAAATTTTCCCCACTGATAAGCAAATCCCCTAAATTAGTCACCAATAAAATAGTGTCCGTATCAAAGCTTTCTACGCTCAAAACACCACAGAAAACTAGTTTTTCACGATCATATAGTGTAAAAACCTGTTTACTTTCGGACATAGTTCAACACCGCTTTTCAAAAATTCGTCTTAGTTAAAACTATGCCTTAAAAAAGTCTTTATGCCAAAAAAGCCCCTTTTTAGCATAAAGATCTTTCCTTATGGTCAAATATAGTCAAAATGTATTCAAAACTTTTTATCGTCTCAATTTTTACCGCATAACATTAAATCAGCGGCTCTTTTTGCACACGCACATCGCTAATCACCCGGTACATAGTGTCCGCCTCACTTGCTCGCATCGTTTCCGCCAAGAGTAAAATCTCAGCTTCTAAACGACGATTGCCGTAACTGACATTAATAATATCCCCTACCTGCACCTCACTGCCGGCTTTAGCGATACGTCCATTAAGGCTGATGCGTCCGGCATCGCAAACTTCTTTAGCCACCGGACGTCGTTTAATAATTCTTGAAACTTTTAAAAATTTATCTAAACGCATGTAACTACTCCTTTATAAACCCATTTTTTTGCTCTCTTGCCAGTACATTTCCAGCTGATCCGGCTCGGCTTCAGTAAAAGAAATATCAGATTGAGTTAATTGTTTTTCAATATATGAAAAACGCCCTATAAATTTTTTAATTGTTTGCCGCAAGGCAGATTCTGCATCAAGCTGCATAAAACGCGCCAAATTAACCACTGAAAAAATAACATCACCCAGCTCTTCTGTTTGTTGAACTGTCGTTTGAGCCTCTTTTAGTTCTTGTAATTCCTCTTTCAGTTTTTGTTGCGGTCCCGTAATATCCTGCCAGTCAAAACCCACTCGAGCGGCCTTATCTTGAACTTTTTGTGCTAAAAGTAGAGCCGGCAAGTTGTGATTAACATGCATTAAGCCACGCTTAACACCATCGTCTTTTTCCTGTGCCTTGATCTCTTCCCACAGGCTTAAAACCTCCTGCGCATCAGCAGCTTCCGTGTCGGCAAAAACATGCGGATGACGGCGGATCATCTTTTGCGAAACACTATTTACTACATCATCTAAAGTAAAACGGCCTTGTTCGCTTGCTATCTGAGCATGAAAAACCACTTGTAGCAACAGATCACCCAATTCGTCACAAAGGTTTTCATCATTTCCGCTATCAATAGCGTCCAAAACCTCATAGGTTTCTTCTACTAGATAGCGCTTTAAGCTATGATGATCCTGTTCTTGATCCCAGGGACAACCATTAGGGGCACGCAAAGCTGCCATAATATCAGCTAGTTTTTGCCAAGCGGCAGCATCAACCATAATTCTCACTCCTTTACTAAGACGGACTTTTTTTAAAGTAATATTACGAGCTTAATCATATATTAAACAAATGGATAAATTAGTCCTCTATCTTTTGTCATTTACTGTATATTTATGTCCATAAATTCTCATAATAAGAGTGAGATTATATTGAGGAGGACACAAATGAAAGCAACGGGAATTGTTAGAAGAATTGATGACCTGGGACGTGTGGTAATTCCAAAAGAAATTAGAAGAACTATGAGAATTCATGAAGGCGATCCGCTTGAAATATATGTCACGGCAGAAGAAAAAATTATTTTAAAAAAATATTCTCCCTTGGGTGAATTAAGCAAAATAGCCGATGAGTATGCCCAATCGATTAGTGAAAACCTTGATAAGACAGTCATGATTACTGATCGAGATCACATTATTGCCGTTAGTGGAAAAGCCAAAAAAGATTTTTTGGGGCAACCTATCGGCCGTTTAGTAAAAAAATCTATGCAAGAGCGGCGACTTTTTTGTGAAAATTATGACAAACCGACATCCGGTACAATTATTAATGAAGAAAACGGCGAACAGCTTTCAGAAAACAATCATTTCTATGGCAAAATAATCGCCCCCATTATCAATCACGGTGATCCTATGGGTGCTGTGATCATTGTTAATAAAGATCAAAAGATCCATCTTGGTATCTTGGAAAGCAAAATTGCCGAAACGGCAGCCAGTTTTTTTGCCAGATACCTGGAGCATTAGTTAAAAAAAACCTCTTCCTCTTAGATAAGGCAAATGCTATAATAAAAGCATCCTATCAATGAAGAGGTTTTTTATATGAAAAAACTATCGTTTTTTTGGATGATCATAAAAAGAACAGGGATGAATAAAATTCTTAGCGGTTTTTTCCTCTATTATATAGTTACGTCTTTTTTGGTATTACTGTTTGAACCGTCAATTCATACCTATCGCGAAAGTCTTTGGTATTGCTTTATTTCCTTTACTACCATTGGCTATGGCGATTATGTCGCTGTAACAGGGGTTGGTCGCCTTCTGACAATCCTTTTGACCCTCTACGGAGTGATCGTAGTGGCCATGATTCCGGCAGTCGTCATTACATATCTTAACGAACAAACGAAAATCAAACATAAGGAAAGTTTAATGCTGTTTTTAGAACAGTTAAAAAAACTGCCTACTTTGTCTCATGAGGAATTGGTGGAAATCTCGGAAAAAGCTAAACAAGCTAAATTATAATAATTTATAGAAAATTATAGAAAGTAGTGTTAAGTAAGCCCCATGTTTTACCGTTTTTTATTTAGCCTGTAGCCGTTAATTTGTGCAATCAAGACTAAAATTAAAATATCTTCCAATAGACAGCCGCCGGCCATGATGGTCGGCGGTAAATTTATTAGTTATTAGACAAAAAGATTTAGGAGCTGCTTGCTATGATTGACAATCGTGTATTTGAACCCTTTTTCCTTCAACCTTTGTAAAAGACTTTCATAATCCTCCGGATAGCTCAGTTCGATCCCCACCAGTGTAGGCCCTTTTTCCTTGTCATTAGACTTTGTGTATTCAAAACGCGTAATATCGTCATTGGGCCCCAAAACTTCATTCACAAATTCCTTTAAGGCTCCCGGTCTTTGAGGAAATTCAATAATAAAATAATGTTTCAGACCCTCATATAAAAGTGATTTTTCTTTAATTTCCTGCATCCGGTCGATGTCATTATTGCCACCGGAAATCACACAAACCACCTGTTTGCCTTTAATCTGCTCACGGTAAAAATCAAGTGCCGCCACCGGCAAGGCTCCGGCCGGCTCCAGAACCATTGCACAATTATTATAAAGGTCTAAAATGGTGCTGCAAACCTTCCCTTCCGGCACGGTCACTATTTCATCAACCATTTTTCGGCAAACCGAAAAAGTGAGATCCCCTACCTTTTTAACCGCAGCACCATCGACAAACTTGTCAATCTTTTCTAAAGAAACTACTGCACCCTGCTCAAAAGCAGACTGCATAGAGGCCGCACCAAGAGGTTCAACACCAATGATTTTAGTCTGAGGACTAAAATGCTTAAAATAAGTCCCCATCCCGGCAGCCAATCCACCGCCGCCAATCGTCATGAAAAGATAGTCTATCGGCTGCGGAGCATCTGCTAAAATTTCCATTGCCACGGTGGCTTGTCCCGCAATCACCAACGGATCATTAAAAGGGTGTATAAAAGTCATGTTATGCTTTTGACAATACTTAAAAGCAGCCTCGGAAGCATCATCAAATGTATCCCCTGTTAAAATTACTTCAACATTATCATTGCCAAAGCGCGTCACTTGGGAGATTTTTTGTTTAGGAGTGGTCACAGGCATAAAAATTTTACCCGGTGACTGCAAAGACTTGCAGGAATAGGCCACACCCTGAGCATGGTTACCCGCACTTGCGCAAACAACACCCCGCAATAATTCCTCCTTAGTCAAACTGGCCATCTTATTATACGCTCCCCTAAGCTTAAAAGAGCGAACAATCTGCAAATCCTCCCTTTTGCAAAGCACCGTACTTTGATACTTTTCGGAAAGAATGTAATTTTTTTCTAAAGATGTTTTCTTGACCACCGGTTTTAAAGTCTCACCAGCCTCACGAATCATGTTTATTGTTAATAATTCACTCATTATCTACTCCTTAAAGTTTTTTTCACCAATAAGCGACATTTTGGCTCATTAGCTCTGTATATCATGAAAATTTATGTACCCCTTAGTCGAAAACTGTAAAATACTGGCATTTAATAACGAATTAACTTCCACCATCTTTATAAGCAGTTTCCTTACAAAAAAAACTTATTTTATAACAAAAGTCCTCTAAAATGTAGTCAAAACTCGTATTTCAACATTTTTTTATGCTGTTTTTTCCACATTTTCTTTGTTTAAATCCACAGCACCTCTAGCTGGCCATTTATCTTGTCAAGCACAATTTTACATTTTTTATCCACAACTTATCCACAGTTAGCATAAGTAAGTTTGCATATTTATACATTACCCTTTTCAGAGCATTTTAGAAATAGTTTTCAATAGGCGCATCGCCCCACAAGCGTTCCAGGTTATAATATTTACGTTCTTCATCCTGGAAAATATGGATAATAACCTCGCCACAATCCAACAAAATCCACCTTGCTTCATCATAACCTTCAGTACGTAAAACTTCTTTTCCCAGCTCTTTTAACTGTTCTTTAAGATAATCTGTCAAAGCCTGCCCTTGCCGCGCATTAGAGACGGTAAGCAACAGAAAATAATCACCGATTAAAGAAATTCCCTGTAAATTAATACTTAAAATATTAACAGCTTTCTTTTCTTTGCACCAGGTAACTATTTTTTCTACCAATTCTTTACTTTCATTATGATTTGAATTACTAGGGTTATTAGGCAATCTTAGACCTCCTCATTAAACTATTTTCCTTATTTTTCTCTATTTTTTGGCCAATGCATAAAAATAATCTCTGGTTTGGTAATCTTCAAGAGGAATCTCTCGACCGCATTCAAGCAGCCAATTAAAAATACCGTCCAAAGCCTTACCCACCACCAGATTTAAATCTTCATAAGCGACTTTACGCAGCTCTTTTAACGTTTCCGTATCCTTCCATTGCCGACCCGGTTCAATCACATCAGCTAAAAAAATGATTTTTGCCAGATCGCTCATGCCTATTTTCCCCAAAGTATGATAGGCTATCGCCTCTAAAATATCCGTATCCGCAATACCAAGTTCCTTTTCCGCCATATACGCCCCTAAAGGTGCATGCAGCAAAATAGGGTTACAGCGCTCTCGCTGGCTGACCTTTAAGCCATATTTTTGGCAAAGATCGATATATTCATGTGCATCATAAGACCTACCTAAATCATGTAAAAAACCCGCCAGCTCGGCTTTTTGCGGATCTTCTCCCCAATGATCAGCTAGTTTTTTGGCCGTTTCGGCAACCGCTAAACTATGCTGATAGCGGCTCTTATTAAGCAATTTCTGCACGCACTTACAAAGTTTTTCTGATAAAGACATACCTTCAATCCCTTATTTATAAAGTTGGTTTTTAGTAATATACATTTGTACTGATTCCGGAACCAGGTAAGTTATACTTTCACCGTTAACAACCCGCGATCTGATATCAGTTGAGGAAATAGCCAAGGCCGGCACTTCCATAAAAGTAACATTATTTAATACATAGTCCGGCAAATCAGTATTATCAGGCCAGGTAAATCCGGGACGATTAGCTGCGATAAAGCGGCAGTTTTCCACCAATTCATCAACTTTATTCCAGGATAAAATATCCAAAATAGCATCCGCCCCAGTGATAAAATACAATTCACATTGCCGTTTATAAAGCTGCAAAAATTGCATCACTGTATCGTAAGCATAGGAATAGCCTTCTCTTTCGGCCTCTATGCGTGAAACCCTGAACGAAGGGTTAGTAATCGTTGCTAAAATGGTCATCATTACTCGATGACGAGGTTCGGAAACTATTTTTTTACGTTTATGCGGTGGTCTGCCGGCAGGCACAAAAACCACCTCATCCAGTTGAAACTTATCCCTGGCGGCCTCAGCGGCTACTAAATGGCCATAATGAATGGGATCAAAAGTGCCACCCATCAGCCCCACTTTGATTTTTTTGCCCGCTTTAGGTTCACTTAAAAGCATAATAGCCTCCTTGATTATTATTCAGCAAAATCAAATTCTTCCCTGCCGATTTTAACCACGTCGCCTTCTTGGATTCCTGCTTCCTTTAAGGCCTTGTCAAAGCCAATTTTAGCAAAAATTTTCTGCATACGAGAGACCGCCTCATCATTTTGCATATCAGTCATGGCTACTAATTTTTCTACACCTTGCCCTGTAACTTGCCAAAAGCCGGGCTCTATCTCCGCGATTTGCCAAGGCTGTTCATCCTTAACTATAGTATGCTTAATTTCCTCTTCTTTAACTGCCATGGGCTCCGGTGCTGCGGCGATTAATTCTGCCGCCCGTTGCACAAGCGACTTCAAACCCTGACCCTTAATTGCTGAAATAGGAAAAATTTCATACTTTTGTCCGTTTTCCTGCAGTTTAGCTTTAAATTTGGACAAATTTTCCGCAGCTTGCGGCAAATCCATCTTATTTGCGGCAATTATTTGCGGGCGCTCCATCAAGTCCTCCCGATAGCGACGCAACTCTTCCAGAAGCAAACAAAAATCATCATAAATATCACTTTCAGTCAAACCGGACATGTCTAAAACATGTATTAAAACTCTGGTTCTTTCCGTGTGCCGTAAAAAACGCTGACCTAAGCCTACTCCTTCGGCAGCACCTTCCACTAATCCGGGCAGATCAGCCATCACAAAACCTTTGCCATCATCTAAATCAACCACACCTAAATTGGGTTGTAAAGTAGTAAAAGGATAATTGGCAATCTTTGGCTTGGCCGCTGAAACACGGCTGATTAAAGTTGATTTACCAACATTAGGTAAACCAATCAGCCCTACATCAGCAAGCAGTTTTAATTCCAGCTGAATATTACGCTCTTCTCCCGGCGCTCCTTTTTCAGCCATCCGCGGCGCCTTGTTTTGCGCCGTGGCAAAACGGCTATTTCCACGGCCGCCACGACCACCTTTGGCCACTACAAATTCTTGACCATCCACAACAATATCAGCTAGCAGTTCATTTGTATCATGATCACGACAAATGGTACCCAAAGGCACCCGCAAATATAGGTTAGGCGCCCCTTGTCCATGTTGATTTTTATTTGATCCGTTTTGCCCTCGATCAGCTCGATAATGCCTTTTATAGCGAAAATCAGCTAATGTTTTGAGGTTCCTGTCTCCGATGAGAATAATATTGCCGCCACGACCGCCGTCACCGCCGGCAGGTCCGCCCATCGGCACATATTTTTCTCTTCTAAAGGCAGCTATTCCGTTACCACCGGCACCGCCCTGAATATATATTTTTGCATAATCGTAAAACATAATCTTCCCTTTTCTCTAACTTATATTATATAGTATATCACATAATGATATAAAAGAGACTTTCTTTTTCAGAAAGTCTCTTAGGATACAAAATTTAAACAGCTTGCACGGGATAAACACTGACCTGTTTCTTTTCCCGACTTTTTCTTTCAAACATTACTTGACCATCTACTTTAGCAAACAGTGTATCATCTTTACCAATACCAACATTATTACCAGGATGAAATTTAGTTCCTCTTTGGCGAACAATAATGGTACCGGCCGAGATCATTTGCCCATCATGACTTTTTAATCCCAGTCGTTTCGACTGACTATCGCGACCATTACGCGAACTACCTCCGGCTTTCTTTTGAGCCATTATATCCCACCTCCTCTTATAAGGAAAATTTTAATTATTTTTAAACAGTAATACCGGTAATTTCCAGTTTAGTAAATGGTTGACGGTGTCCTTTTTTAACCCGGACATTTTTCTTTGGTTTATATCTGAACACCACAACTTTTTTATTTTTACCATGTTCCAAAACCTTGCATTCAACCGCCGCACCATCAACATAAGGACTGCCAATAGTGGTACTTTTGCCATCCGAAACGGCTAAAACTTTATCAATCGTTAAAGTTTCACCTGTTTCAGCTGTTAAAAGCTCTACTTTTAAGACATCCCCTTGATTAACTTTGTATTGCTTGCCACCTGTTTCAATGATTGCATACATTAATCGTTGCACCTCCCCTACTATATAGACTCGCCCGACCAAGGTGACCTAAACGGTACTTTCAACCTTTTCGGAGCGGTATAGCAACATAACAGTAATATTTTATCATGAAAAACATGACTTTGTCAATCAATATTTACGGTTATTCTATTGATTTTTTTAATGGTTCTTTTTAATTGATCTGTGCCTTGGCATAAGTCGGCAAAACCTTAGTGACGGTTACCTCAACTTCTTGACCAACTCGATTACCACCATCAATAATATGAATTATAAAACCATTGACCCGAGACAAGCCATCCGACAGATGCTCTCTATGAGTAGAATCTATTTTAAGTTTAACTTTTTGGCCGGTCTTAACTGGTGATTGGATATAACTTGTTATCTCTTCATAGCTGGGCCTGACAACAAAATTTTCCATACGCAATGAAGCATCTCCGCAGACAGTAATTTTTTTTCGATATTTTTTCTCCAAACCCTCTAAACTATGTCCGGCCGGACCCAATAAATAAGAGGCCACACTGGTATGAGCTTTGATATGAATGGCCGGTGCATCACTTGTATCTGCTATCATTTTTATTTCTTGCCTAATGTGGGCATCGATACTGGCTTCCGATAAAACGCGCCCTTTACCTTGACAAAAAGGACATTCTTTTTCCAAAGTCATCATCAAAGATTGTCCTCTTTTTTTCCTGGTCATTTCCACCAGTCCCAGCCGTGTCAGCCCTAGGACAGTTACCTTGGTTCGATCCTTTTTTACTTCTTTTTCCAAAACCGCAATCAGCTCGTTTTTATCGTCTTGTTTATCCATGTCAATAAAATCGACAATAATAATTCCTCCTATATTACGCAAGCGCAATTGACGAGAAATTTCCGTTGCGGCTTCCAAATTGGTACGTAAAATGGTGGCAGAAAGGTTATCTTTTCCCACATATTTACCAGTATTAACATCAATAACCGTCAGAGCCTCCACCTGATCAATGATCAAATAACCCCCGCTTTTCAGCCAGACTTTACGGTACAAGGCTTGTTCAATCTGCGCCTGTACATTATACATGTTGAAAGGATCTTCAGTTTCTTTAAGGATGATTTTCGGCACCAAGGAAGGCGCCATGACGGCGGCAGTCTCCTGCATCTTTTCATGCATTTCTCTATTATTAATTAAAATGCGATTTACAGACATAGTCGCCGTATCCCTAATAATACGCTCGGCCAAAGCCAAATCAGCATAAAGCAAAGAGGGTGCTTTACTTTTCACCGCTTTACCTTGAATCCGTTTCCATTGCTTAGAAAGCATTTTAATGTCACCGGATAATTCTTTTTCACTCATACCCTGTGCCGCAGTACGAATAATCGCCCCTACACCGGTCGGCAAAAGAGACTTTGCTAAGCTTTTAAGCCTGTTACGCTCATTTTCATCATCAATGCGACGTGAAATAGCAATGTAGTTACAGCCGGGTAAAAGCACTAAATAACGTCCGGGAAAAGTAAGATTCATCGTTACACGTGCACCCTTAGAACCGAAGGGTTCTTTAAAGATTTGCACCACAATTTCTTGCCCTTTATGTAAAATTTGATTAATACTTTTCTTCTCGCCGCCCTGCTCCCGACCGAATTCATCTATTTTTTTAGGTACCGCATCCTCTACATACAAAAAACTGTTTTTCTCCAAGCCAATATCAACAAAAGCAGCCTGCATACCCGGCAAAACACTGTCCACATGACCTTTATAAATATTACCAATTAAACGGTTTTTAAAAAGACGCTCAAAATAAATTTCTGAAAGTTGCTGATTATCTATCACAGCCACTGAAAGCTCTTCAGGAGTCCCTTTCATCAATATTTCTCTATACATAAATACACCCCTAGCTTTATTTTATGGCAGCTGCCGACCCTGTTCGTTTTCAATAAAAAGACCCGTACGGCGTAATGATTTTAGGGTATTTTGCGGTGCAATCGCCCTTGCAATTTCCCCGGCTTTAGGACTAATTTTATTACCTAAACGCACCGTTAGCGCTATTTTTTGTTCCTCAATTTTGCGTACTTCCAGAACATTGGGACGAAGATCCACGGTCTTTTTTTTCTTAGGGGAAATTCTTTCTATGACATAACTCTCTCGAGCCAGAAATTTTTCTATTGCAAAATTATCATTTGTAAAGTCTAATTCATAAGTAACCAGATTAATTGCAGACATCAACGATTGTAAATCAGTGGCAATTTCACGCGCCTCCAGCACTTGCAGCCCTGAAGGAGCTACTGCATTACATAAATCCGGCCAATTATCAGGTGGCTGATGCGAAAAATCAAGATCACAATATAAAGCGTCCTCCTGCATTCCCACCGCATGAGCCGGCCCAAAAGAAATCAGCATGTGCGGGTTAAATCCCGACGAAAAACGCATAGGTAACCGAGCACGTCTAAGTGTTCTTTCCCAAGCAGAAAGAACATCTAAATGAGAAACATACACCAAAGACCCGCTAATTTTTAATTTTACACGCCATCTGCTAAAAACATGTTCATTCATAATCTAATCTGTTGTCTCACTCTCTCTATTTTCTGGTCTAGAGTCGGCTAAGCGGTTTTCTCCGCCTAAATTAAAACAAATACCACAATTTGTACATCCTTCATGACGGCAATCCTTTGTTTTTTGCCCCAAGAGGGCTTTTTGGTACTCTTGCCACAACCATTTTTTATCAACACCGCAATCAAGATGATCCCAAGGCAAAATATCTTCATAGTTATAGCTCGTTTGTGCATAAAAATCTTTATCTATCTGACATTCGTCAAAAGCTTCTTGCCAAAGATCCGGTCGAAAATGCTCATGCCAGCTATCAAAGCGACAACCTTTTTGCCAAGCCTTTAGTAAAACTTGTCCCAAACGTCTGTCACCTCTGGCAAAAGCAGCCTCCAAGGAACTTGTCTCAATATCATGAAAACTAAAAGAGACCGCTTTCAGCGGGCGGAGCAGCTCTTTTAATAAAGTTTGTTTTTCCAAAAGTTCTTGCGGGCTGTTTTGTCCTTGCCATTGAAAAGGAGTATGCGCTTTTGGTACAAAAGAAGCCATTCCCAGAGAAATTTTTAGTTGTTTTTTGACCCATTGGGGACGTTTTTTACGACCAAGATACAGCACTTTTTGACAAAGCCCGACGATTGCGATTAAATCCTCCGTTTTTTCTTCAGGTAAACCAATCATAAAATAGAGCTTAAGTGCTGTCCAACCAGCAGCAAAAGCGGCAGCCGCCGCCTCCAACATATCTTCTTCCGTGACACCTTTATTAATAATATCACGCATGCGCTGACTACCGGCCTCAGGAGCAAATGTTAAACCGCTTTTACGCACCTTCTGCACCTTTTGGGCCAGATCCACGGAAAAAGCATCCGCACGCAAGGAAGGCAAAGAAACCCCCACTCCACAGGAATCACTAATTTTTAACAGACCATCAATCAGTGGTTCTAACTGAGAATAGTCGGCAGTTGATAAAGAAAGCAGACCTATCTCTTCATAACCACTTGATGAAAGCTGCTCTTGACCTTGCTTCAGTAAGACCTGCAGATCTTTTTCCCGCAAGGGGCGATAAATAATCCCCGCTTGACAAAAACGACAGCCTCTGGTGCAGCCACGCATCACTTCCAGTAAAGCTCGATCGTGAATCACCTCAATATTAGGCAGCAGTGCTCGAGAAGGGAAAGCCGCTTGGTTAAGATCAAAAAGAAAACGTTTTTTCACTCTGGTGGGTACACCCGCCAGTGACTGAATAGCGGCAATTTTTTGATCGTTGCCATAAGTCACCTGGTAAAATTGCGGGACATAAATACCCTTTATATCGGCCACCTTGCGTAATAATTCGGCTCTTGGCAGTTTTTTTGCTATCAGCTCCAACAGCTCTATTAATACTTCTTCTCCCTCTCCAATAATAAATAGATCTATAAAATCAACTAAAGGTTCCGGATTATAAACACATGGTCCACCGGCAATAATCAAGGGATGACGGTCGTCACGTTCCGCCGCTAAAAGTGGTAAACCCGCTAAATCAAGCATATTAAGCACATTAGTATAGCTTAATTCATATTGTAAGGTGAAGCCGATTACATCAAAATCACTAATAGGTCGATGACTTTCCAAAGTAAAAAGCGGTAATTTTTTGTCCCGCATAATTTTTTCCAGATCAGTTTGTGGTGCAAAAGAACGCTCTAATAAAAAACGCTCATCACGGTTAATCGCCTCATAGAGGACTCGTAACCCCAGATGTGACATCCCGATTTCATAGGTGTCGGGGAATAAAAAAGCCATCTGAGCTTGTACCGACTGAGGATCTTTAATTAAGGAATTATACTCCCCGCCAACATATTGAGCTGGCCTTTTTACCTCAGACAGGATTTCATAATTCCTTATATCAATAGTTTTATTCAAGGTTAACTTGCCCCTCTTTTTCTGAACAATATTATACTACAATATAATAAGCATTCCACATCAAAAGGCTAATACCCTCCCATAAACCGAATAAAAAGACGGTTAGACCGTCTTTTTTTGTTCTCCTAAAAGAAATTCTAAGGGGTCAACAGGGAGCTCGTTTTGCAAAAGTGCAAAAGCCAGATTTTTTTCACCGACTTTGCCAATTTCCGTCTGCGCGATTAAAGTTTGCCCCTCTGTGACTGAAACACTGACTAATCCTTGATAAATACTGGTAAAACCTCCACTATGAGTGACCTTTATCCATAAACTGTCCGCTTCCTGACCGGTAGCAATAACCGTACCTTCCGCCACCGTTTTGATGGCGGAACCATTATTACATTTAATAATAATTCCGGAAGCACCATCCGTTTCACCTTTTAAGGCAAACTGCTTAACAACAGTTCCTGACACCGGAATGGTAAAATGGGGTATCACTTCATCTTTATCACTGCTTACACTGGCAATAATATCAGCAGAAAGCCAGCTGCTTTCCATTTGCAGAGCATCTCCGCTCACATAACGGGAAAAATTACCGATCAGGCCATCTGCCGCCACAAAATTAAAGATCACCAGAAAAAAAACAACTGCTGCAATGCTTTGTGCTAATAATCGCAACGCAAAGCGTTTCTTTTTAGGGCCGCTGGAATTTTTTGGCGCCTTGTAATATTCAAAATCATTTAAATTACCCATTTCATCACCTGCTATCAAAATATCTGCTTCAGTTTATGCTCAAGCTCTTTTGTTTATGAATAGCAGGTAATAATAAATCAGGGAACGCTTTCAAGCATTCCCTGACAGTTGTTAGTTTTATTCGAATGAAGCTCTGTGTTCTGCATTAACTTTATCAAATTTAGTTCTAATCTCTTCCGGAGTTTCATCCCATATTTTCTGGGCTTTTTTTGCCCATGCTTCACTAGGTGGTACACACTTATCGCATAAAGAATCTATAGGCTCTTTATCAATCGGTTGTGAAGAATAAGCACCGGCATTTTTAACCATCATACGCAGTTTTTCCGGATTATCCAAAAGTGGACAAGGGCGCAGCTGATTATCATTAAATGGTTGATTTTTACGATATTCAGCAAACAAAGGCGACTGCAAAGCTTTCAGCAAGCTGGTCTCTTTAATATTGCAGTTGGCATAATGGATAAAAGCACAAGGCTCGACATCACCGGCTGCACTAATATGGATATACTGTCTGCCGCCTGCGATACAACCATTAACATACTCACCATCATTCCAGAAATCTAACAAAAAGATGGGTTTTCTGCTTCTGATATCTCTGATGTGATAATACATTCTTTCCCGATCCTCAGCACTGGCAAGTAAGCTTAAGTCAGCATCGGCACCAATCGGCATATAGGTAAAGTACCACCCGAAAAGGCAACCATATTCAACCATCAGATCAATCCAATCCTCATTGGCAATCTGATCAACGTTTTTACTGGTATAGCAAGCAGAGAAACCAAAAGGAATACCATGTTTTTTAAGAATTCTCATAGTTTCGACAACTTTAGCATAAACGCCCTTGCCGCGTCTCATATCCGTAGATTCCTCATCACCTTCAATGCTGATAGCATAAAGGAAGTTACCGGCTTTGGCAATTTTCTCGGCATATTCTTCATCAATTAAAGTACCATTGGTGAAAGAAAGGAAGATACAATCATCATGTACCTGTGCCAGCTTAAGTATATCATCACGACGCATTAACGGTTCACCACCGGAATAAATGAACATATAAATGCCCAATTCCTTACCTTCACGGATAATTCTATCTAAAGTATCATAATCCATGGCATCAGTTTTATCATATTCACCGGCCCAGCAGCCGATACATTTGATATTACAAGCTGCCGTAGGATCCATCAAAACTGCCCAAGGGATATTACAGTTGGCTTCCTCTTGCATTTTCTTTCTGCGTGGGATACCATCCATGCCGGCATTAATAAAGAAGTTAACCAAAAATTTCTTACGCACTTCTGGATTTAATTGTGTAAAATAGCGTTCAATCAGCTTGTACGGTCCGCAAGTAGGATCATTTATCCAGCCCCTGAAAGCACTAACCATTTTTTTGTGATCTTCTAAAACTACCAGACCATCAGCCCAATCAACCAGTTTATGCAGATTTTTCATAGGATCTTTAGTAATATAACTAACCCCAATCTTAACTGCAGCCTTACTAATCAATCTTTTCGCATTCATTTTTCTTTTGCACCTCTCATTAAATTTTAAAACAACTATCTATTTATTGCCTAAAGCAACAAATAAAACTATCCCATCTTTAATATATGTACTAGAGTAACCCTAAACTTACAAAATGTCAACATTCTTTGAGAGATTTTTTAAATTTTCTTGTCTAATATTTAAATTCTTGGCCGGCAATCATCAAACATATATAACGATAACTTTATGTAACAAAGAGGGTTTCGTTTTCAGAAACCCTCATATCTGTTAAATACCTATTCTTTTTCAGCATTGGTTTGAGCAATTACTTTATCAGCAATTTCTTTTGGCACTTCCTCGTAGTGAGAAAAATCCATATCAAAACGACCGCGTCCCTGGGTAATTGATCTTAAATCAATGGCATAACGTAACATTTCAGATAAGGGTGCTTGAGCTTTTATTTTTTGCATTTTACCGGATTTTTCCATACCTAAAATGCGTCCACGCTTGGTATTCATGTCACCCATAATATCCCCCATAAATTGGTCAGGAACGGAAATTTCCACATCCATTACCGGCTCCAATAAAACAGGTTTGGCCTGTTCACAAGCCTTTTTAAAAGCCATGCTGGCCGCTAATTTAAAGGCCATTTCCGAAGAATCAACATCATGATAAGAGCCGTCAATCAGGGTGATCTTAATATTAGAAACTGGATAACCGGCTAAAATACCTTCCCTCATGGCCTCGCGCATACCTTTTTCAACAGCAGGAATATAGTTTTTGGGAACGCTGCCGCCAAAGATTTTTTCTTCAAAGGCAAAATCCCCATCCGCATAAGGTTCGATATCAATAAAAACATGACCATATTGACCATGACCACCTGATTGTTTTTTATGTTTACCTTCGACTTTTTGAGCCGAACCACGAATAGTTTCACGATAAGGAATTTTCATTTCCACAATTTCTACTTCTACACCAAATTTTGATTTTAAACGATCAATAATAATATTGAGATGGGTTTCTCCGGTGCCGGTTAAAGTAGTTTGATTAGTCACGGCATCCTTTTCGAAGGTCAAGGTTGGTTCCTCTTCCAAAATACGGTTGATAGCACTGCCTAATTTGTCCTCGTCACCCTTAGTCTTAGGTGAAATGGCAACCCGATAATTGGCGGCCGGAAAAACAATTTTATCCAAACTAAGATCAGAGTTACCCTTAACGGTCAACCAGTCACTGGTGACAGTTTTATTCAGTTTTGCTACCACACCAATATCACCAAAATTAATCTCCGGCAACTGTATCATATTTTTTCCCTGCATGGTGTTTAAATGAGCCACTTTTTCATCAAATTCTTTATTAGCATTATACATGGTAGTATCACCTTTCATATTACCTTGCATAACTTTAAAGAAACTGATTTTACCAACATAAGGATCGGCCAAAGTTTTAAAAACTACAGCAGTAGTGGGCTTATTAATTAAGGAATCATCCATATTAGCTAAAGGACAAGGCGCAAAATCAACCAGTATATCAGCTAATTTATCAACCGCAATATTTTTGTCAGCAGAACCGCATAAGACCGGTACAACATTACCTTGTGCCACGCCGGCTTTAAGTCCCAAAATAATTTCCTCTTGAGTCAACTCCTCACCATCAAGGTATTTCATGGTGATATCATCTTCGCCTTCGGCTGCCGCCTCGATTAACTCTTCTCTGGCCAATTCAGCATCGGCCAAAAGCTCCTTCGGAATGTCGATGATGGTGGCCTTACCATCATCATATTTATAGGCCTTCATTTCTATCAAATCAATAATGCCTGAAAAATCAGCAGCCTGCCCGATAGGTAGCTGAACAGGCACAATCTGCCTGGTCAAGGTTGCTTTCATAGAATCAACGGCTTTAGTAAAATTAGCGTTTTCTCGATCCATTTTATTCATATATGCGATGAGAGGAAGGTTTTTTTCATCAGCAAAATCCCAAATAATTTCCGTACTGACTTCAGTACCTGCAACTGCATCTAAGACCATTAAAAAGCTATCGACGACGGAACCAACACCTACCACTTCGCTAAAAAAATCAGCAAAGCCGGGGGTATCAAAGATATTAAGCTTAGTATCACGCCATTCAGCAGCTACCAAGGCAGCACTAATAGTGCTTTTGCGCTTAATTTCTTCCGGCATATAATCAGCTACGGTGTTGCCATCGTCCACCCTGCCAAGACGTTTTATAGTACCCGTGTTAAAGACTAAGGCTTCAATTAGAGATGTTTTACCTGCTCCTTGATGAGCTACGAAGCCCACATTACGAATTTTTTCCGATGGATAGACCTTCATTTAATATCCCCCTTCAGCAATAGCTATTTTTATAAAACTACACAAACTTATATATTATATACACTCAAGAAAAAACCCTCTTTTAGTCAAAATTTTTTTAAAACGGCATAGACAGGCAAATAAAAGACCGCGCAAAAGTCATAGACTAAAAGCCATCAGCATAATCTTGATAAAAACTAACAGTTAATCAAAGGACAGCACACCAGCTATGACAAAAAAGCAAGGATTACTGCTTGGCACTATTTTATTACTCTTATCAAATATTTTTGTTAAGGGACTGGGTTTTTTTTACCGGATAGTGCTTGTACGCATTTTAGGGGCCGAAGGCATAGGTTTGGTGGAAATGGTCACACCGCTTTATACTTTTCTTTTGGTATTGGGTAGCTGGGGTATCCCTTTGGCCATGTCACAATCAATCGCCGTTAAAGGCGGCAAAAGCAGAACCTTAAATATCTTTAAAAGTGGCTTAATTCTGTTATTTTTAACTGGCTTTATTATCACCACGGCGGGCTGGTTCATGCTGCCTTTTTTTATTGAGTATTTTGTACCTGATGAAAGGATCTTATTGTCTCTGCAAATTATGCTGCCGGCAGTCTTTATTATAAGTATTGCTTCTGCTTATCGCAGTTATTTTCAAGGTACAGGACAAGTGTCGACTATCGGTGTCAGTCAGAGTATCGAGCAAACTGTCCGCGTGGTCATAGGCATTTTCTTAGCCTTACAATTTGTAAACCTCAGTCTGGATAAAGCAGTCACCTCCGCTGCCATTGCTACCCTCTTGGGTGAAACAGTAGGATTTATCTATTTGTTAATTTGTTTTCGCAAACAACAACCTTTACTCTCTGCGGGTAGCTTTAAACCACAAATCGCCTCTAAATTGGTGCGTTTTGGTACTCCCGTAACCCTTAACCGTCTGGCTCTTAGTCTAATGATGATGCTGCAGGCTTTTTTAATCCCATGGGCTTTGCAAACGGCCGGCTATGATGTGCGGGCGGCCACAGAAATCTATGGTCGTTTTGCCGGTGTGGCCATGACTCTTTTGCATTTACCGGGTGTTTTTACCGCAGCCCTTTCTGTTTCCGTAATTCCCGCCGTTGCCGGCAGTATCAGAAATAAAAAACTATTAGCACATCGTTCAACAAATGCCCTTCAGGCAACGATGATCTTTAGCCTGCCCGGCATGTTAATTCTTTTTTTATTTGCGGATATTTTATGCAGCCGCCTTTTCAACAGTCCTTTAGCGGCTGAACCGCTACGCATTTTATGTATTGGAGGCACCTTCTTTTATTTGCAAACCACCTTGACCAGTATTCTTCAAGGCATGGGTAAAGTAAGACAACTTTTAATTAATGCCATTTTAACAGCAATCTGCCTTCTTACCGGGATTATCGCCCTTACTACCCAGCCTCATATGGGCATCAATGGTGCCGCTATCGCCGTTAATATCGCCGCTGTTTTCGGTTTTTTCCTCAACCTGATTTGCTTTTGGCAGTGCAGTAAAGTTAAACTGCCTGTACTGAATATTTTTATTAAGCCGCTGATCTCTATCGCCATTACTGCCGCTTTATATCATTTTCTTAATCTGGGTGCTTTGGCACAAGAAAAAATGGCTTTAGCAGCCATTATTCCGGTATTACTATTAATCTATCTCGCTTTTTTAGCCTTGATGCGCGGACTCAGCATCGGACTTTGGCAACGCATGATTCAGCGTTTTAAGTAAGCGGCTCATTTTCTTTAAGAAAGTCAAGTACCTTATAGTTGGTTAAGTCAGTTGACAAAGGCGTAATTGTAATATAGCCTTCTGCCATAGCCTCCACGTCCGTACGACCCTGATAACCTTGATCTTCCGGAGAACCGGAAAGCCAATAATAAGAATTACCGCGAGGATCAATACGCTCTTCAAAAGTATTTCTGTAAACACGAACACCAAGTTGAGCATATTTGCTGCCCTTGATCTTTTGGGCCGGCACATTGATATTAAACATACTTTTCGGTTGCCAATTATTCTGCTGCCACCACAAAACAAAATCACAAACAAATTGACAAGCTTCCGGTAAATTACTCTGCACATCCTCCAAAGAAACCGCCAAAGAAGGTCTGCCCAACAAATAACCCTCCAGGGCCGCAGAAACAGTTCCCGAATAAATTACATCGGAAGCTAAATTTGTACCATGATTTGCCCCTGAAATCACCAAATCAGGCAATCCGTCCAGCACTGCCTCACAAGCTAATTTTACACAATCAGCCGGCAGACCGTCCACAGCAAAAGCCTCTTTGGCCCCTTCTATCTGCCATTTTGTAATACGCAGAGGCGTTTTAACCGTAATGCCATGACCGGTGGCACTTTGCTCAAAAGTCGGTGCAAAAACATAAACATCAGCAATCTGTGCCAGACAGGCACATAATTTATTTAAACCCTGAGCGGATATGCCATCATCATTAGTTAGTAATATACGCATTTTAAACTCCCATCTAATATACAGCTTTTTCTAATACAGATATCCTATTAAAAGGCCAATAACGTACAAATGCCTTGCCTTTAATATCTTTTTTACTGATAAAAGGATCCTGCCAATAATGGCTGTCGGCGCTTTGATTACGGTTATCCCCCATCATGAAATAGTAACCCTCGGGTACAATTACCGGACCAAAGTCATAGTAAGGCTCTTCTGCTAAATAATCTTCAGTTAAGGGCTGATCATTAATATAAACTTTTTTGTCATGTACTTCAATTTTTTCCCCCGGTAAGCCCAACACTCTTTTCAAAAGATCACCATCCACCCCGGAGTCAGCAGGTCCGACAAAAACCACAATATCCCCGCGTTGCGGTGAACGATCCCCAAAATAAGCCAATTTGTTAACTAAAACACGGTCACCTACATGAATAGTGGGATACATAGAAGGCGTAGGTACCATGCGGCTGTCCATAATAAAAAACTTTAAAAAACATGAAATTGCCAAGGCTATCAAGACAACCACGATAATTTCCTTAATAAAAGATTTTCTCTGTTCTTTACCCGTAGCAGTTTTATTCATAGCATCTCCTATATAGTTATCAAAAAATTTATTTTTATTAAAAAAACTAACACCCTTTAATAAGTTGCAACGCTTCTGCTTTTGTGCTACCGGTGGTAAAAATACCGCGCACCGCTGAAGTAACCGTAAAAGAGCCCGGCTTTTTAATGCCGCGCATGGTCATGCACATGTGTTCCGCTTCGATAACAACCAGTACACCTTGAGGTTTGAGCACTTCCATAATAGCCTCAGCAATTTGCGTGGTTAATCTTTCCTGCAGCTGCAACCGCCTGGCATAGTCCTCAACCACTCGAGCCAGCTTAGAAAGACCGGTAATAACGCCATCTTTAGGGATATAGGCAATATGCACCTTGCCAAAAAACGGCATCATGTGGTGCTCACACATAGAATACATATCAATATCTTTAATAATCACCATTTCCTGATGTTTATCTTCAATAAACTGGATTTGCAGATGTTCTTTGGGATCAATATTGATGCCACCCAAAATATCTTCATACATCTCCGCTATCCTTCGGGGTGTTTCCTTTAACCCTTCTCGATGCGGATTTTCATCTATGGCCTCAAAAATCATTTTTACCGCCGCTTGAATTTTGGCTTTATCCATTTTTTAACCTCTTTTTTAATTCTTATAGCTTTTATAATATGCCATTTACTGCCTCTGGTCAAGTAATATTGTCATATATTTTATGTTCGGACATATAGTGATAACGATTAATAATCCTCTAAAAAGAGATTTTTTATAAGGAGTGATATTTTTATGACGAGTAAATACCCCACTATAAAACAGGCTGGATTAAGCCGCTTATCCCCTCTTATAATAGGGATTGTAACTGCTCTTATTATTATTCTGGGCGCCTCTTTAATTTTCAGCTGTATCATCTTTTACAGCTCTCTTTCGGAAACTTATTTGGCATCTGCCGCACTTATAATTACTGCTGTCGGCAGCTTTACAGGAGGACTTTTTGCCGGTAAAAAAGCTCAAACTAAGGGACTCTTTCACGGTTTGTTTGTAGGGGTTATTGTACTTATTATCCTTTACTTGCTGGGCTTGATCACCTCCGGCGGGCAAACTGTAATCAGCATTCACAGTGTTTATTATCTTTTGGCAGCCGCCATCGGCGGTGTAATCGGCGTAAGATAAAGACCGCCTTAAGGCGGTCTGTCAGTTTTAGCTCTTATTGCTGAAATATTTTCTTTAACAAGTTTCGCAGTGGGTTGGGTAGTTTTATATAATAAATTTTCATCAAGATCACTCCTTTTATCTTGTTGCTATAATTTATGTTCAGAGTGAAAATCTTGTGTCTGTCCGTCTAATTCTTACTTCAAC
This sequence comes from Bacillota bacterium, assembly GCA_050949225.1. Classification (GTDB taxonomy): domain Bacteria; phylum Bacillota; class Dehalobacteriia; order UBA4068; family UBA4068; genus JBMNFI01. The sequence goes on along the minus strand of JBMNFI010000001.1, from coordinate 149,330 downwards.
CACTGGCGAACGTGTTCGGCAATCTCCTCATGCGTATCGCAAACGATTTGCATTTCCGGCAAAGATTCAACAAAGGTACGTCCATAATATTTTTCTACTAACCGTCTGTCTAAAACACAAAAAACACCTTTATCATACCCCGAGCGGATCAAACGGCCAAAGCCCTGTTTGAAACGAATAACAGCCTGCGGCAAGCTATAGGCATTAAAACTATTATATCCTTCATCCTCAAGCTTTTTCATGCGTGAATACATCAAAGGATCCGTAGGCGGCCAAAACGGCAGCCTTACCACAGCTACCAGTGATAAAGCACTACCTACCACATCAATCCCCTCCCAGAAACTGCTGGCCCCCAAAAGGCAGCAGTTTTCTTCTTCTTTAAGACGGTTTAAAAGCTGTGAGGGATTACCGTTGATTCCATGAGCCAAGACGGTAAGACCTTTTTGTGATAACGGTTTATTAATCCTTCTATATACTGCCTTAAGCTGTGCATGCGAGGTAAACAAAATCAAAGCCCGCCCCTCTGAGGACTCTATCAGCTTTATCAAGGTACTGCCAATGGCTTCAATACATTGTACCTCACTTTGTTTAGTCCAATCCGGCAGATCGGTGCAAATAGCAAATAAGGCTTGCTCATTATAATAAAAAGGCGAGCTGACCAGTAATTCGATGGGTGGTTCCGGTAATAAATCAAGACCAATATTTTTTTTGAAATAGGCAAACGAATTAGCAACCGATAAGGTAGCAGAGGTAAAAACAATAGACTTTTTATTAAATAATAAAGTATCATAAAGCAATTCTCCCATATCAATCGGTGCCATATGCAGAGAGGGTTTTTTATCGCCGGCAGTAAAGGTCAACCAGGTAACATAGTCATTATCAGGCGGCTTAAGCCAAGTTTCAGCTAGATCAGCTATTGTCAAAAAGTTAGAGGCCAGTCCCTTTATTTGATCTACACCAAACATGTCCTCACCATCTTGTAAGGAAAGCAATGTCACCTGTTCCAGCAAAGAAAACAGGGTTTGCGACAAGAGATTTATGCTAACCTTAAAATTATCTCCTACAGTTTCAATTTGCTGCCAGATTTCCTCTGTACGATCCTTTTTATCAATCAAAAGACGTGACGGAAAATAAGCTTTGACCTCTGCTCTTGCTAAAAAAATCTCCTGTAACAAGGAAAAAAATTCTTCACCGGCAGCCACCACAGCGCCAACTTTCTCTTCCGCCTGGTTCAAGCAGATTAAAAATTGCTCTCGCTCCTGATGATTGACAAATATTGATTGCGCTTGCTTTTCCATCTGAGTCAGGATGCCAACGGTTTTGCCCCGTTCTTTTTTTTTCAGGCGTCCTAAACCTTTAATTAATTCATAAAAATCCACCACTCCTGTCAGTTGCTCTTCTGCATCACGTTGCAGATGGTGGGCTTCATCAATAATCAAATAAGAAAAATCCGGCAAAATAGCAGTCTCTAAACCCGCATTAGCCACTAATAAAGAATGGTTAACGATAATAATATCAGCCGTCTCGGCCTTCCTTCTGCTTTGAAAAACAAAGCAGCCGGCTCGACAATAGCTGCAATTAGGTGCCACGCAATTCTCTCTGCTGGCAGAAAGACGCTGCCATTTCCAGCGTTCAAAACGGTTTAGTCCCAGCTCTCCGCTGTCACCCGTGCTAGTTTGCGAGGCCCAAACCAAAAGACGCATAATAAAATAGCGTAATTCGTCATCACCATGCAAAACATAATGTTTTAAAAGATTTAAACATAAATAATGGCTGCGCCCCTTGATCACGGCAGCTTTGAACTCTTCTTTTAAAATAGCCTTGAGCTGTGGTATATCTTTTTTAATCAACTGCTCCTGCAGGTTGATGGTATGTGTGCTGATAACCACCGGTTGACCTGAGTGCAGGGCAAAAAGTGCCGCCGGTAACAGATAAGCCAAAGATTTACCGGTGCCAGTGCCGGCCTCTGCCAAGAGGAAATTTTGTAAGTTAAAAGCCTCAGCCACCGCTTGTGACATTTCCAGCTGCTGCTGACGTGGTTCAAAATCAGCGATATGTTGACCGCAAAGCTCATCAGAAGTCAAATACTTTTCGATCTCCTTTAGATTCAACAGATATTCTTCATTAACAACCCGTTGGCGTGGCACACTTTCTTTTGTAGCGGGCTTAGCCGTCAAAACTACAGAATCCCACGGCTCCTTTTCATCCACCTGCGGATCTTTTTTGCACTCTCGATAAATTAAACGACCCAGTGCGCTTTCATCATCTTTAACCATCTCCAGCAGCTCTCTTTTGATCGGCCAAGAGAGAGCTGCAAGCTCTTGCAAAGAGCGTCCAAATAATTCCGCCGTGGCCTTAGTATCTGATAGCGACCTGTGAGCATCAGTATTTTCTATGCCTAAATATTGACACAAAAAACCCAAGGAATATGTTCCGGCGGTGGGAAAAACAATTTGTGCCAAAGTGATAGAGTCCAGCCACTGATTTTCCAACGACCAGACATTATCCATAAAAGATTTATCAAAAGGAGCATTATGAGCCACTAAAACAGCATCACCAATAAATTTTTCCAAACGAGGAATCACATCTTGAATCAACGGCTGCTCTTTGACCATTTCATCTGTAATACCGGTAATATCACTAATCTCTTCCGGAATAGGCTGCCCGGGATTTATTAAAGAAGTAAACCCCTCTTTGATTAAGCCTTTATCCCATTTTACCGCCGCAATTTCGATAATAGCACAGTTTTTGGCATCAAAACCGGTGGTTTCGGTATCTATTACTACATATTCTGTTTTCATTTATTCACCTGGTTTCCTTTTTATCTGACTTTAATAATAGCACAAGAGCGACTCGGACTCAAACATCTTTGTTATTGACTTGCCCCGTCTTTTAGGATAAAATTAATAAGCATTATTAACCAATCCTCTATGCGCCTGTAGCTCAGTGGATAGAGCACCGGCCTCCGGAGCCGGATGCGTAGGTTCGATTCCTATCAGGCGTACCAAATATCAATCTATTTTTCATGTCGCTGACCGCTAGAGATGGTCGGCGGCATTTTTTATTTAGAAAAACAATAAAGTAAGTATTTATCACCCATACAACACAAAAGCCCATCATATAGCGGTAAACACACTATTCCTTCTTAAAAAAACCTAGTCAATTATAGCTTTTTATGTTACAATTAAATGTATTAAAAAATAAAATTTAATAAAAAGGCAAGGAACGTGTAACCAACCTATGACTATTTTCAAAAGGAGACTACCCTCTATTAATTTGCCTCATTACAAAAATACCATGAACCTGGCAACTGAAAAAATGCCTGTACCACATAAAATTGTTATCTCCATGTCACAACACATTGGAAAATCCTGTACGCCACTGGTAAAAGTAGGTGACACAGTAAAAGTAGGGCAAATCATTGGCGACAGCAAAGAGTTGATCTCATCGCCCATTCATTCCAGTGTCTCCGGTGAAGTAATAGATATTGATAAAATTCTGGCAGCCTCAGGTATTTCTAACGAAGTGGTTATCATTAAGCCGGATGGGCAACAAGATATACATCCTACCATCAAACCACCAAAGATAAACAATCACGAACAATTTTTACAAGCAGTTCGTAATTGTGGGCTGGTTGGTTTAGGTGGTGCTGCCTTTCCTGCCCATGTTAAATATAGCCCTAAAAACCTTCATGAGGTTGATACCTTAATTATCAATGGTGCCGAATGTGAACCATTTATAACCTCCGATTATCGTAACATGATGGAAGAAAGTGAAAATATTTTCCATGGCATCAAAGAAATAATGAATTATTTAGAGATCGCCAACTGTTATATCGGTATCGAAAAAAATAAACCTGCTGCCATTGAAAAATTCCGGGAACTCAGTCGGGATTTACCCCAAATAAAGATTGTCCCCCTGCGTAATGATTATCCCCAAGGGGCTGAACGTGTTCTGATTTATGAAACAACCGGTAAGATCCTTACTTTAGGACATCTGCCGGCCGATATTGGCGTAATCGTTTCCAATATTACAACTGTCGAAACACTGGGAAACTATCTTAAAACCGGCATGCCCTTGATTAGTAAAAAAATTACTGTCGATGGACCTGCCGTCTCTAATCCTAAAAATATAGAGGTGCTGATTGGCACCCTTATTATGGATGTGATAGAGTTTTGCGGCGGTTACAAAAAAAAGCCCCGTAAAATTATTATGGGCGGCCCTATGATGGGGCGCTCTATTTACAGTGATCAAACGCCTATTATTAAACACAACAATGCTATTTTGGTTTTCGATGAAACCTGGGCCTATTTACCAAAAGAGAGTGCCTGCATAAATTGCGCACGCTGTGCTTTTGCATGCCCTATGGGTCTTTATCCGATGAAGATTAATAAAGCTTATAAAAAGGGGGATCTGGATGAACTTTTAGAACATGATACCCTTTTATGCATAGAGTGTGGCTGTTGCTCTTATGTTTGTCCTGCCAAGATACAGGTTTCCTTTATCAATAGTGCCGCTAAAGAATTGGTTAGGAAAGGAGAGCAACCATCATGATTCAAATGAACCCTCAATTATCCCCTCGCCTGCTAATTAATGCTGCACCCCATATCACCAGCAATCAAAGCACCCGAAAAATTATGTTAGATGTAATTATTGCATTAATGCCGGCTTTTGTAATGTCTGGGGTAATTTTTGGTTCACGAGCTATTATCATGACGTTGCTTTGCGTCGCATTTTGTCTTTTATTTGAATTTTTATTCAGAAAGATAACCAAACGTGTTAACACGATCTCCGACTTAAGCGCCGTCGTAACAGGAATACTGTTGGCTTTTTGTCTACCTTCCACCCTTCCTTTCTGGATGGCTATTATTGGCTGCTTTGTCGCTATTGTTATTGTTAAACAGCTTTTTGGTGGACTGGGACAAAATTTTGTCAACCCGGCTAACACTGCCCGTGTGGTTTTATTGTTATCCTTTTCTACCCCCATGACTAGTTGGTTGATCCCACTACCTCATGGCATAAATGCTGTAACGGGCTCCACCCCTTTGGCATTACTGGCCATGGACAAATTAGAGTTGATCCCTTCAAATATGGAAATGTTTTTAGGGTTTATCGGTGGATCTTTAGGTGAAACCTGCGCTTTGGCGCTACTTATCGGCGGTGTTTACTTAGTCATCAGAAAAGTTGTTCACCCTGTGATACCCCTCTCCTTTTTGGGAACAATAACAGTAATTTCTCTATTGGTCGGACAGGATCCAATTTTCCATATTTGTGCCGGTGGAGCCATGCTCTGCGCTTTCTTTATCGCTACTGATTATACCACCTCACCCGTCAGTATACTGGGCAGAGCTATTTTTGGTATAGGCTGCGGCGGCTTGACAATGATTATTCGTCTTTTTGGTTCTTATCCCGAAGGTGTCTCCTTTGCGGTTTTGTTTATGAACCTTCTTGTACCGCTGATAGATAATATTTTCTGTAAAAAGCTTAAAAGGGGGTTTAGGGAATGAAACAATATTTCACCCCCGTATTTGTTTTATTAATAATCTGTGTCGTTGTAACAACGGCCCTGGTTGTAACACACCATCTTACAGAACCGCTGATCGAAGAAATCAGTAATAAAAATGCGGATCTGATTCGAGCAGAAGTGCTTCCTGAAGGCAGTGATGGCTTTACGCAGCAACATCTTGAACTATTAGAAAATGTCAAGGATGTCTATGCCGCCAATAATGGCAGCGGCTATGTCATCACCTCTTTTGGCATGGGTTTTGGCGGAGAGGTTATCGTAATGACCGGACTTGACCAAGATGGTAAAATCGTCGGTATTAAAGTTATGGAACACGAGGAAACCCCGGGTCTTGGCACTAAGGTTATGACCCCTGAATATCTTTCCCAATATCTGGAGCAAAATAAAATTACCCGTACAGGAGAAGAAAATGCTACGCAAATAGAAGCAATCACCGGTTCAACTGTGACATCTGATGCAATTTTTGCGGCGGCGGATGTAGCTTTGGCTCAATTTGCTAAAATACCACAAACAGGAGGTTCCGACAAATGAAAAAGATAAATATCCTGACTAATGGTATTTTAAGAGAAAACCCCGTTCTCATTATGCTTTTGGGTATTTGTCCGGCTTTGGCTGTTACAAGTACTGCTATCAATGGCCTGGGCATGGGGATAACTACTTTGGCAGTTCTGGTTTGCTCTAATCTTGTGATCAGCCTGGTTAAAAACGTCATACCTGACACCATCCGTATCCCCTGCTATGTTGTAATAATTGCCGGTTTTGTTTCCGTTGTCAGTTTGTTATTAAAGGCTTATCTACCGGAATTAGATAAAGCTTTGGGTCTTTTTATTCCCCTGATTGCTGTCAACTGTGTAGTTATCAGCCGTGCTGAGATTTTTGCCGGCAAAAATAATCCCTTTAATTCGATCCTGGATGGACTGGGCTTTGGTATTGGCTTTACGCTGGCACTGTTTCTCATAGGATCTATCAGAGAGATTTTGGGTAATGGTTCCTGGTTTGGCTTAAATTTTATCGATAAAATTCCTTATGCTGAGCCTATCTCCATCTTTATGCTGGCTCCCGGCGCTTTCTTCGTTTTTGGCTGCTTGGTTGCACTCATCAATCATTTATCTAAAGGCAAAGCCGCTAAACGAAATGACTTTGGCTGTGACTCCTGTTCCTCAGCTGAAACGTGTCAAAATGAAGGGAGTTGCATTAAATAATGAAAGAAATGATGGCCATTATCCTCAGTGCCGTTTTGGTTAACAACTTTGTGCTGGTAAAATTCTTGGGAGTTTGCCCCTTTTTAGGTGTTTCGAAAAAGATGGATTCGGCCATGGGCATGAGTTTTGCTGTAATTTTTGTCATGGTGCTGGCCACAGCCGTCACCTACCCGATTTATTATGGATTGCTGGCACGCTTTGAAATTACTTATTTACAAACGATCATTTTTATTTTAGTAATGGCTTTTCTGGTGCAATTAATTGAAATAGCGATGAAAAAATATCTGCCCTCTTTATACCGTTCATTAGGAATCTATCTGCCTTTGATCACCTCCAACTGCGCCATACTCGGTGTGTGTATTTTAAATATCGATTCTGCTTATACCTATGGTCAATCGCTTTTACATTCTTTCGGCGCAGGAGTGGGATTTATGCTGGCATTAGGTTTATTTGCCGGCATTAGAGGGCATATTGAAAATAGTGATTTTCCGGAGGCTTTTAAAGGAACACCAGCCGTCTTAATTTCCGCCTCCATTGTCTCTTTATCCTTCATTGGATTTAGCGGCATTATCGAAGGACTCTTTGGCGCCTGATTTAATTTTCTATCGAAATATTAAGGAGCTTTATATTAATGTTCTCTTATTTAATTCCTATCTTGGTAATGGCCGTTATCGGCACGATAGCCGGGATCATCTTGACCATAGCACATAAAGCTATGGCCGTTGAAATTAACCCTCTAACAGAGGATTTGCTCGCCGCCCTCCCCGGCGTCAATTGTGGTGCCTGTGGTTTTGCGGGCTGCTATGAATATGCTGTGGCTTTGACGGATGATCATGATATTAATACTAATCTTTGTCCACCCGGCGGTGATCAAACGGCTAAAGCATTAGCCGAAATATTAGGGGTGGATTTTCAAGCTTCAAGTAAAAATTTTGCCATCGTACGCTGTGGCGGCAGTCTTTTTGAAAGTAGTTTAAAAATGGATTATCGTGGCATTCCCACTTGTAAGGCCAATAAAAGGTTTTACAGAGGTCGTTTCATCTGTCCGCAAAGCTGTCTTGGTTATGGCGATTGTCAGCGAACTTGTCCTTATAATGCCATCCATGTAGAAAATGGTTTAGCTAAAATTGATCGGGATTTATGTATCGGCTGCGGTCTTTGTCAAAATGCCTGCCCCAATAATTTGATCGACATTATCCCGGGTAATGCTCGCACCTATGTGGCCTGCATGACTGAGCTTAGTGATGCAAAAACAAAAAGAGCCTGTAAAGTAGGATGCATTTCCTGCAACTTATGTATAAAAGCCTGTAAATTTGATGCCATCTCGATTAATAACTGGACTCATGCCGTTATAGATTATGATAAATGTGTTAACTGTGGTCTTTGCGCTAAAGTTTGCCCTCGAAATTGTATCATTACTTTACCTAAAAGACCGACTGCTAAACAAAAAACCTCTAAGAAAAACTAAAAACAAATTAAGCATAAAAATAACAGCAAAAAGGGTTCAGCCCTTTTTGCTGTTATTTTTATTGTATTATATTATTAAACCGCCAATAATTTCTTTAACATCCTTAACTCCTTCAATGACCAGCCATTCTTCTATTTCCTGTATGATCTTTGGAGCGGCCAAAGGATCATAAAAATTAGCTGAACCGATTTCCACGGCGGTGGCACCAGCCAACATAAAAGCCACTGCATCATCACCGGTCATGATTCCTCCTAAACCGATCACAGGTATTTTAATCGCCTGAGCCACTTGCCAAACCATGCGCAAAGCCACCGGCTTTACTGCCGGGCCGGAAAGCCCCCCCGTAATATTGGGCATTATCGGGCGTCTGCTTTTTGTGTCAATGGCCATCCCCAACAAGGTGTTGATCAAAGAAACCGCATCCGCACCGGCCATTTCGGCGGCCCGAGCGATTTCCGCAATATCTGTAACATTAGGTGATAATTTGATAATCAAGGGCTGCTTGGTTAGCTTGCGCAAAGCTTTTGTGATCTCAAACACCATCTGGGAATCAGTGCCAAAAGCCAAACCGCCGCATTGCACATTAGGGCAGGAAATGTTTATTTCTAAAGCATCTACCTGCGGATTATTCGCTAGTTTTGATACCACAGCAGCATAGCCCGGCAAATCATCCCCACAAACATTGACGATTTTTGTAGTATCATACTGAGCTAAATAAGGTAAAAATTCCTCTACCACCTTATCAACTCCGGGGTTTTGCAAACCAACGCTGTTTAGCATCCCTGCAGGAGTCTCTGCTACACGTGGGGGAGGATTACCCTTTTTAGCTTCCAAACTGGTACCCTTTACCACAATCCCACCTAAAACGGATAAGTCGTATAGTTCTGCAAACTCTTTACCATATCCAAAGGTCCCCGAGGCCGTCAAAACGGGATTTTTTAAATCCATGTCGGCAACCTTAACTCGTAAATCAGCCATTAAAAGATCACCTCCCGACTATCAAAAACCGGGCCGTCACAACAAACCCTTTTGTAGGACTGATGATCCCCTTCCTTGATTTTGCAAACACAACCCATACAAGTGCCGACGCCACAACCCATACGTTCACCCAAAGAAACCTGACAAGGCTGCTGCTTTTTTTCTGCCCACTCTGCGACCTTAGCCATTAAAGGTTGCGGACCACAGCAATAGACCATATCATAAGAAGGCTCTTCTGGTAAAAGCAAAGTCACATAGCCCTTTTCTCCGCAGCTGCCATCCTCTGTCACCACTTGCAAATCAGACCACAGCTTCAACTCTTCAACTTTAAAAAGCTGTTCTTTATCTTGAAGTCCCCATAAACAAGTACATGCAACTTTATGTTGAAAAAAGTGTTTTACTAAATCCAAAAGAGGAGCTATTCCCACACCACCGGCAACCACAAGCACCTTTTGAGCCTTTTGAGGAATACTCCAACCATTACCTATTGGTCCCATTACTTCCATTAAGGATCCCGGAAGCATTTGTGACAAAAGCTCCGTACCTCGCCCCTTTAAACAATAAATAAAGCGAATTCGCTCATCGAAAACGGAACTGATACCCATCGGTCTTTTAAGAAAAGGATCATAGGTCTCACTGGTTTTAAGCATAATAAACTGCCCAAAGGCAGCCGCCTTTGCAATTTGCGGTGCCTGCAGCTCCATTTGGTAGTTATCTTTATTTAATTGCTGATTAGCGGTAATTAAACAGTTTTCAATGATCATTTTACACCTTTTAACCTTTCATGCGATCTTCGATAAAAGTCATAGTATGCTTCATGATCACTTCTCCATCGTGTAAAAACAAACCTAAACTATCCTGAGTTTTTTGGACAAATTTTTGATCCAAAATATGAGGTAAATTAATCATGATATTAAATCCGGCAGCCGCCAAAGCAGCATGCAAAAAAAGGATTGCACAGGCCGCATCAGAAATAACAAGTTTATTACCAATGCCGGCAACCGTTCTTGTCAATTTCATTGCCTCAAAAACCTTTTCTGCGATTGCCAGCGGCACTTTAGTAGCGTTAATAGAGGCTTGACTCAAAAGCTCTTTTTTATGGCTCTTTTCCTGATCCGTTTCCGCTTTATAGGCATAGACCCCTGCCAGCACACTAAAAACTTTGGCATCCTCTTGCACCAGATCTAGCAACTCTTTTTGTAAAGTTAAACCCTTTTTAAGCAAACCTTGCATTTCATCTTCAACATCGGCATATTTTTCTTTACCTACCGTCAAGCTGGAAACCATATTAGCCAAACCTATTCCCAAGGCTCCGCCCAAAGCGGACGCACCGCCCCCACCGGGTGTGGGATCAGGGCCGGAAAGCTTGTCCATAAAATTACGGCAACTTAAATCCATCATATCTGTCATTTTTCCATCTACTCCTTTTCCAGAAGATTAACTGTTGTTTGGGGGTTTTTCATTAAATTTCGCTTTACTGCCGGCCAAATAATTCTTTCAAAATTTCTGGACACATATTTGATGCCCCACATCTCTTTACTGCTAATCGGCTCTACTAAAATCGTAAAGACACCGGCTCTGTTACCCCCCCAAATATCAGTGAATAATTGATCTCCGACCATGGCCGTCTCTTGCGGCTTGGTTCCCAAAGTCTCAAAAGCTCTGTAAAAACCCTGCCGTCGTGGTTTTTTTGCCCTGGACACGCATTCAATACCCATAATATCGGCAGATTCTTTAACCCGTCCGCCGCTGTTATTAGAAAGGATGCAAACTTTAAAGCCCTGCTCCTTTAATGTTTTAAACCATTTCAGCGCACGGGAGGAAATCTCTAATTGATCATGCATAGTAATAGTATTATCCAAATCAAAAATAAGCCCGCGAATACCCATTTCGCGCAGCCTCTCTAAAGGTATATCATAGATAGTTTTCACAAATAAATCAGGTGTAAATCTTTTAAACATAAATTCTCCTGCAACTGTTATTTAGACGCTGATGATGAAAAGGCTTTTAAAGTAAAATCAGCTATTGTTTGACCAACAACTTCACCCTGACAGTTGATGTTATCCCAAGAGGTAAATTTAGTCAAGACCTTTTTTTCCGCTGCCGTCAAGATGTCTAATTGCTTATATATATTCATCATTACGGGCGGCAATGCCTGCATATTTCCATCCTCAATTTTCACAGCAACAGCCAATCCTCCCAAAACCGCACTGCAATAAATACCATCCGCACCTTTTTTCCCTAAAATACGACCACCGGTAGCAGACATCAAAGCTGAACAAAATTCACCGCTGCCGGCAATCATTTGAGGATAGGCAGTCATAGCAGCCGTAACCTGTCTAATAGCCGCCGCCTCTTGCGGCATCAATTGAGGATTAGCCAGCTTAGCATAAGAAAGAGCCATCCGATAAAGCGGCAATGCAAAAACCGGCACTCCGCAGCCATCAATTCCTATAATGATCTGTTGCTTGTCCATCTCTGTTAAAGCAGCAATTTTACTCAAAATGGCCTGCTGTAAGGGATGATTAGGTAGATAATAATCCTTGATGCTCCAACCTTTTTTACGGCACACGGCCAGCATTAAACTATGCTTGCCGGAACAGTTGTTGAAAATCTTCCGCCGAGAAAGATTTTGAGCAAGCATCCGGGTTTTAATTTGCCGATTACAAGAGTAATCCTTACCACAGGCTAAATCATCCTCAGAAAGACCTATTTTAGCTAAGATGGACTCCACCGCCTCTACATGAAAAGGTTCTCCACTGTGTGAAGCGCATAATATCGCCAGCTCCTGCTGTGATAAGCCATAGTAATTGACAATATCATGATCCAGACCCACCAAAACCTGCAAAGGTTTAGCGGCACTGCGCATATATGTAACTTTATGTGGATTGCCGCAAAAGGCCATCAGTTGTCCTCTGTTATTAACTATAGCAAGATCGCCGCGCACCATATTTTCCGCCAGCTCACCACGATAGCTCTTTAATAATACTTCTGACATTTTTCACCTCTTGAGTCTACTATTATCCAGCTCTTTTGTTAGTTTATTGATCGCTTTTTTTTCTATTCTCGACACATAAGAACGAGAAATCCCCAGATTTTTGGCAATCTCTCTTTGAGTTTTTGGCTCCTGATTTCCCAAGCCGTAACGCATACAAAGAACATATTTTTCCCTTTCCGAAAGCCTTTGCAAAAGCTGCCACAGTTCAGCATGTTCTTCCTTTTGCTCAACATTTTCGGATATTTCCTCTCCTGATGTTCCCAAAAGCTCCAACAAAGTGACCTCATTACCCTCTTTATCAGTGCCAATAGGATCCTGCAGCAATATTTCACCTTTACTGTTCTTCTTGGCACGTAAATGCATCAAAATCTCATTTTCAATACAGCGTGCCGTATAGGTTGAAAGTCTTGTGCCGCGTGAAACCTTAAAAGTATTGATTCCTTTAATTAAACCAATGGTACCAATGGAAATCAAATCATCTTTATCCGAGCCGGTATTCTCAAATTTTTTACAAATATGAGCCACCAGACGCAAGTTATGTTCAATCAGAATATTTCTTGCCTCCAGATCGCCTTCTTCCCATAGTAAGAGATTTTTTCTTTCCTCTTCTTCGGATAAAAGAGCAGGAAAGACATTGTTATTTAAATAAGCTATAAAACATATTGCAGCATCATGCGCCCAAAATACCCTCAAGGTGGGTCCATTCCATCTTATATTCATAACTCACCCCTGCCTTTTGCGTCATTGATTTATCTTATGCAATAGGTTTGGGCATAGTGCTTGCAGGCAAGAGTTATTTTTTGGGGAAAATTTACTTTATGCTAACTACTAAATTATAATATATTTTACCTATTATATCCAGTGATTTTACGGTAATAAAGTGCCAGCTTTTTATAAATTCTCTATAAATTGTCTAAAATAGCCAACTCATTAACGATCTCTGTAAAAACAGCCGCTCCCTCCTGACCTCCGGCTGTGGCATTTTCTAAATAGATAACTATCGACCAGCGCGGCTCATCGGCGGGCACCAAACCGGCAAACCAAACTCCCTGGTGCTGCGAGGTACCTGTCTTGGCTGCTGTTTCTACTAAAGTAGCGGCGGCATTTTGAGCTGTGCCTTCAACAACGGCCAACCTCAGCATCTTTTTGATTTTCTCCGCATGCTGTGCCTCTATCACCTGTTGAGGCGGCAGTGTGGATACAGTTTCTAAAACTTTGCCATCTGAATGTATCACCTGTTTAACCAGGCGTGGTGTCACCAGCTTACCCTTATTACCGCAAACCGCCAATAAGCGTGCAATCATCAGTGGACTAACACGTATGCCTTTTTCGCCGATTGAAGCATTAACAACGTCACCGGCCACTGCACTGTTAAAATCGATGTGTATTGTATCAGCAGTCTCGTATCCCAGAATTTTTTGTTCCGAGAGACCTAAAAGCTCGCCATATTTTTTAAGATTATCCCCACCCACCTGCAGGCCAAGAGCAGCAAAATAAGGATTGCAGGAATTGGCTAAAGCTTGGTCAATATTCTGCAGTCCATGCCCCTTTTCTAACCAGCAATTCATAATCTGTCCATGAGGTAATAGATAACTGCCCTGACAATTAAAATTAGTAGGCGTCTCAAGCCCTTCAGCCAAAGCCGCCGCCGTCACCACAATTTTAAAAGTTGAAGCAGGAGGATAGGATGCAAAAGCTTTATTAATAAAAACATCATCATTAATCGGCTCCTCTAACATATAAGGATCCATAAAGGGTGTGGAACAAAGCGCCAGAATATCACCGCTATTCACATCTAAAATTACCGCCGCCCCACTCGTATCAAGCATAGCCTCTTCTACCTTCAACTGATAGTCCGCATTCAGGGTTAATTTCACATTCGCCGAGGTATCATGACCCTTGGGATTTAATAAACGAAAACCTCGTCCTAAAATTTCCCGCCCCTGATCATCAACCATGATAGCCACTTGCGGGGATAAACGACCTGTTAAATAGGAATCATATTGTTTTTCCAAACCTGATTTTCCCGCATAAACATGGGGAATCTCTCCTTCTGCCACAAAACCTAAAAGATGTGCCGCTCCACCACTTTTAGGATAACGGGGAGCCATCACCACTGTAAAAACACCAGGTAAATCGACCTCTTCAATTGCAACAGCTTCCGCAGACGATAAATTTGCTATCAAGCAAAAAGGCGCACGCCTTTCTTTTTGGGCTTGCGCAAGTCTGCTCCGCAATTTTTTTTCCGGAAGATCACAAATTTGCGATAAACTAATCGCTGCCTCATGAGTGTCGGTCAGCATAACCGGAAAAATGATGCAACAAGTGGCCTCATTATTGGTTATTTTCCGCCCATAAGTATCCAGAAAATCACCACGAGCATACTGGTAATAATCTAAGGTGCGTGTTGATTGACTTAAAGCTTTTTCCGATAGATTATCGGATTCGATCAAAGAAACCCAGCCTAATCTGCCTCCTAAAACTACCAATAATAATAACATAATGACTGCAAATCTAAATATTTTTCGGGACAAAAAAATCCCCCCTTTATTCTTAATATCAACAAAAGGAGGGATTTTAATACTTATAAAATTAAAGTGGAACCAGATTGTTAATGCCCCTACAATTTTTTACCAGCTGCATATCTACACCATAAACCCGTTTAATATTTTGCCGGCTTAATACCTCTAAAGGAGAACCATCAGCAATGATGCGGCCATCAAGCAATAAAAGAACCTTTTGGGCAAAACGCAAAGCTAGATTCAAATCATGCAGTGCCGCAATAATCGTCATACCCTCAGAATTCAATTTTTGCAAAATTTGCATCAATTCCAACTGATGATGGATATCCAAATGACTGGTCGGCTCATCTAATAATAACAACTGTGGCTCTTGCGCTAATGCTCTTGAGACCATGACTCGCTGTCTTTCACCACCGGATAGCTCGGTAATAAAACGCTCCTTTAAATACCAGGAGGAGGTCAAAATCAAAGATTTTTTGACGATTTCAAAATCATGTTCTGTTTCACGACCGGAAAAACCCAAATGCGGCAGCCGCCCCAGACGTACCACCTCTTCGGCTGTAAAGTCAAAAGAAATGTCCTCTGCCTGACTGACAAAAGCCAAACTGCGACTAAGCTCCTGAGGGGAAATTTTAGCTGTATTAAGACCATTGAGCAGTATTTGGCCACTTTGGGGTTTTAACGCTGCAGAAATATTATACAAAAGTGTGGTCTTACCGCAACCATTAGGTCCCGCCAAAACAACAAAGTCGCCTTTTTTGATCTCAAAAGAGATGTTTTTTAAAATCTGCCTCTCATCGTAAGAAAAATTGATTTGTTTGCTAATCAAAAATGCCATAAAAACCTCTAATAGTTATTAAATTTCCGTCGTTTAACCAGATAGATGAAAAACGGCGCTCCGCAAATGGCGGTAATTGCACCAATCGGTATCTCTAAAGGCGCAAACAGTGTGCGAGCCGCCGTGTCGGCAAACAAAAGGAAAAGCGCCCCCAGCCAAAAAGAAACAGGCAGTAAAATACTATTATCAGGCCCGGTAATGAGTCTCACAACATGGGGAATAATCAAACCCACAAAACCAATCGGACCACAAGCTGCCACACAACCTGCCACGACTAAAGCCGTTAAGAACAGGATTAGCTTTTTTACTGTTTCCACCGGTACACCCAGATGTTGGGCCGTTATCGAACCAAAAAGCATAGCATTCAGATAGCGTGAAAAGGAGATTAAAATAACCACACCAACTATGATTAATGGCAGCACAATAAGTAGATTAAGCCAAGAGGCCGTACTTAAACTGCCCAAAAGCCAAAAATACATATTACTGATATGTTTCGGATTATAGATCAGAATAAATGTCATAATAGAGGTTAAGAAGCTCGCCAGCGCTACCCCCACCAAAAGTAAAGTCGTACTGGAAACATGCTGATTTCTGCGGCTGATACCATAAACAACTAATACTGTCATAAAAGAAAAGATAAAGGCCAAAAGTGGTCTGGTGAAAAGCCCCAAACTACCGGCAAAGGCCACTGCAATACTAGAACCTAAAGCCGCACCAGAAGAAACACCGATGATATAGGGATCAGCCAAAGCATTACGAAAAAATGTCTGTAAAACACCACCGCAAACCGCTAAACCACCGCCCACCGTCATCGCTAAAATCACTCTTGGTAAACGCAGAGACCAAATTATGGCATCTTCTGCAGCGGTCGGCTGGTACGACAATAATCCCAAATGCCCTAAAATAATCTGCCAGCTTTTGATCATTCCAATATCAGCAGCCCCCACCCCTACCGTCCATACACCTAAAATCGGCAATAAGAGAAAACCCATATATAAAAATCTTTTCTTTTTAAACATTAATTATTCACCATAAAAATAATTATAAAGCATTTCCACTCCATCAACGACACGCGGTCCGCAAATCGTCAACAAATCATCTTCGGCAATAAAAACTCGCTCATTTTTAACCGCTTGCAAAACCTCAAAACCTGCTCGTTTACCAACATTATTGACTTGCTTATCATGACCCAACAAAATATAAATATCAGGATCCTTTTCCAACAAGGTTTCCTTAGAATATTCAGGAAATTCCGAATCCACGTCCGCTGCAATATTAATACCGCCAGCACGCTCGATAATATCATTGGTAAAAGAAGTTGCTCCGGCAGTCATTAAAGGCTCGTCCCAGATTTCTACAAACACAGTAGGTTTTTCATTGATTTTGGCTGTTTTCTCTGCCACTTGGTCAAGAGAATCATTCATTTTTTTCACTACTGTGGCCGCTTCCGTTTCTTTACCGGTAATAATTCCGGCCATCTCAATATTTTTCAAGACATCATCAATGTTATGTGCATCCAGACAAAAAACTTCAATATTTAATTCTTTAAATTTATTTAAGATTTCCTCTTGCACCCCGGCAGCAGTCACCACTAAATCCGGCTCGTATTCTAAAATCAATTCGATATTGGGGTTAGAAAAATCACCGATTTTAGGTTTTTTGTCGGCATCCTCAGGATAGTTACAAAAAGTGGTATTAGCCAATAAAACCTCATCTGCGTCAATCGCATACAAAATTTCTGTGGCTGCCGGTGAAAGTGAAATAATCTTAGTATAGGGTTTTTCCACCGTCAACTGATTACCCAAAATATCAGTCAATTTACCCTCTGAGTCTGTTTGATTAGCTCCTCCACAAGCAGCTAAAAGCACCATTGCCACAACCATAATCATTACCAATAAAAACCTTTTTTTCATTTTCCTCCTCTTTCTTATGGTATAAATTTTTTCCGCCATAAAAAAATCTGCCTATGGCAGAAAAAGACCCAACTCCTATAGGCGTAGGAGTTAAGGCTTATCCCCCTTAAAGGAATATAAAATGCTTGAATATCCTGACTAAGATTCATAAATATCAAGCACCTTCCCGCCGTTGCAGTGGTATAAAGCTTGATATCTTCTCATCACAGTGACGCTATCGTAGCGGATTTTCACCGCTTTTCTCACGCATTTTATCGCCTTATGAAACTCCTCTGATTATAATATAAAATACTATTTTTGGCAATAATCAACTTTATTTTTAAGATATTATTATTTAAAACTTTAATAGAATCTTCACACCGCATCAATAAAAGCTGCTTAAAAAAACAGGAGCTAAATACTTTTGGTATTTAGCTCCGTCTTTTATAAAAATAACTGACATTTATCATAAACTTTTTATATCTACGTCAATTGATCGCTTTTTAGGGTTTTTACGATAAAAAACAACACGAGCCTTCAAGGCTCGTGTTAAAAACTGACTTAAATTAGTTCTTTAAAAATTTGCGTTTTATCCGTTTTCTCCCAAGGAAGATCAAGATCTAAACGACCAAAATGACCATATGCGGCAGTCGCCTGATAGATAGGACGCAAAAGATCAAAATCCCTAATAATCGCCGCCGGACGCATATCAATATTATCCTTGATAGCCTTAACCAAAACTTCCTCAGAAACCTTACCGCTGGCAAAGGTATCTACATGAATAGACACCGGTTCAGCAACACCAATAGCATAAGCTAGCTGGATCTCGCAACGCTCAGCCGCACCGGCAGCCACAATATTTTTAGCAATATAACGCGCTAGATAAGCGGCCGAACGGTCAACTTTTGTCGGATCCTTACCGGAAAAAGCCCCACCGCCGTGACGAGCCATTCCCCCATATGTATCAACAATGATTTTACGACCTGTCAGACCTGTATCACCTTGCGGTCCACCAATCACAAAACGACCTGTAGGATTGACTAGATACCGTGTATCAGCATCCAAAAGTTCTTCCGGTAAAGAGGGTTTGATAACCTTTTCTATCATTTCTTTGCGCAAATCTTCAAGCTCAAAAGCTGAGTGATGCTGTGTGGATAAAACAACGGTATCAATGCGCTGGGGCTTATTGTTTTCGTATGCCACAGTAACCTGTGCTTTACCATCAGGGCGCAAACCATCAACGATACCATTTTTACGCACTGTAGCCAAACTTTTAGTCAATTTATGAGCTAAACTGATTGGCAAAGGCATAAGCTCTTTCGTATCATTACAAGCATAACCAAACATCATCCCCTGATCACCCGCACCGATAGTAGCATCAACATCACTATCGCCCTCTTTTTTCTCTAAAGCCTGGTCAACACCCATGGCAATATCGGGAGATTGTTCATCAATAGCAGTCATTACTGCACAAGTATCGCAATCAAAACCGAACTTAGCTCTGGTATAACCGATTCCCCTTACTGTTTCTCTGGCAATATGCGGAATATCAACATAACAGTTGGTGGAAATTTCACCAGCCACTAGGATTAAACCGGTAGTAACGAAGGTTTCACACGCCACCCGACCTGCCTTATCCTGGGCTATAATAGAATCTAGAACAGCATCTGAAATTTGGTCGGCAATTTTATCCGGATGACCTTCAGTTACCGATTCTGAAGTAAAAAGAATAGTCAATTATTTCTCCTCCTTTTTTCCTTACATAACTGTATAAAATGAGGTAATGCAATTATCTGATCAAGAATAATCTCTGCCACCTCGTTTTTATCTATTTTAGGGTAGTTAAACTTATCACCTGCAGCATTTATTAAAGTTACAATATTAGTATCTGCATCAAAACCTGCTCCCGCTTCAGTCACATCATTAGCGACTATTAAATCAAGATTTTTTTCTGTAAGTTTTTTAAGCGCATACTGTTCAAGATTTTCTGTTTCAGCGGCAAAACCAACCAAAATATGCCGCCCCTTTTTCGCACCTAAAGAAGCCAAAATATCAGGATTTTGCTGCATTTCTATATTTAAAACTTCCTGGCCGGTCGTTTTTTTTATTTTTTGTCTATGAGCGGCTATCGGTCGAAAATCAGCCACAGCCGCGGACTTAATTACGATATCATAATCATCATAAAAGTGCCAAACTGCCTCATACATTTCTTGGGCACTTTCAACCTGAACAAAATTTACCGCCGGTGGAGGAGTTAAGCTAACCGGTCCGCTGATTAATGTAACCTCTGCACCCCTTTTTTGCGCCGCTGCTGCTACAGCATATCCCATTTTTCCACTGGATCTATTAGAAAGATAACGAACAGGATCAACAGATTCCCTGGTCGGACCGGCAGTCACCAAAACTTTCATAGCAATTAAATCCTGCTGAGGTAAAAGCATTTGACAAATAGTTTCTTTGATCACTTCTAAATCCGCCAAGCGACCTTGTCCAGTAGCTCCACAAGCCAATTTACCAAAACCGGGCTCCACAAAAATAAAACCACGCTCTTGTAAAACGGCTAAATTTTCCTGCGTTGATGCATTATTATACATATTAGCGTGCATAGCCGGTGCAATCAAAACCGGAGCCGAGCTGGCTAGTAAAGAGGCCGATAATATATCATTTGCCAAGCCACAAGCTACTTTAGCTAAAAAATTAGCCGTAGCGGGGATTACACAAAATAAATCACAGTCGCCAACATCAATATGAGGAACATTCCAGGCAGAATCCTCAGACATAATATCAAGAGCAACCGGCTTTTGGGAAAGGGTTTTGAGGGTTAAAGGCGCAATAAAATGGCAGGCCGCCTCAGTCATTACAACCTGCACACTTGCTTGATTATTTTTCAACCAGCTGGTAATTTCTGCTGCCTTATAGGCAGCGATACCTCCCGTTATACCTAATGTAATTTTCTTGCCTCTGAACATAATGATAACCTATTTTATACCATTTTTGGTCCTTTGCCATAATACTTTACTGTCAATAATGTCCTGTAAAGCCAAAGATACAGGATTAATCTTATTTTCTGCCAGGGATTCCGCATCAGTTTCAATTAAATAGCGTGCCCTTTTAGCAGCCAGAACAATTAATGTATACTTAGAATCTACTTTATCAATCAATTGGCTAAGCGGGGGTTTATTAAGTGGCATACAGATCTCCCTTACCTTTGATATTTTTCCAACTCTTGTTGGATAATTTCCTCTATTTTGATGGCTGCAGTCTCCAGTTCATCATTTATTACCGTATAATCATATTGATCAGCCATTTTTATTTCATTTTCAGCACAAGACAAACGATGCTCAATGCTCTCCGGATCATCTGTTTTACGAGCAGTAATTCGCCTTCTTAATTCTGCCAGAGAGGGCGGTAAAACAAAGATGAAGATACCCTCAGGGCACGCAGATTTAACTTGCATTGCCCCTTGGGTATCAAGTTCCAAAATCACCTTTTTATCTTTCATCAATAACTTTTCTACCGCTTTACAGGGTGTACCATAAAAGTTATCGTAAACCTCAGCCCACTCTAAAAACTCATTATTGTCTTTCATTTGTAAAAATTGCTTTTTACTTACAAAGTAATAGTTAATACCATCTACTTCGCCAAAACGCGGTGGCCGTGTAGTGGCAGAAACCGAATAAGCATACTGAGGATTTCTATGCATCAGCTCATTAGAAATGGCTCCTTTACCCACTCCTGATGGACCAGAGATGATAACCAGTAAACCTTTTTTTTCAGCTTGTGACATAGATTTATCATTCCTCTTCACTATTATAATTGCTCTCTTTGCCGCCGGCAAAACGATTGGCGACAGTCTCCGGCTGTACAGCAGAGAGAACTACGTGTTGGCTATCAGTTAAAATAACTGCCCTTGTACGTCGTCCATAGGTGGCATCAACCAAAAGACCTTCATCTCTGGCATCCTGAATTAATCTTTTAATAGGAGCTGATTCGGGGTTGACTATAGCTATCACTCTGTTTGCGGCAACAACATTACCAAAACCAATATTAATCAGTTTTAACATAGCCTGCCTCCGAACTAAAGTTTTTTATGAAAGACGTTCCAGTAATTGACTTTTTTGTCTGGCCCCTAAACCTTGTACGCGGCGGGCTTCGTCAATGCCAATTTCTTCCATAATTTTTTTAGCCGTGATTTTACCGACTTGTGGTAAGGATTCAAGCAAATATTTGACTCTCATTTTAGCATAAACTTCATCGTCTGCTTTTTCTAAAACATCTGTTAAAGTCATCTTACCTGCTTTCAGTTTTTTTCTAACTTCCATGCGCTGACTACGAATTTTCTGTGCTTTTTGCAAAGCTTTGCTTCTTTCTTCCGGGGATAAATTAGGAATTGCCATTAAAAAACACCTCCATCAATATTTCAGAATACAGCTTATTCCATATTCTGTATTTGTTCTCTTATCTTTTCCAAACCGCTTTTGACTTCAATGACCAAGGTGCTGATGCCAATATGGTTTGATTTAGAACCAATCGTGTTTATTTCTCGATTCATTTCCTGGAGAATGAACTCCAGCTTACGGCCACATTGATCTGAACTTTCCACGGTGCTGATAAACTGCTTGTGATGACTTTCCAGGCGAGCTAATTCTTCGCTGATATCAGACTTATCGGCAAAAAAAGCAACTTCCTCAGCTAGTTTTGTTTGATCAATCTCAATATCTGATAATAAATCGGCGATACGCATTTGTAACTTTGCTTGATGTTCCTTGACAACAACTTGCCTGTATTCCGCTATTTGTGCAACTAATTCAGCTATTTTTTGGCTGTGCTTTAAAACGTCTTGCGCAAGCACCGCCCCTTCAGATTCCCTCATTTTAATCAAAGATTCTAATGCTTGATTTAAAGCCTTTTGGGCTAGTTGCGACAACTCATCTAAATCATCCTCTTCCTGCTGCTGGGAAATAACTCCGGAATAGGTGGCAATTGTACGCAGGTCAGGCTCCGTAGCAATTTGACATATTTGTCCAACTGTCAATAATGAATTATAATAAGCTAAAGCCAGCTCTTTGTCAACCTTTAGCTGTGATTTTTTTTCCAAAGACTCCTCTAAGGTGATGAAAAGATCAATTCTGCCACGACCCAAGGCACCTTGAACAATCTTACGCATCATATCATCTAACTGGTTCAATTGTCGTGGAGAACGGATAACAACCTCTAAAAAACGATGATTTACAGCTTTAGCCTCTACCACCAAAGAATAATTTAGAGACTGGGACTCACCTCGTCCATATCCTGTCATACTTTTAACCAAATTTTTACCACTCCTCTAAAAGAATATATTACCAGCTATAACATAATAATTTCTAGGTCAGATAGAATATTCTCTTTATAATCAAAAAATCCTGCAAGTTTTCAAAAAAAATCCATCTTTTACTCGACTTTTGGCTTTAATTTAGCATTTTTTATGATTTTTCTTTATCTTTTGCTTAAAACCTAGTACAATTATTAACACAACTATCTTTTAATATTTACTACTCAACAAGGAGAAAAGAGAAAAAATGGCTTTTGATTCTTTTGTCTGCCAAGCTGTTTGTGCAGAACTACAAACAATTTTATCATCCAAAATAGTAAAAATTCATCAAACTGATAACTACAGCATTGTCTTTAAATACTATGGCTTAAAGAAAAATGGGCTACTATTGATTTCCGCCAACCCGGAAAATGCCCGTATTCATTTTCTGGAGCAAGGCGGTAAAAACCCCCTTAAACCACCACTTTTTTGCATGGTGCTGCGCAAGCACTTAGAAGGCGGGCAAATCTCTGCCATCAGGCAAATTGATCTTGAGAGGATTATTGAAATTGATTTTGCCACTCGTGATGATCTGGGGGATCCAACCGTCTGCCGCTTGATTATCGAAATTATGGGTAAGCACAGCAATATCATCCTGGTTAATAAAGACAATCTGATCATCGATGGCATTAAAAGATATTCTCATAAGCTGTCCCGTCATCGACAGGTTCTGCCGGGGCAAGCATATATACCCCCACCACCGCAAAATCGTTGGCTGCTTAAGGGCTGGGAAGAGGAACAGCTGGCGGGAAAAATATGGCAGCTGCCCGCCGAGACAATTTTGACCGAGGCCATCAACAAAACAGCTGCCGGATTTTCACCTCTTTTAGCTAAAGAAGCCGTTAAAAGGGCCAATCTTGAGGAAAAAACAATTGTAGGAACTTGCGGCCATTATGAAATCAGCCGTCTCAAACAGGCTCTTGACAGCATCTATAACCATGAAACACAGCCTGTTATTCATTATCATAAGCAAAAATTGCTGGATTATGCAGCCTTCCCTCTGCTTATCTGGCAAAATGAAGAGGAGAATTTTTCCAGTATTTCACAGCTTTTGGATTATTTCTACAAACATAAAGAAGCTTTGCAGCTATTTAATAATCATCAGCGCGAACTGGTAAAAATTATTAAAGCACATCACAATCGTCTGAAAAAGAAGATTAAGCTGCAGGAACGTGATTTTGCTAAAAGTCAGGCCGGTGATTCTTACAAAGAGTGCGGCGATTTATTGGCCGCCAATCTTTATCTTTTAGAAAAAGGCCTGGAAACAATCAGACTGGAAAGCTTCTATGAACCCGGTAAAATCTATGATATAGAGCTTAAACCGGAGCTTACTCCATCGGCTAATGTACAACGTTATTATCGACTTTACAATAAAGCTAAAAAAGGTCATAAAATGATTGAAGAACAATTGACAGAGAATCGTCAAGAAGAAATTTACCTGGCCTCCGTATTGGTCAATATTGAGCAATGCCAAGATTTAGCAGAATTAGCTGAAATTAGATCTGAACTAGCTGCAGAAGGCTATCTTAAAACACATAAAAAACTTGATAAAAATAAAAACAAACCCTTGCCCCCCCGCAGTTTTCTTTCTCAAGACGGCTTTACTATATTGGTGGGCAGAAACAATAAACAAAACGACCGTTTAACCCTTAAAATGGCTGATAAAAAAGACCTGTGGCTGCATACCCAAAAGATCCCCGGCAGTCATGTCATTATTAAAGCGGGCCATCAGGAAATCCCTTTGACCACTATTGAAGAGGCAGCTCGCCTCGCCGCCTGGTACAGTAAGGCTCAAACCAGCAGTCAGGTCCCGGTCGATTATACTACTGCAGATCAGGTGAAAAAACCCCGTGGCGCCAAGCCCGGCATGGTTATCTATTTCGAGCAAAAAACTCTTTATGTCACTCCCCAAAAACCGGATGATCACAGCCTTTGATAAATTATCTCAAATTTTTTCACATTGAGCCTGTCCTTTGAATATTTTATCATATAGATCTTTTAAGGGGAGGCAAAATCATGGTTTATAATCGCCAACAAGCTGTGGCATATGCTCATCAATGGGCTTTTAAGCGCAATCCACGCTACCTGGATTTTAGCGGAATGGGTGGCGATTGTACTAACTTTATCTCTCAATGTTTGCATGCCGGCGGGGCTAAAATGAATTACCAGCCTATCTTTGGCTGGTATTATATTGATGCCGCTAACCGTGCCCCCGCTTGGAGCGGTGTACAATACCTATACAATTTTTTGTGCGAAAATCAGGGCGGCGGTCCCTTTGCACAAGAGATTCAACTAGAAAAAATTCAAATTGCTGACGTTGTTCAGCTGGCTTTTCATGAAAATACCTTCAGGCATTCTCTGCTGGCAGTGGAAACCGGCCATATACCTAACCTCAGCAACACCTTGATCGCCACGCATTCCGATGACAGCGATTATCGCCCCTTATCAAGTTATCATTTTTCCAATATTCGCTGTTTAAAAATTAATGCTCGCTAAAAACCGAAAAACCCCGGAGAACTGTAAATAAGTTGTCGGGGGTTATCTATATTTATGGGGTTTTGGGCCGATTTACTTGATAATATTTTACAGTACGCATCCAAATATGAGTGATGCTCAGCCTCTTTTTTATTATTTTTTTATTATTTTTTTCAATCCCTCAGCCATTTCATTGACGATTTTTTGTGCCGCCGCCACCGGATCAGGATTTGCCGCAATCGGGCGTCCCACGACCAAGTAGCTGGCACCTCTTTCTACCGCTTCTTGAGGAGTCATAATGCGCTTTTGATCATCAGCCAAAGACCATACGGGCCTAACGCCCGGTGTCACAATAATAAAATCATCACCGCAAGCCTTGCGAATCGAGGTAATCTCCCAAGGCGAGCTGACCACACCGGATATTCCGGCCTCTTGCGCCAGTTTAGCCCAATGAACAACCTGGTCGGCAAGAGGACGAGTGATCCCCATTTCCTTTTTAAAATCCTCTTGACTAATACTGGTTAGAACCGTTACAGCTAAAGAAATCGGCGGTGTACACTCTATTTTAACCGCTTGATCAGCGATCGAGTCAACTGCCGCCTTCATCATTTTATAACCGCCCGAGGCATGCAATGTTAACATGAATGCACCGCGATCGGTGATCACGCGACAAACTTGTGCCACTGTGTTAGGTATATCATGAAATTTCAAATCAACAAATACTTTACCGCCCAACAGTTGGATATCACGGACAATATCCGGCCCCTCACTATTGTAAAGCTGCATACCGATTTTAAAAGCGCCAACATGTCCATCCAGCAGCTTAACCAAATCAAAAGCCTCTTTTCTGGTGGACACATCCAAAGCCACGATCAGTTTTTCACGGGCAGCAGCAAATAAAGATCCTTGTTTCATAAATTCATTCCTTTCGCTCATCCTACAGCATGTCCTACAGTATATCATAAAAACCCCGCTTTGCCGTAGATCCGGAAGTTTTGAACCTGCCCAAAGCAGGTGGGTATCCTCTCGCTTACTTCCCGAGTCCTCCGAGCCGCATTACCGGGTCAAGGCAGGCGGTCCATAAACGAAGTTAGATTCCCTTAAAAAAGGTGTTCGGTCAAAACATACCGGCACTTTCACGCACATCGCAGGGTATTTTACAATTAAATTATACAGTTTTTCTCTAGATAAAGCAAGTCGCCGGATCTGTCAATTTTTGACATATAACATGTCTTAACAGGTGTTAAGGGTTTATTTTAGCAGGAATATTGGTTTTAATAGATAATTCTTTCAATTGTTTATCGTCCACCTGATTTGGTGCATCAGTTAGTAAACAAGCAGCACTTTGTGTTTTAGGAAAAGCAATCACATCACGAATACTCTCACGGTTAGCCAATAACATAATCATGCGATCCAAACCAAAGGCAATCCCACCATGGGGTGGTGTTCCGTATTCAAAAGCCTGCAGCAGAAAATCAAATTTTTCCGTATATTCAGCCTCAGACATGCCCAGCAAAGCAAACATTCTTTTTTGCACTTGCGGATCATGAATCCTGATGCTGCCGCCGCCTAACTCCGTACCATTAAGAATCAGATCATAGGCATTGGCACGCACCTTAAGAGGTTCGCTTTCTAATAGCGGCAAATCGTCCTCATTAGGTGAAGTAAAGGGGTGGTGTACTGCCGTATAACGATCTTCCTCGTCATCATATGCCAAAAGCGGAAAATCTGTCACCCACAAAAAGTTTAGCTCTTTCGGATTAATCAAGTTCTCCCTTCTGGCAATTTCTTGCCGCAAATGACCCAGACTATCTGCCACAATCTGTCGCTCAGCCGCTCCAAACATCAAAAGGTCACCGGGGGCAGCTTCCATCCGCTCACAAATGGCTTTTAACTGCTCTTCGGTGAAAAATTTGGCTATCGGTGATTTGACCTTACCATCCTCTTCAATCATCATATAAGCCAAGCCCTTAGCACCATAAACAGCTACATAAGCTGTTAAATCATCCATATCCTTGCGCGAGTACTTGGCCCCACAACCCTTAGCATTAAGACCTCTGACCCAACCGCCCTTCTTGGCTACTGAGGCAAAAACCTTAAAGTCACTTTTCAAGGCAATATCGGCAAGATCAATCAATTCCATGCCAAAGCGCAAATCCGGCTTATCAGAACCAAAACGATCCATCGCCTCTTGATAGGTCAGACGTGGAAAGGGAATTGTCACTTTCTGCTCTGCTGCCCGCAGAAAAACCTCTTTGATCATGGCTTCTGTAGCTGATAAGACATCCTCTATCTCCACAAAAGACATTTCTATATCCAGCTGAGTAAATTCGGGCTGCCTGTCGGCACGTAAATCTTCATCACGAAAACAACGAGCAATCTGAAAGTATTTATCCATACCGGCTACCATCAAAAGCTGCTTGAAAAGCTGCGGCGATTGCGGCAGAGCATAAAATTCTCCGGGATGCACCCGAGAAGGCACTAAATAATCCCTGGCCCCTTCAGGAGTACTTTTAGTCAGCATCGGTGTTTCAATTTCCAAAAAACCTTCTTGATCTAAATGATGACGTAGAGCCGCCATAATCTTATGACGTAAAATTAAGCAATCTTTCATTTCCGGACGCCGCAAATCTAAATAGCGATATTTTAAACGAATCACTTCATCGACATCCACTCCATCTTCGATATAAAAAGGAGGGGTTTTAGCCTTATTTAAAACCCTCAGTTCTGTAGCGTAAACCTCCACATGACCCGTTTTCAGGTTAGGATTAATCGTCCCGTCAGGACGTTGAGAAACCTTACCTGTAACTGCAATTACATGCTCATTACGGATTGCCTCGGCTTGGGCAAAATACTCCGGACAGATCTCCGGATTAAAAGCCACCTGCACCAATCCTTCCCGATCGCGCAAATCAACAAAAATAATACCGCCGTGATCACGCCTCCTATGCACCCAACCCATCAGAGTCACTTCTTGACCAACATGAGCTGTTTTTAGCTCACCACAATAACAACTTCTTTTCATACCTTTAATTCCTTGATTCACTATCTGCCACCGCCTTATTTTACTAAATGATTTTTTATTTCATCCATCGATAACATTCTCTGTTCACCACTGTTCATGTCCCTTAACAGGGCCTTACCTAAGCTCAACTCCTCTTCACCAATCACGATAACAAAGGGAGCTTGCCATTTATCAGCCAGCTTAAATTGTGCCTTCATGCTTTTTCCGCTCAAATCCTGTTCCACATATAAAGCGGCTTGACGCAGCTGCACAGTCAAAGCAAAAGCTGCCTCATTCACCTGCAAATTACCTGGTGAGCTGACAATAAAAACATCAGGAGCCACCTGAGGCTCTAAATCATCACCCTGGGATTTTAAGGCACTGAAAATACGTTCCATACCCAAAGCAAAACCCACCCCGGGAATCGGCTCTTTACTGCCTAATTGTTTTAACAGACCATCATAACGCCCTCCACCGCAAATAGCACTTTGAGCACCAATATCTTTGACTATGATTTCAAAAGCAGTCTTAGTATAATAATCTAACCCTCTGACCAAACGTTTATTTAAAGTATAGGGAATACCTGCCGCCCTCAAGGCCCCGGTGACCATTGCAAAATGCTCCTCGCATTCTTGACAAAGATGATCATAAATAGTCGGCGCATTTTTTGTGATCTCACGACAGATCGGGCTTTTGCAGTCCATAATACGCAGAGGATTTCTTGTAAAACGTTCCCTGCAGGTAAGACAAAGCTCTGCCAGATGCGGTTCTAAAAAATCCTGCAATATTTGCCGATGTTCATTGCGGCACTTAGAGCAACCCACGCTGTTAAGCTGCAATTGCATATTCTTAATTTTTAAGCGATTATAAAATTCCCAAGCCAAAGCAATCACTTCCGCATCAGCTAAAGGAGAAAAAGTCCCGAAAACCTCTACCCCAAACTGATGAAATTGGCGAAAACGTCCTGCCTGTGGTCGTTCGTAACGAAACATCGGCCCTAAATAATAAAGCTTGACCGGTTGTGTTTGAGCAAATAATTTATTTTCTAAATAAGCCCGCGCTGCCGAAGCCGTATTTTCCGGCCGTAAAGTTAAAGAACGCTTCCCCTGGTCTGTAAAGGTATACATTTCTTTTTGCACAATATCCGTGGTGTCGCCCACCCCTCTTTGAAACAGTTCCGTTTCCTCAAAAATAGGAGTACGCAGTTCACCATAACCAAATTCCCGGCATATTTCATGCAGCATACTTTCGACAATACGCCACTTGGCGGTCTCTTGCGGTAAAAAATCATTGGTCCCTCGCGGTCTGACAATGACCATAAAATTAACCTCCTTTATCTCCTTAAAGTGCTTTCCAATCATTAAAATTATACCATTATTTTGCTTGTAGACAGGAGCTTTATCCATTACTAAAGTATTAAAAGTTACTTTTAGGCTTGTCCTTTATTTAATCCCATCAACATTTGTAACATCATCATAAATCCGGCAAACCCTAACTTCTTATAAGCCCTAATAAACGCTCAAAACAAAAAATCCACCCCTAATCCAAGGGACGAATTTATCGCGGTGCCACCCTATTTGCAGCTCATTCCTCTAACGGCAGGTTACCGGGCATTTTTTAATCATGCCGGCTCCAGGTTGTCAATTTTCATAATAATGCCGCCCCGCTTTCAGTCATGGCAAAGCTCCCTGTGGACATTTTTTTATGAAAAATTCCCTTCATTGCTTTTATATATTAAACTCAAATTATATTATAAAAAAATCTGCTTGTTTTGTCAATCTTCTTTTACTATATTATGCCCTCAGAAAAGGATTGTGATGTTTCTCTGCACCGATAGAAGTTATCTCTCCATGACCGGGATAAACCTGCGTCTCCTCCGGCAGTACATACAGTTTTTTTTCGATGGATGCAGCTAAAGTTTGCCAATCGCCTCCGGGCAAATCGCTGCGACCTACCGACATCTCAAATAAAGTATCTCCACTAAAAAGAATCCCCTCTTGAGCGGCATATAAACAGATACTGCCGGGAGAATGTCCCGGTGTATGAATAACCTGCAGCTGCAAGTTACCAACCTCTAGAAGGTCACCATCTTTCAGTAAGCGCTCCACCCGACCCCCTTTACCATCTCCGCCGGTCAATAAGGCCAAGTTAAGCCCGGTATCATGTAAATAATCCGCATCAGCTTCACCAATAAAAATAGGTAACTGATATTTATCTTGCAGATATTTATTGGCACCTATGTGATCCCAATGTCCATGAGTATTAATGATCATAATGGGTTTAAAATCTAGTTTATCCAGATGAGAAGCCAATAAAGCCCCTTCATCACCTGGATCGATAATCGCCATTTCTTTACTATTTATATCCATTAAAAAATAGCAATTAGCACCTATTGGTCCCACTATTGTTCTTTCTATTTTAAAACTAGCCATTTTTTACCTCCTATTTGCTTTCAAGAATAATTGTCACAGGTCCGTCATTGACGATGTTAACCTGCATCATGGTTTGAAAAACGCCTGTCTTAACAACTACTTGCTCTTTTCTGAGGCATCTGACATATTCTTCATATAAAGACTCTGCCTCGGCAGCCGGAGCTGCTTTACTGAAGCTGGGACGGGTTCCTCGGCGACAATCAGCGGATAACGTAAATTGTGAAACTACCAAAGCCTCTCCCTTAACATCCAAAAGCGATAAATTCATTTTTTCGCTTTCATCTTCAAAAATACGCAGCGTAGCCGTCTTTTTAGCCAAATAAGCAGCGTCCTCTGCCGTATCGCCTGCAGCAACACCTAATAAAATAACCACTCCCTGATCGATGGCAGACACCGTCTTATCGGCAACTTGTACACTACCTCGAATAACCCTTTGCAATACGGCTTTCATAACCCGTTCCTTTAATATTTTTTACTTTTAGTCAAAATACGTTTAACATCTATCACATCTTTGACCCGACGCACACGGCCAATTATATAATCTAAATGTTCCAAAGTTTTTACTTCAATTTTCAAATCCAAGGTGGCAATATTGGTCTTTTTATCCAGTGTCACATTGATGCCATTAATAATCGTTTTGGTATCGGCAATTACCGCCATTACATCCATCGCCAAGCGCTCACGATTCATGGCAGAAGCCTGAATCTCTACCTGGTAGACACCTTTTTGCTGCGCTCCCCAGCCCACCTCGATCAAACGATCAGGCTCAGTCTGACGATAATAGGTTATATTGGCACAATCTGTTCTATGTACGGAAACCCCTCTTCCGCGCGTTACATAGCCAATAATTTCATCGCCCGGTAAAGGCTTGCAACAATGAGCCAAACGCACAGCAATATTAGAAGCGCCTTTAACCCAAATACCTTCCTCACCACCAGCACCAACTTCGTCAAATTCTTTGATGGCTGGTGTTTTTTGCACCTGACTGTCTTTACGAAAATCCTCTTTGATGCGGCTTAAGATAGTCAAGACCTGCAAAGCACCATCGCCAATCGCCGCATAAACATCATCTAAGCTGTTATAATTGGAACGCTTACCGGCCTCTAGAATTTTATCCGTTTTGAGAATATCCTGCGGATCATAGCCATATTTTTTACATTCTTTCTCCAGCAGTTCACGCCCCAGCTGGATATTTTCCTCCCGTTTTTCCTTTCTAAACCACTGCCTGATCTTATTTTTAGCCTGGTTAGTTTTGACCAGCTTCAACCAATCACGACTGGGCCCCCTGCTTTTAGAAGTCAGAATTTCTACAATATCACCATTTTTAAGCTTATGATCCAGCGGTACCAGCCTCCTGTTGACCTTGGCTCCCATACACTGATGTCCAACTTCTGTATGAACACGGTAAGCAAAATCAATCGGACCTGCTCCAGCTGGCAATTCATAGACAGAGCCTTTTGGCGAAAAAACATAAATATTATCGGCAAACAGATCGATTTTAACCGATTCGACAAATTCGCTGGCATCACGCATCTCATTTTGCCACTCCAACATCTGGCGCAGCCATTCCACCTTTTTTTCAAAATCAGCATCCCCGCTTTTACCTTCTTTATAACGCCAATGAGCAGCAATCCCGTATTCGGCAGTGCGATGCATTTCCCAAGTACGAATCTGCACCTCAAAAGGATCTCCATTATCACCAATTACCGTAGTATGAATTGACTGATACATGTTTTGTTTGGGCATGGCAACGTAATCCTTAAAACGTCCCGGTATCGGCTTCCAAAGAGTATGAATGACACCCAAAGCTCCATAACATTCCTTAATATTATCAACAATTACACGCACCGCCGTTAAATCAAAAATCTCCGGGACACCTTTTTGCTGCCGGCGCATTTTATTATAAATGCCATAGTAATTTTTAGCTCGACCGTTAACTTCGGCTTTTATTCCGATTTTTTGCAATTCCTCCCGAATTGTTGCACAAGTATCTATAATTAATTGAGCACGTTCAGCCTGTTCAGTAGCAATTTCCGCTTTAAGCTTGGCAAATTTTACCGGCTCTAAAACTTCTAAAGCCAGATCCTCCAACTCACTTTTGATTTCAAACATTCCTAAACGATGAGCTAGAGGTGCAAAAATCGCCTTGGTTTCCTCAGCAATTTCTTTTTGCCGTAAAGCTGAACGATGCGATTTAATAGTGCGCATATTATGTAAACGATCAGCCAGCTTAATCAAAATGATACGAATATCATTGGCCATCGCCAAAAACATTTTACGCAAGTTT
Organism: Bacillota bacterium; assembly: GCA_050949225.1. Classification (GTDB taxonomy): domain Bacteria; phylum Bacillota; class Dehalobacteriia; order UBA4068; family UBA4068; genus JBMNFI01. The sequence continues at coordinate 116,360 of JBMNFI010000001.1, read as the reverse complement.
TCCGCTTGGTTTTCATGACGCGATAAATGCTGCAATTTATTCAACCTTGTTACACCATCGACTAATGTTGCAACATCATCAGCAAATTCTTCTCTGATTTGTTCTAAATCAATCGCCGTATCCTCTACCACATCATGCAAAATGCCCGCAATAATACTAGTGTCATCAAGCTGCAGCTCCGCCAAAATATTGGCTACGGCAAGCGGATGACTAATGTAGGGTTCGCCAGAATCGCGCTTTTGATCAGCATGCGCCGCTTCAGCCAAAAGATAAGCACGCATGATCGTATCACTGTCACTGGCAGGATTATATTTTTTTACTTTTTTAATCAGACTTTTAATATCTGTCAAAAATTACTCACTTCTTTTCGTTTATAGATTAATTCAAATCTGACTGTCATCTATTTCATCTAAAATAGGGCGCCTGTTATTTAAAACATCGGTTTTATTTCTTTCTAGTAAAGATAAATCCAACTCTGATACAAAAGCACCACATTCATCCTGGGCATCTACCAATACTTTACCCCAAGAATCGATAATCATTGAACCACCCGAATATTCTATTTCACCATCAACACCGGTTCGATTTGCCGAAAGCAAGAAACATTGGTTTTCAATAGCCCGAGCCTGACACAGAACCCGCCAATCACTAAGACGAGCCGTAGGCCATTGCGCAGGAACAGTAATCAGTTTAGCCCCCCGCAACACTAAATTACGCATAAATTCCGGAAATCGCAGGTCATAACAAATGATCATCCCTGTCTTTATCCAGGGAGTTTGCACCCATTTCCACTGATCACCCGGGGTAAAATATTTATGTTCTTCCAGCCCTAAGGAAAATAGATGCACTTTGCGATATTTTTGCACAATTTCCCCTTTTTGATTAATAGCTACCGAAGTATTATAAAACTTATCTTCTTTTTTCTCGCCAATCGAGCCGCCAATGATAAAAATTTCATGCTCTCTTGCTAAATCTTGCAGCATTTTGATGCTTTCACCATCAGAAGTTTCGGCCAGTTCATCTAAATATTTCAAAGCGTAACCACAATTCCAAAGCTCAGGCAATAAAACCAGATCGGCACCCTGCTTGGCTGCATCAATCACTAATTTAGCCGCCTTTTGGCGATTACCCGCGACATCTCCACCTTGAATATCAAATTGAATAACCCCTGCTTTCATGAATAAACATCCTCCAATAATATATTTTTGCACTCCTTTAAATCAGCTGCTGTATAATAACCACCACAAGAAGTGGTGGCAGTTTCATAATCCCAACAATCTATTTGCACATGAATAGCCGACAATCCTGCCGCAAGAGCCGGATTAATATCAGAACGTAAACTGTTGCCGATTGACCAAACTTGTTGTGGTAAAAGATTTTTAGCTTTCACAAATTGACTAAAATGCTGCTTTTTTTTAGCCTTAACTATTCTATAATCTTTAAAATATGGCATAATCCCACTCATTTGCAAACGATGCCGCTGCAGCTGAGCATCACCTTGGGTCAGTAAATACAGCTGATAAGACTGTTGTTTTACAAACTCTAAAAGCTCAATTGTCCCCGGCATTAAAAGTGGTTTTTCCTCAAAGACTTGCCAACCCAGTTGTTCACAAAGATTCGCCTTTTCCGTCTGAAAAACCTGTCCCTTCTTGCGGCAATAATACAAATACGTTTGTCTTAAAGCCCGAGGAAAACAGGAGACCGTCAAACCGCCGGCTTTTTTTACATTCGCAATATCAATAGTATTCAAAACCTCTGCAATACGTTCATCAGAGAGTTGCCATTTATCCATCAGCTGATAAAAATGATCTTTGGTATGGTTAAAAACATCATTAGTACATACTAATGTATCATCAAAATCAAATATGATTGCTTTTTTCAACTTTATTATCCTAACTTTATTATCATTTATTATTAATTATCCTGTGCCCTGCGCATTCATTCTTAAATCACCATCACGGCATAAACGGTAAACATCACACATTTCCATAATTCGCGAAACAGTTCTGACACCAATTTCTTCTCCTAACTGTCCCACGCTTAAATTACTTGTAATCACACAAGGTAATTTATGGTTAAGGCGATAATTGATCAAGGTGAAAATCTTGGATTTAGTCCAGTCGCTGAAGTTATGAGCGCCTAAATCATCCAAAATTAACACTGACACGTTACATGCCCTGTCCATCAGCATGCTTTCTGAATCACTGCTGCCCTTTTCAAAAGTATAACGCAGTTGCTCCAAAAATTCCGGCACCACCAAAAACAAAGTGTCAACCCCATTTTCAATCAATTTGTTGGCAATCGCCGCCGCTAAAAAAGTTTTACCGCGCCCCACCTCACCATCAAAAAATAAACCACGAGAGGGGTATCCTTTAATTTGCGCAATTGTGAAATCCTGAGCTGCCTTTACTGCCTTTTGGGCCAAAGCCTGATAGCTGATCCCTTGATCAACCAATAAATATTCCGGATAATAATCCAGCTTAAAATTAGCGAAAGTTTTGTCAAGTAAAGCTTTTGAAAGGCCGGCTCGAGCCTTTCTTTTTGCTGTCATTTTTTCCTTTTGACAATCACAAGCAGTGGCTTGATCATTTACCACAACCCATCCCGTATCATGACAAATAGAACATTGATACTCCTCTTGATAGGGCGACTTATTAGTATGATCGTTATCTTTTAGCCAAAATTTTTGCGGTTGTATTTTTTCCATTGTCTTGCCCCCTAGGGTTTCAATAATTTATCATAAACTGCGTCATATTCACTTTTGGCGGCTGTTTTTTTGCTTTTATTACTTTTTGCCTTCGGAAAATCCTTTTTTTGCCGAAAACCGTAATCATCATGTTTTTTAACATCATTCAAAGTATGAAGGTTTTGTTTTTTCCAGCTTAAAAGAATGCGGTCAATATAATTTAAAGATGCTTTTCCCTGCAAAACAGCCCTTGTTAAAGCCTCTTTAATCATCACCTGAGAAAAGCCATCTTCTTCAACCCACTTGATAACCTTTTCACTTTCTATAGGAGATAATGGTCGAGCAAACTCCTGCTCAAACATCTTATGAAGCTCTGAAAATTCTTTTTTGGAAACTGTTTTTTTGTGTTTTGCCTGCGGATTAGAAGAAATCTTTTTCTGTCTGGAACAGCTTTTTTCATAACACCAAATTTCCCATAACTGATTCATCAAGCCTTCTAATGAATAAGAGGACTCCGACGTCTCCTTGGACTTAGAAATCAGGTTTTTTTCCTGCATAAGATCTAAAACAACTTGTGCATCGGAAAACTCATCAGCCAGATCTTGTAAAAAAAATTTATCCATATCTCGAACTTTACACCATAGGCGTAAAAATAGAATCAATTCTTCATCGGAAAGCCCCATTTGACTATAATTTTTTAAAAGCAAATCAGGGACTACAACAGCTTGACTAAAAATTTCTTGAACGAAGTGAAAACCACTGACTCGGGTTTTTTGTGTAAATTGTCTTTTTAACATAATCTTTTTCACCTCGCCTAAATTAATTCTTTTGCTATAAAATTCTACTTAAAATTAACTTCTACATAACTTCTACAAATTAAGCTATTATCCTACAAGACAGATACGAAAAAAGCCCTTGCGGGCTTTTTGAAAGTGACAGCTTCTTTAAAACAACCATAAACTACTTTAAAGAATCAATAAACATCTGAACCCGATCACAAGCAAGCTTAATATTTTCTACTGACGAAGCATAGGAGCAACGGATAAAGCCCTCTCCTGATTCGCCGAAAACATGTCCGGGTGTACATGCCACCTTGTGTTCATTTACTAAACGCATACAAAAATCCTCTGAATTAAGTCCAAATTTTTTAATCGAAGGAAAAAGATAAAAAGCTCCCTCAGGATCAACCACCTCAAAACCCATTTGACGGAAGCGCTCTGTGATCAAAATACGTCTTTTATTATACTCATCACGCATAACCTTAATCGCCTCTTGTGAATGTTTAAAAGCATCAATAGCCGCATATTGAGCAATAGAAGGCGCGCACATCAAAAGAAATTGATGTAATTTAAAAAGCGGTGCCATCAATTCAGGAGTTGTGCAAGCATATCCAAGTCGCCAACCGGTCATAGCGTGTGCCTTAGAAACACCGCTGATAACTATTGTGCGATCTTTCATACCGGGCAAAGCAGCAATCGAAATATGCTCCTGTTTATAACACAGTTCAGCATAAATCTCATCAGAAATCACTATTAAATCATGCTTATTGGCAAATTTGGCCAATTCTATAAGCTCTTGCTCGCTAAAAGTCTGTCCGGTAGGATTACCCGGGTAGTTCAAAAGCAGCATCTTGCTTTTATCAGTGACGAATTTTTCCAAGTCCGCCACTGTCACCTTGAAATTTCTTTCCGGAGTAGTAGGAACAGATACTACTTGGGCGCCCGTCCATAAAGCACAAGGTAAATAAGACATAAAGGCCGGTGCGGGCAGCAAAAGCTCATCTCCGGGATCCAGAAACGCCCAAAAGGCCAAAGCCAAAGCTTCCGAACCACCAACCGTAACAATAATTTCCCCTTCAGGGTTATAACTAAGATGAAATCTGCTTTCTAAATATTCAGAAATCGCTTGGCGCAGCTCCATAACGCCAAAACTGGCTGTGTACGATGTAAGCCCTGCATCTAAAGCACGTTTGGCAGACTCTCTGATGTGTACAGGTGTGACAAAATCGGGTTCACCAACACATAAAGAAATAACATCTTTTTGTGCGGCTAATTCCATAAATCTACCAATACCTAAATTCGGTAATGACGCTATACTATGTGACGTATAATCTTTCCGTAACATCTTTTGCCCCCTCTTTTGTTTTAGATCAGATTCTATGCTATTAATACTTATTATCTCTCCTTAAATTATAAAAGTCAAGTACTTCCACATCAAAATAAACATAGTTTATGGTTGACAACATGCCATTTGTTGTTTATAATAGTTCTTGTTGTTGTCGGGATGTAGCGCAGTTTGGTAGCGCACTTGATTTGGGATCAAGGGGTCGCAGGTTCGAATCCTGTCGTCCCGACCAAAAGCAGCTTTCAGTATTCACAGATACCGAAAGCTGCTTTATTTATTATATCCTAACCGCCCATCTAACTGGTGATATAAAAAATTGCCTATGTGATTAAGTATTATTTTCTTCTTTTCTCATAAACACCATGAGAAAATTGTTTATCTTTTTAGATAGTTACTCAAAATTGAAGTGGATGAAAAAAGAGAGAGCAGGGCTCTCTCTTTTTATAGATTTTCTTTTAAACTAGAGACCATTATTTAATTAATCAAAATTAACCCAAAGCATTTTTGTAGTTTCCGCTCTGGTGGCTGGAGAGATTGGTTTCAAATAATTATTATCTCCATTAATAATACCACGATCAATCGCCCAACTCATAGCATTTTTAGCATATCCTGAAATTTTAGCAGCATCTTTAAATCCTGTGAAATTTCCGCTGCTTTCAGTTTTATAGCCTTTAAGTCCCATATAACGATAAAGAATTAAGGCAATATCTTGACGCTTAATAGATTGGTCAGGCGAAAATTTATACTCAGACTGTCCATTAACAATGCCACAATCAGCTGCCCAGTTTACTGCATTATAGTAATATTTTACAGCATTAACATCATCAAATCCTTCATAATTAGCACCGTAAAAAGTCCTAACCGGAGACCCCTCCATCCGCCATAAAATTGTCACCAGCATACCCCTGGTTAAATTAGCATGAGGGCTAAACACATTAGCAGCCGTTCCATTCATATAACCATTTTGAACCATATTCATAATAGGTGTATAAAGCCATTTGTTTGGATCTTTAACATCTTTAAATTTAATACTGTCTTTGTGGGGTAAAGTTTCCGGATCTATTGACCATTTAGCATAAAGTGTGGTTTTTTCGGTAACTTCTGCTGCAAAATCATAAGGTTTTTTACAAAGCTTATCTGTATACCAACCACAGAAAACAAAACCATCACGAGTAGGCTCTGCCGGCTCTGTGACTGTACCATCATTTCCCGGATCAATATAATATACAGGTGGAGTACCGCCTTGAGAGTCAAAACGTACTATATATGTTAAAAAGTTTTTATTTTCTGGAACAATCTCTACCGATTTTGTTTTGTTAACTTCCCCACGCATTTTAGTTTTATTAGTTTCATTGACAAATTTATCAGTACCATTAGTCATCTCAATGGCTAAACCGCCTGCCAGGGGAAGATTGTTTAATTCCGATTCCTCAAAAAGCTCATAATAAGTGGCGGCTAAAAATGTCTGCGGGGTACCGCTAACTGTAAAAATGCCGTCACAGATAATAGCTTTGCCATTGACGCCGGATGATTCATCCAATTTTGCACCCGCAACCACAAGCATATGTCCATCGACATTAGCTTCTATATCCTGTGCGGCATAGATGGCATTACCGCTGCCAAATTTACTGGTGCCGCCAACAATATATAAACCCGTTCCCTCAGAGCTCTTGGGTATTTCAATATAAAGATCACCTAAACAACGGATAACGTTGCCATCAGCAATATCATAGGTTTGTGGTCCCAGAAATAAAGCTAAAGATTCTTTAGACAAAACAAGATCCAGATCCCCTGCTGTTGAAATACCGTTACAAACATTAAAAAATGGTAAATTATTAAAAACAGCCGTATCCGCCAAGATATTTACTTCTAAATTAGCTGCCGCCTCTATGGCATAGTTGGCAAGTCCGGCAGATAAGTGAATAAATTCACCTTTAAAATTGACCACACTTACACCGCTGTTTGCACTGAATTTAATAGAAGAACATTGTTGATTATTAATACTTTCTTGTATTCCTTCATCACTAGCTTCATCTAATAAAGAAATAGCATCATAATTAACAAAGTTAACATCAGTGATGTTCAAAACGGCATCCGCTGCCTGCATCTCAATTTGACCATTCCAATATCCATAGTCATCACCATTGGTGCTGGGACGAATATTTAAGGATTTAACCGTTTCGGGAACAACCAGTTTACCATTAATTTCCCCTATCAAAGCCAGTGTATCACCGGTTTCTAATTGACTGACATCAAATTTACTAATATCCTGTCCATTTTCAATAGTATATCCTTTTGCATAGGCACTGGCCGGCGTCAACAGAACTGCCAAAACTAAAATAAGCGCTGTGGCAATTGCCGCCATAGATAACATTCTTCTTTTTAAAACCATGTACATCTCCACCTTAAAATGATTTTGTTTTGCCTACTTTTATGGAAAAATACTCCAGATATAAGCAATCACTATATACTTTTACATCAAATGAATTCTTCCTGCTGTTTTTAATAAATTTACTTTTTTAATCTGTTTTAATTTAAGAATATAATGTTTTGACAAAAATGACAATAGTGGTATAATTATAAAGAACATTATTGGGGTATGGCCAAGCGGTAAGGCACCGGTTTCTGGCACCGGGAAGCGTTGGTTCGAATCCAACTACCCCAGCCAACAAATCAGGAGAGGACAATTGTCCTCTCCTGATTTTTGTTTAAAATCAAACATAACAGCAAACCTTTGTAGCCGGCAATAAGTCACTATTTTTTAATAATTAAACTCAATCAAACTCTTCCTTTACTGAAATCCAAACGTACATAATCCGGCAAGCCATCTTTCATGGGGATTTTGACCTCGCCTTCAATCAGAGGTCTGGCATATCTTAAAAATTCATCCGTCACATAATTATGTTCGGCATTAATCCAGTCTGCGGGAATTTTCTTTTCAACATTAGCCACAGAGGCTAAAGCCGTTTTGCCGGGTGCACTGCGATAAGGCTTTTGAGAAACCCTTTCAATCGTCACCATTACACCATTTTCCCCATCCACAGCATATTGAACAGCAGCTGCTCCCACCATATAAGCTTCATCAGCATCGGTGGCCGAGGCAAAATGCATCGCCGAACGCTGAGCCGTGCCCAAAGTATTACAGCGGGATTTAATACCCAGTTGTGACTCAATCAGCTGTTTAACAGCATCCCCTGCTCCGCTCAATTGGACATGCCCAAAGGCATCCTTTGAACCTGAAGCAAAACAATATTCTCCGTTTTCATCAACAATGCCTTCAGAAACAATGATATAGACATGACCCAATTTTTGATAAACTTTTTCTACATCTGTTAAAAACCGTTCTTTTATAAAAGGAACCTCCGGTAAATAAATTAAATGCGGCGCATCGTCCGGATTACGCTTGGCTAAAGCACCGGCAGCAGTCAACCAGCCGGCATTTCTACCCATAGCCTCTAAAATTGTTACTTTGTTTTTAGTAGAAACACTTTCTAAATCACGCCCCGTCTCCTGCACCGTAGCAGCCAGGTATTTAGCCGCACTGCCATAACCCGGACAATGATCTGTATAAGGCAAATCATTATCCACAGTTTTGGGGACACCAATTACACACATTTCATAACCGGCCTCTTTGGCCGCCAAATACGTTTTATGTGCCGTATCCATGGAATCATTACCACCATTATAAAAAAAATAACGAACGTTAAGTTTTTTAAAAATATCGATCATTTTTATCTGATCTTCAGGTGTCACTTTATAACGACAAGAATGAATTCCGGCACCGGGAGTATAGCGTAAACCGGCAATAGCTGCCGGATCCTGCTGCCCCAGATCAATAACTTCACCTTCTAAAAGTCCCTTAATACCACAAAGAGCACCATAAATCTTACCATCTACAGAATGTTTTAGCCATTCTTGAACCACACCGCAAACGCTGTTGTTAATAACAGCCGTAGGGCCGCCAGACTGGGCTACAATAGCATTTCCTTTGAGGGGCATAAGATCACTCCTTTAAATAGTTTCCGGCTCCTCAACCGTTTCATCAACACTTGTAATAGATTTTATCACTACATTAACTGCTGGACGATCACTGGGATCCGTAGGAATAGAGGCAATCTCATCAACCACTTCCATTCCGGAAACTACTTTACCAAAGGCCGCATACTGTCCATCCAGAAAAGAAGAATTATTATGCATAATAAAGAATTGGCTGCCGGCAGAATCGGGATCCTGCGCTCTCGCCATGGAAATGACTCCTCTTTCGTGTTTGAGATCATTTTGCATAAAACCATTTTGCGAAAATTCGCCTTTAATATGATATCCTGGCCCGCCCGTACCAACTCCTTCAGGACAACCGCCCTGGATCATAAAGCCGGAAATTACTCTGTGAAAAAGCAATCCATCGTAAAAACCTTTATTAACTAAGGAAAGAAAATTTTTCACTGTATTGGGGGCTTTGTCAGGATACAGCTCCAATTCAATTTTGTTACCATCTTTCATTTCAATTATAATCATTCACCAAAAGCCTCTCTTTCTAATTTATCTATTGTTCCTATTTTATCACGATCGATCTTAATAATAAAGGGTTTAAGATACAAACAGACCGGTCGAAACAACCAAAATTATTATAGTAATAGCATTCCATACCGCATGTGCCAGCACATTGATCCAGATATTGCGGTATTTTTCGTAAAGATGACATAAAAACAAAGAACAAACGAAAATAGAAATCATCACCCAAATATTACCGTGCAAGGCAGCAAAAATAACAGAGCAAATCACGGCAGCAACCCATTTTTTAAGTTTTGTACGCAAAGCGGTATAAAATATACCCCTAAAAAATACCTCTTCACTTAGAGGGGCCAGCACCACCGTGATAATAAGAAACCCGATAAAAACTACTTTATCCTGATTGGCTGCAATTACCGAAATGATCTCTTGAACTTCTCTTTCACCCGGAAAAAACAAACCCACCAGCCAAGAAGCTGCCATAGAAATAAAATAAATGAGCAAACCATAGCGTAATCCACGGCCCACAACTGTTGTGGAAATTCCTTTGCCAAGACCTATTGATTTTAAGGAACCACCGCATTTCAATGTTATATTAACAGCAAACACAAATAAAAAAAGAAATTCCACAATCGCACCCATAAAAAACATTATTTCAACGGGCATGAGTATAAATAAAAAACTATTGAGAAAAAAAGTTGCTACTTGCCACCAAATCATTAGCATTACAGCAGCAAAAATGCTCCATTGCCAAAGCTTTTTATGAATATCTTGATTATTTTCAGGAAATAGATTATTCTTATCCATTGTATTAAAATATCATATTAAGATAGCTGAAGCAAGAAAAATCTAAAATAAGGATGAAATTTTCCTCTTTTTATGATAAAATAGATTGTCATAAAATATAAATTTAGGGGTGGCTATACAGATATGAAAATTGATCGTATATTTGTAGAAAAAAAAGCTGATTACGCAGTTGAAGCCCAACAGTTAGCCAAGGATCTGGTGACTATCTTAGGAATAACCGATTTGACCGATTTACACATCGTCCATCGCTATGATATCTCCGGCACAACTGAAAAAATCCTGCAAAAGGCACTTTATACTGTCTTTGCCGAACCGGCTTTAGATAAAGTCTACCGTGAAGATTTTTCCTGGGGTGAGGATGAAACGGCCTTTGCGATCGAATATTTGCCCGGTCAATTTGACCAAAGAGCAGATTCCGCAGCGCAATGCTTACAAATTCTTGGTCGGGGTGACCTACCTTTATGTAAGTATGCCAAAATTATTATTCTCAAAGGTCAACTTTCTGCCACCGAAATAGAAAAAATTAAAAACTATTGCATCAATCCGATTGACTCACGTGAAGCAAGTATGAGTAAACCGGCTACGCTGGAAATTGCTTATGAAACACCGTCACCTGTCCCTATTTTAACAGGGCTGATCAATTACAATAAATCTGAATTAAAAAAATTCCACACCCAAAAGGGTCTGGCCATGAGTCTGGAAGATCTGTATTTTGTCTGCGCCTATTTTCGCGATCAGGAAAAACGTGATCCCAGTCTTACTGAACTGCTTGTTATTGATACTTATTGGTCAGATCATTGTCGTCATACTACCTTTTCTACCAAAATAAAAACTGTCACCTTCGATGACGGTCCCCTGGCTGAGCCGATCAAAAAATCCTATCAAGAATATCTGGCTACTAAAAAAGCCTGCCAAATTGACGATAAACCTACCACTTTGATGAACATTGCTACTCTTGCTGCCAAAGATCTGCTGAAAAGGGGCTATCTGGATGATTTGGATATCTCACCGGAGATTAATGCCTGCAGCATCAAAGTTGATCTAAAAATCAATGGCAAAAATGAACCATGGCTGTTAATGTTCAAAAATGAAACACATAATCATCCCACTGAAATCGAGCCCTTTGGTGGCGCTGCTACTTGCTTGGGCGGTGCAATTCGGGATCCTCTTTCCGGTCGTTCCTATGTATATCAGGCAATGCGCGTAACAGGCAGCGGAGACCCCCGCCAAGCGATTTCTGAAACATTACCCGGTAAATTGCCCCAACGCAAAATTACTAAAGAGGCCGCCCGTGGCTACAGCTCCTATGGTAATCAAATTGGTTTAGCCACAGGTCAAGTCGTCGAATTCTATGATCAGGCATTTATCGCCAAACGTATGGAGGTAGGCGCTGTGATTGCCGCCGCACCGGCAGAAAATGTGCGTCGCCTTGAGCCGCAAGCCGGTGATAAAGTAATACTTATTGGCGGACGCACCGGTCGAGACGGCTGTGGCGGAGCAACCGGATCCTCCAAGGAGCATGATGAGGATTCTTTGCTGCTTTGTGGTGCGGAAGTACAAAAAGGCAATCCGCCTACCGAACGCAAACTACAAAGATTATTCAGAAACCCCGCTGCCAGCCGTTTAATCAAGCGCTGTAATGATTTTGGTGCAGGAGGCGTCTCTGTGGCTATCGGCGAATTAACCGCCGGTCTGGAAATTGATCTTGATGCCGTACCAAAAAAATATGCCGGCTTAGATGGCACTGAATTGGCTATCTCCGAATCACAAGAGCGAATGGCAGTTGTTCTAGATGCCCAAGATGTAGAAAAATTCTTCGCCCTGGCTGCCGAAGAAAACTTAGAGGCAGTAGTCGTTGCTCAAGTTACCAATAAAAACCGCCTGCAAATGTCTTGGCAAGGGACAACCATCGTGGATATCAGCCGTGATTTTCTCGATACTAACGGTGTTGAGCAGGAAATGGCTGTTGAAGTCGTCTCTGCCTCTCCGACTGAAAATTACTTTCTGCGCACGCCTGATTTTGTGGATGAGGATAATCTTAAACAATCTTGGCTGGACAATCTTAGTCAGCTTAATAATGCTTCCCAAAAAGGTCTGGCAGAACAATTTGACAGCTCTGTAGGAGCCAATACAGTACTCTTTCCTTACGGCGGAAAAACACAATTGACACCTGCTTGCGGTATGGCTGCTAAATTTCCTCTCTTAAATGCTGAATGCAGCACTGCCAGCTTAATGTCATTTGGTTATAATCCCACTTTGGCCACTTGGAGCCCTTATCATGGTGCCATGTATGCGGTCGTAGAATCAATCGCTAAGATAGTTGCCATGGGTGGCAGCCCGGATGGAATCCGTCTTTCTTTCCAGGAATATTTTGAAAAGCTGGGAGATGACCCGCAAAAATGGGGCAAACCGTTTGCCGCCCTTTTGGGTGCCTTCGCAGCTCAAGAAGCTTTCAAAGCACCAGCTATAGGCGGCAAAGACAGCATGTCCGGCTCTTTTAAAGATTTAAACGTTCCACCTACCCTAATTTCCTTTGCCGTACAAACTATCCAAGATGCTCAAAAAATCCTTTCACCGGAATTTAAAGGAGCCGGCAATCACCTGCTTCTTTTACCTGTAACTTGTGACATTAATGAGATACCAAACTTTGATGAACTTTTGAGCGGCTATCGTTTGCTGCATAAATTAATGCAAAAGGGACTGGTATTGTCTGCTCAAACCATTGATCAAGGCGGAATCGCCGCCGCGGTCAGCAAAATGGCTTTTGGTAATCAAATTGGCGTAACTTTTGAAGATGAATGGACCGGCAACCTGCTATTTATGCCTGATCCGGGGTCTTTGATAATTGAAATAGATCATCGTCAGGTTGCGGCTCAAGAGCTCCCTCAACTATTTGATGAAGTTTTTTACCAATATCTGGGGAAAACCCGTACTGAAAAGGCCATCTATATCAATGATCTGATTCTGCCTCTTAAAGAATGCCTGGACGCTTGGCAAAAACCGTTGGAGGATATTTTCCCCAGCCATTATGAACCGAAAAATCCTTCACTTGTTCCCACCTTAAATTATCAGGCACAATCTGTGGTAAAACCAGCGATCAAAATCACGAAGCCGCAGGTTCTCTTGCCGGTTTTCCCCGGCACCAATTGTGAATATGATCTAAGCAAAGCTTTTCAGTTGGCCGGCGGCGAGGTACAAACCCTGATTTTTAAAAACCTCAGCCCTTCTGATATAGAAGAATCGCTCACTGCTTTAGCTGCTGCCATTAAAAACAGCCAAATTATCGCCATTCCCGGTGGTTTCAGTGCTGGGGATGAACCGGAAGGCTCCGGTAAATTCATCACTGCAATTTTTAGAAATCCTTATGTTCAGGAAGCCATCACAGAACATCTAGAGCAAAATGACGGTTTAATTTTAGGCATCTGTAATGGTTTTCAAGCTCTGATTAAGCTGGGTCTGGTTCCTTACGGTAAAATAAGAAGTATTGAATCCACCTCCCCCACACTAACCTTTAATACCATAGGCCGTCATATCAGCTCTGTGGTCAAAACTAAAATGGTCTCTAATCTCTCTCCTTGGGCCGCCTGCTGTGATCAGCACGAAATTTATCCACTTGTCATCTCACATGGTGAAGGACGTTTCGTGGCGCCCCCTGCCGAGCTGCAACGACTGGCCGAAGCGGGACAAATTTTCAGTCAGTACGTTAACCCCCTGGGCGAGGCCTCCATGGCTTATGCTGATAACCCCGATGGCTCTGATTATGCCATTGAGGGTATCACCAGTCCTGATGGTCGCATTCTAGGCAAAATGGGACATAATGAACGCATGTGGCCTGATGTCATGATCAATATACCTGATCAAAAAATCCAACCAATTTTTCAATCCGGCATCAACTATTTTAAATAAATATAAGTAAATAGATGAAAAGAGGGTTAGGTCTTTAAAGACCGAACCCTCTTTTTTATTAACTCAATTTAATGAATAAGTGCTTTTACAAATACATCAACTAACTGCTTTGCCGCCTCCTGTACTTTAGGATCTATTTCAAAACCAAATTCTGTTGAAACCGGCTCAATACCGATTAGGGAAATCAAACAACCGACTTCCTCTAAAAGATAGTTGAGCATCAATGAAAGCGGCAGCATATGTGTGCTAAAAGAGATGTTTTTGATTTTTTCTAAATCAATAATATCTATCTTACCTGCCTCAAGATTCATATGTGCCGCATCAACCATAAAAACATGATCAGGAGCAAATTTTTTAATCTGTCCGGTACAATTTTCCGGGGCAGTTGAGCCATAAAGTACCAGAACCTGCTCACAATCAGCTAATTGTTTGGTCAAAAGATCCGCCACTAATTTTCCCACTGCATCATCAGATTTCAATTCTGAACCGACACCCACAATTACCGGGCGTCGGCTATTTTTTAGCTGCAATTTAAGATATTCATGCCATTTCATTTAAGTTTCAACCTCAAACTATCCCTATCAAGGGTTGCCAGTTCAATTTCTTGAGAAAAAGAAATACATTTTTTAGGACAGCTTTCCGCACATTGTGCGCAAAAAATACATCTGCCTAAATCCAAATCCATTTCAAAAACCTTCTCTTCTTTGCTGCCAACATTATTAATTTTAATAGCGTTCGAAGGGCAATCACGCACACAAAGTTTACAACCAATACAATCTTGAGCGTTAAAATACAAACGACCACGATAATTATCCTCCACTTTGAGAGGACCTAAAGGATATTCAATAGTAGCCGGTTTTTTGAATAAATGTCCCAAAGCAAACTTAGAAATTTTTCCAGGGATTCTCTTGTTCATAATAGCGCCCCCTTTACCAGCAAGTTAACTAAAATCTGCAACAAGGCCAAAGGTGCCAACACCTTCCAGCAAAAGATAATCATTTGCTCAATGCGTATCCTGGCCATCACTGACCTGAATAAAGCCAGTATAAATAAGACAATTAAAGTCTTGATCACGAAGAAAACAAAGCATAAAACAGGGTTAGCGGAGAAAAACGGGAAGAAAATCGCTGCGATCAGAGCGGAAACCACCACTAGCTCTATGTCAATTGCTAAACGAAACATCGCTAAAAAACGTCCACTGTATTCGGTAAAAGTACCCGCCACAATCTCCGTTTCCGCCTCCGGTAAATCAAAAGGAACTCGCTCTAGCTTACCCTGTATAGAAATAATGGCCACGAAAAAGGCCGGTAGATTGATCAAGATATACAAAGGATTGGCAGCATAAAAAGCCGCTATCCCGGAAATTGACCAGGTATCAGCTAAGATAGCCGGAGCTAAAAGCGACATAAAAAGAGGTACTTCGTAAGAAAACAGCTGCGTCACGGCTCTTACCGCACCAATAGTGGCATAAACACTTGAGGAAAACCAGCCGGCTAAAAAGAAGATGAAGGTTGGAATAGTTAAGAGATACAAAACGATAATCAAATCGCCTTCCATGGGATAAAGTGAGTTTATGGAATAAACCGGTATGTATATAAATGCAGTTGTGACAGCTGCAAAGGCAAAAATCGGCAAAGCCTTAAAAACGGGTTTATCCGCATCATCAGGAATAATAGTTTCCTTACTGACCAACTTAATAAAGTCGGCAACCGGCTGATAAAAAGGAGGTCCCTGACGATTTTGCAGGCGGGCATGAACATATCGATCCAAGAACTCAAAGAGTATGGCATAAGCACTTAAAAACAACAAGCCCGGAAATATTAACATGTGGAAAACTGTGAGAGCCATCGCCAGTTCCTTTCTTTAATTAATTATATCTTGATTTTACTAAGATTCACACCACGTTTTTTATACCAGTCAATACTATATTGACGCAAAGACTTCCAGTCCATCAATGTGCGTGTACCATCATCATTATTATCAATTATCACAGCACGATCCGTACAAGAATAACAAGGATCAATGGCCGCCACAATAATCGGCACATCCGCCAGATAATCCCCCTCCAGCATATGAGCCATACCATGCCAATTAGCCTCTGAAGGTGCCCTGACACGTATCCTTTCCGGCTTGTCAGAACCATTGGTTCTGATAAAGTGAACATCCTCACCCCGCGGCGCTTCATAACGACTGATCACTTCACCGGCAGCTATCTTACGAGGTGTCTTAACGCAAAAATCGCCATCAGGAATATTGTCTAAAATATATCTGATAACCTTGACGCTTTCACCCATTTCCAATAAGCGTACTACTGTGCGCCCAAAAACATCGGCATGGGTATCTGTATGAAGTTCAAAAGGAATTTCATCATAAGCGGCATAAGGCTCATCCTTACGAATGTCCTCAGCAACTCCTGCCGCACGAGCAACCGGACCTACTGCCCCATAATAAAGACATTCATCATGTGATAATTTACCAATTCCCGATAACCGAGACTCTAAGGTCGTCTCCCCTAAAGCCAGCTGAATATAATACTTATTTTGCTCTTCCATTATATCACACATTTTACGGATATCATCTTTATAATCATCATCCAAATCACGTCTTACTCCACCGAAGGTACTGATGCCATAATTAATGCGGTTACCTCCCAAGGTAGCCAATACTTCTAACACTCGTTCACGATCACGCCAGCTATACATAAATAAAGTATCAAAGCCAATCTCATGCCCGGCCACACCCAACCACAGCAAATGACTGTGCAAGCGTTCCAGTTCCCCCATTAAGCAACGGATATACTTAGCCCGCCGCGGGATTTCGATCCCCGCCAGCTCTTCTATCCCCTGCAGAAAGGTTGTGGAATGAGCATGTGAACAAATGCCACAAACCCGCTCGATAATATAAAGACACTGAATAAAATTCCTTGACTCACATGACTTTTCTAAACCACGATGATTATACCCTACTCCCACTACCGCCTGTACAACCTTTTCACCTTCCAAAGTGATGGTAAAACAAGCAGGCTCTTTCAAAGCCGGATGCTGAGGCCCGATGGGAATTACAATTCTTTTACTCATGATATTTAATCCTCCACAAGCTTCTTAACCTTTTTTTTCGCTGCCTTCCTTTTCGATTGCGGCAGGCGGATTGTAGGTCATTGTCTCTCTATCAAAATACTCCACTTTCCAATCCTTACGCAAAGGATAATTTCCTTTAGGCCAACCATCAGGCAACGGATACGTTAAACCATGCGGTAATCCCTGAACCACCGCACCCAGTAAATCTACCAGTTCTCTTTCATGCCAAAGGGCACTGACGTATTTATCAGTTACTGTTTTTATTACAGGATTAGCGATTGGTACCATTTGTTTAATATTTAATAATATCTTATCCTTACGATTGGATAAAATGTATGCAAATTCCAAATTATCACCGGTATGCAAACCGACCACCACATGGAAAACATCAAATTTTAAATCCTCATAAACATAATCTAAAAGTGCCTCAAATTCAGTCTTACCCACCGGCTCAACATGAATACGGTTAGCACGAGGGATATCTATTTTCCCATCTAAAATAGGAAATTTATTTACAAGTTTTTCTTGAATAGACTGTGCATCAGTTGGCGTTATCGGCATTGGTATCTTCCTTTCTCTCATCTGCCAGTATATCCTCTTTTGCTGCGTTACTAGCCTCAGCAATTTTTTCCAACTCATAAGTGGGCATTTGCAAAACCGGTTCAATTTTTGTGGCTTTTTGCTGCGCCTCCAAATTATCCAGCAGCTTAACAACAGCATCCAAAATAGCCTCTGGTCTTGCTGCACAACCGGGAATATAAGCGGAAACAGGTATCACTGTATCAATACCGCCGCTTACACAATAACAGTCATCAAAAATACCACCGGAACAGGCACAAGTACCCACAGCCAGCACAAATTTAGGCTCCGGCATCTGTTCATAAATCCTTTTAAGTCGATCACGTGTCTGCAAAGTAGCCGCACCGGTACAAACCAATACATCAGCATGTCTCGGAGAACCACGTTGCAGCATTCCTAAACGTTCCAAATCATATTTAGGCGTCAAGGCATCGACAACTTCAATGTCACAGCCATTACAAGCACCGGCATTAAAGTGAATAATCCAAGGTGACTTTCTTCTCGACCAGTCAATAGCTTTGTTTATGATATTGCGAACCATTAAATCACCTCCGGAACAAAATAAAGAGTGCTAAAAAGCCTATACCCAGATAAATTAACGGCAACAGTAAAACATCATTTGGTACAGTCGCTAAAACTAAAACCAAAACGTGCATAATGGTAAAGAAAAAGGCATATGGGAAAAACTGTGAATAATCAGGACTGACTCGATTGGGAACATTCCCCTGTCCACAGGCATATGAAGTATATTTACCGGCCGATTCACTACCCACCGCTCCTGTTAAACTGCCCAAATAGGAGAAAAGAAATCCTAAAGCCAGAAAAACAATAAATACTATAGGTGGGGATAATAAAAGAAGATAACTCATAATAAATCACACTAACCCTTCAGATTGTTGATTTTCCGTGTATCCAAAGAACCCGTTTTGCGATAAATACTAATGGCCAAACCGGCGGCGACCACAGCCACTACAACCTCGACAACAATCATGGTAATAATAAAAGATTGTACCAGCGCATACATGCCATTAATCCAGCCTGCCAGAGCAAGTACCAGTGTAACTGCCTTCATGGCAATTTCAATTCCAATAATTACCCTGATAATATTACGCGTATAAATTAAACAAAAGATCCCTGTAACTATAATTAAAAGAGCGGCTATCAAAATCATAAATGCGTACATACTCATGGTTTATCACTCTCCTTAAACAGGATCACAACTGCAAACACACCAGATAATATTACGATGATCTGTCCTAGGATATCAATCTGTCTGTTATGCCAGAAGATCTCTTTAAAGACACTAAAACTGCCGGATTGAGAAACTGTAGGCAAAAGTTCAGTTGAAGAGCCCATCATTAAAGTAAACCCTGCTACGAGCATGATAATAACCAATACAAATGGCAGTTGAATATAACGTTTGAGGCGAGTTGCCGCAATCTTTTTTTCCTCTTCTTTTTTATGCGGGACAGTCAAGCTGATAGCACTAACAAAAATTACCGTAATCAAACCCGCACATACCGAAAGCTCAAATAAAGCCGCCCAATGAATTCCTAGCATGAAGAGGACAACGGTCAAACACACACTGGCCAAAGCTAATGAGATAGCCGCCTTTACCAAATTTTTAATCATCACGGCAGCCGCACAAAAGGCCACCATTAAAGCTAAAACAATCGCCATTGAGACCATGGTTATCCTCCTTTCTAGAAAATACCATTAAGGTGCAAGAATGAGATAATGAAAGGAATCAAAATCCCTACCGCTACCGTTACCACACTAAGAAATATTTGTGAAAAAATCATGGCATTTCTGGGCTCATTAATATCTATTTGTACCTCAATAGGTTGATAATCAGGGTTTTTAACCGTTTTAGTATAATTCATCGGCCAAATTGCATTGTAGACAACTTCCGGACCAAAAAATACCTTACGCTGCAAGCGCAGAAAATAAGCCAGTGTAAAGACACTTGTAAAAATAGCTATAAATGCCATTAACTCAAATCCTGCTTGCCACAAGGCAATAATAATAAATAATTTACTCCAAAAGCCTGCCAAGGGCGGCAGCCCGGCCGCCGATAAAAAGGCCAAAATCGAAGATATTCCGGTAATGGGCATTTGTTTACTCAAACCACCTAAACGGTCCACATCGCTTAAACCGGTTTCTTTTTCAACGGCAGCAGCATTAACAAAAAGAGTTGTTTTAAAGGTAGCATGGTTAAAGAAATGTAAAACCGCCCCGATAAAACCAAAGACATTGCCGCAGGCAACACCTAAAATAATATAACCTATCTGACTGATACTGGAATATGCCAAAATTCGTTTAAAATCCGACTGTTTATAAGCCACGATAGCACCTAAAACAACGGAAAGAATACCAACCATCATCAGGACATAATTCATCGAAAAAACCTCTGAAAAAGTGCCGTGCATGAGCCTGATAATAGCATAAACCCCCACTACCTTGGTAACAATACCACCCAATACCACTGAAACAGCGGAGGGCGCCGCCTGATAAGCATCAGGCAGCCAATTATGGAAAGGTACCAACCCGGCTTTGATAGAAATACCAGTAATGAAAAGAATTAAAGCTAACACCAAATAAAATGGATGTGCTCCGGTTGACCAATCAGCAAAAATTGCAAAAATAGCCTCATAAGATAAGCTTTCTGTATACATGAACATTAAAGCCATCGCTAAAAGCAAGAAAATGGTGGCTACTGTAGACATAATTAAATATTTAAAAGAGCCTTCCAAACCTTTTTTATCCCTGTAAAGAGCAATTAAAATAAACGAGGCAATAGCAGTGATTTCTAAAAATACATAGAAGGAGAAAAGATCATTGACCATCACGATACCATTCATACCTAAAATCAGTACCATCATAATGTTCGTAAAGTTAAGATCTTTACCGCGTAATGTACGAACGCCGGTACAGCAGGAAACCAAAGTTACCATGCCAATACAAATCAAAACGATCAATGAAAATACATCTACTGTAAAATAGGCTGAATCTGCACTCATGTTCCAGAAGATGGAAAACTGCAGGGAATTTTCCGGAATTTGCCACAAGGCAATCAAAGTAACAACAGCAAAAAATATTTGAGCAACTGAGACAACCATCCCCGTCTGTAATGCTATTTTACTGCCTGTTTCTTTTTTAAGCAAATTCAAAAATACTATTGCCAATAGGGGCAGTACCAAAAAAGCAGCCATAGCAATGTTTACAGCCAATGACAAAACATTCCCCTCCCTTCAGTTACATTACAACTATAAAAACAATAGCAATAATCACTAAACCACCGATAGCCCATTGTATATATCGCGACTGATCACCATCGTTGATCTGTGACAACTCTTTGCCTATTACACCATAAACTTTGGTAAATAAGGTATCATAAATCCAATTAAGCCCCCTATCAATGCCATAACCAATAAGAGCTATTACCTTAATAACAACCATCAGAATATTATATGGGTCAAAATAACGTTGCTCTGCCAAATCATAAATGGTTCTAAAAACCGGAGCATAGCGTACATGATCAAAACTGGCAGCCGGATTTCCACCGCCACGTTTGACACCATAAAAATGCCATAATACCGCCACAATAATTACTGCCACAGAGAGAATGGCCATCCAGACAGAAGCCGGCCAACCACTAAAGCTTTGCCCCTGCAAAACTCCCACACCCAGAATCGGTTCAATAATCTTACTGATAGGGAGTTTGTTGTTAAGACCAAAAATAATACAAAAGATCGCCGGAATAATCATCGGAATAATCATCATCGGACCGGCTTCCTTGGTCGAGCGCAGCTTTTCCGTTGTTGGTTTGCCAAAATAAGCAGCATGACCGATTTTCATAAAAAGGGCCGTGGTCAAAAAGGCACCCACCAAACCAACTATATAAATAAACCAACCTGTTTCCCATGAAGAATCAAGCAACAGTTCTTTGGAAAAAAAGCCATTTAAAGGTGGAACTCCACAAGCCGCCAAAGCCGCAACAATGAAGAAAATCGTCGTAATCGGCATAAATTTAGACAATCCACCTAACTTATCCAAATCATCACTACCGGTTTGTTTTTTGATATTACCGGCAGTCAAAAAGAGCGTTGTTTTATATAAAGCATGGTTGATCATATGGAAAATACCGCCGATAATCCCAATCGGTAAAGCCGAACCGATCCCGATCACCATGTATCCCACCTGACTAATGGCATGATAAGAAAGCATCTTAGTATAATTCTTTTGTGCCAGGGCCATCATTACCGCAAAGATAATGGTCAAGCCGCCTATTACCATCATAAAAATACTCATCGTGGACCCCGGTAACAGCCGGTAAAGCTCCAAAACGATTCGCACCAAAAGATAAATACCTAAAATCTTTTCCAAAGAACCCGGTAACAAGGCCATAAAAGGTAGCGGCGCATCTTCAGCAGCATCCGGAATCCAACTATGAAAAGGCATTGATCCCGATTTACCAATAGCACCAAACATCACCATGATAAAACCTAAAATAGCAATACCTTCAACAGGTATGGGGGTTATGGCATCCATCGCCAAAGACCCGGCCAGCCAACCTGTGATAGCCACACCTAAAATTAAACATAAATCCGCCGCACCATTTAATACTAAAGCCTTGACGGCCGTACGGATCGAATGACGACCACTGACCAGCAACATACCAAATAAAAGCACCAATAAACCTTCCCAGAAAAACAGCATCAACACTAGGTTGTTGGACATTAAAGCACCATTGGCAAAGGCAATCGTTAATAAATAATAGAAGAAGAAACGACCAGCATAGGGTTTTTCACGCAGATAAGAAGCTGAGTAAATAGCCACGATCAGAGCAAAAGCACTGGCTGCTAGCATGGAAAAAGAACTAAACATATCCAACCGCAAAGAAAAGTCTATCCCAAAGCCCAGCCAAGGAAGGGTTATAACCATTTCCGTACCAAAATTCATAATTGCCACAACGCTAACAATTGCCAAAGCAGCAATAGCAATAGAGGCAGCTAAGGCGAAAAGTTTTTTAGGCAAAACCAAAATGACCAGTGAAAGAACTGCCGGCATAACTACCATCATGATAAAAATTTGCATACCAGTCATCTCCATCACCATCCCATAGAAATCATTATCACATCAACCAGCTCTGCGGGTATTTTTACGAAAATCCCTGCCACAATCGATAAAACTGCCAATGAAACCACACTAAATATCATTGGAATAGAAGTTTCTTTCAAAGTAGGATACTTAACCGGTCCAAAGAAGACCTTGACAAAAACCCTTGCCAAATAAGCAATAGTCATAATCGCTCCTACTACAAAAACAAAAGCAATCCATGGTTGATCCGCAACAACGGCTCCACCGATCACCATATACTTAGCGAAAAATCCGCCCAAAGGCGGCAATCCCATTACCGAAAAAGCACAAATCGCAAAAGATAAGGCCGTTTTAGGCATATTATGGATCAAGCCGCCCAATTCACGGATATCTTTAGTATGAGTGGCCTGCTCAACAACACCTGCACATAAGAACAAGCCTCCTTTGGCCAAACCATGCATCAAAATATATAACATAGCCCCGGCAGCACCCAAAGCACTACCGCAGGAAAGACCCAGCAGAATAAATGACAGTTGACTAACCGTAGAATAGGCGATAATCCGTTTTAAATCATTTTCAATTAAAGCCGCTCCGGCGGAAACTAAAGCACTTACCGCCGCCAAGATTGGTATAATTTCGCTCCAAATGATCTCGATTTCAAAATTAACCAAAAAGAGACGGGCAAACATATAAACCCCGATTTTAACTAAAACCGCCGCATGCAATAAAGAGGTCACGGGTGAAGGCGCAACACCTGCATCAGGTAACCAGGAATGAAAAGGAAAAGTAGCCGATTTAGTTAAAATACCGAACATAATAAACAACACAATAAAGTTCGGCAGTAATAATCCATGCAAAGCTAAAAGATCAAAAGTTCCTGTTTCGGCATAAATAGCAATGAAACCTAAAAGCATAACTAAAGAACCGGCAACCGTTATCAAAAAGGCTTTATTAGCCCGTATCACAATTTCTTTTTTGCGGAAAAAGGCGATCAAGCGCCAGCAGCAAATAGCCGAGATTTCCCAAAACAAATAAATGAAAATTAAGTTTGTGGAAAAAACCAAGCCCATCATAGCGCCGATAAAGAGAACAACCATCATGTAATATTCATTTTGATTTTGGTAATGCTTGATATAACCAAAGGAATAGAAAACAATAAAGGCTCCCAGTAAAGATGAAGTTAGCGCCATAAAAACAGCTAAAGCATCCCCCAAGAAGCCTATACTCATACCTAAAGGTAATTTAAGATAAAACAAAAATTCATCACCGGTCAAAACTTGCGGTAACAGTAATAAAGCTGACGCAAAAGATACGCCAACAAAAATTAAAGCTAAAATATTTCGCATAAAAACAGATACTTTGCCTACAGCAGGCAAAAAGAAAGCGCCAACTATAGGAACAAAAATACAAATTAGTAAAATCCCTTGAGCGTCCATAACCTTTTAAGTTATCTCCTTTAACATTTCATGGGTAGTGTCACATCAATCAAAGGAAAACTATCTCTGCAGAACAGATTTTATACTGCCCAGAATCAATTATATTACAGCATTGATCGACCGTCAACTAAAAAAACAATATTTTCAGAAAATAATCATTATAATGTCATTTTAATGCTATTTTATTCACTATTAACCATAAAAAATGCTTGTAACGATAAAAAGATTAAAAATATTCAACAAATTCGCGGCAATTGTTCGCCACTTGGTAAGTTAACACTGCGTCGGCTGCCATAAGGTGTCGACAAAAAAACTCCGGGGGCATGTTCTTTGGTAAAGTAACCAATGATTCTGGCATTTTTACCTTTCGGATGAGCTTGACAGCAACGAATAAAATCAGGAGCAGCCGCCTTTTCAACCACCGCCAAAAACTTCCCTTCATTAGCAATAAATAAAGGGTCTAAACCCAATAAATTACAAGCTGCCATTGTTGCATCAGAAATTGGTATTGCAGCCTCTTCCAAGATAACACCTAAACCACTTTTAGCAGACCATTCATGACAGGTAGCTGCCACACCACCTCTTGTGGGGTCACGTAAAGCTTTCAGCTCTGCGCAAAAAACTCGATCAACCAGATCATTTAAGGCGGCTACGTCACTTGTAAAAGGTGGGGTAAAAGATAGATTTTCCCTGGCCGCTAAAATTGCCAGACCATGTTCTGCCACGTTGCCGCTAATGACCAAAAGATCACCTTCGGCAATTTGCCGCAAAGAAAGATCCCTTCTTCTATCCAAAGCACCTACCCCGGCAGTATTAATATAAATTTTATCGCATTGTCCCTTTCCCACGACCTTTGTATCACCGGTTACAATCTGCACACCGGCCTCTTTGGCCGCCTCCGCCATAGAATAAGTAATTTTACGTAAATCGCTCAGCAAAAAACCCGTTTCAATAATCATCCCTACACTCAAATACAGTGGTTTAGCTCCGCTCATACTTAAATCATTGACCGTACCGCAAACCGCCATTTTACCAATATTTCCACCGGGGAAAAATACAGGATCAACCACAAAACTATCCGTTGTCATGGCTAATTTGTCCGCTGCAAATTGACAAACTGCCGAATCATTGAGCTCCTCTAGTATGTCATTACCAAAGGCCGGCACAAAAAGTTCCTCGATCAGTTGATGATAAAGCTGACCACCGCTGCCATGAGCCAATAAAATTTTTTCAGTCATAATATATTCCTCATCTATATTGATAATAAGCCGCGCAAATACCTTCACTAGATACCATGCAGGCACCAAGCGGTGAAACGGGCCGGCAAACTGTAGCAAAATACTGACAATCCGTAGGCACTGCCTTTCCGCTCAAAACTTGACCACAAAGGCAGCCGGCCGGCTCCTCTTCCGGTGTAACAGCAATCTTAAAGTTCTGCATGGCATCAAAATGCCGCCATTTATGGCGAATCTTTAAACCGCTGTTTTTGATAAATCCCAAGCCCCGCCATCGACTGTCCACCGCTTCGAAAAAACGCTCCATCATCCCTAAAGCCTGCTTATTTCCCCCGTATCTGACACTTTGGGGATAAGCATTTATCAATTGATGATTGTTTTCCTGCAGTTGTCCTACCAAAATAGACAAAGCAGTCATAATTTCTACCGGCGCAAAACCAGCCACCACAGCAGGTTTTTTTAGTTCGTGCGCTATAAAATTAAAATAATCACTGCCGGTAATTGTCGCTACATGACCCGGACAAAGTAAAGCATCAATCTGATCACCTGCAAGCAAAGTTCGCAGTGCTTGCGGCATAGTTTTATGTAAACAAAGAATGGAAAAATTATCCAGACCCAATTCATCCGCCAGCTTAATTGCTGCCGCAGTCGCAGGCGCCGTTGTCTCAAAACCTACCGCCAAAAAAACTACCGCTTTACGGGGATTCTCCTTTGCCAGCTCGATTGCATCCAGGGGTGAAAAAACTATTTTGATTTGCGCTCCCGCTTCTTGCGCCTCCCGCAAAGAACCGGCCGCACAAGGCACCCTAATCATATCACCAAAAGTGCATAATAACACATTAGGCTGCTGTGCAATCAGCACAGCTTGCGAAATTTCCTCCGCCGCCGTCACGCAAACAGGACAACCGGGGCCGGACAACAAAGAAATCTCCTTTGGCAACAACTCTTGCAGGCCATAATGCAAAATAGCATGGGTATGCGTACCGCAAACTTCCATAATCGT
Organism: Bacillota bacterium; assembly: GCA_050949225.1. Classification (GTDB taxonomy): domain Bacteria; phylum Bacillota; class Dehalobacteriia; order UBA4068; family UBA4068; genus JBMNFI01. The sequence continues at coordinate 89,898 of JBMNFI010000001.1, read as the reverse complement.
CATGGGCATATCAGCCTTTTTTTTAATCCACAGAGCCAGATCCCGAACTCTTTGCGGATCCAGCTGCTTTTTAAAATTATAGGCCATAGTGCCCCATCTCCTTGTTAAGGGCCGCCAGCTCTTGCCCCTCTTCATCGTTTAAAACCTGGATAGCAAAACCGGCATGAACTAAAACATAGTCACCCACCGCCACCTCAGGCATAAGCTGCAAAGAAGCCTCAGCACTCACTCCATCATAGTCAACCACGGCCGTTTGTTCCATTATTTTTGTAATTTTACCTGCTATAGCTAAACACATAGATTTTTCCTCGCTGCTATTGCGGCCTGCCCCAAGGACAACCCGCCATCATTTACGGGTACCATATTATTACTTAACACTTGAAAACCACAATCTTCACAAGCGATAGTGGCACGTTCCAAAAGATAGCGGTTCTGCCACACACCACCTGAAAAAACTACACTTTTCAAGCCGCTCTGAGCATGTAAAAGTTTAACCATTTTTACCACTAAATGCACCACGGCATTGTGAAAACGAGCTGCCATTACCGTCGGTGCGCAACCAGCTTCCTTATCATATACCAGCTCTTGAATCAGTGGGCGCCAATCAATCAAATATTTACCTTTATTTCCTTCATTCTTGGCATCTTTCTTGGCTTCTTCGACAGCAAATTGATAAAATCCTTGTTCAGATCGTATAAACTGCTCTAATTCAACCGCCGCCTGCCCCTCATAATCAGCGATTTGCCTCACCCCGATTAAGGCTGCTACTCCATCAAATAAACGTCCCATCGAAGAAGTCAGTGGAGCATTAATGCCGGATTCTACTGCTTTCCACAATAAAGGCCATTCCCGAGGAAATTGGGACAACAGCTGTCCCTGATATTCAACTCCTTTAAGATAAGACAAACCCATTCGCCAAGGCTCTTTTATAGCCTTTTCTCCCCCGGGCAGCGGCACATAATCCAAATAAGCCACCCTCTGATAAGCGGCACAATCTCCGAGCAAAAATTCCCCGCCCCATAAATTACCATCCTCGCCATAGCCTGTTCCGTCAAAAATAACACCTATTGCGAGTCCTTGATGTTGATGCTCTGCTAAAACAGAAGCTAAATGCGCATGATGGTGTTGCACCGGAAGACAGGGTAGGTTTTCCGATAAAGCATACTGCGTTGATAAATAATCAGGATGCAAATCATGTACCAACAATTGTGGCTGAACGGCAAAAATTTTTTTAAAATGAGCAATCTCTTGACAAAAAAACTCATAAACTAAAGGGTCATCTAAATCACCAATGTGCTGTGAAATAATGGCATCTGTCCCTTTTTGCAAACAAAAGGTGTTTTTTTGTTGTCCGCCCACGGCTAAAATTTCTTGGTTTGCAGGCGGCACCTGCAGTGGCTGCGGAACATAGCCGCGACTGCGGCGCAAAACCCTTTCTTTTTGACAAATCACCTGTGTTACACTATCATCACAACGACGAAAAATCTCCCGATCATGGATCAAAAAACCATCTGTAATTGACCCCAAGCGCCGTAAAGCCTCTTGATTCTGATAACAAAGTGGCTCATCAGCATAATTACCACTTGTCATGACCAGCACCGCTTGTTCTTCTAAAAGCAACTCATGCACAGGTGTATAAGGCAACATCACACCTAAAAACTTGTGATGAAAAGTCACAGACGCCGCTAGTGCTTCTTGCTTTTTCCTTAACAGGACAATCGGATGTGCCGGACTTATCAGTAGCTCACGCTCTTGCTCCGTTAAAAAACAATACTGCTCAACAGTTTTTAGATCCTTCATCATTACGGCTAGTGGCTTTGCATAACGCCCTTTACGTCGGCGCAATTTTTTTACCGCCTGCTCATTTAAGGCATCACAAGCCAGATGATAGCCACCCAATCCTTTGACCGCCACAATTTGCCCCTGTGTTAAAGCGGCTTTGGCTAATGATAAAGGCTCTCCGTCAAGCTTTTCCCCATCAGCATTAAGATATGACAACTGCGGCCCACAATCAGGACAAGCAATTGGTTCGGCATGAAAACGTCGCTGTAAAGGATTAGAATATTCTCGTTGGCATTCATCACACATCGTAAAATGCCTCATAGTAGTATGTTGGCGATCATAAGGCAAATTTTCGATAATAGTAAAGCGCGGCCCGCACTTAGTGCAATTGATAAAAGCGTATCCAAACCGCCGATCATGCGCCTCTTTAAGCTCTCGTCGACAGTCAGCACAAAGCGCTAAATCAGCGCAAATAAAAGTATTATATTGCCCCTTTGTTGAGGGATAAATCACAAATTCAGTTTCTCTCTCAACCAAGGGGATTTCCCTATAAGTCAGCTCTTGTATCCGGGCCGCCGCCGGTTTTTCAAGAGGCAGCCGGCAGTAAAAATCAGCCACATTTTTTGCCTTGCCCTCCACCTCAATAGATACACCACGAGTAGTATTTTGCACAAAACCACGTAAAGAAAAACGCTGTGCCAGCGCATAAACATACGGCCTAAAACCGACCCCCTGCACAATACCATTTACATTAATAGCGGCTCTTATAAGAGATTCCATTTTAGCACCTATTTTCTGACTTTTTGCTTAAGCCAACTTGCTAATTCATCGACACCTGTAACCTTATTTTTAGCACAGCTGGTTTCAAAAATTTTGCTATGCGGATTAATTTCCCGGATCTCTTGCTTCATACGCTCCAGATCGAGCTCCAAAACGGGCAGTAAATCGACCTTATTTAAAACGACCACCTGTGACGCCAAAAAAGCGGAAGGATATTTTGCAGGCTTGTCATCACCCTCTGTCACACTCATTACCAGCATCTTAAAATCCTCTCCTAAATCAAAAGTTGCCGGACAAACTAAGTTCCCCACATTTTCAATAATCAGTACATCCGTTTTAGCAAAGTCAAAAATTGACAGCACCTGCCCAATCATTTTAGCATCTAAATGGCATCCTCCCTGCGTATTTATCTGCACAACCTCAACACCATATGCCATAATCCGCTCAGCATCACGCGCAGTAGCTAAATCACCTTCAATAACCGCCACCTTCACATCATCCTGCAAGCTGGCCAAAAGCTGCTCCAACAACGAGGTTTTGCCCGCACCGGGAGAACCCATGAGATTGATCGTCAATAAATTATGCTTTTTAAAAAGACGTCTGTTGTCCGCTGCATAAGTATTGTTGATTTCCATAATATCCTGCTTAACGTCTATTTTCATAATTCCTCCTCAAAATCAATACTGTCTAAAAAAACCTCCGCTCCACTAACGATTTCCGCCGAATTACTACCGCAAGCGGGACAAACAAAAGGAATAGCCGCCTCGTATTCATTGCAGCAATCTTGACAGCGAGCAATAATCGGCATTTCCAATAATGAAAGTTCCGCCCCCTGCATAATCCTGCCGCGGCTCAAAGCCTCAAAAGCAAATTCTAAAGCCGCAGGAATAACATTGGCCAGCTTCCCCGTCTTGATTATCAGTTTATTAACTTTTTTGACTCGATAAGAAGCCAGATGTTCCTCCGCCACCGTCAAAAGCTGCTCCATTAATGATGTTTCATGCATAGCTTTGCACCTCTTCTTTTAGTCCCTTTATTCACCCAAAAGTAGCCGCAGTTGATTTTCCTCGATGATTTTAATCCCCAGGCGTTGTGCCTTGGTTAATTTAGAACCGGGAGCGTCCCCCAATAAAAGATAATCCGTACGACTGCTGACGCTACCGGAAACATGACCGCCGGCTTTTTCGATCAGCTCTTTGGCAGCCTCACGAGTCAAAGTAGGAAGCGTTCCCGTTAAGACAAAGGTCTGCCCCTCCAGACTGCCCTTTTCTTTTTTTATCTCGGCCTCTGGATCAACACCGGCCGCACGCAGCTTTTTGATCAGAGACCGGTTTCCTTCATCAGCAAAATAATTAACCACACTTGCCGCGATTTTTTCCCCAATTTCATCAATCGTCAGCAACTCCTCTTGAGTAGCAGCCGACAATTCAGATAAATTAGCAAAATGGGCGGCTAAAATTTTACCGACACGCTCCCCCACATAACGGATACCCAGAGCATAAATCACCGCCGACAGCGGGCGTTTTTTGCTTTTTTTCAAAGCCTTGATTAAATTGTCCGCCGATTTTTCCCCTAAACGATTTAAATCTTTTAAATCATCCTGTTTAAGATAATATAAATCTGCTACATCTTGAATCAAATCACCTACTAAAAGCTGCTCAATTACCGCCGGTCCCAAACCCTCAATATTCATCATCCGCTTAGCCGCAAAATGCAATAACGATTCACGAACAATACCCGGACAATGCGGGTTTAAACAGCGCCAGACCGCCTCTTGCTCTTGACGGTATAAAGGGCTGCCGCATTCCGGACAATAACGAGGCATCACAAAGATCTTTTCAGTGCCGCTACGTTTTTGCGACAGGCTCTCCAGCACCTCCGGAATGATATCTCCGGCCTTGTGAATTAAAACCTCATCTCCTATTCTGATATCCTTTTGCTTGATAAAATCTTCATTATGCAAAGTAGCTCGTGAAACTAAACTACCGGCTAAACGAACCGGTTTTAAAATAGCCAGCGGCGTAATAGCACCTGTTCTGCCTACTCCAACAATAATATCTTTTACTTGCGTTTCTGCCTGTTCTGCCGGAAATTTATAAGCAATCCCCCAACGTGGTGCCCGCGAAGTACTGCCGGCTTTTTCTCTTAAAGATAAATCATTAAGTTTTATCACCATACCATCTGTCTCATAAGGCAGTTGATGTCTTTTTTCCTGCCAAGACATAATATAATCTACAACTTTTTCTCTCTCATCACTTAAAAATTTATGTTGATTAACCGGGAAACCCTGCTCACTAAGGTATGACAAAACATCATCATGTTGGGAAAAGGACTTACCTTCAATCGCCAGCACATCATAAACAAAAATTTCTAAATTGCGCTGTGCCGTAATTGCGGCATCCAATTGACGTAAAGATCCGGCTGCCGCATTACGGGGATTAGCAAATAGCGGCTCCCCATTCTGCTCTCGCTCTTTATTTAAAGCAGCAAAGGCTTTTTTGGGCATGTAAACCTCACCCCGAACAGCCAGATAAGCAAGACTCTCCGGTAAAATCTGCGGTAATGAGTTTATGGTCAAAATATTTTTACTGATATTTTCGCCTGTCTGTCCATCGCCACGAGTAGCCGCTTGAAAAAAAACCCCTCGACGATAGTATAACGCCACCGATAAGCCATCAAATTTATGCTCCACCATCACCCGCGGGCATTTATTTTGCGTAAGCTTGGCCAAACGATTGAAAAACGCTGCCAACTCTCTTTGATTAAACGCATTATCAAAGGACAATAACGGGCTGGGATGCTTCACCGCCGTAAAAATCTCCAGCGCTCGCCCACCCACTTTTCCAGTAGGTGAATCTGCTGTGGCTAAATCAGGAAATCGCTGCTCCAGCTCCTGTAGTTGCCGCAGCATTAAATCATATTCATAATCTGTCACCAGCGGCGCATCCTCTTCATAATAAGCCTTATTATGCTTATTTATCTCTGATATCAGCGATTCCATGCGCTCTTTTGCCAGTTTTTTATCCATAAAATAAACCTCTAGTTCACTTTTTTCACCGGTGCATAGCACCACATCAATTGCTTAATCCCCAGATCAGGAAAAGCCACGCCCACTTGTAAATCCTTATCTGCCCCGCACATAGAAACAATTATCCCCACGCCAAATTTACTATGTTCTATTTTATCTCCCACATTGACCAAGCTGGCGGGTATAACCGGTTCGATTGATGGCTTAGGGCTCACAAATATATTAACATTTTTAGGCTGATGTGGATCAACATACTCCTTTTTAATACCAGTTTTTTCTATAAGTTCAGGCGGAATTTCTGCCAAAAAACGTGAAAGATCATTGCTGACTAAACCATCCCAAGTATAACGCTTATTAGCTGCCACAAAAAACAAACGCTCACGTGCTCTGGTCATGCCCACGTAACAAAGACGCCTTTCTTCTTCTAAATCATCTTTATCCACAGACATTAACGAGCGTTTGTGAGGAAATAAACCCTCTTCCATTCCGGGCATAAAAATTATCGGAAATTCTAAGCCTTTAGCAGAATGCAAAGTCATAAATGTGATAAAGTTATCCGTCTCATTAAGATCATCTAAATCAGTAGCTAATGCCACCTGCGCCAAAAAGGCCACTAAGGCATCATTATATTCCTCATCAGGTACAAAATTAAGATCAAATTCTGCCGCAATATTGAATAGTTGTTCAATGTTTTCCCAGCGTTCCTCACCCTCAGGAGTCGTGAAAAGATCCTCTTGATAGCCGCTTTCCTGCAAAATTTCCTTCAATAAGGCTGCTATCGAATTATTGTTTTCTCTAAAGTCCCTAAAACCCTTAAACATCGCCGCAAGTAAGGTGAGTTTTCTTTTAGGAGCAGTTGATAAAGTTTCCACATCATCAATATTTTCTAAAACTGTCACGATTGACTGCTCTTCTGCTGCCGCCAAAACCCTCTCCCAGGTAATGCTGCCGATACCTCGTCGGGGCTGATTATAAATTCTCCCCCAAGCTTCTTTATCTAGAGGATTGACCACGGCACGCAAATATGCGATACAATCTTTAACCTCTTTACGGTCATAGAATTTCATCCCGCCAAAAATACGATAAGGTAAACCATAACGAATACACTCTTCTTCTAAGGCCCTACTTTGACTGTGTGTACGATAAAGCACGGCACAATCACTATATCGATAGTTTTTATCCCTCAATCTTTTTACAGTATAAATGACGTAAGCAGCCTCATTTCTATCCGTGTCAGCAATATGCAAAATGAGTTTTTCGCCGGCTCCATTGTCCGTAAAAAGCTCCTTGGGTTTGCGGTTACTGTTGTTTGCGATCACACTATTGGCTGCAGATAAAATATTTTGTGTCGAGCGATAGTTTTCAACCAGCTTAATAACTTGACATTGCGGATAATCCTTTTCAAAATCAAGAATATTATTAATGTCCGCACCGCGCCAGCGATAAATAGATTGATCGGGGTCACCCACCACAAAAAGATTATTATTTTCTCCTGCCAGCATTTTTATCAGCAAATACTGACAGCGATTGGTATCCTGATATTCATCAACCAATAGATGCCGGAAACGCTCACGATACTTGTTCAGCACCTGTTTTTGATGACTGAAAAGCTTCCAGGTTTCCAATAAAATGTCATCAAAATCTAAAGCATTATTTTCCCGTAAGCGTTTTTGATAATAAAAATAAATTTCTGCTAACCGTTTTTCATAATCATTTTGGGCAGCAGCGGCAAATTTATCAGCCGTCATTAATTTATTTTTTGCCTCACTAATCGCAAAAGACACCGCCTGAGGTGTAAACTTTTTATCATCTAAATCCAGTTCTCTGATAACCTTTTTCAACAAACTTTTACTATCATCTGCATCATAAATAAGATAATTATTGGCAAATGGTAATGCGTCACTTTCTATTCTTAAAATCCTGGCACACAGCGCATGAAAAGTGCCAATCCACATGCTGGTCTGATAAATATCCTGCAAGCGTTCCTTCATTTCATTGGCGGCCTTATTAGTAAACGTGACCGCCATAATAGCATGAGGCGGCACCCCCTGCTGTAACAGGTGACGTATTCTTTCTACCAAAACCCTGGTTTTACCGCTGCCGGCCCCGGCTATTACTAAGATGGCTCGAGCCTCTGATACCACCGCCAGCTGTTGTTGTTTATTTAAATTAAGCATATTTTACCCCAATTTCGTCTTTTGTAATCTCTACTTTCTAATTCGCCATTTTCCGGGCTTTTCCCTTTATAGCATAGATCCCCAACCTAATAAATAAAAGCAACCCCTAAGGGTTGCTGAAGGTCCAGGTTTTTTAATTTTTAATAATCTTTAAGGCTTCAGCTAAATTAATTTTCCCATTGTAAATCGCCTTGCCTACTAAAAAATCCTCAATTCCCAAATCCTGCAAACGAATCATACACTCCAAACTGGTAATACCGCCGGAAGGGACAATTTGGACGTCATATGTTCTTTGCAAATGTCCTAAATGATCTGAATTAGAGTTACAAAGACTGCCATCACTTTTAACATCATTATAAATTACATAATCTATGCCCAGCTCTTTGATTTCCGACACCAAATCATCAATAGATTTATCCACTTCATACTCCCAGCCTTCAATCACAGGCAGCTGATTTTTAACATCAATACCTACAGCAATCCGTGTACCAAAATTATCAGCCGCTTCCTTTACTAGTTTAGGATGACGTACCATGGCAGTTGTCAAAATTACCTTTTGCACCCCCACCGTTATAGCTTTTTCAATATCTTCCATGCTGCGATATCCCCCGGACATTTGAATAGAAATATCATGTTCTTCAATTAACTGTTTAGCAGTTTTAAGAGCACATGGTTCTCCTGAAAAAACCCCATCCATATCTACAATATGTATAGTATCAATTCCTTCTTCTTTAAAAAGCCTTGCCTGTTCTGAAGGATCCTTGCGATAGATTGTTGATGGTAAGTAATTGCTTTCGATTATCCTGGAACAAAATCCGGCACGTAAATCTATAACAGGAATAATTCCCACAATTAAAAGCCTCCTTAATTTTAGTAGTCAAGTTTCTTTAAAACCAATTTATAACCGTCAGAACCATAATTTAAAGCCTTTTTCACTCTGCTGATAGTGGCTGTGCTGGCACCTGTTTTTTGAGCTATTAAAGTATAGGTATCATTATCTGTCAGCATTTTAGCTACTTGCAAACGTTGAGCAAGAGATTTTATTTCAGAGATGGTTGCAATATCTTCAAAAAATCGATAGCATTCTTCTTCATTTTCCAAAGCCAAAATAGCTTCAAACAAACCGTCAAGATCTTCACTTTTTAATTTACTATTAAAAGTCACAGGCAATCACCTCACTGGTATCTTTTTTAAAAAACAGATAAAATAATTTTATCCAACGTTTATAAATTCCTCAATATATGAGCTAATCCTCTTTTTTTTTGGTCTTTTTTATAAAATTCCCCCTGCACACAACTATTATCAAAGAAATCATGTTAATCATCACAAAAAAAGTCAAAGTAGAAAACAACTTTAAACTATTAGGCATATTGTTAAACTTATACATCAACATGACTAAAACAATCTCGATAATAACTATCGGAATCACGGTTCTCCACGCTTTACCTGACTGAAATTCCTTAACTTGTGCCGCCGTAAGTTGACTGTTATTGGGGTTCTTTTTCCAGACATAAAGTGATCCAGCCAAGCTATTGACGGCATATTGTAAAATTAATAAAAACATCAATACTGTTATTGCCACAGCCATCAAGCCTAAAATTTCCGTATGAGATGCAGAATTATTTAAATTCATTAAACGTAAAACCTGATTATTATGATAAAACTCAACGATTAAAGACTCTCCTAAAACAAAAACAGAGCGAGCAACAACTATAGAAAAGAAAATTATATTTATGACAAAGCCTTTCCATAAAAAACTACTGGCTTTCTTTTGTTCTTTAGCTTTAAACATAAAGGTTAAAACTAATGACATTGAACCCAAGTGCAGCACAAAAAACTGCAAAGTGCTTTTGGCTAAAATTTGCGGATCCATGCCGGTAGCTAAAGGTAGAAAGTTAGTAAAAGTGCCATACGGTAAAACCGAGATGGTATTAAAAATTAAGATCGCCATAACTACCGCAACTGTCATAAAACAAATTTTAGCTATAGCCTTTAAACCCATGCGAACAACAATACCAGACATCACAGGAATCAAGATTGCATAAACGATCAGTGGTGTATTGGGTAAAGCCGAGTAACGCCAAAAGAAAAAAACAGCTAAAAGAGTATAGCAGAAAGAAAATATAAATTGTCCAAGAAAAATTACCGTACCGATCCTGCCGCTTTTACCGAAAGCTGTTTGGTAAATTTGCGGCAAACTCTGACCGGGATAAAGCTTAAGAACTGCTCTAAGCAACAAAAAAAACAGAAAACCACAGCCGCCGGAAATAGCAAAAGGAATCCACAGGTTATGCCCTATCAGATGTCCATTAAAGGAAAAGGAAACAAAAATCCCCATGCACATTACGGCACTTAAAGAAATTGCTTGTATTTTATCAAGTCCATACGATCTTTGTGACATAGATACTCCTTCTATTTAATCATCTCTTTTCCAAAAGAGCCTGTTTATATCATTGACATGATCAATACGACTATTAATTTCTACGTTTAATTTTATATCTTTCATGGCCCGCGGCCAATCATCTTTAACGCTAAGCCAATAATCATAATAATGTTTACGCAACTCATTACCTATCAACAAATAATCCTGTTCCATTTCTAAAGCATTCTGCCAATTGATATAAGCGTATTTAGTCAAAACGTTTTTACAAATATTAGCATCTTCATTGGTATCAAAATATTTTGATTCACGATAGCCCATGATAGATTTTATAACACAATAAGTGGAAATTTTATAAGTTAATTGAGGGTGCCCATCAACAAAAGACCACTGCTTTTTTTTCTTGACTTCTTTGACATCCATTGATACCTTCTCTAAAGTATTGTTAATTTTGATAGGCAGCATAAAATGAAAATTATCCTCTAAAAACATGATCGAACCGACATGGCAATCTTGATCCAAATATTCAACAAAAGTACCATTGTAATCTAACACAGCTATTTTTTTCAGCTCTATACTTGTAGGATCCTTTAAAGTCGAAACCACCGGCAGTAAAATAGATTGATGAGGGATGATCATGGTCTCTAAATAATCCTGCATAGTAGTTGAGACAAATTTACCGTTAGATTTATTTTTTTTGCCGCTTAACATAAAAGCCAAATCAGTAGAAACAAATCTCATCATTTTATTTTTGCTATCAAAAACCTTTTTGGTTTCACCCTCTGTCAGTAAAAGATAAATTAAAGGCGGAACCTCAGCATTTCTGAGAAAATAATCTAAATAATTATTAAGACTATCTTTGGCAACACTATCTCCCACTATCAAAACTTTCATGTGACCAAAAGAGAGATTTTTTTCAACCTGACTGGATAGATTACTAAAAGCCTCAGCAACGGTTTTGCCGGTGCTTTCTAAAAAAAACCCTTCATTAGAATTATCTTGACCCTCATTGCTTACTTCAACATTATCCATTTCAACTACTATGCGAACTTTTTCCCCATTTTTAATTTCCTTTTCCGGCACCAAGTCAAGACCAACACCCAGCACCAAACCCAAAGAATCCAAATCGATTCTATCCCCGCAACCACATAAGCCCAAACAACAAATCATAGTAATAATTATTAGTAGTCTTTTCATCAATCTTCCTCCTGGTCCTGCTGCCAAAAAGGCTTGCTCCAAGGGGCAATGCGACGACGATTCTTGCTTAATCCCTTTGGTCTATTTTCCATAGACCAAATCGGTGCTCGCACAACGGTATCCTTTAATCCCGAAAAATCGACGGGTAAAATTGGACTTAAATAAGGAATGCCAAAAGATTTCATAGAGGCAAGATAAATAACAACAAAAATAAAAACGATTAAAACGCCCAAAGACCCCATTGACCAACCGGCGAACAAAAAAATTAGCCTTAAAATAGTATCCGTACCAAAAAAAGGAATATTCACAAAGGAAGCTACAACTGTCACCGCAACAATAATCAATACAGAGGCGGAAATCAAACCCGCCGAAACGGCGGCATCACCTAAAACAATGGCCCCTACAATACTAACTGCCTGTCCCATCGGCTTTGGTAAACGCAGCCCGGCCTCACGCAAAAGTTCATAAGTCATCCCCATAATAAAAACTCCCAAACCAATGGAAAAGGGCGTATTTTTTTCCGCAGCAATCATCGTGATTAGTAGTTTGTCCGGAATTAAATTTTGATGATAAGATGTAATAGCAATAAAAAATCCCGGTAATAAGACGGTTACAAAAAAAGATGTATAACGAATTATTCTCATAAAAGAAGTATAATAAAAATTATCATAATAATCTTCAGAAACCTGAAAACCTTCCACAAAAAGCATGGGAACAACCAAAGCAATAGGAGTACCATCAACTAAGATACCTACTCGCCCCTCTAAAAGTCTTGCTGCCACTATATCCGGTTTTTCAGTAGAAGAAATGGTCGGAAAAGGTGATATGGGGTGATCCCTGACGAGTTGTTCAATATAAGCGGAATCTAAAATTGCATCAATATCAATCCTTTTTAAGCGTTTATTTAGTTTACGTAAAACATCACGATTGACAATGCCTTTTATATAAACCACTGCCACTTCAGTATTGCTGTAGCGGCCATATTTTTGAATTTCAAAAGTCAATCCCGGATGATGTATTTTTCGTCGTAATAAAGTCATATTAATGCGCAAAGTTTCACAAAAGCCTTCTCGGGGACCACGCACAACCACATCAGTTTTTGGTTCACTGATGCCTCGCTGCTCCCATTGGATGATATCAATGACTAATGCCTTTTGATAACCATCGAAAAAAACAATAACCAAACCGGCAAAAAAATTATCAATCAAAGTCGCAAGATCACTCTCTTTTTTTACATTGCTCACAGATATAATTTTTTTTTCCAAACTTTCCAAACTATCCGCCCTTCCGGCGGATTCATCTAACAAAGGTTCGATAATGTTTTTAGCCATAATTTCTTTATTAACCAGACCTTCAATAAAGAAAATTGCTGCCGATTTTTTCCCTCCTACTAAAAATCGCCGCATAATAACATCGGGATTATCCCCCAAAGCTTGTTTAAAATTGTTCATTTTTACTGTAAACAACTTTTCAGACATAAAGTCTCCTTGTCTAAAATAATTTTAAGTTAGTTTACCCTTCCCTCTTCAATATATACAAAGATGGAATACAAAGAGAACATAAAAAGATACAAAAAAAGGCAGCCGGCCTAAGCCGACTGCCTGATAAATGATTGTTCTTATCTGTTTAAAGCTCTATAACCTATATCTTTTCTGTTAAAACAATCCGCAAAAGAAATTTGCTCAACCGCATGATAAGTATTGTCAATCGCCTTTTTAATATCCGCACCGCAAGCCGTCACCCCTAAAACGCGTCCGCCGTTTGAAACAATCTTTCCATCTTTTACGGCAGTTCCCGCATGAAAAACTATTGCCCCGGCACGAGTCGCCAGATCCAGGCCTTTTATAACATCTCCTTTGCGATAAGACCCCGGATAACCGCCTGCTGCTATCACAACACAAACCGCAGGATCCTCAGACCAGGATATTTCTTGTTCGGCCAAAGAGCCATCCTCAATCCAGTCCATAATATCCAGCAAATCTGTCTGCAAACGTAACAAAACAGCCTGCGTTTCCGGATCACCAAACCGTGCATTATACTCCAAAACTTTAGGTCCTTGTGCCGTAATCATCAATCCAACATAAAGCACTCCCTGATAGTAGCGCCCCTCTGCCACTAAAGCACGAGCACTAGGTAAAAGAATGGTTTCCATCACCTCTTGCGCTAATTTTTCAGTATATACAGGTGCCGGGGAATAGGCACCCATTCCCCCAGTATTTGGTCCTTTATCTCCATCGTAAGCCCGTTTATGATCCTGAGAGGAAACCATCGGTACAATCGTCTCTCCATCACAAAAAGCCAAAATGCTGACTTCTTCTCCGGTTAAAAATTCCTCAATCACTACACGTCGTCCGGCACTGCCAAAAGCATCCTCTTCCAACATATCACGAATAGCCTGAATAGCAGTCTTTTCATCCATAGCCACAATAACACCTTTACCGGCGGCTAAACCATCCGCTTTTACCACAATCGGCGCCCCTTGTTCTTTAACATAAGCAATGGCCTCTGCAGCATCAGTAAAAACCTGATAAGCGGCGGTCGGAATATTATATTTATACATAAGTTCTTTAGCCACCTCTTTGCTGGCCTCAATCGCCGCTGCGGCCTGACTGGGACCAAAGACCTTTTTGCCCAGTTCACGCAAACGGTCGCTTAAACCGGCCGCCAAAGGAGCCTCCGGGCCAATCACAATTAAATCAATGTCCTTTTCTTGAACAAAATTCATCAAACCGGCCACATCTTCAGCACCAATAGCCACATTTTGAGCAATTTCTGCTGTTCCCGCATTACCGGGCGCACAATACAATTTAGTCAAACGCGGACTTTGAGCAATTTTCCAAGCTAAAGCATGCTCGCGCCCACCACCGCCCACCACCAATACTCTCATAAACTACTTCCTCTCTATCTAATGTTTGAACTCTAATGTTTAAAATGACGCATAGATGTAAAGATCATCACTAAGCCATGTTCATCAGCTGCAGCAATCGATTCTTCATCACGAACTGATCCCCCCGGCTGAATAATGGCGGCAATACCTGCTGCTGCGGCCGCCTCAACGGTATCACTAAAGGGAAAAAAGGCATCAGAGGCCAACACAGCCCCTTGGCAAGCCTCCCCTGCCTGTTTAAAGGCAATATTAGCAGAACCAACCCTGTTCATTTGTCCGGCACCAATCCCTAAAGTAGCCTTGTTTTTACTAACTACAATAGCGTTAGACTTAACATGTTTGACCACATCCCAGGCAAACAATAGCTCTTGTATCTGCTCCTCGCTGGGTTGTTTTTTACTAACTACCTGCAAATGTCGGTATTTAAAATTAGAATCATCACTGTCTTGCACTAAAAATCCGCCATTAACTGCTTTTACATCCAGGCCGGGGGCACTTTTTTCTAAATCACCACAGCTTAAAACACGTAAATTCTTTTTCTTTTTAAAGACTTCCAAAGCCTCTTTATCATAGTCAGGAGCGATCACAGCCTCTAAAAAGATTTCCAGCATTTTTTCCGCCGTAGCTCGATCCACTTTCCTGTTTAAGCCAACAATACCACCAAAAGCAGACAAGGGATCAGCATCATAAGCCCTGGTATAAGCCTCACTAATACTTCCGCCCAAAGCAGTCCCGCAAGGATTAGTATGCTTGATAATCACAGCACCCGGCTCGGCAAATTCTTTAACCAATTCCAAAGCAGCATTGAGATCTATAATATTATTAAAGGACAGCTCTTTACCCTGCAGCTGCCTGGCTGCGCCAATCGATGCTCCTTGCACATCAAGCTGACGATAAAAGGCTGCCTCTTGCTGAGGATTTTCTCCATAACGCAAAGTCTCAACTTTTTCACCCACCAACTGCATAAAGGTCGGAAATTTCTCCCTTGCTGTAGCAAATCGACTCAAATATTGAGTAATATAGCTATCATATTCTGCCGTATGAGCAAAAGCCTCCACAGCCAAATCTAAACTCATTTGCGCATCAACTGTGCCTGCTTTAAGCTTTCCTATCACCTCATCATAACGTTGGGGATTAACCACTACCAGCACATCCCGATGATTTTTAGAGGCAGCTCGCACCATGCAGGGACCACCGATATCAATATTTTCAATCGCCTCCGCTAAGCTGACATCAGGTTTAGCAATCGTCTCGCGAAAGGGGTAAAGATTGACCACTACTAAATCAATCGGCACAATTCCCAGCTCTTTTAATTGTGCTAAATGTTTTTGGTTACGCATAGCCAAAATGCCACCATGAATAAAGGGATGGAGCGTTTTTACCCTGCCATCCAATATTTCCGGAAAACCCGTAATTTCCGTTACATAAGTAGCTTTGATGCCACCGTCTGTAACGGCTTTGAAGGTACCGCCGGTGGAAATAATCTGATAATCCAAATTAACTAACTCACGGGCCAATTCAACAATACCGGTTTTATCAGACACGCTTAAAAGTGCCCGCTTTTGTTTCTTTGTCATGCTTTTCCTCCTCTAAAATCACTCGTCTATAAAAACCTTGCGCCCTTCAACCCTTACTTTACCTCGACAAAATAAATCCACAACCTTTGGATACAGCTGATGTTCCTTTTGTAAAATAACCTCAGCGACCTCTTCGGCGGATCGGCAATGACTAATATCAACTTTTGTCTGCGCAATAATCGGTCCGCTGTCAACTTCATCGTCCACAAAATGCACCGTACAACCGGAAAACTTTTCACCAGCTTTAAAGGCCTGCTCTTGCGCATGCAGACCAGGATACTTCGGTAAGAGCGAAGGATGAATATTGATAATTTTATCAGGGAATTTATCTAAAAAATCTGCCGATAAAATACGCATAAAACCCGCCAGGACAATTAAATCAGCATCAACCTGCTCTATTTTTTCCGCCAGAGCCTTATCATAGGCTTTTCGGTCAGGATAATCCTCCGGCAGTACAGCTGCAAAAGGAATATCATTTTCTTTTGCAATAGCCAAGGCTCCCGCCTCAGCTTTATCCGAAAGTACTAGTATAATCTCTCCCCAAGCCCTTTTTTGGTGATGAGAAAAAGCCTCCAGAGAATTGAGATAAAGCAGGATTTTTTGAAAGTTTGAACCCCGTCCACTGGCCAGTACTGCTATTTTCTTTTTTATCATCTATAGGACTCCTTTAAACGAAGCTGACCGCTGTTTCTCCGGCAATCACACGGCCAATTCTTTTTGCCTCAGGTAAGTGCCGCATAATCGTCTCCGCTTGCTCGGATGAACAAATCATAACCAAACCAATCCCCATATTGAATACTCGATTCATCTCTATAAAATCGACTCCACCGGCCTGTTTAAGCAGCTGAAAAATCGCCGGTTTTTCCCAAGCTGAATCCCTTAGTTCAACACCTAAACCCGCAGGAAGAATGCGCGGAATATTTTCAATCAGACCACCACCTGTGATATGTGCCATCCCCTTGATCAGATCCTTTTCCAAAAGCGGCAAGACCTCTCTAACATAGATCCGTGTCGGCGTCAACAGTTCTTCTCCCAGTGTTTTTCCCAGCTCGGGAAAATACTGATCAACAGAATAGCCGGCATGATCAAAACAGATTTTACGAACCAAGGAAAAGCCATTGGAATGGACGCCGGAAGAAGGCAGACCCAAAACCACGTCACCTGCCTGAATGGTCTTACCTGTGATGATTTTACTTTTTTCCACTATACCCACGGCAAAACCGGCAATATCATAGTCTTCTTTGGCATAAAAATCCGGCATCTCCGCTGTCTCTCCACCAATAAGAGAGCAACCGGCTTGCAAACAGCCTTCAGTAACCCCACGGACAATTTCAGCAACTTTATCAGGCTTTAAAACGCCTACAGCAATATAGTCCAGAAAAAATAGCGGCTCTGCACCCTGTACCAAAATATCATTGACACACATCGCCACCGCATCAATACCAATTGTATCATGCTTATCCAGCATCATGGCCAAACGTAGTTTTGTTCCAACCCCATCGGTTCCGGAAACTAAAACCGGCTCTTGATACTTTTGCTTGTCCAAAGCAAACAGACCGGCAAAATTGCCTATATCAGTTAATACCTCCGGACGGAATGTCCTTTTAACATCCGCTTTCATTAGGTCAACTGCCTTATTACCGGCCTCGATATTCACTCCGGCTTCTTGATAAGTAATCCCCATAGATGTATCTCCTTTGGAAGTTGTTATTTTATAGACCAGCTCTTTGCAAAATATAATCAACCTGTTTTGTATGATAGTCATAATCGAACAGGTCATTAATTTCCTGAGCACTTAAATATTTCTTGATCTCTTGATCTTCTAAAACCAAATATTGGAAATCTATTTGCTGCTCCCAAGCAGTTAAAGCATTTTTCTGCACCAGTTCATAGGCTTTTTCTCGCAGCACTCCTTTTCCAACCAAAGCCAGCATAACCCGCTGCGAAAAAATCAAACCCAAGGTTGCCTCTACATTATGGTACATATTTTCCGGATAAACAATCAAGCCTTCCATTATTTTAGTAAATAAATGCAGCATATAATCAAGTAAAATACAGCTGTCAGGTAAAATAATTCTTTCTACCGAGGAATGCGTAATATCTCTTTCATGCCATAATGAAACATTTTCCATCGCTGCCACGGCATTACCACGCAACACACGTGACAAACCCGAGATTCTTTCAGATATAATAGGATTACGCTTATGCGGCATCGCTGAAGAGCCCTTTTGTCCTTTGGCAAAAGGTTCCTCAACCTCTAGAATATCGGTCCTTTGCATATTCCTGATCTCAGTGGCAAACTTTTCTAAAGAAGAACCAATAACCGCCAATGTTGACAAAAATTCCGCATGGCGATCCCGCTGCACAATCTGAGTAGAAACATATTCCGGCTGCAAACCCAGACGGCGGCAAACATGTTCTTCAATCCGCGGATCAATATTAGCAAAGGTTCCCACTGCACCGGAAATTTTACCAACGGAAATGGTTTCCATGGCATTTTTCATTCTTTTAATGCAGCGATCGATTTCTAAAGTCCATAAAGCCATTTTAAGCCCAAAAGTTATCGGTTCGGCATGCACACCATGGGTACGCCCCATCATAAGAGTATCCTTATATTTTCTGGACATCGGCGCCATGATATCCCTAACCTGCAGTAAACGGGTCAGCAAAAGCTCTGCAGACTGTTTCATTTGTAAAGATAAGGCCGTATCTAAAACATCCGAAGAAGTCATGCCCATGTGAATATATTTTGAAGCATCTCCCACATTTTCACCAACAGCCGTCAAAAAAGCAATCACATCATGCCGAACAACCTTTTCAATTTCATCAATGCGTTTTATATCAAACGCAGCTTTTTCTTTAATATCCTGATAAGCCTCCTTAGGGATAATCCCTAAATCAGCCATCGCCTCACATGCGTAAATTTCCACATCAAGCATGCCTTGAAAACGATTTTCTTCGCTCCATACTTTACCCATTTGTGGTAATGTGTAACGTTTGATCAATGACCTTTCCCCCTTAAAAGTAACATTTTCGATTAATTATTTATACAAATACGCCTCTGCACCAATTTGTTGTAGCTTATCATCTTTAGCCTGTACCTGCTGAGCCATTTGTGCTTTAAATTGATGTATTTTAGCTCTGGCTTTTGCATCTTTTACTCCTAAAATTTGTAATGCCAGAATAGATGCGTTTTTAGCTCCATTAATGGCCATCGTTGCCACCGGGATACCGGAAGGCATCTGCACCATTGAGTAAAGAGAATCAGCACCGGCCAAATTATCCGTCCTGATCGGTACTCCGATTACCGGCAAAACGGTAACAGCGGCGATCACACCAGCTAAATGTGCAGCTCCTCCGGCCGCAGCTATAATGACTTCCACACCGGCAGCTTCCGCATTTTTAGCTAAATCAGCCGTTTTTTCCGGCAAACGATGTGCCGAGGAAATATGCACGCTGTAAGCTACTTGCCATTCATCTAAAAAATCCAGAGCAGGTTTCATTTTTGGCAAATCGGAATCGCTGCCCATAATGATCATAACTTGACTATTTTTCTTCATAAAAACTTACCTTTCTGTGCTTAAATTAGTTTAGTATATTCTTAATATAAATTGGCGAAAATTGCCTTAAATCCTCCCTTTAAAATAGCCTATTAACAAAAAAAGAAGAGGAGCTTATTAGAAGTTTTTAACGCATTCTGATCGCAAACTCTGGACAAGCCGGCACGCAATAACCACATAAAACACAGTTTTCTGCAATTGGTACCGCTTTTTCATCAATAATTTCCATAGCATTACTGCCACATATTTTTACACAATTACCGCATCCTGTACAACAAAAGGGCAGTACTAATAACTGTTTAGTATTAATAAAACTGGCAACTTCTTCGGAGGAAAGATCTTCCCCGTTAAAAATACGCAGCTGTACATCAAGCTCTTTTTTATTTATAAGTCCGATAGATAAGGCTTCCATACCGGGTATATCCTGCACAAACTTAATAGCCTCGGGCATCCGACTTACCAAATGTCCGCCGGCAAAAACTTTCATAGCATACATACCTTTACGTTGCTTATGCGCCCTGGCAATTGCCTTCAACATATCATCCACAGTCGAACCATCCGTATAACCCCAACCCAACATATTAATCAACGGAAAAACAATATCAATATCCCGTTCATCAGCAGCCGCCAACACCGCCGCAGGCTTATGGCAAGCGGCCCCAATAGCACGCAGATACCCCTTAGCCTTATAATCCTTTAAGCATTGCCAGGCGCCCTCCCATTCCGTAAAAAGATCAGCGCCGCTTTGGGGAGCATGCAGGAAAAAAATATCAAGATAATCACGGTCAAGATCCTTTAAAGCCTCTAAAATGGCTTCCTCCATCCCTTGATAATCTTTATTAACGGACTTGCTGCTAATCACCAAATCTTTACGTCCTGTTTTCTTCATGGCAGCATGCAAATAGGGATAACTTTTATATAATTGTGCACTGTCAAAAAAGTTTACCCCCTTTTCTATGGCCTCGACCAGCAAATCAGTACCCTCTTGCAAAGGTAAATTGCTTTGAAGGGGTCCCATTGGCAGGGTGCCAAAACATAATTCACTAACCTCTATTCCACTTTGCCCTAGAACAACTTTCTTCATAAAGATTCCCCCCTTTTTAAGTCTTAAATCATCTATTCATTATATCATATCTTGACAAAAAAATGCAAAACAGATATCATATTTGCTGTATAATACAACATTTATAATATGATGTTGGAAATTGAAAGGAGTAGTAAAGTGGATAATGTTTTTGATGTTTTAAAAGAACGTGGTTATGTGGAACAAAGCACCAATGAAAATGAAGTTCGCGCGATGCTTGGAAAAGCCCCCGTAACCTTTTATATAGGCTTTGATCCTACTGCAGACAGCCTGCATGTTGGTCACTTTATTCAAATAATGGTCATGATGCATCTACAAAAAGCCGGTCATCGCCCTTTGGCTTTGGTTGGCGGAGCAACAGGCGCTATCGGAGATCCTTCGGGTCGTACCGATATGCGTAAGATGCTCACTCAAAAGGATGTGGACCACAATGTGGCCTGTTTCAAAAAACAATTTGCCCGTTTTTTAGACTTCGAAGGGGAAAATGGAGCCATGATTATCAACAATGCTGACTGGCTTTTAGATCTCAATTATTTACAGTTTATCACTGAATACGGCAAATATTTTTCAGTGAATCGGATGTTAACTGCCGAATGCTTCAAATCTCGTCTGGAAAAGGGTTTGACTTTTTTGGAATTCAACTATATGCTCATGCAGTCTTATGATTATCTGGAATTATATCGCCGTTATGGCTGTATGCTGCAAATGGGCGGCAATGATCAATGGTCTAATATTTTATCCGGCGCCGATTTAATTCGCCGTGTTGAAGGTCAACCGGCTCATGCTTTGACATTTAAACTGCTGGTAACCTCAGCAGGCAAAAAAATGGGCAAAACTGAAAGCGGTGCTGTTTGGCTTGACCCACAAAAAACCACCCCTTATGAATTTTATCAATACTGGCGCAATATTGACGATGCTGATGTCGGTAATTGCCTGGCTCTTTTGACTTTTATTCCCATGGATGAAGTAAAAAGGCTCACAGCCTTCCAAACGGGAAAAGAAATTAACCATGCTAAAGAAATACTGGCTTACACCTTAACTGAACTGGTACACGGAAAAAATGAAGCTGATAAAGCGCAGGAAGCAGCTCGTGCTTTATTCGGCGGCGATGGTATCAGCGAAAATATGCCGGCAAAAACTATTACCAAAACTGAACTAATAGGTATGAATATTTTAACTCTGCTCACAACTTGCGAGCTTATTTCTTCTAATAGTGAAGGGCGTCGTTTAATTAAAGATGGCGGCATCTATCTTAATTCACAAAGGGTGAGTGATTTTGCCCAAAATATTTGTGAAGCAGATCTTAAAGACAATAAATTAATGCTTCGCAAAGGGAAAAAAGTTTATTTTCAAGTAATAGCAGACTAATGGTTTTTACAATTTTAGGATTTGTTTTTATGGGCATAGGGATTATTGGGATTTTTTTACCAATCTTACCTACAACACCTTTTCTTATTTTAGCGGCTCTGCTATTTGCTAAAGGTAATTCACGTTTTGCCACAGTGCTTTTAAAAAACAAATATCTGGCTGCTTATATCAATAATTACCGCAACAAAGTGGGAGTACCCATAAAAACTAAAATAACCTCATTGGTTTTTTTATGGGGGCTGCTTATAATCTCTATGATAGCCTGGGTAAAACCACCAATAACATATCTTCTTGTTGTCGTTGGTATAGCGGTAACTATCCATCTTCTCTGCCTTAAAACTAAAAAATAATGACCGCACCGGATCAGGACATCACTCAAATATAATATAATTTTTAAGGAGGCGCTTATGAAAAAAACCATTTTGCAAAAACCCATTTTATTTATCATCATAATTTTAGTCGTTGGCTCTTTAGTGGGCTGTGCCGACAATGTTATTGAGGAAAATACCCAAGAACAGATAGACGCCATCCCTTTTTCCTTTGTTGGTGAAGAGGGAGATTGGAAAGCCGTGGTAGAATATAGACAAATCACTGAGGATGATTTAAAATTACTGGAAAATATGACAGAAGACAAAACCCGTGAGGAGCTTTTACAAGATTTTCGCTCTGTCGTCAGGATTACTTATACAGGGGATCAGCTTTTTAGAAAGGTATCCTATAGCTTTGCCCGCAACACTCAATGGTATGCCAATGGATCCTCTAAAGATCAAAGTCTCTTTGAGCAGCTGCTTTCCGGTATAGATGTCGGTGGCACATATTACAGTCGCGATGGTAAGATTAGTAATGCGCTCCCTCCTCTTGATGGAGATTTTTTCATGGATATTAAATCCACTACCATCATGGGAAAAAAGGAAACAGTTAAATTACGCATGATTTGTGATGCGAAAAAATAAACAACCTAAATTCCTAAATAACTAAAAAAACCGCCGGATGCTAAATTAAGTATCCAGCGGCTTTTTTTTGATCATCCTTCTAATCACTACAAAATAAAACAAAAATGCCAATAACATAGGAACTAGCATAAAGACAAACATCCAGTCATAACCAAACCTTGTAGCTACCCAGCCGGCTAACAGTCCACCGCTGCCGATACCGATATCAAAAGCCAATAAATAAGTGCTGCTGGCGGCACCTCTCCTCTCAAAAGGGGCACGACGCAGCGCTAGTGATTGTAAGGAGCTACCCGTAAAACCAAAACCGATACCGATTGCAACACCAGCTAAAAAATAGGTCACTAAACCTTGACTTAAAATCAGCAAAATTACAGCGATCGTAATAACGACAACACCTAAAATTACGATGGGACCCTCACCTTTTCGATCAGCAATACGCCCCGAACCCACACGACTGATCGCTGAAGAAATAGCCATCACAATAAAAAAAAGTCCTGCCGAGCCCAGACCACGGTAATCAGCGTAAATAGCAATAAAAGACATGGCCGCCCCTACCGGTAAACAACATAAAAGCATTTCTATCGCCGGAGGTACGGCTTGTTTATTAAATAAATCACGTAATAAAAGCGGCTTGATCTCCCGCTTTTGAGAAAGCGGTCGATATTGATAAATAAAAGCCAGCACCAGAGAACCTACGGCAAACAATCCTGAAATCAAAAACAGCATTTGATAATCATAATAGGAAATACTCCATAACCCCAAAGCCGGAGCAACCGCCAAGGAGATCGCCGCTGTCAAACTGAAAAAACCCATCCCTTCTGCAAAACGATTACGCGGTATGGAATCAGCGGCCAAAGTATTAGAACCGGTGGTGCTTACCCCCCACCCCAAACCCTGAATGAAGCGAAAAATTACCGCTAACATAACCAGCTGAATGGTATTATAATAAAAAGTCGTCGCAATCATCACAGCAATACCGATCATAAACAACACCTTGCGTCCCTTGTTATCCATAAACCAACCGGAAAAAGGACGCACTAAAAGCGCTGCCACAGAGATTACCGCCGCCGCGATACCCGCCAAATGATCTGTTCCGCCTAAAGATTTAATATAGTATGGAAAGGTGGGTGTTAACATATGAAAAGACATAAACATGCAAACATTAATGAAAAAAATGCTGAGAAAATTACGTGTCCATAATTTTTCTTTTTTTTGAGGTTTTTCCAAATAAGGGGGCAATTCATGTCTTAATTTTTTTATATCCTGATTCATGTCCTAGCCTCTATTATGATCTTAAACGCTTCGCAGTTGCCTGTCTGGCAGCTTTTCTAACAAAAATGAAATAAAAGAAAATTGCTGCAATAGTGGGAATAATCATCACCGGGAAAATCCAGTTGTACCCCCATCTTGTAGCTAAAAATCCGGCAACTAAGCCACCCATACCAATACCAACATCAAAACCCATCAAAAAGGTACTGCTGGCCGAACCTCTTTCCTCAAATTCCGCATCACGCATTGCCAGAGATTGCAAAGATGAATAAGCAAAACCAAAGCCAAAACCGAAGAAAACCGCACTAAGTATATATATTTGTAAACTATGTGCCGTAATCAAGCCTACAATCGCTAAAAAGCAGCAAATAAGACCGGCAATCACGATGAGATCTTCGCCCTTTTGATCAGCAATACGTCCGGAAAAAAGCCGGCTGATAAAAGTTGTTATTGCCATCACAAGAAAATACGATCCGGTAATGGGAATGCTGCGATAATCGGCAAAAACAGCCACAAAAGCCATAACAGCACCATATGGTATCAAAAGCAAAGTCATCACAACTGTTGGCGATATGGCGGCCTTATTAATTAATTTAGGTCGCCTTTTTTTGACAGGTAAAGCAGCGGTTTCAAGTGCCGGTTTTTCCAGTTTTTTAAATTTAAACAGAGATACTAATATTAAAGATGCCACTGCAAAAGCTGTTGCACAGTAAAAAAGCGCAGGAAAACCATAGCTGTCAATCAACCAAAGTCCTAAAGCGGGAGAAATAGCCAAAGAAATGGATGCTGCCATGGCAAAAAAACCCATCCCTTCAGCAAAACGTTTAGGTAAAATTGTATCAGCGGCATTAGCCGTCGCCCCTGTTGTCCCAATTGCCCAGCCGATACCATGGAGAAAACGTAAGATTAATGCCAGAGCTATTATCGCCACAAAATTATAAGAAAAAGCTAAAACAGTAAGCATAATTAAGCCGATAATAAAAATCAATTTACGTCCTTTTTGGTCTAAAATTAAACCGACAAACGGTCTGACCAATAAAGAAGCCAAACTGACTGCTGCCGCTGCCAGACCGGCTAGCTGATCAGAGCCACCCAAAGAATGAATATAAAAGGTAAAAGTCGGTGTTAACATATGAAAGGACATAAACATGGCGATATTAACTAAAAATATCACCATAAAGTTTTTTGTCCATAATTTTTGCGGCTGCGTTTGCAGCAAAAACGGATCTTGATCAGTCATCTTTTCTTTCATCAATATCTTTATTTAACATCCTTCCTTGTAAATAATTAATAAACTGCCTAGCGGTACGCGCTGAACGAGAATTTTGCCAACGCTCCCATTTTAAAGCTTCTCGATGCAAATCTTCCCTTTCCAGCAAAAGATTCTCATTTTGAGCAATCCCTTCTACAATTTCCAGATATTCTTGCTGATCCAAAGCAGCAAACTGAATGGTAATGCCAAAGCGATCAACCAGCGAAAGCTTCTCAGCTACGGTATCTCCCGGATGAATATCCTCGCCGTTTTCCTGACGATCATGCCAGCTTTCGGCCACCAAATGACGGCGATTAGAAGTGGCATAAAGTAAAACATTTTCCGGTAAAACAGCTACGCCGCCTTCTATATAAGTTTTTATGTATTTATAATCTTTCTCATCGACATCAAAAGAAAGATCATCAAGAAAAATTATAAATTTTTGGCGATATTCTGATAATTGTTGTAAAATTTGCGGTAATTCACGCAAACTATAGCGTGATAAGGACAAAAGACGCAATCCTAAATCCGCATAATGATTAACCACAGCTTTCACCAGCGAAGATTTACCGGTACCTTTTTGCCCGTACAGCAAAATATTATTAGCCGGCTTATTATTAAGAAAGGCTTCTGTATTGGTTAAAATTATTTCTTTTTGTTGATGATAACCAATCAATTGCTTTAAAGTAATTAAATCCGGTCGAGATACTCCTAAAAGACCATCCTGCCAGTCAAAAAAACCAAAACGCACTATATCCCCATACCCCCAAGTATGATGAAAACTGCCCAAAAAATCCAAAATCTTTTTGCTGTCAGCTTCTTTTAACAATTCCGCCAAAAAAGACAGAGCACCCCGATAATGCTTATCATATGGTAAATTAGTTTTAATCACAGAAAAATCACAAACAATTTTTTCCACCAAACCTTCTTGAGTTGCAGGAAGTGGAGCAGCACATAACGCACACAATAAATCCAACTCATGTTCAGCCAAACATAATAGCTCTGTTTTAACATTATTATAGGAAGTAAAAGCTAAAGTACGACTCAAAAGATTATCCGCACAGAGCAGGTAATCAGCTATATTAAATAGCCATAAATTATCAAAAAGACCTCTATGCGTGGCCTTTTTTATCAAAGCAGGATAAAATTGGTAGGTCATATCAGCTAATTTTTTGCTCTTTTTGTATAAAAGAAGCAATGGGTCTTCCATAAAATCATGGTACAATAGCAAACGCAAGTCTTTATCACTCATGTGATAAGCCCCTTTTTAACTATAAAATTTTATTTACTAAAATAGCTATTCTCTGTTTATATATTCTTTGTTCACACAATCGTTCCTGCCTATAAATTATTTATAAGCAGGAAATCTTGTTTTCTTGTTGAAATTTTAACAAAATACTAAAAAAACACTAAAAAACATCAAAGGAGTGGCAATCTTGCCTAATAATATATTTAATAAATTTACTTTCGGTAAAAAAGATCATGATGACGATTGGCTGAGCAGAGAAAGTATCCACAAATTAGAACAGCAGGAAGCAAAAAAATCTGCTGACAAACAAACTACTTCTGATGCTGTTTTTGCTGATGCAGAAAATCAGCAACAAAAAACTGTAGCTCCATCCGATTACCAAAAGAAGGAGACCTCCCCCGAGCCAGAACAAAAAACCCAGAAAGCTCAAAAAGAGGATTGGAAACCGCTCGAATGGAGCATGAATCAGCATAACGGCTTGGATCAAGATGAAGTCAATCGCCTGCTACAGCAGGAAGCAGAAAAAACTGCCCCTAAACCGTCGGCTTCTAACCAAACTGACCCTCTCCCCCCTTCCGGCATGCTGAGAGAACAAAAGGAGACATCCTTTAAAAATCCCAAGCCCACACTGCCAACTAAACCTGACCAGTTAGAAAATACTCAATTTAGTCTGGCTTTAAAAACTTTGGAAAACTCCCTGCTGGAACAAACCAATTTTGATATCCAAACCATCAAGGATATTGAAAATCCTTTAGATACTACTCCCTTTAAGCCTCAAACGACATCTGATAAGACGGAAAAAACCACTACAAAAAAGGCTATAACAGATTCATTATCCCCTGAAACAGAAACACCTCCGGCAATTCTTGCCGGTGAAAAAGTGGCTACACCACCTATCATAAAAGAAAAAGATTCTGCAGAAACTATCATACCTTCTAAAGAAACCGGTATGCCTACAGAAGAACCGGCAAAACAAGACAAAAAGAACGGCTCCCATTCACTTTTTCAATCCGAAACACCCTCCTTTACACCGCCTCCTCCGCTTATAAAAAAACCTGTAACAGCGGCAGAAAGCAGCAAAGAAAAGAAAGCAATTACAAAAGATATAACTAAGGATGCTGCTAAAAACACTCTTTATGATAAAGCTACAGCTAATATTAAAAAGCTGGAAGATACCCTGATAGGTGATTTAGAAACAATTAAAATGCCTTCAGATGTCGCCGATACAGTACCCCAAAAACCTAAAAAGACCGACAATGCTGCCACGGATAAAGAAAAGGATGCCTTAAAGGAACCAGCCTTGTCTCCTTTTGGCGCCTTAGCTGCTAAAATAAAATCTGCACCAAAAACTCGTGATCTTTTACCCCGCAAACCCGGGAAAAAGGGTAATCCTTTAAGAAGCAATAAAAAGGCTGCAGGTACTGATAATTTTATGGTTCATGATAAACATGATAAGATCGAAGAATTGGATATTAAGGAAAAACTTACCCACCAAGATGAACCATCACAAACAACGATAACAACAACAAAAGAAAACAGACCTTTTGCCAAAAAAACTGCTCATATCGAACTGCCGCAAATCCAGCTGGGGAGATTAGCTCCCTTACCTTTGATCGGATTAGCTTTAGCTTCTTTCTTTATAGCAATCATTGTGATTGGGGCTGTTTGGTCACTTTTTGCCTATTTTCTGCAAATAGATGTAGAATCAGTAATAGCGGCACCCTTGATTATATTCCTAATTGCTTCTTTTATCTGCGGTTTCTTTTTTACCAAAGTGGTCAGAGGGTCTTCCCCCATTTCTATTATTCTGATCATGATTATCGTTAATGTTATTGCCCTTTTGCTTGCAGGTGCAGCTGATGTTTCGGTATTAGGATTTATCCTTAAACTGATTATTAGCATTATCATGGCTTTAGCTGCCTCCTTTTTTGCTCGTCCCTCGGTAATGCCCCGCCGTGCAACTGCTCCAAGACCCCGAACACAGCGAAACAACAAAAGAGTGAGAACTAAAAGAATTTAAAATTATTATCAGGCGATTACACAAACAGGCGATAGCATTAATGCTATCGCCTGTTAATTTTAAAAGCACTTATTTAATTTTATTTGCCACTCCCGCTTCACTAAAAGTTGTCATTTCCGTCATTAATAACAAAGCCGAATCAAGCAATTGTAGCGCCAACGCTGCTCCGCTGCCTTCTCCTAAACGCATATCCAATAATAGCAACGGTTCTATTTGTAAATATGCCAAAACTTTGCCATGCCCGGGCTCAAAGGACTGATGAGAGCCGATAATATAGTCCTTAGCCAAAGGAGCCAACTCTACAGCGCAAAGAGCCGCCACAGAGGAAATGTATCCATCAATAACCACGGCACATTGTCCGGCCGCCGAACCAATAATAATTCCAGCTAAAGCGGCGATCTCCAAGCCCCCTAGCTGCGCCAGGACAGCAAGAGGGGCACTTTTTTGATTAAGCTTTAATGCAGCCTCAACAGCAGCTATTTTATTATGCAGACGTTGTTCATCTATACCCGTTCCGTAACCACAAGCCTCTGCTGCCGGCATTTGACAATAAAAAGATGCCAAAGCTGCTGAGGGGGTGGTATTAGCAATGCCCATTTCTCCGATGGCAATAATCTTTGCTCCTTCTGATATTGCCTGCTCAGCCAGCTTAATACCAACCAATACAGCCTTTTGAGCTTCCTCTTCTGTCATGGCCGCCCCTTGACTGATATCATTAGTGCCGTGTCTGATATTATAATTAATGATTCCGGAATCCTCTGGATAATCTCCGATAACGCCGACATCAACCACATACAAACGGCCCGCCAATTGTCTCATTAAGACACTCATGGCCGCCCCGCCATCAGTAAAATTTAAGAGCATCTGTACTGTTACTTCCTGCGGATAAGCTGAAACATTTTGGGCGGCTACACCATGGTCTCCTGCCGCCAGGATAGCGGCTTTCTGTTTGATACAGGGAATGGCTTTCCCTTGTATTCCCGCCAGCTGACAAAGCACTCTTTCCAGCTTACCTAAGCTATCCTTGGGTTTGCTTAAAGAATCTAAGCGCTTTTGTGCACCTATCATGGCCTTTTTGTCTAAAGGCTTGATTTTTTTTATCGTTTGTGAAATCATTTTACCTCATCTTTTTAACTACATCAGCAACATTGTTAGCAAATACTTGAATATTATTCATTCCTTCAGTGTCTTGATGCACTGAACCTTCTTCAATACCGCCAAACAGCATATTCCAGTAATCAGCCCCCACGGCAATCATGCCATTGATAAAATAAAACATCAACATCTCTTGAATAGCGACTGTTGCGCCGCCGCGACGTGCCAAAGCAATCGGACCGCCGACCATCCCTTTTAAAAACTTAGGGCCACCACGGGAGACCATTCCCAAGCGCTGTAACAGGCACATCATATCACCACGTGCCGTGCCAAAATAAACCGGTGCCCCCACAATCAGTCCGTCAGCCGTTGCTACTTCATCGGCTATTTCATTAAAGCCATCTTGAATGGCACAATGTCCGTCGCCGCCCTTACAAGAATAACAGGCCACACAGCTTGCGATTTTTTTATCCGCTAAGCTAATAATTTTTGTTTCCAATCCTTGACTCTCAAGGGTTTTTGCGCAGGCAGCAAGCGTCTGTGCAGTGTTACCATGAGGACGAGGACTACCACAAATTAAAACTATTTTCATCTTATCTTCTCCCTTCTTTTGATTCAATCCCTTTACTTAAAAGCTTTTGATAATGATCTGATTTATCATAATCTTCCTCTTTTTGATCACAATAATAAAATTTTTCTGTAAAAATCTTGAACCAGCGACCGGCCTTAAATTTGTTAATACCATTAATGCCCAAAAGTAAAAAACTTCCTGTTGTCAGGGCAAAGAAAATTGTGCCAAGACCAAAAACTCCTCCCATCAACCAACCAAAAAAGACCGCCGCAATTTCTAAAATAGTTCTGGCAGAACGAATAGAAAGCGGCGTACGCTTATTGATGGCCATCATCAGGCTGTCTCGTGGACCATATTGCAGGTTGGCCGAAAAATACACAGCCGCTCCAATAGAACAAATAAAGGTTCCTAAAACCAAATAAACTATGCGCATCAGCAGACTTTCCGGTATCGCGGGAAAAATGTTTAAATAAATTGTCAAATCCATGAAAATACCGATAAAAATCATATTTAAAATAGTACCTATATAAGGCTTAACTCCCATAATAAAAGCAACGATAATAAAAACAACCCCTGCACCGATGCTGGCCTGCCCTAAAGTTACCGGTAAAACATTAGTAAGGCCGGTATGAAAAACATCCCAAGGGGCCGCTCCTAAACCTGATTTTACCATCATAACAGCACTAAATCCAATCAGGGCAAAACCTATCATCAGTACTGTATAGCGTAATATATGATAAAGCGCCTTACGCATAAAAATTTCCTGCTTACTCATAAAATGACATCTTCTTTATCCCTCTTTTTCAGCGATTTTTATGGCACCAAACAAAAAAGGCTATCATGGTAATTGCCAAAATACTTATCAAGATAATCATCCACGCACCCAAATAAACAGTTTCGCCCAAGCTTGTTTTAATCATGGCATTTAAGATAACCACGAAAATCCACATAAGGATACTTTTTACTATGTTGAAAAAAAGCACACTGCCCTTGTAAATATGTTCCGCATTATCTTCGGTAATCGGTATACTGTAATTAAACAGATGAGGCTTGCGTCCGCCCAAAAGTAAGCCTATATACAGCCCCACTGCCAACAACAAAAACAACCAAAGAAAATTTTTGCTACCCCAGGTATCAACACTACCATCCCCAGTAAAGTGCATCGGGATTTCCGATGGGATGGTCGGCCAATTGATAAAAAAGATCGCCATTAAGACCAAGATACCCGCCAAACTCAATAACTCCAGAGCAATATCTAAGTTGCTGCGCGGGATCTTGAGAATCGGCCTGTTCTTTTTTCTTTCGGGATGATTAATTTGACTGAAACTTTGTTTTTCCAAGTCTTGATATTTCTTTTTCGGAGTTTTTCTTGCCATTTTAATTAGCCAATAAAGTTAGGATTAAGGGATCTTCTTCTGTAACCATAATTGTATGCTCAAACTGAGCAACTTGACTATTGTTGGGGGTTTTGAGTGTCCAACCATCGGACATCTCATAAACATAATCATCCTTTTCCGAAACAAAAGTCTCCACTGCCAAGACCATCCCATTTTCGATAATACGTTGATCTCGTTTTTCATAATAATTATAAATACATTCCGGCTCATCATGTAAGGTTCGACCGATCCCATGACCACAGAGATTTTTCACCACAGAAAAACCATATCTATGAGCTGTTTTTTCAACCATTAACCCTAAAGTATTTAGTTTATTTCCGGCTTTAGCCATGGATAGTGCCTGATTAAGTGCCTCCTTGGATGCCTGCATAAGCTTTTTTTGATGTGCTGTTGCCTCCCCTAAAACAATGCTGGCGCCATTATCCGAATAATAACCGTTTTTATGAGCTGAAACATCTATATTGACCATGTCACCCTTTTGGAGAACTCTTGAACCGGGGATACCATGAGCAACCTCTTCATTAACACTAATACAATTATGACCGGGAAATTTATACATAGAGATCGGCGCAGATACTGCACCATGACTTTTCAGTAACTGATGACCGATTTCATCTAATTCTTTAGTGGTCATACCCGGTTTTGCCGCCTCACACATGCCTTTTAATGTAAGAGCAACGATTTGTCCAATCTCTTTCATTTTCGCTAAATCTTTTTCACTTTTTATAATCATTTATTTTGCCTCCATATCTTCATACATTTTATTATATACCAAAAAAATCACTATAGCAATCACAGACAGGCTGTCTATAAAAAAAGGACCAAAAATATTTCGATAAAAAAATACTTTGTCGGCCTTCAGAAACTAAGTGTAAATTCATGTTCTGGATAAGGCCGTTTCCCGTATAACGTGACTGTTTTGGCATGTTGTGAAAAATGGCGCAAGAGGACATTTTACCTTTAAGTGCATAAAAAAGAGCCTTAATTTTAAAGTTAAGGCTCTTTTCATGATAGCAACTATTCTATGATAGTTGCATACATATCAAGTTCTCTGACATATCGATCATATTCTTCTTGAGTCACAAAACCGCTTTCGATATTAGCTTTTAAGTTACTAAGTAATTCTTTTTTATGGTGACTGGGATCAACTGGCGTTGATTTATTGATTTTTTTCACCAGTTCTTTATACGAAGGGTAATTAATCGTATCTGCTTCTGAAGTTACTATTTCCTGAAAATTTACATCCATAGAAGAAATATTTATGACAATGCGTTTATATAAAACATCTGACTCTTTTTCTTTTTGATAAGCCTCATTATTTTCATTTTGTACATAATAATAGTTGCCTTCTGTTTGGTAATCACTACCCATGTCCAGCTGTTTCAGAATAAGTAAATCTTCCTGCCCTACTGCTATTTCAATCCGCTCAAAATTTGCATATTCCTCTGTATCAGAAATATAGTCACCTAAAATACGTACAATAACCGTTTCACCAACAACTTCGCCACGTAGTACTTCCTGAGGTTCCAGATAATAATCCATACATTCTCTTATAGGGTCATTATCATCAACGGGATCAATCTTGAAAGCTTTTTTTCGATAACTTCCCCAACAACAACCATTTCGGACTGTGCAGTCATTTCTTCCAGGGACATATCCGGCAGTACTGCCTTTGTTGATTCATGTTGACATCCACTCACTAAGATGGCTGCTAAACAAATCATAATTATTGCTGTTAAGCATATTTTTAATGATGTTTTCATAGGAAAACCTCCTTAACTATTTTCACCAAGTATAGACGTATTTATTTTTAATTCCCTCTTGATCATCATTTTCTCTGAAGAGATATCACTTCCAAAAGGATTCTTATGGTATACCCGGTATACCGGTGTTTATTAAAAATATAGTTATAGGCATATGTAAACAATGGCTTAAATTGTGTGTATAATTTAAATTACTAGTTTAAGTGTTTTTCAATTCATCCAAGACGGCTTTTTCGGCTGTTATTCTTTCATCATCGAGTTTGAAAATCCTCTTCCGGACTTTTATCTTTCCCTTGACACAGCATCGCTGTGAGTTTTCTTTCAAACCAACAATATTATTGCACATTTCTAGAAAACTTTCGCTGTCTTTCATTTGCATTAGTTAGTATACTTCATATAGTAAACTTTTCAACCTATAAAATTGAACCCCCTCCATAAGCACTGTTACAGATGGTTGATTTACACCCTATCTGCTCCAGTAGCTTCTGCAGTTAATTATTTTTCAATCAGCCACCCAAAGCATTATAAGAGAGAAATTTAAAAAGCAAAAAGCCCTAGCTAATCATACGTTTAGCTAGGGCTTTTATGGTGCGGCTAAGAGGACTTGAACCTCCACCGGGTAATCCCGACTAGAACCTGAATCTAGCGCGTCTGCCAGTTCCGCCATAGCCGCAAAATTATCACGATAAAAATAATACCACAATCATCATTGAAAAGCAAGCAGAAACCTCATCAACGTTAATATTTTAAACATCTGTTGATACGTCGAAAATAGAAAACAACAGCCAAAATTTCATCCTCACTTTTTTACATTATTCATCTCTTTGTCCAATTATAAGCGGAAAGTTATTCTCTATTCTTGGTTTTCCACCTCTTGCTCGGCTTTGGCATCACTAATGTCAAATTTTTCTTTCAGTCGTTCAATTTCTATTTCCATAGCTTTTTCATAGATTTTTTGATGATAATCACCTTCTAAGTGAGCATATATTTCAGCGGAAGACTTTGATAACTTGAAGCTGGCAATGATATCGTCATATACTCCCACATACCTTTGATAATCATCGCCGCCGGCGATTAAAATTAGATAATAATGTACCGTATCAATCGGCATAATCAGCCAAAAGTCCACATAAACTGTTTTGCCCTGATCGTCTTTTCCCGTTAAAAGCTGACGATACTGTGTCTTTGGATTCGACACAAAAGGCTCATCAATCACTTCCATATTCTGAACCTGATCGATTAAAGAACTTTTAAAATTTTTCGCTAATAAATCCGGCGTATAATAGTCTGAGCTACCAATCTCCGCCAAAGCCAAAAGAGAAATGGCCCCTTGTTCAGCAGAGAAATTAACACTGACTTCATTTTCTGATAACACTTGCCAATCGGAGGGTAGCTGCATTTGAAAACCAGACTCATGCCGGTATTCTTGAGGTGACATGTCGGCCAATGAAGCCTGACTCTGGCAGCCTGCCAAAAAAAACAAACAACATATAAGCCCTGCTACTATTGAAAGTTTGTTTTTTTTAATCATCCTGTTCTCCCTCTATCTGATCCAGATATTCAAAGATTAACGATAAAGCTTTCTTTTTAGTCTGCTCTCTCACTTGATGCCGTTCGCCGGAAAAATTATGCTTATGAACATAGATCCGATCAGCAGTCGCCAAAGAAATATACACCAAACCGACCGGTTTTTCGGCGCTTCCGCCATCCGGCCCAGCTACACCCGTTACGGAAATACCAATATCAGCTCCTGC
Organism: Bacillota bacterium; assembly: GCA_050949225.1. Classification (GTDB taxonomy): domain Bacteria; phylum Bacillota; class Dehalobacteriia; order UBA4068; family UBA4068; genus JBMNFI01. The sequence goes on along the minus strand of JBMNFI010000001.1, from coordinate 54,755 downwards.
CACAGCTCGCACCCCTTTACTCATCGCTACCGCCGTCTGCTCCGATACGGCACCATGTTGTTTAAGAGTATGCTGCGGCACACCTAAAAGACGATGCTTTGCTTCATTAGCATAACTAACTATGCCATAACCAAAACAACTAGAACTGCCGGGAGTTTCCGTAATGGCCGAAGCGATACCTCCGCCTGTACATGATTCAGCAGTAGCTATGGTCATATTTTGGGCGATTAAAATTTTCACTAAAGATTCATATGTGTGCATTCTTTATTCCTTTCAGCAATCTTCATATTAACGATCTTTAAACAAGAAACTCCGTCCATTATAGATATATTCAATACCGGAATATACCGTAAAAAACAAAGCCAGATAGACGATCACCTGCACTATGACTTGCCAGACATTACCGGAAAGCCAACCTGCCGCCAGCCATAACAATAAAACAATAGCCACAATTTGGCTTACTGTTTTGAACTTACCCATCGCCGATGCGGCAATAACCACCCCTTTTTCTGCCGCAATGGCTCGCAGTCCGGTAATGATAAACTCCCTGCTCAAAATCACAATGACGATCCAAGCCGTCAGCAAGCTTAAATCGACAAAAGCAATAAAAGCCGCCGCTACCAGTAGTTTATCTGCTAGTGGATCCATAAATTTGCCTAAATTAGTCACCATATTATAATTTCTGGCGATATAACCATCTATACCATCAGTGGCCGCCGCTGCAATAAAAATAAACGAGCTAATCATAAAATTAAAAGGTTGCGGCAGCAAATAAAGTACTATTAAAAAAACAGGTATCAAGCAGATTCTGATTAAAGTAATACGATTAGCTAAGTTCATAGAACCTCTCCTATTAAATCATATATTTCAACAGCGGTTATTTTTACCTGCACAAATTGACCAACACTAAGATTTTCAGCAGAAAAATAAATCAAACCATCAACTTCAGGAGCATGATATTGTGATCGTCCCTCATACCATCCGGGAAGCCCATCTACAGGCCCTTCAACCAAAACTTCCAAAACCTGACCCAGATGACGCTTTAAACGCTGATGAGTTAAACCCGCCTGCAAAGTCATAATTTTATGCTCACGGCGCAGTTTAGCATCCTTTTTAACTTGGGATGGCATCCGGGCAGCCACCGTATCAGCCTCTCGACAATATTTAAACACGCCCACCCAGTCAAATTGCATTTCTTGCAAAAATTCAACCATCTGCGCCACAGAAGCCTTGGTTTCCCCGGGAAAACCGACCATCATGGTTGTGCGTAAAGCGATATCAGGTAAATAACGGCGAATTAAAGCAATTTTAGCCTTGCTCTCTTCTACTGTTCCTCGCCTGTTCATAGCCTTTAAAATCTTATTATCAGCATGTTGTAAAGGGATATCTAAATAATGACAAATATTTTTATGAGCAGCCATCACCTTTAACAATTGTTCATCAACCAAATCAGGATAAACATAAAGCAAACGAATCCATTTAAAATCCAGTTGCGCTAAACGCTCCAGCAAGGGCGCCAAAGAGGGTCTTCCATATAAATCAGACCCATAGTTAGTGCTGTCTTGAGCAATAATTACCAGTTCCTGCACATTTTTTTTCCGAAGAGCCTTTGCCTCTTGAAAAATATCCTCCAAAGGACGGCTGTAAAAAGCACCGCGCAATTGAGGTATTAAACAGTAAGAGCAATGGTTATCACAACCATCTGCAATTTTCAAATAAGCAGTATGAGAGGGGGTAGATAATCGACGAAAAAGATACGGATCACTTTCAATCCTCGCCGGCGGTGTAAGATGCAATTTTTCACTTATTAATTCAGCAATTTTTTGATATTCAGAGGTTCCTAAAACAGCATCAATCTCCGGCAAAGCCTCCAGCACCTCTTGACGATATTTTTCAATCAAGCAGCCTGTCACTATCAACAGTTGACACTTGCCGTTTTGCTTATACTGCGCCAAAGCCAAAATATTTTCAATAGCCTCTTCTTTCGCTTCTTGAATAAAAGCACAGGTATTTAAAATAATCACTTGAGCCTCGGCGGCATTTTCGGTCAAATTGAAATCATGAAAAGCCAACAACCCACTCATTATTTCAGAATCCACTAAGTTTTTTGCACAACCAAGTGAACGCAAATATATGCTATAAGAATTGTTCATGATAACTCCATTTATAATTGGTTGATATTATATTCAACGGTTTTTTGCTCGCCTTCTTTACCGGGCGTTGGAAAAGCCTGATCATTTACTTCAATATCCACCGCCCCGGCATTACTAAAGGTTATTTTTATATAGGTATCCGATTCAAACAGCATCATTTGACCCTTATCTAATGAAATAACACTATCCTCGGTATTTCTATCACTGCTTACAGTAAGATTACAGTTACCTTTACTGGCAAAAACGGTCACATTCAGAGGTGCCACAGTTACCGACCCCTGTCCGTTCTTATCATCGGAAGAAGTTTCGCTGCTGCCGGCATTACCCGTTTGCCCGCTCGTTTCTTCGGGATTTACTATATCACCGGTTTGCTCTGTTGTAGAAGGGTTTTGTTCAAGTGGTTGCTGATTTTTCATGCCACTTACAGCTAAAGAAAGTACAATAATTACCACCACCGCAATCACTGCAACAATGATGATTTTTTTCCAATTCAAACTGCGGCCCGAACTTTGTCTGCTGCTACCAGATGAAGACACCCGCTCAGAACGCCGTAAGTTTTTTCCATTATCATAGCGTTCATAATGATTATTTATAGGTTCTTCCGGGGGCATTTTTTCATTATAATACTCAATGAGTTCATCACTGCCTACCTGCAAAAACTTGGCATAATTACGGATAAACCCAATCGTATAAGCACGACCGGGTAACTGGGAAAAATCACCCGCCTCTATAGCCTGAATGTAACGAATAGGGATTTTCGTACCTTCTTCCACAGCAATTTGTGAATAACCACGTTTTTCACGTACTTCTTTTAAATATTTTCCAATAGCATCCATAATTACATCTCCTCTTTAAAGAAATGATTCTACATTTTTCCCCATTTAACTTAATGGTCAACTATTCGTTAAACACATGTAAAAACCCTTTTCCATCATTAATATCTATGACAATCTGAACCGTTCATTAAACTCATCCATTGTCATCAGCACATTGCGCGGTTTTGAACCATCAGGACCACTAACAACCCCATTGGCTTCTAAAATATCGATCAACCGTCCCGCCCGTGGGTTTCCAATCCGCAAACGCCTTTGCAAAAAGGATGTCGAAGCTTGCCCCGTAGTCAAAATTAATTCTGCCGCCTCAAAAAACAAGCTATCCTCATCAGACGGATTGTTGACTGTTTTTTCTATTTCAGCCTCTGTCGTCACATTCTCCTGTAAAAACAATGGCTTTGCCTGACTATGACAATATTCTACCAGCTTGACAATGTCTTTTTCTGCAATAAAAGTACCTTGAATGCGTTGGGGTTTCGATTTACCAATAGGGTGGTAAAGCATATCACCGCGTCCCAACAATTTTTCAGCACCACCCATATCCAGAATAGTCCGTGAATCAGTATTAGAAGACACCGCAAAGGCAATCCGTGAAGGTATATTAGCCTTGATCAGGCCGGTAATTACATCAACCGAAGGTCTTTGCGTTGCAATCACCAGATGAATGCCGGCCGCACGTGCCATCTGCGCAATACGGCAAATTGATTCTTCCACATCAGCTGGCGCCACCAGCATTAAGTCTGCCAATTCATCAATAATTACCACTAATTGAGGCAAAGTCTGCTCCGCAAATTTATGGTTATAACTCTTAAAATCTTTAACCCCATTAGCTGAAAATAATGTGTAGCGGTTTTCCATCTCATTGACCACCCATTTAAGAGAAGCGGCGGCCTTTTTAGAGTCAGTAATAACCGGTGACACCAGATGCGGTAAACCATTATAAAGAGTCAGTTCCACTTTTTTGGGATCAATCAGCATGAGCTTAACTTCCGAGGGCTTGGCTTTATAAAGAAAACTGGCAATCAAACTGTTGATACAAATACTTTTCCCTGAACCCGTCGATCCGGCGATCAAAAGGTGGGGCATTTTAGCCAAATCACCTACAATCACATCACCATCTATGCCTTTACCAAGTGCAAAAGCAATCTTGGACGGATATTCTTGAAAAACCTTACTTTCAAGCACTTCACGAAAATAAACAGTAGAAATCTCTTTACGTGGCACCTCAATTCCTATGGCAGATTTGCCGGGAATAGGTGCCTCAATCCGCACATCAGTTGCGGCCAGACTCAAAGCTATATCATCAGCTAAACCGGTAATTCTGCTCACTTTAACACCCGGAGCGGGCTGCAATTCATAACGTGTAACGGCCGGACCCGCTACTACCTGCACAATCTTAGCCTTAATACCAAAGTTTTCCAAAGTGCTTTCCAAAGTAGATGCAGAATCGGTAATCTTTTTATTCATCAACGGATTTTTGGATTTAATTCCTTTAGTCATTAAATCTATGGCAGGTAAAATATATTCTTTTTCCTCTTCCGACTCGGCTTTTACCTGCTCAGATGCTACTTTTTTATCCGAGTTTTCCGTCATCCCTTTGGTGGCTGTTGTTAATGTATTAGCTTCAAAAGTGGAAAAATTATCACCAATCGCCTCTTCCAAGGTGGTTTCTGCAGTTAATTTAGGTGTATCATCCAGATCCGTCTCCTGTTCCTCTTCCTGCTTAGATATTTCCGGAAAAAATTCAGCCGCAAAAATATTTTTGCGTGGCTGCAGCTTATCATCCAGCTCCTGAACAGAATCGGTTACTTCCGGCATCTCATCAGAGGAGATAATGCGCAAACGAGGGCGTGAACGCTGTTCAGGAGCAGTAGATTCTTCTGCCGGCTCCGTTTCTTGTTCAGCCAGCACAGCGGCTCGCCGCTGTGCTTTTTCGAGCCGTCGTTTTTCTCGAGCTTCCGCTCGCTTTTTTCTCTGCTGTGGATCACCTAATCCAAGCTTTCCAAAAACCTCAGCAAATGAAACGTCTAATAATAATATTACACCAATAGCCGCTGACGCCAGCAAAATAACGATGGACGCAGCCATGCCAAAAGCTATACGCAAAAGATAGGAAACCATCCCACCCAGCACACCGCCACCCACTCCCTCTGCGGCGGTTATCATATAAGCACCAAATGTCTGCTCGGGATAATACAAATGAATCAATCCTAATGCAGCAAAAAACAACATTAATAAACCAAGCAAACGATAACCGGATAAAGATTGGTCCTTATTAATAAATAACAAAGCACCCCAAAAAAGCAAAAAGATTGGTATAATAATCGCCGCTGTGCCCGCCAAAAAGTTTAAAGTTTTGCTAAAAACATTACCAATGGCTCCACCGGTAGCAGGGGAAACGAGCAAGCTGATTAACAGCACTAACGCCAAGGCAACTAAAACTATCCCCGTTATTTCACTTCTTCTGGCTCGTTCTTTCTTTGTCACGCGGCGTCTTTTTTTAGCCAAAGCACTCTTCACCCCTTCATTCCTTTACAAATAAAAACTACCCACCTATTTAAATTCTGCTTAAATACCTAAAAACCCTCTATTACAAGCTGATTATTTAGTAAAAAAACCAGCCTGTTCTTTAAAGAAGAGACCGGTTTAATGTACTGCTATTTGCTGTTTTATTATCTAAATATTTATTATTGTACCTGGTGCAAATCGACTATCCAAATAATCATGCGGATTAGAGCTTACCAGGCGGACAATTTGCCTGCGACCGGCATCTTCCGTCACGATCACCATCCTACCCTGATAGATTATTTGTTTAAAAGAGCTTTTTTGCTCGGCTCCCTCAAAGATAACCTCTTCCGGAACAATACTCCAAATCATGAGAAAACATCTCCTTTGTGCAAATCAATCTGTTCTTTAAGAAAAGCCATGGCATCCCCCAAACCACCCGTTTCATCGATTAAACCATAATTCACAGCATCTTCGCCCACAACAATAGTACCAACATCACGAGCAAGCTCCCCCGTAGTCATCATTAAGCGGCGAAAATTTTTAACAGAAATATCTGAATGATCACACACAAAACTAGTTACCCGATCCTGCATCCGTTCTAAATAATCAAAACTTTGCTGCACACCGATTACCATACCTGTTAATCGAATCGGGTGAATCGTCATACTGGCCGTTGGGGCAATAAAGGAATAATCGGCCGCCACTGCAATCGGCACACCAATAGAATGGCCGCCGCCCAAAACTAAAGAAACAGTTGGTTTTGACAAAGAAGAAATCATTTCCGCCAAAGCCAAACCGGCTTCTACATCACCACCTACAGTATTCAAAACTACCAATAAACCTTCAATAGTATCACATTGCTCCACGGCAATCAGCTGGGGAATAATATGCTCGTATTTAGTAGCTTTATTTTGTGGTGGCATCATTAAATGCCCCTCAACCTGGCCAATAATGCTAATAGCATGAATATTGCTTTCAATTTTTGGTAGAGACAATTGACCAAAAGCATCTATCGAACCATCCTGATTTTGAGACTCAACTGTTCCTGTTTCATCAGGTATATAATCCGGCGAAATTTCATTTTTTAAAAAACCAAACGAACTACCTGCTATTTTCATAATATAAACAATCCTCCCGCAAGTTAATAATTCATTTGTTTAGTATGCCAATTTGCGGGAATTTTATCAGCCAGAATAAAAAAGTCCTGCCGCAATGCGGCAGGACTTTTTCTGTCATTTTATACTTTCGTAATTAACGGTAAAATAATTGGCCGACGGCCGGTTTTATTAAAAAAGGATTTGGTCAAAGCGGATGATATTTGGCTTTTAATAGCGCTGCAATTGATGTTTTCATTGCTTTTTTCCTTAGCGGCTCTCTCAACTGCATAAATATCAATAACTTTTTCACGAGCTTCTTTAATGATATGCTCATAATTGCGTTCAAAAACAAAACCGCGTGAGGTAATCTCCGGACCATAAAGCATTATTCCGCTTTTTTTATCCAAAACCATGTTAATCACAACGATACCACTTTCGGAAAGTAAACGACGATCCTTAAGGACACTATTTCCCACATCCCCCACTCCCAAACCATCGATCAGAACTCGGCCGGAGGGAACTGTCCCACGAATACGGCTGTGACGCCGTCCAACTTCCAGGATTTGTCCATTTTCCATCACAAAAGTGTTTTCCGCTTCCATACCCAAAGTTTGTGCCAACAGTGCATGTTTATAGAGCATGCGATATTCACCGTGCACGGGCAAAAAGAAACGTGGTTTTAACAAATTGAGCATAATGCTTAATTCATCCTGACTTGCATGCCCTGATACATGAATGTTTTCATCTTTGCCATGAACAACCGTAGCACCTAAGCGATAAAGGTTGTCCACTGTACGAGCAATCAGTCGTTCATTGCCGGGAATCGGTGTGGCAGAAATTACCACCATATCACCGGCACCGATATGTACCTGCCGATGCTCGCCCAAAGACATGCGTGTTAACCCCGATAGCGGCTCCCCCTGCGATCCGGTAGTAATAATTACTATTTCATCATCACGATATTTATTAATTTGATCAATATCGATCAGCTGCCCCGGGGTAATCTTTAAATAACCCAGTTCCATAGCAATTGAAGTAACATTTTGAATCCCTCTGCCTACAACAGCTACTTTACGTCCACAGCCCTCTGCTGCCCAAAAGGCCTGCTGAATTCTATGTACATTAGAAGCAAAAGAAGTAACGATAATGCGTCCGGAGGCTTTTGCAAATAAGCGATCAAAGGCCTCACCCACCGTTTTTTCAGAAGGAGTAAAACCCTTTTTCTCTACATTGGTGCTGTCTGACATCATTAAAAGGACACCGCGCTGACCTAATTTACCCAAGGTATCTAAATCAATTAATTGCCCATCTACGGGAGACATGTCCAATTTAAAGTCACAAATAAAAACAATGCTGCCCAAAGGCGTATGCACTGCCATTGATAGCGTATCAGGGATACTATGTGAGACCCTGACAAACTCAATTGTAAAGGGCCCTATCTTAACCTTCTGTCGACCTGTCACTTCATGCAGATCCGCTTTTATTTTATGCTCACGCAGCTTACCCTGCAAAAGTCCCAAAGTCAGGCGTGAACCATAAACCGGTGCTTTAATCTCTTTTAAAAGATACGGCACACCGCCAATATGATCCTCATGCCCATGTGTAAGCAAAATAGCCTTAACTTTTTCCTTATTATCACGTAAATACGTGTAATCAGGAATAACCAGATCAATCCCTAAAAGTTCATCCTCCGGAAACATAACTCCACCGTCAATCACTACCATCTCATTATCATATTGAATAACGGTCATATTTTTCCCGATTTCACCCAAACCACCCAAAGGAATAACTTTAAGCTTAGATCCTTTGCCGCCTCGGGACGCAGATGGCGTTTGTGCCGTTTGTGGTCGCTTGATCGCTTTTTTACCTGATCTGGCTAAAACCGGGCTACTGTTTTTCTGTTTATTTATTGTACCTTTTGCTCTGGAAGATACCACCTGCGGTGCTGTGTTTTTCTTATCACCCTCGGTTCTTTTATTCCTGGAAATCGGCGGTTTCTGACTCGCACCGGCAGTCTTGCTTTTCATCGCTTGCCCACCTGTTTGCCCACCTTGAGCATCCTGCTTAACCTGATTTTCTTGCTTGGGCTTGTTTTTGTTCGTGCTGCGGCGGCGATTGCTGTTACGCGTACCGCTGCTGCCGCCGGGAGTCTTAGTGCTGCCATCAGCACCACCTGCAGCCCCGGCATTACCTGTATTAATTTTATTCATTTTCCCTCCTTAATTTTTACATACTTAACTAAACGCAGCAAACCGGTCCCTTTTTATGCAACTACAGGGATCGGTATGCTCCAACTAATCCAAAACAACTGGGTTTTAAGTATTAGAATTTACAAACCATAACTGGCTTTTAAGAGCAGCTCTACCCTTTTTTAGGGGAGCACTATCTCTTTTTTAAACTTAACTCTATATCAAACCATACTTTGTTAATAGGTTATCAAGTACAATCTTCGAATTATCATCGGCCTCCACCATCGGCAATCTATATAATCCCACATCCATACCCATCTTATTAAGACAATATTTAACAGGAATGGGGTTAGTGACGACAAAAAGCTGGTGGAACATATCTAATAAATGATAATGCATTTTCATCGCAGCTTTAACATCCCCAGCTTGGAATTTAGCGATCATTTCTTTTATTTGGGGACCCACAAAATGACTGGCAATACTAATAACACCCTCAGCTCCCAAAGAAAGCATCGGTAAAGTCATCGAATCATCACCGGAATAAAGTAAGAAATCATCTTCCACCAAAGCCATAATTTTACCCACCTGTTCAATATCTCCGGCGGCCTCTTTTACAGCGATAATATTATCTATTTTCGACAAACGAGCAATAGTTTCCGGGAAGATATTGATTGAGGTACGCCCGGGAATATTATAAAGAATCACCGGCAAATCTTCTGCAGCTGCGGCAATAGAAACAAAATGTTGATATAAACCCTCCTGCGGTGGTTTATTATAATAAGGCGAAACGGCCAAAATAGCATCCACTCCGGCTTTAACGGCTCTTCTAGTCATTAATTCCGAATCATATGTGTCATAAAAAGAGGTTCCGGCAATCAAGCCTCCCCGCCCTTTAGTCACTTCTTTAACAGCGATAAAAAGCTCCTCTTTTTCATCATCAGTCATCGTCGGACTTTCACCCGTAGTCCCACAAATAACCAGTGAGTCAGAACCATTTTTTAATAAATAATCAGCAATTTCCTGTGCTTTATCAAAATTAATGCTACCATCGGCATTAAAAGGGGTTATCATAGCAGTAATTAATGTACCAAAATTCATTTTACAACCCTCCTTTTCTCATCTAAAGATTATACTAAACCATCTTTAACAAGCAGTTCCGCAATTTGCACAGCATTTGTAGCGGCACCTTTTCTAATCTGGTCTGCCACAACCCATAAGGACAAACCATTATCCGTAGAAATATCCTCTCTAATACGTCCTACATAAACTTGATCCGTATCGCTGGCAAACAAAGGCATGGGGTATTCATTTTCCGCAACATTATCAATCACTACCACACCGGGCGCATTACGCAAAATCTCTCTTGCTTCATCAACCGAAAGCGATTTTTCCAATTCAATATTGATAGACTCGGAATGACTGCGGAAAACAGGAACTCTAACTGTTGTCACGCTGATTTTAAGATCATCATCATGAAACATTTTCTGCGTTTCCCAAACCATTTTCATTTCCTCTTTAGTATAACCATTATCCTGGAAAGCATCAATATGCGGTATCACATTAAAAGCAATTTGATATTGAAAAACCTGTGGTTTTAAAATGGCAGGTTGACCAAACTTAGAAAACTGTTCCTTAACATCCTCTACTACATCCATTTGACCTATTTTAGCTACATGGTGGCGAACCTCGCCCATTGTTTCACTTTCAGCAATTTTATTTAATTGTTCTTTTAAAGCTGAACCGGCAGTAGTCTCCGCTAATTTAGCGGCCTGTTTTTTAATGCTGTTAAAGACAATTGTACCGCCTTCGGCGACCTTGTCTGCAGCACCTCTCACCCCTTGAGCAAATTCTTGTCTTGATATTTGAGCAACCTGGTTTTTAAGTTCATCAATCCCATCACGACCGGCACCCGAAACAGCTTGATAGGTAGAAGCTACAATACGCTTAATTTTAGCAGCATCATGCAAAGGCTTTAAAGCAACTACCATCTGAATAGTCGAGCAGTTAGGATTAGCGATAATTCCTTTATGCCAACTTACATCCTCCGGATTAACCTCAGGAACAATCAAAGGAACTTCAGGATCATAACGAAAAGAGCTACTGTTATCAACAGCAATAGCACCGGCTTTAACCGCATCATGAGCATAAAGCTTGCTGGCCGAACCACCGGCAAAAAACGCTATATCAGTATTCTTGAAAGAGTCCGCGCCCGTTTTTTGAACTGTATATTCCCGATCCTGAAAAGTAATTTTCTTACCTTCGGAGCGCTCACTGGCCAACATCTTTATTTCACCATAAGGAAAATTTCTCTCAGCCAGGACCTTGAGAATCTCTTTACCGACAGCTCCTGTTGCACCCACGATTGCTAAATTATATCTTTTCACTTGTCATACCTCCAGCAAACATTATCATTCTTTATATTATAACATCTTCAGAGGGTTTTTAGCAACCATTTAACGATTAAAAGATATCAAGAGCGGTTGTATTTGTTGCTGCTGTAAAGCTTTTTCTACCGTTGATACAATTTGCGTCATATCAGCAATTACTGAAGCAGCCTTGGCTTCCGGATTATCTTGCCCAAAAGGTACAAAATAAATATGCTTACTATTGATCAACTGTCCAATGTTTTTAGCATTAGCCGCCAAGCCGTCATTTGTCGAAATCGCCACCACAATGGGCCTGCTATTACGCAATTGACTTTTAGCCGCCATTAAAACAGGGGTATCTGTCACGGCATTAGCCAATTTACCCAGTGTATTGCCGGAACAAGGAGCAATAACCAACAAATCCAACAGCTTTTGCGGGCCAATGGGTTCCGCCTTCACAATACTGTCAATAATAACACCTGAACCACTAGCAGCAATAATTTGCTCACGCCAGTCGCCGGCTAAACCAAATTTAGTATCACTGGTCTTAACATTTTCAGAAATTATAGGTAAAATATCTGCACCGGCATCACGCAAATCCTTAAGAGCGACCACCGCACTTTTTAACGTACAGTGAGAACCCGTCAAGGCAAAACCAATGCGCAAACCTGTTAAACTTATTTGCTCAGTCATGCGCTTCTCCTCCCTTTTTTACTGCAAAATTTTCATCAAACAGCTTTTCAATTAATGGTAAATAAACTTTTTTTACTAATCGTGCCATGTAATCCGGCGCATATTTACCGGGTAAACCAGAAGCCAGCTGCGCCTTAATCCCTCGAGCCTTGCAGGCGGAAAAATCAGTACCGCCCGGTGATGATGCCAAGTCAATAATTACTGCATGCAGAGGAACAAGTTCAATCTCCGCAGCTTTTAAAACAGGTGCCGGTGCTGTGTTAAAAATTAAATCGACCTGATCCAATAAATCGGGCATAAATTTAGGTTTAACCACACTCAGTCCATTTTTCTGCGCCCAAGAAAGAGCCTCTTGCGAGCAATCACTAACAATCACTTGACAGCCCATGGCCGTCAAACGTACTGCCAGAGCTCGCCCCAGACGACCATAACCAATCAAAATAGCTAAGGATTTACTCAAAAGCCCCCGGCTTTCAGAAATTGCCAATGATATCGCACCTTCTGCTGCCGCCACAGCACCGGCGGCGGCCAAATGAGGATCATCAGCCGTAATATAAAGATCAAGATTAAAATCATAGCATTGTTCTTTAAGCCATTCATTAGCTACACCAATCAAAACCGGCGTACCCGGACGCAAAACGGCCAAGTGTTCCCGAGCCAGCAATAATTTCTGCCCTAAGCTATTATAGATTTGTTGCCTTTTTTGCAATCCAGGCAGTGGTAAAATCACACAATCGGCATTTTCCAGAACACGCAAAATGTTTTCACTGTCTGAAACCCCTTGTGGGAGAAGCCGGGAATCTCGTGCCGCTGCCGCTATTTGGGCACCTGCCTTTTGCAATTCAAATAACGTAGGAATCTCCCGTTCATCACCACCAAGGATAGCAATCTTTTTATTCAAAACAGTCACAAACTTCACTCCCTTTGCTTAAAACATCCAATCGCTATATAGTATGCCAAGACAAGATCCTTGGAAAGTTGTCCACCGCTGTTTTGTGAGCACAAAATAGCGGCAACAGCGGTATGAAGGAAGCTCCTTACATAAAAACCAACCGCCTCCTGTTTTTAAAAACAGGAGGCGGTTGGTTTACTTACTCAACTATTAAATAGGTAAATTGATGCTGACAATCATCGCCTTTGAAATTTTATTCATTATATTTGGCGATAAAGTGGTAACCTTTTGCTTAAGCCTTTTTTTATCGATGGTGCGAATCTGTTCTGCTAAAACTACAGAATCACGCTCCAGACCGCTTTCACGTCCGGTAATTTCCACATGGGTTGGTAATCGAGCTTTATTAAGCTGTGAGGTAATCGCTAAAACTATTGTCGTCGGACTATAAGTATTTCCTACATCATTTTGAACAATTAACACAGGGCGCATGCCACCTTGTTCAGAGCCTTGCACGGGACTAAGCTGTGCAAAAAAGATATCCCCTCGTTTAATCATATTTATCACTTCCATGATAGTTGTCTATACTTTGATTATTCCCCAAAAACAAAGTATTTTATTCTCTTAATAGCAAATTTTTTTTATTGACTTATGATCACATGTTTCTTTTTCAAACTGCGGTAATAATGACACTTATCTAATATCAAAAACTAAATAAAAAAGAGCGCATGCGCTCTTTTTCATTGGTTATTAAAATTATTCTACCTCACATTCAGCTTCCAGCTCAATAAAGTCCTCCACCAATTCCAGATTAATCTGAGCCATTTCCAAGTAACCTTGCGCCATCGCCTCAATATCCCAAGAAAAGTTTTTTGTCATGATAAAACCCTCCTTCTAACCCCTTGCCTACTGTCTCTTTTTAAGCTGTCCAGTCTAGAAATACGATCAAACCTCTCCCTCATCAGAAAGACAAAGGATCTACAGCACAGATTGTCCATCCTCACTTTTTTTACCATCATTATCATAAAGCATTTTAAAACTAAAAACAAGCGGTAAATTATACCTGTTATTTATTAAGATAAATACGAGGTAAACGTTCTGATAAATGGCAAATAAATTCGTAATTAATCGTATTATGTTTAGCAGCCACTTCTTCTAAAGTGATCTGTTCCAACCCCTGGCGGCCAATTAAAACCACCTCATCACCAACGTATGGATGTTTGATATCTGTAACATCAACCATCGTATAATCCATACAAATATTACCCACCATCGGCGCTCTTTGACCATTGATTAAAACTTCACCGCCGGGTGACATAATTCGACCTAAACCATCACCATAGCCTACCGGAATAGTGGCAATCACTCGCGACCCCTGACAATGATAATTGCGGCAATAGCTGATAGCCGAACCCGCCGGAAGTTCCTTGACCATAGCAATATTGCACTTCATGCTGAGAGCGGGAAGTAACCTCACCTGATCCTGTTTAACTTCTGTTGAGGGATAATAGCCGTATAAAGAAATACCGGGGCGTACCATATCATAATAACTCTCCGGTAAATCTAAAATAGCCGCACTGTTAGCCATATGTTTAATAGGAAACTCCAATCCTTCTGCCGCCAAGGCCTTGGTGAATTTATTAAAACAGTCCAACTGCTGCCGGCTGTAAGTTTTATCCTTTTCATCTGCCGTGGAAAAATGAGAGCATAACCCTTCCACAAATAAATTAGGTAATGAAAAAATACGTTTAATCTCCCCTACCGAATGCTGATTCGGTAAAAAACCAATTCGACCCATTCCTGTATCAACTTTAATATGAATGGTAGCTGTCTGTTTCTTTTTCACCGCCTGCCGAGAAATATTTTCTGCCATCTCGTAACTATAAACCATTTGGATAATATTATACTTAATGGCTGTGGTAATTTCCTGCGGTAAAATATATCCCATAGTCATTACCGGCGCTCCAATACCTGCCAGGCGCAAGCCCACCCCTTCATAAAGATTAGCCACCCCTAAACGCTGCGCACCATGCCGCAAAATCGTATGAGCAATTTCTTCAGCACCATGTCCATAGGCATTAGCCTTAGTGATCCCCATCACAATAATATCCGGGCCGACTCTGCGGCGAATTTGTTTGATATTATGTGCCACTGCTGCCAAATCAACTTCGACACGTGCCGGTGCTTTTATCTCATGAGCTTTCATTTTTTTTACCACCCTGACTAACTATTTGATTATATGCTGCTGCAATCGCCTCTGCAATATCTAGCGCCGTCATAGACATCTGGTTTTTGATTTTTGCTGCCAAATCACCGGCCGCCCCATGTAAATAAACGGCCAGTGCAGCCGCTATTGCAGGTGGCATTTTTTGTGCCAAAAGGGCAGAGATCATGCCGGATAAAACATCCCCGCTACCGCCGGCTGCCATGCCGGGATTGCCACTGGAGTTGATAAAAATTCTCCCCTCGGGGGTGGCGGTTACAGTTCTTGCCCCTTTTAGCACCACCACAGCATTACTTTCTGCTGCGGCAAAGACTGCCGCTTGCAGGCGATCTCGGGAAATTTCCCTAACATTCGTTCCTAAAAGTCCGGCTAGCTCCGCACAATGAGGTGTCAGCACCAAAGGTGTCTGAACTGTAGATAAAAACTGTAACTCATTATTAAATACATAAAGACCATCAGCATCCAATAAAATCGGACAAGTGGCTCCTGCAACTAAGTCCTTTACCAACTGTACAGTGTTTTCATCCCTACCCAATCCGGGACCGATCAGTAAAGCATCTGTTCTTTTGGCTAATAAAGCAGTCACTTCACTTTTTTTTATCAAACCCTCCGCTGTTTCCTGACAAGGCAGAATCATGGCCTCCGGAACTTGCGAAGAAAAAGCAGAGCGAACTGCCGACGGCACTGCAGCAGTCAAAAGACCAATCCCCAGCTGCAAAGCACCATGCGCCGCCAAAACAGGTGCCCCCGGCATCTGCGGCGCCCCTGCAACCATTAAAAGTCGTCCAAAATCACCTTTATGACTATTAAAAGCCCGTGTCCTCAGCCATTTGCGACAAAATTTTTGTTCCACAAAATCACGACGCTCAGGTAAAATTTCCTCAATCCCGGCAGGTAAAGAAATATCAGCCACTACTAATTCTCCCACATAGCCTCGAGCCTCAGGCAAAACTAAGCCCAGTTTAGCAAAAGCAAAAGTCACGGTACAGGCCGCCTTTACCGCCTCTTTTAAGGGCTGTCCGGTTTTAGCAGACAATCCGGACGGAATATCACAGGCCAGCACTGTTTTTTGCGCTTCATTAATCAGTTTAATAGCAGCTAAACGTAGTCCCCGCACCTCACCTATAAGTCCGGTCCCCAAAATAGCATCAATCACTAAATCCGCTTTATAAACAGCCACTCTCAACGCTAACAAGGACTGTTCAGCAGTAATTTCAGTAACTTCTACCCCCATTTTTTGTAAAATTTGATAGTTTAAAAGGGTATCACCTGTTAAATCTGCGGCATTAGCTAACAAAAAGATGCGCAAAGCAGCTCCTTTGTTATAAAGATGACGTGCTGCCACCAGTCCATCACCGCCATTATTACCGCTGCCGACAAAAACAACGATCTTTTTGCCATCAACCTCGCCCAACATACTCTGAACTTGTTGCAGAACTGCCAGACCGGCATTTTCCATCAAAACAACCGCAGGAATCTGATAATCCTTAATGGCAGCCCCATCTAAAAGGCGCATTTCCTCTCCTGTAACTAAACGCATGGATGACCTCCTTACTAAGCTATTTACAACATGCCACGGCAAAAGCCACAGCAGTCTCATCTATATGAGAATAAGAGATTTCTACCTTAATAATATCGTGCTTTGCTATAAATTGAGCCATCCGCCCCGACAATTCAACCACCGGCTGACCACTGGGTAAATTTGACAGCTCCATTTCCGTCCAGGAAAAACCTACAATACCGGTCCCCAAAGCTTTTAAAACAGCCTCTTTAGCTGCAAAACGCGCCGCTAAGGCCTGCACTTTCTGCCGTCCTTTATTCTGGCAATAACTGATTTCAGATGCTGTAAACACTCTTTCTATCAGTTGGGGTGTCCGTTCTATAATTTTTTCTAAACGTTTAACATCCACAATATCTGTACCGACACCAAAAATCATGCTTCTATCTCCTTATTTCTTCCTTATTTCTTTCTTACTTCTTTAATCTATATAACTATATAAAATTAGCCTTTTTTGTCCTATTTCCTTTTTTTAGGGCGTTTTTTCGCTGTTTTAGGTATAATAGGAGATTTTTTATATTTTTTCTGCTTTGACTTTGCTCTCACATCATGCAAGAAAAGATCCCGCGACAAAAGTAGATTTCCTTGTTCATCCAGTAAATCTTTTCTGCCAATATCCGTAAGCACCCGACGCAGTAAAGCCTTATTATGCGCACGATCAGGTTGCAACAAAGCCCTCTGAACACTTTTTTCTTCTGCCGTTTTAGCCACATAAAGAGGCTGCATAGTGCGCGGATCAAGACCTGTATAATACATACAAGTACTGATAGTTCCGGGTGTGGGAATAAAATCTTGTACTTGCTTTGGCTTCAAACCCATCTTTTTTAGTTCTTTTGCCAAAAAAACTGCCTCATCCAATGTAGATCCCGGATGCGAGGACATAAAATACGGTACTAAAAATTGTTTCTTTTTAATTTTTTGATTAATCTTAGTGTATTCTTTTTTAAAATCATGATAAACTTGTCCCTTGCATTTACCCATATAAGAGAGCACCTTGTCTGATAAATGCTCAGGAGCCACCTTGAGCTGCCCGCTAACATGATAGCGGCACAGCGTATGCAAAAATGATCGTGATTTTTCCGCCAAGGCATAATCAAAGCGGATGCCGGAACGCACAAAAACCTTTTTTACCTTGGGCAAACGCCGCAAATCAGTCAATAATTTCTCATATTCCCCGCTATCCTTCGGCAATCTATTGCAAATATACGGATATAGACATTCCTTGTGACGACAGGGACCAACTTTAAGTGCCTTTTGACAAACCTGACCACGAAAATTTGCCGTTGGCCCACCAACATCATGCAAATAGCCTTTAAAATCCGGTAAAGCGGTTAATAGCTTTGCCTCCTTGATCAGCGATTTTGCCGAACGGCTTTGAATAATACGCCCCTGATGAAAGTTTAAAGCGCAAAAATTACAACCGCCAAAACACCCACGATGAGAAAGCAGTGAGAATTTTACCTCATCATAGGCCGGCACACCACCTTTATCATCATAAAAAGGATGCCAAATCCTTTCAAAGGGCAGTTCATAGACTTGATCCAGCTCTTTTTCACTCAAAGGACGCATCGGTCGATTAACCACAACCCAACAATCCTCATGTTTTTGCGCTAAAATTTGCCCATCAAAAAAATTCTGTTCTTGATACTCCAAAGCAAAGGCTTCTGCAAAAGCCCTTTTACTTTGCGAAACATCCTGAAAAGAAGGTATTTTCACCGCTTCCGGCGGTAAATTGTCCTCCCTTGGCAAACGATAAGCTAAACCGGCAATATCATAACAATCGGCAATTCGTCCACTTTTTTGTAAGCGCTGTGCCACTTCGCCCACAGCCAGCTCACCCATACCATAAATCAATAAATCAGCAGCGGCCGAGACCAAAACAGAGGGCATCACCGTATCAGACCAATAATCATAATGTGCAAACCGCCTGAGACTAGCCTCCAGGCCACCTAAAACAATTGGTGTGTCCGGATAAAGCTCACGCAGCTTACGTCCATAAACCGTGACAGCATAATCGGGTTTTTGCCGTCGCCCGCCTGCCGCATAAAGATCTATCCGCCGCACCTTTTTACCGGCGGTATAGTGTGAAAGTAAAGAATCCAGATTACCGGAAGTCACAAAAAAGCCCAGCTTTGGCCGACCAAATTGTTGCCACACTACATCATTTTTCCAATTCGGCTCAGCTAATATGGCTACTTTAAAGCCCAGAGATTCTAAGTAGCGGCCAATAATAGCGGATCCAAAGGAATAATGATCCACATAAGCATCACCCGTAACCAAAACAATATCTACTTGTGACCAGCCTCTATCAGACATTTCCTGCCTGCTTATAGGCAATAGCATCTTATTCTTCCTCCCAAATTAAAACAGGCCAAAAATCCAGTGCATCACAGCTGACATTTTGGTACTCAATACCTCTGATCGTCTCGTTTACTGCATCACGACATCTAGCGCCATGTAGATGGCCATAAACACAAATCTGCACCTGATATTCTTCCAAAAGATCGCTAAAACCACTGCCACGTCCATCGCTATAAAGCGGCATATAGTGCAGCATGGCCACAATTGGTAAGGCTTTTTTTTGTGCCGCCTCTAAGCCCATTTCTAAACGCAGCAATTCCCGCTGATAGATTTTTTCATCAGAGGCACACCAATCAGGACTTCCCGGTAAAGACCAGGCTCTAGTAGAACAAACCATTTTCGAGCCAACCTGCACAGCATCATGATGAAGAGGAATCACATTGTCCGGCAAGGCCGCCTTCAGCTTAGTAATTCCCTGCCACCAATAATCATGATTGCCGCGCCCTAAAATAATCGTTCCCGGCAATTGTGCCAAAAAATCAAAATCATGAACACAATCTGCCAATCGCAACCCCCAAGAAGTATCACCGGGCATCAAAACATAGTCTTCTTTAGTCACTAATGAATGCCAGTTATCATAAATTTTTTCATGATAATCTTCCCACTGATCTCCGAATTTATCCATAGGTTTTATCAAGGGATTATGTCCCCCTTTGACAAAAGGCTCTGCTAATGATAGATGTAAATCACTAATCGCAAAAACTTTCATAATAAAAACCCTTCTTTAAATTTTTCATTTCCTATAATAATATTTTCCACCATAAATAAAGATGGGCAAAAAGCGCCAAAAAGTACACCAACCAAAAACGAAATTTCCTAATCTTATGATTAAATAGGAGCATGCCTGATAAACCGCCTAAGGCAGCACCGGCGACGCCCCAAATTAATAAACTTTTTTCATTTATTCGCCGCTGATATTTTGCAGCTCGCCTCTTATCAAGTCCCATCAGTATAAAAAGCAGCAAATTGCTAATTATATAGTAAAGTAAGCAAATTTGCACCAACATCATAACACCTCGTCTATTATTTTAGCACATTTATAGGAGTACGTCATGAAAACATTTTCTTTACTTGATAAAATCGTCTTGGTTTTAATTATAGTCGGTGCCTTTAATTTGGGGGCACTTGGTCTTTTTTATTTTGATATCTTTAACCTATTTTTTAATCGGACAATCTGTCGTGTTATATATACGGTGATTGGCTTGGCCGGCATTTGGGCGATTACCTTTCCTTTTCGGCTGAATCAAGAACTTAATCAAAAAGAGGATGCTTAAACATCCTCTAAAAAAGCCTTTCTCATAACTATATAAAAACTGTCTTCTGCCTGTTTTGATTTCTTGCACCACAAAAATTCAATCTCCTTTTAACTCAAAAAAGAACGTGCATGCACGTTCTTTTTGATTAAAATACTTTTACTTTTTAACCAGATAAGCTTTATCACCATTTTTCACCTGAAAAGCATTGGCCTCATCAGTATCTAAGTGCAAATCCATGGCAAAGCTGTCATCTACTCGCACTTGTACATCAAACAAAGCTGCCGCTTTACCACTGTTAAAATAAAGGTCAACCAGTTCTTTGTCTTTAACACCCAAGGCCTGGCCATCATCAGTATGCAAATGAATATGAGGTTTGGCGACAATTACACCTTCTTCTAAAATCACATAACCTTGCGGACCCACTAAAACACAGCCTGAACTGCCCGCTAAATCACCTGAGGCGCGGAGAGGGGCTTTGATGCCGGTTTTCACAGCATCAGTTTGCGCCAACTCAACCTGAGTTTGTTTACGAACAGGGCCTAAAATGCGTACATTTTGTAAAATATTTTTATGACCCACTACATGAACCGTTTCATTGCAGGCAAACTGTCCCGGCTGTGATAAATCTTTCCTGTTGGTTAATTCATAGCCCACGCCAAACAGTACATCAAGATGCTCCCTACTAATATGCAAGTGACGATTAGAAATACCCAAAGGAATCAAGTTTTTGTTATCAGTATCATTGAAATCAACATTTTTTAAATCTACAACAGTCATCTTCCCAACCTCCCATTTTATTTTTATGATAAATTTTTATAATATTATCATAAATTAACCTCTGTGGCAAGTATTTTTTTTGTTTCGGCCCTCTGATTAACTCCAATTTTACGATCATAAGTAAACTGTAGCTTGCTCTTAACAGGTCGATAATCAACCAAACCACTAGAAAGAAAAACAAATTCATGATTAAAACTACCGACTGAAACACCCTTTTTATCATCAGAGCCCCTTAATTGCGGTAACAGCGCCTGCCCATGGCCATAAAGTCGCCAATCTAAACGCAAAAGATCAAAATATAAATCCCGCTTATCACCTGTTAAAAGCAATTCGGACAAAAGCTCTACCCGTTGTGCCATGCCCAAAGAACCGATAAAACGTTGCTTTTTCAAGGCAGCCAACCGAATATAAAAATCTAAAGCCCCAGACGGCCACTCATTAACAGCATGAAATAAAGTCTGCCTAAATCGACCGCTATTATAAAATAAATCCACCATATCAGCGGCCTCTTGTAACAAAAATAACTCCCCGGCGGTCATGGTCGGCGTACTTAAGATCTGATAAGGGGGTTTGCTGCTATAAACCAAATCAAAATCGCTCGCCTCAGCTGCCAAGCGTGAGCCGGGCAAGACCTTTAAAAAACCCAGCTGTAAATGATGCGAATACAGCTTATGCAGTTCATTAAAAGCCCGCTCAAAGCTGCTAAATGTTTCATATGGCAAACCGGCGATTAAATCCAAATGCAGATGGCAATTATCCGCCGCTAAAATATGCTCAATTTTTGGTCGCGCCCGCTGCCAAGAACCATGACGATTTATCGCTTTTAGAACTTGCTGATTCAGGGATTGCACTCCCATTTCCAGCTGAAAATAACCAACAGGAGCCTTGCGCCACAAAGTCAGCAACTGCTCTGTCAGCAAAAACGGTGAAATCTCGAAATGCCAACTTAGTCCGGGACGATACAACCCCAATAAAAATTCGCACAGCTGGGCTGCCCGCTGGGGGTCTGCATTAAAAGTTCGATCAACAAACTTAATCTGTCCTTGACGATGCTCTGCTAAAAATGCCAGCTCCTGATATACTTTATCAAGCGGTTTAAAGCGTATTTCATCCTCACCCGAGGCGCAAAAAGAACAGCCGTAAGGGCAGCCTCTGCTGCTTTCATAATAAATAATTTTATTCTTAAGCTCCAACAAGTCATCCACCGAATAAGAGAGCGGTACGTCCGCTAAATCCACTTGCGGTGCCGGCTGAAATTTATCGGCATCGGCCCACAGTGCCCCCACTTCATAGCGGCGATCTGCAGCCAATTCCTTTAACAAGTTAAACCAAGTATCTTCCCCTTCACCCCTTACCACCACTTGACAAAGGTCAGAGGAAAGCCAGTCTTCAGCAGCAGCCGCAGCCTGAGGCCCACCCACCACAATCAAGCAATTAGGCAGCACTTTTCTCAAATCAGAGGCTAAACTTTTGATATAATCATCATTCCAAATATACACTGATAAACCTATAATCTGTGGCTGTTTTTGACAAATCTCTCGCAAAACCTGCTCTTTTGGCATGTTGATTGACCAATCACCACGCATAATCTGGTAAAAGGGTAGAGCTTGTGCGACTTTTTCCAAAGCAAAAACAGCTGGATTACTATGTATATATTGACTGTTAACAGCAGCTAGTAAAACCTTTTTTTTTAACATAATTCACCTCATAATAAAAATCCCCACCTGACGGTAGGAAATTTAATCGCGTTTTTTGCCCCAAAAATTTACGAGCAAAGCATGCGGACCTGTATGTGCGCCAACAACAACCGGCAATCTTTTAATAAGAATTTCTCTAAAAGGGATGATCTCGCTAATAATTTCTTTCAACAGCTTAGCATCCTTAATATCTACCGTATATGAAATGAGAGCTGTTTGCTCTTCCGGATTAATAACTTCACGTGCCATCAAACGGCTCATCTTTTTAAGTAGGCTTTTTTGCTGACGTTTTTTTAAGACAGGAATAATATGGCCACGGGCATCTAATTTCAACGCTAACTGCATCTTAGCAAAATTCAACATGAACTTAACTTTATGCGGCAAACGACCACTACGCAGCAAATGCTCTATTTCTCGCACAGCCAGCCAATGTTGCACTGATAATTTGCGCTTATTTAACCATCTGACAATAGTTTGTGCATCATGACCATTATTGGCAAGACTGACCGCCCCTTCCAGCAAAAGATATTGCCCCCCGGCAATAGCACGGCTGTCAACTATCGATAAATCCGCTTGAGGAAAGTCTTTTTTGATACGTTTTTGAGCAATTTTTGCAGAGTCATAAGAGGCACTTAACAAAGTCGACACAGCCAAATAAATAATTGGTCTTTCTTGCTTTAACATTTCACAAAAAAAATCGTAATAAATATCGGCATTGATATGGCTGGTAATAAATTCATCACCCTGAGTTAATAGCTCATAAAACTGCTCAGCAGAGTTGTTTTTTATAATCCCCAAATGCTTTTTAGCAGCACCGATAAAAGGCACCTCAATCATAAAAACATCATCTGATTCCCATTTTAAACAGCATGAATCAATTGCGATAAGCGGCTTGAGTGTCTGGTTTTGTGATAAATTATTATTTTTCATGGTTATCCCGTTTTCTTTCCTTTGTCTTCTCTTCATCAGAAACTATAAAATCATCACAAGGTTCTGCCGCCTTTAAAACCCCGCTGTCTTCTTGTTTTTTATAAGGCTCCGTTATATAGGTCAAAAATTTATTAATTGCTCCGCTTAAATCCTTAATACTTCTCAAATATTGGTTCAATAAATATACATCCTGAGTTTTTTCAGCTTCGATTTTACCCTTTGCTAAAAGACCCAATAAAGAAAAAGCTGCCTCAAAAGCATTATTAGTACGCAAGTCATCTATCCCCTGAGGATAATTTTGCAATAAAAATGTATAATTAGCACTAATTGTAGCCTCTAAACAAAGAAAATCCCAGGGCTCATCAGATAAAGAACGATGCCCTTTACCCGCTTCGGCCAAAAACGTTTTATCCGTCACAAACCGATAGACAGCAGTATTATCGAAAAGATAGCGCAGATCATCTTGTCCGTGAACAAGATCAAATAAAGATGACTTGATAAAATGCAGGTAGTCATCCCTTTCAGCATCCTTACCTTGGACTGCCGCTCTAATATATTTTTTTATTAAAACATCCCATAACTCCACAACAAAACCCCTAATGTCAATAATTACTACCAATAATAGCACATCTTTATATTATTCTCAACTCTTTGCCATAAACGGACATCTTTTACACAGTTTCGACAAACTACACCTTATAACTATAGACGTGTTTGGATCAATAAAAGTTCTCCCGTCTGATAACTAATTTTGGCTTGCTTTTCACAAATCAAGTTGGACATCCCTCTTCCGGAACCAAAATAAAGGGTTTCATTTTTCAACGGATAAACAAGTCCTTCTGTAACGACCCCTTCAACCTGTTTGGAAAGAGCAAGTAAGCTAACTAAATTACCATCTTTTTCATGCACCTCATAACTTCCTCGGGAAAGTAAAAAACATTCTTTTTCCCCCCACAAAGTAATTTGGTCAAAATCAGACATAAAACTAGCCGCCGTTAAAATATTAGCCATCTGATGATCTTGTCTGCCTCCTAAGGCTGCTAAAATAAACAGCCTGTTAAAACCCCTTTTTTTGGCAACAAGATAAGCCATTTCACTATCGATAAAATCCTTTTCTTGATCATAAACTTCAACGGGAACCCCCAGATTGCGATAATATTCCAATATTTCAGGACTGATAGAATCTAAATCACCAATTAAAAGATTAGGCATTAAATCAAGAGTATAAGCATAATTTGCTCCTTTATCAACTGCTATAATTAAATCGAAGTTTTGTAAAGTTAGATCTATCGTTTCCAAGCATCCCCCCAAAATTATTAAAGCCGTTTTGTTATGTTTCATTTTTCGGCTCCGTTCTGGACACAAAACGTCCTTGACCTTTTTTGCTTAAATCAAGCTGACCGTGATCCATGATCACCTGCCCACGCACAATTGTATACACAGGCCGCCCCTTAACGGTTAGCCCATCAAACATAACTGCAGTCTCTCTGGCTCCTGTTTGCAGGTCTTCTTTGTGAATCACATAACTTTTATTCATATCTATGATCGTAAAATCGGCATCACTACCCACAGTAAGACAGCCTTTTTGCGGATATAAACCTAAATTCTTACAAGTGTTTTCGGACATTAAGGCCACCAGCTGCTCTAAAGTTAAGCGCCCCTTGTTAACTTGACTTAACATCATCGGCAGCATCACTTCAATTGAAGCTAATCCTGAAGGTGCCTGCCAGATAGGGCCTGCTAATCCTTGACGTTTAGCTTGATCATGATGCGGCGCATGATCAGAACCAATCATAGAAATCGTGCCATCCGCCAGATAATCCCACAATAACTCGACATCCCTACGAGAGCGTAAAGGAGGATTACATTTAGCATAAGGACCAAATTGATCTATATAACTATGATCAAAAATCAAATAATGCCAACATGTTTCAGCAATGATGTCCACTCCCTCAAGTTGAGCCCCACGCACCAAAGCACAAGCCTCCGGAACGGAGATATGACACACCCCTACTTTAGCCCCGGTGGCCTTGGCAAACTGAATAATAGTAGAAACTGATTCAATTTCTGCCACCTGGGGTCGCGACAGATAATGAAAAGAATTGTCGGTCAAACCTTGTTCTTGCAACGCTTGCTCTAAATGATCTATTACCTGCTGGTTTTCACAATGAAACATATAACGACCACTAGTTTGCGCCGCTTCTTTCAATAGCAAGTATAATTCCCCATCATCAGCTACTGATAACCCCGGAATCCCCGGCGCTAAAAATGTTTTCATTGCCACCACTCCGGAGAATAACAGCTCTTGTAAATTATAACGGTTAGTAAAACCTGCAGCACCGTAAAAAGCCATATCGATAAGGGATTTTTGCTCCATTTGCAAGATACGCTTTTGCAAAGTCGCCACTGAGGAAACCGGCGGCTCAACATTGGGCATTTCACAAGCCGTAGTAATTCCTCCGGCCGCCGCAGCACAAGAACCGCTAAAAAAATCTTCACTGCAATTCGGTCCGGGATCCCGAAAATGCACATGTGAATCCACCAACCCCGGCAGCACAATCAACCCCTTAAGATCCAGCACTCTGTGATATTTATCGGCAAAATCATCACTAAAACAACTTATTTTACCATCTTTAATACCGATAGAGCCTGTCTTAAAGCCGTTTTTTGTATAGTAGCAAGCATTTTTTAACAAAAGATGCATGAATATTACCACCTTAAACACTAGAAATCTTTTTATTTCTCATATTATATTCTACAGCTATCCATCATAAATATCAAGTAACATCAAAAATCTTTTATCTCAAGGAAACCCTTTTTTTTCTCATCTGAGAAACTAATATTGACCTAGTACATCTCTTAATATCTCCGTAGTATACTGTAGTATACCGTTAAGAATTTTAAGATACTCTCATCTTGGGCAAGGGAATGTTTCAGTCGGTAAAATAATAGTGTAAATTGCTAAAAATTATGTTATACTATGTTATAATATGTGAGAAATATTACCAGGAGGCATTATTATGTCTAATAACAGCAAACCACCCAGAGAAAAAGAGAAAATCAACATAAAGCCGGTATCAACTCCTCCTCGGATAAAAAAAACAAAACAGCCTGTATCAGAAGCTTTTAGTGATAGCTCCATAAATAGAGATAAATTAAACAGATCTGAAATAATCAATAATGTTCTCAAGCAATTGCAACCTGAAGACCCTACAGAACTTGGCAAAAAAGACGTTATAAAACCCCAAAAAACAAAATCTTCATACACGAAAGAAAAACCGTCCACAATTTCTGAACAGGCGGTAAAACCTGCCCCGCCGGAGAGAGAAAAAAAATCACGACCAAAAACCGGCACATCTGATAAACAAACCAGTTCGCAAAAAACTAAAGCAGTGCAACAAGCTTTTTCCGCAGAGGAAAATATTGCTTTGAAAAAATGGATGCTTATCATCTTTTTAACTTTAATTCCAATAGTTAATATTATCTTTACTATTATCTGGATAAAAAAACCACAAATTCCGCCCGTTCAAAAAACTTTTGCCAGGGCGGCTCTTATCTGGATTGCTATAGGTTGGGTAGCATTGATCGCAGCTTTTGCCATCATTTCGCTCAGTCTGCTATCCGCCTTTTAGTTTATAAATTCCTAAAAACTATCTAAAAAGGAGGCATTAATTATGGAAAAGTATGTATGTACAATTTGTGAGTATATCTATGATCCCGCAAAAGGTGATCCGGATGGAGGCATAGAACCCGGAACTTCTTTTGAGGCGCTGCCTGAAGATTGGGAATGCCCTTTATGCGGAGTTGGTAAAGACCAGTTCGAAAAGGTTGAATAAGCAGGAGGTTTAAAATGAAATTTTCTTGGTGTACTTTAATGGTCAATGATATGGAAAAATCTTTAGCCTTTTATCAAGGATTTTTGGGACTAAATATCAACCGACGTTTTTCACCGGATTCTGACACCGACATTTGTTTTTTGTCCGGCGGTTCTGATCAAGCGGAAATCGAATTGATCTATAATAAAAATGCGGCACAAAAACTTACAGCCATCAAGGCGGAAGAAAAAGGTGTGGGAATCAATCTTGGAATTGATATTGAAGGATCTTTAGATGAGATGATAGAAAAACTGGACAAGCACAACATCAAAGTGCTTAGAGGACCTATTCAACCCAGTCCACAAATTCGTTTTCTTTTTGTCAATGATCCCAATGGTTATGAAGTCCAATTGGCCGAACATCTATAAACTAAAACAAAAAAGGCAGATGCTGTATCGGGAATCCGACAACATCTGCCTTTTTTTATCTTCAAATCCCCAACAAATGATCAAACAAAATCTTACAGCCCAGAATAATTAAAACCAGACCACCGGCGATTTCGGCAAAGATCTTATATCTGACCGCAAAAATTTTTCCCACACGCAATCCTATCAAAGAAAAAAGAAAAGCTACCAAACCGATTAAAATAGCAGCCATTATAATATTAACCTCCAAAAAGCTTAAAGAAGCTCCCATCGCTAAAGCATCAATACTGGCGGCAAAAGCCATCACTATCATAGTGCATGGAGCAAGGGAGGATGAAACCTGATCCAGCGGTTTACGTGAACCTACAATCATGCCAAGACCAATTAAAACAAGTAAAACAAAAGCAATCCAATGATCAATAAATTCTATTTTATCACTAAAAAGATCAGTTAAAATATAGCCCAAAAGGATCATCAAAAGCTGAAAACCACCAAAATAAAGTCCTACTGTAATTGACTTACGCCAACTAATCCGAGAAAGTGCCAAACCTTTGGCAATGGTTACTACAAGGACATCAACAGCCAGGGCCATAGCAATAATTAAAAGTCCAATAAAACTCATTGTCTACCCTTTCCAAATAAAGAGCCACGTTAAGAACGTGACTCTTTATTTATAACATGCTATAAACAACCCTATGCTGACTTTGCTAGTCTTATGTAGATTAATTTATTTCTATACACGACCTTCCATGGTTAACAAAAGAGCAGGCTCTGAAAAAGTTCTACTACCTAGTTCCGTGTCCATAAGATAAAGCCCTCTTTCATCCGCTTTAACCAGTCTTTTATAGCGTCCTAAGTTGGTGCTGGCGGTATCCTCTTCTTCTCTTTGTTCATCTACGAACCAGGCAAAAAATTGAGATGTTTTAAAATCTTTTTCCTCTTGAGCGGCCGCAACAATTTCATAAATTAAAGAAGTTACATATTCTTCATGTGTTAAGGTTTCCTCAAGAATTTCCTGAATATCTTCCCACTCTGCAGGAGGCTGATCAATAGCCTCAATAATTGCTCTGCCACCGGCTTCTAAAATATAGTTGTAAATAATCTTCGCATGAGCATATTCTTCTTCCGCCTGCATGTAATACCATTTAGCAAAACCATCCAAATCATGAGCGGAAAACCAAGCACTCATGGCACGATAAAGGTTTGAAGAATAATACTCCTTGGTAACTTGTGTGTTCAATAAAGCTTGAATTTTTGTACTTAACATAAAAAGTCGCCTCCTTGTTATTATTTACTTTATTTTACTCATGGATAAGCATGGGTATAAATAACACCTTTTTTAAGTTCCTTTTCCTTATAAGCAAATAATTCATCAACAGTGACAAACTGATAACCCTTTTTCTGCAACACATCAATAGCTGCAATCGCCCCGGAAACAGATGAGGAATAAATATCATGTAAAAGGATAATATCCCCATCTTTTGCTTTGTTTACTATCTCGTTTTTAACCTTTTCAGCATTGCGATATTTCCAATCCAAGGTATCCACGCTCCACAGAATAATCGGCATGTCAATAATGGCTGCCGTTTCAACATCAATAGCTCCATAGGTCGGTCGCATACTGGTGGGTCGCTTTCCACCGGCGGCCATAATCGCCTGAGATGTTTTATCGATATGACTTCTGATAGTTTCCTCACTCATGGAATTATAACTGCCTATATGATTATAACTGTGGATTTGTACCGAATGCCCTTCATTCACAGCCCTTTTAACAATATTAGGCATCGATTTGGTCAAGTTACCCAAGACAAAAAAAGTTACACTGATATCCCTTTTTTTTAAAGCATCCAAAAGCTGCGGCGTATATTTACTATGCGGTCCATCATCAAAGGTCATAGCTACAATTGGTTTTTCAGGGTCAATGACCTTTTTACGATCTAAACCATCAGAAAAAATAAGATTGTCCTGTAAGCGATCATAATTAATTATCAGGCTATATGATCCTTTATCAGTATCTATTAATTGACCATAATCAAAATAAATGACCAGTCCGTGTTCCGTCATGGCAAAAATATCATAATTATCCGCTTGGGCTGCAATACCATTTTCAAAAACGGCTCGGTCAAAATCATCTTGTTTGTCAATAAGCGCAGTCATATCCTGTTGGGCAATACCGGATATTTGTTTCACCGGATTCGAAGCAGTTTTTTTAAATAACTGATTCAGTACCAATTCATTGTTGGTGACCAAATCATAGTTAACAGAGAATAAGTTCTTTTGCCATTCTTTCCCTAAAACAGTCTTACGATCAAAAACAACGGAAACCAGCTCATCTCCTAAAGCAAACATATGGTAATCTATATGCAAAGCAAAAATATCACGGCGTTTTACCTCATTGTTTTCCCCGTAAGCTTTGACATCCTGCTTAAACTCATTAATAGAAACAGTAGCAAAATCCTCCAATAGTTGGTTAAGCTTTTTGTTTTCCCCTTGTGGAATGTGAACACCAATAAGATATTGCTCTGTATCCTCCACAAAAGACTTGTTTTCATAGCCGGAAACAATAGCCTCCGCCGAGGTCATAATCTCCTTTTTATCTATTTTAGCAGATGGAGAATTTAAGGATCCAGCAACAAAAATAATAATAACTGCCGCTACAACAATAAAAATACCCTTTTTCATCCATACCCACTCCAAACTAATTTATCTGTATTACGTAAAGCTATTATTTCTTATTTTATCATGTCAATTAAGCATTTTTCTATAAAAACCGTTATATTAATCTAAATACTACTTAAATCTTCTAAAATCCTTTATTTTTTAAGTAAATATAATAACTTTTAAAGTAATTGATCCTTTAGGTGATTACCTTGACATCAAGTGAAATACCTTTATAATAAAGATATTCGGGAAGACTGGTAAAAGGAAGTGAGAAAAATTAAACATAAAGTACTGAAAAAACAAAATAACAGCTTACATTGCTTGGTCTGTGGCCTGGAAAATGACTTGGGACTCAAAGCATCTTTTTATGAATTGGATAATGATGAATTAGTCGCCTACTTTACCACTCAAAAAGAACATCAAAGCTATCCGGGCAGATTGCATAGCGGCATTAGTTCTGCTATTATTAATGAAGCCATGGCACGTGCTATTATGATCAGTGAACCGCATTGCTGGGCAGTGACCATGGAATTTAAAACTCGTTATCTAAAACCTGTACCACTTGACAACAATTTAAAAGTGGTGGCTCGTGTCACTCAAAATTTCCCGAAAACATTTACTGCTGAAAGTGAACTAATTCTTCCCAATGGACAAATAGCAATCATGGGAAGCGGCAAATACGCTAAAATGAAACTGCCGGAAATTACCACCGCCGAGTTTTTTGAATTCGGCTGGCAATTCGATAAAGAAAAACCCCTTCCGGAGGAAATAGAAATATAAATAAAGGAGCATTTTGTGACTACTAAAAAACTTCAATTCGCTAAAATCAATCCTCAAGGCGTCATTTTTGATATGGATGGTACGCTTTTGGATTCATTAACAGCCTGGAAAAACTTAGCGGATAATTTTCTGATTAAAAACAACCTTACACAAACCACTGAATTGATCAAACAAATAGAAAAGCTGACCTTGGAAAAGGTGGCTCACCTCTTTGCTGAGAAATTTGCCCTCAATTTGACTGGTGATGAAATCTTTTCCCAATGGCAAGAAGAAATGACCTATCAATACTTGCATAAAATTACGAGTAAACCCGGTGTAAAAGAATTTCTGCAGGAACTGGCCGAACGTAAAATAAAATGCTGTGTAGCTACACTGACTGATAAACACCTGGCAGAAATGGCTTTGGATAATTTAGGGCTACTGCAATATATGCAATTTGTTATCACCGTCGGTGAAGTAGGAAAACCTAAAAGCGATCCACAGATTTATCTTGAGGCTGCCGCTAAAATGCAGCTTGATAAAAAAAACTGTTTAGTTTTTGAAGATGCGCTTTATGCAATTATCTCTGCTAAACAGGCCGGCTTTGCCGTCTGCGGTATTTTAGATGAACAGACTATTGATCATCCCGATATCATTAAGGAAAACTGTGATATCGCAATCGAAAGCTTTACTGAATTACTTTAAAAGCATAACATCACCCCCGTCTTTAAAGACGGGGGTGATGTTATTGAGCCTACATTGTTTTCACAAAATCGTGGTCTTTAAGGTTTAGTAAACCTTAAAGACCACTCTGACCTATAATATTCTTTTTTAAGTCTTTCGGTCACCTTTTCTATGAAACCTGGAGAAGTTTTTTATGCTAAATTAGTACACCACCCACATAAAAAATGGTTTTCCTATAATAAAATAAAAACGAGCGGGCCAGACCCGCTCGTTTTTAATGTTGGTTTTATTTCATTTTTGCCCAATAAGGACGTAGTGTTAAGAAAGTAATAAGAATATGTATCACACTGAAAATAATACTTGTAGAATTATGGAAAACAGCATTAAGAATAATAGTCGCAATCACTACTGCCAGGATGACAAAAAAGAAAGTCTTTCTTTTTTTATTAAGAAGCAAAAGATAGTTGATGGACATAATTAAACCTAAAATAATCAGTAAAATACCAAAGACAAAAGCTGCACCGGCAGGTATAATTCCCCCGGCCCCCATCAGTAACATAGCATGACCACCTAAAGCAAGAAGGATAATACCTAAAATTACATTGATAAACCCTCCAATAGTACAAAGGATAAACCAAATTTTAGGCCAAACTCCAAACTTGAAATTAGCTTTGTCCACACCTGCCACAGCAGTACCATCCGCCGCCGGCACTGCAGCAGTTGAAGCTTCCTCTGCCGCCGCTTTTGGATCAAGGTTTTTCTTGATCCCTCCGGCACACTTGGGACAATATTTGCTATCATCAGGGATTTCTTGTTTACACCATGGACAAATCATAAAAACACCTCTTCTCTTTTATTTTATAATTCTTGCTACCCCGCTTTTTTGAGCAGCCGCGGCAACTGCCGCTGCGACCGCCTTACCTAAACGGGGATCGAAAGCATTTGGTATAATATATTCCGGAGTTAACTCCTGTTCGGAAACTAAATCAGCAATCGCATAAGCAGCTGCAATTTTCATTTCATCATTAATATCCTTAGCTCGTACATCCAAAGCCCCCCGAAAAATTCCCGGAAAGGCCAGTACATTATTGATCTGATTAGGAAAATCACTGCGTCCGGTACCTATTACAGCGGCTCCTGCCTCTTTGGCTAAATCCGGCATAATCTCTGGCACCGGGTTTGCCATCGGAAAAAGAACGGGGTTTTCAGCCATGCTGCGCACCATTTTAGAGGTCACAGTGTTAGGAGATGATACTCCTAAAAAAACATCGGCATCTACCATAACATCAGCTAAACTACCAGAAACTTTTTCATAATTAGTTATTTTTGCTATCTGTTTTTTTTCAGAGTTAAGACCTGATCTGCCCTGGTAAATAGCCCCTTGACGATCACACATGATCACTTGTGTCAAACCCATAGCCTGTAGTAAACGCACTACAGCAATACCGGCAGAACCGGCACCACAGGTTACAAATTTTATCTTATCAATTTTTTTATTAACAATTTTAAGGGCATTTAACACAGCAGCCAAAGTAACCACCGCTGTACCATGCTGGTCATCATGGAAAATTGGAATATCACAACGCTCTTTAAGTTTTCTTTCAATTTCAAAACATCTTGGCGCACTAATATCCTCTAAGTTAATACCGCCAAAAGAACCCGCCAACAGTTCTATAGTCCTAATAATTTCTTCAGTATCTTGAGATCGAATACACAAAGGAATCGCATCAACATTGCCAAAAGCTTTAAACAGCACACATTTACCTTCCATGACAGGCATGCTTGCCTCTGGGCCAATGTCACCCAAACCAAGAACGGCGGAACCATCGGTAACTACCGCAATAGTGTTCCAGCGTCCGGTCAGTTCATAACTTTTATCAGGATTTTTTTTGATTTCCAAGCAGGGTTGTGCCACTCCGGGGGTATAAGCCAAGGATAAATCTTCCTTGCTGTTTACAGTCATTTTGTTAACAATTTCCAGCTTCCCCTGCCATTTATAATGCAATTTCAATGATTCTTTTGCATAGTCCATCGACAAAATATACCTCTTTCTTCTAAAAAACCATAACTTTTTTTATTTTATCATATTTATTTACATTTGCCAATAATTTATAAAAATAAATTATTTTGTTTGTCGGTGTCTGTCAATCTATAAAAAATAACCATTATCCTCTATATGAGGCTGCTATTGATCATTAATTATAAACATATTATAAAATCAGTTTTTAAGAACCTTCTGTTTGTTTTATAAAGGCAAGCTATTTTTAGTTCTACTGACAAAAACTACTCCTGGATTTAACGATTGGACAACTCGTCTATATAAATATCCCATAATTCCGAACTGAATTCCAGCAATTTTAAAGAACCACTTTTTACTTGTTTATCCAACAGATTGCCAATAATATTTGTATGTAAACAATGAATTTTTTCATATTCACATTCCGGATCAAAAACATACACAAAACTCATATCCTTTAAGCAAAGCACAGTAACCTTGGGCAGCATACTATTGATTATTTTGATTTTATCAGTGCCTTTTTCATTGATATAAAGGCCAAAACGTTTTAAATATGATAGACGTTCTTTTTTGTCAATGTCAATAACACCAACTAAAGGAACTATCACCCTTCCCGTAGAGTAAAAATCAACCATAGCATCTACTGTTATATAAAAAACAGTCTCATTTTTAAGGACATTTTTAAAAAGCCGCAAGATATTTGTTCTTATACTTTTTGAGCCTACCACATTTTCCAGTTCATCTTCATTAACTAAATACCCTATATGAATAAAGTTATATACAGCATCCATACCCTCATCTATCAACCGGGCTATCGATGATGGATCCTTTTCTAAAATATCCAAAGCTTCTTCCCGATTATAACTGATTTTTTCAGCATCCTTTTTCATCAGGTAATTAAAAAAAGTAGCCAGATACCCTTTTTGTTTTATCAGTGTCATAAGGAATATTTTACCATCCATTTGTGCACTAAAAAGCAAAAGAAATTGTCCTTTTAAAAGTAAAAAAGGTGTAGTGATCTCCTGTTTTATTTTCCATAAATTAAAATCAACATATTGCTCTGCTTTAAAAACAAATGATAATACATTAATATCATAATAATCATATGCTTTTTCAAAACAAGGTGTTTTTAAAAAATGGTTAAACTTGATATGATGTGATTTTCTAGATACCAAAATTTTAACGCGCCAGAAAAGATCCATATAAACATCACTTAGTAATGGCAAAGTGCTATAAAACTCCAGAAGCGAATCGCCGGCATCACGAATACCTTCAGAAACAAGTATACAAAACATATTTAAAACATTTTTATTACCCAAAAAACTCAGTTCTTTTTTAGAATAATCCCTGTTTCCCTTATTCTTTATCGCAAAATCCTCATGCAATCTATATTCTATTGCCTGCGCCAAAAACATCTCCAGCTCTTCTTTAGATTCAAAATCATAAATAACCGGGAAAATATCCTTAAATTTTAAATAACATTTCTTTTCATAGATAGCTCCGGCAAAATACCTGGCGGCTTGCCCGCTGAATATTTCATTATCTCTTATTAAAGGAAGTCTTTTCCCCGTAAGGATTTTACTTAACCCACTGGGGGTCATGTTCATACTAAGTGCAAAATCAGTTTTAGGGATTTGTGCTATACTAATAAGGTTTTCCAATAAAAAGCCTATATTCATTTTATCCCTCCAGTTCAAATGTTATCTATACTAATGTCAATATATGTCAATATATGTTATTATACGTATTCTTTTTTAATCCTTCTTTCCATAAATAGAAAAAACTGTTATTTTTTTTTCTTTCTAAGGCTACCATATCAATATCTCTGTCCTAAGTTTTCAAGCAAAACTTCCGTAAATATTATAAAATTTTATTGAAACGTTTCGCTTAAGATCGTTATAAAAAGGCAGCAAAAGGATTGTTTTGTTGCCTCTACAGTTACGGTCGTAGCGAAACTGTTTACTATTGAAGCCAATTTTTGAAGCTATTTTTACTCCGCTTGAAAACTCGTAAGAACAGTTATTTTAATAGCTGTTTCTTAGTATCAGGGAAAATAAAATATAAAACTTTAAAGGAGGAATAAAGTTATGTTAGAAAAAAGAGAGCGCCTGTTGGTAGGCTGGGCCACCATATTAATCCTGTTATCTTTCTTATTTTTACCTTTGGCCACAGTCCACGCAGACGACCCGGGGAACACTGATAAAACGAGTGTTCTGACTGATTTTGTGGCGACAATTAAACAAAACGGAAATGAAATTGGAGAAGGTGGGTCTTTAACAAGTAAAAATCCTGTTTCAATAGAAATATCTTTTGGGGTACCGGTAGAGGGTGATGACCCCGAACCAGCAAATCCAGTCAGAAAAAATGACACGGCGGTTTTTCCTATAAGCAATGCTTTTACGCTGATATCTAATGATACAATCACCCTCAAGTCAGCGGAAAAAACGGTCGGACATGTCACTTTTACCACTGACCCCATTACTCAAATGGTCTATGCAAATATTCTCTTTGATGGTGATGATGAAGTTTTTACAGACTTTAACTCCGTGACCTGTAAATTTACTGCTGCCCTTCAATATGATGATAGTGGCGATGCAGGAAATGTCGGTGATCATGAAGTCGAAATCCTTGAAAAAACATATTTTGTTAACGTTCCTCCGCAAGAGATTATTTATAATGTAACAAAAACAGGTACAGTCGACCTGGCACGATAGCATCAGCTTGATGTCTGGTATGTATTTTGCTGATTTTCCGTACAAGGGAACAGGTCAATAGTGGATTTTATGGGGATGGCTCGAGAGGACAGAATGAATGTCATTTGAGTATGCCTGTTCTCGGAAACATATCCACTTCATTTTTAGAGCTATCGGTAGACGGGAACATATCCATTACCCTTCATAATTAAACTTAATATGATCTTCCACATAAATTGGAATTTGGTGCTTTATATTTAATTTCGTGAAAGTATTAAGCTTCAATACATAAAACATCAATAATCTTTCCAGTGTTCCATTGGCTTTATTTCAAGAATGTCCAAAGGTGGTATTTGTATGTGATTTTTAATCAGAAGTACATTTTCACTCGGTTCTCCAAAAGCAGTATAATATGCCTTCGTCAAATAATTCAGAACCTTATCTTCATCGCTTTGATCGTCATCACTATCATAGACAACTTCTTCACCACTTACCTTGGCCACTATCTCATAAGAATCATGTGTCGACATCCACTCCTGGGACAATTTCAATCCGAGAAGATTGTCGATATCCATTAAAATTTCTGGTCTACGATGAACTTGTCCGCCATATGGATTTCTCTCCCACACCGATAAGAATCCACACGTAGTGTAATCATAGTAAAACTTTCTTCCTATAGACCAACGATTATAGGCCTCTGTGTCTTGTCTTGGGCAAGCACCAAAAGTAATATCAAATGCTTTTCCGCAATATGTCAGTACTCTCTCATCCAAATCGATATAAATATCGTGCTTTTCCAAGAACTCTCTTAGCTCAGAGTCATGGCACATATAAGCTTGTTTTAGATCTAATATTCCATGTTTCCGAAAGGATGCACATCCGTTAGCGCTTGTTGTGATATGAAAGTATACAAATTCAAAATCTTTGTAGCTATGAGGAAGATTTCCATGAGTGTTGATCACATCTGCCACTAGATAATCTGTATATTTATATTCACGCTCGTGACCAAGGTATTGTTCCCATACTGGAATTGGTACACCTGTGAGATTGGTCAATGTCCGTTTTGCATATTCAGTTGTACGAATATCGTAAATCATATTAGGTATAATCATCTATTTTCCTCCCTCATCCCTCTACACATAAACAAATCCAAATTTATAAGTGATAAATCTCGAGATATTATGCCTAATAATATAATACCTATTGTTACAATCAAAGCTAAAGATGAAGGTTACCTTCTTTTGCTTGCCATAATTAGAGCTAAATCGAGATTCCAGCAAATCCCCCAGATTTAAGTCTCTTTTTGTGCAGTGGTAGAAAGGTCACAGCATATTAACACCTCAAACTTTTTCTCTTCCTCCACTATTTATTACCCTTATTAATAGCATCAAACATTTTAGCTGGTGATAATTTACTTAGCTCCCTATTACCAGCCAACGCACGTCTAGCTTTATTGTGTATAAACACATCAGCCTCAAGTTCTTCAAAACCCTTTTCTAAAATAAGGTATTGATACAATTCTCTACAAGGGTACAATATGAATTTTTCATTACGAAACGCATTTGTTGCTTCCTCTCTATCTGCATCACATACCTTCATCAATACTCGCAGGATTTCTTCGTCCTTGACTTTTGCTTCATACAAAGCAGCAGTTACAAGTTTTATTTCATTGTTTCTAGCTCGGCGTTCTTCCAATGACCCCAAATACATATTCATTCCTCCCGTATTTAACTCCATGTCTTAGACTTAAGAAGTTCAGCAATATCCTGAGTTTCAGGTAGATGTTCTGTCTCCAGAATTTGTGTTAAATCAAATATACGTGAGCCCATAGGTGCCCTTGGTGTAATTTTCTTAAAATCAGTTTCATAGAACTTCTCAACGAAGAAATATCTATGCTTAATAGTTCTTAAATCATATCCATGCTCATCGCCATCCGTAATTGCACGAAGAATTTTCTGTTTTCTTTCCTCAGTTAATTCACCATACTCTGTTTCATATTTCATTCCATTTTCAGTTTCAATTGCTATAATACGGGCACAAACCTTTCCAACTGCACGTACACTTTTGTTCTTATATAGACTTAAATAATCATGAGCCCTAAAACCACGCTCAACGTTGTCATAATAAATATCTTCACTTACGTTAAAATCAAGAGTGGTTCCTGCCAACTGCATTCTCATAAATTTCCACGAATCTGAAACCGTGATGAGTCCATCGTTATAACAGTAATTCAGATAATCATCTAAAACCTCCTGCATTTCATAATCCCTATCATCGATTACTTCCTGTATTGCATTTGCCATACCTTCAAATGTAGTATTTATGTGAATAACATGACTCGTTTGCGTAGCGTTATATTTCTTCAATTGTTGTTCAAAAATTTCCTTTTTATCTTCTGCCATTAACTCAGGTGCTAGTGTAATCATCACCTTGTACTTTTCATCACTAAAGGAATTCAAATGCCGCATAAGTTGGTCTGTATAAAACCAGTCAGACATTTTTGTTTCAACAACAATCTTAAAGCTCTCCTGTGTGATGGTCGCATCAGGGATGCTATCAACACTTTTCTCTTGTAAATTAAATACTATTTCTGGCTCGAAGGAATCAGAGAAGAACTCCGACTTCAAGAAACGAAAAAACTTATCAGAAGAATATTGATACAAACGGGACAACAACAACATCGTATTTGCTGTAGCAACATTTTCTTTGGCATGGTATCTCTGAAAATAGTGGATCTTCATAACTATTTGTCCCCTTTCTTTTTCTTTCCGTAGTTCTTTGGAAAGTAATCCTTCCCAAGTAGCCAAACATACTGGTCAATTTGCTTCAGGTTATATTTATCCAAACCATAAAATGCACGGAAATCAATCAGTATACCTTTGAATTTAACATAGTCTTTCAAATCACCATCTTGGAAATCTGAGAATCTATCACGATTTCTAAAATAGCGAAGCACCTCATCGACGTAGCTATCATAAATCGGATAATCGAGTGGATTGTGATGGCTACAATATTTTGTAGCAAAGGAGTAAAAATTCTTCTCTGTATCACCGATAGTTACATGCTGGATGTCTCCAACAAGGGTAACATCACCAGCTTTAAGCCTCGCATCAATACCCAGAGAGTATATGTGCTTAGCTACCGGATAGATGGAGAAAATATTCGTACTATAAAAATCGTTAAGCGTTGATGCCTTCAAAAGAACATCGATAATGTCTGTATTCTTCGGGCATAGCTCAAAGAACAGTTTATTAAGTGCATCCTCCTGCAGGTGGTAGTTCTCAAGACCATCCCACTTAGCAAGATATAACTCAACCTGCTCAATTGATGGATCAGGAACATCAACATCCTTTTTCTTCTTACGAGTATATGTGCGAGTTGCGGTATTCTCCTGTTTGGGTGTTGATGGCTCGGCAGTTCCATCTGAAGCTAAGAATAAACGGAACCTTCTTAGATGAGACAAGTAACTATGAACAAGTGATTTAACATTACCCGTCGAGTTCTCAGAAAGAGCCTTTATTAATGAATACTTTGCCTCATTCTCGAAATCTGTAGCAGTCACTGCATTCCAGAACAGTTCTTTGCTCCCTTTCCTCCAAAGGTAGAAAGTATCAGTGTAAGCAGTATTGATTGTTAGTTTTGAAATGTTTTGGCTATGTAGGAATTCACTGTATAAAGAACGCAGCTCATCATATGATAAAGCTTTCATTCTGTTTATATCCAAATTCGCCCTCCCCCTTTACTCGATACCACTTAATCTTTTTTCATAGGCTCTGTTAAATTTAATTGTTGTTTTTTAAATAAATAATTGGGGGAACTTGATTTATTGTGGTTCCCCCATTTTAGGTATAGTAAGAGAAATATGTATTTACAACAATAAGGAATATACACAATTTTATGCAAGATAGCGAAAATACCCATCAAGTACAAATACAGTTGCATCAACAATTTGAGCCATCTGTATAAAATACGGTATAAACAATGTTCACAAGAAAAGGCACGAAACGCTGTTAAATCAACGTTCGTGCCTTTTTAAACTGTCCCTAAACTTTGATTTGGGAACGTTATTTTGAATACGGATGATTTAAAAGGCTTGAAAAAAGACCGTCCAGACGGTATTATAGAGATTGGAGAAGGAGGTTTTAAAAAGCAAAAGAAAAACGCGAAACACTAATAAATAGTGCAATTCAATTATTGCAAGAAGAAGGTGTAAATGCTCTAACACTTGATGCTGTTGCAAAAAAAGCGAACACAAGTAAGGGTGGGCTACTGTATCATTTTCCAAATAAACAAGCATTGATTGAAGGCATAGTGCAAGATATTTACGAAAAGTTTTCGGAGGAATTCTTTATTCTAGTTGAAAAAGAAACAAAAAATCGTTATACAAAAGCATTCATTGAGTTATGCTTCAATGATTTAAGTAAACACAGCGACTTATATGTTGGTTCGATGGTTGTACCATTTTTAGAAAATAAACAGGTGCAGGACATTTACCAAAACATCCTAGAACATTTGAAAAAAGATGAATTAGATGAGACAACAATCAATTTAATTCGTCTAACAATCGATGGTGTTTATTACAACAAATTTTCAACAATCGCACCCTTAACAGCGGTCGAAATGGATGAAATCAAGCAAAAATTATACCGTTTAGCAGAAGGAGAATAAGGAAATGACATATGTTTTATTAGGTATTGCAATTCTTTTTGAAGCCTTTGGAAGTGCGATGTTAAAAGTGACAAGTATGACAAAGAACTATGGTCCATACATTGGTGTTGCAGTTGGCTATGCAGCAGCGTTTTATTTTCTATCTTTAACTTTAAAAGAGCTTGAGATTGGTGTAGCATATGCCATTTGGTCAGGGGTCGGTACAGCTTTAGCTGCTACGATAGGTGTCGTCATATTTAAAGAAGGATTTGACAGAAAAAAACTAATTGGTATTGCAATCATCATTTTAGGTGTTGTACTGCTAAATTTAAGTAAGTAAGGGGTTGTATTCGTGGCAAAATATATATATTTAGTATTAGCGATTGTTACAGAGGTATTTGGCACAACAATGATGAAATATTCAGAAGGATTTACAGTCTTATTACCATCAATAGGCTCAGTTGCTGGTTATTTATTATCATTCACATTTTTAGGGTTAACCTTACGAGGAATGTCGCTAAGCGTTGCTTACTCGGTGTGGGCGGGTGTAGGTACAGCTCTTACAGCCTTTGTTGGATTCCTTATTTGGGATGAACCATTAGGATTGTTAAAGGTGTCTGCGATTCTACTAATTATCGTGGGCGTTGTGATTTTAAACTTTTCAAATCAAGAGGAACCAGTTGTAAAATCAAGTTAAATAAAAATCACAGTAGCACTCTACCTTTTGAAATTGAGAGCTATTGTGATATTTTTTTTTCTCGATGCATTACTAAAACACCTTCAAAAATATTCCCAAAGCGTCGTTTGTAAACTTTATTGTTTAACGTTGTAAATCCGCAAAAATTTGCCAGAACTCTATTTTGATTTAGTCACCCTAACAGTCAAATAAGCATTACATATTGAATCTCGATAGCCTTAAACTTCGATAGGTTTCTGTCATTTCAAAAACAAAGGATGTCAAAAGTAATTCTTTGATATTGTGTTTTGTACTTTCATTGCTATGACTATCTACAAATAAAAACCAAGCAAGGTAATTATCAAGGTATTTAGAAGCAACACCTTTAAAACGATGTATCCAATGTTTTAAACGTGAATGGAGTCCATTTACATTTTGGATATGGTATAAGCCTTTAATAACGTGTTTTCCATCGTCAGACTTAATGCGATAATGTTCTATCCCTCTTTCATCTGCATAGGTTTTATAGGCTCTCCAAGCGTCTGTTACAAGTACATTATTAGGTGTTAGTTTAGACCCAATCATACCATCAACTTTGGTTTTAACAACACGCCCCATACAGGCTACCTTTGAAACTGTTGCTTTTGTTCGGTCTCTAGCAACTAGAACACAGACTTGTTCCTTACTAACTCCTCTTAGTGTTGATTTACCGCCTCGCTTACGTGGTTTACGTTCACTAATGCCACGTTGACCTTTTTGAGAATACAAAAAATAAGTCTCGTCCACTTCAACGATACCATCAAATTGTTCAAAATCCATTTGTTTAAGAGCTGATAACAGCTTATGTCTCCAATAGAATAATGTAACCCAAGTAACGCCCACAATTTCTGCTGATTTACGCAAGGAATATCCTTTAAACATACATTCAACAAAAGTAATCCATTCATTACCTTTTCGAGTGCGATAAAGAATTGTATTTGTAGTATCCATAAACGTTTTACGACAAGCCTTACAGCGATATCGTTGGCGACCATTAACTTTACCGAATCGATTAATGTGTTCTGAAGTGCAATGAGGGCATTCAAAACCTTCTTTATAACGTACTTCCCGCATTTCATCGATTAAGCGACCATCAACAGTTGAAGAAGGTTCAACATAGCGTTTTACCCATTGAAACACTCGTTCTTTATCTGTATGCGATAATTTATCGATATGTTTTAATAAATTGCTAAACGCTTTACTCATCCTTTGAACCCTCCGAATAAGAATGTTTATTCCTATTATAACCACTTTTTTGAAGGTAATCAATTTTCAACATCAACCTTTAACAGAGCCTTTTCATAAAAAATATTTACTCGTCGTTTTTATTTTGAATAATTCTTCTTTGTCTTTTTCTGTTAACAAATCATCTGGATATTTACTAGAATCCTGAATCCACTTAGCTTTATTCATAGCCCATTCATATTCCTCTGTTGTTTCGTCCAGCTCGGCAGAAATGTAGTCCTTTATTAGTTTCGAGTAAAAATAGTTTATTGAGTTAGTCAGCAAATCCTCGGTTTTTTTATGTTCCTTTTCTCTCCGTTCTCTAAGTAAATCCCTCTCCTGTTCTTCTATCAATCTTCTTTCTTCCTCTAGGTTATGGGCTTTTTCTTCTTCATCAATGATTGGAGGAAGTGAAAATATGTATAAGAATACCTTTCTTAATAAATCTTCAGGTGCCATAGTTTTCGTTTGTTTTATTAACTTTTCATGTTTACCCCATTTATGCCAATACAACTTATAACCTACTTCAACATATATTTTTCCTATTGTTTCATACTTAAATGTATTGTAACGTGAATAGGCTTTATCATCTGGGGATAATGTGATTTTTTTACAAGGGAGTTTGAAATTTAAACTGAATGCATACTTTTTATACACTACTTGTGTTTCATCATATTTACTTACAATTTTTGCTCCAGCCATTTCAAGCGCTTTAAATAAACTATCAATGAAAGGTAAAACTTCTGGAATGATTTCACCCGAAGCGGAATTAATTCTTAATTTATCTTCTCTGTATGATTGAGTCTTTCTGCGATATCCCACTATTTCCTTATGGGGTTTATTGGATAAAGTCTTATTAACCTTTAATGAGTTGTATATTTTAGTTAATTTTTCTTGGTCAGATTCTAGACCAGGAAAGTAGGACGGCTTTTCCTTTTCTATCTTCTTTGTGGGTGGAGTAGCGCTCTTTTCTGCAGGGATGCTACTGGACTTTTTTTCATTTACTGCAACTGTTATTTTTTTAGGTACCTTTGCAATTTGTTTTTTAGCTGTTTCAATGGCAATTATTCTATTATTATTTGGATTTGGTAGTGGTGGTTGGACTGGCTTCTCATTCCCCATATGTAAACTGCTCCAATAAGATGCTGTAGGCAATGGAATATCATTACCAGTACATGCGATTTTCAATTTATTATAAGGTACATTTAACTCTTTGGCCGTTTTAGTAGTACCAATAGTCCATAGCTTTTCATATAAATCTTTTCTCGAGATTGATAGCATTATTTACCCTCCCTTCATCCTTTGCTTTATTTTATATCTACTAGAGTTTTCGGTCAATTTGATACATAGATAAGCCCATGTATGCATTAACATGGGCTTAAGTAGATTATATTTCACATTTCTATTTCAATACCTGATTTGAGTTCAACGGTCAGCTTATCATCGTGGATCGTAACCTTTTCAATGAGCCGCCTTACTAACTGCTCATCATATTCCTCCAACTCTGCGGATTGTTTATTCAAGAAATCAGTCATTTCAGCGATTCGTTGCCTTTTTCCTTCTCGCTCTGCATTTTCAACAAGTGCATTTTGCTTCAATTCTCGAAGGCGGTAAATTTCATCAGCCACATCTTCATAGTCATTCTTGGATTTTGCTTGAATAAGAAGCTGTTGTTGTAATTCTTCCAATTTGCTATCAATGTCATCAGTGGCATTATCATTTTCTCCATTAAATACAGTAGCTATATTTTTCTGTAGCACCTTGAGGAATGAGTCTTTGTTAGCCAAAAGTTCGTTAATAGCCTTAACAACTG
Source organism: Bacillota bacterium (assembly GCA_050949225.1). Classification (GTDB taxonomy): domain Bacteria; phylum Bacillota; class Dehalobacteriia; order UBA4068; family UBA4068; genus JBMNFI01. Next base: position 9,771 of record JBMNFI010000001.1, on the reverse strand, counting down.
CTTTCTGCAATGTTTCCTCATTTATGGTAGGGGCAGTGCATTCAGACCCTTTTTCCTCCAATCGGCTGACGCATCTCCAAACAATAGATTTGTAACCTCGGTTATTCCAATGTACTCGTCGATAAATATCACCGCAATGTCCGCAGTAAACAATACTCGATAAAGCATACTTACTGCTGTAAACTCGCTTTTTACAGCCCTTGCCACCGCGAAGATTTGCTCTTCGAATCATCTCTTCTTGAACCTGCATAAAAAGGTCTCGTGGAATGATAGGCTCGTGGCTATTTTCTACATAATATTGGGGAACGATGCCGTTATTCTTGACTCGCTTTTTAGAAAGGAAATCAACCGTATATGTTTTTTGTAGAAGGGCATCACCGATGTACTTTTCATTCTGCAATATCTTTTTCAGTGTTTCCGGTCTCCATTTGGCTTTGCCTGCCGCTGTAAGGATACCGTCAGCTTCTAGTCCTCTTGCTATCTGTAAAAGACTAGCACCTTCAAGGTACTCTCTGTAAATCCGTTTAACAACCTCAGCACCCTCTGGCTCAATCACTAGTTGCTTGTTTTCATCCTTGGTGTATCCAAGAAAACGCTTGTGGTTGACTTGGACTTCACCTTGCTGATATCTATACTGAATACCCAGCTTTACGTTCTGGCTTAAGGACTGACTTTCCTGTTGGGCAAGGGATGCCATGATGGTCAGCAATACTTCACCCTTAGAATCCATGGTGTTGATATTCTCTTTCTCGAAGAATACCGCGATGTTTTTATCCTTTAACTGACGGATGTATTTAAGGCAATCCAACGTGTTTCTGGCAAATCGGCTGATGGATTTTGTGATAATCATGTCAATTTTTCCTGCCATACATTCTTCAATCATGCGGTTGAACTCTTCACGCTTCTTGGTATTTGTACCTGTGATGCCGTCATCTGCAAAAATACCTGCCAGTTCCCATTCCTTGTTCTTCTTAATATATTTTGTATAATGCTCGATCTGAATTTCATAACTTGAAGCCTGCTCTTCACTATCCGTTGAAACACGACAGTAAGCAGCCACTCGTATTTTGGGTTTGCTTTCACTATTTTTATTATTTCCAACCCGTTTAATTGCCGGAATCACTGTTACATTCCTACTTACCGCCACTTGTTACACCTCACTTTCTATCAGACTGTAAGCATATTCCGCCTGCTTGTATGGATCTTCATATTTTTGCACCAGAGGTTTTGCTTTGAACTTTACAGGGTAATCCGTTTTCGGTTCATCTTTAGGTTCCCTTATCCTCCCGAGCTTTTCTGCTCGTTTTCGTTTTTCTTCTCTGGCTTTTTCAAATGTCTCCTCATCAATAATGGGAGGGTAAAATTCATCGCCTAGGTAGTGCTTGTTCTGCAACATCTTACCTGCTGTGGCATGATAACAATCTATCCCAGCTTTTTTAGCAGCTTCCTTCAAAGAAAGGCCTGCCAAGTATCCGGAAAATAATTCTTTTACCTGCTCAGAAGTCTTTTCATCCACAACAGCTTTTCCATCTTCAATTCTATATCCATAGGGTGTGTGACCCATCTAATTCACCAACCTTTCCTTCAATGTGATTCCACATTTTAATTCAAAACCTACTTCCTCCCGTGAAAAGACAATAATCCTCTCTACGTAATCTTCAAACAACTCATCCTCATAAGCTGTGAGCATTTTGGACTTAGTGGCAAACTTAAGCAGACGGTCAACTTCATCTACTTTAGCAAAATTGCCATTGACGGAACGAGTAAGTTGATCCTTTTCGGCAAGAAGCCTTTCTCTTTCTGCCTCCAGTGCATTCTTTTCTTTATTAAACAGAGCAGGTTCCAGATACCCTTTGGCCATTAAACCTGTCAGTACTTGGCTCTGCTCCATGTTGTTTTCAATTTTAGTTTCCAACTCTTCAATTCTACGAAAACTCGCTGCATTGTTTTGGTTACGTAACCCATGAAAAAGTGGTCTTAATATAAACTTCTGACCGAATATGAGTTTATTCATCATCGTAACAAATGCAGTCTTTATATCTTCATCTCGAATGAACTGCATGGAACATTCCGTTATATTGCTGATATGCTTACTGCAGCACCAAGCAATGTATTTTCTTGTACCAGATGAATGAATCCGTCTTTTAAAGGTACTGCCACATTCCGAGCAGATAATTTTGCTAGAAAAGGAATATCGGTTTAGATATTTACTGTTGCGTTTTTCGATTCCTTTTTCCTTGGCTCTCTGATTGAGAATGGCATCTACAGCTTCAAAATCTTCAGGGCTGATAATTGCCTCATGGTGGTTTTCTACTAGATACATATTTTTTTCACCATAATTGGTGTGCCTGTTAAAATGGCTATCAGTATAAGTCTTTTGCAAAATAACATCGCCAGTATATTTTTCATTGGTCAGAATCCCTCTAATCGTAGTAGCTGTCCAACGACCACCTCTTTTTGAAGGGATACCCTTTTGATTAAGATCATTTGCAACTTTCTGTGTGCCTTTGCCCGATAATACCTCTGCAAAAATATACTTCACAATTTCAGCTTGCTTGGGGTTTATTATCATCTGACCGTCAATGTTTTGATACCCATATGGTGGGTAGGAAATTTTAAAGGTTCCGTTTTGGAATCGTCTTTGAATGGCCCACTTCGTATTTTCGGAAATGGAAATTGACTCACTTTCTGCAAGCCCACTTAAAATGGAGAGCATCAATTCGCTCTCCATTGAACTCGTATTGATGTTTTCCTTCTCAAAATAGATATGAACCCCAAGGTCGATCAGTTTTCGAACCATCTCCAAGCAATCTGTAGTATTTCTGGCAAATCGGCTAATTGACTTTGTAATAATTAAGTCAATTCTCCCAGTTTCACAGTCTGATAACATTCTAAGTAGGTCAGAGCGGTTTTCCTTTTTCGTGCCGCTGATACCCTCGTCATAATATAAGCCTGCGTATTCCCATTCTGGATTAGCCTTTATATAGCTCTCATAATGGGCCTTTTGTGCTTGCAAGCTGACAAGTTGTTCATCACTGCCTGTAGAAACTCGACAGTAGGCAACTACTCGTGTTTTTGGCTTAATAAAAGAGTTGGCCGTATTTCCTTCTATTTTCGTTATCTTTTTCATCCTCTCACCTCCTTCTTGGTAGGTCACATATTACCTCTGAAACCCTTATATATCAACGATTTGAGGGCATTATCTCCTTCAAAAATGGAGAGAAAGTTTGGCGATTTAGTGCGTCTATTTTGTTGAATTCCACTTCCGTTATTAAGCCTTTTTCGAGCATCTTTCTAAGCAATTTTTCTGCTCTATAATAATCAAATTCTCTTTGAAGCACCTCAGCACTTAAATATTTCTTTTTTGGATTTAATAGTAAATCTTGTTTATCTGTAATTTTAGTTATCTGCATATAGGCAACCTCCATTTCTACAGGGAAAACCCTGCACCTATATGCAAAAATCCTTGATGATTCGAACCCCTAAAAGGCAAAAAAAATGACCCAAAGAGCTGTTATACTCCTCGGGTCATAAAAATTAGCTGTTCGTTAATCGTACTTAATAAAGGCATCGGTAAAACCAGCTTTCTTAGCTTTGGCAAGTTGCGCTTCCGCATTGGCTTTTACAGAATAGGCACCGATTTGCACACGATAATATTTCTTTTTCTCCTGTTCTGCAGGCTTCTCTCCTTCACTTAATAGCTTTTTCACATCCGCTCTGAAGGTATCCATGCCTTTTCCATGCTTTGGAAACCAGTTTTTCGGATCGCCATGATTACTTGCTATGCCTTTTTGATATCCTTCACAGTGACCAATAACATCTTTTTCGGTCAAGTTATAGAGCTTGCAGAGATACACACACAGTTCTACCGCTTCCTTATAAACCGCATTAAAATACGCGGCATCGGTCAAACCGTCCTCGCAGATTTCAAAACCAATATGAGTATCGTTTGCCTTTCCACCTGCATGCCATCCACGATGGTTCCATGGCAGGGTTTGATAAGTGGCAATTGAACCATCCTTAAGCTTTCCAATGAATGCATGAACACATACTTGCCTCCCACCTGGTTTATCCTGATTCCAGTGATTGTTGTACTCGTTTACACCCAACAGGCCATCGTCCGGTCCAACGTATCTACGAAGATACGGATTATTTGCACCAGTGCTATGAACCATAATGCCCTTCGGTGTAATCTTTCTGCCTGCCTTATAACACGCATTTTCAGTTAGAATAAGTTTCCTCAGATTCATTACTCATTTCCTCCTTTGTTATGCAACTGTACAAGAATGTCTTTTAACTGTTCTGGTATTGGCAGTCCTAGTCGACCAGCATTTTCTAGCATAGATATTCCTTCATTGGAGCAATAGAAAAAGATAATGGCTGTCCGGAGCACGCTACCCTCTCCGATAAGGTTCGTATCAATCATATGTCCAATTCCGACCAAAACAAAAATAAGCACCTTCTTAAAGATGCCCCTAAATCCGATCTCACTAGATAGCTTCTTATCAACAATGGCACACATGACACCAGTGATATAATCAGCTACCATCAATGCCACTAATGCATATAAAAAACCATCAAAACCTCCTAAAAACCAGCCCAAGAATCCACCAAATGCTGTAAGTGCAGCTTGTACCCAATTCCATATTTCCTTCATGATTTTTACCTCCTTCATGATTGGTGAATATATAAAAAGAGTGCCTGCAATTTTTCGCAAACACTCCTGAATCGTTAATTATATTTGTTTAGGCAGTGCCTCCCAAAGTCTCATATCCTCCTGTCCTAAAGACCATATGGCAATTCCTCTAAGCTTCCATCGATACGCTGCCTCGTTTGCCCAATAAACAAGGCTGTCTACATCCTGATAATAAAGAATAGAAAAACCGTCAGCATCTCCAAGAAACAAACGTGAAATCCAGACATTGATGTCCTTGGGCACGATTTTTACTGAATAATCATTTCCACAGGCCAGCGGCAAAAGCCCTGAATGGAAGAAATCATAATCCATAGAGATGTCCTGGTTTCGTGTAGAAGCTTCCTCCACATCATTGTTAACTGTGAAAACCTGAAACTCACTATCCCATGTTACACCGGTTCTTGCCAGCCGCCCATACTCAGTTGTGGTTCCATCCGGGAAGGTTACATCAAACCTTTCATAAGGTTCATAAGTCCAGGCATCTCCCAGTCTAAGTAATTCGCATAGAATACGTCCATCAGACCGAACCCCGGCATACCCTCCTGAAAAACCACTAAGCGTCGCTGTAAAGCGCAAAACATTGCTTGCTCCAGAATAAACCCTCACAGAGTTACCTCGTATCCTCATTTCAATGGTGTACATTCTTGGATTTGAGCGAAGATCTGCTGATGCCGTTTTAACGATTTCAGTGGCATAACTGCCGATTAGAGAAGAACCATTATATAGTTCAATACGCTGTGTATTAAAGTTTAAACAGCAAAAGACATTACCACAAAAAATGCCTGCACGACCACTTCCCTCTGGAGTAAAGGCCAACCTTGCCCGCAAATGAACATCTGAAAACCCGCTATACTTCCACGCCACTTGGCCATACCCGTCAAGCTGCGAATAGGGACGACTGGCGGGATCATTTTGATTTTGCCATACCTGCCACTCGCCGCTAAGTGCTGTCCAGTAGCTGGAGGGAAGTGGATTGTCATCTCTGAAGTCTTCATACCAAATTAGTGCTGAATCAGGCTTTCTGCGTAGCACCTCAGTGGTCAATATAAAACCTTTATCGGGTTCAGCCATTAAACCGTTCACATCTTTAAATTTGCGAGGGGATAGCATAAACTCTGCCTCTCCAGCAGAAGGTTCTTCAGAAAAACTCGAACATACTCGAAATCCATAGAACTGCACACCTGGTACTGAGGTACTAACGCTGACAGTATGGATACCAGCTGAAAGAAATACACCAGAAACCAAAGAAAGCCAACAAGTTGTTCGCCAGTATGGCCACCACAGCCTATTCTCGCTAAATACCTTACTTGTCCCGTCAAGTGAAACATGAATACTATTCTTATCCCAGAAGGGAAATGAGATGCGAATGGCTACATCATAAATACCAGCAGATGAAATTTCAAATTCGTATTCGGCTTCACCTTCTTCACCAAGTGTTATCATTTGAGAAGAAACCGATACATTATCAGTATAGCTATCAGGGGTTCCGCCACTACGATCTACATATATCGTGCCAAATTCAGTTTTTTGCTGCTTGCTGTAGGCAGTCAAATACCTGCGACGGTTATAAGTTTCACCCAGTAAAGGATAGGTTCTTGAAACTGCATCCCAGCCTTCCATGTAGTCATACACATGTGGCAAGGCCCAAGGCACCTTATCATAATCATCCCAATACGCTATGATAGGAATCATGGGCTGTGGTGGTCCATCATCTGTAAAGTTATATCCCCCTGTCATCCAAAGCTGTGCCGCATAATATGTGTTTGAAATCCCACGATAAGTGATGCCCAGATTTTCTGGTGTATCGTGGATTCTCCAGTTCCAACCATATGCAGGCAGTCCTAAAAAAATTTTTTCAGGAGTCATAACCCGGACTGCATAATCATAAATGCCTTCCAACCAATCCCTGGGAGATACCGGACCCGGTGCAGATCCTGCCCATGCCATGCCATAACTCATAATCGTTGCTGTATCACAATAGGGATTCAAGTCTTCATAAACACACCAGTTTTCGCCACCAACCGAGCCTTGTACTCCAGTCATGCCCGGTAGACAAATATTTACGAGTTTCGAAGAATCATAGGCTTTGACAGTGTTATATATGTCTCGAAATAGATCATTAGCAGCATCCTTGTTTTCATAGCCACCTCCACGTTCCAAGTCTATATCCACTCCAGCACACCAAGGATACTTATTCATGATGCGAATAATCTCAGTAAGAAATTTATCCTTTGCACCATTGGTGTTATTTCTAAGGGCTGTAAAAATAGAAGCCGTACCATGATTCATGATTGTAAGTAGCCATTTGATATGAGGCCAGCGGTTAATGTAAGTAAGCATACTGGATATGCTTGTTCCTGTTTCTGTTATGGTCCCGGTGATATCCACTTCAAAAGTAAAAATACCCACCGTATCAATTCGATCGCCATAGTCTCGTAGCGCCTGATACATGCGGGCATTTCCCATGAAACTCCAAACCATGCACCGCTTACCTTTTAGGTAATCAATCAAGGGCGCTCACTTCCTTCCTGCATTTCTTGAAATTCGAACAATAACCGAGCTGATTTTCTGTCCTCTAGCTTCACCACATGTTTGCTATCACCGGATGCTGTATATTGAAAAAATCCTTCCTTATCAGTTGGATTTCCATTCTTTAAACACTGTCTGGTTGATGCTAGTAGTGAAAAGGTATCGCCTGGGCTAGCGACCTCTTTAAACTTTACCCTATGCGCCCCTGCCCCTTGAGACAATTGGATACTACCCGCAGCCATATTCTGTATAGGATAGATATGACAGTCAAGACCTGTGGAAGTTGAACCCAGATTGAAGAGAATAACCGTCTCTCCGCTACGAACCACTCCGTTATAAAAACGAGCGGGAACAATAACACCGCCCTCCCGGAATTTTTGAAGCATCGTTTCTGTATTAATTGTATAACCGGTTAGACGATCACCTTCCTGAGCCTGAATATCAGTGAAATAAACAGTACCTGTGCAATCTCCAAGAAGTAGTTTCACTGTTACGCTTACTACTCGTTTATCCTCTTTACAATGAATCGTCTCAGCAAACCTGGTAAATGTAACTGGCATCTGCACCACCTACCCATCCAACGTCCACTTAATTTCTGATACATGACCAATCCAGCCCGTAGCAACAGAACCACCTTGCAAAAGCATATCTGTAAAGAACACCTCACCAGAACAATCAGTAATGAAAAGACGGATGGTAAGCGACTTTATCTTTCCAATACCTCTCGGTGTAATAGCATGTGCTGTCTGTGAAAAATAAGCCATAGCACTGCCTCCTTCCTAAAAGAGATCGATAAACCTGGTTTCTGTCGACCCATCCTCATATTCAATGACAACTTCAATCCCAACTTGCCCGTTTGGCCCTTTCTGAAGGTTTTCCGATGCAATCTGCGCTGAGAAAGTGTAACTCTTCCTACTGGCAGGATAAACGGTCTGGGATAGACTTTTCGTCATCCCTAAAACGCCCTCAGCTTTAAAGGAAGCTGTTCCTGATACACCATTATTAGGGTCAACTGTAAAACCTGAACTTAACCAATAGGTTAGACCATCATCAGCTCGTGAATTTCGTAGATGATTAAAAGGCACCAAGTCTTTTAATTCCTGACGGTCAAGAACATCAGTGGAAGATAAAATATCGGCTGCTTTATCCCACCCAGCAGAGGAATCTCCTAATTCTCTTAAAGTTGTTGATAGCTCCAGCACTGTTTTCCATGGTTCTTGTAGATTATATTGTCTGCGAACTACACGAGTTTTGACAGATAACTTCAAATCTTTATCATCTACAGTTACTATGTCACCTAGTTTCCATGCCTCATGCTCATATCCTGTTAGCACTGATAAGTCCATTGCAGAGAGAACATATGAGATTCGTGGCTTCGCATACTGAGCTAAGCGCATATTGGCAAACTCAAGCAGCTGATAAGGGTTACTAATTGATGAAGCATCCAGCGTTCCTACTCTGACTTCTGATGAATAGCTATAATCCTCAACATACTCCTTATTACCATTGATGGAGGCAAACGTCATGCCATCTTTACCATAAGCATAAAGCCTGGTAATTAGACTTCTTGTATCCACCACGCGCTGTATACTTTTCATGTTCTTTCTATAGCAGAATAAGGCCCCGCTATCCGTACCGCCAAATGTCAAAAGGTGTACCAAACGATTGGCACTATCGAAAATCAAGTCACCACCATGAATATTCTGTATTGTTCGTAGTATAGCTAATGCATTCTTTTCTGTTGATTGCCATGTTCGTTTTGTACTGACAGTGACATTTCCTAATGACCAGCCAGTACCAAGTAAGGCATAGCGCATAGGAACTTCCGGTGTCTCTGCGACAAATTCCATGGGTTCTTTTTCAGCGCTAAAGGAAAGATCATAAAAGGCAGCTTCCGCATATACTTGAGTTACAACTCTACCATCTGAACTTTTCTCATCTGTTATAGTTCGAATACGATAAACATCATTGACGATCTGCACCTGTTTTTCATTGTCTAATGTCACTCGCTTGGAATCATGAAATGGCAGTTTAAACTCCAGAATATCAGCGCCATTCACTTCACTTGTCACTATGATATCAAAGGCATTCTCTAGCACTGCTTCCCAAGCACCGTTAGTATCCAACACAACTGGTCTGGCAAATCCAAGTCTCTCATAAGGTGGTTTTGGTATATCATGTAGTTGTATTTCAAGAAGTTTAGGAGTTCTACTGGTGTCTTGAGTAGATAATGTAATTCGATAGCGGATATATTCTCTGTTAGGCGACTGCAGTTCCCCGCTTGCTCCAACGGCCTGCCATTCAGTCCAGCTAGACAGATCGTCTGATGTAGAAGTTTCCACTAGGCTTATGGCTGTTATACCTGCGGTGTATTCACTTGTAACTGATACCCTGCCCGTTCCTGCAAGACTACAGGCAGCTGCTATCGTAAAAAGCTGACCACTTTGTGCATAGACTCCGCTTGTTGCTTTCAACATGACAGAGCCAGGATCCGCAAGAGCATCTACATCAGCAGCACTGTCACCACCGTTTGCCAAAATTGAAAA